>NZ_JBDWIU010000018.1:0-3673 GCF_039974535.1 Litoreibacter sp. | reverse complement strand
CTTATAATATGTTTTGTCACACTCCTTTCAAATAGGTCATCCCCCAAATCACGGGTGCGGTTCGAAAGAGTTTTTTGTTTGCCTTATGTGCTGCTGATCGCGTCTTGTGCGGGGATCGTGGTGGCACTCGTGGGGCGCGGGCGGCTTATGGGGGACGGAGGGCAGATTGCGGTGCCGTTTGGGCCGTTTCTGGCCTTTGGGTTCTTTGTGGTGTTGGTGGCGGGGTGATCAGCCCTCGATATCTTTGTCCTCTTGGGTGCCCCCGGGTTGGCCGTCGCGGCCAAGACTGAGCAGGCCGAAGCCGCCGTTTTCTGTGGGGAAGATGTAGCGGATGGGGCGGCCCCATGGATCTTGGATGTCGTCAGCGTCGTCGATATAGGGTCCGCTCCAGTCGTTGACAGTGGTGGGCTGGATGAGCAGTCCGCTGAGGCCGTCGGTTTCCGAGGGGTATTGGCCAACGTCGAGGTAATACAGCTGTAACGCGCCTTTGATGTTGGTAAGTTGGATTTCTGCGGCTTTGGATTTCGCGCGTCCAAAGCTGCCCATGACGCGGGGGGCGACGAGGGCTGCGACCATGGCGATGATGGCGAGGGCGACCATGACTTCGAGGAGGGAGATGCCGGAGTCTAAAGGCTTTGCTTTGGTCATTGTCTGGAATTTTTTAAGCTCTCCAGACAATGGCAAGCTCGCCTGTCAGTTCTGAAATCACTTTTTCGTACAGCGCCATTTCTATCCAATTTACTTCACCGCTTTCGAAGTGTGTTACGTATACATCGCCCACGTAATCCCCGTCTTCAAGCAGAAACATGTTTGGGCAACTCTTATCTTCGCGGGTATCGTCAAGAGGTGCTTCGGAAACAGCTACATCTGTAGCAAAGCCTCCTATGCTAACTTCCCTATCGACGACAAAATACCTTTTTGCGTCAAAAGCACTTGGATAATTCTCCTTAAAACACTCAAGTACAGCGTTCTCTATTAAATTCGGCTTAGTTGTGTTCACTTCCATAGCGGCCTCGACATATCCATACTTGCGGTCCCAAGCCGCGTTACGCCATCTATAACGCGACCTGATACTTGAACTTGTACCCCCCTAACCGAAACGACGGCTCCATAAAGACCATCTTTGGTCATCTTAGCGGTACTACTTGTTTTGACCGCCCTATTTGCAGCAGCCATCAGAGCCTTAGCTGCAGCCGTCTTGTCGCCTCTAAATGCATCTAATAAGCCTTGCATCTGATGTTTGTCCAAGTTTTTCCGACCGAAAATATGTTCTGCTTTGTTAGCTAAATCTCTCGCATTCTGTGCTCTCTGACTAGACGAAAATAATGTCTTTGTTCGTTCTATAACTCTATCGCTAGCTTTCCTCAGAGTTACTTTAAACAACCGATCAACGGGTTTCAGAACTCTATCGAGGTGTTTCGCACACTTCCCTTTGCATGCTCGCATGGCATTGTTGAGTACTTGAATAGCCTTTGCACCAAAATACATTGTACTTTGGTCACTTATTGCTAGCCCATTTTCAGTGCTCCCGTAGTAGCCATGAACACCTCGCGCATAGCCACTAAGGGTTGCATGCCCTGCATTATTTGCTTCAGAAATAGCAGCCATGTACCCGTTGTGACTGCCAAAACTATGAGAAACGGCGGTTCTATTTCCTTCACTATCTACGTCATGCTGAGTGACTGAACCATCACTACCGTAGGTGACATCATTCCCCCCCGGATCCATTAAATTCACCGGATCATTGAAGCTATAGGAATACCTATTCGTCCCAACCCTAGCCTGCGTCACTTCAAACCAATCGGGCTGGATAAACAGCCCCAGCTCCGGATCGTAGTACCGCGCGTTCAGGTATTGCAGCCCGGCACCTGCGTCGTGCCGTTCTCCGATCCAGCCGATGGTTTCCTGGGCTTTGCTGGCGGCCAGAACGCTTTCGTTCTCCTCGCCAAACGGCTTGTAGGTCGAGCGTTCTTCGATCTTTTGGTTTTCACCCGCAATCATGCGGACCGAGTTAAGGTGGTCGCGGAAGAGGTAGCTGACCTCGGGCGTGCTGTTGGCATTGGCGAACTTTAAGCGCACGTTTTCATGGGGATAGGCCAGCACGACCTCATTCACACCCGGGTCACGGATTTCCACGCCGCCGACATAGAGCGTCGTGCTTTGCGGTTGCGTGCCGATCTGTTCCAGCTTCGTCAGCCGCGTGCCATCTGCGCCGTAAACGTAGCCAGAGGTGTTCACCCCAAGCGTGACCGAGGGCGGGCGATTTTCGCCGTCATAGGTCATCGTTTTGCCGTTCAGCCCCAGTGTCATGTTGCCGTTGGCGTCATAGGTGAGCGCTTGGCCCTCGACGGACGCAGGCGCATGAGCCACGGGCGAGCCGGAGTAGATGTAGTCGCCCACGTGGCTATTGGAGGCCATGGACCCGTCGCGCCGATAGGTGAAGAACTGGTCGCGCAGTTCGGTGCCTTCCCATGTTCCGATGGTGTCGCAGGTCTTGTTGGCGCTGATCAGATCAGCTGCTACGGTTAAGCGCCCCGCGTAGTCGTAGCAGTAGTTGTATTGATCCTGCACCAGCCACGTGCGGTGTCGGTTGATCCGCCCCGCTTGACTGCGCCAGTATTTGGCGAGCTCGCGTGTGCCGCCTGTCGTTCCGAGCACGCGGATTTCGTCGATCCACCCTTGTTGTGCGTCGTACATCCGTTCTTCGGTCATACCGTTACCAAAAGTCTTTAGCGTTGGGTTGCTGCGGGTGTCGTATGTTGTGCCTGTCAGCCAAGTGCCAAATTCGGTCAGTCGGCCCGCGGCATCGTATTTGAAGTCCGGTGTGGTGAAGGTGTCGCCGTTTGAAGACGTCGGAAGCGTTTGTGCAATCAGCGCCCCGCTGGGATGCATGTCGCGGGTGAAGTTGTATTCGTAGGTCGTTCCGTTCAGGGGGACACTGTGTTCTTCCGCCACTGTGTTTCCGGCGTTGTCATACCCATAGCGGATCGTGTTGTGCGCCCCACTGAGCGTGGTGAGTTGACCGATGTTGTTGCCGCCCAACAGGTCTGGGTTCGCTTCATCGTATGCGTAGGTGATGACATCAGTTTGCGTGGCGTTAGCGCCGTCCGTCCAGGCGACAGTTTTGGACAGGACGCGATCCAGCGCGTCATGGGTGAATTCAATCGTCTGCCCCTTGGCGTCGTATTGTTTTGTCAGGTTGTCATTGGCGTCGTATTCCATCGTCCAGAACCCAAGGCCCGGATCATCCGCTGTGAGGCGGTTGCCTTTAAAGTCATGCGTATAGGTCCACTGTGCTCCGCCTGGGTCCGTTACGCCGACCAGCCGATCCATCAGGTCGAAGCTGTATTTTGTTTCACGTCCTTGGGCTGTGGTTCCAACGTCTGTTCGGTCGTAGTCCATCTTCATGACACGAATGGTGTTGCCACGGGAATCAGATGTTGCACGTGTTTCGCCACAGATCGTTTCTGCGTCGTTGTCATAGCAATGTGTGTCTTTCGTGATGACACGCGGATGCGGAACCGGAGCAACCTGACCATTTGTAGTAAATGCCTTGCGAAATCCCCTCACGGCGGCACAGCTCTGCAATGCTATCCTCGCCACGCAGGCCATCCAGCACGATCCTGATCTTCTCTTCGGATGAATAATGCTTGCGCGTCGCGCGCTTGATGTC
>NZ_JBDWIU010000017.1:0-44108 GCF_039974535.1 Litoreibacter sp. | reverse complement strand
ATCGGCCATGGGGCGGGTGTTGGAAGCGGTTGACCGAAAGGCAATGTGCAAACAGATTTATTCCCATGCTTTGAAGGCACATCAATCAGGCTCCCTGACCCCATCGGAACTGCGTGCCGCCATCGGTGCTACGGCAGAAGGGTATCCATTTCCGACAAGTCTGGATCGCGACCCACCCGTTGGCGGTCTCGCTCCGGAAAGCCAGCAAGCCTACGTGTTGCGCGCACTTGGTGAGGAGGTTTCAGAAACCGATTTCAATGCTCATCTTGATATGATGACCGAAAAACAACGCGCTTGAAGCTATACCGCCTATCAAGAAACGGGATGAAAAATGACAATCCCGATGGTCTTGCTTCAGGGTAGTGCAGAGTTCGAAATTGTGACTGCAACGTGATCCAGAGCTAAATGTATTTCAAATCCATCATAAGGGATTTGAGCTGGCTCGATTGCTGTTCCGAAAGGTTGGGCAAAGGTGCGCGGGCCTGACCTAAATTCAGATTGGACCATGCAGACATCGCGCGAATGCATTGAGGCACGCCGTATTGGCGGAAGAAGACGAAAAGCGGCTCCATCTTTTTGTAGAGTGTGGCCGCTGCTGCATCCCCTGCCCGCAGTTGCTGGTGCAGCGTTACCATGTCGTCGTTGAAAAGCGGGTGGTATGCTGCTTCCCAGCCAATTGCCCCGTATTTGTAGCTTTCGCGAGCGACAAAATGCAGGCCAGTGTAGAGCGCGAAACGATCCCCCGTTAGGGCGATAATGTCGCGAACTCTGTGCGGGTCTCCGGTGGCGTCTTTTACGGAATCGATCCCATCTACCGCTGCAAGCTCTGCAATCATCTTTGGCGTCATGTCGTACCGCGTGGTCCGCGGAATATTGTAGAGCCGGATTGGAATATCAACGTTGTCAGAAACCGATTGGTAGTGCTGGATCACGTCTTGAAAATGAATGTCCGGCAGATAAGTTTGCATCTCGAGCATCAATGTAGACGCCCCGACTTTCTGAGCTTGATCCGCCCAATGGTTGACCTGCCGTGTTGAGAAGTCACCAACAGCCACATTCACGGGCACGCGCCCGTCGGTGGTATCACACACTGCCTTGGTGACCGCGAAACGTTCGGCCTCAGTAAGATAGACCCCTTCTGTCGTGCTTGCCACACATGTCACACCATCTGCACCGCCGGATATGATGGCGTCGGTGTAGCGTTCCAAAGTCGCGAAATCCACGTTCCCCGCCTCGTTGAAGGGGGTTATCAGGTAGCAATAAAGCCCGCCCTTTTGGCCAATCGTTTCAGGTGTCACAGGGTTCTCCTTAGTTGCAGGATGCAAGGCCTTAGGGAGACGGATTGCATCCTGCGTATCGCAGTTAGTTTGCAGGAAACTTGTCGCGATCTGAGCCGATTTCGACGGTTTCACCCGTTTCCGAGAATGTCCGGTTCACGTTTGCGCTGCCATAGATCACCATGGCGATGACCTCTTCATCGGTGTCATTGATCAACTCGTGTTGAACACCGGGGGAGATAAAGGTGGAATCGTATTTGCTGCAAAAGACTTCTTTGTCGCCGTCCAAAATGATCCGCATCGTGCCTTCAAGCACAGTGACCTGCTCTTCAGCATTGTGGATGTGAGGCGGAACAGCGCTTTTGGCGGGCATAACAGTGATGCCGGAATGCAGTGACCGCGCACCGATCTCTTTGCTGGCGATTGGTTGATTAACGATTCCAATACCCCGTGCAACCTGCGGCAGGTTTGCGTATTTCAGGTGGTTGATTGATTTGGGAGGGGCCATAGAATATCTCCTTCAGTTGGCATTTGAATTAAGTGCGCAGAAAGACAGCGCGTTAAGGTTTTTTGCGGTGCCCAATATGTTCATCGGAACCACAAGATCAGCGACGGTGAGAAGGCGATCACGAAGCAAACCACGATCAAGGCACCGAAGGCAGGAAATGCCTTGTGAGCAATGCGCATGAAGGGTTCTCCACTGACCGCTGAGGCCGCGAATAAATTGATCCCCACCGGCGGGGTGATGAAGCCAACCGATAAGGTCGTAACCACGAACACGCCGAAATGTACCGGATCAAATCCAAGCTGCTGCCCAATGGGGTAGAGGATCGGCATGATCACAAGGATCGCCGCGATAGGTTCCAACAAGCAACCTACGAGCAAGAGCATCAAGACAATCAGAACCACCGAAGTCACAGGGCCTGTTCCATATGAGGTGAACGCCTCAACAATCGCTCCGGGCACTCGAAGAACTGCCAGAACTTCAGCGAACAAGATCGAGAAAGCGATGATTGGTGCTAGAATACCCGTGGTTTTGGACGCGTTGAGAAAAATGCTTCCGATCTCTTTGAAGCTCACTTCGCGGACAATCACCAGCTCGACAACCATCACGTAGAACACCGCAACGGCTGCGGCCTCTGTGGGTGTAAAGAACCCCCCATAAATGCCACCGAGAATAACAAAGGGTGCGCCAAAACCATAGCGTGCGCGCCAGATCGCAGTTAACGCCTTCGAGCCTGAGAACGGCGTGCGCTCACTCGCACCCCAGCTTGAGAAAGAGCACACGATGTAGTTCGCAACACATAAGCTCAATGCGACCAACAAACCCGGTACTACGCCAGCGATGAACAAATCGCCCACCGAGGTGCCCGTCGCGATGCCATAGATGATAAATATCAAGCTTGGCGGCACGATCACGCCCAAGATACCGCCAGATGCTGCGAGCGAGGCCGCATAGCTCTTGTTGTATCCGCGGTCAGTCAAGGCTGGCACCATGATTTTGCCGATAGTAACTGTGTCAGCAGAACTTGACCCACTGGTGCCTGCAAAGAAGAAACACCCGAAGATAGTCGCCATCCCCAAGCCGCCTTTGAGCCACCCGACGAGCGCCTCGCCCAACCCGACGAGGTCACGAGCTATTCGGCCGCGAGAGATGATCTCTCCCGCCAAAATGAACAGTGGCAAGGCAAGCAGTGCCCAGCTGTCGAGGGAGGCAAACAATGTCGTGCTAAGGCTGCTCAATGAGTATGCGCCCGTCAGCAGCATCAGTGATAGCGACCCCATAGCGAGCACAATGAACAACGGCAGACCTATGACGAGGTGGATCAACATCAACACGATGACGATTGATGCGACTTGCATGTTACTGAGATCAATCACGCTGTAATCCCTCCATCAAATTCAGGTTTCGGGAAAAACCTCCGCTGCGCCCGTTGCAAAATTCGTATGATCATCAAGCCCCAACCAACTGGCAGTGCGAGTTGCGCCCATGACATATTCAACGGCAAAGCATGCATGCGAATGTTGGCCATCTGCTGGATGTTCATCAGCTTGATCGAGTAGTAGATCACCGCGATCGAGATTAGGATACAGAGGAAGTCACTGTATGTTTCCAGCGCCTTACGCCCCGTTGGTCCCAGCTTGTTTGGCAACAGGTCAATACGAATGTGCTCGTCATGACGAAAGGCTTCAGCGGCGGCGATATAGGCGAAATATACGAAGGAGTACCGCGCGGTCATCTCTCCCCAATTGGTTGAATGTGCGAAAAAGTACCGCATGAAAACTTCTGACAAGATGATCAGGAAGAAATACGCGTAGGCCGAGACGACCAATATCTTCACAAGGGATCCGTCGATAAAACGAACGAACCCGTTGCTGTGGGCTTCAGTTTGCATCTGGAAGGTTACTTTCACGAGGAGGCATATTTGGTGGCTGTCGCGGCGGGAAGGAATTAGCCCCCGCCGCGAAGGATATTAGCCTTGTAAGCTGACGACGGTATCTAACGCCTCGCGGCCGAACGCGTCTTTCAACTCGTCATATTCGCTGCGTTGGTGGCCCATTGCGGATACCCACTCGGACTTCTCATCGTCCGACAGCGTGATGACTTCGATGCCTGAGTCAGTCCAAAGTTTAACCATCTCTTCGTTAGCTGCCAGTTGCTGCTTGCGTTGGAATTCATAGCTTTCCGCACCCGCGCGCATGATGGCTGCTTGGATGTCATCAGGCAAAGCCGCGTACCAGTTACGATCCAGCACTGTGATGTGGCAGTTGAAGTTCAGCTCGTACATTGTCGCACTGCTCAACGTCTCGTAAATTTTGCTGGCGGTCAGGGGACCCAAGCCAACACTAAGGGCGTCAGCGGCGCCTTGTTGCATTGCTTGATAGGCTTCGCCCCATGCAATCGAGACAGGGTTGGCGGAGGTGAGGTTGAACATGACGTCTTCAACACGCGTACCGTTTGTACGGACTTTCAGGCCTTCCAAATCGCCTGGACTACGCACTGTACGGTCTACTTTGTTCGAAATGCCCAATACGCGGAAACCAGCGTTAGCCCACATGCCAGGAACCACTTGGAACCCACTGGACGCTGGTCGGCTGAGGAAATCAGAGTTGCGGAATTCTTCGGTTTGGATCGCGTTCTCGAAGGAATCATTCGAATTGAACAGGAATGGGAAATCGAGAATATTGTAGACTTCTGAGTAGTTTACAAAGTTACCAGTGGACAACTGGCATCCTTGCACCGCGCCTGTCAGGACCTTTTGTGGCAGAACATTTTGCCCGCCAAGGCTACCGGCCTCGTGGATATCGACTTCAAGCGCTCCGTTTGAATAGCGCTCAGCGGCTTCTTTGAACTGTGACAGGCCTGTAATCATATACTGTTCGGTCGCGGCGCCAAATGTATGGCCGAACGTCAATTTGTGATCTGCCGCAGCTCGTGCGGACGTAATGACAAACGGTGATGCAACCCCTGCTGTTGCAAAGGCTGTGCCAGTCTTGAGTAATTTTCTTCTCGTTAGCATTTTTTTCTCCCCAGGAAAGTGATGTGCCGCGCGACCTTCTCCGCCCCGCAGCAGTTCCATTGGTTGATATTCAGCATTCACTCATGATAATTTACATGATGTAATTAAATGTAGTTTTCGAAACAACCTCCTGTCAAGATAGTTTCTCCGGGAGTTACAGACGAAGCCGTAGAGCGCTGATAAGTGCCAATAAAATTAGCGTGATGCGATTTTTGAGTTCACGTAAGATTCGCAGATTTCAGCGAAGCAGAAAGAGTCATGCTCGTGGTTAGCCGTGATATGCACCCGAGAGGAAAAAATCATGAAGCGCTAAGTTTTCAGCGGCATCGCTATAGCTCGCGTCACTTACGATGATTTTGCTGGGCTGCAAATTCATCTCAGCCACAGCTTTTTCGTACCCTGCCCTCACGCCCTGCGAATACACCTGTGCACCCAGCACTGGCCCCGCTAGAACGATAACTTCTGGTGCAATCGCTGTCGTCAACGGAACAAGGTTTGCCCCCAATATGCACCCGCGGTCATAAAAAGTAGAGGCGATCGAGCCGGCATCTTGATTGGCAAGAGCAACGGCTTCTTGAATCATGGGACCGAATTCAACGCCGTTCCTTTTAACCGCTTCATTCGCCTTTAGAGCGCAACGCAAGATCGCACGACCAGACGTAAGATCACCTAACCTTTGCGCATTGTCGCCGTTTGACGGTGAGGCGGATATCTTGATGTCGTTGATCCACCCCTCATCTGCCAGACGTCTGACTATTCGACCACCCATGGCGATACTTGCGCCCATGCCTTCGGAAACGTGAGCCAAGAATACACAAGAGTGCTGCTCATCAACGACTTGATGCGTATCCATGAAGTGCCGGCACAAGGCATCGCCATTGTTCTCAACACGCACGTGGCACCCCAACCTCTCTGACAGGCGCTCCTCAATCGCGAATTCAGGCCAGTTCAACAAGACTGACTTCGTCAAAAAGCCAGATTGCAGGTTAATTGACCCTGGGATCGTCATTACCGCGCCAAGAATAAGTCGACGATCCAGCTTGTTGGCTGACACCAACCCGTCGATATATTTACCGACAAACTCTACGGTGTCGTGACCAGTGCAGGTCACGTGCTTAGGAATTTTAGTCTGCTCATGTTGCTGACCAGAGATGTCGATCACGGAAATCATCCTTGAAAAGGATGAAATGCTAATCGCAATGAGTAACCCGCCTTGCGGGTTGATGCACAGGGCCCTGCTGGGTCTGCCACGGTGGGTCCCATCTCGAGCAAGAGGGGTTTCGTGACATATACCGTCAGCGATCAGATCCTTGGATATACGAGACATTGTCGCCGGCGTTAGATCAAGGCGTTCGGCTAGTTCTTGTCGTGACACTGGACCGGGTCCACGTAACACCTGTAGTATCCGCGCCCTGTTACTGGTCCGAATGTTACGAAGATGTTGTCGCTTTATGGTTGGTGTATCTGACTTCAAGACGCCGCTCTTCTCTATGGGGAAGTCATGGCTTCCCTCGCCTATATTACATTATAGAGCGTGCGGCGGTATTCTAAAGGTCTGAGATTTAGATGATCAGCGCACAAGGCAATTGAATACCCTGTGCGCCGAATTTTTAATGTCTGGACCGAGATCTGTTACCAGACGGATAGGTATTGCGTTCCGTTCGCCTTTACTCCGTCAACGCGGTTGCAAACCCAACGCCGCCAAAGATGGTCAGGTTCGGAATGATATCGCAGTTGGAGCAGAGTTCAGGCAGCGAGAACCGCATGGACGCCATGCGTACGTTTGTTCCCAGAACGAAGTGTGCCTCTTTGGAATCTTGGGCAAACTCCATAACTTTAGATCCCGGCGTCCGGTCGATATGGGTGAAAGTATCCCCATATTCTTTGGTGAAGTTCGACAAAATGGAATCTTCACCAGTATCCGGCAAGCCTGCGAGAACAATGTTGATCTTCGGGTCAGCCATCGCCGCGCGGATTTCATCAGCCGTGTTCAGCGGGCCAACACCATCAGGCAGCGGGACATTGGTACGCACGACCGACATATTCAACGGGTAATACGCAGGGGAGATATCAGAGATACCTTTGCGACGCTTGTTGATAGCATATGCGCCACCAATCACGTCGTAACACCCGTTAACCTCGCGCCCTTCGGCTGTGCAATCGAGGTCATCAGATGTAGCCAGCCAGCGGTACATGTCATTGTTACCCGCAGAGTCTGTATATTCCACCCAATCCAACTTGATGTCCGTGTCGTAGTGATTGTTCAGCTTCTCAAGCATGATGTGCCAGTAATCGACCGACAGCCCTTCGGGGATGGATGCATCCGCCTCGCTAGGGATTGCCCATGGCGCGCCAACACCGATCCAACCGATGCGGAAACTCTTTGTGTTGAGAACATGGGACAGCAGTGAACCCTCGGTTGCCTCAGGGTATGGGTGGTCACGCGAGTTCACCAATGTCGGGTTAGACAAATCTGGTGCGGGCAGGCCGTATTTGGTGATGACGCCTGGGTAACGGTCGTCTTCAATAGCCTCTCCCATGGCGGCGACCATAGCAGCTTTTAGCTCCTGTTGTGCGACAGCAGGGGCCGCAAGTGCTAACATCATACCAACGGCGATGGATGCTTTCTTAAACATAATATTCCTCTCTATTTTTGACCTTGAGCCGGCGTTAGCCTCCCTCGCTCTGGTCTTCCTCCCCTTTGGTCTCATGGGACCAAACCCCCAAATCATCGCCGGACTGAATCCGCGAGTTTGGGTCTTCGACGAGTATGCACAGGCCCCTTCGAGTGGCCTCATCATAAGATATTCAAGCAATCATCAGGAAAAGTTGTGCTCCGCTTTGAGCCATGTTCCTGAGCCGATCGTCAAACAGTTCAATACACAATCAAGGCTGGGAAGACTGTGATCAGCACTGCAACGAACAACATGATTAGACCAAAGGGCATAGCCCCTAAGAATATGTCTCTTAATGATATTTCATCATCTGGGAGGCAGCTCTTAACCACAAATACCGCAATGCCCAATGGCGGTGTCAGCAACCCGATCTCGACGACAATGATAGACAAGACACCGAACCAAACGAGGTCCAACTGAAAGAACTCCAAGAGCGGAATAAAGATGGGAAGCACAATCAAGATGATCGAGACGGAATCAAGCAATGTTCCCAAGATGATTACAATCGCAATATAGACGCAGATCAGGGCCACGACACTAAACCCAGACGAGACAACCCAATTTTGCAATTCGGTTGGAACCCCAGACAGGCCTAGCATCGATGAATACATGCTGGCAGCGATGATCATGAAACAAATCGACGCCGTGACATGGCCAGTGTCGACGACGACTTTCCAGAACTTGCCCCATGTCATCCGGCGCTTGGCCAAGGTTAAGACCAAGGCACCTGCGGCGCCCACTGCACCAGACTCTGTCGGAGTAAATATCCCCCCGTAGATGCCACCGATAACGAGTATGACGAGGCCAACAATCGGGGCCAATAGCTTTAAGGCCGTTCCAACAGTCATGTGTTCGTCGGCTTCACTTTGGGCGGCCGCATGCCCTGCCCCAACCCACTCGGGTCGGTATTTACCGATGGCGAGAATGAACACCGCGTAGAAACCAGCCAAGATAAATCCCGGGATGATCGCGGCTACAAATAGGGATCCAACCGACACCTGTGCAATGAACGCATAGACGATCAGTAAGATACTCGGGGGTATCAGCATGCCCAAAACCGAGCTACCCGCAACGATCCCCACCGCGAGGCGCGGGTGATACCCGAAGCGGATCATTTCAGGGACCGCGACCTTGGTGAACACCGCAGCAGAGGCGATACTAACTCCGGTGATTGATGCGAAAACAGCGTTGGCCGCGATAGTGGCGACCCCAAGGCCGCCGCTAATTTTGCGGAATATAAAATTCGCCACCCCAAAGGTCTCACGCGCGATGTCGGATACAGAAACCAACAATCCCATCAAGACAAACAGGGGGATCACCGCAAACTCTTGGTTCGAAATGGTCTCGACAGATTTTTGGGTCAGTAAGAAGATCGCAATGTCGAAATTGCTGGTGATCATCCACGCCCCAACCAAGGAGATCAGGGTCAGGACGACGGGGATATACATGCCCAGAATGACGAAAAGCAGGATCAAACCTGTCGACAGAATCCCCATCTCTAGGCCGGTCATTGTTGGGATCCTTCCGCTGGTTGGGCCGTGACCATGGGCACTCCAAACAGGCGAGCCAGATGAACCAACGCATGGGTGATAAACAGCACGCACATCAGCGCCGACCCCATAGCGACACATAACTCCATCGGCCATGTTGGGGCGGTGAATGATCCTTGGTTTCCAAGATAGAACCCGCCACGCCACGCGTCCCAAAAGCGCTCGAACGCGCCGTTGGCGATAAAGTAAAACAGCAACGCGCCAGTGGTATCGAAGCACAGGTTCATGAAAGCGCCTACACGTGGATACTTGGCCACGATTGTATTGATCAAGACATCAGAGCGCATCAACTTCCCAGATCGCAACGTGTCTGCAATCTGTAGAAACACCAAAGATACTATGCCCAGTTCCGCCAGTTCGATCACCCCCGGAAGGGATGTCGCGAAAAGGTTGCGCCCGACGACATCCGCACAGATCAACACCATCATCACAATGATAATCATCGTCCCCAATGCGTTCATCGACGTCACCGCCATGCCAAGGCACCAGCTTAGTTTTTGAACGGCACGCCTAAGTAGCGGCTGTGGGGCTTGGGCGTCCGGAAGTGTCATGGCGCAACCTTATATTTAGTGTCTTAGTTGCGGTCCCAGTGGCGTGCGATGGGTTGATCCGCTTCGCGCATCAAATCCATATATGCCTTCAGGACTTGAGTTCCTGGAAGGCCATTGCCTTCAGCTGCTTGTGCCCATTCCTGCGCAATGTTGGGCAAAGTATCGGCCCATTCTTGACGTAGGTCTGCAGAGAGCTCGTGAATTGTGCCGCCTTGATCTACGCAAGCCTGACGACCTTTTGCATCGCCAGCAGTTGTCACTTCGGCCAAGCGATCCCCGTATAGCGGAGTTACTTCGCGGATGGCATTTTGGACCTCTTCGGGTAGCCCCTCGAACCACGGCTTGTTCGCGACCAGCGCGAAGTTTGAAACTGCGCCCATGTCAGCCGACAGGAAGTGTGGCGCGGCTTCGCAAAGTTTAAAGGCGCCGACTACATCAGCCCAGCCGACCAAAGCGTCTGACACGCCGCTGCTAACCTCTTGGTAGAAATTTGGTAACGCCGTTGGAACGCCAGTCGCCCCCAACCCTTCAAGCCAACGCAGGTTCAATCCAGCGCCTGAGACCTTGATACCTTCAAAGTCGTCGAGGTTGTCAATTGGATCGGTGGACAGCACGTTGTAAGATTTGATGGCCCCCATATGACCTAGAAACTCAAGGTTGAACTTCTCCCACCCCTCGCGCATTTCAGGGATCGAGAATGTGAGCTCGTCATTGATGCGCGACGTGACACCAAGATCGACGCTCACGAATGGGGTTACGTATGAAACGCTGGATAATGGCACCTTATCAGTGTGGAATGCGGTAACCACGAGACCAACTTGGCCGATGCCACGCTGAACACCCTCAAACTCGCCGCGTGGCTTAACCACAGTGCCAAAGGCTTCGGTATAGTTCAGCTTGTAGTTCCCAGTTTCAGCCAACCGCGCGTTCACTTCTGGCATCCAGAAGTCCTTGAGGTTTTTGATCCAAGCCGTCCGATCCGTGTAGCCAGACAGAACCGTGACATTGATGGTTTCTTGTGCTGAGACGCCTTGTGGAATCATGGTTCCTGCAGCGGCGAATGTTGCGGCCATAGCCAGCATGTGTTTGCGATTGGTTTTCATTTTTCCCTCCCTTTGGTGCCTAGCTGAGGTCATGAAAACGCAACTAAGCGTCTTCATTCATGCGAGGCACAAGCGCGCTTGCGCGCCATCACGGTAGCAGAGGTTAAACAGCCCAAGGCATTAGAAAGCGTTGTAGCCGCTATGAGGTTTTACCCAAGGCCGCCCATCAGATTTTTGGATATTACCTATGGTTTCATATTGATTGCTCTCGCCGCTTCTGCAGCGCTAAATCGCTAGCAAGACAGACATCTATTTCGACGCAGATTGGACCAGATCAATGAAACCACTCCCCAAAATTATGGTTGCACCAAACGGGGCGCGACACACGAAATCTGATCATCCTGCCCTGCCTGTCACCGATGTAGAGGTGGTTGAAACTGCGATTGCCTGTCAGGCCGCTGGCGCAGATGGCATCCATGTGCATATTCGCGACGCGGGCGGAAAACACGAGATCGATACAGGGCATTACCGCGCCATTCTTGATCAGTTGCACGACGCCACTCCTGATATGTATCATCAGGTCACCTCAGAATCCGCGGAACGATATACCGGCGCCGAACAGCGCGCGATGATGCGCGATCTGGTTCCGGCGCATGTGTCTGTCGCGGTGCGCGAAATGGTCCGCCAAGACTCCGATTGGGGTGAAGCGCAGGAATTTTACGAATGGGCACTCGCATCCAAAGTCGACATTCAGCACATCCTTTACTCTCCCGACGAAGTACGGGGCTTTGTGTCCGCCCTAGATAAAGGGTTGGTTCCAGGTAAGTCTCATCTGATCCAACTGGTGCAAGGGACCTACGCACATGGCTCCGAGGGTCAAACAGCGTTGAGCGACTATCTGGCCGAATTGGACAAGGCTGATGGAATGACGTTTGACTGGATGCTCTGCGCGTTTGGTACCGATGAGACCGACAATCTAGCACGAGCCGCAAAACACGGCGGCAAGGCGCGCGTTGGGTTCGAAAATTCTTTTTGGAACAAAGACGGATCCCTCGCAGACGACAACGCTATGCGCGTGCGCGAAGTTGCCGCCGCACTACAGAACTAGCTGGAGCGAGGGGGGAGGAAGGGGCTAGAGCAGCCCCTTCAAAACAGTCGTAAATGTGCTCATTTGATCGTCCGTAAAATCGCCGAAAGCGTCATCCGCATGCGCGCTAGCAACTTCCCAGCATTCAGCGGCTTTGTCTTGGCCAGCTTGTGTCAGCGCCAAGACACCGTCCTGCTTTACGATCATGCCACGATTGGACAAGTTCACCACGGCTTCATTCACTTCCTGAAACGGAGTGTTAACATGGATAGACAACTGTTCTTCGTTCAGGCCTGAAATATCACTCAAAACCAGAAGGCTGCGCGACTCGATTAGGTTCACATCCAGAGCGGTCACTTTTGGTTGGTACCGATCTTGATACGCACGAATTGCGCGCAGCATCATGAAGAATTTGTGGTTTCCCATGCGCCCGTCACTTGGCACATTGTCGACATCGATCGTCTGTTTTGACCCAGTCCCAGGATGGCTAAATACCATCGAGTAAGACCCTTGATGGAAGCACAATGGCGCACGACCGAAGTCGTCAAACTCAACCACTTTACCTACGAAGATCCAGTGGTCGCCACCATCTAGCTTGTCATAAGTCTCGCATTGAAAACGACCGGCGCAATTCGGGAAGATCGGAGCGCCGCCTAGGCCTTCTTCCCAGTCAAATCCTGCGAATTTGTCATCTTGCTGGCGCGCAAAATGGTTCGACATGTCCATCTGATCAGACGCCAGAATGTTCACCGCAAAGTGCGAGGCATTCTCGAAAGCAACGCAACTACGCGCCTCTTTCATGCTGCTCCACAAAACCAACGGCGGGTCCATAGACAGCGAGTTAAAGCTGCTGGCTGTTACGCCGACCTTTTCCCCGTCAGGACCTACCGTGGTGATGATTGTCACCCCTGTCGCAAAGTTGCCAAGTGCCCGGCGGAAGGCCTTTGGATCGAAGGCGGCGTCATTTGCGGAATTGGTCATGGTTACATCCTGATAATTGAGGATCGGGTCGCTGCGTCCGGTAAAAACGCAGCGACCCGGTATTTTTGTTTAGGCTTCGGTCAATGTCGATTCTGAGTAAGCAGGTTCTGCCTTGGTCGCCTCGTTCAGGATCGGCATGACCTTTTCAGCCATCAAGATCATGCTTTCGCGGCCCAAATCGTAGTCCGTCCAATCATGGCCAGCGTAGACCAAATGTTTGAATGGACCGGTGGCTTCGCGGAATTCTAGGATTTGATCCGCCACAGATTCAGGATCACCATGGATAATCAGACGGTCCAAAACGTATTCCAGCGTCACATCATCATCCGGCATGTTCTGGTCTTCTTTGAACAGGTTCAAGCGGCCGCCCTTGCGCAGCTTGGTGTACAGTTGGCTGTAGTACAAAACATAAGGGCTGCCCGGATCGCGGGCATATGCACGCGCAGTTTCTTGATCCTTGGCCACACAAATGTTCTTCGCCACGCGCCAGTCATCATAAGACGCGATAAGGCCGCCCTCTTTGCAGCCCTCTGCATAGTTTGGCCAATGGGTTGCCGCCCACTTAGGCAACAAGAAGTTCGCTGTGATCGGTTGCCAGCCACGGGCCGCCATGGCGGTCACACCTTTAGAGAATGGCGCAACTGCTGTGCCGATGATTGGCGGGTGCGGCGCTTGAAACGGCTTAATGACTTCGCCTTGTCCGATTTCTGGCATCATCGTATTTTCGGTAGAGATGTCCCAGAATTCACCCTTAAGATTGTAGGGTGCCTCGCCAGCCCAGATGTCCAACACCATGTTGATGCTTTCTAGGAACATTGCGTTGCGGTCGCGCTTGAGGTTTCCGAAGATCTCTGCGTCTGACATCAAGCCGCCAGGCGAGATGCCGAAATTCAAACGGCCTTCGAGCATATGGTCCAACATCGCGACCTCAGCCGCAACCCGAGCTGGGTGCGAGTTCGGCATGTTAACAGTACCCGTGCCAAGGCGAATGTTCTTGGTCTCATAGGCAAGGCTGGCAAGAAACGCGACCGTGGAGGTGATGATTTCGGCCTGATCAGTGGTGTGTTCACCGCAATAGGCTTCAGCGAAACCCAACTTATCGGCCAGCAGAAATGCCTCGCGATCCTCATTCAAACTTTGAACGATAGGTTTTCCAACTGGGTGGATCGGCATTGTAAAAAATGACAGCTTCATGGTGACTCCTCGGCTTCCAATTCAGTTTGGAGCAAGCGAAATCAAAGCAAAACTGATAGTTTTTGATGCTGCCTATCTAATTAGTTGATGGCTGGATGTCGGGAAGGTTGTCGACGTCCATCTGAAGGCCAGAGACATGATCTCGCTGGCATTCAGATCAGTTAATAACGCCCTGTACTTTCCAGTATAAAAGTTGATACCTTGCTCCAAATAGAAGTTGATCGGACAAGACATGTTGAAAATTCAACAGCTCAAATTTTTTGTAGCCGTCTATGAAGAAGGTTCATTCTCAGCGGGTGCCATTCGCGTGAATGCTACGCAATCTGGGCTGTCCATGCATGTTCGGCAGTTGGAAGAACGCTACGGTGTCACTTTGCTGAATCGCAGCTCTACCGGAGCGGAGCCAACTGAAGCTGGCCGCACGTTTTACAAAATGGCTTTGGAAACGCTGAATGCTGCGGCCCGCGCGGAAGAAACGTTGAAAGAACTGTCTGGCGCAGTCTCGGGTCAAATTGATGTGGGCTTAATGCCTACTTTTACCGGCTCCATTCTCAGCGCAACTTTGCTGCGCTTCGCACAGGAATACAAACACGTGCGCGTGTCGATCCATGAAGCGTATTCCGCGAATCTGTCTGAACAAGTCGCAGAAGGCCTGCTGGATTTTGCTGTCGTGCCCGCTCACTCAAGTGAGCACGGGCTGGACACATTCAGCATGGCCAAGGACCGTGAGTGTCTGGTTTGCTCAAGCAGCAACGAGATATTAGGCGATGTGAAGAACGGGCTAAAGAACCTGCCTCCTTTACGCATAGTATTGCCGGCTAAGGTCAACTCACGTCGCCCGCGCATTGAGCAATATCTTCAGCTCAACGGTATCAAAGTTGCCGAAACGATGGAGCTGGACGCCATGTTGGGGACGTTGGACATGGTGGCTAATTCTGAATGGGTTTCAATCCTACCCAGCATTCTTGGCCGTGCGGATCGCGACGGGATCACTCGGAAGTTTACTCCTCTGTCTGACCCACCTTTGGACGTCGAATACATGCGGGTTTCACACAAAGCACGCCCGCTAAACCGCGCTGCCCAAGCCTTCTTGGATACACTCCAAGAGGAATTGGAAAACGCGTTAGATCACGGCTAGGTTTACAAAAGGCTCTGCGGTAGCCAGTTGGCCAGACCTGGGAAAACAACAACCAAGATCGCAACGGCCAGGATCATAATCCAAAACGGGATTGCCCCACGGAAGATCATTCCCAGCGTGACGCTGTCGTCGGGCACCGCCGCTTTGACGGTAAATATCAGTAACCCAAAGGGCGGCGTAAGTAGTCCCGCTTCGATGACCAAAATCCCAAAGATCGCAAATGCCAGCTGATCAATACCGATAGAGGCCGCGATTGGTGCGAAGATTGGGACGGTCAGAAGGATGATCGACGTGGAGTCGATGAACATGCCCAAGATCAACCAGATCGTGAACAGCATAAGCATAATGATGAGGGGGCTATCGCTGATTGAAAGGATAGAGCCGTTGATAATAGTCACCGCGCCGCCCATCGCCAGAAAGCGAGAGTACATATGTGCGGCAATCAACAAGATCATGATCGGTGCAGTTGTTTTACCAGCGCGGAAGATCGCATCCAGTAAATCGGTGCGGCGCATCCCCTTGATGAGACCCACGGTCAAGGCTCCGATTGCGCCAAAGCCAGCAGCTTCGGTGGGTGTCAAGAATCCACCCCAGATACCGCCGATAACCACCATGATCAGGCCTATGATAGACAGGCTGCTGATCAGCTCTGAGCGGCGCTGCGCCGGTGTCACTGACTCGAAGTCAGCTGGTGAGCACTGCGGTGCCATCTCAGGGTACATTTTTGCCCCGATGATGCAGTAAGCGACGAAAAAGCCCGACAACAACAGACCAGGAACCAAGCCCGCAATGAACAACGCGCCGATTGAGATCTCGGTGAGAACCGCCCAGATGATCATCAGAATCGACGGTGGGATCAACATCCCCAAGCACGCGCTGCCCGCAACGACGCCCAACGCAAAACTCTTCTTATACCCAAGCGCCACCATCTCTGGGTAGGCCAAGCGAGAGAACGTCGCCGCCGACGCAATTGAGACGCCGGTGATCGCGGCGAAGATCGCGTTTCCCGAAACTGTAGCAACCGCCAAGCAGCCGGGCACCTTCATGAACGCGCGGTTACATATCGTATATATATCCTTGGCGGCCCCCGATCGACTGATGAACTCCCCCATCAAGACAAACAGCGGAATGACGATGAAGATGTCTTTGCGCAAAGCTTCATAAGCGGTGCCTGATAGCACAGAGAGTGCAATGTCGACGCTACCCAACATAAGGTAGACGCCAAAGGCACTCGCCACGCCGAGGGCGACGGCGACGTGTACTCCGAGAAATACCAGCAACATGAGCACGGCAAGAAAGCTGAAGATAAGTGTCGTCATTTGGGGCTCCGGTAAGTGATCCGCTCAGATGCAGGCTGTGGAATTAGGAATTGGTGAGGGTTTCGTCTTGGCCTAGAGTGCCAGACCAATCTGCGATCAACATCGACAGATAAGCGAAAGCCGCGAAGGCCGATGTGGCTACCATCAAGAAGCGGATTGGCCATGTGTAGATACGCAACGATCCCTCGCCTTCGTACTCGTTCAGACGCATGGCCTCAAAGGCCTCGGGTAGCGCGGCATATGCGATGGCTCCGAACAAACCAAGCCCAAGTGCATATGTCAGGGTGCGTAGGATGCGTTGGGCAAAGGGAGGAAGCGCTTCCGTTAGCAGCGTCGTTCGCAACATAGAGCCCGAGAAGATGGCTAGAGGGATTTGTAAGAACGTCACCATAATTACAGAGTTCTGCAATATCTCCTTGGTGCCAGGCAGTGGCGCAAGGAACAGAACACGGCCGAACACATCTATCAAGATGACCAGTGCCAGAATGAAGACCCAGACCGATGACAAGATATGGATCAGTCGAGCGGCTGCGACCATATTTCCGAATCTCATATGAAATCCCTTTCGATGACGAATTTCTTGATAGCGTAAGGCTTCACGGTATTTCGCGCAATAAAACATTTATCAATCGATAAATATTTACTAGAGTTGTGGTGTCAAAGGGCCCGCACTTCGTTTGCGCGCATCATTTGTTGCAAGAAATAAAGGGCAAACGCCCGTTGGGAGGACTAATGAAACTGTCGCTTAACTTTGCCGTGATTCCCACAATCGCCGCACTTTTATCCACTGCGGTACCCGCAGCCGCCGACACATTTACGTTACGAATAGGCTCGGGACACCCGAAAGGCCCCGCCCCTTACGTGACAACAATGTCCGATTTTTTCGCTGTTGAGGTGAACCGTCGTGTTGCTGAGGAGACCGAGCACGAAGTCGAATTTATTGAAGCCTACGGTGGCGCGATCGCTGGCGTTGCAGATACCCTCGAGTCTGTTCAACAGGGTATTCTCGACATTGGCGGCTTCTGCATCTGCTTCGAGCCATCCAAAATGTTCCTACACAACTTCCCTTACTATATGGCATTCGGCCCGCAGGACTCGTCCGACGCGATTACTGCAGCGCGCATGGTATATGACGAAAACCCTTGGCTGTCCGAAGTGATGGTTGAAGAATTCGACCAAGTAAACTTGGGATTGGGCGTCTGGGACAACTACCACCTAGGCACCAAGGACCCGTGGGACACTGTAGAAGATCTCAAGGGTATTAAAATCGGCGGCGCTGGCCCGAACTTGCCTTGGCTGGAATACGTAGATGCAATTCCTGTGCAATCAACCCTGCCAGAGGGCTACCTTGCCTTGCAAACTGGCGTCTACACTGGCTGGTTGATGGTTCCATCAGCCTATAACGGCTTCAAATTCTACGAGCCTGCACCCTATTATACCTTGATCGGGTTTGGCGCGATGCCAGTCATCATGATGACAATGAACGAGAAAAAGCTCGCATCCCTTCCTGAAGACGTCCGCAAGATCATCCTTGAAGTGGGCGCAGAATGGGAAGCCGCAAACGGTGCTAAAATGGACCAGGTGCAAGCCTTCGGCCTGAACGCTCTGAAAGAAAACGGCGCTACACTCAGAACACTTCCTGAAGAAGTTCGCGCTGAATGGGCCTCAAGCCTCGCAGATTTCCCACGTCAGCAAATGGCAGAATCCATTTCTCGTGGTGAGCCCGCACTAGAGGTTATGCAGGGTTATCTTGATGCAGCCACCGCGGTTGGTCACAAGTGGCCTGTCGTTTACGACCTGAAGTAATCACCGCTCTGGCGGCCTGACATTAGTCGGGCCGCCAGCTTGATCTTGGCAGGCCTCTCAACAAAGTTGATAGCCCTCCGCATCTTTTGTTGTTTTTATTGACTGCCTCACTGCCTCTAACTTTAGAGGGCAGTGTTTTTCGTTGAGACCCTGCGCCGCGCTTGGGAGGGCTCTATGAAACTTGGTTATATCGGAATGCCGAACGGGGACTCCCAGTTCAGAACGCATGAACATCTAGCACTCGCGGATCGTTTGAACTTCCATCTGGCCTATTTTCCTGAAACTTCACCTGAATACTTCGCCGCGCCGGAACGCAAACCGGCCAGCACGATGAAAATTGCGTTGGATGCCGCTGCATTTGGCCCGCTTAGCCCCAGCGAAATTGAAGAGGCCGTCCGTCTTGTCAGCGATAAACTAGGGGCACAATTGTCCCTTGGCATCCAGATGTCTAGCGCCACCTCCGACACCAAATCAAAGACCCGAGCGCAGGCGTTTGAAACACTCTTCTCCTATGACCCGCGCGTCGAACAACTCATCCCAGTATCCCATTTCCCGATGAAGCCGCCGCGCCCCGAAATCATCGGATTACCCGTAACCGGAGCCTCAAGTGAAGCGCGTCTCGCGGCGGCGCGCGGCTATTCGCCCATGACCCCAAGTTGGTTATCCGACAAGGATGTCGCAAGGGTTTGGCCTGCGATCGTCAATGGCGCGACATCTGCTGTTCGTCGGGCTCAGCCTTCACAGTGGCAGGTAAATCGCTTGATCATAGTGCATGACGATGACGCGACATTGAATGAATACGCCTATGGGGCTAACAGTCCCTATCGTCGCCACTTCGCGCGGCACGCCCAGCATGGATTGATCGATTCCGATGTTGATGCACACCTTAATCGGGTCGTCATCGCAGGCTCTGCCAACAAAGTGGCCGAGGAGATCTTGGAATTGCGTGAAGCCGTTGGTGAATTTGGCGCTCTTAACATCGTCGACCCAATTGGAACCGACCCGAATATGACCAAAGCAACAATGCTCCGCCTTGCGCAGGACGTGATGCCAATGATCGAGAAATCTTACGTCAGCCCACTCAAAAATCTGGAGAGAACATGAGCAACTACGAACCTTTCACCAAAATATCCGGCAAGGCTGATGGGCCGGCGCTTTTGCTGCTGAACTCGCTGGGGACAACCACCCAGATGTGGTCACCACAGCTTGCGATGTTGGAAAAGTTCTACAAGGTGATTCAAATTGATACTCGCGGGCACGGCCAAAGTGCGACGCCGCCTAGCCCCTATAGCTTCGATGACCTGATCGCAGATGCTTTTGGAGTATTGGACCGAAACGGAGTTGAGAAAGTAAGCGTGATGGGTTGCTCGCTTGGCAGTATGACCGCCCTAGGAATGGGTATTCATTCGCCAGAACGCATTGAGCGTATCGTGTGCACAGCGGCACGTGCCGATTCCCCCGCCCCCTTCCGCCAAAGTTGGGACGACCGAGTGGCCGTCATCAAAGAAAAGGGTGTCGCAGCCCTCTGGGACGGATCGCTTGGCAATTGGTTAACGCCTGCCTTCAAGGAAGCGAACCCAGATGCCGTAGCGACAATGAAGACGGAGTTCTTGAAAACAACCGACGACGGGTATCATGGCTGCGCAATGGCCCTGAAAGACCTCGATTTCCTCAAAGATCTTGGTGGCTTAGATGTGCCTATCTTATTTGTCGCCGGTTCCGAAGACAAAGGCGCCGCCCCTGACACCATGCGCGAAATGGACGCTAAGGCTAAGAACAGCGAGTTCACGGTGATCCCAGACGCGGGGCACATTGTTAACGTTAATCAACCCAAGGCGTTCTCCTTGGCGATTATGGATTTCTTGGGAATGACGGAAGCGCCGTAGCCTTCCGTTAATCCAATCCACGCAACGAACTATAGTCCACCATCACTGCATCTTTGTAGGCTTGCCGAGTTTTCAACTCGTCGTAATAGCGTTCAAGGTTGGGTAGTGGTGGGCGCTCAATCTCCAGTGTGAAGTAGCGATACAAAAACGAGCCAGTGGGGATATCTCCAAGCGACAGCTGATCCCCGAGGATAAATTTACGCCCACTAAGTGCCGCATCGAAAATTCGTAACGCGTTTGTTAATCCATCGAGCACGGCCTCGCGCGTGCTAGCCGAGCGTTGGCTGGGCGGCAGCTTAACGGTTTGGTGAAACAGTGCGATAGAGTTGGTGTAGACGTTGTTCTGAAACCACTCCATCCACATGTCCGCTTGTGCATCGGCGATCAACGTCTCATGGGCCAGGGCACTTTGGGCGTCATAAGCTCGCGCCAAGTACCTACAAATTGCGTTGGATTCCCAAAGCACCTGATCACCATCTACCAATGTCGGCACCCGCTTATTGGGGTTCATCGCGATGTACTCGGGATCATCCAAGCCACCAAAAGCCCCGCCCGCATCCATTCTTGAGCACTCAAGACCCAGTTCCTCAACGATCCACGCCACTTTCTGGACGTTGTAAGAGGTTGCGCGGCCCCATAATTTAAGCTTTGGCTTCATATTTTAGACATTTCTCTCTATAAATTTATCGAACGATAATATTTCTCTGTAGACAATATGCGAAGTCGGCTAAGATACAAGAAATTCGAAGCTTAAAAAGCGACACCATGACCGAGTCTAGCAATCAGGTTGAACAACTTTCGCTTCGCGCAGCGGACCCTAGACCCATGCGTGAAGCGTCGCGCAAGCGCGCAAGGGACATTGTCTCCGCCGCATCTGAGCATTTCTCAGAGGTCGGGTTTGGAGGCAGCACCCGCGAGATCGCAAAACGTGCAGGGATCACACAACCACTTCTGTACCGGTATTTCCCCACAAAGAACGATCTAATAGAGGCAGTTTACCGAACTGTGTATCTAGAGCGCTGGAATGCAGATTGGGATGCAAAACTAAAAGACCGATCACAAA
Source organism: Litoreibacter sp. (assembly GCF_039974535.1). Lineage (GTDB taxonomy): Bacteria > Pseudomonadota > Alphaproteobacteria > Rhodobacterales > Rhodobacteraceae > Litoreibacter. The sequence continues at coordinate 23,017 of NZ_JBDWIU010000017.1, read as the reverse complement.
CAACACGGGATCGCTTTGAAGCGTTTTACCGCGAATATGTAGACGTAGCATTCACCCCTATCCCCCTGCGCCTGTCCTACTATGCAGGACTTCGCGACGCCGACATCAATCAGTGGTACAACCACCTCGTGGAAGAGCTAATCTTGAAGCAACTCGTTCGCGAGCACCGCGTCGAGTTGGGTCTACCGGACGAGGCCTACGTCGGAGCGGCCGAGTTAGAGCCCGCATGGCAAATCCACGGCGGGCTAATGCATTACGGCTGGCGTAAGCATGTTTTAAACCTCCGTGTGGCACCCGATGTCGAGCAGGTCATAGCCGACAATTTGGATATGTATTTCTGCATTGCTGAACGCATTTATGCGCGCGAGACCAAATAGAACCGTTTCTGATACGGGCCATGATTAGAACTGATTTCAAGTCATTGCACTGCACCAGTATCCTGGCGGCAAATCTCGGATCACTTATGTAAGGAACGATCATCATGAGCCAAAAATTGATGCCTGCGGCACCAGCCCCCGCACTCAAATTGCCACTCGTCGGTGGTGGGTCGTTCGACCTTGCGGATGAGACGCCAAAAAACTTCACAATGGTCTTGTTCTACCGCGGCTACCATTGCCCGGTCTGCAAGGGTTACCTCGGCGGATTGTCTGCACTTTTGTCAGATTTTGAGGCAGCAGGCTTCAATGTTGTCATCGCCTCGATGAACGACGAAGCATTGGCGACAAAAGCCGCTGAAGAATGGGACCTCGGCAATATACGCGTGGCTTACGGCTTGACCCTAGAGCAAGCAAAAGACTGGGGCTTGTGGGTCTCCAAAGCGTTCAAAGACGTTGAAGCTGAATTCTTCACCGAGCCCGGCCTGTTCTGGATCAAACCAGATGGGTCGCTCTATCTTGCTGATATTTCCAACATGCCGTGGGCACGCCCCGACCTTGGCAACCTACTGAGCAAGGTGCCTTACGCGCTGGAGCACGATTACCCACCACGCGGCACTTACGCGCTATAACAATCTGATTTCTCTGTTCGGAAAATTAACCGCCCCCTCCAAGGGGCGGTTTTTACAATTTTTGGGGCTCTCACTGCGCTAAATGGTAGGGGTACGCGACCTTCTATACCTCAGGTATCCGCGGAGGCATGATCTGGCACCGCTCCTTTGAAAGCGTCGGCCAAACGACACCCGCTTGCACCGCGCTCAGCATTGTCCCGAATGTTCTTTTGTTGACAAACACACCGACCCATCAATAGCACTTGCATGTAAACACTGCATAAAACAAGGATCCAGGTGACATACCACAAACCCACTGATTTAGCCTCGGCCCTCGATATTGTAGCTAGTGGCACGAGCAAAATTATCGCGGGTGGCACCGACATTTACCCTGCATTGAGGCAGGGCGAACAGCCCGAGTCCTATCTTGATGTAAAATGTATCGCGGGGTTTGCGGGGATTTCACTAGACCAAAATTCACTCCGAATTGGCGCGGCCACAACATGGGCCGATGTTATCAAAACGAACTTACCCCCCGCGTTTGATGCGCTGAAACAAGCCGCACAAACGGTGGGTAGCGTACAAATACAAAACGCCGCAACGATTGCCGGCAATATCTGCAACGCCTCCCCCGCAGCTGATGGCGTCCCGCCTCTTATGGCATTGAATGCACAAGTTGAGCTTTGCAGCGCCGAGCGCGGTTGCCGTGTATTGCCCCTTTCAGACTTCATTAAAGGCTCACGTCAAACGGCCCTCGCATCAGATGAATTGATCACAGCCGTTGTCATTCCCCCAATCGCGGATGAGGCAAGGTCAGCCTTTGAAAAACTGGGCAGCCGCAAATATCTTGTAATCTCAATCTCCATGGTTGCTGCGGTTATCACATGCGATGCGAGCGGCCTGATAACCGATGCACGGATTTCAGTTGGCTCTTGCTCACCCGTGGCGATGCGTTTGCCCCAGCTCGAAAAGGATGTGATCGGCAAACGCGCGGAGGAGGTTAAGGTAGCCGCAGACCATCTATCCCGTTTATCACCTATAACTGATGTTCGTGGCAGTCGGGCATATCGCCTTGATGTCGTCGCAACCCAGTGTGAACGCGCCATTCGAAGGGCCTGTGCATGACCAACAACACGAGTCCTACGACATTCAAACTTGATGGTCGGTTGGTCCAGATAACCCCCACCGCTGGTAAGCGTTTGTCGCAGGTGCTGCGTGAAGACCTTGGCGCGCGCGATGTGAAGGTAGGCTGTAATGCTGGCGATTGCGGTGCCTGCACCGTTTTGATCGATGGCGCTCCCGTTTGCGCATGCCTGACCCCTGCTCAACAGGTGGAGGGGCGCCGCGTCGAGACGTTGGCTGGTCTGTACACGACCGACAGCACCACACAGGAACTGGCCGAACGATTTCAAGATATGGGTGCCGCGCAATGTGGAATTTGCACTCCCGGCATGATGGTCTCTGCGGTTGCCTTGCTACGCAAGAATCCCACACCCAGCGAAAGAGACGTGCAAGATGCCCTTGGTGGGGTGCTGTGTCGCTGCACTGGATACCGCAAAATCATTGATGCCGTGATGGCCGCGCCAGCGGTCGCACGAAATGCACAGGGCAACGTTGGTGACCCTATCCGGCATGTAGACGCGTTGAGTAAGGTATCAGGGGCACAAGCTTTTGGCGATGATGTCGCTCCTGCTGGCACACTCGAGATTTTCGTCATTCGGTCACCCTTTGCGCGCGCTCGTTTTGAGCTTGGTGACACAGATACATTCATTACTGCGCAGGATGGGCTTGAGGCCGTTCTCACCGCCGCAGACATCAAAGGCCGTAACCTGTTTGGCGTTATCCCCCAGTTTGTCGACCAACCCGTATTTGCAGAAAACGAGGTACGCTTTCGCGGTGAAGCCGTCGCCGCAATCATAGGCACGCCTGCAGCCGTTCAGGCCTTTAATCCTGCGAATTTCCCTGTCAGTTGGATCGAACTTCCTGCTGTGACGAATATCACCTCGGCCCAGTCTCCCGACGCGGACCAACTCCATGAAGGCCGCCCCGACAATGTCATGTGTGGTGGTTTCGTGGCTTGCGGCGACCCTGAAACCGCGCTTGCCAAGGCGGACGTCATCGTTGAGGGGCATTTCCAAAGTGGGTTTGTTGAACATGCATATATTGAACCTGAAGCGGGGTTTGCCCAGCTCGTAAACGGGCGTGTTGAAATCCACGCATGCACTCAAGCGCCTGTTATGGATCTAGATGCGCTTGAAGAAATTCTAGGCATGGACCGCGACCAAATTCGGATTATTCCCACCGCGGTCGGCGGTGGGTTTGGGGCAAAGCTCGACATCTCGGTTCAGCCATACTTGGCGCTCGCAGCAATAAAAACAGGCCAACCTGTACGGCTGAATTACACACGCACGGAGTCGATGCAAAGCTCTACGAAACGTCATCCATCAGACATTCACCTAAAGATAGGGGCGACCAAAGAAGGTAAGATCAACGGGTTTAACTTCTATGGAGAGTTCGACACAGGTGCCTATGCCAGCTGGGGTCCAACGGTGGCCACCCGCGTCCCAATACATGCATCTGGTCCGTATAACATCGCGGATTACCGCGCGGAATCCAGAGGCATTCACACCAACAACCCACCTGCTGGTGCATTCCGAGGGTTCGGCGTGCCCCAATCAGCGATTGCGCAGGAATGTCTATTCGACGAGCTGGCCGCAAAGCTAGGTATCGACCCGCTCGATTTCCGGATCACCAATGCGTTGCAAAACAACGCACCCACGGTTTGTGGACAGGTTTTCACCCAAGGTGTCGGTATCACGTCCTGCTTCGAGGCGCTGCGTCCCGCATGGAACAGCGAAAGGCAAGCCGCCGCCGACTTTAACGCCACGCAGACAACCCGCAAGCGCGGGGTTGGGCTTGCCGGCGGCTGGTACGGATCCGGCAATACATCTCAACCCAATCCTTCGACGATCAAATCCGGCATTCTTGCGGACGGCACGATCCTGCTACACCAAGGGGCCACGGATATTGGCCAAGGGGCCAACACAGTCATCACACAGATCTTTGCAACGGCCTTGGGCGTCCCCGTCAGCGCAGTCACACTTGTGGGGCCGGATACAGATGTCACCCCCGATGCAGGTAAAACCTCTGCTTCGCGTCAAACTTACGTATCAGGCAACGCGGCACGTCTATCCGGTGAGGCTTTGAGAGCCTCTATTTTAGAACGTGTGAATGCTGACGGTGATGCAGAACTGAGCTTTGATGACGGGACGGTTCGCGCAACCGATAAGAGCAGCACCCATGAGCTGGCATTGAGCGGTCTATCCTCCGATGCAGACGCGTTCATTTTCCGCGCCGAAGAAACCTATGATCCGCCGACAAAACCACTTGATGAAACCGGTCAGGGCGAACCTTACGCCCAATTCGGTTATGCCGCACATTTGGTTGTTGTCGAAGTGGACATGGAGCTTGGCACCGTCAAGCCGATCAAATTTGTAGCGGCTCATGATGTTGGCAAGGCCATCAATCCGATGTTGGTTGAGGGCCAGGTTCACGGCGGCATTGCACAGGGTATTGGAATGGCGCTGATGGAAGAATACATTCCCGGGCGCACCGAGAATTTGCATGATTATTTGATCCCAACGATTGGGGACATCCCCCCTATCGAGACATTGATCATCGAAGAACCCGATGCCCATGGCCCGTATGGTGCCAAAGGATTAGGCGAACATGTTTTGGTCCCGACCGCTCCGTCTATTCTAAACGCGATCCACAACGCCATTGGTGTGCGCATCTTGAAGGTTCCGGCAACACCTGCACGTGTGCGCGCCGCCATAAAGGCAAAGACAGAAGATGGCCTGCGGTGACTTAATGCTCCCAATCGTTGGGTTGGGAGGATCGGGTCGATATTGTGCTGTAAGGGCAAGCAATATACACACTTTCCATGGCTACAGACACTACGACCTCCGAAGATATCGACTACAGCCTAGAAGAGCAGGTTGGCTTCATGTTGCGCATAGCAAGTCAGCGCCATGCAGCAATTTTTCAATCGAATATCGTTGGAAAACTAACTCCTACACAGTTCAGTACACTCATACGTCTGGCAGAGGTTGGACGCGCATCCCAAAACCACTTGGGGCGCCTTGCCGCGATGGATGTTGCCACCATCAAAGGTGTTGTTGATCGGCTAAGAGCGAAGGGTTTAATACAGTCAACTCCGGACCTAGTGGACAAACGCCGATCTATTATTACGCTGTCTGAAAAGGGTGCAGCTTTTGTGAATGATCTCAAGCAGGCTGGCCTGCACATCACCGAAAAGACGCTCGCTCCATTAAGTGCAAAAGAGCAGACGACCTTTCTAAAGCTGTTACGAAAAATGTCGTAGGGCGGCTACACGCCTAGATACCGGCTTAGCTTTGCAGGATTTTCTCGCAGGGCGGCGGCAGTCGTTGTTTCCATATCTTTTCCGCCCTCAATGAAAGTCACCCTGTCGGCAATCGACAGCACGGCGTCGACCCGTTGCTCAACAAGGACAATCGCAAACCCTTCAGCCTTCATCTTAACAATTATCTGGCGAATGTGCTCGATCATGGAGGGCTGCAACCCTTCGGTTGGCTCATCCAGCAACAACACCTTGGGCCGAAGGCTAAGCGCGCGTGCCGTCGCAAGCATCTGCTGCTCGCCTCCAGACAGAGTGTGTGCCCGTTGATCAAGGCGTTCGCGCAAACGGGGGAATAGATCGAGCACCCACGCGCGCGTATCGCCACCTTGTCCCCCCGCAATCAAGCCCATCTCGATGTTTTCGGCCACGGTAAATTCAGCAAACAACCTGCGCCCTTGCGGAATATAGCCAACCCCACGTTTGGGAACCATATGCGCGGGAAGTGCGCTTAAGTTCTCACCGTCCAGCTCCACCGATCCTTCGGTTGCGGGCAGTAACCCCATGATGGATTTCATCGTTGTGGTCTTACCGGCTCCGTTGCGCCCCAGTAGGCATAAAATCTCACCCCGCTGCACCGATAACGATAAGCCAAATAGAACTTTAACCGGCCCATAGCCTGCGTGTAGGTTTTTGACTTCAAGCATCAATATCAGTCCCAAGATATGCAGCCTGAACGGCGGGATTATTGTGGATATCGTCAGGGGTTCCTTCGGCAAGAACCATCCCTTGGTCGAGAACCGTGATGTAGTCGGCAGTCTCTTGGACAACTTTCATATTATGTTCGATCAAAAGAATTGTGGTCTGGCCTGCAAGCGACCCGATCAACTCAATGAAGTCCGCCACTTCCGTCTCCGCCAAGCCTTGTGTCGGTTCATCAAGGATGAAGACTTTTGGATCTTGCGCCAGACCCATTGCGATTTCCAAAATGCGTTGATGCCCATAGCTCAGGTCGCCCGCGATCTGCTGCGAGCGATCCGCAATGCCTACACGCTCTAAGACTTCGCGAACCTTGTTATCAAGCATCTCAGGCTTCGCCGCTAACGTTCGGCCTCCCGCAAGGGCTACATTCTCATAGACACTGAGACCGCGAAAAATCGAGGTGATTTGGAACGTATAAGCCAGCCCAAGCTGAATACGTTTATGTGCAGGCAACGCAGATATATCCTGCCCCTCAAAGAACACCTGCCCACGGGTGGCTTCGGTCCGGCCACTGATCATACCAACGAGCGTACTTTTGCCCGCACCATTTGGCCCGATCAAAGCGGTGACCTTGCCTCGTGCGAGGGTGAAGTCGACGTCCGTGTTCGCAACCAAGCCACTATAGATCTTGGTCAGCCCCTTCGTTTCAAGGATATTTACGGCAACCATGGCATCACCTTCGAGCGCAGAACCCCAGCCAAACCCCTAGGCGCGAAGACCGTCAGAACGATTAGGACCACACCAGCAATCAACATGTAAGCGTTGGTGTACGCGCTGGACGCATCAATCAGGTAGAACATGAAGAATACGCCAATCAATGGGCCAATCGTTGTGCCAGCGCCGCCCAACAAAACCCACAACAGGGGAAGGATCGAGTATTGAACAGAAGCAAACGTCGCTCCAACATACCCGAACAACAAAGCGTAGCTTGCGCCCGCAATGCCAGACACTATCGCGGAAATAATGAGCGCCTGAAGTTTGTATCGCCCAACATCATACCCCAACATTTGCGCGCGCTCTTCGTTCTCACGGATGGCAACCAAACGCTTCCCGAACGGGGTTTGGACCAAGCGAGCCAATGCCAAAAAGCAAGCTGCGAATAAGGCAAATGCGGTGAAGTAGCGCCCTGCCTCCGAGGTGACATCAAACCCAAACAACAATCGATCCGCCTGTTGCAAGACGAAGCCTTCGTCGCCGCGCGTGTATTCGCCAAAATAGAGCACGACCAAATATGTGGTTTGCGCGAACATCAACGTCACGATCATGAACGCGACACCAGCGGTGCGTAGTGCCAAAAATCCGACGACAAGCCCAAGGAGCCCCGCAGAAACGATCGCGCTTACAAACGCCAGCGGCACGGGTGCGCCGAACAATTTAATGACAAGCCCAAAGCCATACATGCCGGCGGCAAAAAACATCGCATGCCCGAGGCTCAGAAGCCCCGTGTAGCCAAACAAAAGATTGAACCCCATCGCGTAGATCGCCAACACCATGATCCGCGAAAGCGCACCCACGTGGTAAATCGGGAGGACGAAGAACAGCGCAAACAAGATCGCAAGTACACCAAGATGAAGCGCAACCGGCTTACGGGAAAGCGTCATGCTCCTTTCCTCCCCATCAGTCCTTGTGGGCGGAATACCAGCACCATGGCCACAACAAGCGTCGCGATGATTTTGGCCAATGTGGGGGAGAAAAAGACCGAGATTATCCCGTCGCTCATCCCGATTAAAACAGCCGCGACCACGGTGCCCGGCAGACTTCCCAAGCCGCCAATAATCACCACGATAAAGGCCAGCAACAACGGGTCAGCGCCCATCAAGTAATGCGCCTGCTGAATAGGTACGACCAGAACCGCACCAAGTGCGGCAAGTGCGGCACCCAACCCAAAGACGCATGAATAAACCAACCCAACCGGCACTCCGAACGCCTGCGCGGTTTCGCTATCTTGCTGGGTGGCTCGCATGATCAGGCCGATCTTGGTTCGGGTCAGGAACAGCCACAACGCAATGAGAACAACAATCGCGGCAAAGATCACAAACAACTTGTAGCTGGTTATGCTCAAACCCCACGGCCAGACCATCGCAAAACCATTTTCGCCAAATTCGAACCATGGCAATGACAGGCGATGATTGAAAGGGGCCTCCACCGGACGGGCCTCGGGGCCGAACGTCATCAGTGTTGTTTGCTGGATCACAAACAGCATGCCAATGGTGCCCACAATCGTGCGGTCAGGGTCGTAGTTGATCCGTTTCAAGATCAGCCAGTCCGCCGATGCCGCCAAGGCCCCCACCACCAAAGGTGCCACAATCACGGCCGCTGCGAAGCCTAATGCGGGATGCCCCCCAATCAACGAGGTCACGAACCACGCCATTACAGCGCCCAGCATGAAGAATTCGCCGTGTGCCACGTTCACAACGCGCATAACGCCGAAAACAATGCTCAGACCCATGGCCGTAAGCACAAGTATGGCTGCGATGACCGCACCCTCTAGGGTGGCGAGCATCAGATGCGGGCCAAAATCCATTTTGCTATCCCTACTTCTCATATGGTCTGACCGAGCAACGCCCAGTCAGACCATATCCTATCAGGATTTAGAAGGACTGCGTTGTGTAATCGACTTCGTCTTCGTACATGCCGTCTTCGATCGACGTGGTGTGCTCAACTGCCAATTTCCCATCCGTGACCTTTGATATGTACTGGCAACCAAAGGTTTGGTGCGTTTTTCCGTTGAAGCGCTTCGCACCCTGCGGATGATCCTCAGATGCAGGCATATCGGTCATGGCCTCAACAGCCTCGATGAGCTTGGCGCGATCTTGCGGCCCTTGATAATCTGCAGTCTCCATACCGGCCTTGATGATGTTCAAAGTTTCCCAGCAACCAAACATATGTGCGTAGGTTGAAACATCAGCCGGATCATCAAGCGACGCGCCGCGATCATCAACGCCAACAGCGGCGCGGTAGTTCTTTTCAAAGTCCGCCTGGTTGTCCTGCGCGTGGCGCGGCATGCCCTCCCAGAAATACGTACCCTCAAGAAACTCCAAACCGGTGCTATTGATATCAACCGCCTCGAGGCTGTCGATGAAGCCAAATATTTCAGGACGGTTCGGGCCGAAGAACTCACCAAGCTCCTTCACGAAGGTCAAAACTGCCGGACCAACCATCACGTGATAGATAACCTCTGTCTCGCGCGGGATTTGTGGGAAGTAGCGGGTGAACGTTGTCTCGGTAGGTGGGATGGCGATATGAGCGACCACTTCGCCACCTTGCGCCTCAATCGCTTTGGTGAAGAAATCGCGGTGGTCGTGGCCGAACGCGAAGTCAGGGAAAATCATGGTGACCTTCTTACCCAGGTTATTCGCTACAAACGGCGCCATAGATTGCACCTGACTTTTCACATCCGTAATGCCCGGCTGTAGGGTATACCGGTTCAACATGCCGCTGGCGACGTGGTGACCTTCGGAGACAACAAAATACGGCAGCTTCAATTCGCCTGCACGTGGAGCCGAGCCTATTACAACGTGACTGAACAAAGTCCCGAATGCGACGTCTACTTCATGCTGATTGGCAAATTTCTCCAGCACTTCCGCGCCGCGACTGGGGTCTGTGCCGTCATCTTCCGTGACAACTTCAACGGGCCGACCATTGATGCCGCCGTTGTCATTGATGCGTTTTACTGCGGCGGCTGTTGTTGCGTCATACCAACGGCCATATGCAGCCCCGATACCCGTCGCGTGTTTCTGAAACCCGATCTTAATAGGGGCGGAGCTTTGCGTTTGCGCAAACCCCATGGATCCCGGCAGCGCACCTGCTGTAGCAAACGCCCCTACACCTGCGCCCAATCCAAGCAGCGTAGAACGACGGCTAATTTTCGTCGAATTCTTAAGATCGTTAGTCATATTCGTACTCCATGTAGTGATGCGGTATTGTTCGCACAGCTCTTCGCAAGAACAATTATGTGTATGCGAATGAAATTTCTACTGCTTTTTCGTCCTCATGCCCCTCTTGGGCTTGCCAGCAACCACAGCCCGAAAATCGTATACGCGATCATAAGACCTGTTAGGCCGACCTGAACGAGTACTACATCTTTGGGCTGACGACATAGCTTATGGGCTATGTGGTGCGCCATAAGAATCGATACGACATGTGAAAACACAACAACACCCGCTTGGGTTAACCATATTGTTTTCACCGTTTCTGGCAGGCTCAGAAACCCAACTGTCGCTTTGACTGCCCCTAGACCAAACAGGTTCCACCCCTGCACAAACGGGTCAGAGGCGGTCGAAAGCGTGACCTTTATTTGAACCATGAAGGTCACCAAGTAGTGCGCGAAATGGTAACCCAACCCAATTGGCAGCAACGTCACAGCGAACATCCGAAACGCATGACTTAATGGGATGGCATCGGACTGACTGCGTCTATGGACGATCTTGAGGCCAATCCAAATCGACATGCCAAACAGCATAAACAGCAATATGGTCGCGCCAATCAATCCTACCGTCGATGACCACACAACGGCAGATCGTCCCGGGAACTCAAGCGGATTAATGCCAAGTTTCGCCAACCACCAGAACGTCTCATTCACACCGTCAAAGCTACCTCCGGTGAGGATAACAAGACAAAAGACAGCGCGGCTCAGCTCCAAAGGAATATCCTTCAGGGCGGCCCATCCCGGAAACCCTATGCGCAACTGATCGCCAGCTTGGTAAGGTCGCAACGACCCAATGAGGCGGAACATGACGGTGAAACACTCCACGCGCTCCAACCAAACCCGCCGTCCGAACACCTCAATCCCAATTAGGGAAATCGCCCAGTAACCCAGCACGATATACCCCAGCCGTTGCGGATCACTCGGTGCAACATCCGCGAGTAGGAACAGTTGAAATAGTATCAACACCACCACTGCGGGCCACGCTGCCAACCGGTCTGGCAGCTTAAGAACGGGGTCCTCTCCCAATCCGAAAACACTGGCGATGCCTGTCCAAGGGTTAACCCACCTCCAGATATCGAACACCAACCCTTGCGTAACGAACACACCGGCCCACCAAACAGTCCAGATCGTTAACGGGAGTAAATTGCTTTGTGGATCCGTTGGGCCCAGAAGGCCAATCAAGATGAGCAGCAACAAAAACAAAGTCGCCCCAACAGATGTCAGTCTACTCGCGGTGATCGCCCACCCCGCCCTCTCGATGCCCAACGACACGCCGCAAAACAGCTTCGATAGCAATTGGCGCGGCAGGCAGGTGACAAGAACAATCGATGCAATCACGGTTAACGTTCCGGCAGCCGCATATGCGTCTGTGGGCAGCAACAAGACAAGCCCCTGCTCCGATGCATGAGCATTGGCTGATCCAGCCACTAACGCAGCACAGGCCAAAAGAATATAAAAACGGGGGTTTAACTCAGGCTGCATATCGTTAGCTTACACATGAATTTTACCAAAGAGGCAAGCCGATGAACAAACGAGTATTAGGTTTGGCGCTTCTCGCCATCATCGTCTCCGGCGCTTTCATACTCGGCACTGACCGAAATACAGATGTAACGGTTTTAAACGCCCGAGGCATCCCTCTAAACGACGATAATACCCGCTTTATGGTGACCTTTGAACTCCAAAACGACGGTCCAGCCAAAACAGTGACAGGACTGCATTCGGCATCCGCGAATATGGTTCACTTTATGAACCCTGGCTACGGTGACACACCACTTGTGATCCCCGCGAACAGCAATGGAATATTCGCTATGGACGGGGCACATGTGATGGTTATGGGGACCAATAGCGCCATTGCGGAAGGCGCATCCCTGCCCCTAACCCTCGAATTTGCTGATGCACCGGAGGTAACGGCTCGCGTTCTCAATGTAGGCCGCGAGACAGGTATGAACCACGACATGAGCAACGGCGTCCAGTCGGAGCAAAATCCGACAATCACGCTCACTGCATTGAGCGGGTTTAGCGCTGACGGCGGTGAAATCTCCATCGCGGTTGAGAACTTTACTTTTGTTCGGGCGGAGAATGACGCCCCCCATGTCCCAAATCATGGTCACGCCCACATCTATCTAAACGGCCTCAAGCTTGGGCGCTTATATGATACGGCCTTCTCATTGGGCCCAATCCTTCCTGGTGCATATGAGTTGGTCGTCTCGCTTAATTCTAACACCCACCAACCCTACATGAATGGTGATGTCCCCGTGCAAAGCGCACTTTCATTCACAATCTCAAAGTAAACCGGCGAATGCACGGCACCCTGAGCACCTTCCCCTTCTAAGCCACCCAAAATAATGCTACTGATTCACAGTGAAATTGCCGTAAAAAGATTCTGATTCAATGGCTTAAATAGATTTAGCCTCCCTCTAAAATTCAGTTGGGGATATCAGATGACCAAGTATGAAAGGTCGGGTGTGATTGCGTCCACTATTCCCCTATTCTTAGGCCATTGGATGGTACATTTTGCCGGCCAAATGAGTCTTTCATCACCTAACTTCCCGCACCCTCCACAGTGGTTAAGGTAAGTAATTCAAGGTGCTATCAAACTTCAGCCCAGTTCTTGCAACAAAGCCGAAGGGAAGCTCAACACCTCTGGCGTTTAAAGGCGTTACCCAATATGAGAACTGCTAAATACAGATTGAACGAAAGTAGACGTAGATGATTGACCGTTCTGAAAACAATAGTTTGATACAACGCATAAAATCATCCGGCTCATTTGACCAAGCATGGTATCTGGAACGGTATCCAGATGTCGCCCAAAGCGGATTGGGAGCAGTCGAACACTATCTGCGCATCGGATCTTGGTTGGGTCGCGAACCCAACGCCACATTTGATTCCAGTCTCTACCTGCGAGAAAATCCAGAGATCAGTGGGAAGGACATTGTGCCCTTCATCCATTCGATCATCAAGGATGACCCAAGCTACGCGTTAAATGCCGCCTCTGAAGAAACAGTGACCGAAAACGGTCCTGTTGATCCTGTGGCCTATAATGTCATGCAAATAGATCAGGCTTATTATCATCTACACAATCCAGACATAGGTATTTCTGGTGTAAGTGTCCAAAAGCACTTTGATAATTACGGCTATATGGAAATGCGCAATCCGCGCGCTGACTTTGACATGTGGTGGTACACTCAAAACTACCTCTTGGGTACGCCAGATAGTGATGCCAATGCACTGGCACATTACAACCAAGTCGGGGCAGGACTTGGGCATCTACCACACCCTCCTCTACCAGTTGCTTTTGATGCGTCCCATTCCCGTCCATTGCCAAACGCCCCTCGCAGAATCTGTTTGTTTGCGGCGTACGATGCCGACGGGATCGTTGACGACTATGTCTTGGCGTATTTGCGAGACATGTCAAAATTCGCGGACATATATTACCTTGCAGACGGGCCTATGCAGGACACCGAACTTGCTAAGCTAGACGGCTTGGTCAAAGGTGCTTGGGGTCAACGGCACGGAAAATATGACTTCGGATCATGGTCTATTTTGGCGCGCGACCTAGTCGGTTGGGATGTTATCGAGACCTACGATGAGACTATATTTGCCAACGACAGCTGCTATCTGGTCCATTCACTAGAGGACACCTTCAACACGATGGCAGAACGCCCCTGTGCATGGTGGGGATTGCAAGCCACCAAAGGGCTTATTTCGACCAATCATCAGAACAAGATTGCTGAAGACCAGCCACTGACGATTGAGGATATAAAGAGCACGCATCTAGACCTGTTCGAAACCGATCCTACCTACGACTTTCATGTTGGTTCCTACTTCTTGGCCTTCCGTAAGGACGTGATCAACGACGCCGGCTTCCGTCGCGTAATGGATAACGTAGGTGAAGAAACCAATAAATTACGGATTATTCGCAAATACGAAATCGGGATCACACGTTTTCTGATTGGGAATGGATACGAATTCGACACGCTGGTCAGCACAGTAACGAAACAACATCCTATTTTCACCGAACGTGCTTTTGATCTGATCGACGAAGGCTTCCCTTTGCTCAAGCGGTACTTTCTGACCGAAAATCACTATAAAATTGAAGGCTTGGCGCAATGGAAAATGCGGGTAAAGCGAGCCAATCCGGACGTAGATGTCGCCATGTTCGAAAAAAACTTATATCGGGTCGGAAACGCTACCAAGCTATATAATAATTTTCACATTGCTCAGAATCCGATCTTGTCCCGCCCGCCGCGCAGCCACGCGGTTATGCGCTCCGAAGACTTGGCAACACCAAAATATGACCATTGGTGGGCCTTTCCGGTTTGCAGCTATAGCCATCTTTTTTCCGACAATACCCGCGCTGTGTTCGAACGCGTCAAGAATGATCCTACGATCAAAAAAATCATCCTGACTCGTAACAACCATATAGACGTTGACGGCGTTAATGTCGTGGTGGCTCCGCTGCACAGCTATGAAGGTCAAAGCTACCTACTACGCTCGCGCCAGGTGTTCTTGCGCCACGGGGTAGACGCCAACGTGGGGTATCCCCTCTCCAGTGAAGAACATAACTTCTACAACCTTTGGCATGGCATCCCGCTAAAGCGGATCGGGTATACATCACTGGACAGAGCGCATGACCTAGAGGGGCTTGCCGCGGAAAGCAAACGATTGAAATCTGTCATATCATCTTCAGATGTAGATCGTCTTGCGATGGCTGCGGCTTATTGGCCACTGACATACCATGACATTTGGGTCACTGGCCTGCCCCGCCACGATTTTATCTTGGCCAATGAGGCCGATCTTCCGTCAGATTTCCACAAAAGATACGATCATCTGGCAAACCAGCTAAACGGTCGTAAGTTTGTCTTGTTCGCGCCTACCTTTCGGGCAAATCAAGAAGACGGCTATTACCAGTTTACCGATGACGAAGTGCAGCAACTTGCCGATTGGCTCACGCGCAACAATATGGTCATGGGCATTCGTGAACATATGGCTGACACGACACGCCTATACAGTTCACAACTTCAGGGCAGTTGTTTCATTGATGTATCAGAGCGGCATTTTCCAGACATCGAACTGCTCTACCGGCACGCAGATATGCTGCTGACCGACTATTCCAGTTGTTTCATTGATTTCATGCTCACCGGCCGACCTATGGCCAGCTTCGCGTTCGATCAAGATAGCTATGTGCACACCCAGCGAGGATTGTTCTACGATCAGGAAATGGTCTTTCCTGGACCTGTTTGCACAAATTTCAACGACCTGATGATCGGGCTGGAGAAGCTGCTGATAACTCCAACATCAGAAGAGCAGGCCGCTTATGAATCGAAAGTTGATTTTTTCCATAAGTTCCGCGACGACCACAATTCCGACCGTGTCATTGAAAAGGTAAAAGAGACTTACAAAGGATCAAAAACACTGTGGGCAGAGCAGACTCTGCACACCCCTGATGAGCCGCGATCAATCACCTTTGTTTACTCAGGCAACAATAACATCACAAATCGTTACCGCATCTTCAATGTAATCGAACATCTTCGCGACATGGAATGGAGCTGCAGGATTGTAACCGAAGAGGCGCTGTCCCCAGCAATGCTCAAAGACGCAAGCGCTCTATTCATTTGCCGTATTCCAATGACAGAAACGCTACGTGACTTGTGCGAAACCTATCATACATTAGGCGGTAAAATAATCTTTGATATAGACGATTTGATCCATGATATGGATGCCTTCAGTCAGTCTGAGTATTTCCGCATGAGACCCGAATTTGCAAGCGATTTCAAAGTACTATCGAGACGCACACAGCAGATGATCGATATGGCAGATCTGGTGACAGTCACCACGCCTTCCCTCGCTAAAAGTTTGAATGATCCGGCTAAGCAGGTAGAGGTAATTCCCAACTCAATTTCAACAACCTTGATGAAAAAATACGGTGGCGTCCCGCATGCCGCCGACGCATCGGGTAAGGTGCGCATTTGTTATCTGTCTGGCACAGCCACCCATTCCGAAGACTTCGAGCAATGCCGCGCAGGGCTAGCGCGCGTCTTGGAGCGCCACCCACAGGCTGAACTACACATCGTAGGCCGCATGGACATAAACGAGACAAAGGCAGGACATTCGGAGCTGAACATCGATTTTGTGCGTCATGATCTGATGCCCTACGATGCGATGCATGATTTCCTCGCAGGTATGGATATCAACCTTGCTCCGCTAGCACCAAGTTACTTCAACGACTGCAAAAGCGAGTTGAAGATCTTTGAAGCCGCCCTACACAGCGTGCCGACGATCGCATCAGCCACCAACAGTTATGCAGCGGCAATCAAAGATAGCCATAATGGTTTGCTCGCACAAACAACGGCGGAGTGGGAAGCTGCTTTGGAGAAACTCATCAGTGATCCCAAGCTACGCAGTAAAATCGGGCGAGCAGCGTTTTCTGAAATCACACCAAAATTTGCAGCCAAGAAATCTGCACGCCAGCTGGCAAGTACTGTTGGTGAAATGCTGTATCGGTCGTATCGGCATCGCCAATGATGTTTTAAACAAACCGGGTGCGGAGATCTTCCGCGCCCGCCAATCATTTCGATGTCTAATACCTGCGGCACACTGATTGCTGCGCCATCATTTTGGCGCACAGGTATGGCCTCATCTATTTCCGTATTTTGTTAACTGCCCAACGCATGGGAGCGGTCACACGCCAGGATGTGCTATGCAATATCTCTGCGTAGTTACGCGCAGCGTTTTCATACTGGTATATTTCACCACGCAAGGCCGCATGGGCGGCCTGCTCCCGCTCCAACGCGTCTTCAGCCTCCAAAAGCGCAGATGTTAACATCCCAATTTCACGGGTCTGCTCAGCCTGTCTGGTTTCACTGCCCTCTAAAGATGGGGTACGTGGCGCTTCATCTACATCCGACATATTCATTCTCTTATTAGCTGGTAACGACATCCATAGTCTTACCTCAACAATTACCGATACCTATATCTCGTGATCAAGCCACAATCAAATTGGCCGGCGACAAGTTTTCTCCGAAATGCGAAATAACAGCAGCATCGCGGGAAGTGCAAAGGTCTGGGTTATGAGAAATAACTGACTATTCCAGCAATTCCACATCATACCGTCGCATCATTTTGTCCACGCTCGCCAACGTCATCCCCTCAAGGTTCGCTTGGGCGATGAGCATTCTATCAAACGGGTCGCCGTGATGTAGGGGCAATGAAGACGCCGCTTTTGCGTGGGCCCAACTGATCGGCAACTGCCGGCACCCCGATTGAACGGCCACATCGAACAGGTTCTCAGGCACATCCAACTTACCAAGCGCGGTCTTTATCCCAACCTCCCAAACGCTTGCCGCAGACACATATATATCTGCCTCCGCCAATGCTTCGCGATGAAGTTTTGGCAGGGACGGGTCATCTGCCAGCGCCCAAAGTAGTATATGCGTATCCAGCAGCAGTTTCACGTATCGGATCCAAACATCGAGGCGACCTCTGCATCACCGCTATTCATGTCCGGCACCTCAAACTTACCAGCCATCGCCCCTATCAGCGGCGTCTTCGCGGCGGCATCCACAGCCACAACACGCGCCACCGCACGCCCGTAACGGGTCAGCTCTATGTCCTCGCCTGCTTCTGCGCGGCGGATGATTTCGGCGAACTGAGCCTTAGCTTCTGCAATTGCAATTTTCACAAGACGCACTCCATTGACGTTATGACCAACATATAGGTCATAAAAACGAATTTTTCAATGCAAATCTGCACCTCACTCCGTCACGAACACCTGAGTGATCCCCTCGTCCACTGTTTGGCACACGTTTAACAGACGAACGGTGAAGTGGGATTGCACGTAAGCCGCGTGGAACCGGCTGGGGGCGACGAGCGTTAAGCGCCCCCCTACCCTCTCGCCGGACTTTAACGCGTGGAACCAGCTCCCGTAGTTCGCGGCGTCCTCTTGATGCAATATGGCACGGGCCAGATCCCACGTAGACCCGTTCCCCGAAACAGGCGTTGGCACGACACCCCGCACTGGCAACGGGACCACCTCCGCTCCCTGTGTTGGCGCAGGGTCACCTTGCATGCGTTGGTTATAGTCTGGACCCACCTTGGCCCAGTCCTCACGACTGTCCTCCAGCATCCGTTCAAAATTCATCGAATATTCGGACACCCGGCCCCGCGCTCCCTGACGCTTGATCACAAGCCAGCCCATGCCACGTAGTTTGGCCATCTCGCGCTTCACGGTACGTTCGTCCACTGACCACATGCGAGCAATTTCGCGCTGACCAACGGCCAGTTCGTCCCGCTGCCAATTATATCGCGCGGTGATAAGTGTCAGCAGTCGAAGCACCAACCGATGGTCATGCTTTCCTCGCGCCAAGGCATAGGTGCCCAGTGCAGTGATAATATCGTATTTACGTGTGGCGGCCTGACGCCCCACAGCTTTCGGAGAATGCATGATTACCCTCGAAGTTGCACCGATCGTGTTAGATGGATGCCTGCCTGCTCTGTTTGAACTTATAGTGGTTCTGTCGTCGGGATTCGTATTTGGCAACGCCTTTCCCGATCTGTCTCTGGTTTGCGTCCTTTAACCCGATTCTGTCAAGTCTTGCTTTCGAAAATGGACATCTTCAAACCTAACTCAAAAGATTAAAAAGGTATTATAGGTATAGGGGGCCATACAGGCTGTCCCCTATTGTGTCAGTTTTGTCCCCCAATATGCAGTGAACGTCAACATCATGTCCCCCAATATTTGGTCCCCTGCCCTACCAAATGCGCAATAGGCGTTGGTCGACTTAGAATCAGATTGGTTCAACGCTGCATAATGTTTTGGCGAAGAACGCTGATTTCTCTAAAAATGATAATTAGGCTTTCCAAAGAAGGCAAATTAGACGTAAATCAGGAAATAATGATAAAAAGCGTCTCGGTGGGTGAAAAGGTTCCCCGCGGGGAACCACCTATTGGGATCGACATATGTTCAACCACTCCGATTTAGCGAAGCTTCAGGCGCAATCGTTGAAGATGCAGGGCTTCATTCGGCAGCAAACCTACTCCCCTGAGATGGAGAAAACCCTTCGCCGGTTCTCCAGTTGGGAGGTCGCGGAGCTTATCTTCAAGATGAACCCTTCTACGCTGCGCGGTAAACTCGCGGCTGACCCGTCCTTGCCAGAAGGGCTCGTGGAGGAAGACGGTCGTCAGCGTTGGTACACGCTGGAAGAGATCAATGAGCTGCGCCGCAAGATCAAAGTGAAGGGCAAGACGCTGATGCCGAAGCGACCTGCCGGAAAGCGCGCCATTCGCGCAGCGATAGCCAACTTCAAAGGCGGTGCCGGTAAGTCCACCGTCGCCCTGCACTTCGCTCATGCGGCGGCTCTGGATGGTTACCGAGTTCTATGTGTGGACTTCGATCCGCAAGCCACACTTAGCCACTCTATGGGGTTGTCCGACGTCGCCGAGGAATTCACCGTCTGGGGTATCATGGCCCGCGATCTGATCCGTGAGACGGAGCGGATGAACAACGCATCTGCCGGTGCGGAAAGTGGCACTACCCTGCCCCGCCGCTCATTACCTGCCGCGGTGACAGGGATGGGGCTCAATGATCTGCGGGTTTCGGATTTCATCAAGCCCACTAGCTGGCCGTCAATTGATGTGGTGCCGTCTTGCGCCAATGCGGCGTTCGTAGAGTTCGCTTCCGCACAGTATCGCCACCTCAATCCAGAGTGGTCGTTTTTTGCGGCTGTTGATCGCTACTTAGACCAGCTTCCAGATGATGCCTACGACATGATCATCTTCGACTGCCCGCCGGCTATTGGCTACCAAAGCATGAATGCGGTCTTCGCGGCGGATGTGCTTTATATCCCATCGGGTCCTGGCTATTGGGAATACGATTCAACAACGAGCTTCATTGGCCAGCTCTCGGAAGCACTGGAAGATCTCGGCCGCTTCAGAGGGCGTCTGCCGGGCGGCGGCGATGTCGACAAAGCCTTCCTGGATCTTAAGTTCCTGCTGACTCGTTTCGAGGCCAACAACGATTTGCACCGCGCGATGCAGTCAGCATTTGGTCAGGTCTTTAAGTCACATGTGGCAGAGCACCCGATCGAGATGACCCGCGCCGTGGAGCAATCTGGACGGTTCCTATCGTCGGTCTACGAGATCGATTACCGACAAATGACCCGCGAAACGTGGCGCCGTGCTCGGGCGTCGTTTGATCGGGCTTATGATGAATTTCGCGACACGCTGACGGATGCGTGGGAAAAACTGGAGGATTGATAGATGGCTAAGAAGCGTAGCGTTTTCGATATCAATTTCGAAGCTGACGACGAAGCGGAAACAGAAAGGTTCCCCGCGGGGAACCCTGAGTTGGAAACCAAGTCCTTCAATGTGCAGGGGCATCCGTTGCAAAATGAAGGGGGCTCCACGCGTCGCGGTCCGATGGCGAGTGCGATCACTGAGGCCGCTGACGCGACGTCTGAGCGTGCAACGGCAGAGGCCGCCATTCGCGCCGAGAACGATGCATTGGCGCATGAGCATGTTCGGCTGAAGAAGATGGGCTTGATCACAGACTTGATCGACACATCGTCTGTAGTGATCACAAAACTGACACGGGACCGATCTGCCAACGTAGACCCTGAATTGCAGGAGTTAAAAGACTCTATACAGGCAGTTGGGCTCTCAAATTCCATTCGCGTAGAGCAGACCGATGACGGCTATGAGCTGATCCAAGGCTTCCGCAGATTGGCGGCTTTCAAAGAACTGGCGGCGGAAACTGGGGACGCGCGATACAAGAAAATCCCCGCCGCGTTGGTTCCCCGCGGGGAACCTTTGGCCGATCTCTATCGCAAGATGGTGGACGAAAACTTGGTCCGTAAAGACATCTCATTTGGTGAGATGGCGCAGTTGGCTTTGTCCTACGCGCAGGATGAGGGGATAGAGTCAGGCAAAGCGGTCTCCATTCTCTATGCGTCGGCGTTGAAGCAAAAGCGCAGCTACATCCGTCAATTTGCGCGTGTGCTAGATGCGTTGGGAAATTCTGTCCGCCATCCCGAAGCAATCCCGCGTTCGTTGGGGACGGAACTCTATAAGGTCATAGAAGCGGAAGAGGGCAGGGGGGCTGCGATCGCATCCGAGTTGTCTGCTGTTCCCAACCGTGACGCCGCCTCGGAGGCGAAGGTGTTGCGGTCTGCTTTGGAACTATCTGAAGCGTCGAAACCTGTTCCGCCAAAATCGGTGGCGAAAACGTCCCTAAGGTTGGCACGGCCGGAAGGCGAGGCTCGTGTGACTGCGCAAGACGGCAAGGTGGAGCTGCGATTGCATCGGGATTTCTCGTCCATTAGCCAAGCAAGATTGCAGGAAGCTATTGAAGCGTTTTTGGATGCGCTTGACTGACGTGACTTAGCCGCAACCCTGACCAAAGAAGGTTGGCTGCGCATCTATTACATGCACGGCCAGCAGCCAAGCGGTTGCATAGATGTGTATATTGCACATTTACAACATCGGCAGAATGTCACTTCGGAGATGTGCGTATGCATCAGACGCTGAGGTCGAAAATCATCTAAGCTATTGCTTTGATCAATTGCGTGACGCCATGCAAATCGATGAAAGGTTTGGGCGTCTTGCGAACGACCCACGCGAAATCCAGCATGAGGGTGCCTGAATCGGACAGCTGGAAATCTGCCCCACCACAGCACCTGATCGCCGCCAGAGCGTCCACGCGCGACTAAATTTGACGGCGACAACGAAGCGAACATACGGCCCTACTTTCTGCGTACCTTTGCGCCGGAACAAGACGACCGCAGCTGCAATTATATCTGGGGCATCATTTCTGATGAGGAAATTCACCAAATTGATCTAGCCCTGACCGAAAAGATCTGGGACTACCTTGTAGATGTCGGCGATGATGCTGACGGCCCACAATTGCCGCACCGCGTTGGACAGTGTCGTCGAGCGTTCTAATATACAAGGCGGACAACTGACCTCGTATGAGTGAGGCGGTGAAGCCTAAAATATGGTGTGCTGCACATCTCTTATGTGGTGATACGAAAGCTATGCCACGGCTTCTGTTTCGAGGCTTTCGTAGTTTCTCAGATGCCGCAGGCTGCTGAAGGCCGCAGCCAAGAAAGATAGCGCGAAGGCTGTAGACACCAGCGCAAGACCTGCTTGGGGCGTCGTTGCCCCGACAAATGCACCTTCGATCAGAGCGGACAGGGGGTGTACCCCGTAGATTGCAGTCTGGATGACGGCATTAACGCGTGCCGGCATAGGGCTCGGTGATACAGCTTGCCGGACTGAATTTTGCGCAATCAGCCACATAGATGGGCCAAAGCGATGATAAAGAAGGCGACGCATGTCGAGAGGAGAGGCTTCTGTACCGGAACCAGATAAAGGAGCACCGTTATCATATCTGCTCTCGTGTTGATCTTGAGGAACAGCAATATGATTGTGAGTTCATTCTATTGACCTGAAAAATGCGGTTAAGCGCGATGCAGGAACCGGTAAAGTCGGCGCAAAATTACCGCTCGCGGCATGAGCCACGAATGTCCGCTCTGACGGTTCGTCTGAAAGACGATGTCGATTGAGCCTCATAGGGCTTGTTGGTTTCCTTTGATCGCGGGTGAGGGTTTGGGAGCGAGCCAGCTATACAGTATAATGGAGTGTTCTGTTTGAGAGGGCAGGGGGCTTCCTCCGACTCGTATTGTTTGTGAGTCGTGCGGTTTTGGTGATTCATGCCGCTTGTTTTGCTAGATTTAGTGGTTTGGATGTTGGCGGGGTGTATTTGGGCTGTGTTTTGGTTGGTTTTGGGTTTGGTAGATGTGTGTTGATTGTTATGATTAATGGAAAGTTTAAGCGTTAAGTCTTTGTTTTTATGGGGATTGAGTGCGGTGCAGCAAAAAACTTTGGCTTTCTTGAAAAAAGGTGTTGCGGGCACGGGGCAGTAGGCCTAGAACCCACTTCACCGGCAGCGAGACACGCTACGCCGGGG
>NZ_JBDWIU010000016.1:0-68316 GCF_039974535.1 Litoreibacter sp. | reverse complement strand
AATATGCAGGGGCTTTGGAGGGGGAGGCCACCTATGAGATGGCGATGGCCTCGGCGGGCGCGCTGACGTTCACCCCGATCCTAGACGCTGCGGTGGCCCCCTGATGGCGAACCCTTGGGCGGGGGAAGTCCGCTTGGTGCTGGAGGGTCAGGCGCATGAGTTGCGTCTCACATTGGGAGCCTTGGCCGAGCTGGAAGCGGATCTGGGCGGCGAAACCGTGTTGGAGCTGATCGAGCGCTTTGAGGCGGGCAAGTTTTCCACTCGCGATGTGCTGGCGTTGATCGTCGCAGGCCTGCGCGGTGGCGGCTGGCGGGGTGTGGGCGCGGATTTACTGTCAGCCGAGATTGAGGGGGGCTTGCTGGAATGCACCAAAGTGGCGGCACAATTGCTGGCGCGCGCCTTTGCGACCCAAGGGGCATGAGCGGCTTTGACTGGCCTGCGTTGATGCGGGCTGGCGTGGCGGGTGGATTGAAACCTGTGGAATTTTGGGCGCTGACGCCTGCGGAGTTGATTTTGGTTCTTGGGTTAGAGGCGGTGGAGAAGCCGCTGAACCGCGCTCGCTTAGTAGAACTAGAGCGGATGTATAGCGACATGAAAGGAGCGCCTTGATGGGTGTCTTGGATGGAATAGACGGGCTTGAGAGCCGCATTGAGGGGTTAGAGGCCTCGCTTGGCGGCGCGGAAGTGGTTGTGAGCACCTTTGAGACGGAGCTGGCGGCGATGCGTTCGACGATGCTTTATACCTCGCGCGAAGTGGCCTCGTTGTCCTTGTCGATTGGTGGCGGCTTGCGCAAAGCTTTTGACGGGTTGGCGTTTGACGGGATGAAGCTGTCGGATGCGCTGAAAACCGTGGCCGAGAGCATGGTGAATGCCGCCTATAACACCGCGTTGAGGCCTGTTCAGAACGGATTGGGGGAAGTGTTGGCCAATGGGGTTAACGGCTTGGTGTCGGGAATACTGCCGTTTGAGAAAGGCGGGACGTTTTCCCAGGGGCGCGTGATGCCTTTTGCCAAGGGGGGCGTTGTCAGCTCCCCTACCAATTTCGCCATGCGCGGCGGCATGGGGTTGATGGGCGAAGCGGGGCCTGAGGCGATTATGCCGCTGGCGCGTGGACCTGATGGCAGCCTTGGGGTGCGTGCAGGCGGGGGCAGTCAGCCCGTGCAGGTGGTGATGAACATCGCCTCGCCGGATGTGTCGGGGTTCCAGCGCTCCCAAAGCCAGATAGCCGCCCAGATGAGCCGCGCACTGAGCCGCGGCCAGCGCAACCGATGATTTACAAGAGGACCTCGCGATGAATTTTCATGAAGTACGGTTTCCGGCGTCGCTATCCTTTGGCTCCCTTGGGGGACCGGAGCGGCGCACGGAAGTGGTGACCTTGGCCAACGGCTTTGAGGAGCGCAATACCCCATGGGCGCACTCGCGCCGCCGCTATGACGCTGGCGTGGGTATGCGGTCTTTGGATGACGTGGAAACCATGGTGGCCTTCTTTGAGGCGCGCCAAGGGCAGCTATACGGGTTTCGTTGGAAAGACTGGTCGGACTTCCGCTCGTGCAAAGCATCAGGTGACGTGACCTTCCAAGACCAGATCATCGGGCAGGGCGACGGAGTGCAAACGGAGTGGCAATTGATCAAGACCTACGCCTCGGGGGGGTATGACTACGCGCGGCCTGTGAAGAAACCGGTGGTGGGCACCGTGTTTGTCGGCTTTGACGGGATTGCGCTGCAAGAGGGCGTGGATTGGGAGATAAACCCAGATTTGGGCGTCGTGAGCTTTGGTGAAGCACCGGACGTGGGGGTAGAGATAACCGCCGGCTTTGAGTTCGACGTGCCGGTGCGCTTTGACGTGGATGCCATTCAGACCAGTGTGGCGAGTTTCCAAGCAGGGGACGTGCCAAGCGTGCCTGTCGTGGAGGTGCGGGTATGAGCCTTCAGGAGCATTTAGCGAGCGGATTGACCAACGTGTGCCGTTGCTGGGCCGTGACACGGCGTGACGGGCAGGTGTTTGGTTTCACCGACCATGACGAGGCGGTGGGCTTTGATGGGGTAGAGTTCAAGGCGGACACAGGCCTGACGGCGAGCGCGTTGCAACAGGTGACGGGGCTGGCCGTGGACAACACGGAGGCCGTGGGGGCACTGTCGGACGAGGCCGTGACCGAGACGGACATCAACGCGGGGCGCTTTGACGGGGCCGAAGTGACCGCGTGGCTGGTGAATTGGCGTGACGTGGATGAGCGTGAAGTACAGTTCAAAGGCAGCATCGGGGAGTTGAAGCGGGCGGATGGCGCGTTTTACGCGGAACTGCGGGGGGTGTCAGAGGTGCTGAATACTCCGGTGGGGCGCGTCTACCAAAAGCCGTGTCAGGCCTTGCTGGGGGATGGCACCTGCTGCGTTGATCTTACGGTTGCAGGATACCGGACCGAGAATGCGGTTGAGCAGGTTGAGGATGGACGCGTCTTTCGTTTTGCTGAGCTGGCCGGATTTGACGATCGTTGGTTTGAGCGTGGTCGCTTGGTGGTGCGCACGGGACAGGCTGAGGGGCTGGTCGCCTTAATCAAGAACGACCGGAGCATTGATGGCACGCGGGTGATTGAGCTGTGGGAAGAATTGCGCTTGCCAATCGTGACCGGCGACACGGTGATGATTGAGGCGGGATGCGACAAACGGATTGAGACCTGCCGCCTGAAATTCCAAAACATCGCGAATTTTCAGGGCTTCCCCCATATCCCCGGCGAGGATTGGCTGATGGGGTATGCCACTGAGACGGGCGCCAATGATGGCGGGAGCCGTTACAAATGAGCACCCTAGCAGAAGATATGGTGGCGGAGGCGCACACATGGATAGGGACGCCCTATCGCCATCAAGCGAGCTGTAAGGGCGCGGGCGCTGATTGCCTTGGGCTTTTGCGCGGAGTGTGGCGTGCCATGTACGGTGATGAGCCCGAGCAGGTCCCTGCCTACTCACCGGATTGGTCGGAACCACAAGGAGAGGAGCGCCTGTGGGCCGCAGCAAAGCGGCGATTGGTGGCCAAACCTGTGGGGGAGGAAGCGCTGGGAGACGTTGTGTTGTTCCGTATGCGTGAGCAGGGAGTGGCCAAGCATTTAGGCATCGTCTCTGCGCTGGGAGGCACACCAAAGTTCATTCATGCCTATTCGGGGCATGGGGTAGTGGAGTCTCCGTTCTCGGAGCCTTGGGCACGACGCGTTGTGGCGCGTTTCAAATTTCCGAAAGCAGGTAGCTGATGGCAACGATACTACTTTCCGCAGCAGGCGCCGCGGCTGGCGGCTTCCTTGGGGGCGGGGCGTTCGGACTTAGCTCTGTTGTGATCGGGCGTGCCATCGGGGCCACCATCGGGCGGGCTATTGATCAACGACTGTTGGGTGGTGGCTCTGAGACTGTTGAGACGGGACGTCTGGACAGGATGCGGGTCATGGGCGCCAATGAAGGCGGCGCCATTGCACGCACCTATGGGCGTATGCGTGTGTCTGGGAACGTCATATGGACGTCGCGTTACAAGGAGAAGGTCACCGTCTCCGAGCAAAGCGGGGGCAAAGGGGGTGGGCCTAAAGCCACGACCCGCCAGTACAGCTACTGCATTTCGGTCGCGATTGCTCTGTGCGAGGGCGAGATCGCTCGGGTTGGGCGTATTTGGGCGGATGGCAACATCGTAACCAAATCCGACCTGAACCTACAGGTCTACCGTGGGACCAAAGACCAGCAGCCGGATCCTGTGATGAGCGCCATTGAGGGCGAGGGCACGATCCCTGCGTACCGCGGGCTTGCCTATGTCGTGATCGAGGATATGGAGCTGTCGGATTACGGCAACCGCGTACCGCAACTGACATTCGAAGTGATCCGCCCATCCCGCGCAGATGGGGTAAAAGATGAATTGGTCACCGATTTGGTTGAAGCCGTTGCCTTGATGCCGGGATCGGGGGAGTTCGCCTTGGCGACCACGCCTGTGTACCGCACGGGCGATTTGGGCGAAGAGATCGCAACCAATGTGAACAGCGCTGAAGGGTCCGTGGATCTACTGTCTTCATTGGATGCGTTGAATGGGGAATTGCCGAACTGCGCCTCAACCTCGCTTGTGGTCAGCTGGTTTGGCAATGACCTGCGCGCTGGGAACTGTGAAGTGGCGCCTAAGGTGGAGCAGCACCAAAGTGGCGCTTACACGGTGGGTAGCACGCCTGCGGGGGGCGCTGATGCCTCCGTGTGGTCCGTGTCGGGGGTAAGTCGTGCGCAGGCGCAGCTGGTGGCCCATGAAGATGGTGCGCCGGTCTATGGCGGGACGCCGTCAGATGCATCCGTGCTAGAGGCCATTGCCGCGTTGAAGAACGCAGGCCAAAGCGTGATGTTCTATCCGTTCATTTTGATGGATCAGCTCGACGGCAATACGTTGCCAGACCCCTATAGTGGTGACACGGGGCAAGCGGTCTTGCCTTGGCGTGGGCGGATTACGTCGGATCGGGCTGTTGGCGTGGTGGGATCTACGGATGGGACAGCGGCCGCATCGGCTGAGGTTGCCGCCTTTATGGGTACCGCACAGCCTTCGGATTTTCAGATCGTGAACGGGGCTGTGGTCTACTCTGGCCCCGCTGAATACTCCTACAGACGTTTTATCCTGCACTATGCGCATCTTTGTGCGGCTGCGGGCGGCGTTGGGGCGTTTTGTGTGGGCTCCGAGATGCGCGGGCTGACACGGATACGCGGAGAGGGTGGCACCTTCCCCGCTGTAGAGGCACTTCGTGTGTTGGCGACGGAGGTGCGCATGGTTTTAGGCGCATCTGTGAAGATCGGCTACGCTGCGGATTGGTCGGAGTATTCGGGGTATCAACCTCAGGACGGCTCTGGAGACTTGCTGTTTCATCTCGACCCGCTTTGGGCGGATGATGCCATAGATTTTGTCGGGATCGACAACTACATGCCCATCGCGGATTGGCGTGACGGGGATGACCATCTGGATGTGGAAGCGGGGACTATCTATGACCTCGACTACTTGCGCGACAACATTCGCAGCGGTGAGGGCTATGATTGGTACTACCGCGACGCCGAGGAACGCGCGCTGCAGATACGCACCCCGATTGAGGACGGCGCACATGGAGAACCATGGGTGTACCGCTTTAAGGACCTGTGGAGTTGGTGGGAGCAAGCGCATCACAACCGTGTAGGGGGCGTGCGCTCTGCTGTATCAACAGATTGGGAGCCGCAATCCAAACCCATTTGGTTTACGGAACTGGGCTGTGCGGCGATCGACAAGGGGCCAAATCAGCCCAACAAATTCCTAGATCCGAAATCCAGCGAAAGTGCGACGCCGCATTTCTCGAGCGGGAAGCGGGATGATTATGTGCAGATGCAATATTTGCGCGCCTATTACGGCTTTTTCGCGGATGAAGGGAACAACCCTGTTAGCACCGTTTACGGCGGGGCTATGGTCGACATGTCACGGGCATTCATCTGGGCGTGGGACGCGCGGCCTTGGCCTGATTTTCCCAGCAACCTGTCTGTCTGGAGCGACGGGCAGAACCATGTCACGGGGCATTGGTTGACGGGGAGAACCTCGGTGATGCCGCTGGCGCATGTGGTCGGCGAAATCTGCGAAAGCGTTGGGTTGTCTGCCTATGACGTGGACGCGCTACATGGGATCGTCCGGGGATTTAGCGTGGCGGAGTTCGACACCCCGCGTGCGGCGCTGCAACCCTTGATGATCGCGCTGGGCTTTGACGCGATTGAGCGCGGCGGCAAGGTGGTGTTCCAATCCCGCAGGGATGGGGTGGCGCAGGCCATTGAAAGCGCCGAGTTTGTAGTTGATGGAAGTGATGCCGTTTTTGAGCAAACCCGTGCCCCTGAGGCTGAAGTCGTGGGCGAGGTCCGCGTAGGCTACGTAGAGGCGGAAGGGGAGTTCGTTGCCCGTGTGGCGGACGCACGCTTTCCGCATGACGGGGCCAGAGATGTGACCCAGAACGAGTTGCCGCTGGCCTTGACGGAAGCTGAGGCCACCACAATTGCGGAGCGTTGGTTGTCGGAGGCGCGGGTTGCGCGGGATGCGGTAACATTTGCCGTGCCGCCCTCGCGCATTGATCTAAAGGCAGGCGATCTGGCCGAGCTGACGGACACCCAAGGCGATAAGACCTTGTACCGAGTTGACCGTGTGGAAGACCGAGGCGCGCGCCGTGTGGATGCGGTCCGTGTCGAGCGTCAGATTTATACGCCGAGCGATGCCGTTGAAAGTGTTGGCGAAATCCGGCCCTTCGCGGTGCCTGTCCCTGTGTCCGCGCAATTCATGGATATTCCGCTGTTGACGGGGGATGAGATCGCCCACGCGCCCTATGTCGCGGCCTATGCATCGCCATGGCCCGGCGGCGTGGCAGTGTATAGCTCAACTGAGGATAGCGATTACTCGTTGAACACAGTCATTGAGACGCCCTCTCGCATGGGGGTGCTGGACACTCCATTGCCCGAGGCCAAAGCAGGCTTGTGGCAGCGAGGAGACCCATTGCGGGTGCGTGTTCCTGGTGCGCCGCTAAGCTCCGTCTCGCGCGAAGCGGTGTTGGACGGGGCCAACGTCGCGGCGATTGGGGACGGCTCATCGGGCGTGTGGGAGATCATCCAGTTCACCGGGGCAGAACTTGTCGCGACGAACACCTATGACCTGTCGGGCTTGCTACGCGGTCAAGCTGGCAGCGATGGGCTTATCCCGCAGGTGTGGCCAGTAGGAAGCCGCTTTGTCATGTTGGATGGCGGCCCGTCGCAGATAGAGATGCAACTGTCGGCGCGTGGCTTGGCTCGTCATTACCGAATAGGGCCGTCTTTGCGCCCTTATGATGACCCGTCGTACCGCTACTATGTTGAGGCATTCCAAGGGGTTGGGCTGCGTCCCTATGCGCCCGCACACCTAAAGGCGAGAACCTCTGCTGCAGGGATTGAAACCACTTGGGTGCGCCGCACACGGATTGATGGAGACAGCTGGGTCTCGGTCGAGGTGCCATTGGGTGAGGACGTCGAGCAATATGTTGTCCGCGTGATCCAAAATGGCTCTGTCATCCGAGAGGCGCAGGTCAACGATGCTTCATGGACCTACACGGCGGCAGATCAAGCGTCTGATGGGTTGATTGGACCCTTTGAAATCGAAGTAGCGCAGGTGTCTTTGCGCTTTGGACCCGGATTATTCACAAGGATTGAACTCAATGGCTGATACAGCAACTTTGAACCTCCCGCTGATCGCGGCATCTCAGGCGCAAAAGCATGTCACCGTGAACGAGGCGTTGGCGCGGATCGATGCGGCGTTGCAATTGAGCGTGACAAGCCGCACCGAAACGACGCCGCCTAGCACCGTTGAAGACGGGGTCAGCTACTTGGTGCCCTCGGGCGGCGTAAACGCTTGGAGCGGCCAAGACGGTGATGTGGCGTTCTACATTAACGGCGGGTGGGAGTTTGTGACGCCGTTGTCGGGCTGGCGCATCTTCGTGACGGATGAGGCTTTGGATATTCGCTTCAACGGGGGGGAGTGGGAGGACAACCCACTGTCTTCCTCGCCGTTTGGGGCTGCAATGCGGGCGGAGACCGTAGAATTTGACTACACGATCGGCGCGGGTGCCACTGTGCCGACCGGATTTGTTATTCCGGACGGCAGTATCGTCTTCGCGGTTACTGGATTGGTGGTTGATCCCGTGACCGGCACTCTTACCGATTGGTCGCTTGGGGTGGATGTGTCGGACACGCGCTACGGGTCGGGATACGGCCTTGGTGCCGGGTCTTGGGTGCGTGGTTTGACGGGGCAACCGCAGGCATATTACTCCAATACTCAACTCAAACTGACTGCCAATGGTGGTGACTTTTCGGGCGGCACTGTGAGGTTGGCAGTGCACCTTCTACGGTTCGATGTCCCGCGAGCATAAAGTCGTTAATAACAAAAATTGATACATAACTTCACGCTTTTGCGCGTGACAGGGGTTTGGAATTGCCAGATTTTACCTATGTGGTGTATGGTAGACGGAACACCGATTGAGGACATCTGATGGCACATTCCGACCCCTTGCTGGCAAATATCGATCCAGTTTGGACGCAAATAACTGAAGAGGCGCGCGACGCGATTGCTAAAGAGCCGCTGTTGGGCGGCTTGATCCATGGCTCTTTGCTGCATCATGCCAAGCTGGAATCTGCTTTGGCATTCCGCTTTTCGCAAAAACTTGCGTCGCCCGAGATGTCGGAGCAAATCCTGCGCGAAATCGCGGATGAGGCCTATGCGTCTGATCCGTGGCTCGGCGAAGCTGCGCGCGCTGACATCGTGGCGGTCTATGATCGTGACCCGGCTTGCGAGCGGTTCATTCAGCCTGTGTTGTTTTTCAAGGGCTTTCAGGCAATCCAAGCTTACCGCGTTGGCCATTGGCTTTGGAAACAAGGTCGCAAGGATATGGCGTATTTTGTACAAATGCGCACGTCCGAGAGCTTTGGCGTGGACATCCACCCAGCGGGCCAAATCGGAAAGGGCATCATGATTGACCACGCGCATTCCATCGTTATCGGTGAGACCGCGATCGTTGGCGACAATGTTTCTATGCTGCATTCCGTCACTTTGGGCGGTACTGGCAAAGAGCATGACGACCGCCACCCGAAGATCGAAAACGGGGTGCTGATTGGCGCTGGTGCGAAGGTCTTGGGCAACATCACGGTTGGGCATTGCTCGCGCATTGCTGCGGGCTCGGTTGTGCTGGAGGAAGTGCCGCCGATGAAGACCGTGGCAGGGGTTCCGGCCAAGATCGTGGGGGAGGCAGGATGCACACATCCGTCGATTTCTATGGATCAGATGATCGGCACAAAAGGCTGATCACAACAGTATAAACGAAAAAGGCCGGATCATCTGATCCGGCCTTTTTTGTATTTTTCTTCAAGCTATTAAGCGAGCATAGCCACTGGGTTTTCAAGGTTGTCCTTGATCGCATTCAGCAAGTTCGCCCCAAGTGCGCCATCGATCACACGGTGATCAACGCTCAGTGTGGTGGACATCACTGTCGCCACTTTCAGCTCACCGTCGTCGCCAACAACTGGCTTCTTGGCACCAGCGCCCACAGCCAAGATCGCGGCATGTGGTGGGTTGATGATGGCGTCGAAGTTGTCGATGCCGAACATGCCCAAGTTAGAGATTGCGAAGCTGCCGCCCATGTACTCATGCGGTGCCAACTTGCGGTCACGTGCGCGCGACGCGAGGTCTTTCATTTCGGCCGACAGGGCAGATAGAGACTTCATGTCGGCGTCTTTGAGGACCGGAGTGAACAAGCCACCCTCGATCGCTACGGCGACAGCTACATCGGATGGCTTCAGGCTTAGCGTGCGGTCGCCAGCCCAGACAGCGTTCGCTTCTGGAACTTGCTGCAACGCCAAAGCGCAGGCTTTGATGATGAAGTCGTTAACCGATAGCTTGATGCCGCGCGGCTCGAGCTGTTTGTTCAGCGTGGAGCGGAACTTAAGCAGTGCATCCAGCTGGATGTCGCGACGCAGGTAGAAGTGCGGAACCGATTGCTTGGCCTCGGTAAGGCGGGCCGCGATGGTTTTGCGCATGCCGTCGAGCGGTTGCTCCTCGAACTCGCGACCTTCGTACATTTTGCGCACTTGGTCGGTGGTTGGGCCAGAAGCCATTGCAGCACCTGCTGGTGCGGCGGCAGCGGCCGCGGGGGCTGCTGCGGCTTTTGGCGCAGCGGTTGCGTTCTCTACATCAGCCTTAACGATGCGACCTTTAGGGCCGGAGCCTTTCAACGTCGTAAGGTCGAGACCTTTGTTTGCCGCGATACGGCGTGCCAAAGGTGATGCGAATACGCGGTCACCGGAGGCTTTGGCTGGGGCTGCGGGCGCAGGTGCGGCAGCGGCTGCAACGGGCGCTGCGGCCTCAGAAGCGGCGGCAGGTGCGGCAGCAGCGGGGGCTGGCGAAGCAGTCCCGATGTCGTCCGCGCTTTCGCCGTCTTCCAGCAAAACCGCAATAGCAGTGTTCACCGCAACGCCTTCGGAGCCTTCGGCCACAAGGATCTTGCCGATAACGCCTTCGTCCACGGCTTCGAATTCCATGGTGGCTTTGTCGGTTTCAATCTCGGCCATGACGTCGCCGGAATTAACGGTGTCGCCTTCTTTCACTAGCCATTTGGCCAATGTGCCCTCTTCCATAGTAGGGGACAGCGCGGGCATGAGAATTTCGATTGGCATGATCTGCGCTCCTTAACGGTAGGTGACAGCTTTGACGGCATCCACAACCTCTGGGGTCGTGATCAGCGCCAGCTTTTCTAGGTTTGCGGCATAAGGCATCGGTACGTCTTTACCAGTGCAGGTGATGACGGGGGCGTCGAGGTAGTCGAACGCCTCCTGCATGATCTGCGAGCTGACGTAAGAGCCGATGGAGCAGACTGGGAAGCCTTCTTCAACGGTGACGCAGCGGTTGGTCTTCTTGACGCTTTCCAGCACGGTTGGCATGTCCATCGGGCGCAGGGTGCGCAGGTCGATAACTTCTGCCGAAATACCATCTTCTGCCAGTTTATCAGCGGCTTCCAAGGCGTACTTCATGCCAATCCCGAAGCTGACGATTGTTACATCTGTGCCCTCGCGCCAGATTTTGGCTTTGCCCAATGGAACGGTGTAGTCGTCCATCACAGGCACGTCGAAGCTTTGGCCGTAGAGGATTTCGTTCTCGAGGAAGACAACCGGGTTCGGGTCGCGAATGGCGGACTTCAAAAGGCCTTTGGCGTCGGCTGCCGAGTAGGGCATGACCACTTTCAGACCTGGGATTTGAGCGTACCACGCGGCGTAGTCATGGGAGTGCTGTGCCCCAACACGCGCAGCGGCACCGTTCGGACCACGGAACACGATCGGGCAACCCATCTGACCACCAGACATATACAATGTCTTCGCAGCGGAGTTGATGATTTGGTCAATCGCCTGCATGGCGAAGTTAAAGGTCATGAACTCAACGATTGGGTTCAAGCCGCCAAATGCAGCACCAGTTGCGATACCGGCAAAGCCGTGCTCGGTGATTGGCGTGTCGATGACGCGCTTCTCGCCAAACTCGTCAAGCAGGCCTTGTGAGATTTTGTAAGCGCCTTGGTATTCGGCAACTTCTTCACCCATCAAGAAGACTTCCGGCGTGCGGCGCATCTCTTCGGCCATGGCATCGCGCAAGGCTTCGCGCACGGTGGTTGATTTCATCTCTGTGCCGGCTGGCAGGTCTGCCTCGGCTGGGATGACAACTTCAACTGGTCCGCGAGCGGCGGCGGCGGGTGCCTCAGCTGCGACTTCCGCCGCTGGGGCAGGGGCTGCAGCAGGTGCCGCGATGTCATCGGCGCTTTCGCCTTCTTCAATAAGCACAGCAATTGCAGTGTTCACGGCAACGCCTTCGGTGCCTTCCGCGACAAGGATCTTGCCGATGATGCCTTCGTCGACGGCTTCAAATTCCATCGTGGCTTTGTCGGTTTCAATCTCTGCCATGATGTCGCCGGAGGAGACGGTGTCGCCTTCTTTAACGAGCCATTTGGCAAGGGTGCCTTCTTCCATAGTGGGCGAGAGGGCGGGCATTAGGATTTCGGTAGCCATTGGTCAGTTTCCCCTCAAGCTTCTGCGTAGATGTCTGTGTAAAGCTCGTCCAAGCTGGGCTCGGGGCTTTCTTTGGAGAAGTCTGCGGCTTCATTCACCGTAGCTTTGATCTCCTTGTCGATGGCCTTCAGGTCATCGTCGGTGGCGTGCTTGCCTGTCAGCAGCATGTCGCGAACCTGCTCGATGCAGTCACGCTCGTCGCGCATTTTTTGCACTTCTTCGCGGGTCCGGTATTTCGCTGGGTCAGACATGGAGTGACCACGGTAGCGGTAGGTTTTGACCTCTAGGATGTAGGGGCCTTTGCCTGCGCGGCAGTGAGCAACGGCTTTCTCGGAGGCTTCTTTCACCGCCAAAACATCCATGCCGTCCACGACTTCGCCTTTGATGCCGAAGGCCGCGCCACGTGTATAAATGTCAGGGGAGGAGGTGGAGCGCGCCATCGACGTGCCCATCGCGTATTCGTTGTTCTCGATCACGAAGATTACTGGCAGGTCCCAAAGGGCGGCCATGTTGAAGGCCTCGTAGACTTGACCTTGGTTCGCCGCGCCATCACCGAAGTATGTGAAGGTTACGTTGTCGTTGCCGCGGTATTTGTCCGAGAAGGCCAATCCGGCGCCAAGTGGCACCTGCGCGCCAACGATGCCGTGGCCGCCGTAGAAATGTTTCTCCTTGGAGAACATGTGCATCGAGCCGCCTTTCCCTTTGGAGTAGCCGCCTTCGCGACCGGTCAGCTCGGCCATAACGCCTTTGGGGTCCATGCCGCAGGCCAGCATGTGGCCGTGGTCACGGTAGGATGTGATGCGTTTGTCGCCTTCTTTTGTGGCCGCTTCCAGCCCGACAACAACAGCTTCTTGGCCGATGTAGAGGTGACAGAAACCGCCGATCAGGCCCATTCCGTAAAGTTGGCCTGCCTTTTCTTCAAAGCGGCGGATCAAAAGCATGTCTTTGTAGTAGCTTAGAAGCTCGTCCTTGGAGACATTTGCTTTCTTGGTTGTTTTCTTGGCGGCCATGTTGGCGATCCTCCCAAAAATCTAGCGCAAAAGAGTATAGTTTAACGTTAAACTATCTTCTATCAGAGCTTTTGGAAAAGATCACCCCTGTTTAGATGCCATAGGGTAATTTTAGCCACAGGTGGCGTTATCTTGGATAAAATTGTTTAATTTCAGGGCGGTTAGCGAAGTAGGATTTCGTCGGAGCGCATCAGGCCCAGTGTTGCGCGGGCCTGAGTGTCTAGAAGATCCAAGTCAAGGTAGCCATCTGACAGGCGGCGCGTCTTGTTGCGCAAGCTGGCAACATCGGCTTCCAATGCATCCAACTCGTTGCGCAGGGACTCGATTTCGGCTTCGACTTGGACACGGCGGAAAATACCGTAGTCGCCCTGCACAGCAGCAAACACGAAATAAGCACCCATTACGAACAACAGGCAGAAGATCAGTAGGGGCGTGATGCCGAATGATGTGGTGCGCGAATGTGTCATGTCTTGCCTCAGGGGCGCGTCTCTTTTGGACGCTGCCCCACATGAATCGCACATGAGATTCGATTTGTGAATCCCTTAAATAACAAAAAGGGTAATTTTTGTTGGGATTCTTGCTACTTATCCAGAGACAGAAGCTGAGTAGATGCTGTCGATTGTGCCAGCGATCATGTTGTTGAACTCTGCACCGCTTTGGTTCGCCGACAGGCCTTCGGTGAGCGCGCGTGAGAAGCTGGCGATTATGCCGCTGTTTGTGGACAGGCGAGCGTTGGCCTCGGTGCGGTTGTAACCGCCCGAGAGGGCAACAACACGGATAACGCGCGGGTGGTCGACCAGTGGTTTATACACGTTCGCGATTTCTGGCAGTGTTAGCTTCAAGATGACGTCCTTGCCCTCGGGCAATGCGTCGAGTTGCTTGATCAACTCGGCCAGCAGGATGTCTTCGGCTTCGGTTTTGTCAGCGATGGTGATCGTGATCTCTGGCTCAATAATTGGTACCAAACCTTGGCCCAGGATTTGGCGACCCAGATCGAACTGTTGAGCGACGATCGCCGCGATGCCTTTTGGGGAGGCGGCCGAGATGACAGAACGCATCTTCGTGCCGAACATGCCTTTGCCCACGCCGCGCTTCAACAAGGCGTCTAACCCGTCGATGTGTTTCATCAGCTGCACGCCGTCGGCTTCCGCCTCTAGGCCTTTGTCGATTTTCAAGAAGGGCACAACGCCGCTGTCTTCCCAAATGAACTGGCCCGATGGAACGCCGTCCATCTCGCCGTCCATTGTCTTCTCGAACAGGATCGCGCCGATGACTTTTTCGCCGTTGAAGGCAGGGGCTTTAACGATGCGAGTACGCATTTTGTGGATTTGGCCGAACATCTCAGCGTCGTTGGCGTAGCCCTCTTCGCTGATGCCGTAGAGACGCAATGCTTTAGGTGTCGATCCGCCGCTTTGGTCCAGCGCCGCGATAAAGCCATTGCCGTTACGAATTTGTTCGAGTTGTGCGGAATTTGACATGTGAAAAGCCTCGTCTAGTGGTCCGATTTAATGACCTACTAGGCGAGGTTTTCGATGTCCGCAATCCTGCTTGCGCTAACATAACGTAAAAAATTTATCAGGTTTTGCCTGAATAGTTTAACCCTCGAGGGCGGCTACTCCGGGCAAAGTCTTGCCTTCCATCCACTCTAGAAACGCGCCGCCAGCCGTTGAAATATAAGTGAAATCTGCCGCTGCATCCGCGCCATTCAGGGCCGCAACCGTGTCTCCACCGCCTGCAACAGAGACCAAATCGCCACGTCTGGTCAAATCGGCGGCCTTTCGGGCCGCCGCGTTGGTGGCGAAGTTGAAAGGCTGGATCTCAAACGCCCCCAGCGGGCCGTTCCAGATCAGCGTGTTGCTGTCCGCAAATACCGCCTCAAGTGCGGCCACTGTATCGGGGCCCGCATCAAGGATCATCGCGTCAGCAGGGCATTTGTCAGCGGGGAGGACCTCGTGGTCAGCACCGGCTTTGAACTCGCGCGCAACGACGATGTCAGTAGGCAGGTGGATTTTGCAATCGGCGGCTTCCGCCTTGGCGAGAATGTCGCGTGCGGTGTCGGCCAGATCATGCTCGCACAGGGATTTGCCAACGTCGATGCCTTGGGCGGCAAGGAAGGTGTTGGCCATGCCGCCACCAATCACCAGATGGTTCACCTTGCTCACCAGATTGCCCAGCAGATCCAGCTTGGTGGACACTTTGGCGCCGCCAACGACCGCGCAAACAGGACGCTTCGGTGTGGCCAATGCGCCTTCCAGCGCGCTCAGCTCGGCTTGCATCAAGCGGCCAGCGCAAGCGGGCAGCAGCTTGGCCAACGCCTCGGTGGAGGCATGCGCACGGTGCGCGGCGGAGAATGCGTCGTTGACGTAGATATCGCCCAATGTGGCCAGACGTGCGGCGAATGCGGCGTCATTGGCCTCTTCACCAGGGTTGAAGCGCAGGTTTTCCAGCAAGGCGATCTCGCCCGTGCCAAGGGCATCTATTTTCTCGCCGTAGTTGCCATCGATGAAGGTCACAGGTTGGCCCAGAATATCGGACAGGGCAGGGACGACGTGGCTCAGCGACATCTCCGGCACGGTTTTTCCCTTTGGGCGGCCGTAATGCGCCATCAGAATCGGCTTGCCGCCAGCGGACAACACGTCACGCACGGTTGGAACGATCCGGTCAATGCGAGTGGTATCAGTGACGCGGCCATCTTCCATCGGCACGTTGATATCCACGCGGATCAACACGCGCTTGCCGTTCAAATCCATGTTGTCGAGTGTCTTCCAAGCCATGTGTCGTCTCCATAAATGCGTACGGCCCGCTTCTATAAGGAGCGGGCCGCGGGTTCTAGTCGATAGGTTGGGTCTAACCTAGATAAGTTTGCCCATCGCAACCGCAGTGTCGCTCATCCGGTTGGAGAAGCCCCACTCGTTGTCATACCAGCTGAGGATGCGGACCATGCGGCCATCCATGACTTTGGTTTGGTCCGACGCAAAGATCGAGGAGCGCGGGTCGTGGTTGAAGTCGGTGCTGACCAGCTTCTTGTCTGTGTAGCCAAGGATGCCTTTCAACGGGCCGTTTTCAGATGCGGCTTTGACCAACGCGTTGATTTCTTCAACGGTTGTGTCGCGGGCGGCTTCAAACGTCAGGTCAACCACGGATACGTTCGGGGTTGGCACGCGGATGGCGACGCCGTCCAGCTTGCCGTCCAGCTCTGGCAGGACCAAGCCCACGGCTTTCGCGGCGCCAGTGGATGTTGGGATCATGGACAAAGCCGCAGCGCGTGCGCGGTACAGGTCGGAGTGCATGGTGTCCAAAGTTGGCTGATCGCCCGTGTAGCTGTGGATCGTGGTCATGAAGCCTTTAACGATGCCGATGTTGTCTTGCAGAACGTGGGCAACAGGTGACAGGCAGTTGGTGGTGCACGACGCGTTGGACACAACGATGTCATCTGCGGTCAGGCTGTCGTGGTTGACGCCGTACACGATGGTTTTGTCTGCGTTTTTGCCAGGTGCCGAGATCAGAACGCGGGATGAGCCGTTCTCAAGGTGGGCTTGGCACGCTTCTTTCGAGCTGAAGATGCCTGTGCACTCCATGACGATGTCGATGTGGCTCCACGGCAGGTCCGCAGGGTTGCGAATAGCCGTTACCGCAATCGGGCCACGGCCCACGTCGATGGTGTCGCCTTTGACGACAACTTCCTGTGGGAAGCGGCCATGAACACTATCGTATTGCAGCAGGTGCGCGTTGGTCTCGACAGGGCCCAGATCGTTGATGGCGACGACTTCGATGTCTGTACGACCGCTTTCAATGATGGCGCGCAAAATATTGCGACCGATACGGCCAAATCCGTTGATGGCTACTTTAACTGACATGGGGGAGACCCTCCTGAGGGAGATTGCAATTGTGTTATCGCTAACAATTACATTTTCATGGAAAGGTCAACCTATGGGGCGCTAATCCATTTGATCACGTTTTTGAGGTTTTGGCGCCGAAATTGCAGCCTGAGCGACGTTTAGGCCCATTAGAATGGGGTGGTTGTCATAATATTTTCCATAATTTCGAATTATTGCCACATTCTGCATCTAAGCCGTCGTTACGCGTGAAGTGTTTTCACGTCATTTGCCGCCATTTATTCAGTACACAGGAGATCAATGTAATGGATCACCAACGACTTAAGCCTCTCAAGGGCGCGTCAGCACGTGAGCAGACGGCCTTTACAATGAAGACGATCAAAGAACTGCTTGCCGAAGAACTTACGGCGGGTGACGAGCTCGGCGAGGCAGAGCCAAAAGAGGCGATTGAAGCTGCCCCATCGAAAGATGTGCCGGCGCAGAACGTTGAAGCGAAAGCTGAGCCGGCTGCCAAAGTGGCGACTGCTGCTCCAAAACCTTCGCGCCCAGAAGTGCCGAAAGCAAGTAGCTTCCCGCGGATCACACCAGCATCGGAAGCACCGGTTGAAGCCCCAAAATCGCGCTCGTTCTTGGGTCGTATTTTTAAGGGATAGTGTTGCAAGGCGGACCTATTGCCGCCTTGTTTAACTCGCCCTAGTTATCGCCAGAAGGCGATGTACTCGGTCAGCTCCAGTAGCTTGCGGCCAAGAAAGATGTGCAAATCCCATCCAAACACGAATTGATCGGCCGCAATTACGGAGCCGATCAGTAGAGCCAAAACAATAGCAATCTTGTCAGTCATGTATGGCTATGGCCCTCTGAAGTGTCAGAGACGTCCCATTGCAGCGGCCACATCGGCCATGCGGCACGAGAAGCCCCATTCATTGTCATACCAAGCCAATACCCGAACCGTGCGCCCGCCGACAACCTTTGTCTGGTCTGGGGCGAAGATGGAGGAATAGTTGGTGTGGTTGAAATCAATCGAGACCTTCGGCTCGGGGTCGTAGCTCAGCACCGCGCCCATGTGACCTGCGGCGGCCTCCGCTACCACGGCATTTACGTCCTCAACGGATACATCCTTGGAGGCCTCAAAGGTCAAATCCACAGCGGATACATTCGGGGTAGGGACGCGCATCGCGGTGCCGTCCAACTTGCCAGACAGCTCTGGCAGAACCTCGCCCAGTGCTTTCGCTGCCCCTGTGGACGTCGGGATCATCGCCATGGCGGCAGCTCGCGCGCGGTAGAGGTCGGAGTGGCGGCGGTCCAGCGTTGGTTGGTCGCCAGTGTAGCTGTGGATCGTGGTCATGATGCCGCGCTCGATACCGATCGCCTCGTTGAGGACTTTGGCCAGTGGCGCAAGGCAGTTGGTGGTGCAAGAGCCGTTGGAGATCACTTTGTGCTCCGGCAGCAGGTCACGGTGGTTCACGCCGTACACAATGGTGCGATCAACGCCGCTTGCAGGGGCCGAGATCAGCACACGTTTAGCGCCGCGAGACAGGTGAACTTCGGACTGTTCCTTGGAGTTGAACTTGCCGGTGCATTCCAGCACGACATCGACGCCGCTCCAATCCAACTCGTCGGGGTTGTAGGTCGAGAACACCTTCATCGGGCCGCGGCCGATATCCATCGTGTTGCCGTCCACGCGAACCTCTTGGCCAAAGCGGCCATGAACGCTGTCGTATTTTAAAAGATGTGCGTTGGTTTCAATTGGGCCAGTGGCGTTGATCGCGACGACTTGGACGTCGTTGCGCGCGCTTTCGGCGATATGGGCGAGGGTGCAGCGGCCGATGCGGCCGAACCCGTTGATTGCTACAGTCGTGGTCATGGTGAATGGTCCCTTACGCTCCGCTCTGTGTTGCTCGGAGGTATAAGGGGTGCCATCAAAGGTGGGTATAGAAAATACGCTTTAAAATGAG
This sequence comes from Litoreibacter sp., assembly GCF_039974535.1. Taxonomy (GTDB): domain Bacteria; phylum Pseudomonadota; class Alphaproteobacteria; order Rhodobacterales; family Rhodobacteraceae; genus Litoreibacter. The sequence goes on along the minus strand of NZ_JBDWIU010000016.1, from coordinate 49,948 downwards.
TGTGTTAGCGTTAACATGCGGCTGATCTGCCTCAGGGTGCTGTGGCCGCAGAGGTGTTAGCGGTAACGATTTTTTAAGGTGACCGCTTCTTGCGACTCACCCGTGCTTTTCCTCCAGCGAGGATGCCAATGCCTCGGAGCGGGCCGCCAGCTCGTTTAGCGTGTCTGTAACCGAGGTCGGCACAACCGGGACCTCCACCTTTTGCGCTGGTGCGGACTTCAGGCTCTCCAACTCGCGGCGCATCTTGTCCAAGCGTTCTTCAGCGGCGTTCAGGTCTTCTTCCAACCCGGCTGTTTTGTCGGCCAGCATCAGGCCCGCCATCAGCAACATGCGGGTTTCTGGCATGCGGCCAATTTGGTCGGCCAAAACGCTGGCTTCATTGTCTAGGAACTTCGCGGCGGTTTGCAAGAAGTGCTCTTCGCCGGTTTGGCAAGCGACTTGGAAAGCGCGGCCACCGATTTCAATTGTAATCTCTGGCATGATCTAACCCTCCTTAACCAATGGGGCGATGTTGCCCAAAATGTCGTCCATCTCCGCAAGGTCTGCGGCGCGGGCGGCTTGTAACGCTTCATTCTCGGCTTCAAGGGCGGTGTTTATCGTGGCCTCTGCACCTTGGTGCTCGGCATTTGCGGTGCGCAGCTGTTTGTTGGTGTCGCGCAGGGCGCCCATCACGGCCTGTAGGCGCTTGTTTTCGGTGTCCATGAATTCCAGTCGGGAGGTCATGCGCGCAACGCGTGTTTCCAAGCGCTCGATGCGGGCAAGGTTCTGCTGGCCGGATTCTACAAGACGCGCGTTGGTGTCGCGCTCGATTTCCAGTTCTTCAACCATATCCGCGTCAGGTGCCGCAGGGGCGCTGGTGATTTGACCGGCTGTGTATTCAATTCTGTCTAGCGCAGTTAAAATGCGTTGTTCTAGCTCGGTGACGTCCGTCATATTTGTCCCTCGTCTGGAAGGAGGATCGATCACGGCTTATCCCGCTACGAATCAACTCCGTGCCTCACAGGCTTGATTTTAACCATAGATTGCGCCGAATGCCTCCCCTTTAAGACAATATGGCGCGGATGGGGCCTCAGGAGCGGCTTGAACTTCGCGCCAACGTTGGTATCACCGCCTTAGATACATGCCGTCTAATAAGGATCAGACCCTTGGATATTGCAGCTTTGCGCAAAGCCCACCCCGAACATTGGATGCGCGCAGCCGCCATCCGTACCCTGACATTGGACGCCGTTGCGGCGGCGAATTCCGGCCACTCTGGCATGCCAATGGGCATGGCGGACGTTGCGACCGTGTTGTTTGAGAAGCACCTTAAATTCGATGCCTCCGCACCAAACTGGCCGGATCGTGACCGGTTTATCTTGTCTGCGGGCCACGGCTCCATGCTGATCTATTCGCTGTTGCACCTGACCGGCTACGCCGACATGACGCTAGAGCAGCTCAAAAACTTCCGCCAAAAAGGCGCGATCACTGCGGGTCACCCTGAATACGGCCACGCCACTGGCGTCGAGACCACCACTGGCCCACTTGGCCAAGGGGTCGCAAACGCTGTTGGCTTCGCTATGGCTGAGGAAAACCAACGCGCACGTTTCGGCAAAAAAATCGTTGATCACTACACCTACTGCATCGCGGGCGACGGCTGCCTAATGGAGGGCGTCAGCCAAGAGGCCATCGGCATCGCGGGCCGCCACGAGCTGGGCCGCCTTATCGTGCTTTGGGATGACAACAACATCACCATCGACGGCACGGTTGAGCTGTCTGACCGCACCGATCAAGTGCAACGCTTCAAGGCGTCGGGCTGGCATGTGCAAGAAGTTGACGGCCATGATCCCGAGCAGATCGATGCGGCGATCGAGAAAGCAAAGAAGACCAAGAAACCGTCGATGATCGCGTGCAAAACGCACATCGCACTGGGCTCTTCGGCGCAAGACACATCCAAAGGCCACGGCGCGTTGACTGCGGACGACCTGATCCGCGACACCAAGGCGGCTTATGGCTGGTCCGGCGGCCCGTTCGAGATCCCTGCGGATGTGAAATCCCAGTGGGAAGCCATCGGCAAACGCGGCGGGGCTGATCGCCAAGCGTGGGAAGGTCGTTTGCTGGACGTGTCCAACTCCAAGCAAAAAGAGTTCGCGCGTTGCTACGCAGGGGATGTGCCGAACAAACTGTCCTCGACCATCAAGGCGTTGAAGAAAGACATCACCGAGAATGCGCCTAAGGTTGCGACCCGCAAGGCGTCGGAAATGGCATTGGCTGCGATCAATCCGATCATGCAGGAAACCTTCGGTGGCTCTGCTGATTTGACCGGCTCAAACAACACGTTGACGGCGGATATGGGCGTGTTCGATCCAGAGAACCGCAAGGGCCGCTACATGTACTATGGTATCCGTGAGCACGGCATGGCCGCTGCGATGAACGGCATGGCTTTGCATGGCGGAACAAAGCCTTATGGTGGGACGTTCATGTGTTTCACCGACTATGCACGCGGCGCTATGCGCCTGTCCGCATTGATGGGTGTACCTGTAACTTACGTCATGACGCACGACAGCATCGGTCTGGGCGAAGATGGCCCAACGCACCAACCTGTGGAGCATCTCGCCATGCTGCGCGCGACGCCAAACACCAATGTTTTCCGCCCTGCGGATGCGGTAGAGACAGCTGAGGCTTGGGAATTGGCGTTGTCGTCGAAATCCACACCTTCGGTGATGGCCTTGTCGCGTCAAAACCTGCCAACCGTGCGCACCGAGCATAAGCTGAAGAACATGACCGCCCAAGGCGCTTATGTTCTGGCCGAGGCTGAAAGCAAGCGTCAGGCGATCATCATGGCGACTGGCTCTGAGGTGGAAATCGCCTTGGCTGCCCGCGATATTCTGGAAGGCGAGGGCATCGGTACACGCGTTGTCTCGATGCCGTGCCACGAGTTGTTCGCGCAGCAAGACGAGAAATACCGCCGCAAGGTTCTGCCTGCGGGTCCGGTACGTGTGGCTGTTGAAGCGGCTGTTGAGTTCGGCTGGGACCGTTGGTTGCTGGGCGAGCGCGGCAAATCCGGCAAGGCGGGCTTCGTTGGCATGCAGGGCTTCGGTGCTTCTGCTCCGGCAGACGTGCTTTACGATACCTTCGGCATTACGGCGCAAGGCGTGGCTGATAAGGTCAAAAGCCTGCTGTAATCACAGCGATAAGACATGAAAAAAGCCCGGCGAAGTGAAGACTTCGTCGGGCTTTTTCTATTCTGGAACAAAGCGCTATGGGGCGCTTTGTGGAGCAGACACAGCTTTAGGTGTTGTGTTCGCGGATTTTGTTGGCCGCATCTTTGTCGAAGTTCACAGCGTTTTCTTCAAGCAGGGTGTCCAGCTCGCCGGATAGGGTCATCTCGGTGATGATATCGCAACCGCCGACGAACTCGCCTTTGACGTAGAGTTGCGGAATTGTTGGCCAGTCCGAAAACTCTTTGATGCCGGAGCGCACGGCGTCGTCCGCCAGCACGTTCACATCCTTATAGTCGATGCCCATGTAGTTCAGCACGCCCGCCACCTTGGACGAGAAGCCACACTGCGGCATTTGGGACGTGCCTTTCATGAACAAGACAACGTCGTTGCCATCTACGGTTTCTTGGATTTGTGCGTTTGCGTCAGTCATGACTTACTCCGGTGCTTTTGTTGTCAGGGCAAGGGCGTGCAATTCGCCGCTGTCCACTTTGGCTTTAACGGTGGCCATCACCGCGCGTTGCTGTTGCACGCGGTTTTGGCCTTTGAAGCTTTCATCCACCACAAGTGCTGAGAAATGCGCGCCGTCGTCACCTTGAACAGTGATGTCCGCGTTGGGAAAGCCGATACGGATCAAGTCTTCGATGTCTTTTGGTAGCATGGGCGCACAAGGCTCCTGTTGAGTGGTCGTTCAAATATCAAGGTAGGTAGCCGCCACGCGGCTGACAACCCTCGTTTAGCCAACGGCGGCCTCAAAGCTGGTGTGATACACCTCGGACAGATCGGCCAGCGGGGCAGAGGACGCCCCGATTGTGACCGCATCACCGCCGAATTTACCGATTGTGCTGAGCGTCACGCCAGCTTGGCCAGCGGCACCCATCAAGGCCTCGGCCTTATCAAACGAGCAGGCGATCAGGTAGCGGGCTTGATCCTCGCCAAAGGCTTGCGTGGTGGTGTCATCGTCCAAGGTGACGCCGACGCCAGCGGCATCGGCCATCTCGAAGGCCGCAACTGCAACGCCGCCGTCGGAGACATCTGTGCAGACATCAATCCACTCCCGCTCGGCGCGGATGAAGTCGCCGTTCAGCTTCTCAGCGGCCAAATCCACGGACGGCGCGTCGCCGTCTTCGCGGTTGAAGACCTCGGCCAGCAGGGCGGATTGGCCAAGGTGGCCTTCGGTTTCGCCAACCATCAACAACACATGGCCTTCGCGCGCGGTGCCCGAAATGATGTGGTCGGTGTGGTCGATCAAACCTACGGCGCCGATGGTCGGGGTGGGCAGAATGCCAGTGCCGTCTGTCTCGTTATAAAGAGACACGTTGCCCGACACGATTGGCATATCCAGCGCTTTGACAGCTTGGCCGATGCCGTCGATAGCGCCCACGAACTGGCCCATGATTTCAGGCTTCTCAGGGTTGCCGAAGTTCATGTTGTCGGTGGTGGCCAGTGGCACAGCACCCACTGCGGTCAGGTTGCGGTAGGCTTCGGCCACGGCTTGTTTGCCGCCCTCAACAGGGTTGGCCTTGACGTAGCGCGGTGTCACGTCGGAGGTGAAGGCCAGCGCCTTGTCCGTGCCATGCACGCGTACGATGCCAGCACCTGCACCAGGGGCCGCAACGGTGTCGGCCATGACTTGGCTGTCGTATTGCTCCCATACCCATTGCTTGCGGGCGTAGTTCGGGCTGGTCAGGATCATGCGCAACGCATCAATCGCGTCGACTTGTGGGGTGTCTTCCAGCGGCTCCGCTTTAGGTGTTTCGACCCAAGGGCGGTCATATTCAGGGGCGGAGCCGGAGAGGGTCGCGAGCGGCAGGTCGGCTTTAACCTCGCCGTTATGCAGCACCAAGAAGCGGTCTTCTGCGATAGTCTCGCCGACGATTGCAAAGTCGAGGTCCCATTTGACGAAGACGGCGCGGGCCTCGGCTTCCAGCTCTGGTTTCAGCACCATCAGCATGCGTTCTTGGGACTCTGACAGCATCATCTCGTAGGCAGTCATGTTTTCTTCGCGCTGTGGGACGTCCTCGAGGTTCAGCTTCACGCCCAAGCCGCCTTTGTCGCCCATCTCAACGGCGGAACAGGTCAGGCCAGCGGCCCCCATGTCTTGGATCGAGATCACAGCGCCGGTTTGCATCAGCTCCAGCGTGGCTTCCATCAGGCGTTTTTCGGTGAACGGGTCGCCGACTTGCACGGTGGGGCGTTTGTCTTCAATCGTGTCGTCAAATTCGGCGGAGGCCATAGTCGCACCACCCACACCGTCACGGCCGGTTTTGGCGCCAAGATACACAACCGGCATGCCGATGCCGGAGGCGGCGGAGTAGAAGATTTTGTCAGTGTCCGCGATGCCAGCGGCAAAGGCGTTCACAAGGCAGTTGCCATTGTAGGCTGGGTGGAAGCGTACTTCGCCGCCCACGGTCGGCACGCCGAAGCAGTTGCCGTAGCCGCCAACGCCAGCCACCACGCCAGACACAAGCTGGCGGGTTTTGTGGTGGTCAGGCTCACCAAAAGAGAGGGAGTTCATCGCCGCAATCGGGCGTGCGCCCATGGTGAACACATCCCTAAGAATGCCGCCAACACCGGTCGCAGCCCCTTGGTAGGGTTCGATGTAGGACGGGTGGTTGTGCGACTCCATCTTGAAGACCACGCATTGGCCGTCGCCGATGTCGACGATGCCCGCGTTCTCACCCGGGCCGCAGATCACTTGCGGGCCTTCGGTGGGCAGGGTGCGCAGCCATTTCTTGGAAGATTTGTAGGAGCAATGCTCGTTCCACATGGCCGAGAAAATGCCCAGTTCGGTGAAGCTAGGCTCGCGACCTATGATCTCAAGGATGCGCTGGTATTCATCAGGGGATAGCCCGTGCGCCGCGATGAGTTCATCGTTGATTTGTGGTTCTTGCATTCCGTGAATTCCCCAAGTCATTTCCGCTTGCGCACCTCTTATTGCACAGGCGGGCTAGGGGAAAGGGGGCAAGCGGCATTCTTTCTATAGATAGGTCTACAGGCGATCCGGTTGGGGGTCGATTTCGGGCCGGTTTCAGCTTGGCGTGGTTGCCGCGATGAAAAAACCCTTCGAAATTAAGGTTTCTTCTTCTCTTGATGTCACAAACAGGCCGTCTGAATCGTCAACCCCGTATCATCTGACTTCATAGGGGTATCATGACACGAATTATTTTAATCGGGCTTGGCGTGCTTTCAACGGGCACCGCCGTGTATATCTGGGCCGCAACGCAACATTGGTACGACAATGTACCGGGGGTCGCGGCTACGGGACCTCTCAACCTTCATTTCGCAAAAGACGTGGCATTGGCCTATCTCGCCAGCGGCGGGGCGTTGATTTGGGCCGCCGTGAAATCCGAGCGATCTGTGGGGTTTTCCGTGCGATGTGGATCCATCGTGGCCTATCCGTCGACGTGGTTGCGGCGGCAAATCTGTTCGGCATTCGCTGCCCGAAGGAGGCGAAAGATGTTTGGGGCGGAGTAATGCTTGCCTCAACACTGGAAGGGGATTGCGGACCTTGCGTGCAATTGGTTGTTGATATGGCGCTTGAGGTTCAGGTCTGTGCTGATCACCTGAACTTGTGTGTTCAGGGCAAAGCACGCTCTGCGAAGCACTGAGCATGGTGGCAGATGTTTTTCAGGCAGAGTGAAGCAAGCTGTTTTCGCTATGCTACCGCATGCTTGGCGAGCGGGCAGGCGCGGAGGATGCCGTTCAGGACACTTGGCTGAAATGGGCTGCGTCTGACGTGGCCCAGATCAGCAATCCGCCGGCTTGGTTGCGCCGCGTTGCGAGCAATATTTCAATTGACATGTTGCGATCTGCCTATCGCCAAAGAGAGGTTTATGTGGGGCCATGGCTCCCTGAGCCTTTGGTGCAACCTGAAGCAGGTGCGCCGGTTCATCATTTTGAGCTGGCGCAGGAATGCGAGTTGGCTTTGTTGTGGGCGATGGAGCGTTTAAACGAGAAGGAGCGCGCAGCATTCATCCTTCGAGAGGCGTTTGACGCGGATTATTCGGAAATTGCAGGCACCTTGGGGTTGAGCGCATCTGCATGTCGCCAACTTGTCAGCCGCTCAAAGAAAAAGGTGCAACAGGCAGGCCCGCGCATCGATGCGACAACGCAGGAGGTAGCCGATTTAAGTCAGCGTTTCTTTATGGCGATTATGTCGGAGGACTTTGAGGCTGCACTTGCGCTGCTGACCCCGAGGTCTGTGTCAATTTCGGATGGTGGTGCCAAGACGCGTGCGGCGCGGCGTCCATTGGTAGGCGGGAGCGAAATCATCCAATTGATCCGCGCGTTGTATTTAAAAACAAAAGCGGAGCAGGGATGGACGACACAGGTCAGAACCGTGAACGGGAAGCCCGCATTCTTGCGCTATCAGTTTGGGGTGCTGGATTCTGTAACAACGATTGCGCCGGATTATGACGGAAAGATCGCGTGGATCTACATTATGAAAAACCCCGACAAGTTGGCCGTGATGAGTAAATAACTAGGAGAGTATAGCGACGCTGGTTGTTGGGATGCGATCAAGGCTGACCTTGGCGTTATTCCAAAAAAAAAGGCCGAGCACTAAGCTCGGCCGAAGTCCAACAGGGAGGTGGGAAACACATAGTGTCTCCCGATGACTTTGAATTAGGCATCTGAGCCGTCTGTTTCAAGAAAAATAGGCGATTTTTTAATCATAACCGCTATGCGTCTGACGCATAGCAAGCCCTAAATTAATCTTTTTCAACGAGTTGGGCGCGCTTTTTCTGTTCGCCTATTTGCTCGAGCACGAAGTCGCGGAAGGCTGATATGCGCTTTGATTGGCGTAATTCTTCTGGAAACGCCAAGAAAACGGGCACAGCGTGCGATTCTACGTCAGGCAGAACGCGCACGATTTCGGGGTCATCGATCGCCACATAGTGGGGCAAAATACCAATGCCGAGATCATTTCGCACCGCTTGCAGGCAGCCAAAGTAGTTATTCACGGTCAAAATATTGGGCAGATCGTAGCTCATGAGTTCGCGCACCATAGTGGCACCTGCGGATACCTGCTCTGAATCGATATTCTGACAAATCAGGCGGTGATCCCGCAGATCCTCGAAGTTGCGCGGCTGGTCATGGGTCTCAAGGTAATGGCGCGAGGCGTAGAGGCGCATGCGCACATCCATCAGACGTTTGCGCACAAGATCGGCCTGCGACGGCTCTTTCATGCGGATGGCCACATCGGCCTCGCGCATCGGTAGGTCAAGGACCCGCTCGTCCAGCATCAGGTTGATATTCAGATCGGGGTATTTGTCGTAAAGGCGCGACAGGCGCGGGGCCAACCACAAGGAGCCGAAGCCGATTGTCGTGGTGATCCGCAGCTCGCCAAAGACTTCCTCCTCGCTGTCGCGTATCCGCGCGGAGGCAGCATCAAGGCGTTTGGTCATGGCGCGGGTGGCATCAAACAGCAGCTCACCTTGTTCGGTCAGGATCAAGCCACGGGCGTGGCGGTGGAACAGCGTGGTATTCAACGAATCCTCTAGCGCACGCACTTGCCGAGATACGGCGGATTGCGACAAATGCAGCGTGTCGCCAGCATGCGTTAAGCTGCCTGCGTCCGCTACAGCGTGAAAAATTCTCAGCTTATCCCAATCCATAACGGGTACACTTCCATACGAAATACCTAAAGTGTCGCCTATCTAACCTTTCACGGTGCATCACGAAAAGGATTGATTTGCAAAAACCTCTTGGTAGGTCAGCTTTTGTGACCTATAATGCCTATATCCTAAGCACTGGGAGGCGCGGCATGGGTACTCAAGAAATTTCATTGAATGACCGGTATGACTTGGAAAAATCGCCAGTTCTGCTGAATGGCACCCAAGCTTTGGTGCGTCTTGTCCTTATGCAAAAGACCCGCGACTCGGCTGCGGGGTTGAATACCGCAGGTCTGGTGACTGGATATCGAGGCTCACCCTTAGGTGCGGTGGACATGCAAATGAGCAAAGCCGCCAATGTTCTGAAACCCGCAAACATCGAATTTCAGCTCGGTTTGAACGAAGATCTCGCGGCCACCGCGATCTGGGGCTCCCAACAAGCAGAGCTGCGCGGCGAGGGGCGCTACGACGGCGTGTTTGGCATGTGGTACGGCAAAGGACCCGGCGTTGACCGCTCCGGTGATGTGATGCGCCACGCCAATATGGCGGGGACTTCGCCACACGGCGGGGTGCTGATGGCGATGGGGGACGACCACACGGGCGAATCCTCCACCACGTTGCATCAATCCGACTGGGCGATGGTCGACGCTTATATGCCTGTGTTGTCGCCTGCAGGTGTGCAGGAAATCCTCGATTACGGCATGTATGGCTGGGCTTTGTCGCGCTTTTCGGGGCTTTGGGTCGGGCTAAAAACCATGAAGGACACGATCGAGGTGACATCGGTAGTGGACGGCGACCCCAACCGAATGACCTTCGTGACGCCGGACATCGATTTGCCTGATGAAGGGTTAAATATTCAACTGATCGACACACCACAGCTGCAAGAAGCGCGTGTCATTGATCATCGCAGGTTCGCAGCGGAAGCCTTTGCAAAGGCTAATAAAATTGACAAACGTGTATGGGGTAAGGCCGGTGCGAAAATCGGATTTGTCGCTGCGGGCAAGAACTACCTTGATTTACTACATGCGTTCTCGCTTCTGGGCATCGACGCCGATGAGGCGGAGCGCCTTGGCATCACCCTATATAAGGTTGGACAGGTCTGGCCGTTGGATATGGACAGCTTCCACGACTTCGCTGACGGGTTGGATTTGATCGTCGTGGTTGAAGAGAAGCGCAAGCTGATCGAGGTGCAGGTTAAAGAGGCAATTTTTGATGACCGCAAGGGACGCCGTGTGTATGGCTGGCACAAGGGCGATACATTGGAGAACGGGCGGCGTAAGGAGTTGTTCCCGACGCGTTCAGCGCTTGATCCTATTGATGTCGCTGAAAAACTTGGTGAAATCTTGATTGAGGAAGGTCGCCGAACAGACCGCATCGAGGGGGGCTTGGCCCAACTGGCAGAGGCACGGCGCGCCGACAACGCACAAGACATCGCGGCGCGGGTCCCTTACTTTTGCTCAGGCTGTCCGCACAATAGCTCTACTAAAGTCCCCGACGGCTCGCGGGCCTATGCGGGGATCGGTTGTCACTACATGGTGCAATGGATGGACCGCGAAACCGTGGGCTTCACCCAAATGGGCGGCGAAGGCGCGAATTGGATCGGGGAGGCGCCTTTCAGCACCCGTGATCACGTTTTCCAAAACTTGGGCGATGGCACCTATAATCACTCCGGTATTCAGGCGATCCGTGCGGCCGTCGCAGCGGGGACGAACATCACTTATAAACTGCTGTTCAACGACGCTGTCGCGATGACTGGCGGGCAGGGCAATGAGGGCGGCTTAGATGCGCCGCGGATCGTAGCTGAACTCAGCGCGATGGGCATCAAGGACCTTGTCGTTGTCTATGACGAGAAGGAAGATGTAGACTTCGCTCAGTTCCCATCGGGGTTAGAGCATCATGAACGTGCAGAACTGCCACGTATTCAGGAAAAATTAAGTAAGGTCAAAGGCGTATCGGCAATCGTCTACATCCAGACCTGTGCCGCTGAAAAGCGCCGACGCCGTAAGCGCGGCTTGTTCCCTGACCCTGACAAACGCGTCTTTATTAACACGGATGTCTGCGAAGGGTGCGGCGATTGCGGTGTGCAGTCCAACTGCGTCTCCATCGTACCATCCGAGACCGAATTGGGCCGCAAACGCGCCATTGACCAATCGTCTTGCAACAAGGATTTCTCCTGCGTGAACGGGTTCTGTCCGTCCTTCGTCACGGTGGAGGGCGCTCAGCTGAAAAAACAAGCAACCGCAGAGGTGAATTTGCCCGATTTGCCCGATCCGGTGATGCCTGTGATCACAGGCACCCATAACGTTGTGATCACGGGGGTGGGCGGCACAGGTGTCGTCACCATCGGCGCGGTTCTCGCGATGGCGGCGCATATCGACGGCAAAGGCGCTGGTATGATGGAAATGGCGGGGCTGGCCCAAAAAGGCGGCGCGGTTCACATCCATTGTCGACTGTCCAATAGCCCGGAAGACATCAGCGCTATCCGTGTGGCCACAGGCGAGGCGGACGCGGTCATTGGCGGCGATCTGGTCGTCTCGGCGGGGGCGAAAACCATGGGGTTGATGACCACGGGGCGCACCGGCGCAGTGGTGAACAACCACGAGATCGTCACAGGCGACTTTACCCGCGATACCGAGTTCTCAATCCCGTCAGACCGTTTGCAATTGTCGCTCGAGGCCCGCCTGCAAGATCAGGTGCAGTTCTTTGACGCGTCCGAATTGGCGCGTGTTTTGATGGGGGACAGCATTTACTCTAACATGATGATCTTCGGTGCGGCGTGGCAACGCGGTCTACTGCCGATCAGCTTTGATGCGCTCATGCAGGCGATTGAGCTGAATGGAGCCGCACCTGAGCGCAACAAACGCGCGTTTGAGCTGGGGCGTTGGGCGGCCACGCATCCCGAGCAAGCCGCTGGGTATATTGAGGATAAGGTGGTCGATCTGCCTAAGTCTTTGGATGATAAGATCGCGTTTAGGCGTACTCATTTACAGGCATATCAAGGGCGCAGATTAGCCAAGCGATTTGAAAAGGCGTTGGCGAAAATCGATAACCCGTCGTTGAAGGAAGCGGTGGCGAAAGGTTACCATAAACTTTTGACATATAAGGACGAATATGAGGTCGCGCGATTGCACTTGGAAACGGCAACCAAAGCGGGCGAGGCCTTTGATGGCGACCTAAAGCTGACCTACCACCTTGCGCCGCCAATGCTGTCGAAGATGGGGGCGAACGGGCGTCCGGTGAAAAAGGAATTTGGGGCGGGGATACTGCACGGCTTTAGGATTTTGGCGCGAATGAAGGGGCTGCGCGGCACTCCGTTTGATTTGTTCGGCTACAGCACAGAGCGCAAAATGGAGCGTGCCTTGATCAAGCAATACGAGGAAGATCTACCTAAGATTCTGAGCGCGACGAACCATGATGCGGCAATGGCCCTGGCAGAATTGCCGTTGCAAATTCGCGGGTTTGGCCCCGTGAAGGAAGCCAATGAAGCAAAGGCTGCGAAGCGGCGCGAGGAGCTGTTGGCAAGCCTCAATGTCACCGATCCGGCTATGGCCGCGCAGTAATCAGGCTTTGCGCAAGTAGTAGACCTGTTGCGTACCCTCGTCGGTCATGGACACAAGTTCATGACCGGCTTCGGCGCAAAAATGGGGCATGTCGATCACAGCCGCCGGATCGTCAGCCAAAACGCGCAAGACTTGCCCGCTGGACAGAGGTTGCAATCGTTTACGTGCTTTCAGCACGGGTAGGGGGCACAGCAGCCCCAAGGCGTCGAGTTCGGCGTCGTGATCCATAACCGTGATCTAGGCGACACGCGGGCAATTGTCCACGTAAGCGGTCCTTACTTTCAAATGAAACGCGGTTTAACGTGTGGGCATGGAAAAAGTGGACGAGTTCAACCAAGTGCAAAGCGTGCAAAAGCGGCGGGTGTTCTATATCCCCGGCTATGATCCGATCCATCCCCGACGCTACCGTGAGCTGTACCGCAAAGAAGGCGCGGAGCAGGCGAGGATCAGTGGGTACGACATTGATCTAAAACCAAAAACAGGTGATGGCACCTACGGATGGCATGCGAGCAGCGACATCGATGGGGCGCAGACCAATGCGCAGGTGGATGTGTTGGTGTGGTCCGACATTGTACGCGGCTCCATGTCGAACTCGATCCCTGCGACCTACTTGCAGTTGGTGCGCACGGCGTTTGCCTATATCTCGACCCGCGCGTTGTTCAACCTGATGCGCCTACGCAAGGGGCCGATCATCGCGGCGCTCTATCCAATAGGAATGCTATTGGGGCAATTTTTGCTGGCCTTTGTGCTGGGGCGGATGGCAGCGGGCATCTTGGAGTGGGGCGGCGAGCGCCTGTTGCGCATTACGCTTGGACCGCTGGTCTCGGGAAAATATCTATGGGTATTCGAGGCCCTGGGATGGGCTTTGGCCTGCGTGGTCGTGATCTATGTCCTGCGTTGGTTCCAAGCCAAGGACGGCAAGTTCTTCGCCTATTACCTGATGCATGACTTCGCCTATTCCGCCCGCTGGATGGGTGCGAACCCGCCGGCCTTGGAAGAACGCATGTCCGAGTTTGGTGAAGCCATCGCCCAAGCCCTGAGTAACGACGTGGACGAGGTGCTGGTCGTTGGCCACTCCTCCGGCGCGCATTTGTCGGTGTCCATTCTGGCGGATTTGATCCGAGCGGGGCGGGTGCCCGAAGACGGCCCGAAGCTGGCGTTCCTGAGCCTTGGCCAAGTGGTGCCTATGGTGTCCTTCTTGCCCAAAGCCGACCGTTTGCGCCGCGACTTGCACGATCTATCTGCCAGCGACGCGCTGACATGGGTGGACGTGACGGCGCCCGGTGATGGCTGCGCTTTCGCGCTGTGCGATCCGGTGGCCGTGTCTGGGGTTGAGCCTGAGGGCAAGAAATGGCCGTTGGTGTTCTCGGCCGCCTTCACACAAAGTCTAAGCCCAGAGCGGTGGAAAGAGCTGCGCTGGCGCTTCTTCCGGCTGCATTTCCAATACCTTTGCGCCTTTGATCGCCCCAAGGATTACGACTACTTTCAGATCACTGCGGGGCCAATCACCCTGTATGAGCGCTACCATGACCGCCCGCAATCGCGGTCCCGAATTGACGTAGCGGCCTCTGGCTACACGAGCATGTCATGATCCCGCCCAAGCCCCCATCGCGCCCTGAGAAGGTGTCGTTGCTGAAATACGTGCGCTTGTTTCGCCAAGACATCCTGTCGGCGCAGCCCGCGAAGCTGTACCGTGCATGGATGGCGGAGTTTAAGACGCCGTTTTTTCGCAGCTACATGATCAATCAGCCCTCGCTGGTTAAGAAAGTCCTAAACGAGCGCCCGCGCGACTTCCCCAAGTCCGACCGCATCGGCGCAGGGCTGCGCCCGCTGCTTGGTAACTCGGTGTTCTTGACCAATGGTGAGACGTGGGAGCGCCAACGCCGCATCATCGACCCCGCATTTGAGGGCGGGCGTTTGCGCGACACGTTTCCCGCCATGTGGGCGTCTGGTGAAGCGGTCACGGCACGGTTAGAGGAAGGCGTGACAGAGGTAGAAGAGGTCACCAGCTTCGCCGCCGCCGATGTGATCTTCCGCACCCTGTTCTCCATCCCGATTGAGGATGAAATCGCGCAAGCCGTATTCACCGAGTTTCGCGACTACCAGCGCACGCAGCCAATTTTGAACCTCGCGGCCTTCATAAAGGGGCCAAAATGGATGCCGCGCCTGTTTCGCAAGCGTACCAAGGAGACGGCGCATTCTATCCGAGCATTGATCACCCAGTTGACCGAGGCCCGCATGGCCCAGATCAAGGACGGCACTGCGCCTGATGATCTGGCGACCAAGATCATGACCACCGCGGACCCCGAAACCGGCGAGACATTCACCACGCAAGAAATGGTCGACCAAGTGGCGATCTTCTTCCTTGCGGGGCATGAAACCAGCGCGTCCGCATTGGCGTGGACCCTGTACCTGTTGGCGATGTTCCCCGTGTGGCAGGAGAAGCTGGCGCAAGAGGCCAAGGCGCTGGACGAGGGCTGCGACTTCAAGGTGATGTCCAAATTGCGCCTGTCGCGCGATGTGTTCCGCGAGGCGTTGCGGCTTTATCCGCCGGTGCCGATGATGGTGCGCGAAACCACATGCCCCGAAAATTTCCGAGACCGCGATGTGAAGCAGGGCGCGCAGGTGGTGATATCGCCGTGGCACTTGCACCGGCACGAGCGGCTTTGGGACAACCCTGACGGGTTCGATCCCACACGGTGGGCCACGGACAACGGCAAGCAGTGCATGCGCGACGCGTTTATACCGTTCTCCAGCGGACCAAGGGTTTGCACAGGGGCGGGGTTCGCGATGGTCGAGGGGCCGTTGCTGTTGTCGATGCTCGTGCGGCATTACAAGTTTGAGACCACCGAACGCACCCCCGTTCCTGTGGCGCATTTGACCGTGCGCTCCAAGGACGGGATTTGGTTAAAGATCAGCAGGAGAACAGATGATGGCTAAACGGCGTAATGCAAGCCCGTTGGGGTGGGGGCTGATCGGCATTTTGCTAGGGATCGGCTTGGTCTTCTTGTTCTTGGGGAATCTCGACCGAATAATCTGGAGCTTTACCAACCACGGCGAACGGGTGGCGGGGCGTGTCGTCGACATGCACAGCTCACGCATTCCTGCGTCCAATACTTATCTGACCTATGTTCCACGGGTCGAATTCACTGACCCCGGCGGGCAAGAGCGGGTGATGAGCGTCAGCAGCGGTTCATCTCATTACGACTTTCGCAAAGGCGACCGTGTGACGGTGCTTTGGCGGCCCGCTACTCAGACAATCGCCATTGATATCCCGTTTAGGCGGCATTTTGGTATGTCGATTATGTTGTGGGGTTTGACGTTGCTTGGGTTGGCTGCAGTTTTTGCGGCAGGATGGCACTTGTTTGGCGGAATTATGCATCGCAGGCGAAAGAATCGGTCTGTCGAGTAAGGAATACCTCCGGTTTTGAGGGTATTTTTCGGCATATTTAGGAAAAATCAGACCCGTATTTCCCCAATTTTCTAGCTTTTTGTTAGCAATTACGCGGCGTCACGTTTTGTTTTTTGAAAGAGGGCAAAAATGTGATTCATTATTCTTTTCAGTTACTTAATTTGTAACAATTGCCACAGTTTTGCCTCTTTGGGGGAAATCCAACGGGCGTTCCCCATGAAGTGGTTCGGGCAATCTGGCAAATTTAACTCAACCTACAGAGGGGAAGACTGCCATGACGAATATTGAAAATCTTACTAAAGCTGCTGCTAAAACATTAAGCTTCACGTGGATGCCACGAATTCGCGTCGCTGTACCGGCTCTGACACGTAGTCGCCGTACTCAGACACGGGTTGAGAAACCTATTGATCAACTTGAACGCGATAATCTGATGGAGCTGTTTCAATCGGACCTGTCGGATATGACAACTCTGAAAGAGGAGGCGACGATTCAAAATGTAGTTCAGATGCGACGCCCGCGTATGCGCCCTTTTACAGGCGTCGGCCAAGCGGCCTAAACTGACTTCAAGTCACTGAGAACAAACAAGCGTATCGCGGAGGCTAACCCAATATCAGTCCCGCGCTCGCTGTCAATTTGAGCCGCCAGATCATTAATTGGTCGGTCCGCCTCTGCAGCAATGCGTCGAAACTCTACCCAAAACTCGTCCTCTAAGGACACCGAGGTTCGATGCCCTTTCAACGTCAACGAGCGTTTGATCGGGCGGCTCATTTATCAAGTTTAAGGCCATCGAGGCGGGTAACCTCGATGGCCTTTTTCTTTGCTTCCAACTTGCGCAAGCCTGTTGGTGTTCCGAACTTCACCGCATTGGCGTCGGCGCGGGTTTTCTTCTCGGCCCGCGCCTTTTCCTTACGTTTCTGGTTCAGGTTGACCGGCTTCATTTTGGGCCGATCATGTCTTTCGGCTGAACCACACGGTCGAATGTTTCCTCGTCGACGAGGCCAAGGTTGATGGCCTCTTCCTTCAAAGTGGTGCCGTTCTTATGCGCCGTCTTGGCAACTTTGGTGGCGTTGTCGTAGCCGATGGTGGGGGCCAAGGCTGTCACCAGCATCAAGGATTCCTGCATCAGCTTCTCGATCCGCTCCTCGTTGGCCAAAGTGCCCACAACCATGTTGTCGGTGAAGCTGCCTGCCGCATCACCCAGCAGTTGCATGGATTGGATGACGTTGTAGCTCATCATTGGGTTGTAAACGTTCAGCTCGAAGTGACCTTGCGATCCTGCGAAGCCCACGGCGGCGTCGTTGCCCATGACGTGGGCGCACACCATTGTCAGCGCCTCGGCCTGTGTCGGGTTCACCTTGCCCGGCATAATGGAAGAGCCAGGCTCGTTTTCTGGCAAGATCAATTCACCCAGACCCGAACGCGGGCCGGAGCCCAGCAAACGCATGTCGTTGGCGATTTTGAACATGGAGGCGGCAACGGTCTTCAACGCGCCCGAGAACATGACCATCGCGTCATGTGCGGCTAGTGCTTCGAATTTGTTGGGTGCGGTGACGAAGGGCAGGCCAGTGATCGTGGCGATTTCAGCGGCGACTTTCTCGGCGAAGCCTTTGCGTGTGTTCAAACCTGTGCCAACGGCGGTGCCGCCTTGGGCCAGCTCGTAGATGTCGGGCAGGCAGGCTTCAACCCGCTCAATGCCCTTCTTCATCTGGTGCGCATAGCCGCCAAACTCTTGGCCCAAGGTCAACGGGGTCGCGTCTTGCGTGTGCGTGCGGCCGATCTTGATGATGTCTTTGAATTCTTCAGATTTGGCTTCTAAAGCGGCGTGCAACTTGCGCAGACCGGGCAGCAACGTGTCGCGGGCCACCATGCCGATGCCGACGTGCATTGCAGTTGGGAATGTGTCGTTGGACGACTGGCCCATGTTGCAGTGGTCATTGGGGTGAACGGGGGTTTTGGAACCCATCACGCCGCCCATGATCTCAATCGCGCGGTTCGAGATAACCTCGTTGGAGTTCATGTTGCTTTGCGTGCCGGAGCCGGTCTGCCAAACCACCAGCGGGAAGTTGTCGTCGAACTTGCCGTCGATCACTTCTTGCGCGGCTTCTTTCATAGCGGGGGCCAGTTCGGCGTCGAGGTCACCGAACTCTAGGTTCACGGTAGCGGCGGCTTTCTTGATCACGCCCAAGGCGCGAACGATGGCAACCGGCTGGCGCTCCCAACCGATGGGGAAGTTCATGATCGAGCGTTGCGTCTGCGCGCCCCAGTATTTGTCGGCGGGGACCTCTAGGGGGCCAAAGCTGTCGGTCTCGGTGCGGGTCGCGGTCATGGGTCTTCCTCCAAAGCATGTTTGGGCACCGATGTAGCGGGATGCAGGCTGATTTGCAATCGGAGGCGGGGTGCGCAATTGCGGATAGGGTGTGGAGGATTGCAGGTGAAAGCTTTGGGTTTTGAGCGGGGTTTTCCTCAATCACCCAGTGTTCATAATTGCGCTTTTGAGGAGGGGACTTGTCAGGAAGATCGAGTGCTTCGTTACCGAATAGAGAACATGCCGAACCTTCGCCTTCGCCCATCTCGTCGTCCCACCTGTGATTGATAACACTGTTGCGTTGATCGTCAGGCGAATTTGGCCTTCACGTCGTAAATTGACCCAACATGGCAAACCGGACCTTGGCGTCGGATGCAGCGAATGGCGGCTTCGAGCCCTCTTTGACCGATGCTGCATGTTGAATAAATGACCGTGAGGATCAGATTGCCGACATTGGCGTTGGCAAGCACTACCAACTATAGACACACGCTTACGCATCCATAGCAGCAACGCGACTTTCCCGAAGCGGACAATACAATTTTGATGTAGGGTGCTTGGGTTGACTACGGAGGAAGAAATGCGCTGGCTACTGAGATTTTTCGGGAAATATTCGGCACCTCGTCAAAGAGTGGAGAAATTGCCTTCGCCTGCCGCCGGGTCTAGTCAGTCAGTTCTAAATAATTATGCAAATCCGAATTCCGCAAAAGCCAATATAGTTTGGCGGGATGGTTCATTCCCCTTGGAAGTAGTTGGTGAGAGCAATTACCAGCGAGAGCTTGTGTCAATCTGTGGTCGATACACGCGGTTGGGGTACGACGCAGAGCACTCCGCTTTGATGAAGTTGGAACCGTCGAACCCACATGACTCAAATGCTGTTGTGGTAAAGATCAAGGGGCAAACCGTCGGCTATTTGCCGAGACAACAAGCTGTACGCGTTGGAACGCAGATGAAAGAAGTTCGCCTTACTGAAGTGAACTGTAATGCGCGGGTCCGTGGCGGTTGGCGAACCAACCAGCACGACGAAGGATCTTACGGAGTAAGGCTGGCAGTACCAACGAGAGGCCTAATTGACTTTGGGCTTCCTGATCGAAGTCCCATGACACCGGTGATAGAGTGGCCCAAGAAACAGAAGAAAATCAGAGTGGTTAGGCCTAAGCCAGCAGTAGAGGGTCTCTTGAAGGGCCAGCGCATATTCTTATTTGGCTGCGCCCAAGATGGTACGATCGCCCAGGAGTTGGCAGCACATGGTGCCACGCTTATGTCAAAAGTGGGCAAGACAACATCAATGCTTGTGATTGCACGCGAACGTCCATTGACTGTCGGCATATCAAACAGCGCAGAATACAAAGCAGCCGAGGAATTTCGCTCATCGGGAAATGATCTTGAAATTGTGACTGTTGATGAGCTTCGGAAAACTTTGACGATTCAATGAAGTTGACCGACCGTATTAAAAGTGCGCATTTATCGTTAGACTGTGAATGGCTGCTTCGATCTTTTCGAGGAGGCGCTTACTCATCTGCCACAAATGATCGCTTTAAGCCTGCGGTGTGGGTCACCACGACTTCAATGCGCGCAAAGCAGGCCTCAATGCGTTGGGACCTCTACCTGAATCACGAGGGCAGTCCTGTTAAGGTCACAGATGCGTAGCGTTTAGGCGGTTATTGCGTGAGGCGGCTCATGGGTAGGTTTTGGAAAACTCGCCTCATTGATCGAATGACCGTTTCAGCATTATTCATGCAAACAAAATATCTTGTGAAAGTGCAATTGGTGGAACATTGCGAAGATTCACATCCCGTAGCGAGGCGCTATTCATGGAAAGTGCTCACCCTAGCTAACCGGTATTCTACTGTCCTACGGTGCGTCTTTGATGGCTATCGCTAGCCCGGGCCCGAATGTGCTGGCTGTGATTGGAACCTCTATGGCCGTGAGCTGTCGCTCGAGTATGGGGGTGGCGACGGGCACTCTGAATTAGGCAATGCTGACGGCTATTGGCTTATCGGCCCTGCTTGCAACCTACGCGTCGAGCATTCTCACATCAAAGTGTTTGGCGGCCTCTACTTACTTTGGCTTGCCTACAAATCGTTTCGCTCTGGGGCGTCATCCCAAGATATCGACGCAAATGAATTGGCGGGTGAGCGTCGCACCGCTTTGGGCTACGCAAGGCGTGGCTACATTATCCAAATGACCAACCCTAAGGCGGCGCTGGCGTGGATCGCAATTATCTCGCTGGGTCCGGCACCGAATGCACCACTTTGGGTCGCAGGTGTGATTGTGGGCGGCACTTTCATCCTGTCCGTGGCGATCCACCTTTTATACGCTTTGGCGTTCTCGACCCCCACAATGTCCGTCTCTACGGGCGCGCGCAGGGGCATCCAAGGCGCACTTGGCGCATTTTTCGGCTTTGCTGGCCTTCGACTTCTGACAGATCGGGGATGATCTCGTGGCTAAGGCGGCCCATCGGGAATGGCTCCCATTCGCGCCCTTCGTGACTTGATCGGGCGCTTCACCGATATTGCCCTAGCAGGCATCGACGATAAAACTGGCTCAGAAATGTTGACACTTGAAGCGGTAAGTCCCTAAGAAAAGCGATGATGATCATGACCGCCCAAATGATGAGCTATTACCTGCGTTCTTAAACGGAGCGGTCAACGATATTTAATCACATGATGCCGCCTCAGCGCGGCATCCTTTATTTCGCGCTCGGAGCAAAACCGGAGAGTGAAATGGAAAAATCAATCGATATCAGATCTGTTGTCACGCGAGATGCAGCTCGATCTGACATTAATCGTTTATTATCAATGGTGCAGGCGCTGGCATCACACCATGATGACGTGCCAGCCGTTAGCCAAAACGCCTTGGAGCGTGATATTTTCGGTGAAATCCCATGGATTTACGTGATCGTTGCAGAAGCAGGTAAAGAGGTCGTTGGATACGCGGCACTCTGTCCTTTGATCAAGCTGCAAGATGGTGCTCGCGGCATCGATTTGCATCACCTATTCGTCGAAAATGAGGTTCGGGGAGCGGGTGTTGGGAAGCTACTCATCGAGGCGTCGATGCAGAAGGCACGCGACCTCACTTGCACCTCCATGACCGTTGGCACGCATCCCGACAATTTGAGTGCTCAAGCGGTCTATTTAGCCTGTGGCTTCGTCCAAAAACATGGATCAAATCCAAAGTTCCGCATCTCTCTTGAATAAGAAAGTCGCGGATTAGAAGAATGGTAACGCAGGATTAGATAGGGGGGGTGCCGCTGAAGTCGCCCTAGGGCTTGCGGAAGGCGTCCAATGAGACGACATCGGCCTCTTTGGCGGGCGCGTCTTCAGCGTCCGCTTTTGCATCCGTTTTGGGGTCTTCCGCTTTGTCGAGGTCCAGTGCCTCAGCCAAATCCATGTCGGGCAGCTCCACCACCTCGTGTTCGCCGTCTTCCTCATCCTCGTCGTCTTGGCTCTCAAAGCGAAGGCCGAATTCCACGGAAGGGTCCACGAAGGTACGGATCGCGTCGAATGGGACGGCCAGTGGTTCTGGATTGTCGCCGAAGTTCAGCGTGATCTGGAAGCCGTCAGGGGCCACAATCAGGTTGTCGAACCAATGCTGCACCACGATGGTCATATCCGACGGGTAGCGGTCGAACAGCCAATCTGCCATTTCCACGTCGGGGTGGCGGGTGTCAAAGGTGATGAAGAAATGGTGCTCCCCGGGTAAGCCATTTGCGCCGACATCTTCCAACACCTCAGCAATTAGCCCACGCATCGCGCGGTGCATCTTGTTGCCGTAATCGATTGTGTCGGTCATATCGTCAAGGTCCCCAGAGTGACTGCCGATGGCACAATGCGCGGATTCGTTGGTGAGGGAAAGGGGGGCTGGTATAGCCCCCGTTAAAACTCGTTAAAACCAAACCAAAACCGCGCCAACTGCCGCACAAATTGGCAAAACCAGCAACATATCCCATTTGCGCCATAGCAAAAGGAGCGCTGCAAGGACCGCTATGGCGATGGGGGCAGGTTGAAGCGCGCCGGTTTGGAGGAAGACTTCTCCTGCGAACCACAACCCAAGGTTTGCGATCACACCTACGACGGCGGCGGTGATCGCACTTAACGCCCCAGACAGCCGTGGCATATGCGCCAAGCGATCAATGTAGGGGGCGCCAGCGAAAATCCATAAAAAGCACGGCGCGAAGGTGACCCAAAGCGTGACCACTCCCGCGATCAATGCCAAGCCCACACCGCCCGCCATAAGCCCTGCAACCATGGCCACGAATTGCGTCACCAAGATCAACGGGCCAGGGGTGGTTTCGGCCAATCCTAAGGCGTCAACCATCTGTGCGGTGGTCAGCCAGCCAAAGTCGCCCACAACGGCTTGCGTCATATAGGCCAGCACGGAATAGGCCCCGCCAAATGTCACCACGGCCAATGTCGAGAAGAACTTAGCCATTTCCACCAGAATATCTGGGGCAAGGAAGATCAGGGCCAAGACAGGGGCGAACCAAATCACCAACCATGTCGTGACGGTTTTCAAAGTTTGGCTGATGGTGGTCTTGGGCGCTACGGGCTCTTTGCTCATGTCCCCTTGCAACGCCACGGCGCCGATGAACGCTGCGGCCACAATCACTGCGGGAAAGGGCGCGTTCAACGCGAACAGCGCGAGGAAGCTTAACGCCGCGATCACATAGTGGATCGGGCCGTTTAACGCCTTCTTGGCGACTTTGATGAGCGCTTGGATCACGATCACGACCACACAGGCCTTCACCCCTAAAAACAGCGATTGCACCAATGGCAGTTGGCCATAGGTGCCGTAGGCTAGGGACAGTGCCATGATCACCAAAGCTCCGGGGATGACGAACAACAGGCCCGCCAGTAGCCCACCGGGCACGCCACGCATGCGCCAGCCGGAATAGGTGGCGAGCTGCATGGCCTCTGGTCCGGGCAGCAACATGCAAAAGGACAAGGCGCGCAGGAATTGTGCTTCTGTCAGCCAAGTCCGGTCTTCGACCAGCTCCTTATGCATCAGGGCGATTTGTGCGGCGGGGCCGCCGAATGATAACAATCCAATTCGGCCAAAGACGCGGGTCATCTCGTATAGGGATGTCATGGTTTTGCACCATCGTGATCATGGGTCTCGCTTTGCCCGTCACGCGCCCAACGGTAGAGCGCATCATAGAGCGCCAAACCAGCCTCCATTTGCGCCGTGTCGTCTTTGTATTGCCGTGAAAGCCCGACGGAGAGCGCCAACAACCCTGCGGCCTCAGGGGCAAGGTCGTGACGGTTGGTGTCAGCCGCGCGGACAATCTTCGCCATTGTTTGCAAGGCGGGTGTGCCCAGATGGAACGCGCTTAGCATGGCGTCAAAGGTGCAGTGATCGCCCTCATGGGCGAAGGGAGCGCCGTCTACATCAAAGGGGGTTGCGTCGAATTTTTCGGCAACCGCCATGACTTGTGCGGGTGGGACAAACATGAATTGCGCCATGGGATCTATAAAGCGGCGGATGAGCCATGGGCAGGCGATGCGGTCGATCTTGGGCCGGTGCCGCGTGACCCAAAGCGGGGCAGGGATCGTGGCGGCGGGCAGCAGTGGCAGGCCCGCATCGCGCCATGCATAATTGCCGCCCTCTAGGGCCTCGGCTTTGATCCCTTTTGCGCGCAGCACTGCCGCGGCGCCATGGCTCAGCTTCAAGCCTTTCTGGCAGACCACGACCACGGGGCCGCTGGCTTCAAACTTTGCGATATTCTTATGCGGCCAGCGCCGCGCGGTCGGGATCAGGCGTGGATCATCGGCGAAATCGTCATCGATGCACACGTCAATAACGGTTGGCGCTTCAGGCGTGCCAAGGAGGCGCATCAACGCGGTAGGAGATATTTCTGTAAAGCCAGACATGGTAAAGCACCCTGTGTTTTGAGCGAAAGAAGAAGGGTGCGATCTTTCGGCTGTCGCCTCACGGGGTGTCGCGGGGTCCCCATGAGGCTAGGGTGCCTTGCTCATGGGGCAAGGTCAAGGGGGTGTCACGGCTCATAAGGGCATCCATGCGCCTGATTGCTGTCAACTGGGGCCTCATCACGACGCTGGTCCAGCTCGTAGTCCCGCATGACCGCCCCGATGCGCAGGCGATACCCTTGAAAGACACCGCCGCGACCCGCTTTTTGTGCGGCACGGTGTTCGGCTAAGCTGCGCCAATTGGCCAAAGCCTCCTCGGTCTCAAAGAAGCTTAAGGACAGCATTTTGCTGGGGTCGGTGATGGATTGAAAGCGCTCTACCGAGATAAACCCCTCGACCTGCTCTAACAGGGGTCGCAGACCCGCCGCGATATCCAAATAGGCGTCCTTTTGCCCCTCTGCCGGGGTGACTTCGAAAATGACGGCGATCATGATTTGCTCCCATGTGGCGTGCTGGCCAGCTTTAGAAACGTGCGGTCTTCGCGCAAGATAAACTTTTGTGATTGAGCGAATTCGTAGTTTTCGCGCCCCAACGGATCGGCGGACAATCGGGCGCGGTAAGCCTCATATTCCGCCAGTGAGGGGATGTTGTAGACGCCGTAGGCAAGCGTCGACGACCCTTCATGCGGGGCGTAGTAGCCGATCAAATCGGCCCCATTGCGCGGGATGGCTTGCCCCCAATTTCGGGCATATTGCTCAAATTGTGCGCGTTTGGTTGGGTCAATCTGATAGCGGATGAAGCAGGTCAGCATGGTGGTCTCCTTTGATGTTCCAACTGTCGTATAGCTTTGGAGTTGCGGGTGATGCTTCGGTCTGGAGCGAAGTGTCTGCGCTATCTCTTTATGGCGTTTCACGCTACGGTTTGGGGCGAACCATGGAGTGCGAAAAATGAAAGAAGGCCCAGATATAGCCCGTATCGCCAATCTGATCGGCGACCCGTCCCGTTCCAACATGCTGACCGCCTTGATGAGTGGCAAAGCCCTAACCGCAGGAGAGTTAGCCTCGGAAGCCGGAGTGCAGTTGCAGACCGCATCGGGCCATCTAGTGCGGTTGGAAGAGGGCGGCTTGATCAAGCGGGAACGCCAAGGGCGGCATCACTACTTTCGCTTGGCCGACGCGGAGGTTGCAACTGTGCTGGAGGCCTTGATGGGGCTGGCGGCGGCCAAAGGACAGCTACGCACACGTACTGGCCCGCGCGATCTGGAACTGCGCCACGCAAGGGTCTGCTACAACCATTTGGCGGGAGAGCTGGGGGTGGCGTTATACGACGGGCTTCGCGCGCGCGGCGTTTTGCGAGGGGAGGGCGACAGCATTGCCTTGGCCGATACTGGCCGCGCCGAGATGGAAGCACTTGGGATTGAGCTGAATACAAAGTCGCGCAGCCCCGAATGCAAATCCTGCCTTGATTGGTCCGCCCGCGGCTCGCATTTGGCGGGACGACTTGGTCGCGCAATCTTGGATCATACCTTTACCCAAGGTTGGGCCATACGCCCCGAAAACACGCGCATCGTGCGCTTCACCGCACTTGGTGAGGCCGCTTTTCGCAAAACATTTAATTTTTAAAGTAGGGGCTTAGACTATGGGGGGAGTAGCGCAGGTTTCTGTTGCCAGGTACCTGCAAACCCCGCCAAACGCTGCAACGCGAGAGGACTTAAGTTTTCAATAGTTCCGACTGCTTACGCAGCCATCGCCATTGGAGCTTTGTTGTCATTTGCAACTAGCTTAAATGTACCGATATCGGTGGTAACTCACCGAGACAAAGCAAACCCCTTTAGACGTCCGTCGATCCTATTTCGACCCCATGTTCGCCAAATGAGCGATGTTTGGTGGAGTCGTCGGGTACCGCCCCCGAGTCCGATCCGCTTATTACGAGCGCGTTTATGTCCATAGTCCCCGAAGAGACATCCCATACATAGGGTGAGCTTGGGGAAGTTTCAATATAGGGCGCCTCTAAGATAGCCGCTAATTTGAAACATGTGTTGCCTGCCACCGAAATAGGGCGCGCGGGAGGCATCGTCCCCTGATGTAAACGTGAAGCCGGGAATGCGGTTTATGACGTAGCCTGCGCAAAACGCTCATACGCAAGGGTCTTAAATGTATCACTTTCTCCTCGGCGCGGTTGCCGCGCTTTGTTTGTCATCCACCATGATTTGGGCACAAGACCGAGCACCGTTGCCGGACTACGTTGTTGGTGAATTTGGCGCGCCACCTGAAATTCCCGATGGACCCTTGGACGTGGAGGTAACCGAGGCGTTGGAGGACATCCTTTCACTTGCGCTTAACCAATCCGCATGGGTTCCCACCAATGCCTCAAAGCTGGACGTCATCGCGCAGGCGGATGATCCGCGAGTTGTGTGGGCGCTCTCTGATATATTGCGTTTTGCGTGGCGGCCGGAATTTCGTGCAGCAGTCGCGGGGGCCGCAGAAAAGCTACTCGATGCGTCGTTCTCCAGCGGCAGCCAACGTGCGGATATTATCAACAAGATGATCGCGTGGGATATGCCGTCCTACCCAGGATATCTGGCGCATAAACGCAGCGTTTTTACCAATTACATTCCGGGTTGGGAGGAGATTTTTGTCGAGGGCGACATCGCGTGGCACCTCGTGGATTGGGGCGGGGTAAACATCGATGCGCGCCCCTATGACACCACCGAAGACATCTGTAATTGCATCCCAGCGGTGGATAATCCCGAAGTTA
The DNA here is from genome assembly GCF_039974535.1 of Litoreibacter sp. Lineage (GTDB taxonomy): Bacteria > Pseudomonadota > Alphaproteobacteria > Rhodobacterales > Rhodobacteraceae > Litoreibacter. The sequence continues at coordinate 23,235 of NZ_JBDWIU010000016.1, read as the reverse complement.
GCACCGCCGCAGAGGCCACATGGTTGGAGGATGACGACGTCATTTTTGGCATCGTCATCGAGGGTGAGGCTCGCGCATACCCCCGCCAGATCATGGAAGTGCGCGAAATGGTCAATGATACGTTGGGCGGTCGTGATCTGGGGCTTCCTTATTGCACCCTGTGCGGAGCCGCGCAGGCCTTCTTTACCGATGAATTACCCGCAGGCGTGAAGCGCCCCATTTTGCGCACGTCTGGTCTTTTGATCCGCTCGAACAAAGTGATGTATGATATTGAAACAAATTCAGTTTTCGACACATTCATGGGGAAGGCCGTGACGGGGTCACTGGCGGAAATCGGGCTGCAATTGGAGCAAGCCAGCGTCATTACGACGGATTGGGGGACTTGGCGGGCGAGTTATCCGGACACCACGGTCTTAGTCGAGGCCTTGGCCTTGGGGCGTGACTTTAACTTCCGCGAAACCCGCGACGCCAATGGCCCGATCTTTCCTGTGGGCGATGTCGATCCGCGACTACCTGTGCATGAAGATGTCATCGGGGTGATCACCTCGGACGGCATACCGGTTGCATTTCCCCGCACGATTGCCGCCGCCGCGTTGGCTGCTGGTCAAGAGGTGGCGTTTGGGGACGTGAGGTTGAAGGGATCAGCGGGCGGTCTGCATGCTGTCAGGCGCGACGGTAGTGACACCGGAAGCCATCAGGCATTTTGGTTCGCTTGGTCGCAGTTTCACCCCAACACCGTCTTATGGGACGGATAGGACTGATGCGGGGTTATTGACGGGCTTGCCGTGCTTTTAACACGTCTTGGGCCAATGAAATCGTATAGGCCTCCAGCTCGATCAATGCGGCATCTGCGGCGGGGGCATTTTTCGCCTCTAGCGCATCGGTAATCTGGGTGTGCAGCTCCACGATGCGTTCGCGCGAGCGGGCGGTGAAGGTGATCATGTTCATCAAGGGCTGCATGGCCTCAACCGCGCCGGCCAATTGGTAGGACATCACGGGATTTTCCGCCCCGTCGACCAGCGCGCGGTGGAAAGCCACGTCGGAGGCGCAGAAGGCCTCGTCGCTTAGGCCCGGCTGTGATTGGCGGTGCATTTCGGCCCGCATGGTGGCCAGATGGTCGGGGCTGCGGCGCTCGGCGGATAGGGGGGTGCAGGCCCGCTCTAGGGCGTATCGGGCCTCACAGGCGGTGGCGATTGAGACCTCGTTCATCGACAAAAGCAGGGTTGAGGTGGTGATCTGTTGGGCATAGGCGTCGGGATATTTCAGGTGATTGACGAATGCGCCGCCAGTGGCCCCACGCTGCGTGCGGATCAAGGCTTGGGCGGCCAAGCGCTTCAATGCTTCGCGCACGGTGGACCGAGACACTTGAAATTGCTCGGATAATTCGGTCTCTGAGGGCAAGCGCTCATCTACGATGAGGTCACCCGTCACGATGGCGTCGCGGATGGAGGCTGCGATTTGGGCAGAAAGGTCGCCCTTTGATGAGTTCGATTTTTTCATAGGTCTCGTATCAATTTTAATTGTCAGACAAATAAAAGTCTGACAATTTAATCTAGCATGTTGTTAGGGAGTCGCAACGCGGATGTGGGCAGGTCGGATCAGAGCGATGTCGGGGACGCATTGGCTTGCGTTGTTTGGACTGATCTTAGCGTCATGGGCTTCGCTATATGCGATGTCGATCCCCGCTGAGATGCGCGCGATGGAGCAGATCTATGGCCGCGACTTTTGGGTGGAGCTTTGCGCAATCACACCAGATGGCGCGGGCTATATCCGCATGGTGCTGATGTGGTCGCTGATGTCTGCGGCGATGATGGCCCCAACGGTTCTGCCGGCACTGGCAACTTATGATGACCTGTCGCATGTGAGCGGGGACGCCAAATTTGGCAAGTTGGTCGCGGGCTACATGGCCGTGTGGGTTGGCTTCTCAGTTGTGGCTGCTGGATTTCAAATGATCCTGTTCCAAGCTGGCCTGATCGGAGTGTTTGGCGACAGCCTATCAGCGGGCCTATCAGGTGGGTTGCTTATTCTTGCGGGCCTTTATCAGTTTTCCACGATGAAAGAAGCGTGCCTGTCTAAGTGCCGCCAACCGATGACGTTCTTCATGCAGCACTTTGACGAAGGCCCGTGGCGCAACGGATTGCGCCTTGGTCTTGTCTGCTTGGGCTGCTGCTGGGCGTTGATGCTATTGGCCTTTGTGGGCGGCGTGATGAGCGTTGCCTTCATGGGCTTGGCCACAGTGATCATGGTGGTTGAAAAGCTGCCCGATCTTGGCCGTCATGTCACGAAACCGCTGGGTGCAGCACTGCTGATGGCAGGGGCGTGGGTCCTGGTAACTGGAATTTAACGGGAGGAAATACCGATGGCGTTAGACGCACAAGCCGTGGGAACGGTTCCATGGAGCATCAAGGGCGAACTCATTTTGAACTGCAACTGCACGGTGTTTTGCCCCTGTGTTGTGTCCTTGGGCAAGCACCCGCCCACGGAAGGCTATTGCCAAGCGTGGTTGGGCATTCGCATCGATGAAGGCCACTACGGCGACGAAGACCTGTCAGGCACCGCCGTCGGCATGTTGATGGACATTCCGGGCAACATGGGGCGCGGCAATTGGAAGGCTGCGGCCTATATCGACGACCAAGTGTCAGAGGCGGCATATGACGGGCTGGTGGCCATTTTGTCAGGGGCTGCCAAGGGGACGACGGGGTTGTTCTCCATGCTTGTGGGTGAGTTTTTGGGCGCCGAACGCGCGCCTGTGTCCTTCACCACCGAGGGCAACGCGCGCCGTTTGATGGTCGGGAAGAAAATCCAAGGCGAGGTGGTTCCCGTGTCGGGCAAAGACGGCAAGGACATGGTGATCACAAACACCGAATACTGGATGGGGCCGGACATCACCGTGGCCACCGCCAACAAAGGCAAGGTGCGCGCTTACGGTCGGGTTTGGGACTTCGACGGGCGCTCTGCCGAGATTTGCCAGATTGATTGGGGAGGTCCAGCGCCGAAATGATTACGACTGATTACTGCCAGATGATGGCACGGTACAACGCTTGGCAAAGTCGCGGGCAGATGGAGGTGTTCCAGTCCATGCCCTCGGCCGAGCTGCGCAAGGATCGTAAGTCGTTCTTCGGCTCGATTTTCGCGACAGCAAACCATCTTTTGTGGGGGGATCAGCTGTGGATGGCGCGTTTCGACGGGGGCTTTGGGCCTTCGGGCGGGGTGAAGGACAGCGTTAACATGCATGAGAATTTGCAGCTGTTCCTAGACGACCGCATGCGCATGGATGCGCGGATTACGCGGTGGGCCGCGGGGCTAAGGCAACTCGATCTAGTTGGGCCGCTGACCTACCGATCTGTTGTGGCAGAGCGCGAGTTCAGCAAGCCGATGGAGATGTGCGTGACGCATTTCTTTAACCACCAGACGCATCACCGCGGGCAAATCCACGCGATGCTGTCACAGGCGGGCCAAAGCATTGGCGATACTGACCTGGTTTTCATGGGGGAAGAGGACTGATGCCAATTGTACTGGCCATCTTGCTCGCAGTTGCAGGCTTCGTGTGGTGGAGCTGGGGGCGTCGCCGCGCGGGGGACGAGGTGGCGTTTCGGCTCGATAAACTGTTTCGCCGCAAGCCTTGTCGTTGGAACGGAACCGGAGACGCCAAAGGCGCGTTGCTGGAATACCGATGTGCCACTTGCGGAGTTGCCGCCTACAGCCGGACAGGCAAAGGGCCAAACGATTGCAAACGAAACCTGAGGGGAGGACTTTAAGACATGGCAACAATCGCTCCATCGCGCCGTGTGCGCCGCACGCCGTTTTCTGACGGGGTCGAGGCGGCGGGCGTCAAAGGATACACGGTCTACAACCACATGCTTTTGCCGACGATATTTCGCTCCATTGAGGAAGATTACCATCACCTGAAATCCGCAGTGCAGGTCTGGGATGTATCTTGCGAGCGCCAAGTGGAGTTGCGCGGACCTGACGCTGGGCGGTTGATGCAAATGCTGACACCGCGTGACCTGCGCGCAATGCTGCCTGGCATGTGCTACTATGTTCCATTGGTCGACGGCACGGGTGGTATGTTGAACGATCCGGTGGCGTTGATGCTGTCAGATGATCGTTATTGGCTGTCCATTGCGGATAGCGATTTAATGTTTTGGATAAAGGGTTTAGCTCACGCACTTCATTTGGATGTGATCGTGGATGAGCCAGATGTATCACCGCTCGCGATCCAAGGGCCGCAGGCGGATGAATTGGCGGCGCGGATCTTTGGCGACAGCGTTAAGGAGTTGCGGTTCTTCCGATACGGGTACTTCAACTTTCAAGGCCAGATGATGCTGGTTGCACGCTCGGGTTATTCAAAACAGGGCGGTTTTGAGGTCTATGTCGAGGGCGCCCACAAGGGCATGCCGCTGTGGAACGCACTGATGGAGGCGGGCAAGGACCTGGACGTCCATGCAGGGGGCCCGAACTTGATTGAACGGATTGAGGGCGGTTTACTGTCTTACGGCAACGACATGACCATCGACAACACGCCGCACGAATGTGGCTTGGGTCGGTTCTGCTCGACGCAAACTGCGATTGGCTGCGTGGGGCGTGATGCCTTGTTGCGGGTCGCCAAGGAAGGCCCAGTCAAACAAATCCGTGCCTTCAGCATCGATGGGGACCTGCCACCGTGTGATCGGCTTTGGCAGATCACCGACAATGGCAAGGTTATCGGGCAGATAACTTCGGCGGCGAAAAGCCCGGATTTCAATACCAATGTGGCCATCGGCATGGTGCGGATGACGCACTGGAATGAGGGCGCTCGCGTGCAAATACAAACACATGACGGGCCGCGGAGCGCGACGGTTCATGAGAAATTTTGGATATAATACAATGGAGTACCCTTATGTTTAACGCATTGATCGTTGAGAAGGACGAAGATGGCAAAACCAGTGCCAGCGTCGAGAGCATTGGTGAGGACCGCTTGCCCGAGGGGGACGTGACCGTCGCTGTGGAATACTCGACCGTCAACTATAAGGACGGGCTTTGCGTGGGGCCGGGTGGCGGCTTGGTGCGCAATTACCCACATGTGCCAGGGATTGATTTCGCGGGCACGGTCGAGGCCTCGGATGACGCGCGCTACAAGGCGGGCGACAAGGTGGTGTTGACCGGCTGGCGTGTGGGCGAGGCCCATTGGGGCGGCTACGCGCAAAAGGCGCGCGTCAAGGCCGATTGGCTTGTGCCGCTGCCCAGCGGTTTGGACACGCGCCAAGCCATGGCGGTTGGCACGGCGGGTTTCACGGCAATGCTGGCCGTTATGGCGCTGGAGGATCACGGCATCAAGGACGGCCCCGTGCTGGTGACGGGGGCCGCTGGGGGCGTGGGGTCTGTGGCAACGGCGCTTTTGGCCAGTTTGGGCCATGAGGTCGCGGCGGTCACCGGACGCCCTGAGACCGCAGACTACCTGAGCGCCCTAGGGGCTACTCAGATCGTTGCCCGCGACGAGGTGAATGAGACCACCAAGCGCCCACTGGAGGCGGAAACATGGGGGGGCTGCGTTGACGCGGTTGGCGGCGAGATGCTGGCGCGGCTGCTGGGGCAGATGAAATACGGGGCCTCGGTCTCGGCGGTGGGACTGGCTGGCGGGGCAGGGTTGCCTGCCACGGTCATCCCGTTCCTGCTGCGCGGGGTGAACCTGCTGGGCATCGACAGCGTGATGCAGCCCTACGACAACCGGCTGCGCGCTTGGCAGCGGATCGCCAAGGACCTGCCGATGGACAAGCTGGAGGCCATGGTGCAGCCTGCAACCTTGTCGGATTTGCCCGCCTTGGGGCGTGACATCCTGAAGGGCCAAGTGAAGGGCCGCGTGGTCGTCGACGTGAATGCGTAGGTTTAGGAAAATGTAGCAAGGCAAAGCGGCGTCCCATGGGGCGCCGTTTTCACCTACCCCAGCTTTTTGCGCAGCAACCACACAAAGAACATGCCGCCGATAAGGCCCGTCACGATCCCGATGGGCATGTCGTCGGGGGCCATGATGGTGCGCGCGATGACGTCGGCCCAGACAAGGAAAACCGCCCCGCATAGGGCACATAGCGGCAACAAGCGGCGGTAGTCGCCGCCAACCAGCAAGCGCACGATATGCGGGACCATAAGGCCTACGAAGCCGATGATCCCCGAGAAGGCGACCATCACGCCGGTGATCAATGCGCCGATCACGAAAATGGTTAGCCTAAAGCGGGCGACGGAGATGCCAAGGGTGGTGGCCGTCTCGTCCCCGATGGTCATCGCGTTGAGGGTCCCTGACCTTAGCCACAAGAAGCCCCCACAGAGCAGCAGGATCGTCGCGGGGTAGATGAGCTGGTCCCATTGCGCCAAGCCAAGCCCGCCCAGCATCCAGAAGACCACCGTGTGGGTCGCGCGTGGATCCCCTAGGAATATCAATATGTTCGCGCCCGACATGACGATGAATGACACCGCAATTCCCGCCAAAACCAAGCGATCGGCGCTGGTGGCCGACGCGAATTGCGACACGCCCAACACGATGAGCGTTGCGCCAAGTGAGCCTAGGAACGCCAACAGCGGCACGGTTAGCAGGCCCAAGAATAGCCCCGTGTGCAACAGGGCCAAAATCGCGCCGAACGCGCCCCCCGCCGAGATGCCCAGAAGATGCGGGTCGGCCAGCGGGTTGCGGGTCACGGCCTGAAGGCTCGCGCCGACCATGGCCAAGCCCGCGCCCACGAAGCACGCAAGGATGGCCCGTGGAAAGCGAATGTCCCACACGATTGCCTCGCGCCCGTTGGACCAATCGACGGCAATGGCGTTTGGGGCAATCTTGTGGATGAGAACGCCCCAAACCGTCTCAAGCGGAATGGATATTGCCCCGACGCTCACAGCAATCGACAGCGATCCTAAAAGGGCCGCAATGCCCATGAGCACCGCCGCCCACAAGGGCAGGGGCGTGCGGGCAGGGCGTGCTGTCGATTGCTTCGCTCGCGTCATGATGCGTTACTTATCACGAAACGCGGCGGCGAGGGTTTTGACGGCTTTGATGTTGCGCGGCCCAGGGGTTGCCTCGACATATTCCAGCACAACGAAGCGGTCATTGCGCACCGCGTCAATGTCGGCGAAGGCGGGGTTGGACATCATGAACGCGCGCTTTTGGTCGGCGGTGACATCGCCGTAGTTCACGATGACGATCACCTCGGGGTTGCGCTCGACGACGGCTTCCCAGCCGACGGTGGCCCAGCTTTTCTCAAAATCGTTCATGATGTTGACGCCGCCTGCGGCTTCGATCAAAGCGTTCGGCATGGCGTAGCGACCCGCTGTGAAGGGCACGTCCTCGCCGCTGTCGTAGACAAATACACGCGGGGCCGCGTCCAAGGCCGGCAGGGTCTCCACAAAGCCCGCAAGCTCGGTTTTATACCCGTCAATCAGGCTGTCTGCGCGCTCTGAGACTTCAAATATAGCGCCCAAGTTGCGAAGGTCGTTGTACATATCGTCCATCGAGGCCGCGCTTTTCTCGCCGACGTGAATGCAGCTTTCGGTGAGCTCATATGTCTTGATGCCGAAGGGCTCCAACGTCCGTGGCGTCACTTCGCCGCCGACCTTCATGCCGTAGTTCCAGCCAGCAAAGTAGAAGTCGGCGTCGGCACCGATCAGCACTTCCTTGGAGGGGTATTTGGACGCCAGCTCTGGCAATTCCTTGACGCCATTGGTCATGGTTTCGTCCAGCGTTTTCCAGCCAGAGATGCCGGTGTAGCCGACCATGTTATCTGCAAGGCCCAGAACCAGCATCATTTCGGTCAGGTTGACGTCGTTGGAGATGGCGGCCTTTGGCGGCGCGTCAAAAGTGACCTTGCGGTCGCAGCTTTGCACCGTGACTTGTGCAAATGCAGTGGTTGCCAGAAAAATGGCGCTTAGGGACGTAATGGTAAGTTTCACTGTAGAGAAGCCTTATTAATTAGGGAGGGAGAAAGAGAAATGCGACGCGCCGCTTGGCGCGAGTTGTTCGCGGCGCGCATCGACGTGAAAGGTGTCCGACACGAGGCTGTCGGTTAGCAGCGTTTGGGGCGGGCCGAAGCCTTGCGGATGGCCGTCTTTGAGGATCAACACATCGTCGCACACCCGCGCCGCGAGGTTGAGGTCATGCAGCGACACCACAATTGTCAGGCCCAAGTTTTGCACCAGCGACACCACCTCAAGCTGGTGGCGCACATCTAGGTGGTTTGTCGGCTCGTCTAAGACAAGGACCTGCGGTTCTTGCGCCAAGGCGCGGGCCACCATGACGCGTTGCCGCTCGCCGCCCGATAGGGTGCCAAAGTCGCGGTCCGCAAGTGGGTGAAGGTTTAAGAAGCCCAAGACGTGTTCTACGACCTGCTCGTCGCGCGCCCCCGATGTGGCGTAATGGGATCTATGCGGGGTGCGGCCTAATCGGACAATCTCGCGAACGGTCAGGCCGAAGGCTGACGCTTGCTCTTGCAAGACTGCGGCAATGCACAGCGCCGCATCGCGCGCGGGCATGTCCCAGATGTCTTGGCCCCCGACGCGCACATATCCGGTTTGGGGTTTTTGGAACCGGTACAGGAGGCGGAGTAGGGTCGATTTACCTGCGCCATTGGGGCCAACGACCCCAAGGACTTTCCCCGCACCGACAGTGAAGGTGGTGGGGTGAAGAACGGGCAGGGAGGCTTTGGTCGGTGACCAGCTGACCCCATTTACCTCAAGCTCAGCGAGTTTCATGACAAGAGGTCCCAATGCGCTTCTGGGTTGGTAATGCAAAATTAGGTCCTCGATTTGAAACTTCAATTTGTGTTACGTTATAACATATCAAGTTATTTATTCTGACCTGATCCGTTTGGCAAGGCGCGTTATTGCTTTGGAGAGATGCAGGGCGATATTGATTGAATTTCCGCCTAGTCGCGCACATCTGTCTGGGGCCGCGCCGCAGTGAGCAGTCGGGATCGATCCGATTGTGAAGTCGCGATCTGGCATTCGCGTTAGGCTCAGCCCAACAGCTACACCTCAAATTTTATACGATTTACTCTGAACTTATAGAGTGTGTGCATATCGCCCTCCGCGATCACGCGGGACGCGGGGTAGATATGTTTTGATCCACGGGGATATCCGTATCGCCATCACAATCACCTAGCCAGACGCCCCGTCTGGATTGAGTTACATTGACGGCCCCAAATACATGGCACCGTTGATGGCAGGTCTCCTGACTTGCGGATCAGCGTTTCCCCGAAGCCTTCCCAAGCCTTAAAGGCTCAGTGGCATTCATCGGGGCACTCACCGCTTACAGTTGCGGGGGCAGTAACGGATTTGGCGCATATATGCTCCTCCTCACCGTATTCCCTTTTCATCCCAGACGCATTTTCGGCGCCTCGGAACCATCTGGGAGTTTTGTGGAAGACTTGCCTGAGACAGTCAAGTTCAAACACAGGCGGGGCGCTATGCCGACAGGCGGGCGTCTACATAGAGCTCGCCACGCTTGGTGTGCTCAAGATCGGTTTCCACACGGTAGGTTTTGCCAATCTCAGACAGGGATAGGATATGCGCGGGTGGGCCGTCGGCTAGGATGACGCCATCGCGCAGCAGCACCAAACGGTCGCAAAATTTTGCCGCAAGGTTCAGGTCGTGCAGGGCGGCCATGACCACGGGCTTTTTACGGTCCATCTCGTTGCGGATGGAGGTCAGGATCGACAGCTGGTGGTGCAGGTCCAGCGCGCTGGTTGGCTCATCGAGCAAGATCACCTCTGGCGCGCGAACAATCGTTTGCGCGACGGCCACCATTTGCGCCTGACCCCCACTCAGATCAGACACGCCGCGGCCTGCCAGATGGGACAAGTTCAGCGCGCTTAAGGTGTCGGACACGCGGTCAAGATTGTCGACCTCCACCCGCCAGCCCGTGGTTTGCTTGAGCGCCAGCAGCACGCTTTCAAAGACCGTTAGCAAGGCGTTGCAGCCAAAGGCTTGCGGCATGTAGGCGACGCGCCGCGCACGGTCCTTGCGCTGCAAGTGGGTGATGTCATCGGCACCAAGGGTGATCTGCCCAGCCGTTGGGGCCACCAGCCCCGCCAAGGTCTTGAACAAGGTGGACTTGCCCGAGGCATTCGGCCCGATCAGCCCAACAAAGGAGCCGCTCTCGATGTCGGGGACCGAGACGTCATGCAAGATTTCGGTCCGCCCGTATCCGGCTTTGAGGTTGGAGATGGACAGGGTCATGAAAGCTTCTCCCGACGGGTGCTAAGAATGATAGATATGAACACCGGCACCCCGATCAGCGAGGTGATGATGCCAATTGGGTAGATGACACCGGGGGTGATCGACTTGGATATCAGCGAGGTGAGCGACATCACCAATGCGCCCACAATTGCGGAGAGGGGGACGAAGTAGCGTTGGTCCTCGCCCACCAGCAGGCGCGCGATATGCGGACCGACTAGGCCCACAAAGCCCACGGTGCCAACGAATGACACGGCCGTTGCCGCCAGCAAGGAGACGCAGATCAGCATCTCAACGCGCAACCGGCCTACGTCTACGCCCATGCTCTCGGCGGTGGCCTCGCCCATGCGCAGGGCGGTCATGGGCCACGTGCGCAGCAGGCTGAAGGGAATGGCGAAGGCCAAAAGCAGCGCGCCGAGCGAGATTTTTTCCCAGCTTGCGCGGCTCAGGGACCCCATCATCCAAAAGACGATCCGCGCGATTTGGTCCTCGGACGCCATGTATTGCATCAAGGCCAGCAGGGCGGAGAAGGTGAAGAAGATTGCGATGCCAAATAGGATCATGGTCTCGCTGCCAACCCCTTTGAGGCGGGTTGCAAACAAGATGAACCCGCAGGTCAGCAGCGCGAAGACGAAGGCGTTGATGGTGACCAGCAACGGCCCCACACCGGGCACCACGCTAAAGCCCAAAACAATCGCCAAGGACGCGCCGAAGCTGGCGGCGGCGGAGACGCCAAGGGTGAAAGGCTCGGCCAGCGGGTTGTTCAAAATCGTCTGCATCTGCGCACCGGCGACGGCCAGCAAGGCGCCGACCAGCACGGCGGTAATGGCAACGGGAAGGCGGTAATCCCAAACGATCACCTTCAGGCGCACGCCATGAGACAGGGGATCGGTGAAGACCTCAAGCACGGTTGAGAGGCTGTATTTGCCCGGGCCTGTCGCCACGTCGAGGCAGAAGCTCACAAGAAGCAGCCCAGCAACGATTGCGATCATGGCGTAGCGGCGGGCGGTTTGCGCGCCATATGCTTGCCGCATGTCTGCGGCGTTAATGTCTGTTGTCACGAAGAGGCCCTCCAAAGGCGGTTACGACCCCGCGTGTCGCGGGGCCGATTTGTTCGCTCGACTTAGCTGTCGCCGCGAAGGGTGCCCCAGAATACGCCGGAGTAATCGATGGGCAAGAACGTGTCGTGCAGCTCTTTCATCGTGGCGGTCGGGTCTACGTCTACAAACAGCTCAGGGTGCAGCCATTTCGCGAAGGCCTGCATGGCGACGAAATGGTAGGGGCTGTTGTAGAACTGGTGGTAGACCGAGTGGAAACGTCCATTCTGAACGGCGGACAACTCAGGCCAGCCTTCACGTGCCGCAAGGGCTGCCAAGCGGGTTTGAACGGTGGCTTCATCGGCTTCATAGCCGAACAGCACCGCTGTTGTGGCAGGGTTCGTTTCCGACCAATTGGCGCCAGTGCCGATGATCACGTCAGGATCATCTGCAAAGATGGCCTCAAGGCTGACATTCGCGGAATACCCAGGGGTTTTCAGTGTGCCCCAGTTTTGGCCGCCCGCCAGATCAACAAGACGCCCAAGGTTGGCACCACCAAATGTGCTGCAGCACTTAGCCGGGTTGTAGCCCGCTGCACGCTCAATGAAGACGACGGGGCGGTCTTCGTCGGCAATGCCTTGCACGCGCGAATAGATGACTTTCATCTGCGCTTGGTAGAAGTCGCCAAAGGCATCAGCCTCGTCGCGGCGGTCAAACACACGGCCCAACAGCTGCAAGCTTGGAACGGTATTTTGTGTTGGGTCTTGGCGGAAGTCCACGAAGATGGTGGCGATGCCGGCTTCATCCAACTTTTTGATGATCCCGCTTTCCTGCGCTTTCAGAAGGTTGCCGAGGTTCATGATGACGACCTCGGTTCCCAGTGAGATTACCGCCTCTAGGTTCCATTCATCGGTGTAAGGGCTGCCGAAGCTGGGCAGGTCTTTGACCTCTGGATAGGCCGCCAGATAGGCGCGGTAGGCGTCTGGGTCGAAGTTGATCATGTCGTCTTTCCAGCCAATAACGCGCTGGAACGGGTTTTCCTTATCGAGCAGCGCAAGCGAGTAAATCATGCGCCCTTCGCCAATCACAACTTTGGATGGGTTCTTTTCAACTTCGACAACGCGTCCTGCGATGTCGGTCACGGTAATCGTCTCTGCGGTGGCGATCGTGGCAGACGCGAAAGATAGCGTCATAGCTGCGGTAGCGGAGCAAAGACCCCGCGTCAGTGATCTGACATTCATGGGTCTCTCCTAATTTTTGGCAGGGCTTATGCCATGCTCTGGTGGGGGTAAATTATATCCGATAGAAAGAGTCAATTATTAATTGCAGGATTTTTAGACGAAGGAGCGACTTCGCGGAGTGTGGAGTGCGGCTAATCTTTAACCCGAGACAGCGGGTTTTCTGACCTCCCATCGATATGCGGCGTCATGCAATACTGACCTACATCATGCATTTTTAACCCAGACCAAACCTTGTTCTCGACCTAGGTCAAGTTTTGGGGGCGGACAAAGCGCCATTTCGCTGCGACTGCGCGAATGGCGGCTTCATCCAACTACCCCATTATTATGCTCTGGTAACGGACGCAGCAAAGCAACCGGGTTTGGCATTGTGTAAGTGGGCATAAGACACTTGATCGTTTTCGAATGCTGTTGCGATCGCATCAGCAAGTACGTCACCTTGCAGCACATCAGCATCAATCATCATATGATCGCTATCAAACAGTCGTAGCGAGATGACGCGAAATCGCAAAACCTCTGGCACAACGCCAACAGGCAACTTGGCTTGTGGCGCTCCTTCTCGCACAAAGATTGCATGTGTCGCCTTATAAGGCGATTGTTCGGGTTGATGTGCATAATTCAACAGAATGACAGTTTCACCCACTTCGGCATCAGCCATACTTACGCGACAGGGTGTACCCGGCTTTGACTGCACAATCTGACGACAAGCGTTCTTATTGGCTAGTTCAGCGTCGGAGAGATCGAAAAGGTCTGCAAAGTCCTCAGCTGGTAGGGAGTGAATTTGAAAGCTCATGTTTCTAGTTCCTTTTTTGTTTGGAACGTAGATAGCAACATGCCAACACAGCGAGCGACCCGATACATGCTCAATAATTAAAGCGGCCATTCAGGAAAGGCGCAGCATCTGTCAAAGTGGGCTCGAAGCGGACGTCCGTTGCGCCGTTCGTGAACGTCTGGTCTTGGGTTGGTTCAGATTTTGCCCCGACGCTCGATGCAATTCGACGTCTAACACGTCACGACGTGTTTCCGAGATGACCGTTTGGTCGCGGAGGCATTGATACTTATGCAGACCACGGGCAGACTGCATCAGATTTGACTTTTCAAGGATGCTCTGATGACCACACTAGATTTGGATTTTGTGCGGGCGCAGTTCCCTGCGTTTGAGGTGCCCTCGTTGCAGGGGCAAGCCTTCTTCGAAAATGCAGGCGGCTCCTATACATGCGGCCAAGTGATCGACAGGCTAACCCGTTACTACACCGAGCGAAAAGTGCAGCCCTATGCGCCGTATGAGGCCTCGACCCTAGCGGGCGCGGAGATGGACGAGGCGCGGATGCGCTTGGCGGCGATTATGGGGATCGACACGGACGAGCTGTCATTCGGCCCGTCCACCACGCAAAACACCTATGTTTTATCTCAAGCCTTCGCGCAGTGGATGCAGCCGGGGGATGCGTTCATCGTGACCAATCAGGACCATGAGGCGAACTCTGGCCCTTGGCGCAGGTTGGCGGATCGCGGGTTCGAGATGCGCGAATGGAAGATCAACCCTGAGACGGGGCATCTGGACCCCGCGGATTTGGCGAACTTGCTTGACGATAAGGTGCGGCTGGTGGCCTTCCCGCATTGCTCCAACGTGGTGGGGGAGATCAACGACGTGGCGAGCATCTGCCAGATGGTGCATGACGCCGGTGCGGTTGCCTGTGTGGACGGGGTGTCCTACGCGCCGCATGGGATACCGGATGTGGGCAAGCTTGGGGCGGATATCTACCTATTCTCGGCCTATAAAACCTACGGCCCGCATCAGGGCATTATGGCCATCCGCCGCGACCTTGGGATGGCGCTGCCCAACCAAGGGCACCACTTCAACGGCGGCAATCTGTATCAACGTTTCACCCCTGCGGGGCCTGACCACGCGCAAGTGGCGGCAAGTGCGGGCATGGCGGATTATGTCGACGCGCTGTATGCGCATCACGGTGGCGGCGGGGCCGATGTTGCGGGCAGGGGGGCTGTGGTCCACGACTTGATGCGCGCGCATGAGGTGCGGGTGCTGCAACCTTTGTTGGACTATGTGTCGTCTAAGAACTCGGTGCGGTTGATCGGGACGTCTGAGGCCGCCAAGCGGGCACCGACCGTTGCATTATCCTTGCAATCGAGCGCCGAAGAGGTGGCGGCGCAACTGGCCCCATTGGGCGTGATGGCGGGGGGCGGCGACTTCTATGCCGGCCGCGCGTTGGAGGCGATGGGCGTCGACATGAGCAAAGGCGTGCTGCGGGTATCTTTCGTGCATTACACGGCCAAACACGAAGTCGACCAGTTGATCGACGCGCTAGATCGCGTGCTATGACCCAAACTCCAATTCTATTCTGGCTGCGACGTGATTTGCGGCTGGCCGATCATGAAGGGCTAACCGCCGCCGCAGCAACGGGGCGTCCCGTTATCCCTGTGTTCATTCATGATGAGGTGGTCGAGACCCATGGCGCGGCCCCAAAGTGGCGTCTTGGGCTGGGGGTGGAGCATTTTGCCAAAACGCTGGAGGGGATCGGGTCGCGTTTGATCTTGCGACGTGGACCTGCCCTCAAGGTATTGCGCGACTTGGTGGTTGAGACCGGGGCAGGGGCGGTTTGGTGGTCGCGGGCCTATGATCCGGCAGCAATTGAGCGGGACAAGGGCGTCAAGGCGGGCTTGCAAGGCGACGGCGTGGAGGCGCAAAGTTTCAAGGGGCATGTGCTGTTCGAGCCTTGGATCGTAGAGACGAAAACCGGCGGGTTCTATAAGGTCTTCACGCCGATGTGGAAAACCGTACGCAGCCGAGAATTGCCGCGCGATCTTGCCGCCGTAGACCACTTGCAGCCGCCCGAACGGTGGCCCGCAAGCGATGAAATTTCACAGTGGAACATGGGCGCTGATATGCGTGGAGGGGCGCAGATTGTGGCCCAACATGTCGTGGTGGGCGAGGCAGCGGCGCGCGCGCGCTTGCAGTCCTTCGTAGGTGACAACATTGCGGATTACCTGTCGGCGCGCGATCAAATGGCAACGCGCGGAACCTCGATGCTGTCGGAGAACCTGACCTACGGCGAAATCTCCCCGCGCACATGTTGGCATGCAGGCTGGCAGGCGTTGCATGAGAGCAAAGCCGGTGCGGAGGTGTTCTTGAAAGAACTGGTCTGGCGCGAGTTTGCGTATCATCTGGCCTATCACACGCCGCGCATTATCGACCAAAACTGGCGCGAGGAGTGGGATGCCTTTGGCTGGAAGACCGACGAGACATCGACGCAGGTCGCCGCGTGGACGCGGGGGCGCACGGGGGTGCAGCTGGTCGATGCCGCCATGCGCGAGATGTATGTAACGGGCTATATGCACAACCGCGGGCGTATGATTGTGGCGTCTTACCTGACCAAGCACCTGATGACGCATTGGAAGGTCGGGCAGGCATGGTTTGCGGACTGCTTGATTGATTGGGATCCGGCCTCCAACGCGATGGGCTGGCAATGGTCGGCGGGGTGCGGGCCTGATGCGACGCCGTATTTTCGGGTCTTCAACGCCGATACGCAGGCCGAGAAGTTCGACCCCGATAGACGCTACCGTGCGCGCTACTTAGCGGAGCCTTACACGGACCATGGACAACAGGCGGATGATTACTTCTCGGCCATTCCCAAAGCGTGGAACCTGTCGCCAGATGATGAGTATCCCGCGCCGGTCGTCAGCTTAGCGCAGGGGCGCCAGATTGCGCTCGATGCCTATAAGGCGCGGGGATAGTGGTGTTAAGGTCAGGGTTGAGGGAAATCGTACGCCACCTCTTGCGCCGTTGAGAATTGGCGTGGAAACTGTGCCATGACACCAACAACACCGAGAACAAACGAGTAGCTTTCGCCATGAGCACAACCTCAACGATGCCAACCGCCGCCAAACTTGTTGCTGCAGTGATCTTAGCAGTGACGGGGTATTTTGCGTCGGAATTTGTCAGGGCCTCCTTGCCTGAAGGGCAGCCTGCGGGCTGGTTGCTGCCGATTTGTACGCTAGTTCCAATGGTTATTGGGTGGCGCATCATGGGGAAATTGGTTGGGAATAACTACGGCGTAAGCATGAACTCCGGCTTCTATGCTGTTGTTGTTTGTACAATTTCTGTGACTTTCATCTTTGCGGCGGCCTTGATGATAAAGAAGTCTCGTCGTCTTCAATATGACGGCCCGATGGAGGCCTTGGTCGATGTGTTCGCACTGATGTTGGAATACGGCCTGTTGCTGTTGAACCCGTTGGTGTTGGTCACTTTGGTCGGAGGCGGGTTTATCGCGGGGATCGTGTCCGAGTGGGCCCACAGGAAGTTTGAGTAACACCTGTGACCACGCGAGACATGCCCGCAGATGTCGTCCTATTCGGCACACTGACTGATCCTGAATTGCTGGAAATCGTGCTGGGCGATGTGGCCATTTCGCAACCCGTTGTGCTGGAAAACCACCAAGTCTTTACTGCCGCCGGAGAAAGTTTCCCCTTGTTGCTGCCCCGTGACGGCGTGCAGGCCCATGGGCTGCTGCTGGAACAATTGTCCCACGAGCAGGTCGCGCGACTGGACTATTACGAGGCCCCTTACGGCTACGCCTTGGAGCCTGTGGTTCTGGCGGGCGGGCGAGAGGCGCAGGTCTACAGGCCGTCAGATAACCAGTTTGAGGCAGCTGCGCCGTGGGAGCTGTCGGTTTGGCAAGACCAGATCGGCGCTATGACCCGCGAGGCGGCGCATGAGATCATGGGCCTCTTTGGCCGCATCACCATGGATGATCTGTTGCGCCGTTTGGGGCCGATCAGGGCGCGGGCCCAAGCTCGGGTGAATGCTAAGACGGACAACATCCCCGTGGCCTTACGTCAAAGTGAGGGGCGAGATGCAGTAAGCCTGACTTCAATACGCCGACCGTATTCGCAGTTTTTTGCAGTGGATGAATTGGATTTGAGCCACCCACGCTTTGACGGCGGGACCAATCAAGTTGAGCGGGCGGTTTTCATAGCTGTCGATGCCTCCGTGATCCTGCCTTATGATCCGGTCCGCGACACCGTTATGCTAATCGAGCAATTTCGGCCCGCCCCATATGTTCGCGGGGATATGAACCCTTGGATGCTGGAAGCTGTGGCTGGGCGCATTGATGGGGGCGAAACCCCTGAAGAATCCGCACACCGTGAAACCCAAGAGGAAGTCGGATTGTCGCTTAAGGAGCTGTTATCAGTTGCTAATTACTACCCGTCACCGGGGGCCTTTAGTGAATACCTGTATTGCTTCTTAGGGCTTGCTGATATTCCTGACAGTGCTGCAGGCCACGGTGGTTTGGCGTCGGAGGGGGAGGATATCCGCTCGTTGGTGATCCCGTTTGAGACGCTTATGGGCGCGGTGCGCAGCGGCGAGGTTCAAAATGGCCCACTGTTGATTTGCGCCCTGTATCTGGAACGTGAGCGAGATCGGCTGCGCAAGGCTGCAACGGACGCTTGAGTTCGGCTCGCGTGGTGCCTATCAAAGGCCAAGCGCTGAACAGGAGTTGTCACGGATGACCATCAACAAAAATCTAGCAGATATGGTGGGCAACACCCCATTGATCCGTCTGAATGCGGCCAGTGAGGCAACGGGCTGTGAAATTTTGGGCAAAGCCGAGTTCATGAACCCCGGCCAATCGGTCAAGGACCGACCAGCGTTGTACATTATTCGCGAGGCAATTGCCTCTGGCGCGTTGAAACCGGGTGGCACGATTGTTGAAGGCACGGCGGGTAACACGGGCATTGGCTTGGCGCTGGTTGGGGCCTCTATGGGGTTCAAAACCGTTATCGTCATCCCCGAGACGCAAAGCGAAGAAAAGAAAGACATGTTGCGCCTTGCGGGCGCGGAGCTGGTCCAAGTGCCCGCCGCCCCATACCGCAACCCCAACAACTTTGTGCGTTATTCGGAACGTCTGGCCAATGAGCTGAACAAGACCGAGCCAAATGGCGCGATCTGGGCCAACCAGTTCGACAATGTGGCGAACCGTCAGGCGCATATTGAAACCACTGGCCCTGAGATTTGGGCGCAAACCGACGGCAAGGTCGATGGCTTTATCTGCGCGGTTGGCTCTGGCGGCACATTGGCGGGCACGGCGATGGCGTTGCAGCCCAAGGGCGTCAAAATCGGCATCGCCGACCCGATGGGTGCTGCGCTGTATGATTGGTACACCAAGGGGGAGCTGACTATGGACGGCGGCTCCATCGCGGAGGGCATCGGGCAGGTGCGCATCACCAAAAACTTGGACGGGTTCACCCCTGATTACACCTACCAAATCTCCGATGAAGAAGCGCTTCCGGTGGTGTTTGACCTGCTGGCGGATGAGGGGCTGTGCCTTGGCGCGTCCTCGGGCATCAACGTCGCGGGTGCGCTGCGCATGGCCAAAGATATGGGGCCGGGCCATACCATTGTGACGGTGCTATGTGACTACGGCACGCGGTATCAGTCGAAGCTATGGAACCCAGAGTTCTTGAAGGAAAAGGGCCTGCCATTTCCTGAGTGGCTGGCGAAAGACGCCCAACCCATGCCTGACGTCTTTGAATAGGAACTAGACATGAATATTTTGCGCGCGTTTCTCATTGCGCTGACAGTGTGTGTGGCCACGGTGTCGGGGCAGGGTGTGGCGTTGGCTCAGGCCATCGCAACCGAGACAGGGGCGCCCGATTACGAGGCTTGGGACCGCGACGCCGTTCGCGCCGACGAGGTGCTGGTGGCCAACCGCGCCTCGGTCGAAGGGCTGCAAGCGCTGCGCGAGCAATTGTCGTCTTGGCGCGAACTGTTCACCCGCAGGCAAGGGGCCAACAGTGAGCAGATTGAGACCTTAGAGGATCAAATCGACGCGCTTGGCCCCGTCCCAGAAGAGGGCGAAGAAGCGGAGGAAATAGCCTCCAGACGTGCCGAGTTGAACATCGAGCTGGACGCTCAAACCGCGCCTGTGCGCAGGGCCGAGGAGGCTTATGCACGTGCGGACGGGCTGATTTCGCGGCTCGATAGTATCGTGCGTGACCGCCAGACCACCCAAATTCTGGAACTAAACCCCACACCGGTGAACCCCGCTTTGTGGCCAGAGACTGTGATCTCCTTGGCAAGTATCTGGGAAGGCGTCGTCTCGGAAGTGAAGGCAAACTTCAAATCCCCCCTGCGCGCTGAGACGCTGAAAGGGAGCTTGCCGCTGATTGCCGTTCTGGTTCTGATCGGTCTGGCCTTGGTCGTGCGAGGAGGCCTGTGGGTTGAACGTGGGACATCGGCATTGCGCGGTAGTCGCCACGCCAGCCGCGCCCGTGTGCGGGTTGGGGTGTTCATCACCTCGCTGGTGGCACTGGTGCTGCCGATTGTTGGTATGTTGATGCTTCGCGAGGCCATTGAGCAAAGCGAATTGACGGGTAGCGTAGGCACATTGGTGTTGGATGTTAGCGTCATTGGGGCCACGATCTGCTACATCGCTCGATGGCTTGGTCGCCAGATTGCACCACCTGCCTACCCACCGCATCCATTGCTGGTTCTGACGCAAGGACAGGCGCTGCAATTGCGTTTGATGATTAACATCTCTGGCCTGTTGATTGGTTTTGAAGTCGCGATCTCCGGCCTGTTGGGGATGGGGCTGTTGTCCGAGACTGCAGCCTCCGTTCTGGGCCTTCCTGTCATTGTGATTGCAGGTCTGTTCTTGTTCCGTATCGCGCAATTGCTGGTGGTGTCAGCAAAGGCGCAGCAAGCTTTGGCTACTGAAGAAGCCGAGGGCGCGGATGGGGCCATGTCAGCAGCCGATGCTTCGGCTGGGGTGGTGGTGCGCTACTTGGGCCGTGCTGCTCGACTCGTGGCGGTTGTGGGCCCCGTTTTGGCGGTGATCGGTTATACGTTTGCAGGCAACGCGCTGGTCTTTTCCAGCTATCTGACGCTGGCGTTGCTGGCTGGTGTCGCGATATTGCAAAGGCTGGTGCGTGACATCTATGCGATGATCCGCGGGGAAGATGCGGGCAGCAAAGGGTTGATCCCAGTGCTTGTGGGCTTCGCCTTGGCAATCTGCTCGTTGCCGATCTTGGCGCTGATTTGGGGCGCGCAGGTCACCGACCTTAGCGAGGCGTGGGCCGTCATTTCCGCTGGGGTTCCTTTGGGTGAAAGCCGTATCTCGCCGGTGGATTTTCTAAAGTTCGCAGTGGTCTTCGCGCTTGGCTATGGGCTGACGCGCCTGTTGCAAAGCAGCTTGAAGACGCAAATCTTGCCACGCACCAAGCTTGATACAGGCGGGCGGAACGCCATTGTGTCGGGCGCGGGCTATGTGGGGATTTTCTTGGCTGCTGTCATCGCGATCACCAGTGCGGGCATTGATCTGTCGTCGCTGGCGATTGTGGCAGGGGCCTTGTCGGTTGGTATCGGCTTTGGCTTGCAGACTATCGTTTCGAACTTTGTGTCGGGCATCATCTTGTTGATCGAGCGCCCGATCTCCGAAGGTGACTGGATCGAAGTTGGCGACACAATGGGGGTCGTGCGCGATATCTCGGTGCGGGCCACGCGGGTCGAGACCTTTGATCGCCGTGATGTGATTGTGCCCAATGCGGACCTGATCTCCACCTCGGTGACCAACTGGACCAAAGGCAATCTGACGGGGCGTATCATTCTGCCGGTTGGGGTGGCCTACGGTAGCGATACCAAAAAGGTTGAAGCCGTCTTGCGCGAAATTGCCGAGGCCGAGCCGCTGGTCATCCTTAGCCCGCCGCCATCCGTATTGTTTCGCGGATTTGGGGCGGATTCGATGGATTTTGAGATCAGGGCCGTGTTGCGTGACATCAATTATTCGCTGTCGGTGACCTCGAACATGAACCATGAGATTGCACGGCGGTTCGCGGAGGAGGGGCTGGAGATACCCTTCGCGCAACGCGACGTATGGCTGCGCAACCCCGAGGCTTTGTCTCCCCCTCAGGCGGCTCCTGCGGCCCCGACCAAAGCCCCTCAAAAGGCTGGTCCAAACAAGCCGTCAAAGAAAGGCAGCACTACCTAAACGACGCGTGCAGGCACCCCAAAGTGGTGCCTGTTTGTTGCTTGGGTAATCTCTTGCAGAAAAGCGCGATTTGCCTCTTGCGCATACCCTATAGTTTTGGCTACACCCAGCGCCACGGACAGGTGGCCGAGTGGTCGAAGGCGCACGCCTGGAAAGTGTGTAGGCGGGAGACCGTCTCCAGGGTTCGAATCCCTGTCTGTCCGCCACTAACCCTTTAATAACAATGGGTTGGGGTGCAATATTTTCTCTTATGCGCCATCCTATGCGTCCAAGAAAAAGCGGTGCTTTGAGGCCCTTTAAGGGTGTTTGACGCTATCCATCTTCTCGAACTTTTCTAGGTGTTCCAATGCTTCGGAGGCTAGGCGGTGGATGATTTCGTGTAACGTGTCGTGTGCTTTATCCAAGTTGGGGATTTTCAAATCGCTTTCCATCGCAGCGGCTCCGATCTTATTTAGGTTGCTGATTTGGTGAAGGAGACCTTCCACCTTTTGAAAGCGCGTACGCGTCAATCAACATTTCTATGGCGTCATGATCTGCCTGCATCTCCAGACAAGGTTCGACCTTGGGCAGATCATCCGCATCGATCTGCGCCAATGCTGGCGAGGGTTGTGATTTCGCTCTTGATACGACACCAAACGAAGACGGCGCATGCGCCTCGGTCAGACAAAGCCGCCCTGCAAACTCGAAATGTCCCATTTCAAAATGATGCAGCTCATGCAGCATTAACCAGACGAGGCCCAGATGTGTCATCTCCTCTGCACTCGCGTCGATTAGGCGGCGACTGAACCAGTATAAGATCGAAATTGATCCGCACACGCTGGGGGCAAACGGCGGGATCTTTAGGAGCGTTAAGGAGGTCCATGATCGCGATGGTTCGCCCATTGCCGGTGAAGGACTGAAGCGCATTGCGAAATTCTACAAGATTGAGGAAGCGATCAGAGGGCAATCGGCTGAACAGCGCAAGGCCGCACGCCAAGAACAAACCAAACCATTGATGGATGACTTTGAGATTTGGCTCAAAACACAGAGATCCCGGAGCTCCGCAAAAGCCGGCCTTGGCGAGAAGCTCTCCTATATCGCCAAATACATGGGCGGCCTGAAGTTGTTTCTTGATGACGGTTCCGTCGAGATGGACAGCAACATTGTCGAGCGCGCCATTCGTCCCATTGCTCTGAACCGCAAAAACGCCCTGTTCGCGGGCCATGACGAAGGTGGCAGAACATGGGCGCGCATCGCCTCCCTCATCGAGACCTGCAAGCTCAACGACGTTGAGCCATACGCCTACCTAAAGGCAACTTTGGAGGCCATCGCAGCAGGACATCCAAGCGCACGTACCGATGAGCTCATGCCGTGGAGCTTTGACAAGAAGGACTGACACCGCTTACAATTGAATTGATCGGGCGAACTTTGTTAAACCCTTTTTAGGTTTAGGAAACATAAAGGCCACTGTTTTGAAAACCCCAACCACCGCAAAAATCACTCGAAACTCAATTAGCTTTCGGCTGGTTTCAAGTCGCACTGATTCTCCTGCACTGGTGGCGCTCGCAGAAGAGGCGCATAATGAAAGCCGGTTTCGCTATATTCAATTTAGCGCAAAAAAGGTTGAGAAGATCGCTTTAGCTGCTCTTAAACATTACTACGCAGCTGGGACAGGTGCAAAGCCTTCCCAAAGCCGGCATCGTTTAGATCTTGCGCGAGGGCACCACTCAGGAAAAAACACTGGGTGGCAGGAACATCATACCAAAGATCAATGGGGGCGGCGGG
>NZ_JBDWIU010000015.1:0-21377 GCF_039974535.1 Litoreibacter sp. | reverse complement strand
CAGCGCCCGGTCATTCTGCCGGTCCATGGCTTCGCGCGTCGCTTCGGCAGCCGCAACAGCCGCCAATACCTGACGTTGTGCTTCCGAAACCGGGATCGTTGCTTCGATCAACGTCTGCGCAATGGCGGGTCGACTAGAACGAAGTGGGCCAAAGATGCCTCCAAAGACAAGGGCGAATACTAGAATTCGTTTCATTTACTGCCCACAAGTTTCGACTTCTGTTCTAACAACACGCTCGAGATTGCACAGCCGCTCCCCGTCAAACCCACAGTAGTGCCCGTCGCTCAATGACAAACAGTCCCAGCTTTCAGCTTGCACATCAAACCCTGCGTATCGATATAGATCGCTCTCAGAAAATGCTCGGCAACTGGCTTCTGCCACCCGTTGTGCGCTATCGAGCGCGGCAAGGCGCGCAGCCTGTTCTGTGGGAGCCACTTGTGAAGTGATTGACTGGCTAAAAATAGTTCTCTGTACGTCTTTGACCCATCGCTCATCGATAGTCACACGGCGGGCGTCGAGCATTGCCGCTGCCCGATCATGCAACGTGCCGGTTTCACCAAACGTATCGATATGGGCCCTCAAAGCGTCGCAACTGCCTGGTTCTCTGGCTTCCCATGCCACGCGTTCGTCTCGTGTTGGTTTATCACCTAACCCGTATTTTCCGCAAAAGTCTGACAGTGTTGGTTGGTTGAAACCAATCGAACAAAGATTGTTTTGAAGCTCTAAAAGATTAAGAGCAAAACCAAAGGCAAAGGCAATAATGACGCCTACGGTCAAACCCGCGCATAGGCGTTGAACCAACCGCACAACTGGCCCTCTTGGGGGCGGGGGAGCGACCTTTTGTGAAGCCGCTTCCAGATACGCTCTTAAATCCTGGAAAAATGGGTTTTGTTTCGATCCCCGCCAGCCTACGAGATCCACCACAGGATGTTTGGGCAATTCGTCAGGTAGAGAGACTTTTTCAACCAGAACAGAAATTAACCTTCCGGCACCAGCAAGGGCCTCTAAGTCGGTCTTCAAAACCACCTCATTAAGGGTGGTGTTTTTTGACCAAAAAATAACAACGGGCTCGGGGTGTACGCCCTGCTCCTCGGGGTCAGGGTCCAGCATGAAACCCAAACTGGAGAGGGCATCGATGATATTTTGGGACCGTGCAGGAGAGGCGTCAGATGAAATGATATGGTAGTTCACTGTATCGCCTCCAGCGCATTTTGAATAATAATCCGGTCGTTTTGCCATTGTGGGTTGGGAAACTTTGCAATGAGGTCAGCGTTACGAACAAGTGCGCGTTGCAAATAGGCTCTAGCCTCGGCCAAATTATCTTGAGCTGAAGAAGCTGAACTGATTTTAAACAAAGAAACGATCACATCGCGCTGCGCCTGGGCGTTGCTGGGATCCGCCAGCGCCAGACGCTCCCTAATCTCCAGGCCGTGTGTATAAGCGCTGAGGGCGGCGTCAAGATCACCCTGCGCTCGCCGCACATCGCCGACCTTATTGAGCGAGACGGAGACATCGCGCTGCGTCTCTGCGTTGCTGGGATCCGCCAGCGCCAGACGCTCTGCGATCTCCAGGCCGTGTGTATAGGCGCTGAGGGCGGCGTCAAGATCGCCCTGCGCCACACGCACATCGCCGACCTTGGTGAGCGAGACGTAGACATCGCGCTGCGCCTCTGCGTTGCTGGGATCCGCCAGCGCCAGACGCTCTGCAATCTCCAGGCCGCGTGTATAGGCGCTGAGGGCGGCGTCAAGATCACCCTGCGCTCGCCGCACATCGCCGACCTTGATGAGCGAGACGTAGACATCGCGCTGCGCCTGGGCGTTGCTGGGATCCGCCAGCGCCAGAGGCTCCCTAATCTCCAGGCCGCGTGTATAGGCGCTGAGGGCCGCGTCAAGATCGCCCTGCCTAAATCCAATATTCCCAATATCCTCGAACGCGACGCTTTGCTCCCGGTCATTAGTCGCCACGGATTGCGCGGCCCGCGCACTTAGCAACCCGGCCTCCAGATCACCCGCGATGACCCGCAACCGGGTGAGTTCTATCCAGTCCCCAAAAACATCTGGGTCAAGTACCGTAATTTCTTCATAGCGCTCAATAACACTCAGCGTGCTGACCTTTGATCTGCGCCAGGCGTCCAACGCAAGCTGGGAAATCCGGCGCGCAGCGGCCAAATCACGCACCGCACGCAAGCTATCGAGGATGGCAAGCGCTTCGGCCTCTTCGCCTGCGTTGAACCGCTCCAAGGCGGCCAGACCTTCTGGTGTCGCCGCAATGTCCTCGACGGCTTGGCGATAGGTAGCGATCTCCTCTGCGTAGACCCGATCACGCGTCTCCAGATCTTCGACAAATTGTGCTTGCTGCACCGCCAACGCATTACGCAGATCCTCGATTTCGGCAGATGCAGAACTACCTTCGGCTTCCAGCTCAAAAATTTCGGCGCGCAGGTCTTCGAGCTCAAACAGCTTGCGGCGCAGCGCCCGGTCATTCTGCCGGTCCATGGCTTCGCGCGTCGCCTCGGCAGCCGCAACAGCCGCCAATACCTGACGTTGTGCTTCCGAAACCGGGATCGTTGCTTCGATCAACGTCTGCGCAATGGCGGGTGCTTCGTATGCAACGGATGAACATACTATTATTGCCGCGAGAATGAAACGTTTCGTGCTCAAAATCGATCTTCTCAAAACTAAACTAGATCGATAGCACCTTAGCAGTCCGTTTTTCCTGAACAATAGAGAGTTAACGCCACATGAATGCATAAGTTGAAAAACTTCTCATTCAGAGGATTTCAAAAAATACCATAATGAACCCTATCAGATTTTAGGGCAATACTTATGACCTATAGGCTAAATTATGTTAAAAGAGCCGCTTGTGGTTTACATAAAACCCGTTATTTGGGAATAATTATATATTAAAAACAATCACTTGAAACACACGATGATAACGGAGACATTAAATATGGATGCCGTTTAGCTGGGTGACTTTCTCATAATCTCCCGAACGTGGGCATAGGCGGCACAGCCAATAGTCTGTACGCGTGATACCAGAGGATACCATATTCCAGATGATGGAAATCTGGTGTTCGTGGAGGATAATCAATGGTAGCCCAGCATGCTTTGCAAAATTCACAAGTAGACTCACATCTACATGGATAGTTTGAAATATTGGCGATCTCTACTCAAATGGAAACTGATTTATTGAGACCGGTTTGCGACAGATTGCAAGAGACGAACCGCTTCCATCTGGCTCCGACCCTCGCCTACAAAGTTGAATTGTAGGCAACGTTACTGCACCGGGTTCTTTAGCAAAAACCAGTAAATTCCCAGCCTTACCTCGAATGAACTCATACTCTGTATCTTCTGATCGGAGATCAGCACGTATCCATTTCCCCTTCCGACTACCACCTACCGCCATGTCCAACATACTCGTCCCACCCCCTCTTGTTATACTTACGTACCAGACAACGGAAGCTGAGCGAGCATTGCCATGACTAATGGAAAACTCGCTGACAAAAACGCTGTATTCTACAGATTTTCCCGGCTTCAGAATAGCCTCATCTGCGATTGCTGTGGTGCCACAGACGAAAACAACCATTGCCAAAGTCAGTTTTACTAGTTTCATCTCAGGACCAATCCAGTTAACCCAAAACCTAACCGAGATTAAAGCAGCGCACGCGGGTGACCACAAGTAACAGCAGCATGACAGAGCAGATCAGTGTGCCGCCAGAGTGCATTCAACGGACGGACACGGCCTAATTCCATGACGAGTATGCGCAACGAAGAATTTTCCTGCCTCATGGCAATGTAGGCGACTGACGCTGTGACCATCCGGAATTCCGTAGTCAGAAAACATCATCTCGCTCATTTGATTCAATGAATAGTGAGAGGATATGCGAAGCAGATCAAGATCAGCAAACCTTTCAACCACTACCAATCTCGCCCCTAACACAACCCTAAGGACGTTCACATAAAACCTGTTAGCGGTTGTTCGTCGTTTGTTGTGGGCGGGGCTTCATGTTTGGGTTGTAAGAAATGCTTGGCGTGGGGCAGGTTTCCCCAAAAGTGTAACAAGTAAACGACCGTTTATGTGATACACTTAGGACATGAACCAACACACACCGGCCTCAAAATTCGTTGCTTACTATCGCGTCTCGACCACGGGGCAGGGCGAGAGTGGCTTAGGGTTAGAAGCGCAGCGCATGGCCGTACAAGCCTACCTAGCCACAGGCCCAACAGTGGAGCTGGTGGCAGAGTACACAGAGGTTGAGAGCGGCAAAAAGAAAAACCGGCCAGAGCTGGCCGAAGCCGTCAAAAACTGCAAACGCCACAAAGCAACGCTTGTAATTGCCAAGCTCGACCGGCTGGCGCGGAACGTCCACTTTGTTTCCGGCTTAATGGAAACAAACATCAACTTTGTGGCTTGCGACAATCCACACGCCAACCCCCTTATGGTTCATATGTTGGCCGCCTTCGCGGAACATGAACGCGAGATGATAAGTCAAAGAACCAAAGACGGCCTAGCAGCGGCCAAGGCTAGAGGGGTGAAGCTAGGCAAGAACGGTGCGAAGCTTGCCAAAGCGAACCGGCAAGCCGCCGATGAATTTGCCAGATCTACAGCCGAACAGATCCGCCAGATCCCCGAAGATCTACGCACAAGCATTACCAGCTTGACCCGAGAGCTAAACGTTCGCGCAGTGCCTACTACGAAGGGCGGCATTTGGCATAGATCACGGGTTTATAAGCTATTAAATAGGTGCAATGATCTTGGTATATGCTTTAAATAGCAGGTAGGGGTGCACCAAATGAATAACCCAAAGTCACTACTAGAGCTGAAAATTTTCGAGATTGTTCAGCTTATAGAACAAAGAAATGAAAGTCATAAAAATGGTGAAATGGAATTAAATGTTAGACTTTTAGAGGACGCACTAGGAAATATTGATCACTTCCAAAATGTAATCAATAAAGCCCTTGCTGAAGATGTGCCTAACAAGGAAACAATTGCCGTATTTGAGAGACATATGGCTCTAGGAAAAGCCGCAGTACAGCGTTGCCAAGAGCAGATAAAAAGACTTACCGATTTAGATGACAGAATATCAAGGGTGGAAGGCGATATAAAGCATATTGAAGAAGCCGAAAACGACCGCGAGATACAAAAAAAGCTGATCGACTTACAGATAATGCAAGCCCAAGCCGAAGCCGCTCGCCTTACCACAGAGGCCAACGCTAAAGCACAAGAGCAAGCTAGCGCGTCCCTTGATGGCTTGATAAACGGTCTAAAAAACGATGGTTAGGTCAAAAACAGACAGCGAACGCCGCTATGAAGCCGCGCAAGTAGAGCTGGCCGCCGCCGAAAAGGCCGTCAGTGCTGCCGAACGGATAACGGCTAGCCACCCCAGCAAGATAGAGACGAAGCGCCGCCAACTGGCTGATCTGAACAACACCATGCACTACGCAGAAAGCGACCAGAACAGCCGCGCTAACCGTGCGGAAAAGAAAGCGCGCCTTGAGAGTGACAAAGCCCAGCTTGAGCGCGAATTGAACGAAGCACAAACTACACTTGCCGAGGCGCGGGACGCAGCCCAAACGGCGCGAAATCATGCCAGCCAATCCGCCGCTAGTTTCACCGTTGAGCGTGACCGTGCTGTGATGGATGCAGAGGCGCAGAAAGCCGAGTTGGCCATGCAAAGCCATGATCTGGCCGAGCGCAAATTTGCCCAAGCCGAAAAAGACAAGATGGAAGCGGCCAAAACCCAACTTGCTAAAGCCGAAGCAGATGGAAAAACAACGCTGGAAGTCGAGCGGTACAGAGCCAAGGCCACAGCGGCCACGTTGCAATTCGAGTGGCAACAGCGGCGCGAGCTGGAAGAATACACCGCCCAGAACCGCGCAAATGAAATTGCCGTTTCTAACGGTCACGAGATCGAGCTTGCACAGATACACGGTACAATTGCCCGCGAACAGTCCGAACTGAGCCACGGTCAAGCCTTGGAAATCATCAAGGCAAACGAAATTTCTGATATTGGCCGCATTATCGCCAATGGCAAAGAACACCGCTTGAATGTCACCCATGAGACAAACGAGGACATACGCAAAGCCATGGAAATAATGGCTTTGACCACACAAAAGAGCATTACCGACACCTTGAACGCAGCCAAGCTTTTGGTGTTGAAACACTACCTACGCAAAGACGAAATGAGCCACGCGCTTGAAATTGGCCAAGATGCCCGTGCCGAAGAACTGGACAGCGTGGCCGCAGACATGGCCGAAATTGCTCGCTGGCAAGCGAACCGCGAAAAGTCGAAACCAGATTTTGAGGAACCCAATAATTAAGGTATAATATCCAAACCTAACCACCCAAACACATGGCCACAGAAGAGCCAGGACACGACTTCGATTTTGAGCGCTTCAAACACCAGACAGAAAACCCAAACAGGGCGCTAGGTTTTCTAGATACGATCCGCGACAAGCTGGCCGCACACGAAGCCCTCTCCCCAGACGAGCAAGCCTATATTGACGAAACCCAAGAGCTTGACCGCATAGACCCACTTTTCAAAGTCGAGAGGTTTATTGAAGGGCAGTTTAAGGACTTGGACAGCGGCAGGGCTACCAGCCAAGAGGTTCAAAAGCGCATTTTTGATTTTATGGACATGCAGCGCACTATGTTGCGTATGTTGAGAGAGATAGATCAAACCCGCTAGTTATTGGCCCTAGTGCCTCAATTTGCAGCTTGACTTAACGAACATTGCGAACTATCCGAACTTTATGAACAATAGAAACGCACTGAAGTTTGAGGCCGATGAGTAATTACATAAGCGCAGAGGCTATTGCTGAAGACATAGGGGTTACCTCAAAAACTGTCCGCGAGTGGCTCAAATCAGGCGAATTAGTAGGCATAAAAGTCGGCAATAGTTGGAGAGTGCACCGTGCTGATTTTGATAGGTACATCGAAGGGCAACGCCTCGAATTACTTTTAAAAAAGGCTGCTGCAAAACACCCAGACATTGATTGGGTTCAGGGTCAGTGTGCAGAATGCGGGCAATACATGGCTACCCCCAATCGAGGAAGTAAGGCGTGGGTTTGTTCGCCAACTTGTAAGACCACCCATGACGATAAGTGGGCTACAATCGTAGGCCGATATAGCGAAGACTTCGCTTACAATTGCGCTTCAGTTGTACCGTATTTCTAAAAGGCAAGCACATGGATAAATGGCAAATAAATGGCGAAGAGCGGGTGAACGAAAGTACGCCTAACAACACTGTCACCTCTGCTCCACAACAGAGTACATTGAGGTTCAGGAGAACCCCAGAGGGCGAATTTAGGCTGGAAGCAATCGGGTCGCATGGCATTGTCGCGGGTGTGGCAATCATCGCGATGTTGTTGCTCGTTTTGTACTTTACAGCCTTTCACTAGGCAGCGGTTTTACATCAACGCTAAGCCAGTCATCACTATAGCAGTATGATACAAAGCCCACGACCACGGGGGTGTTTTTGGCCTATCTCACAATCAAGAAAGTCAAAGGCCGGTACTACGGCTATATACAAGAAAGCTACCGCGAAGGGGGCAGCGTCCGAACGCGCACGGTTGAATACTTGGGGGCGATGGAACCCGCGGTGGCGCAACAGGTACAAGCCACACGCAAACAACTAGAACAGGCCGACATGGCCGCACTGGTGCAGTCGGTACGCAAAGCCAGCCAAACGGCCACCAGAGCGCCAGAAATCACCACACAGCCCCAAGAGGCGGCAACGCCGCCGGAAACCACACCAGAGCCGCGCTATCAGCGTTTAGAGGTCAACGGGCGGCCTCAACTTGTAGACATGCAAACCGGCGAACTAATCGAGCCGCAAGATACAGGAGTTATCACTACAGAAACGGCAAAGCCGACTTTGCGACCGTTCGCGGACAGTCTCAAATTGCCGCCAAACCTTGCCACCCACAAACTAAGCCTTGCGGCCTTTCATGGAACACACCGCAAATTCGGCAACCGGCTTAAGGCCATGCAAATCAACCCCGCCACCATGCCAGACGTGGTTGTGAAGTACGGGAACACGGACGGCCTCAAGCAAGACCGCAACGGCGCGTATATCGTCACCGCCAGCCGTACCCCAAAACGCGGCCACGGCTTAAACAAGACAAAGCTTTGGCAACACACCCGCCAAGCTATGAGCCGCGCCACGATCGACGCGATCGAGACCGAACAGCCCGAACTGTTCGCGCACCTGAAAAGCCAGCTCGACACCAGCCACCGCGAAGGCAAACGCTTACTGTTTCAGCACATAGCGCAGACCACCAGCGGGGCGCAGCGTTTGGGGTTATCACTACAGCTTTTGATTTGGGGTAAAATCCCCCAACCAACCAGCGACAAGAGCCGCAACAAAACCACCGCGCAAGACTTGGGACAGATGAGTTACAACACGGCAAAAGGCTGGCGCGATGAGGCCGCTTTTATCTTGGCCGAAGCCCACAAGAACGGCTGGTCAGCCTTGGCCACAAAAACCCAAAACGCCAGCCGCAAGCACAAAGCAACAATCACCAAAAAACGGAACGAAATCGCCCAGCTTTCTAAGCTGGAAATTTTGGCTGGAAAACGCCGCGCGAAGTTACGCGAAATCGTACAAACAGAAACGAAGCTAAGAGCCACAAACGAGCTGCAAAATCGTGTCGTAAATCTACGCCGTGTTTTTGATCTTTGAACCGCTGGAGGTTTTGCCACCCTCCCCCGTTTGATCCCGCGCAACACCCGCGCCACCGGCGCGGGGATATTGGGAACGGGACGGTGAGGAGAAAATAAAATTCTTAAGGGATGAGCGTAGCGAATGGGTGGGCGGGGCGAACTACAATATGAGGGCTTGGATGAGTGAATGACGGACGAGGATGAAGAGGGAGCGAACGACAGTGAGGGAGCGATGAAGACGAGGACGGAGAGAACGAAGGCAAGACGGAGTATTGTAGAGAGATTTTAATTTGCATTTGACAGGTAACGCATTGTTCTTATTGTTATATTGAGATTATCGTCACAATACGCAAAACCATGATCTAAACAAAAGTCAATACAATACAAAAGGTTGTGGGGATTTGAGACAAGAGGTCATAAGCGCATTTGAAAAAACTCTCGCCAGCTTAAGCTTGGAAATTTCAAATTCTGCGCCAGCAATCGACCCGCTAAAAATACCCTACGGCACGTTCACACTGGCAGACAACCCCAACCTTGCTGCTCACATTTGCAATACTGTTGCAGAACAGACAGGGGCGTTCTGGACGCTTACACAGTTCAAGCGGTTGCAAAACACACCGCTGGAAAAACCAACAGAACCAGACCCCAAAGACCCCGCGTTATGGCCAGAGCCGAACGCCCCTTTGCCCCCTGCCCTCGTCACAAAATACGGCCAGCAAGGCGCTAGAAAGCGCGTAGCCGCCTACAATCTCACACAAGCCCAAAATGCCTACGAAACTGCCCTTAAAGACTATCAGGAATTATCACTACAAGTACGCGCTATCCGTGCGTCTGATAACTTTGATGAACGCGGCTATATGGTGGCTTTTCGCAACGCCCTTGAAGTGGATTTTCCGGCGTTTGTGCAGAGCTTTTTTTTTGCCCCAAAGTGCCTAGCCGTTAACGAAGAGAACCGCAAAGCGCACACGTTCATTTGTGCCGGTACGAAGTCGGGAAAATCCCAAACCATGCTGCACTTGATCCGCCACTATGTGACGGTCAACATCGAACCCGCTTTGGTGATCCTCGATCCGCACGGCGATCTAGCCAACGATGTTGCCCGCTTTCCTGAGAACGCCACCAGCGGGCGTTTGGTTCATATCAAGGCGAACCATATCAAGGGGCGTAAAATCTCGTTCAACCCGTTTGACTGCCCGCCGGAGTTCCGCGACGAAAGCGCCCTCTACAGACGCCAGAAGCAGTTTCTAGGGGCATTGGAGCAAATCAACGGCGAACCCTTCTCAAAGGCGCAAAAACCGTTCCTACTGCCCATTCTGGGCGTGTTGCTGCACAAAGAAGGCTGCACTTTCAAAGACCTTGTTCGATTCATGGACGACAACCGCAACAGCGACCTTGTGAGTTATGGCAAGACCCAACTGCCAAACGAAGAGAACCGCGATTTTTTCAAGTACAGGTTTCACGACAAAACCAAGGAAAGCTCAAAAGAAGCACTGAGCGCCCGTTTCAGCGACATTGTAGCCGATCCAGCCATTCGGGATTTTCTATGCAACGAAAGCACCTTTGACCTGCCCGCTTGTTTGGACGGCGGCAAAATCATCGTATTTGAGTTTGACCCAGACGAGCAAAGCAAAGAGGCCATTACGACCATAGGCCAGCTCATCAATGCCTACCTTGTCAGCTTTGCGATGGCGCGGCCAAAGCACAAGCGCCACCCGATCCACCTCTTTGCAGATGAGTGCCAATATTTTGTCAGTCCAACCATTCAAGAGATCATGGGAGAGACGAGAAAATTTGGCCTCTACGCGACCCTAGCGACCCAACGCACCGAACAAGTTGGCCGTGACCTACTAGACGCCATTCTAGGAAATGTGGGCTGCTATCTGATAGGCCGAAACAAGGGTAAAACCGCCGAAGTGATGGGCAAGGAACAACCCATAACAGCGGATGAAATTCGCGCTATGCCACCCTTGCACTTTTACCAGATCGAGCCGGAGCGCGAACCAGTACGCACCAAAATTGACGTTTTGAGCGGCAAGCATAGACTGAGCGGTGAAGCGTGGGCAGCGGTCAAATACAAGCAAGGCGAGCTGTACTACCGCCCCGACCACCCTACCCCGTCTGAATATCAACGAACGCCCACCAGTGAGGCGCGGCCAAGCTCTACGGCGCTGCAAACGCACAACGCTGGCCGCAAGCCAATGTTCGACGCCCCAAAGTTCACCAAAAACACAAACAACCCCTAGAGCGCCTTATGAGTGATATTATCAAAACCCTTGCCGAAGAGCCGCGCAAAGCGCTGGTGGCTTTGGCTTGCTTTAGGTTTTTGACGCCTAAACAGTTCGTGCGCCTTGGCGTGGCCGCAAGCGATACCGTTATGCGCGATTATGTGTTGAACCGGCTAGAGCGCCGCGCCCGCCCACTGGCGAAAGCCGCCAGCCTTAGCCGCTGGCTTCCCAAGGTTCATTATCTCACCAAACACGGCGCCGAAGAGCTGGCCACCATGTACAAGCTACCGCTCGAAGAGTTCCGCTATCCAACCGGCCAAGTGCAGTTTGGCGAACGCATGGCCAAGCACCGCTTTGCGCAGGTAGATTTTCACATTGGCTTGCGCATGTGGGCAGCGTCACGGGGCGCACAAGTTGGCTTAAGCGACATGGATTTTGATGTTTCAGGATCGAGGCGCGGCGGTGATTTTGAGCCATTGACCACTATCGAAATCAGAGGCAGCGACCGGCCAATAATTGCAGACGGGATATTTTCAGTTAGTTTGAACGATACGCCCCTACTCTACGCGCTGGAAATCCACCGAACGACCCAAACAAAGCAAGTCTACACACAGATCAAGCGTTACATGGACATGCTCGAAAACGGCGACCTAAGTTTTAAATATGGGGTAGAGTTCCCCGCCGTGGTTTGTTCTGTCCACACGCTCGACAACGTACTACGCGGGGTCAAAAAGCACCTCATGGCCACACCAGATTTTGCCGCATTCAAGCACCTGTTTTACTTCAACACCACTGAACAACTGGCAGAGGACTTTTCAGAGGGCTGGGAGTTCGCAGACGGTGAACCCGCCGACCCGTTTCCCAAGACAGGAAACCCTGTACAGACGTTAAGTTTAGACGAGCCGATTTTGCCGGACGACCTTTCTTTATAAGGGCTATCTATAAATTGCTTAAATTACAGTTTTTATGCTTTTGTGATTTTTAACTTTCCAACTTTTGCGCCGATAGCTACACTGAGTGCATGGGATATATCGTATCATTTATTGCTCAAAAAGGCGGCGTTGGGAAATCCACCCTCGCCCGTGCGCTAGCGCGTGAAGCTTGCGCTGGTGGCTGGGACGTCAAAGTCGCTGACTTGGACACACAACAAGGCACGGTGGCCGACTGGCACAAGGTCAGGCTAAACTCTGGCCTCGATCAAGTGGGATCAGTCGAAGTGATTGGAACGGTCGCAACGGCCCTCAAAAGCGCTGATAGCCACGATCTGCTCATTTTGGATGCAGCAGCACGGGCTAGCGCTGTAACCGCCGACCTCGCCAAGCATTCGGATTTGTCTGTGATACCAACTTGCGCAAGTCGCGACGACCTTATGCCAGCGATCCGGCTGGCCAATGAGCTGCGCAAATCAGGCGTGGACACAAACAAGATCGTGCTGGCCCTTACTCGCGTCACAACAGAGGCCGAAATCCGTGAGGCCCGCGACTTCATAGCAGAAGCCGGTTACACAACACTGGAGGGCTGCTTGTATGAAAAACCGGCCTATAGACAAGCCCAGAACGACGGACGAGCCGTGACTGAAACGCGCTACAAAGCGCTCAACGATAAGGCTGGTTTACTCATGCAATCTCTAATCAATAAAATCGCAGAACAATGAACACAAAGCTCCCCCCGAAAAAGAAGCCAAACAGGCTTGGCACACCGCCCACAGACGCCAGTTCGACGTTAGAACAACCCGAACACGCGCCAGCCGCGCCAGAAGTCCGGAAGGCCCGTAAAAAAACAGGTCGAACAGAGCCATTTGGGACGCGGGTTAGCCCTGAGTGGATGAAGGAATTTAAGACGGTTGCCGTGCAAGATGACCTTAAACACGTTGAACTATTAGAGCGGATGCTCGAAGTATATAAGGCTCAAAGATAAATTGCTTAAATTTAAGAATTAGAGCTTTCATTCTTTTTATTGAAAGCTAGCAGAAGCATTTCGGCCACCGCCCACAAGTTTGGTCAAGGCGACAGAAGGCATTGAGATGTAGGTGATCCACGATTGGAGAGCATGCCAAGCGTTTGGGTTGACGAATTTCCTATGTGAAGAAAATTACAGCATTTGCAAGTTAGAGGCCGTCCAGCCTATTCTCTAAAATTGAATGCGGGAACTTTATTGAGGATCACCATTTTGAAATATTTATTGTTTGTCGTTTTGATGCTAGTTTTACCCTTGAAGGTGTCTGCCCAAGACATTCGTGATGGGCAGTTTGTGCGTTCACAAGTACTGATCTATGCCGCTGATGGATGTGGTCTACACTCCAGTTCTGTAACTGGAAGGTCCGTGTGTGCAAGGGACTTTATTTACACGTTTTTAGAGGGCAATAGGCATTGGATCTTGTGTCACAACCCACGAGAAAATGTTGCTTACGCTTTCTTTGCTGACAGTTACGTCAACAGAGGCAATAACTCAATTCAATCGTGTGCAAGGAATGCAAGTGTTTTGTTGCGTAGCGATGTAAATGAACTACATGCTCTGGCGGTCAGTTCATACCAAGAATATTTGAGGCAAGTTCAAGCGCAACGGGAAGCATATTCCCGAAACCCCAATCGGCTTACCTTTGTGGGAGTTTTTGCAGCGGCAATCCTATGCGGCGAGCGTGAAAGTAATCCGTATGATGGGGCCGCATGTGTTCCAGACATGCTACGCAATATCAACGCCGTTGATAGCCTAATTTCGGACATGTTAAGGTAATTGAAGTTTCGTTAGAAAGTGAAAATCGCTTTGACAAACCAGCCGCCCCATGCAGCAGCATAAAAGCGTAATTTCTTACTTTTAAGCTTTTACACCTAATCGGCTTCAAAACAGATCACTTAAGGCCCAAGCTGACCACCATGGTGTTCAGCCACCAAAAACAGCTAAAAACGCCTCTAAGGCCCGTTTCTGTGGCTCTGGCGCGGAATTGGGAGGCAAGCGTAGCCCAAAAATCACGCGACGCGGAACTTTTTGGCTTTTTGTGGGGTGGTGATCCGCGTTTTGTTTAGCTGCGCAATGCTGCCTGATCTTAGATACGATTCGTATTTTTCGGCTCAAACGTATGTTTTGTTCACAACCTAAGTGGCTTTCTCAAAGAATCCTAAACCAAAAGAAAAACAACGTTGTTGTTTAGATTCTTTAAGAACGTAGTTAATTTAGCACTCATAAGTCTTTGATATAAATGGGCTATCTGTCGTATAGGTGCCCGTTTGTGGGATGAGATGCTTTTTAAGGTGTCCATCTATGGGACCTAAGGTGTCCATCTATGGGAAAGGTGTCCGTTTATGGGACGAGATCGCGAGATCTCGCTAAGGCACTGATTTTTATTGGTTTCGTGTTTTCGTAAGGTGTCCATCTGTGGGGAGGGTGTCCATTTGTGGGAAGTGTCCATATTGAATTGCCGCACGGGCACTTTAGCGCTATTCTTATGGAAATCATAAGAAAACCTCATGTCGAACAGTACCGAAATCACAGATACCACGGCGGAATTTTTCCAGCCAGCGAACATGCCAGAAAGCTTTAAGAAAGCGGTCGGGGTGGTGCAGGTTGCCATGGGAGAGCTGGGGCTGTTGCACCGCAAATGCTACAACGTGGCGCTGGCCAATGCCTACGAAGGGCTAGGGCAGGGGAAGCGCACATTCCGGGTTCCGGTGTCCGTTGTGTCCGACTGGTGCGAGTTCAAAAGCCACAACTACCAAGCGCTCTATGACGTGTTCGAAGAGCTGCGGGTAACGCCGGTCAAATCCGTGACCTTTGACGAAAAAGAAGCCAAGAAAGGCCGCAAGCGCAAACGTGTGAGCGGCGACGGCCTGTTGTCGAGCTTTGCGATCATCGAGGGCGGGATCATTGAATACTCGTTTTCGGATCACATGGCCGAAATCCTGCATGAACCAGAACAATACATTTGGCTCTCGCTCAATGCCCAAAATAAGTTCGACAGCAAGTACGAGCTGAACCTGTTCGAGAACTGCGTCCGCTATATTAGCGTAGGCTCGACCGGCTTTAAGCCGCTCGAAGATTGGCGCGGTTTGTTGGGGGCAAAAGACCCGTACTATGACGACTTCAAGAACTTTAACCGCAAAGTTTTGAAAGCCGCCACACAAGGCGTGTGTGACAAATCAGGGATCATCGTTAGCCCTGAGTTCGAGCGCGAAAAGCGAAAAGTGTCGAAGATCAAATTCACGGTTAGCGAAAACCCACAAATGCAGCTCTTTGACCATAAAGAGCATAGCCGGATCAGAGAGAGCGCAGCCTACAAACGACTTGTTGAGATTGGCCTACAGGATGTCGAGGCGATTCACTGGATCAACAAAAAAGGTGAAGCCGGTGTTCTTGAAAACATTGCCTACGTAGAAGCCAAAAAGCCGGATAAAAACCCAACAGGCTACATGGTGGCTGCACTACGCGCTGGCTATGGCGACAAGTCACTAGAAGAACGCAAGCGGGAAGAGGCGGCGCAAAAGCAGCTCGCCAAGAATGCCGAAGCCAGAGAGCAAAAGGCGCAGGCAGAACAAGCCGAAGAGATGCTGAAAGCTGAATTTAGCACTTACCAAAAATCACGCGCCCAAGACTTGATTGAGCTGCAAGATGAGGCCAGCATAACGGCCCTTGGTCAGATCGTGGCCGACGCACTTGTGATCCGCGAAATGTGCCAGCGGTGGGAGGCGATTAAACGCGACCCGTCCCAGCTCGACCTACGCAAAAGCAACGACAGGATAATTTTTGGCGGCTACGTTGTGGCCGAAGCCTTAAAGCTTTGGGGCGATCCACAAGATTTGGACTTTGAAGAATATAAAAAGCAAAAAAGCGCAATTTCTTAAATTTTAGCTTTTTACTGGAAGGGACCGCTTTGTTGCGATACTTGACCTGTTTGGCCTTTGGGCTCGCGCATCCAGCGTTTGCACAACAGGCCAGCTCGCTTGGCCCCGCCGAATGGAAACCCCGCAAGGCGGCTTACAAAGCCAGCCGACGACGGGCGGCGTAGATGGCTTGTTCTACGTAAAGACCACGAAGAGCTTAGAAAAATTTGACGCGTGAACCCATTGGGTGTACAGTGTGGGCATGGAAACAAGAATTAACGCCCGCATCGATAAAGACCTTAAGGCCGAAGCTGAACAAGTATTAGCGCAACTTGGCCTTAACACGACTGACCTTATCAAGCTGACGTTTCGGCAATTGGTTATGCGTCAAGGACTACCTTTTGACGTGAAAATCCCAAATGACGAAACCGTGGCTGCATTGAGCGAAGATTTGACCGATGCACCAAGTTTTAGCTCAGTAGATGATCTAATGGCTGACCTTCATTCACGCGACTAGCCAATGCGCCAAATCAAGAAAACAACCAGCTTCAAAAAAGACTTCAAGCGCTCTCTAAAGCGTGGCTTGCCAGTAGCAGTTTTAGCGGAAGTCCTAGAGTTATTGGCAACCGACAGCCCTTTGCCTGAACGTTGCCGACCTCATAAGCTGGTGGGTGAGTACACAGGTACTTGGGAGTGCCATATCGCCCCAGACTGGCTGCTAATCTACGAATATGAAGACGGCTTGTTAAACTTGCGCCGGATGGGTTCGCACTCGGATTTGTTCAAGTAGGCTGGCAAGTTTGATCTATGTGGCGCGGGAGAAGCCACAGAAATATTTAACGTAAAAGGGCTTTATGCGCCTTTCGGCGGCGTAAAGGCGTGGAAAATCGCAGCTCCACTTTTCTCGTGGCAGTTCCTTTCACCGAACGTTAGTCTTTGAAGAATTGATCGTGCAAGGGAGGGCGAACGCCAATGACACTGATAGACGAGGTGCAGACCGCTCGACAAGAGGTCGTGACCGACGGCTACGAAATGTCATTGGGAGAGGTTATCAATCTCTACAAAGATAAAGAGCTAGTAATTGATCCCGTATTCCAACGACTTTTTAGATGGGATGAACAGCGAAAAACGCGCTTTGTTGAGTCGCTTCTTCTCGGAATTCCCGTTCCCCCCATATTTGTTTTCCAAGACGAACACGGCGTTTGGGAGTTAATTGATGGCCTTCAGCGTGTCTCCACAGTGCTGCAGCTTACAGGTGATCTTTTGGGAGAACGCGCCGAAGAGCTGGGAGTATTGATGCTGAACGGAACCCGCTTTCTTCCCAGCCTTAATGGCAAACGTTGGATGCCGTCGGGTGAGGCAGTTCAGGATGGTCTAGGCAG
Source organism: Litoreibacter sp. (assembly GCF_039974535.1). GTDB lineage: Bacteria > Pseudomonadota > Alphaproteobacteria > Rhodobacterales > Rhodobacteraceae > Litoreibacter. Next base: position 4,292 of record NZ_JBDWIU010000015.1, on the reverse strand, counting down.
TAAGCTGCAAATTGAAATCAAGCGTGCACGCATCAGAGTTGAAATACTGAAATCGGAAAGCGCCGCCTCTGCAAAATACGAGCTTTTTCAACGGTTGAACACTGGGGGGGTAGGCCTGTCTGAACAGGAAGTACGAAATAGTATTGCGGTATCGCTTAACAAGGGATTCTATGATTGGCTAATCGCTCTGTCCAACAATCCGAGCTTCGTTCTTACAACGCGGCAAACTGAAGCTGCTTTAGAAAAAGAGGCTGGCACGGAGTTAGTCCTTCGCTTCCTTGCGTTCCGTCTAGTGCCGTACCAAAATGGAATGGATGTACACGAGTATCTTGACGATGCATTGTTTCAACTCGCTTCTGATCAAAATTTAGATATGCAAGCAGAAGGTGAAGTCTTCACCAAGACATTTGAGTTGTTAGAGGCAGCCATGCAGGCATCTTCGTTTCAAAGGTGGAATGGCCAAGCATTTACCGGAAAATTCTTGATGTCGCTCTTCGAGGTTGTAGCTACAGGAGTATCTAAGAACTTGCCTGCTCTAGAAGGCATGGCGGTACTGGACAGAAACGCCTTTCTGTTAGCAAAAGCGCAGAACCTACCAAATGATCCTACATTTTCTCAGAACTCTGGTGCTGGTGTTCGCGGAACGACGCGCCTTTCAAACCTCTTGCCAATTGCCGAAGACCTTATGAAGCCGTGAGTGCGTGCTGTGAGCAAGATCAGAACACTAAATGAAATGCAGACCGCACTAGACCAAGAAATGGCTTGGCGTATTAAGGAAATAGGAGTTTTCAAAGTGGGGGCAGGCTCCAACGGCCCGCGGCGCAAGCCCTTCATTCGGGCCGGTGTCGCTCTTCTCTATGCCCATTGGGAAGGCTTCATAAAGAATTCTTCCGAAATCTATCTTAGCTATGTTGAGAGCAGGGCGCTCCGATACCGTGACCTCAAATCTTGCTTTGTAGTGTTTGGGTTGAAAGGTAAAATCAATACGCTTGTTGACAGCAAGAAGTCGTTACCGAACGTCGAAGCAATGGATTTCATATTGTCGAACATGAATGAGACGGCAAAGCTTCAGATCAGCTCCGCGGTGAATACCGGGTCTAACCTTACTTCGAAGGTGTTCAGCAATATTGCTGGGTCGTTAGACATCGACACATCTCCATATGAAACAAAGTTTCATTTGATTGATTCCAGCTTAGTAGATCGAAGGAATAAGGTCGCTCATGGTGAGTTCCTCGACATCGAAGGTAGCGATTTTTCGAGTTTGGTAGATGACATGCTCAGCCTAATGCGGATGTACAAAACTGACATTGAGAATGCGGCTTCGCTCGAAAATTATAGGCGAGCGGCCTAACCTTGCGTCTAGGATGTTCCCGCGGGTGCATCGCAGCAAGCAACCGCTTTCAAAAGGTGGTGCCTAAATCATGACATGCGCACCAGTCCTGTAGCCCTTGGCGGCAGGGCGAAGGGGGTGGTGCATAAGTCAGGTTCGGATCGCAGGCCGTGTGTGGGAATCAAGAATTAATAGGCTTAGAAAACCCAGCATCTGCATCTTGTAACGCAGAAGGTGAAAGTCTATCGCCAAGATGGCCCGCCCACTCAACCTAGTTGGGACCGCTATGCGGATTCTGAGTGCCTTCCATGATTCCTTGTGTAGTGCTCATTTGGGCTAGAGCAACATTAGCACCAATCTCATAAGCTTTTTGCTTCATCCTACTCTTAGATATATCGATCCAACACCCTAGCACGGTCAAAAGAATGCCAACAATCAGAAGACCAATTTTCTCCGGCTCGGATGCATGCTGAGATATGTAGTTGTCCCAAGTGTTGCCAGCGCCAAAGACTGCGAAGCACACAACGCACCATAAAGCGATTAGTAGAAATCCTAAGAGAACTAGAAGGCTCCCATTTGCCCCTTCGTTGGCTAATTTGGCGATTACGTTGGCATATTTGATGGCGGTTTGCGCTTCTGTCATTTTGGCATTTGCATCGCCCGTATTTTGGGGCGGCGATCCTGCAGCGTTCTCAATGTGAGCACTGATCAAGTCCTTTCCTTCCTTCTCAAGATCGGGAGATTTTTGAAAAAAGTTAATACGCATAGAAGTCACCTTATCCCTGTGTATCCAGCCCAAACGTGTGTTTTTTGATTTTGACGGATTTTTGCGAGGTCGTGCAACCTAAAGGTCTCGCCTAGCTCTCGAAAACGGGTCACGTCCGTCAAGGGGTGCAGGGTGTGGAGCGTAGATGGCTTAACAGTATTGGTAATAGTGTTAAGTGATTTGGTGTCCGCCACCCGTAAGCGTGGGGGATAACACGAGGATTTCGCTTCGCCGCTTAACGGTTTTCGGGTAAAATGTTAAATATGAGTGAAATGAGCCTCTACGACAGCAGCGGGAACCGCCTGTATCTGAACGCCGAAGAACGCGCTGCTTTTCTAACCGTCGCGCGGCACAAACCTGCCCGCGACCGCACTTTGTGCGAGACGCTGCTCTTCACGGGCTGCCGCCCATCAGAACTGTTGGAGATCACTCCGGCCCGCGTGGATCTGTCGGGCGGGGCAATCGCCATTCGGAGCCTGAAGAAGCGCAAAGATGTCTCTGGCAACTCGAAAATCGTCTACAGGAGCGTTCCGGTACCGCCAGATTATCTGGACACGCTCAACACCGCCCACGGTATCCGTGAGGCCCAGAAATCCCGAAAACAGGCGGGAACGTCGATCTGGCCGCTGAGCCGTGTGCGTGTCTGGCAGATCGCGAAGGGGATCATGATCGAGGCCGGGATACCGGATGCGCCGCACCGCAGCCCAAAGGGATTGCGCCACGGCTTTGGGATCAACGCAACGATGAACGGCATTCCGCTGCACATGCTGCAAAAGTGGATGGGGCATGCGCAGCTCAGCACTACGGCGATTTACGCCGATGCTATCGGTAAGGAAGAACGGGACATTGCGGCGAGGATGTGGGGGTAGGGGGCATGCATCTGACAAAAACAAATGAGGGCATAAACCTGTATCGTTTCTACCGGATGGAGGTCGTGCGCGGCCTCTTTGGTGACTGGGGGTTGATCCGTGAATGGGGCCGTATTGGCTCTTCAGGACGGGTACGCACAGACTGGTTCAATAGCGAAGAAGACGTCAAAAACGCGCGATTTGAGCTGCATATGCAGAAGGCGAAGCGCGGCTACGAGTAAGGCAGGACAGTATTGTTACACATACCAGCGCGTAATAGGGTTTTGAGCAAGCTAAGCCATGGAATCTAAATTGCCCTCCGACATGCTGCATGATGGAGCATTTGCAGCCCTGTCATTTTCAAAAAAGTTTGAAAACTGATTGTTTTTTAGGGTTTTGCCTCGTCTTCCCTTGCTTGTTGTTTGGCGTGTTCAAGAAACCTTACATCTGGTTGGAACAGTGTCCCATCGCGTTGCATAGCTTCCATTTTGATCACAATATCACTCCAGAAAACGCCACTGTCTGGAAATTGTTGAATTCGCCAAAGGGAGACCCAGACATCGCGCTGCGCCTGGGCGTTGCTGGGATCCGCCAGCGCCAGACGCTCTGCGATCTCCAGGCCGTGTGTATAGGCGCTGAGGGCGGCGTCAAGATCGCCCTGCGCCGCACGCACATCGCCGACCTTGTTGAGCGAGACGGAGACATCGCGCTGCGCCTCTGCGTTGCTGGGATCCGCCAGCGCCAGACGCTCCCTAATCTCCAGGCCGCGTGTATAAGCGCTGAGGGCGGCGTCAAGATCGCCCTGCGCCGCACGCATATCGCCGACCTTGTTGAGCGAGACGGAGACATCGCGCTGCGCCTCTGTGTTGCTGGGATCCGCCAGCGCCAGACGCTCTGCGATCTCCAGGCCGCGTGTATAGGCGCTGAGGGCGGCGTCAAGATCACCCTGCGCCACACGCACATCGCCGACCTTGTCGAGCGAGACGGAGACATCGCGCTGCGCCTCTGCGTTGCTGGGATCCGCCAGCGTCAGACGCTCTGCGATCTCCAGGCCGTGTGTATAGGCGCTGAGGGCGGCGTCAAGATCGCCCTGCGCTCGCCGCACATCGCCGACCTTGTTGAGCGAGACGGAGACATCGCGCTGCGCCTGGGCGTTGCTGGGATCCGCCAGCGCCAGAGGCTCCCTAATCTCCAGGCCGCGTGTATAGGCGCTGAGGGCGGCGTCAAGATCGCCCTGCGCCACACGCACATCGCCGACCTTGTTGAGCGAGACGGAGACATCGCGCTGCGCCTGGGCGTTGCTGGGATCCGCCAGCGCCAGACGCTCTGCGATCTCCAGGCCGCGTGT
>NZ_JBDWIU010000014.1:0-106629 GCF_039974535.1 Litoreibacter sp. | reverse complement strand
CAGCTTACGACCTCGGCGGCGGCGCAGTTGTACACTTCGGTTACGGTGAAGGCGACACATTCAACGCTGCTCGCACAACTATCACTGGCGACAACCAAACTGTATCCTTGGGTCTTGGCCTGAGCTTCTAAGCTCTACCAATTACCAATCGATTTAGAGAGAGCGGGCTTAGGCCCGCTCTTTTCTTTTGTGCGGGTCTATGTTGGATAGAGGGCGACAAACTCTGGAGCCCGCAATGTCCCTATCCGATATCAAAGACCGCATTTCCGCAGAGGAAGCACGAAGCGGGCGGCCGAAGGGCTCCACGCATCTGATCGCGGTCTCAAAGGTTCAACCTGATGAGCGTGTCGAAGCGGTGCTTCAAGAAGGGCACCGTATCTTTGGTGAGAACCGCGTTCAGGAGGCGGCGGGGAAATGGCCAGGCTTCCGGAGCAGATATGATGGTGTTGAGCTTCACCTGCTTGGGCCGTTGCAAACCAATAAGGTACGCCAAGCGATGGAATTGTTTGACGTCTTCCACACACTCGACCGTCTTAAGCTTGCCAAACGGATAGCCGCAATGCGCGATGAGGTGGGGTATTGCCCAAAGCTGTTCATTCAAGTGAATACCGGAAATGAGCCGCAAAAGGCTGGTGTTGCTCCAGACGATGCCGGTGCCTTCGTTGCAGAGTGCCGCAGATTGGATTTGCCTGTCATCGGCCTGATGTGCATCCCACCGGTGTCCGAAGACCCATCGATACATTTTGCAAGATTGCGCCAACTTGCCGAGGATAACGACCTCAAGGAATTGAGCATGGGCATGAGCAGCGACTTCGAGATGGCAATCGCTCAAGGAGCAAGCCATGTGCGGGTCGGGTCAGCCATATTTGGCGAGCGAGTTCCGTCTAAGGGGCAATGACCACCCGAGTACCAATTTCTACGCGACTTGCGATCCAAGTTAAGTTATGGGGCGAAAACGCCACGCACCCCTCGGTCGGGTGGCGAGGCTTTCGCCAACGGTGAATGAAGATTGCGGACCCCGCGCCGGGGATGGATACTGGGTAGTTCCAGTCTGTCAGCATGACCAAATCATAAAGTGGATCCGCCCGGCGCAGCGCTTCGTGGCTGTGATCATATGGTGTTTTGACCATCTGGTTGTAGGCGGCGTCTGACGGGTCGTCAGACCATAGGTCTTGTGGCCCAATTGGTATCGCCCAACTTGCAGGGGGGGCTATTCTATCGGGTCGATATAACATCCCCACAATGCGGTGTTCGCCAATTGGCGTTGCACCATCCCCTTCGCGCTTCTGATCAGAGAGCCCACCTTTCCCAATACTGGATGGGAAAGTCCTGCCCATAAATCTTGTGCCCCACCGTGTGACAACCAGATCGTCTGTACTCACAAAAGATGCCCTGACTTGGCGGCCTTGGTGGCTAGGTAGTTCGTGTTGTGGCAGGTTTCGCCGACCTTCAGAGGGACGCGTTCTGTCACCTCAAGCCCGTTAGCCTCCAGCATAGCAATCTTGGCTGGGTTGTTTGTCATCAAGCGGATTTGGCTGAAACCCATCAACTTAAGGATTCCGGCACCGATGCGAAAGTCACGCTCATCATCCTCAAAGCCTAGGCGGTGGTTTGCCTCGACTGTGTCAAAGCCTTGGTCCTGCAAGGAGTAGGCACGCATTTTGTTTGCCAATCCGATTCCGCGACCTTCTTGGTTGAGATATAGAAGTATGCCGTGGCCTTCTGACCCCATTTGGCTCAATGCGCCTCGAAGTTGTGGGCCGCAATCGCATTTCAACGATCCTAGAATATCTCCGGTTAGACACGCGGAATGGAGACGGGACAGCACTGGCGTCGATCGGGAGGGTTGGCCGATCTCGACAGCATAATGCTCCTCTCCGCCGTCTTCAGGCCGAAAGACGTGTAACCGCCCAGCTTCGCTGACTTCGAGAGGCAAGCGGGCGCTGATCAACGGGGAAAGTGGACTGGAGTTCTCAAAGCTATGTGCCAAGGCATCCGCATCAAGGATTGTCAGGCAATATTTGGCCGCATACTCCTGAGGGGCATCTAATTCCGCAATCACGGCGGCAGGCAGGAGCTGGGCGTCTTTGGCAAGCTGGATTGCAAGGCGCGAATCTGTTGCGGAGCCATCTCTCCGTGTCTGCAACGGCCCCTTCATTGGGACATTTAAATCGCCGGCGGGATCCGCAATGGAGGCAACCCATTCCACAGGAGCATCCATTGGCAGGATGATTCTTGCTAAGTCTGTATCATATGGACGGGCTTTTAATGTACGTGCCCGCCAATCGGTAATCGCAAGTACTAAGGGCGTGCCAGCTATCTGTAACGCCTTAAGGCGCGCACTACTTAAGGTCTCGGCGGCCAATACAAGGGAGGATCCGATAACGACGGGAACGCCCATGCGAAGGTCGGCGCGGGCTCTTGCGGTGAGTTCTATTGTGTCAGGTGCCAGCATTTTGGTCTCAATCTTGTAACAAAGTTAGGACAGTTCTACGCGATACGTGGGGAAGTTGAAACAAAACTCCCTCATTGTGACACGAGGCTGTGAATAACGGCGCCGTGAGTTGTCTACAGTTGCAGCAACGCACATCTTGTAACCAACAAGAGAGGAAACTAAGCCATGTCTACATTGAAAAAAATCCTGTTGGTTGACGATGATGAGGACCTGCGTGAAGCGCTCTCTGAACAGTTGGTGATGACCGAAGATTTCGACGTGTTCGAAGCTGGCAACGGCGCTGACGCCATGCTGAAGGCGAAAGAGGCGATTTACGATCTTGTTGTCTTGGACGTCGGTCTGCCAGACACAGATGGCCGTGAGCTATGTCGCCTAATGCGCAAACAAGGCGTTAAATGCCCCGTTTTGATGCTGACGGGCCACGATAGCGACGCTGACACCATTTTGGGCCTTGATGCTGGTGCGAATGACTATGTCTCTAAACCGTTCAAATTTCCGGTCCTTCTGGCCCGTATCCGCGCCCAATTGCGTCAGCACGAGCAATCCGAAGATGCTGTGTTCCAGCTTGGACCGTATACCTTCAAGCCAGCTATGAAGATGCTGATCACTGAGGATGAAAAGAAAATCCGTCTGACCGAAAAAGAGACGAATATTCTGAAGTTCCTGTACCGCTCAACTGATGGCGTGGTGGCCCGCGACGTTCTCTTGCACGAGGTTTGGGGCTACAATGCTGGCGTCACAACTCACACGCTTGAGACGCATATTTACCGTCTGCGTCAAAAAATAGAACCAGATCCGTCAAATGCGCGCCTTCTTGTGACCGAATCTGGTGGCTATAAGTTGAATTCGTAGGGTTCAATCCTAAGTACAGTTCCCCTGACCGCGACGGGGTTATGTTGCGGTATTCTCCCTGTTGAACTGGCCCGGGCTTTTGCCCGGGCATTTTTTTTGCCTAACCGCCAGATCCAGAGTTGGGAAGTTTCAGGGTGGCTGTGCCGAAAACCGCTAACCCGACGCATACCATTGCTCCGAACAGGTAAGGCACCCGCAAAGCAGCTTCACGCCCCATGCTGCCTTCTAAAGTGGTCACAAGAATTCCGGCAAACAACGCGCCAAGTGGGATCGAGCCCCATCCAAAGAAACGATAAATCGAATTCACCCGCCCCAAAAGCGCATCGGGAATTAGCCTTTGGCGCAAGGAAACGGTGACCACATTCCATGTCATGCCACCCGCCATTTCTAAAAATAACGCGAGCCCAGCGATCCAGGGGTTGGACGTGAGCGCTAGAATGATGAAGGGAAATGGAAACAGGGCTAAGGATCCAATGACGCATGCTTGCGCCCCGCACCTTGCCACGAGTTTGGGGCCAAACATTCCCCCAAGGACACCACCCGCAGCACCGGCGGTTAGCAGCAGCCCGTGGCCTGCCGCATCAAGTCCCATAATCTCTTGCGATAGCAGCACCAACATTGTGGCGCTCATCATTGTGACGAAGTTGAGAACGCCCAGCATTAAGGCCAACCGCAAGATCAGCGGATGGCCGCGCATCCAATCAGCACCCTCTTTCATTTGTTGCCAAAACCCGTGGGTTTGTTGGACGTGAACCTTAGGCAGCATTGCAATTTGCCAAATCAGGAAAGCCGCAATGCCGAATGTCGCGGCATCTACTAGGAATGGGGCAGGGACAGCTAGCGCGATAAGCAGCCCAGCAACAGGTGGGCCGATAAACTGCCCCATGATCTGCTCTATGCTCCACAATTGGCCGTTGGCACGCTCTAGGTCGCGGTCATCAACGACGGAAGGTAGGGCGGTTTGCGCGGCGTTGTCGCGCACGACCTCGGCGCTGCCAAGCAAGAACGCGGCAGAGCATAGTCCAATGATCAAAGGAAGGGCGTGGGCTGCGTTGTCTGCCAACGGCATAGGCGGGGCGTTTAGGATTAGGCCAATGACGCCCACGGTCAAAATCATCCGTAGGACATCAGTGCCGACCATAAGTCGTCGCCTATCCATTCTGTCGGTGATTACCCCAGCGGGAAGGGAAAACAATAACCATGGAAGGCGCGTCGCGGCGGCGACTGCTGCGATTAACAACGGATCGCGGGTGATCAAAGTGGCAAGCCACGGGAAGGCTAGGGCCGATATCCCATCACCTAAATTCGATACGGCTGTTGCGGAAAACAGCAGACGAAAGTTCCGGTTTGCGGCAAATAGCGACATCAGGCGTTTCCTTGTGGTGCTGAGTGGAGCCTCGGACTAATCTGGGCTTAAGTCAAACCGGAGACGCCTCATGCCCTTTACCCTCGCCACTTGGAATATCAACTCAGTCCGTCTGCGTGAGGAGTTGGTTCTAAAGCTTCTTCGCGAGGAGGCCCCTGATGTTTTGTGCCTTCAAGAGTGCAAAAGCCCCGTGGATAAGATTCCGCTCGAGGGGTTTCGTGAGCTTGGCTACACCCACATGGTTGCCAACGGCCAAAAGGGCTACAACGGCGTGGCCATCTTGTCGCGTCTGCCAATGGTTGAGGCAGGCATGAAGGACTACGCCAACCTTGGCCACGCGCGCCACATTGCTGGGCGGCTTGAGAATGGGGTGACGATCCACAACCACTACATTCCTGCGGGCGGCGATGTGCCTGACCGTGAAGTGAACGAGAAGTTTGGCAACAAGCTGGACTACCTGACCGAGCTGCGCGACGAGTTTCATGCTGATACCCCCACCAAATCCATTCTGGTGGGGGATTTGAACATTGCCCCGCGTGAGGATGACGTCTGGTCGCACAAAAAGCTGCTCAAGGTTGTCAGCCACACCCCGATTGAGGTCGAGCACTTCTACGAGGTGATGGATGCAGGTGGCTGGGCAGATGTGACCCGAAACGACATCCCCGATGGCTTGCTCTATTCATGGTGGTCCTACCGCGCAAAAGACTGGGACGCTGCTGATAAAGGCCGTCGCCTAGACCACGTCTGGGCCACGTCTGACATCGCCGCCTCGGGTCATTCCTCGCGTGTTGTTCGTCACGCGCGCGGTTGGGAAAAGCCATCCGATCACGCCCCAGTGTTCGCGACATTTGATCTTTGAGCAAAGAGCGCACATATACGGGTCAACTAAGCCCTAACTCCAAGGACAACATCATGCTCGAAATGAATGTAGGCGGCATTCCCGCAGGTGATAACGATCTGATCAAAGACTCCAGCGAAGCAACCTTCATGGTTGATGTCATCGAGGCCAGCCACGAAGTACCAGTGATCGTAGACTTTTGGGCGCCTTGGTGCGGCCCATGCAAAACGCTGGGGCCTGCTTTGGAGGCGGGCGTTAAGGACGCCAAGGGTGCCGTGAAAATGGTTAAGGTCGACGTAGACCAAAACCAGCAGATCGCGGGCCAATTGCAAATCCAATCCATCCCCACGGTCTATGCCTTCTACAAAGGCAAGCCGATTGATGCGTTCCAAGGTGCGCTGCCCGCCAGCGAGATCAAAGGGTTCATCGATAAGCTGATCGCCGAATCCGGTGGTGAAGTAGACGACGGGTTGGGCGAGGCAATTGCCGCTGCGGAAGCCATGCTTGAAGAGGGCGAGGCGTCCGACGCGGCCCAGACCTTTGCAGCGATTTTGGGTGAAGAGCCGAACAACCCAGCCGCATACGCCGGCCTAATCCGTGCGCATCTGGCGCTGGACGAATTGGACCAAGCTGTTGAATTGCTTGCCAACGCGCCAGAAGAGCTGAACGGCCTGCCAGAGATTGAGGCGGTTCGTGCGCAGTTGGAGTTGTTGCAGCAAGCTGCCGAAACTGGTCCTGCTGCCGAGTTGCAATCGGCGCTTGATGCTGACCCAGACAACCATCAAGCGCGGCTTGATTTGGCCGTGGCTTTGCACGCGGCTGATGACGCGCAGGGCGCGGTTGATCATTTGCTTGAATTGTTCCGCCGTGACCGCGAATGGAACGATGGTGCCGCGAAAACTCAGCTTTTCATGGTATTTGACGCGTTGAAAGCAGAAGATCCGATTGTGCTGAATGGTCGTCGTAAACTGTCTTCGATGATCTTTGTCTAATAGACTTAGCGGGATATAGTATGGGTATGATAAGCCACGGCGACCTTCCCGAAATGATCCCGGTTTTCCCCTTGCCCGGCGCTTTACTGTTGCCTCGGGCAAGGTTGCCACTCCAACTGTTTGAACCGCGCTATCTTCAGATGTTCGAAGACGTTCTCAAGACATCGCAGCGGCTTATTGGCATGATCCAGCCGCATATGGATGCGAATGGGGATGAACAGTTGCACGCCATCGGATGTGTTGGCCGGATCACTCAGTTCTCCGAGACAGATGATGGAAGATACATGGTCACATTGGCTGGCATCTCTCGCTTCCGCATTTTGGAGGAGGTGGAGGGTTTTCAACCCTATCGCCGAGTCAAAGCCAGCTGGGCGGGGTTCGAGCGCGATGTCGGTGCGGCTGAAAGTGACCCGTCCTTTGACCGCCCCGCTTTTATGGTTGAGTTGAAGAAGTTCTTTGACGCCCACGACCTGAAAACCGACTGGGACGGGATGAAAGAAGCGGAGGCCGAGATGTTGATCAACTCGCTCTCCATGCTTTGCCCGTTTGAACCCGAGGAAAAGCAGGCCTTGCTCGAAGCGCCGTCACTGATCACACGGCGCGAAACGCTTATGACACTGATCGAGTTTTCCCTGCGCGGTGGCTCGGCTGAGGAGATTGTCCAATGACCGACCCAAAATGCGAACGCCATATGCTCGAAGGCTTGGTATGCCCAATCTCGCAGGGAACCTTGGCCTATGACGCCGAAAAGCAGGAGTTGGTGTCTAAGGGCGCCAAGCTGGCCTTCCCCATTCGTGGGGGTATCCCGATTATGTTGGTCGATGAGGCGCGCAAGCTCGATTAAAGCGGGCGTCCTTGCAGGAGGCGGGGCAAATCACCGGTAAGGCCAGCGGCCTCGCGGATGAAGTTGCGACGCAGCGCGGGAAAGGCGTTTACCACCCCCATACCAATGTCGCGACCAGCGCGTAGCAACGGGTTATCGTTTGAGAACAAACCGTTGAAGCTGTTCGTAGCCATTGCCAGCGTCGTGGTGTCAAAGCGCCGCCATTGCGCATAACGATCTAGAACGGCGTCGGTCCCGATGTCCTCGCCACGCCTACGTGCATCGACGACCACTTCCGCTAAGGCTCCAACATCGCGCAACCCAAGGTTCAGACCTTGGCCCGCAATTGGGTGAACACCGTGGGCGGCATCGCCAACCAGTGCTAGCCGTTGAGCCGTGAGCGCCTTGGCCAAGGTCAAATTCAGCGGATAAGAGAAGCGCGCACCAGCCAGTTGGATATCACCAAGGAAGTCGCCAAATGCCGGACGCAGTGCTTCAATAAACGCGGCGTCGTCTAGGTCCGACAATTGCTGCGCACGGTCATGTGTTTCGGCCCACACGATCGAGCTTCGGTTGCCAGTCAAAGGCAAAATGGCCAACGGGCCAGCGGGCATGAAGAACTGATGCGCGATGCCGTTGTGGGGGAGGTCGTGGCCAATGGCGGCAACAAGTGCGGTTTGCCCGTAATCCTTGAAGTCGCGGCCAATCTCGGCGCGCTCTGCAACACCGCTTCGGCGACCATCAGACCCAATCATAAGCCTGCTTCGGATGGTCTTACCTGAGGCCAGCGTTAGGCTGGCGCCAGTGGCGTCGGCAGCTTGCGCAATTACGGTATCAGGTGTCAGGTGGGTGATGCGGTCATCCGCTGCTATTTTCGCCAAAAAGGTTTGGCGCAAGTGGCGGTCCTCGACCATGAACCCCATCGGGCCTTCTTCAATTTCGGCGTGGTCGAAATGCATCCAAAATGGCGAGGGGCCTTCGCCCGCTCGGCCGTCGGTGACTTTGATCTCTAGCATGGGTTGCGCATGTGGGGCGACATCGTCCCAAACGCCGATTGCGCGTAGCAGGTTTTTGGATGCTAACGCTAAGGCGTAAGACCGCCCATCAAAGCCATCGTTTTTCATGGCCCCGGGATCAAGGCTGTCGATAAGCGTAACGGTCAACCCGCCGCTAGCTAAAGCGATAGCAAGCGCGCTGCCATTTAGTCCGCCGCCAACTATTGCGATTTCGCTGTCAAATTCCATACACCCAAATAGGGGAGAAAAGATAGCATTGTCCATGCGTTGTGGTGCCGCTACCCTCTCTCTGGATCAAAGCAAGGATGAACGAATGTCGAGTAAATGGCTGCTGATGACTGCATGTGACCTGGGTCGTGCGATTGGTGCGGGGGAGATCGATCCCGTTGAGTTGACACAAGTGTATCTTGAAGCCGCACAGTCACATGAATTTTCCGACCGCGTCTACGCGCGCCTGACAAAGGATCGCGCCTTGGCGGAAGCCACAGCCGCGAAGGCGCGCGCTGATATCGGGCAAAGGCATGGGTTGCTGGATGGGGTTCCCATTTCGTGGAAGGACCTGTTCGATACGGTTGGTGTGGCCACCGAAGGCGGAAGCGCGTTGCTGAAAGGCCGAGTGCCCGACACGGATGCAGAAGTTTTAGTTAACGCAACGCAAGCGGGCACTGTGTGTTTGGGTAAAACCCACATGTCGGAATTGGCGTTTTCCGGCTTGGGATTAAATCCTGTCACCGCAACATCTCCTTGCGTGAATGATGTATCAGCGGTTTCGGGCGGGTCTTCGTCGGGAGCAGCGGCTTCTGTGGCCTTTGGGCTTGCTGCGGCAGGGATCGGGACTGATACGGGCGGTTCGGTCCGTATTCCGGCGGCATGGAATGATCTCGTGGGACTCAAGACCACGATCAAACGTGTGCCCGTAAAGGGCACCGTACCGTTATGCCCAAGTTTCGATACCGTCGGCCCGTTGACGCGTTCGGTGGAAGATGCGGCCTATCTTTTGGCGGCATTGGAGGGCGGGAAATCGGCTGATCTTTCTGGAGTCTCTCTTGAAGGCACACGCCTGATGATCCTCGACACAATTGCATTCGACGATATTCGACCACAGCCAAAAGCAGGCTTCGACAGCGCGGTAGAGCGCTTAAAGGCGGCAGGTGCAATAATTGAGCATGTGGACGCGCCTGAAGTCGTGCAAGCTATGTCATTGACAGGAAAGCTTTTCGCACCAGAGGGGTATGGCGTTTGGAAAGATGAAATCGAGGCGAATCCATCCAAGATGTTCCCAGAAATTCTCGAACGGTTCCGTTCCGGGGCAGATGTGAGTGCGCCTGATTTTATCGCGAGCTGGCGTGAACTGGAGGTGTTAAAAACTATATGGGAGGAACGTATTTCCGGATTTGACGCGGTTATCCTGCCCACATCCCCCATTATGCCTCCAAACATGGAGCGGCTTTTGACTGACAGTGATTACTATGTCACCGAAAACTTGTTGGCCTTGCGCAATACCCGTGTTGGGAACCTCATGGGGTCGGCTGGGATAACACTGCCAACGGGTTTGCCATCGACGGGTATCATGTTCCTTGGGGCGCCAAATTCCGAGGAACGGTTGCTTCGGTTGTGCGCAGCGGCAGAGGGCGCATTGGATTAAAGGGCCAAAAAGTCACAGACCTATCACCACAATGCTGAATTCATGGTCCTTTTTCTGGACGATGTGCCGGTCCTTGGGTTAGCTTAGAGGAAACGGGGCGTTAATGATCCCGATCCTTGAGGCAGTAAAAGTAGGTCCCAATGACCTTTCCAGAGCGGTTTTCGAACCTGCCACCATATGCATTTCCGCGTTTGCGGTCACTTCTCGCTGGTTTAGAGCCGGGCGGAGAGCCTGTGGACATGACAATTGGCTCCCCTCTTCATCCGTTTCCCCAGTGGATCACCGACATCATCGTTGAGAACGCAGCAGGTTTTGGTGGATACCCGCCAAATGACGGCGCGCCGGAATTGCTGTCTGCAATCTCGGACTGGATTTTATTTCGGTATAACGTGAAGGTCGACGCGGCGACCCAAGTATTGTCTTTGAACGGTACACGGGAAGGTCTGTTCAATTCCGCCATGGCTTTGTGCCCAGAGGGTAAGAACGGCAAACCGGTCGTGTTGATGCCAAATCCGTTCTATCAAGTGTATTCCGTGGCTTCTTTGGCCGTAGGTGCTGAACCGATTTATGTGCCTGCGACGCTGGATACAGGCTTCCTTCCCGATTTTGCCTCAATGCCCGAAGATGTGTTGAACCGTACGGCCATAGCTTATCTGTGCTCACCATCGAACCCGCAGGGCGCAGTGGCATCACCTGAATACTGGGCCGATTTATTGGCTTTGGCCGAGAAATACGACTTCAAGATTTTCGCGGATGAGTGCTATTCTGAGATCTACCGCGGTGTGGTCCCGACGGGTGCACTGACCGCAGCCAAAGGCCACGATCCCGAACGCGTTGTGCTGTTTAACTCGTTGTCCAAGCGATCGAACCTTGCAGGTTTGCGTTCCGGATTTGCTGCAAGCGGGCCTGAGAACATCAAACATATGAAAGCACTGCGGGCTTATGCTGGCGCGCCTCTTCCACTGCCATTGCAACGAGCTGCAGAAAAGCTCTGGGGCGATGAAGGTCACGTCGAGGCGAACCGCGTCCTTTACCGCGAGAAGCTGGACTACAGCGATACATTGTTTGGCGAGATTGATGGTTTCAAATCGCCCGAAGCGGGATTTTTCCTGTGGCTCCCCGTCAAGAACGGTGAAGAGGCCACAAAGCGTTTATGGACCCAAGAGGGCGTCAAGGTTTTGCCGGGCGCCTATTTGGGCCGCGACTATCAGGGGACGAACCCTGGTGACCAATATATCCGGGTGGCTTTGGTTGCCCCAATGAACGAATTGCAGCCGGGGTTAATTCGCCTCAAGAGCTGCATCTACGGTTGAAGGTGAGGAAGTAATTATGGCGTATCAGGCAAGGCCACGCGATCCATTTTTGGACAGCGACATGCAAGCAGCGATCGAGAAGCGGGGCAAAGAGCTCTTCGGCTTCGGCTTGCTGGCGTTGGGCGTCTTGGTGGCTATGCTGTTGTTGTCCTATGTGCCGGAAGATCCAAGCTGGATGTCCGCCACCGATGAGCCTGCCAAAAACTGGTTGGGCCGCATTGGGGCGTATCTTGCGAGCCCATTGTTTATTATCGTCGGGTTTGGCGCATGGGCAATTCCAATTGTTTCAATCGTTTGGGGTATTCGCTTTGTAATGCACCGCGGCGAAGAACGTGCGGTTGGCCGTCTTATTTTCGCGCCCTTGGCGATTGCTTTGGCCTCGGTTTACGCATCTACCCATGTTCCTGTTAGCGAGTGGACACACTCCTTTGGCCTCGGTGGTCTGTTTGGAGATACGGTGCTTGGGGCTATCTTGGGTGTCACCCCCATTAGCGCCACTTTCGGCCTAAAAATTCTGGCATTCCTCGTGTTCTTCGGAACAGCCTTTTTGGGCTTGTTCGTGCTGGGTTTCACTCGGGTTGAAATAAACGCAGTCGTACGGTTCATGCTCATTGGCGTTATTCTCACTTACGCCAGCGTCATGAAATTGCTTGGGTCTACCGGCAAAGGTGCGGCCCTTGCGGCGGCGAAAGCCAATGACTTGCGCATTCAACGCAAAGAAGCGCGCCTGACGGCTGCTGCTGAGACTTATGCCTATCAAGATGCCGACGCTCCGATTGCGGGGCCGTCTTTGCGCCGCACTCCGATTGTGCATTCGTCACAACCGGCTATGGAGCCGCAGATTGAGGTCGAGCAACCGGTTGCCAAGCCGAGCCTTTTGGCACGCTTACCGGGCCTAAAGCCGCGTGAGGTGGACGAAGAATATGACGACGAGCCTGCGGTTATTCACGACGATGTGGACCCAGATGACCGTATTAAGTCTAAAATTTCGGATGTGATCAAGAACCGAGGGCGCCGGACAAAGCCGTTGGAATATTCGGATGATACGATTGGTCGACCGGAGCCATCTCTCACCCGTGGCCGTGGTCCAGAGCCGTTGCGTATCGAGCCGGTTTTGCGCGAGCAACAGCCAGAATATGTTCAAGAGGCATACGGCCAAGAAGACGAGTTGATTGAGCCGATTCTCGGGGCACCAGAGATGCCCGTAGCACCTGTGTCGCCTGTTTCAGCCCCTATGATGCAACGTGTAAGCGCGCCATTGACCAAGCCCGTTGTGCAACAACCTGTGCGCAAGCCAGTTGCCCCGTCCAAACGAGCGGCAGCTGAAGCGCAACCAGCATTGCAATTCGAAGACAATGCATCTCAATTTGAGCTTCCACCACTGAACCTGCTGACAAGCGAAGGCACGGTTGAGCGTCATATCCTCAGCGACGAAGCCTTGGAAGAAAACGCACGCATGCTAGAGGCCGTTTTGGACGACTACGGCGTGAAGGGTGAAATCGTATCGGTTCGCCCCGGCCCAGTTGTCACCATGTATGAGTTGGAGCCTGCTCCCGGCTTGAAGGCCTCTCGTGTGATGGGGCTGTCGGACGATATTGCGCGCTCCATGTCGGCCTTGTCCGCACGTGTATCAACAGTTCCGGGCCGGACTGTCATCGGTATCGAGCTTCCCAATGAGAAACGCGAGATGGTTGTTCTTCGTGAAATCCTCGCAGCGCGTGACTTTGGCGATGGCAATCAAAAGCTGCCGTTGGCTCTGGGTAAGGACATCGGCGGTGACCCTATCGTGGCCAACCTTGCCAAGATGCCCCACTTGTTGATTGCCGGTACGACGGGTTCGGGTAAGTCGGTTGCGATTAACACGATGATTCTGTCGCTGCTCTACAAGCTGACGCCGGAAGAGTGTCGCTTGATCATGATCGACCCTAAAATGCTGGAACTCAGCGTTTATGACGGCATTCCGCACCTTCTGTCCCCTGTTGTGACTGACCCTAAAAAGGCGGTTGTGGCCCTGAAGTGGACCGTCGGCGAGATGGAAGAACGCTACCGCAAGATGTCCAAAATGGGCGTTCGTAACATCGACGGCTACAACAGCCGCGTGAAAGACGCGCTTGCTAAGGGCGAGATGTTCTCGCGCACAGTTCAAACCGGTTTTGATGACGACACCGGCGAGCCGATCTTTGAGACAGAAGAGTTCCAGCCTGAAACCATGCCATATATCGTGGTTGTGGTGGACGAGATGGCCGACTTGATGATGGTCGCGGGTAAAGAAATCGAAGCCTGCATTCAACGCCTTGCTCAGATGGCGCGTGCGTCAGGCATCCACTTGATTATGGCTACGCAGCGTCCGTCGGTGGATGTTATCACCGGTACGATTAAGGCGAACTTTCCAACGCGGATTTCGTTCCAAGTGACCTCGAAAATCGATAGCCGCACGATCCTTGGTGAAATGGGCGCGGAGCAACTGCTGGGTATGGGCGATATGCTTTACATGGCGGGTGGCTCCAAGATCACGCGTATCCACGGGCCGTTCGTGTCGGATGAAGAAGTCGAAGAGATTGTGAACCACCTCAAGTCCTTCGGGCCACCGACCTACATGTCGGGCGTTGTGGAAGGTCCGTCAGAGGAAAAATCCAGCGATATCGATCAGGTTCTTGGTCTTGGTGGAAATACGGATGGCGAAGACGCATTGTATGACACTGCAGTTCAGATCGTCTTGAAGGATCGCAAATGCTCCACGTCTTACATCCAACGTAAGTTGGCTATCGGTTACAACAAGGCCGCACGTCTTGTGGAGCAGATGGAAGAAGAAGGCGTTGTCTCGCAGGCCAACCACGTCGGAAAACGCGAGATTTTGGTGCCCGAACAACATTAACTCATGCGCAATATTGCGCTGTGTTTCAGCTTCGTGATGGGTCGAGGGTTTAAACCTCTCGGCCCATCACTTATTTTAAGGCTATGATGATGAAACAAATGATCCTTGCCCCTGTTCTGTCGCTCGCTTTGGCGGTGCCAGCTATGGCTGAGAAAATTTCGCTCGGGGAAATCTCGAACTACCTCAACAGCTTTCAAACGGCGAAAGGGGACTTCACCCAGATCAATGGGGATGGTTCCGTCACCACAGGCGAAATTCTGATTAAGCGACCCGGTCGGGTTCGTTTCGACTACGCAGCACCTGACAATAGCCTTGTGATCGCGGGTGGTCAGCAGGTGGCGGTATTTGATCCGAAGTCCAATTTGCCCCCAGAGCAGTTCCCGCTAAGGCGGACACCGCTGAGCTTGATCTTGGCAAAGAATGTAGACTTCAGCAGATCCAACATGGTTGTCGGTCACCGCGATGACGGCACGGCAACGGTTGTGAAGGTTCAAGATCCTAAGCATCCCGAATACGGCAATATCCAATTGAAATTCACGTCAAACCCAGTTGAGTTGCGTCAGTGGGTCATAACCAACGACGCAGGGAGTGAAACCACCGTGATTTTGGGTGACTTGCAAAAGGGCGTGAAAATCGGTGCACGCCCCTTCAGTATCCCACAGGAAATAAGCGCGAGGGGGCTTGATTAAGCCCCTACGCCTTCCCGCATTGTCTCAGTTGATTGCGGTACATGTCGGCACGGTCAGCTACTGAGGCCGATACACGAATTAGCCAAGGCTTCTTGTTGTATGATCCTCGAGCAAAGCCTGTGCGTCCTTCGTGGTATGCAAGGTACTGATTGCGCGCGTCGAACTTGGAAATGCCCAAGCGGTCTGCGCTAGCATCCATATACCACCCCATGAAGTCCACGGCGTCACTGAAGCGATCGCGTTTGGCGCTAAAGCGTCGTTGGTCTTTCTGGTATTCCTTCCAAGTCGCATCAAGTGCCTGACTAAACCCGAAAGCAGAGCTTTGACGCCCTAAGGGGATTACGCCAATAGCGTAGCGGAAGGGGGTTCGCGCATCGCTGACAAACTTGCTTTCCTGATGGATGGTTGCCATCTGAACATGAACTGGGATGCCCCATTTACGCTCGACGGTCTTCATGCTCTTCAGCCAACCAGATCGCTGGGAAACGATAGAACACGCGTTGTCCAAGTTTCGAGGTGGTTTACCACCCCCGCCGCCACATGCGGCCACGAGTAGAACAAACGCTAACGCGGTGAATATTTTCTTCATGATACCTGCTCGCCTTGCTTTGGGCTTTATGCCTCTTTGGCTTTTCCAATTGTTAGCGCAATTTCAACAATCGCGCAAATCACACAATCGCGGTATTTAGATCAAAAACGCCAATGTGAGCGGTATGTAGCCCACAGATAACAGGGTCGAGACGACCACAAGGCCTGCCACGACTTCGCTATCGGCCTCATACTTCACCGCAAGAAGATATGAGGTCACGGCGACGGGGGTGGAAAGCTGCAATATGAGCACGGCAAACGGGATTGCTGACAGTTCAAACCAGACGCCAGCTAGGGTCGCGGCGGCAATGCAGATACAGGCCTTGAGTATGGAGATGACGATGGCCCTACCTACACCTCTCGGCTTAAGCCTCGCGACGGCAACGCCCAAAGTAATCAACATCATGGGAATGGCCATTTGGCCGATCAAGTCGATGGAGTTGGTTACAAAGTTTGGCGTTTCCCAATCCATGACCATGAATAACGCGCCCAACAAAGTTGCCGCTACAAGCGGTTCTTTGAACACTTTGATCAACGAGCCACCACCAGACACAAGCCACACGCCAATGGTGAAAGAATAGATCGCCATAATGGCGAAGATGACGACCGCGTAGCCAAGCCCTTCATCTCCAAAGGCGAACAGGGCAAGGGGAAGGCCAAGGTTACCTGTGTTGCCGAAAATGAGTGGTGCAAGATAGGCTCGAAGGTCCATGCGCCCAAGTTTGACGAGCAGATAACAGCAAATAGTTACAAGCCCGTAGGCGGAAATCGCAGCCAATGAAACAGCGGTCAACGCATCCGGCGCGATCTGGGTTTTCATCAAGGCGGCAAAGATTAGGCAGGGAACTGACAATGTCATTGCCAGCCGCGTGACAAACTCAATTCGGTAATCAAAGCCTAGTTTCACCCACGTGAAACCAATCGCTGCAAGGATGAACACTGGGGCTACAACTTCTAGGACCGTAAGAAATATGTTCACAGACTGTTTCCTCGAAATCGAATGTCAAAACATGGACAAATCACCTGTCATGGGTCTATCTACGAGGTGTAAAGGTTGCAACGATATGCTGAAAACTCAGGCGAAATTCACCTTGGGCCAAATTGTGCGCCACAAGAAGCACCCCTTCAGAGGGGTGATTTTTGACGTGGATGCGGAGTTTTCAAACACTGAAGAGTGGTATCACAATATCCCCAAAGACAGCCGCCCACATCGCGATCAGCCCTTCTACCACCTGCTGGCAGAGAATGACGAAAGCTATTATGTGGCTTACGTGTCGGAGCAAAACTTGGACGCGGACCCGACCGGCGAGCCGATCGAGCACCCCGACCTTGATGCGATGTTCGGCACCTATGATGGCCGTGGAAAATATCCACTGCAGTTCGACTTCAATTAGTAGCCAAGCGCACAGCCGTCCTTTCTAGGATCTGACGCCCCGTGTAGGACGCCGTTTTTGCGATCGATAAAGATCGCTTGTGCCCCGCCAATTGGACCTGCAGGTACGACAACATTGTGGCCCATGTCGCTTAACTCTTGGCGAATCTGATCGGAGTAGCCGCGCTCGACCCGTAGCTCTCCGGCATCAAAGAAGGACCTTGGCGCGTCAATGGCATCTTGTGGGCTCATGTCGAAATCCACCAAATTGCTTAAAAATCTGGCATGACCATTTGGTTGATATGCGCCACCCATCACGCCAAACGGCATTATCACATTGCCACCTTGGCGCAGCATGCCTGGGATGATCGTATGCATGGGACGTTTCCCGCCAGCGGCTTCATTGGGGTGGCCTTGCTCCAATGTGAAACCGCACCCGCGGTTTTGAAAAAGGATGCCGAATTTGTCGGACGCAATGCCCGATCCGAAACTGTGGAAGATGGAATAGATTAACGAAACTGACATCCGGTCCTTGTCCACAACGGTTATGTAGACGGTGTCTTTATGAACCTGCTCGGACAGCGTGGTTGGGTTCGCCATTGCTTTTGACGGATCAATAAGGGCTGCCAATTTGTCTGCGGTGCTTTGGGCAAGCAAGTAGTCGGTGCGAGTCGCATGATCTGCATCGGCCAAGAATCTATTGCGGGCGTCGTAGGCTAGTTTTGCCACTTCGGCTTCGATATGAACGCGTTTGGCACCAAAGGGCTCCAATGACTGCACATTGAATTGATTGAGCATGTTGTTCATCAAAATGGCAGTCGCGCCTTGACCGTTCGGCGGATGCTCCACCAATTCCGTGCCTTTGTATTCGCCTGAAATTGGTGCTGTGTATTCGCTTGCGGTGTTGGCGAAATCTTCCAGCGTGTGACATCCGCCGGCAGCTTGCAGGGATGCCACCATGTCTTCCGCGACTTCGCCTTCATAAAAGCCTTCACGGCCAAACTCGGAAATGCGCTTAAGGACTTCCGCTTGGGCGGGTGAGCGGAATACCTGCCCCTCATTTGGAGCTTCGCCATTGATCAAATAGTGTTTTCTTGCGGCACCTTGAGGGATGTTTTCCGCAAGCTTCCAATCAAAGCTGGTTCGTGCCGCAACCGGCACCCCTGCTTCAGCGTAGTAGATGGCTGGGGCAAGAATGGCTTTCAACCCAAGCTTGCCGTGATCTTTGCTGAGCTTGCAGAATGCATCAATTGCGCCAGGTATGGTGATTGCTTCGACGGTGTATTCCGGAACAGATTTTAGGCCACGTTCGCGCATGCCTGAGGCTGATAGACCAATGGGGGATCTCCCCGAGCCGTTTAACGCGATTGCATCTGCGTCACCGTCTTTTTGAATCAAGGCAAAGCAGTCGCCTCCAATTCCCGTCATCTGAGGCTCGCAAATGCCTAGCAACACCGCTCCCGCTATAGCGGCATCTACGGCGTTTCCACCTGCCTCTAGGATTTGGACCGCAACCTTCGCCGCCAAAGGGTGGGAGGTGGCGCACATTCCATTGATTGAGATGACTGTTGATCGTCCGGGGTGTTGGAAGTCGCGCATATTTGGCTCCATAGAATCCGAGTGCTTCGCATGAAGATAGATCGCATCGTGAGAATGTCTATGGGAGATGAGGGAAGGTTAGTCCTCGGCGCCGCGCATCTGGGTGGGGGCTGATAAACGCGACGCCGAGTGAAGCTCTGCAGCTACAAGACCGTCATCACCCCTGATTGTGACTTCACCGCGGACGAATTGTGGTTATTTTATGTTAACACAAATTCGTGAATAGTGACTTAGGGTGCAGTGTCAGGAATGTTCTCTGAGGTTGTCGCAATTTGTACGCAGAAAATGTTCTGCGTACCGACCCGCCGATACTCCATATGTGACGATAGGCTTCGGATGAAAAACCAACCGAATCCGCCCTCTGGCAGATCTTCGATGTCCATTGGTATCTCTTCTAGTTCCGTTTTTGGTGGGGTGAGACCAGGCATTGGTATGCCGTAATCCCTTGTTTCAATTGAAATCAGGTCGTCAGTACATAGGGCTGAAATCTTGATGTCTCCAAGATTTGAGTCGTCATAACTATGCTCCGCGATATTGTTTAACACTTCGGCCAAAACGATTTCAGTGCTGATAATCCCTTCTGAATGTGTGGGGAATTCGCTTGTCAATCTGGCCATTATTTCAACGGTGGCATCACGGATTGACAGTGGATCCGCGTTTATAGTGTCTTCAAGTTGTAAACGTGGTGCGCCGAAACTACGTTGCATCAGTGCTGAACTGTTCACGCAGCATCGGCGCCTTTGGGGCCTTCTTCTGATAACGCAGTTAGAACATCTGTATGGATGTCAAAGACGTTGTCCATTCTTGTCATACGGAAGACTTTGTCGACGGCTGCTGTGAGGCTACATAGTTCAAGCTTGCGCCCCTTGAGTAGTTTCAGCGCAGCCACCATCGCGCCCAAACCGCTACTATCCATAAATTTGACTGAAGACAGGTCCATCACTACCCGTCCTTCGTGACCATTGGTATGCTCGCGAAACTCGTCCTTCATATGAACGGCGCAGGCTGCGTCGATCCGGTTCGCGTCTAACGTCAGGACGAGGACGCCGTTTGAGGTTTGGGTAGCTTGCATCATGGTCCGTTCTCCTGCTCTATTCAGGAAATGAACTAGACCCCAAAGGTTACCAATCGGTATTCAGATTAACGTCGCTAACAGCAAAGGTGTTTCAAAATGTCCGTATTTATCACGGGTGCCAGCCGAACCCCAATGGGCGGGTTTCAAGGTGCGTTTGACGACGTTGAGGCTTCCCAATTGGGCGGTTCAGCGATCAAGGCCGCGTTAAAGCAGTCGGGATTAGACACTGTAGATGAGGTCTTGATGGGCTGCGTTCTGCCTGCAGGTCAGGGGCAAGCCCCTGCGCGGCAAGCCGGCTTTGCTGCGGGGCTTGGTGAAGAGGTTCCAGCGACGACGTTGAACAAAATGTGCGGCTCCGGCATGCAGGCTGCGATGATGGCGTTTGACCAACTGTCCTTAGGGCATACTCAAACGATGGTCGCCGGTGGTATGGAAAGCATGACGAACGCCCCTTATTTGCTTCCCAAAATGCGGGGCGGGGCGCGTATTGGGCATCAAGCGGTGCAGGATTCGATGTTTCTGGACGGGTTGGAAGACGCCTACGATAAGGGGCGTCTCATGGGCACGTTCGCTGAAGACTGCGCGGAGGCTTTTCAGTTCACCCGCGAGGCGCAGGATGAATTTGCTTTGCGGTCATTGTCCAATGCATTGGCCGCTCAGGAAAGCGATGCATTTGCCAAGGAGATATCCGCTGTTGAGGTTGGCGGGCGTAGACCGTTCACCGTGACCCAGGACGAGCAGCCTGCGAAAGCGCGGCCTGAAAAAATTCCGCTGCTTAAGCCTGCTTTTCGCGAGGGTGGTACGGTTACTGCTGCGAATTCATCGTCCATTTCTGATGGGGCGGCCGCGCTCGTTATGGCCTCTGAGGCGGGGATTGAGGCACAAGGGTTAAGACCACGTGCCCGTATTGTTGGACATGCAAACCATGCTCAAGCACCGGCGTTGTTCACAACAGCACCTGTCCCAGCAGCGCGTAAGTTATTGGATCGTATCGGTTGGAGCATCTCTGATGTGGATTTATGGGAGGTAAACGAGGCCTTCGCCGTCGTCCCCATGGCCTTCATGCATGAAATGGGGCTGGACCGCGACGTGGTTAATGTAAATGGCGGGGCTTGCGCTTTGGGTCACCCCATAGGGGCCTCTGGGGCGCGGATCATAGTGACGCTATTTAATGCGCTGGAAACCCGTGGACTTAAGCGTGGTGTCGCTGCGATTTGTATTGGCGGCGGTGAAGGTACGGCAATCGCGATTGAGCGGGTCTGATGGTTGATTACCCCTTACTTGCGAAAACCGTCGCGGCTTTGGTCGAGGGCGAGGATGATGCCGTGTCCCTTATGGCCACTGTCGCTTGCGAGGTTCACCATGCGGACGTGCGGTTCAACTGGACGGGATTTTACCGTGTAGTAGAGCCTGAATTGTTGAAAATCGGCCCCTATCAGGGCGGTCATGGATGTCTGGTTATCCCGTTTTCGCGGGGTGTTTGTGGCGCGGCTGCTCGCTTGCAGGAAACTCAATTGGTGCCAGATGTCGAAGCATTTCCGGGGCATATTGCTTGTGCGTCCTCGACACGCTCAGAATTGGTGTTGCCTGTTTGGGGCGAAGGGGGCCAGCTTATTGCCGTGTTCGACATCGATAGTGATCAACCGGATGCTTTCACGCGCGAAGATGCCGACCAGTTGGCAAATATCCTAGAGGCCACCTTTCAGAAATCTTGATCTCTACGTGTGATTTTTCTTGCACGACTCAACCGATTTGTATTTTGGTGAAAAAAAAGATGATAATTTCACGAACTTCAATTGGGCCACATGTTACAAAAGCAACCAAGTCAATCCGTTACCCTAGGCGCTGATCTTCGTGCGTTGCGAAAGGCGCGCGGGATGAAGTTGACGGAGTTGTCAGAAATATTGGGCCGCTCTGTCGGCTGGTTAAGCCAAGTGGAGCGGGACCTTTCAGAGCCGTCGATCACCGATTTGCGCCAAATAGCAAGGGCGCTGAACGTTTCGGTCTCGAGCCTGTTTCGCCAAACAACCGCCGAGGCACATGAGCAAGGTTTCATTGTGCGAGCAAAGTCGCGCCGTCCCATTGGGTCGCGAGAGGCAGGATTGACCGAGGAGCTTTTGTCCCCCGACCTGACGGACGATTTTGAGGTTGTCCATTCGACGTTTGAGCCCAATAGCCAAATAACTGAGCCCGTAAGTCGCCCAACTCAGGAAGTGGGTTACGTTGTGTCTGGAAGGCTCGACCTATCGATCGACGGGACAGTTTTCACTTTGGATGTTGGTGATAGCTTCCGCATCCGTGGTGAGCCGTTTCGATGGATGAACCCATACTCAGACCCCGCCGTGGTGATCTGGGTTATTGCCCCGCCGGTGTATTGATATGTCGCTAGAGGGATGGATCATGTTCGCGCTCTTCTGGGTGGTTTTCGTCTCTACACCAGGGCCAAACGCAGTGAATTGCGTACAAAACGGAATGGCCCACGGCTTCAAGACATCGCTTTGGGGTGTCTTGGCCATCCTAACGCAAGCGACCCTGTTCTTGCTCCTCTCCGCGGCGGGGGTAACCGCGTTGCTGGCCCAAGCGCCAGAGGCTTTCTTCTGGGGCAAACTCATCGGTGCAGGGGTCTTGGTCTTCTTAGGGATCAAGGGGTTGCTCAATGCGCACAAGCCAGTGCCGCACCGAAATGTGTCGGCCCGCACCATCTATGGTCGGTCTTTCTTGATCGCGACAATCAACGTCAAATCAGTGACGGGATACTTCGCGGCCTTCACGCAATTCGTACAGCCGGATGTACCAGTGTGGTCCCAAATGTGGGTCATCATGCCAACGGCATTGATCATTACCACCATCAGCTACACCAGTTTCACCGCAATCGGGGCGGGTTTGGGCCGTGCGGCGATGGGGGCGGTGCTGAATGTATGGGTCCGACGGATAATGGCGTCGTGCTTCATAATTTACGGTCTGCTTCTTGGTGGCACATCCACGCCAGTGATCTCGCAATGAGCAGAAACCTTAGAAATAAATTCCGTCAAGAGGAGCAAGAATATGAGTGATTTCCCAACCACTGCACGCGTCGTCATTATTGGGGGGGGCGTCGTGGGAACATCGACCCTCTACCACCTTGCCAAGGCGGGATGGGAAGATTGCGTTTTGCTGGAAAAGAATGAACTGACAGCTGGCTCTACGTGGCACGCAGCCGGAAACTGCCCCAATTTCGCGCCCAATTGGGCGGTGATGAATATGCAGCGCTACGGGTTGGAGATGTACCGCACACTTGCGGATGATGTGGACTACCCGATGAATTATCACGTCACCGGATCGCTCCGCTTGGCGCATTCTAAAGAACGGATGCAGGAATTTGAGAAGGTGGCGTCGCAGGCGCGGTATCAGGGTCTAACCATGGATATTTTGACCCCTCAGGAGTTGAAGGAGCACAACCCCTTCATGGAGCTGCATGATCTTGAAGGAGGGATGCTAGATCCTTTGGATGGCGACATTGATCCCGCGCAATTGACACAAGCGCTTGCCAAAGGCGCGCGCGATGCGGGTGGTAGGATAGAACGTTTCTGCCCGCTCACAGGGTTGGAGCGCGATGGTGACGAATGGATCGTAAAGACCCCGAAGGGTGAGATCAGAGCGCAGTATGTGGCCAATTGTGCAGGCTACTATGCGCAGCGAGTTGGCGAGATGTTCAAGCCGTTCGGCGGGCGCACGGTGCCTATGGTGGTGATGTCCCACCAGTATTTCCTGACCGAGCCGATCTCGGAGTTGGAGGCATGGACCAAGGAAAAGGGACATAAGTTGCCGTTGGTCCGCGACGTGGACATCAGCTACTATCTTCGTCAAGACAAATACGGTTTGAACCTTGGTCCCTACGAGCGAAACTGCAAGGCGCATTGGGTCACTCCGCAAGACCCGATGCCAGACGACTTTTCGTTCCAATTGTACCCAGATGATCTGGAACGGCTGGAATTCTACATCGAGGATGCAATGGAGCGTGTTCCTTTGCTGGGAACCGCTGGGGTTGGCCGCAATATCAACGGTCCGATCCCTTATGCGCCCGATGGCCTGCCAATGATCGGCCCAATGCCCGGTGTGAAAAACGCGTTTGAAGCGCATTCCTTCACCTTTGGCATCGCGCAGGGTGGTGGGGCTGGCAAGGTGCTGTCCGAGTGGATCATGCATGGTGAAACCGAGATGGACATGTGGTCTTGCGACCCGCGCCGCTACACCGATTATGCTGACCACGACTACTGCCTCAGTAAGGCGATGGAGACCTATGGTCACGAGTACGCCATGCATTTCCCGCACCACGAATGGCCTGCTGGGCGCGATAAAAAACTATCCGCTAATCATGCATCATTGCTGGCCTCTGGTGGGCAGATGGGGGCCTACAATGGGTGGGAGCGTGCCAATTGGTTCGCGCAAGACGGTGATGATACCTCCGAGGAAAGCACGCAGACATGGATGCGTGACGGGCCTTGGAAGCAGCGCATCAAGGAGGAGGTTGAGGCCTGCACCAATGGTGTTGGCGTCCTCGATATACCCGGATTTTCGCGGTACACGCTTAAGGGGGAAGGTGCTGCCGAATGGCTGCGCAATCAAATCGCTGGGGCGTTGCCAAAGGCGGGTCGCATGAACCTTGGATACTTCACCGACAATCGCGGGCGTATCGTGACCGAGGTGACGATCATTCGTTGGGGTGAAGATGATTTCTGGATCATGACTGCCGCTGTTGCGCAGTGGCACGACTTTGAATTCCTGAAGTCCCGTTTGCCTGAAGGTGGTGCGATTGAACTGGTCGATATTACCAAAGATTGGTCGACCCTTATCGTGACAGGCGCTAAATCGCGCGAGCTGCTTCTCGAGATTACAGAGGGCGCGGATTTGGAGGCCGGATGGCTGTCGATCCAAGACGCCACAGTCGCGGGGAAGGCCGCAAAGCTGTTCCGCATTTCGTTTGCGGGGGAGCTTGGATGGGAAGTGCACACATCCTTTGACGACAGCGCCTCGGCTTATGAGGCGGTGAAGGCCGCGGGGGCTAAACCATTTGGGATGTATGCCTTAAATTCCATGCGTATCGAGAAAGGTTACCGTACATGGAAGGGGGATCTGTCCACGGATTACACCTTGCTGGAGGGAGGCTTGTCTCGCTTCCTGAGGTTGAATAAAGAGCAGGACTTCCCAGGCAAAGCAGCATTGGCGCGAGAGCAGCAACAAGGCTCTAAAAAGGGATTTGTGACGCTTGTCGTTGAGGCGGGGGATGCAGATGCACCATATATGTCTCCTATCTGGATGGGTGATGACATCGTTGGGGAGACGACATCTGGCGACTGGGGCTACCGGATCAATAAATCGATCGCTCTAGGTGTGGTGAAGGCGGAAGCCGCCAAGCCCGGAACGGTGCTGGAAGTCGAAATTTATGGCGAGCGCTGTCGCGCTATTGTTCAAGAAGATCAACCGTTATGGGATCCTGAAAACGCGCGGATACGCGCATGAGCATCACCATTTTAGACGGCGGCATGGGGCAAGAGCTGGTCGCGCGGGCAGGTCGCGCGACGTCCCTTTGGTCCACGCAGGCGCTGCTGGACAGCCCTGAAACTGTGAGGGCGGTGCATGATGACTTCTTTGCCGCCGGCGCTGAAATTGCGACGACCAACAGCTATGCGATCCTTCCCGATAGGTTGGAGCCACATGGCATCATTGACCGTTTGGAAGAGTTGATGACGCGTGCATGTACAATCGCGTGCGAGGCCCGCGATGCGCATGGAAGCGGTCTGGTCTTAGGCGCATTGGGGCCGCAAGGGTTTTCCTACCAGCCTGACAAGACACCACCATCAGAGATGGCTGCCGAGGTATATGCCAACATGGTTAAGCTACAGGCACCGTTGGTTGACGCGCATGTCTTTGAGACGATGTCCTCGGTTGACCAACTAAGAGGGGCCTTGATGGGAGCGGCTGTGTCGAACAAACCAGTTTGGGTGGCTCTATCGGTCGATGACACAGATGGTACGAAGTTGCGCTCAGGTGAGCCTTTGGAAGAGGTCTTGCCCCTGCTGGCCGAATACGATCCCGCCGCCGTTCTGTTGAACTGCTCCTTGCCAGAGGTAATCAGTGATGCGGTGCCACTGTTGGCTGGTTGTGGCAAACCCGTCGGTGCCTATGCCAACGGGTTCACAGGAATTCACGATGAGTTCTCCAAGGTCGGGGTGACGGTGGATTTGTTGTCGTCACGTACTGATTTGACGCCAAAGACCTACGCAGACTTCGCAGAAGGATGGGTAAGTTCGGGCGCAACCATCATCGGCGGATGCTGCGAAATATCACCAGCTCACATTCGCGAATTGTCTCTACGACTGAAAGGATAAAATTCATGACGCTTCCAACGCAGGCTCGTGTGGTCATCATCGGCGGTGGCGTGATCGGATGCTCCGTCGCGTATCATTTGACGAAGCTGGGCTGGGAGGATGTGGTTCTTCTGGAACGTAAGCAGCTGACGTCGGGCACGACTTGGCATGCGGCGGGCCTCATTGCGCAGCTTCGTGCGACCAAAAACATGACCAAGCTCGCCAAATACAGTCAAGAACTTTACGGTGACCTTGAGGCCGAAACGGGTGTTGCGACTGGGTTCAAACGGTGCGGGTCAATCACCGTTGCTTTGACCGAGGAGCGGCTGGAGGAGATCAATCGGCAAGCCGCAATGGCCCGCTCCTTTGGCGTCGAGGCAGAGCCTATTTCGCCTCAAGAAGTAAAAACCCGTTACGAGCATCTCAACATCGAAGGTGTCACCGGCGGTGTTTACCTTCCGCTCGACGGACAGGGCGATCCTTCCAATATTGCTCAAGCCTTGGCAAAGGGCGCTCGTCAGAACGGGGCCTTGGTCAAGGAGGGATACCTCGTCACTTCGATCGAGAAAGAGGGGCGTCGCGTTACCGGCGTGTCGTGGGAAGATAGCAACGGCAATATAGGGTCTATTAAGGCAGAACACGTTGTAAATTGCGGTGGAATGTGGGGGCATGAAGTCGGGCGCATGGCAGGTGTCAATGTGCCGCTCCATTCGTGTGAGCACTTTTATATCGTCACCGAGAACGTGCCGAACTTGACCCAAATGCCGGTTCTGCGAGTGCCGGATGAATGCGCCTACTACAAAGAGGACGCGGGCAAGATGTTGTTGGGTGCGTTCGAGCCAGTGGCGAAGCCTTGGAAGCTGGACATCCCCAAGGATTTTGAATTCGACCAGCTGCCCGAAGATTTCGACCACTTCGAGCCAATCTTGGAGGCAGCAGTAAATCGCATGCCCATGTTGGCGGAAGCGGGCATTCATACCTTCTTCAACGGCCCAGAATCCTTTACCCCTGATGATGCCTATCATTTGGGTCTCGCACCTGAATTGGACAATTTTTGGGTGGCGGCTGGGTTTAACTCGATCGGGATCCAATCCGCAGGTGGGGCAGGCTCCGCATTAGCGCAATGGATGGACGCGGGGGAGAAGCCTTTCGATCTTGGCGACGTCGACATCAGCCGGATGCAACCTTTCCAAGGCAATCGAAATTATCTGTTCGAGCGGTCCAAAGAAACTCTGGGTCTGCTTTATGCGGATCATTTCCCGTACCTGCAGAAAAAGACCGCTCGGGGAATTCGACGTACACCTTTCCACCAACACTTATTGGATAATGGTGCCGTGATGGGAGAGCTCTCTGGGTGGGAGCGTGCCAATTGGTTCGCGGATGAGGCACAAGAGCGGGAGTATCGGTATTCTTGGAAACGTCAGAACTTCTTTGGCAATGTCGCTCGCGAACACGAGGCCGTTCGTAGCAATGTCGGAATGTACGATATGTCATCTTTTGGCAAGATTAGGGTCGAAGGAGGCGATGCAGAAGCCTTCTTGAACTACATCGGCGGCGGGGATTATTCCGTGCCGGTCGGTAAGATCGTCTATACGCAGTTCCTAAATTCACGAGCAGGGATTGAGGCGGACGTTACCGTCACTCGCCTGTCTGAGACGGCGTATCTCGTAGTCACCCCTGCCGCTACAAGATTAGCAGACGAGACGTGGATGCGCCGGAATGTCGGGGAATTCAACGTGGTCATCACTGATGTGACCGCGAGTGAGGGCGTGTTGGCCGTGATGGGGCCCAATTCACGCGCACTGCTTGAGAAGGTCTCTTCTGGCGACTTCTCCAACGCCGTTAACCCCTTTGGCACCGCGCAAGAGGTGGAAATTGGGATGGGCTTGGCACGGGTGCACCGCGTGACCTACGTGGGCGAGTTGGGTTGGGAGCTTTACGTCAGCGCCGACCAAGCGGCGCATGTGTTTGAGACATTGCTTGAGGCTGGCCAAGACATGGACCTGAAACTGTGCGGCATGCACATGATGGACAGTTGTCGCATGGAAAAGGGGTTCCGCCACTTTGGCCACGACATCACCTCCGAGGATCACGTCATGGAGGCAGGGTTGGGCTTTGCCGTAAAGAAAAATAAGGCAGGTTTTATCGGACGAGAGGCAGTGTTGGATAAGGCCGAAAAGGGTCTAAATATGCGCCTTTTGCAATTCAAGCTGATTGAACCGGAGCCATTGCTGTATCATGCGGAACCAGTCCTAAGGAACGGCGAGATCGTGGGGTATCTGACTTCTGGATCATACGGTCATCATCTGGGAGCCGCTATGGGCATGGGATACGTTCCCTGTCATGGCGAAAAGCTGGCGGATGTTCTCGTGTCTACATACGAGATAGACGTGGCAGGTACTCGTGTTCGGGCGGAGGTTTCTTCCAAGCCGTTTTATGACCCTAAATCAGAGCGAGTGAAAGTCTAGGACTTGCAACTGGCGAGGCTTGGTGGTGAATGAACCTATGGCTCATTCAGATGATAGTACTGACAAATCAGGTGATAGCCCCGTCGGCTTCGCTTTTGCTATTTCCGCTTACTTCCTGTGGGGGTTCCTTCCGCTATACATGAAGGCCTTGTCGCATGTCCCAGCGGCGGAAATTGTTGCTCATCGTGTTATTTGGTCGATCCCAATCGCTGGGCTGGTGTTGATCTTCTTGAGGCGGACCAACGACATAAAAGTGGCTCTAACAACGCCAAAGATGCTCGCGATGGGCTGTGTTACCGCGGTGCTCATATCGTTGAACTGGGGCATCTATGTTTGGGCGATTAGCGCGGGGCATACCTTGGACGCGGCCCTTGGGTACTATATCAACCCGTTGCTTTCTGTGTTCTTGGGCTTTGCCCTGCTCAAGGAAAAGCTGACCCGTTTGCAATGGGCCGCAATCGCGTTGGCCGTTGCGGCCGTGGTCGTGCTCACCATTGATGCTGGCCGGTTGCCGCTTGTGTCCATCGCGGTGTCTTTGACTTGGGGTTTCTACGCCCTGTTCAAGAAGGCCTTGCCCATCGGCCCTAACCAAGGGTTCCTGCTCGAGGTTCTGATCTTGGCCATCCCAGCGATCGGATACTTGATCTACATCGGGTCAAACGGCATCAGCCATTTCTCGGGTAATGTGTGGTTGTTAGTTGGCTGTGGGGTCGTCACGGCAGTGCCGTTAATGCTATTCGCTAACGGGGCTAAACGCCTGCGCATGACAACAACTGGTATCCTTCAGTATATCGCGCCGACTTTGATCTTCCTTGTGGCCGTTTTCGTGTTTGGGGAGCCATTCGGCACCGCTCACGCCATCGCGTTTCCAATGATCTGGGCGGCTTTGATCCTGTACACGTATTCAATGGTGCGCAGCCGTGGTCAGTAGCGAATACAACCCGCCAACCAACCCATTGGATGTGATCCACGAGGATGCTGAGCTGTTACTGGTAAATAAGCCGGCTGGTTTGCTGTCAGTTCCCGGCAAAGGCGAGCATTTGGCCGATTGCCTGATTGCGCGCATCCAAGCGGCGTTCCCGACGGCTTTACTTGTACACCGGCTTGATCGTGATACCTCCGGCGTCATGGTCTTCGCCCTAACCAAATCCGCACAACGCCATCTTGGCCTGCAGTTTGAGCGGCGCCACACTAAGAAAACCTACATGGCCTTGGTTCATGGCGAGGTGGAGGGCAAAACAGGTGAGATCCACTTGCCTTTGGTCGTGGACTGGCCGAACCGCCCGCTTCAACATGTGAACTTCGAGCGTGGTAAGCAGGCCATCACCCAATGGCGGCGCGGAGCGGTGAAAGATGGGACAACACGTATGCGATTGTCCCCGCACACGGGCCGCTCGCACCAGTTGCGGGTCCATATGCAAGCGCTCGGCCACCCGATATTAGGCGACCCGTTTTATTCAGGTGATGCCGAAAATTTCTCTCGGATGATGCTCCATGCAGAAAGCTTGAAGCTGCGCCATCCTCAGGGTGGTAAGGCCGTGGAGTTCAAAGCCAAGGTGCCATTCTAAGGCGAGTGCCACCCCTTTCTAATGCAGGGGTGGCAACAATATCTGATTAGCTGTTCCAGCCAGAGACGGCTTTCACTTCCAAGAATTCTTCGATCCCGAATACGCCACCTTCGCGACCGTTGCCCGATTGCTTGTAACCCCCAAAAGGGGAGCCTTGCGCAAAGCCGGAACCGTTGGTCTCAACCATGCCGGACCGAAGGCGACGCGCCACACGGCGGCGCTTTTCGGTGTCCTCGGTTTGGATGTAGTTGGTCAAACCGTAGGGTGTGTCATTGGCCATCTCGATCACGTCTTCTTCCGTCTCGAAGGGCATCAGGCACATGACGGGGCCAAAGATTTCCTCTTTGTAGATGGTCATGTCTGGGGTCACATCCGTGAAAACCGTAGGGCGTGCAAAGTAGCCGCGGTTCAACCCGTCGGGGCGGCCAACGCCACCGGCAAGCAATGTCGCGCCTTCGTCGATACCTTTTTGGATCAGGTCCTGCACCTTGTTGAATTGCATCTCAGATACCAACGGGCCAATGTGGCCGCCATCCTCGGAGGCTGGCGCGACCTTGGTGGCCTCGGCTGCGGCTTTCACCTGCTCAACCGCTTCCGCATAGCGGGACGATTCAACGAACATCCGGGTTGGGGCGTTGCACGATTGGCCAGTGTTGCGGAAGCAGCGAGCAGCGCCGTTAGCCGGAGCGTTGTCAACCGCGTCAGCGAAGATGATGTTGGCGCCCTTGCCGCCCAATTCCAGCGAGACGCGTTTCAACGTGTCAGCTGCAGACTTGGAGATCAGTTTGCCCGCGCGGGACGATCCAGTGAAGGATACCATGTCGACGTCAGGATGTGCGGACAGCTGCGAGCCCACGCCCGGGCCATCCCCGTTGACCATGTTGTAGACACCAGCGGGGAAGCCGGCCTCGTCCATGAACTCTGAGAATAGGATGCCAGACAATGGCGAAATCTCGGATGGTTTCAGCACAACGGTGCAGCCCGCTGCGATTGCCGGAATAACCTTCAACACGATCTGGTTCATCGGCCAGTTCCATGGGGTGATCAAAGCGCAAACGCCGATTGGTTCGCGTAGGGTCATTTCTGTCTCGGTGTAGGGCGTGTCGAACTCAAACGCCTCAAACGCATCGATAAAGCCCTTCAAGTGCCATGAACCTGCGCCGACTTGTTGTGCACGCGCCAATTTTTGCGGCGCACCCATCTCTACCGAAATAGCTTGAGCCATGTCTTCGGAGCGAGCGTTGTAGACCTCCAGTAGCTTGTTCAGGAGCGCCAACTTTTCTGCTTTTGACACCGCTGCCCATTCATCAAACGCAGCGCGTGCTGCATCCACCGCTGCATTGGTGTCTGCCTCAGATCCAAGGGAGATCGTGGCGCAAACTTCCTCATTCGAAGGGTTGATCACGTCAAGGTCGTTTGCAGTCGAGGGTGCTACCCATTGGCCGTTGATGTAGAAATTTTTGTGATTGGACATTGGATGCTCCGTTCGGGGGTGTCTAAGGCTGTTGTCGACATTATATCGGTAACAGAAACCACAAATGGAAAGGGACCGCCATGGGTCTGCGCATAAACGACACTATTCCAAATATCACAGTTGCTACTGACAAAGGGGACGTCAGCTTGCACGACTTCGTAGGTGATAGCTGGGCGATCATTTTTTCCCATCCGAAAGATTTCACACCGGTTTGCACGACAGAATTCGGGGCAGTTGCTCAACTGGCTGATGAATGGGCCAAACGGAACACAAAAGTATTGGGTGTTTCAGTCGATGGTGTTGAAGAGCACGTGAAATGGAAGCGTGACATCGAGCAGGTCGCTAACGCTAAAGCCGAGTTCGCAATCGTTGCTGATATTGATCTGACAATGGCCAAAGCATTCGACATGCTGCCAGCAGAAGCATATCTACCAGACGGCCGTACACCTGCGGATAGTGCCACAGTGCGTTCGGTGTTCATCGTGGGGCCGGACAAGCAGTTGAAGTTGTCCATGACTTACCCAATGACCGTAGGCCGGAACTTCGCAGAAATCTTGCGCGCGTTGGATGGCTTGCAAATGTCTGCCAAAGGCGTGGCGACACCAGCCAATTGGCAGCAAGGCCAAGACGTGATTGTCCCACCAGCGGTCAGTACCGAGGACGCAAAAGCTAAGTTTGGTGACGTGACAGAAGTGTTGCCTTACCTGCGCACCGTCAAAGCGCCTGCCTAAGTTAACTTAAGCCTTGAAAACACGAAGGCCGACCCAAACGGGTCGGCCTTTTGCGTTAGATCTGAATGTTCTGCTTAGTGCAAAACGACCTTAGTGCCTTCAGGCACCTGTTGGTACAGATGCGCGATATGGGCATTTGTCAGGCGTACGCAGCCGTTGGATACCGCAGATGCGATCGTCCAAGGCGCGGATGTGCCATGGATGCGCAAGAAGGTATCCCCCTTGCCCGGTGTGAACAGGTACAACGCGCGCGATCCCAGCGGGTTGTCTGGGCCGCCCGGCATGCCGTCTTCAAATTGTTTGTAGGAAGCAGGATCGCGTTTGATCATGTCCTGCGTAGGTGTCCAAGATGGCCAGTGCTTCTTAGCCCCGACGTGGAATGTGCCGGATTCGTACAGGCCCGCTTTGCCAATGCCACAGGTGTAGCGCAGGGCCTTGCCCTCAGCCATCGTCCAGTACAGCGCGAAAGCTTTCGGGTCGACGTGCACTTCTCCCGCAGGCAGGTCGCCTTGCAAAGTCACAATGTGCGGTTTGTATTCTTCGGGCATAACCCAAGATTTACGTTGCGCCAGCGCGGGCGTCCCAACCGCTGCGGCGGCAAACGAAGTGGTCAAAAGTGTGCGTCGGTTTAGCATAATCGGTGTCCTTGTACCCATACTGGCCCCAATTCCCACAGGGCGCAATTTTACACAGTTTAGCGGTTTTCCGCCGTGATGGGCAATAACAGGAGCGTGATCAAGGAAGGTGTAACTTAAAAGCCCCGACATTTCCATCGGGGCTTTCATGAGATGATTGGGGCATCCCATAGCTGCAAGCTGGCTGAGTTTCGAACGAGGGCTAGAAACCGAAACGTAAACCAACGTTGAGATTCACCGAAGAGATATCGTCACTGACGACACCGGTGAGCCCCCCTGCAGAATTAAAGCGCGGTGTATCGACACCAAAATCACGAACATATCGTACGTCGCCTGTTAGGCTAAGCGAGTCAGATAAGGCATATGAGCCACCTAAGATCAGTTGGGCAGAAATGTTCTCGCTTCGGTCATCAAGCCGAACGCCGGTGCCATAGTTGATGTTTGTGTCGGTGGATGCGACGCCCAGACCGAAACCCGCGTAAGGGGTGAATGCGCCACCAGTTGGGAGGTCGGCGATAATGTTACCAAATGCCCGCGTGGTGGAGATGTCACCACTGACATTTGCCTCGGCTGCAGCTCCATTTCCTGAGAAAAACACAGAATCCACGTCACCTGAATTGTAAGACAGTTCGATCTCGCCTCTTACGCGGAAGTTGCCAAAATTTAGAGACGGAAGTGATTTACCAATCGCAACCCCAACTCCGAAGCCGGTGTCGAAATCGGTACCTACGGACTGCTGACCGCCCGGTGGAGTTACAACGCCTTCGAACGTTGGATCTTGGATGAATGAGCCCCCTCCAAAGACGTGACCATATAGGTCTTGAGCCGCTGCCGGTGCCGCAATTAGCGTGGCCGCTGCGATGTAGAAAGGTGTGAAGCGCATGGTTGTTTTCCTTGTGAGTAATGCATGTAGGCGTGTGTTCTGACGTCTAAAGTCATCATGGTTATCGCCTTGGTTATCGCATTGTTCACTAAAACAAATTACACGTTATGATCTTGGTTTTGTGCGTGTTTTTGATCGAATAAAATGGCTCTTTAGGTGTTGCACTACAAAAAGGCCCCGGCGTTTCCGCCGGGGCCCCAAATCGTTCGAAAAGACTAGAGAGGATTAGTCCTCTTTCTTCTCTTCTTTGATTTCTTCGCCAGTTTCCTGATCGACAACTTTCATCGACAAACGGACTTTGCCGCGGTCGTCGAAGCCCAGCAATTTGACCTTCACTTCTTGGCCCTCTTTGAGGACGTCGGAAGGGTGGTTCAAACGGCGGTTCTCGATTTGGGACACGTGGACCAGACCGTCGCGTTTGCCGAAGAAGTTCACGAAGGCACCGAAGTCGACGATCTTCACAACAGTACCGGTGTAGACGGCACCTTCTTCAGGCTCTGCCACGATCGAGTGGATCATGTCGTAGGCTTTCTTGATTGCTTCGCCATTCGGGCTAGCGATCTTGATGACGCCTTCGTCGTTGATGTCCACTTTCGCGCCGGAAACTTCCACGATCTCGCGGATGACTTTGCCGCCGGAACCGATCACTTCGCGGATTTTATCCGTTGGGATCTGCATGGTCTCGATGCGTGGTGCGTGAACCGAGAAGTCGCTAGCCGAAGACAGCGCTTTGTTCATTTCGCCAAGGATGTGGATACGACCTTCTTTAGCCTGAGCCAAAGCAGTCTTCATGATGTCAGGCGTGATGCCTGCAACTTTGATATCCATCTGCAAAGAGGTGATGCCGTTCTCGGTACCAGCCACTTTGAAGTCCATGTCGCCAAGGTGGTCTTCGTCACCCAAGATGTCGGACAGAACCGCGTAGGAGCCGTCTTCTTCCAAGATCAGACCCATAGCAACACCAGCAACCGGTGCTTTCAATGGAACGCCAGCGTCCATCATGGACAAGGAGCCACCACATACGGACGCCATGGAAGACGAGCCGTTGGATTCAGTGATCTCAGAGACCAAGCGAACGGTGTATGGGAAATCAGTTGGCGCTGGCAGAACGGCCTGAAGGGCGCGCCATGCAAGTTTACCGTGACCGATTTCGCGGCGACCTGGAGGGCCAAAGCGACCAACTTCACCAACAGAGTATGGAGGGAAGTTATAATGCAGCAGGAAGTTCGACTTATACATGCCTTGCAGGCTGTCGATCATCTGCTCGTCGTCGCCAGTACCCAAAGTGGTCACAACCAGACCTTGGGTCTCGCCGCGTGTAAACAGGGCAGAGCCGTGTGTACGTGGCAGCAAGCCTACTTCGGATACGATATCGCGGATCTCGTCCAAGTTACGACCATCGATACGCTTCTTGTTCTTCACCACGTCGCCACGAAGGACGGTGGATTCAAGCTTCTTCAGTGCAGCACCGAGGTTCTCATCTGCCAGCTGCTCTTCGGACAGGCCTTCTTGAGCAGTCTCTTTTGCAGCGGCAACAGCGGCGGTGCGCTCTTGCTTGTCGGAGATGGCGTAGGCCGCACGCATGGCTTTTTCGCCTGATTTGGCAACAGCCGCATACAGGTCGGAGTAGTCAGGCGCTGTGAAGTCGAACGGCTCTTTGGCGCATTCGCCTGCGAAGTCCATGATCAAGTCGATGGCTGGCTGGATTTGCTCGTGGGCGAAAGTCACCGCACCCAGCATTTCTTCTTCGGTCAGCTCGTAGGCTTCCGATTCAACCATCATCACGGCGTCTTTGGTGCCTGCAACAACAAGGTCCAAACGCTGCTCTGGGTTGTAGCGCAGGTTGTGCATGTCATCGAGCTCTGGGTTCAGGATGTAATCGCCATCTTCATAACCAACGCGGCAAGCAGCGATTGGGCCCATGAATGGTGCGCCAGAAATGGTCAGAGCAGCAGACGCCGCGATCATTGCAACCATGTCTGGGTCGTTAACCAGATCGTGGCTCAGCACAGTACAGATCACCAGAACTTCGTTTTTGAAGCCAGGAACAAACAGCGGGCGGATCGGACGGTCGATCAGGCGCGATGTCAGTGTTTCTTTCTCGGTGGGGCGGGCCTCACGCTTGAAGAAACCGCCTGGGATTTTACCCGCGGCGTAGTATTTCTCATTGTAGTGAACGGTCAGCGGGAAAAAGTCCTGACCCGGCTTTTGCTTCTTGGCAAAAGTCACAGCGGCCATAACGGAGGTTTCACCGTAAGTGGCAATAACGCAGCCGTCAGCCTGACGGGCAATCTTGCCGGTTTCGAGCGTCAGGGTTTCTTCGCCCCACTCGATTGATTTCTTTGTCTCAGTAAACATGTATCGTTTCCTATAAGGGAGCACTCCCGGCCTTCCGGGTCTCCCGTGTAAATAGCGGCCCCATTGCCGCCGACCCCAATCCTCTTGCATGCACCCGGGGTCTGGGTGTCACGTCTCAGATAGCGCGGCTATATAGGGGTTTGACGCGTTTGGGAAGTGGGGAGGTGGATAGCCTTGCTTGTAGTCTTGTCTCCAAACGTCGGGCGTATTTCTTCGAATGATGTTCTCATGGGTAGCGGCCCCTACGTTAGTAGGAAAAATACCTATCCGAATGGATAGGTATCTACCCCAAAGAGGACGGAGCCGGACCGCCTTTCACAGTGAAATCAATGCGAAATCGACTTAAACTCAAGGAAAGGCGTGCAACGCTTCTAATAAGTTTAGTGACGAAGAAGGCTGGTATGATAGAAAATTTAATAGACGAGGTTCCCCCAGCAACCGTAACCCGTCAAATCTCAGGTCAGTTGAAATGGTTTGATCGGACGAAAGGGTTCGGGTTTTTAACCGCCCCCGAGTATGACGAGGATATATTTCTACATCGAAGTGTTCTGGATGAGGCCGTTTGCCTGATTTTACTGGAAGGTAGCACTCTCGAAGTGATGGTCGAAGAGCTTGAGAAAGGCGTTCGAGTTACGGAAATTCTGTCGGTCAAGCAGGTCGGTGGTGACGATGAGATCTCTGCGCTCGAGTCAATTGAAGCGATTCCGGCGCGGGTCAAATGGTACGATCCCATCAAAGGGTTTGGTTTTGCGAACGCATTTCGCGGAATAGAGGATATCTTCATCCACTCATCCATTCTTGAGCGGTACGGAATTAAGGAACTCATCGCGTGCGAAGCCGTCGGTTTGCGTGTCCAATACACCGAACGCGGTCCGATCGCGGTTGATGTATGCGATTGGGTTCCGATAGCTACAGAGATCGCCTGAAACGCGCTCGACCCAAATGCAGGGTATCTATAAAAGAAAAACGCCCGCCAAATTGGCGGGCGTTTTCTATAGCTAATGGCGCAACGCTTTAGCGGCGGATGCCAAGCTTTTTGATCAGGTCTTGGTAGCGCGCTTCGTCTTTGCCTTTGGTGTAATCCAAAAGCTTACGACGCAAAGCAACCATCTTCAAAAGACCACGACGACCGTGGTTGTCTTTTTTGTGGGTTTTGAAGTGCTCGGTCAAAGTCGTGATGCGTGAGGTCAGGATCGCAACTTGTACTTCAGGCGAACCAGTGTCGCCCTCTTTGGTTGCGAATTCTTTCATCAAGCGTGTTTTTTCTTCAGCTGTAATCGACATCGGGGTCTCCTTTAAAGGTTAGTGTGAATGGCGCAGGCCGGGATGTCGTCCAGCAAGGCCCATGGAGTGATCCACTAAATGTATAGCGGATGGGCGCGTATAGGGCGTTTGCTTGAAAAAGGGAACCCCGATTCTTGGCGGTTCAGGTGCTGGAGGAGGGATGTATCTAACTCATGGGCGTCTGCTGTATGATTTGTCGCCAATCATACAGCTAAGCATAGGATTGGCTCGCTTTTAGAGACAGAAGTGCTCGGCATCATTAAAAATCTGGCAGAATTGTGTTAATAGCACTGGTGGTGTCGCAAAAACTTAACTTAAAATAACGTTAACGTGAATTGTTAACTTATTAAGGGGGTTTCTAAATGTTTGGTGCAGTAGGGTTGTTGGCCATCGTTGGGCTATTGAGTTCGGTTTTTGATTCGGACAATGGGGGTGCCGCTGTCGAAGAAACTGATGCCGCGGATCCGATTGACGGTGTGATTGGTGATAACGATGACAACGTAATCAACGGCACCATTGAAATCGATATTATAGAAGGTCACGGCGGCGACGACACTATTTCCGGTCTCGCAGGCGATGACGTCGTTGCAGCTGGCATTGGTGATGACACTGTCGACGGTGGCGAAGGTGACGATGATCTGCGCGGAAGCTTTGGCGATGATACCATAGTCGGCGGCTTGGGCGATGACATGATTAACGGCGGCGAAGGTGATGATACACTCTCGGGCGAGGACGGCGATGACACTATCGTCGGGGCCGCGGGTGCTGACATAATCTCGGGTGGTGCGGGCGTGGACACAATCCGCGGTGGTGCTGACGATGACATCATAGGCGGCGGCGAAGGTGATGACGCGATCGGTGGTGGTGACGGCGACGACGGTATACTTGGCGGTGCTGGAAACGACGTCCTTGAAGGCGAAGCAGATAACGACTCCCTCTTCGGTGAAGAAGGGGATGACACGCTGGCCGGTGGTGCAGGTAATGACTTTGTTGGCGGCGGCGTTGGCGATGACTTCGTGGCCGGTGGTCTCGGCGATGACTTCGTGGTCGGTAATTTGGGTGAAGACACTGTGAGCGGCGGCCAAGGCGATGATTTCATCTTCGGAACGACCTTTGAAGACGCCGCCTTAACAACTGAGGTTGATGGCGCCGATGATCTCTTTGGCAACGAAGGCGACGACTTCATCTACATTGGGAACGGCGATACCGCCTTTGGTGGCGAGGGAGCCGATACCTTTGCAACTGGCACTTTCATTAACGATGGAACTGCGGGCACGGTAACAGACTTCGACTCTGCTGAGGATGTAATCGAGCTTCGTTACGACGGCATGGACGGTGACACTCCAGTTGTTGAGTTGGTGGCAAATGATGATGGATCCGCAAGTGTGACAATGGACGGCGTGACTGTGCTGAACATTGAAACCCCTGGTGATCTGACGGTAGACGATATCGAGCTCGTTGATGGGCTGGCTATTGATGTTACAATCGATGCCGGTGTCGGTGTCGGCGCCGAGATTGAAGAAGCCTTGGCGGATGATGAGGCAGCTGAAGAGGTCGTTGAGGTCGAAGAGGTCGTGCCAGTTGTTGTCGTAACGGAGGCTGATGAAGCCAACGGGGAAGCTGTCGCGGCTTAAATCGCCTCACATTTTCTAGGTTAAGAATTGACCCCGAAACGGTGACATCGTTTCGGGGTTTTCTTTTGTCTTAATCCCAAAGTTCGGGTTGCTTGACGTAGGCAATGTAGAGGGGGTGTTTGGGATGACCCGCCTTGCTTAGTCCAAGATGGTACAACGGCTTTCCGGTGCTTCGCATCAAGGCTTCTACCTCGGGCCCGCGCTTCATGTGCTCTCCATGAGTGCCCCATGCTGCGATGACCGTATCCGCCCAAACGCAGGCCTCGGAAATGGCCGCGTCATTCGCGTCACCAATCGGGTCGGTGGCTTTTTTCATCTTGAAGGGGTCGGTGTCGCGCCATGCGAAGATGTTGCAAACGCGGAATGCGCCAAACCCCAAAGCACGAGCGCGCCGCTCGCATCGCTCTACCGTGGGGTCGTTTTGTACTTCCGTCGCGGTGGAGGGGTTCAACATAACAAAGGAGACCTTGCGGCCCCCTTCATCCCAAACGCGGGTCAACGTGTAGCGGTAATTTTCGCAGTCCGAATATACAGCTGTCGATGCGGCGTCGTCTTTCATATGTGTGCGGGTAATCATGGGCCAGTTTGTGCCAGCCCATGATTAAGGGTTCAAGCCTCAGCTTTGCCCGCGAAGGGTCCGCGCTCGATCACGTAGGCTGCAACCAAGGCGTAGACGATGTGCCCCCATAGGGCGACCCAAGTGATGCCCGTGAAACCAAGGAATGGTGCGTTCCCAGCAATCAGGTAGGCCATAAAGAACAGGGCGAAGACCCACAGACCGATGCCATATGCAGTGGCCGTCAAGGCCCAGTGCAGGCTTGGTAGGACCTTAAGCTGAATTGGGCGAGCCACCAGCATGTAGCCAAGTGGGTAGGCAATCATGCCCGTTAACGTGTGGACGATGTGCCCAGTGCCGTTGGGGATAGAGCCAAACACAGATTTTAGCGTGGAGGTTGCTAGGCCGACGGGTGCGAGTTTGGAGAAGCCAAAGAATGGGGATAGGCCTTGGCCGAATAGGTCGAATGCGACTGTGGCAAGGGCACCGGCAA
Source organism: Litoreibacter sp. (assembly GCF_039974535.1). Classification (GTDB taxonomy): domain Bacteria; phylum Pseudomonadota; class Alphaproteobacteria; order Rhodobacterales; family Rhodobacteraceae; genus Litoreibacter. Next base: position 66,700 of record NZ_JBDWIU010000014.1, on the reverse strand, counting down.
GAAGGATGGTCCAGATTTGTCGTTGCATGATGTGTTCCTGATTAGATGTGTTGAGCCATTTATGCAGTTCGTGTGTGCAATTGAATATACGGTTCACGAAAACGCGTGATCAGCGTGTTTAAGGCGCGAGTATTGTAACAATTCAGGTGGGTTTAGTGAAACAATACCCCACATCTGCGCGAGGAGCCCCTGTTTTGAAGGGCGATTGTTACAGAACTGCGATGTTGAACACCCGCGATGGATGTAACTCACCTGCCTTGAAGCGACCTACGGCAACGGCCTGACCATTCAGCGATGCCCATGCCTCGTCACCGTATTCAACGTCAGAGGCGATCACCATGCCGGGGTTCCCGTTGCGAAGTTTTACCGCGCCGCTTTCGGTGGTGGGCAATTCGGGTAAATCAGCCAGTCCTATCTCCAAGGGGCCAAGGAACTCCATAATTTCGTCAGTCTTGGCAACGGCGTCCAACTCTTCCAGTGTTACGCCGTCTTCCACATCAAACGGTCCGGACCATGTGCGGCGCAATTCGCGCACGTGTCCGTGGCACCCCAATGCCTCGCCCAAATCCCGCGCGATAGAGCGCACGTAGCCGCCCTTGCCGCACACCATCTCCAACGTGACATGGTCGGCGTCGGGGCGTCCGATAAAGGTCAGTTCTTCTACAAACAAAGGACGCGCGGCAATTTCCACGTCTTCGCCGTCGCGTGCCAGCTTGTAGGCGCGTTGCCCGTCGATTTTGACGGCCGAGAACTTTGGTGGGACCTGCATGATATCGCCGGTTAGCGCAGGCAGGGCCGCCGCGATCTCGTCATCTGTGGGGCGGGCGTCGTTTTGTGCTAGAACTTCGCCCTCGGCGTCGTCGGTGTTCGTCGATTGCCCCAACCGCACGGTAAAGCGGTAGGCCTTCATCGCATCTGTCACAAAAGGCACGGTCTTCGTGGCTTCGCCAAGTGCTACGGCCAAAACGCCAGTGGCATCAGGGTCAAGGGTTCCAGCATGGCCCGCTTTCTTAGCATCAAAGGCCCAACGCACTTTGTTCACCACGGAAGTGGATGTGATGCCGGCGGGTTTGTCGATGACGACCCAGCCAGAAATATCGCGGCCTTTTTTGCGGCGTCCCATGGTGTGCTCCTGATATTCGAAGATCGCGTGCTATTGCGAGGCGGCTTGGGCGTCAATCCCTAGCCTCACTGCGAGGGAAGAACTTGTCCAATAATCGGCCCCATTCGTGCGCCGGGGTCGGATCGCCCATCCGCGTTGGAATGCAGTCGCGATACGGTACCATCCAAGAACAACGCGTTGGGGCTGTCCAATACATCGCGGTACAGCGTGGCAAAGTCGTGGAAGCGGACAAACCCGTTGGAAACCGCAAAATGCGTATGCCCGTTTGTGTCCACACCAACCCCATTGCGCCGTTTCTTAGAGGTGCTGTCGGGGGTGAACTTCGGGTGAAGATTACCATCGATCACCAGCATCGGTCCCGATTGAGTGGCAATGCGGCAGTTGGGTGGGTTGGCCGCGAATTTGCGGCTCTCGGTCACTTGCGCTTTCTGGTCGGCCACGCAAAACACGCCGTTGGGTAAAAGAGCAAAGTTTCCCGGCCCCTCGCGGGTCACGATCGGGGCCTCTTGTTGAAAGCCCGAGACATATAAGCCAACCGCGCGGCGGTCCGCGTGGTACATGCCGCCGTTCATCGCGAATGTCAGGGTTTGGCCTTGCTCGGCCACATGCGTCTCTAGGTCGAAGAATTCGCCAATCACGAAGCCGTCGCTGTCTTTCAGCCAAAGGTCCAAGGTGGCGGCGTTCTCTACGGTGCAAACGGTGTAGCTGTCGCCCAAATGCTCCACATCGCGGCAACCGTCTGCCGCCGCAGGGCCTGCGATCAAGCAGGCCAGTAGCGCGTATTTAACCCTCGTCAGCATCGTCATCGGTTGCCAGATCGCGACGCACCGCGTCCAATGCGAACAGCTTGTTGGTCTCATCCATGCGGTCAAACGTGTCGTCCAGCAAGAAGCGGATGTCGGGCGAATGCTTCACGGACATCTGCTTGGTGATGACATGCCGGATCTCACCTTTGTTACGGGCAAGGGCGGCAATCGCCTCTTCTTTGTTCTTGCCACCCAAGGGCAAAACAAAGGCCGTCGCGATGCGCAGGTCGGGTGTGACGCGCACCTCGCTGACCGTAATCGACAAGCGATTCAGGTCAGGGTCATGGATTTCCCCACGGTTCAATATCTCCGACAAGGTGCGCCGAATAAGCTCGCCCACACGAAGTTGCCGTTGCGATGGGCCTGCGCCCGCGAATTTTGAGTTCTTAGCCATAGTCCCGCACTTAAGCCCCTTGCCAGTCCCTTGCAACAGGTCCTACACCCATAAAGCTATAGTATATGAGGGCATCGCAATGACAGGTATCGTGATCACAGGCGCATCTGGCCGTATGGGGCAAATGCTAATCGAGACCGTGGAGGCCTCGGATCACGCGCATTTGGTCGGCGTGACAGAGCGTGAAGGCCACCCTTGGGTGGGCCAAGACTTAGGCGTCGCCATGGGCCAGTCTGAGATGGGCGTGCCCGTAGTGTCCGATGCAATGACCGTGTTGAAAGACGCCGACGCGGTGATTGATTTCACCACGCCCACAGCCACAATCGCGATGGCGCAGATGGCGGGGCAGTCGGGTACGGTACATGTTATCGGCACAACCGGCCTTAGCGATGATGAACTGACCCAGATCAAAGCGGCGTCTGCTAATGCCACAATCGTGCGGGCTGGCAACATGAGCCTTGGGGTCAACTTGCTGGTGCAACTGACCAAGCAAGTCGCCGCCGCCTTGGACGAGGATTTCGATATCGAGATCGTCGAGGCGCACCACCGCTACAAGGTCGACGCGCCGTCCGGCACGGCTTTGATGCTGGGCGAGGCCGCTGCCGAAGGGCGCGGCGTGGAGCTGGCCGACGTCAAAGACAGTGGCCGCGACGGGATCACAGGAGCGCGGAACGCTGGCGACATCGGCTTCACGGCCATTCGTGGTGGTGATGTGGTGGGCGAGCATGATGTGATCTTTGCTGCAGATGGCGAACGCATCGTGTTGCGGCACCTCGCCACCGACCGCGCGATCTTCGCGCGCGGGGCGTTGAAGGCCGCACTGTGGGGGCAGGGCAAGGCGTCGGGTGAGTACAATATGCTGGATGTGTTGGGGCTTTAGCAGCGATTGCTCTGCGGACAATCCGGTCGTTGGGTTTCGCGACAACAGCGACGGGTAAACCACCGATGGGCGTAGTTGCCGCTCACCACAATTTTTCGATCGGCGGCTGTCGAGTTACAGCAGAACAAGCCTAAGACAATTCCCCTACTCTTCGGGTGAATTGTCAACCGCAACGCGCCATCTACCGCTGCGTGCAACCAGCACAATTTTCTGTTCCACAAGCTGCTTGCGATTCTGCCTCAGCTTTTGATCAATCGCAGACACCACGGAACGCGCATTGGAATCTAGAAAAGTCGTATTGAGATGGTGGTCTGTGTCTTCGTTTGAAAAACGAAGTCGTCGGTAACCATAGAACACGCCGCCATCATCAACGCCGTGAATTTCGCTCCAGGAGAGGGTCACAGGGGTTGCCTTTGGCTCCTTTAACAAATTCCAGTCGCTTTCATCTGGAAGTATCCATAAGCCTTGATCTCCAACGCGCAAACGGACACGAGGCGAATGGCCAAAGCGAAACGCTGAATGGGCCACTTTCATGAAAAGGAGTCCGAAGCCCAGTGACAACGCGGCCCAAAGATAGGCGTTAGCGGTGAGAGCAAAAAAAGCAAAAAACAAGACGGGCAACGCCACCAGAAAGAATACCCCGCCAAGGATCCTGCGGAGTACAAAACTCTCGTTAACTTCTAAATTACCCTCCATGGAACCTCTATGAGTACATGAAAATATTCTGCGTCACCTCCCATGATAGAGGAGAAGCAAATTGGACTGAAGTTATCATTGTTGTGTCACGTCCCATGTCCATTCTGGGCTTAAAACAGACATCCGTCAAAAATCGACCGCAATTCCCTTACGTTCCCAATCGCCATACCGAACCGGCTCCGGCCCATCGCGACCGCCCAGCTCTGAGGGCAGCTCCAAATCTTTTGCAGCCTTCTTGCGTTCAGCAGCTTCTTCCAATGCGCGAAGTGCCGCTGGGGGCAGGTCTTCTTTGTCTGTCATGTTCCGCGTCCTTGTTCCGGTCCTGCACTTGATATACGGCCCTTGGGCAAGGAGACAAGTATGACGCAAGACCACACCTCACTCACTTCGGGCCTACACGCCCGCCGAGCCGCCGTTCAATTGCTGCGCGGTGTCACCGAAGAGCGCGAACAACTCTCCGCTTTGCTAAACAGTGGCGTGTTGGACCGGTTGGAGCCTTCTGACCGCGCCCGTGCGCAGCGTTTGGCGACGACCACCCTGCGTGAGCTGGGTCGGGCTGACGTGGTGATCTCGCAATTCGTGGAAAAGATGCCCCCTGATGTGGCGCTGAATATCCTGCGCCTCGCGGTGGTGGAGCTATGTGTCGAAGGTGAGGCCCCGCACGGTGTCGTCGATAGTGCGGTGAACCTGATGAAGCGCTCGGGCCGCTCACCTCGCATGGCGGGACTGGCGAATGCGGTGTTGCGCAAGGTTGCAACCGAAGGCCCGCAAATGTGGGGCGACATCCCTGCCTCCCCCATGCCCAAATGGCTGCGCCCCCGCGTGGTGCATCTGTTTGACGAGGCCACGGCGCAAGGCATCGAGGCCGCGCATCTCGCGGGCGCCCCCTTGGACATCACCCTGCGCGACGAGGACAAGGCGGAACATTGGGCCGAGCAATTGGGCGCAGAGGTGTTGCCAACAGGTTCCCTGCGGGTGACCCGCTCTGTGCAGGTGACTGATTTACCTGGGTTTGACGAAGGCGCGTGGTGGATACAAGACGCGGCTGCCGCCATTGCGGCCCGCATGTTGAACGCGCAAAAAGGCGAGGCCGTGCTAGATATGTGCGCAGCCCCCGGTGGCAAAACGATGCAACTGGCAGCCACGGGCGCTGATGTGACGGCGTTGGACATTTCGGCGGACCGCATGGGCTGGGTCGAGGAGAACCTGCAACGCACGGGACTTACCGCCAAGCTGATGGTCGAGGACGCGCTGAACACCCCCGATGATGTGCTCTACGATGCGATTTTGCTGGATGCGCCATGCTCGGCCACAGGTACGATCCGCCGCCACCCCGATTTGCCCTATGCCAAGGACGGAACGCTCTTGGACGAGCTATTCGCGCTGCAAGGTGACATGATCGACACAGCCGTGAGCCTGCTCAAGCCGGGCGGGAGATTGGTATTTTGCACCTGCTCCTTGCTGTTCGATGAGGGCGAGCGTCAGGCCAAAACTGCCATGGCACGCCATGGTTTAACGGAAATAGAGCCTGATCTGCCGGGGCTGGAGCCTGAGTGGCGAAGCCGCGTTGGGGGCCTGCGCCTGTCGCCAAGCTACTGGGCAGACCGTGGCGGAATGGACGGCTTTTTCATGATTGCGATGCGCAAACCTGAATAATCGGTGACAGCTCTGCAATGCCCGCGTAGAATCACGGGCAATAAGAAGCAGACGAAAAGTCGGTGATATGGGCATTGAGGCAAAAGTCGCACCACTCGCAGGAGTGGAGCGCAACATTACGTTTATGGACAAGGTTCATGCGCGACTAAGCGGCATGGGCACGCAAGCGACTGGTTTCGTGTCGCAGCCAGAGCCACGCACAATCGGGTCCTTCGCTAAGGGCAAGCAGCTAGCGGCGGGCAACTTCCAATTCGGCGGGCACTTGGTACAGGCTGAGGGAAATTCCGTTTGGGAGATCACCCCGCCAGATGCGATGTTTGAGGCTGAGCTCAATGGTTTCACGTGGCTCGATGATTTGGCCGCCGTCGGGGACCGGAAGTCGCGTCTCATGGCGCAGGCTTGGACGAATGAATGGATCGCACAATTTGGTAGTGGTCGTGGCCTCGGCTGGTCGCCTGATTTGACGGGTCGCAGGCTGATCCGCTGGATCAACCATGCGCTGTTTTTGATGAGTGGGCAGACGCCTGAGACGAATGACGTTTATTATAAGTCGCTGGCGCATCAGACGGCCTATCTGGGCCGCAGGTGGTCAGTGGCTTCGCGTGGCTTGCCGCGCTTTGAGGCTTTGACGGGCCTGCTTTATGCCTCTCTTAGTCTAGGAGGGATGGAACGCTTTGCGGTGCCGTCAACCAATGCATTGGCGCGGGAATGTGCCGATCAGATCGACGCCGAAGGGGGCATCCCAACACGCAACCCAGAAGAGCTGTTGGAAGTGTTCACCTTACTTACATGGGCTGCAGCGGCATTGACCGAGGCAGGTCGTACACCTTTGCCCGCGCATTTGGATGCAATTGAGCGCATCGCCCCAACCCTGCGTGCGTTGCGCCATGCGGATGGTGGCTTGGCGCGTTTTCATGGTGGCGGTCGCGGCTTGGAGGGTCGTTTGGATCATGCTTTGGCGCAATCGGGCGTGAAGGCCGCGCACTCAAGCAGTTTGTCTATGGGATATGCGCGCCTGCAAGGTGGGCGCACGACAGTTGTTGTTGATGCCAGCGCGCCACCTGCGCGCAAGGCATCACGTGCCGCACACGCCAGCACCTTGGCCTTTGAGCTTACATCGGGGCGGCGAGCGCTGATTGTGAATTGTGGTTCTGGGGCACCTTTCGGGGCGGATTGGCGCCGCGCGGGGCGTGCAACGCCGTCGCATTCCACCTTGTCGATTGACGGTGTGTCCTCGGCCAAGTTGAAGGCCGAATTGCATGGCGAATTCTTAAGCCAAGGCCCGTCGCGGGTGACCGAGCAGCGCGAAACCAATGATGACGCCAGCCAGATCATTGCCAGCCACGATAGCTATGCCAAAGAATACGGCCTGACCCATGTGCGTAAAATGGAGGTCAGCAGCGATGGCCGCCGCGTCACCGGCGAGGATAGTTTGGCGGCATTGTCAGACCCTAACCGTATCCGGTTCGAGGCGCATATGGACAAGGTCGCGCTCCAAGGTGTGAACTATTCGATCCGATTCCATTTGCACCCAGAGGTCGATGCCTCGCTTGATATGGCGGGCACGGCGGTGTCTTTGGCGCTAAAAAGCGGAGAGATCTGGGTGTTTAGGCCGTCATTTGGCGTGAAAATGGCGATTGAACCCAGTGTTTACCTAGAAAAAGGGCGATTAAAGCCCCGTGCGTCCAAACAGATCGTTTTATCTGCCCGCATGATGGAGTATGCGAGCCAAGTCAGTTGGTCTTTGGCTAAAGCGCAGGACACTCCGTCTTACTTGCGTGACGTGGATAAGGACCCGAAGCTGGCGTTGACTTAATCTTTGCTGCTTGAAGCTTGAAGGACCACCATGACCGACCTCGTACCCGTGCGCCGCGCGCTGCTTTCTGTATCCGATAAATCCGGCCTGATTGAATTCGCCCGCGCCTTGGCAGGCCACGGCGTTGAGCTGCTGTCCACAGGAGGTACTGCCGCCGCAATCCGCGACGCGGGTCTTGATGTGAAAGACGTGTCCGAGGTCACAAGCTTCCCCGAGATGATGGATGGTCGCGTAAAGACATTGCACCCAATCGTGCATGGCGGCCTTTTGGCGCTGCGTGACAACGAGGGGCATGTTGGGTCCATGAAGGAGCACGGCATTGGCGCGATCGATTTGCTGGTTGTGAACCTGTACCCGTTTGAAGAAACCGTGGCCAAAGGCGCGGACTATGCGACCTGCATTGAGAACATCGACATTGGCGGCCCTGCGATGTTGCGGTCTGCGGCAAAGAACCACCAGTTCGTGAACGTGGTCACCGACGTTGAAGATTACGATGCGGTATTGGCCGAGATGGCATCACAAGATGGTGCGACCTCCTATGCCTTCCGTCAGCGTTTGGCTCTGACTGCATATTCGCGCACCGCCGCCTACGACACTGCGGTTTCCGACTGGATGGCTGGCGCATTGGGCGAGACGCCGCGCCGCAAGTCTTTTGCGGGTACAATCGCCCAAACCTTGCGTTACGGTGAAAACCCGCATCAGGAAGCCGCGTTCTACACCGATGGCTCCGCGCGTCCGGGTGTGGCAACGGCCGAGCAGCATCAAGGCAAAGAGCTGTCCTACAACAACATCAATGACACCGACGCCGCGTTTGAGCTGGTGGCTGAGTTTGATCCAAAAGACGGCCCAGCTGTTGCGATCATCAAACACGCGAACCCATGTGGCGTGGCCCGTGGAGCGACTGTTGCGGAGGCCTATAACAAGGCGTTCGAATGTGATCAGACATCGGCGTTTGGCGGGATCATCGCGGTGAACCAACCCTTGGACGGCGAAACTGCCGAGGCGATCAGCGGCATCTTTACAGAAGTTGTTATTGCACCGGGTGCAGATGACGCGGCCCGCGAGATTTTCACCAAGAAAAAGAACCTGCGTTTGCTGACAACCGCTGGCCTGCCTGATCCGGTGGCCGCAGCATTGACTGTGCGCCAAGTGTCGGGCGGCTTGCTGGTGCAAGACAAAGACAATGGCCGCATTATGCCGGATGACCTGAAAGTGGTGACCAAGCGTGCGCCGACTGAGCAGGAACTTGCCGACATGTTGTTTGCGTGGCGCGTGGCGAAACACGTCAAATCCAACGCGATTGTTTACGTCAAAGATGGTGCCACCGTGGGCATTGGTGCGGGGCAAATGAGCCGCGTCGACAGCTCGCGCATTGCAGCACGCAAAGCCCAAGACGTGGCCGAGCTGCTGAAGCTGACAGAGCCACGCACAATCGGCTCTGCCGTGGCGTCGGACGCTTTCTTCCCATTCGCGGACGGCTTGCAAACTGCGGCTGAGGCCGGTGCAACAGCGCTGATCCAACCGGGCGGTTCTATGCGTGACGACGAAGTGATCGCGGCGGCGGATGAGCTGGGGCTGGCGATGGTCTTCACCGGCATGCGCCACTTTAGGCACTAATCATGCGGATTATGCTCCTTACTGCATTGGCCGCCTTCGGGATCGACCAGCTGTCCAAATGGGCGGTGGTTCATAAAATGAACCTGCTGCAGGTCGGAGCAATCGACGTGTTCCCCCCCTTGCTGAATTTCCGCATGGGGTGGAACCCGGGCATTAACTTTGGGCTTTTGTCCGACAATCCAGAAATTATGCGCGTCGTTTTGATAGCACTAGCGGTGGTGATTTCCGGCTTCCTGCTGTGGTGGGGCAATCGCAATTTGGAACGCCCGATTGCTCATATGGGTGCAGGGTTGGTTATCGGTGGCGCGCTGGCGAACGCTTTGGACCGCGTGATCTACGGCGCGGTGGCGGATTTTCTGAACATGTCGTGTTGCGGGATCAACAACCCGTTTGTGTTCAATGTGGCCGATATATTCATCTTTGCAGGGGCCTTCGCGCTGGTTATTTTCGACAAACCCAAGGACGAACAAGGATCTGTGTAAATAAGCCTCGTGACGCCCGCGACGGATTGCGCTAAAACACCCTCAAAAGAAGAGCAGGAGTGGCCTTTCATGCAACGCAAAGCGATGATCCTTACTGGGATGGTCTGCGCCGTACTGGCGCTATCGGCGTGTGACCGGAAGAAGCAGCCGCAACTGCTGAACGTTAAATCTAATCAAACAGGTGGGCCGGACGAATTCGCAGTCCTCCCCAAAAAGCCGCTGACTTTACCTGATGATTACTCCGCTTTGCCGACGCCTACCAAGAACGGTACAAATCGCACTGATGTGACGCCGCTGGAAGATGCAGTTGTGGCTTTGGGTGGCAATCCTAACGGAGGCATCAGCGATGGTGGCTTGGTTAATCATGCTTCGCGATATGGGGTCTCCCCCGACATTCGCAGCGCTTTGGCGTCCGAAGATGTTGAATTCCGCCGCAAGAACGATGGCCGCCTGTTGGAGCGTCTGTTTAACGTGAACGTCTACTTTAAGGCGTACCGCAAAGAATCCTTGGACCAATACGCGGAGCTAGAGCGTCTTCGTCGCCTAGGTGTGCGCACAAATTCTGCCCCACCAGAGGGTGAGGAATAAACATACGGTCACAAGGCCGTGGCTTAGGTTGAATTATTTTCCTTAGCTGCCATGTTTTCTAGATTAACGTTTTTGAAGGGATGCTTATGCGCCGCCTGATTGCTTGTCTGCTTGCCCCAGTCATGATGACTGCCCCCGCATTGAGTGCAGAGAATGTCACAACATTTACTCTGGAGAATGGCCTAGAGGCTGTGGTTCTCGAGGATCACCGCGCACCGGTTGTGATGCATATGCTGTGGTACAAAGCTGGCGCCGCAGATGAGGACCCGGGCGTGTCCGGCATCGCCCACTTCCTGGAGCACCTGTTGTTCAAGGCTACCGACAAGCTGGAGGCCGGCGAGTTCTCTGCCATCGTGGCGGCCAATGGCGGCTCTGACAATGCGTTCACCTCTTGGGACTACACCGGATATCACCAGCGCATCGCCGCGGATCGTTTGGAACTGATGATGAGCATGGAATCCAACCGCATGCGCAACATCCGCCTAACCGAAGAGGACGTAACGACCGAGCGTAAGGTTATCCTCGAAGAACGCGCGCAGCGCACCGACAGCGACCCGGGCGCATTGTTCAGCGAGCAACGCAACGCCGCGCAGTATCTCAACCATCCTTATGGCCGCCCGATCATTGGTTGGCGCCACGAGATGACAGAGCTCAGCCGCGAAGACGCGCTGGCTTTCTACCAGAAATTCTACGCGCCAAATTCGGCGGTCTTGGTTGTGGCTGGCGATGTTGACCCTGCAGAGGTCGAAGAGTTGGCGAAGAAATACTACGGACCGATTGCCCCGACCGAAGGGTTAGAGGAGCGGCAGCGCCCCGAAGAGCCACCACAACGCGTTGAGCGCCGCTTGGTCTATGAAGATCCACAAGCCGCGCAACCCTATGTGGTTCGCAGCTACCTTGCGCCAGAGCGTGATGCCGGCGATCAGGAAACGGCCGCCGCACTGACGATTTTGGCAGAAATCTTGGGCGGCAGTGGTCAGACGTCCGTTCTGGGTCGTGCGTTGCAGCTAGATAGCAACAAGGCAGTCTATACCTCCGCCTTCTATTCAGGGATGAACTACGACGACACAACCTTCGGTTTGTATATCGTGCCCGCCCCCGGCTTGACCCTGCAAGAAGGCGAGGACGAGTTGGACGCAGTCGTGGCGCAGTTCATGGAAGATGGCGTGGATTCAGCACATTTGGCACGCGTGAAATCGCAAATCCGTGCCTCGCTAATATATGGGCAAGACAATGTGACCTCCCTTGGACGCGAATATGGTGCGGCGCTGACCTCAGGTCTGACCGTTCAGGACGTGCAAGAATGGCCCGCGATTTTGGAGGCCGTGACGGAAGACGACATCATGGACGCCGCACGCTTGGTGTTCGATCGAAAGAAATCGGTGACCGGCTGGTTCCGTAAGCCACAAACGCAAGAGGTGTCCCAATGATCCGTGTAGTACTGGCGACCTGTTTCGCGTTGATCGCGATGCCTGCGGCAGCGATCGACATTAAGGAAGTCACCTCTCCTGGTGGCATAAAAGCCTGGCTGGTTCAGGAGCGCTCGATCCCTTTTGCTGCCTTGGAAATCCGGTTCAAAGGCGGGGCGTCCTTGGACCCTGAGGGCAAACGCGGTGCGGCCTACTTGATGTCCGGCTTGCTGGACGAGGGTGCAGGTGATTTGGACTCGACCGCTTTCGCGTTGGCAACAGAGGAACTGGCGTTGAAATTCGGCTTTGATGCTTCCGCTGATGGGTTCTCGATCTCCGCGCAGTTTTTGACCGAGAACCGCGATGCATCAGTTGAGCTGTTGCGCAAAGCGATAAACGAGCCGCGGTTTGACCAGTCTGCCGTTGATCGTGTTCGCGGGCAGGTGTTGTCGATCATCGCGTCTGATGAAGAAGACCCCAGCGATATCGTGAGCAGAAACTTCGCGGCTTTGGCGCATGGTGATCACCCTTACGGCACGAAGATTGAGGGCACGGCTGAGTCCGTAGCTGCGCTAACCCGTGAAGACCTGATAGCCTCGCATAAGGATTTGTTGACCCGCGATCGTATGTTCGTAGGCGCAGTTGGCGATATCTCAGAGGAAGACTTGGGTGTAATCCTAGACACTTTGTTGGGCAGCTTGCCTGCGACTGGTCCTGAGATGCCCGAAGACGCACCGTTCTTGCTAAAGGGTGGCGAGACCGTGGTTCCATATAACACCCCACAATCTGTCGCGCGGTTTGGCCATGTCGGCATCGCACGTTCCGATCCGGACTTCTTTGCAGCCTTTGTGATGAACCAAGTTCTAGGCTCGGGCGGTTTCGGCTCACGGCTGATGGATGAGGTTCGCGAAAAGCGCGGGCTGACCTATGGCGTCTATTCCTACATCGCGCTGCGCGAGCATGTGAACCTGATGATGGGGCAGGTGTCATCGTCCAATGAGACGGTGGCCGAGGCCATATCAGTGATCCGCGATGAATGGAGCAAGATGGCCGAGAATGGCGTCACCGAGGACGAGCTGTCTAAGGCGAAAACATTCCTAACCGGTGCCTACCCATTGCGCTTTGACGGGAATGCGCGGATTGCGAACATTCTGGCCGCGATGCAGTTTGACGCCTTGCCGATTGACTACATCGACAACCGGAATGCGCAGGTAGAGGCCGTAACCTTGGAGGACATCCAGCGTGTCGCCAAGCGGATGCTGAAGCCAGAAAACCTGCATTTTGTGGTGGTTGGCCAGCCGGTAGGTTTGGATGCGTCAAACTAGGTAAGTTTCGTGGCCGAATCGGGAGTTGGCGTGCTACCACTTGGGGCATGAACGCTCAGACCCCCAACATAGGCGATAGCCAGCCCGCGAAGCGGCCCCAGATCAAGCAACTCGACGAGGTTGCCGTTAACCGTATCGCAGCGGGCGAGGTGGTAGAGCGCCCCGCCTCTGCGGTGAAGGAGCTGATCGAGAATGCACTCGACGCGGGTGCTACCCGTATCGAGCTATGCGTCAAAGACGGTGGCAAAACGCTGATCCGCGTCACTGACGATGGCCACGGCATTCCCGCGCAAGATCTGCCGCTGGCTTTGTCACGTCATGCGACCTCCAAGATTGACGGCACAGACCTTCTGAACATCCACACCTTTGGATTTCGGGGGGAGGCATTGCCCTCCATGGCCGCCGTGGGCCGTATGACAATTACCTCGCGCATCGCGGGCGAGGATGCCGCGAAGATCGTTGTCGATGGCGGTGAGATGGGACCGGTGACGCCCGCCGCCTTGTCCAAGGGCACTGTGATTGAGCTGCGGAACCTGTTTTATGCGACGCCCGCGCGCCTAAAGTTCCTGCGCACCGACCGCGCCGAAATGGGCGCGATTTCTGATGTGGTGAAAAAGCTGGCCATGGCGGAGCCTTACGTCGGCTTCACGGTCCGAGACTTGTCGCGAGACGACAAAGGGCGCGTGACCTTCCGCGCCGACGCTCAGACGGGCGATATGTTTGATGCGCTAAGCGGGCGTTTGCGGTCCATCCTTGGGGCGGAATTCGCCGACAACGCCTTGCCGATTGACGCCGAGCGTGAAGGCATCACCTTGACCGGATATGCCGCTTTGCCGACCTATTCGCGGGGCAACAGCATCTCGCAATTCCTGTTCGTCAATGGCCGTCCTGTGCGCGACAAGCTGTTGGTGGGCGCATTGCGAGGGGCCTATTCGGACTTCCTGAGCCGCGACCGCCACCCTGTTGTGGCGCTGTTCTTGGAGTTGGAGCCAACAAAGGTCGACGTCAACGTCCACCCTGCCAAGGCCGAAGTGCGTTTCCGCGACCCAGGGCTGGCGCGAGGCTTGATCGTGTCGGCGCTGAAAAATGCGCTGGCGGAGGCGGGGCACCGCGCCTCTACCACCGTGGCGAATGCAACCTTGGGGGCCTTCCAGCCGGAGCGTGTGGATCGTCCGGTCTACCAAATGGACAGGCCATCGCAGGGGGCGTTGCGGGCCTCTTATCAGGCGCAGGCACCGGACCCTCAGATGCAAGGTTTTGCGGAGACCCAAGCGGTCTACAGCCGCGTTGATGTGGTCGAGCCTGAGCCCGTGACACCCGCCGATCAGCCGCTTGGCGCGGCGCGCGGGCAGGTGCACGAGAATTACATCATTGCGCAAACCAAGGATGGGATGGTCATCGTCGATCAACACGCGGCTCATGAGCGTTTGGTGTATGAGAAGCTAAAGATCCAAATGGCGGAGAACGGCGTCGCAGCGCAAGCGCTGCTAATCCCCGAGATCATCGAGATGTCAGACGCGGATGCTGCCGTCCTATTGACCCACGCGGAGGCCCTGTCAAAGCTTGGCTTGACGTTGGAACCTTTCGGCACAGGGGCCATCGCAGTGCGTGAGACCCCCGCCATTTTGGGGGAGGTCAACGCCGAAGCCATGGTGCGCGACATCCTCGACGAATTGGATGACCTTGGCGACACGCAACTGGTGGCCGACAAGATCGAAGCCGTGTTAAGCCGCGTGGCGTGTCATGGCTCTATCCGCTCTGGTCGCTGGATGCGCGCTGATGAGATGAATGCCCTTTTGCGCGAGATGGAGGCCACCCCGCACTCGGGCCAATGTAACCACGGCCGCCCCACTTACGTGGAGCTGAAACTGGCCGATATTGAACGGCTATTCGGACGCACATGATACAGTTTGGCGATAGTGTTTTGCAGTGGGATGACCCACTGGTGATTGGTGCTTTGGTCGGCTTGGCCGTGGTTTTGCTGATAGTGATCTTGTTGATCAAAGTTGTGCGATCCGCCGGGCGTGCGGCGAATATGGCGCAGCCGATGATGATGCAGATGGGGCAGTTGAACCAAACCGTGCAGAACCTTGGTAACGGTCAGGCACAGCTTACCGGTGGCTTGGAGAGCCTGTCGAAAAGCCAAAGTATGACAATTCAAACGATGGAAGTGCGGCTGGCCGAAGTACAGCACAAGATGGCGGAACGGTTGCATGAGAACGCGATGAAGTCCGCGCGCTCACTGTCGGACCTGCAAGAACGCATGAACGAAACCCTGCATGGCTCCTCGGAGAAAACCACCAAGTCGTTGACGCAATTGCAAGAGCGGCTGGAAACCATCGACAAGGCGCAAACCAACATCGAAAAACTCTCGGGCGACGTCTTGTCATTGCAAGACATCCTATCGAACAAACAGACCCGTGGGGCGTTTGGGGAAATTCAATTGAATGACATCGTGTCCAAGGCGCTGCCCTCGGATAGCTATGCGTTCCAAGCGACCCTATCTAATGGCAAACGGGCTGATTGCCTGATCGATTTGCCGAACCCTCCGGGTCCGATTGTGATTGATGCGAAGTTCCCGCTGGAAGCCTATGAGGCACTTGTCGCGGCTGAAACCAAAGAGGACAAAGCCCGCGCCTTGACCTCATTGGGACAAGCGGTGCGGGTGCACATCAAGAAGATATCGGATAGCTACTTGATCGAGGGCGAAACCGCGGATGGCGCGTTGATGTTCCTGCCGTCTGAGGCGGTTTATGCCGAATTGCATTCCCGCTTGCCTAACATTGTGCGCGAAGGCTTTGCAGCACGGGTTTGGATCGTGTCACCTACGACCTGCATGGCGACGCTGAACACGATGCGGTCTATCTTAAAGGACTCGCGGATGCGCGAGCAGGCGGGCGAAATCCGCAAGGCGCTGCGCCTTTTGCATCGCGACGTTGAGATCATCGGCGAAAAAGCTGGCAAGTTAGAGACGCATTTGCGCCAAGCCGGTGATGATGTTGCGGGCGTCCTGACTGCCGCGACCCGCGCAGGAAAACGTGCGGATCGGTTGGACAACTTCGACTTCGAAGAACTTGCCCCAGCTGAGACAAATGTTGTCCCTTTAGAACAGCCCAAAGATTAACCTACAGATGCGCGTCAAAGGTCGCTTTTGCACGCCCCCAAACGCCGTTTTCCAAGTCTTTCAACGCCAGAAGGCTGGGCAACAATTGCGCGGCGAAGTCATCCGAGGATTCAGCGGGCAGCATCGAGGGCAGATTGTCGATGGCGGTGACATCCAGCACTGGTGCATCGTGAACTCGTAAGGCTGGCGCATCCCATGTGGTGACGCGATCATAGACCTCGATAGGGGAGAAATCGCTATCAGGGTCGCAAGCGATGTCGCCGATGACGGACAATTCGCGGGGGGCGGTTTTTGCGGTTTCCGGAACGAAGACAGGCGTGCCGGGACGGGCCAGAATGCAGTTCAGGAATATGCTATGCGACAACACTTCGGGGAAAGGTCCACCATGTGCGGTCTCGGCCATGTCCCATTTAGTCACAGGTATTTCCATGGAAGCACAAAGGTCCGTCGCACCGGAGCCGACGCGGCCCAAGGCCCCAATGATCAACGCGGTCGGTCGGGTTTCTCCGACGGGCTTGAGGCGGTCACGCAAGTCGTCTTGCATGGCTTGCGAAGAGGGGTAGACGCCAACGGGCTCTGCGGTGACGCCTTGCTGCTGGGCGATCCACGACAGCAAGCTTACGGCGGCACCCGCGTATCCTGCCCAATAGCCAAAGGCCGCGACGCGGCGACCGTCTTCGCCCACCAAATACTCCAGATCATACAGCGCGCCGCCGCCTGCTTTGAAACGGTCCAACAAGACGCGACCCGATGGCTGGCCCTTGTAGGCGTGGCCAAACATGATGTGGCGGTGCGGCAGGGGCGTGCCGTCTTCTGGCAATTCCTTGAGGCCAAATACGATGGCGTCCTTGGGTGCGCTGGTCCAGCTGCCCTCGGGTGCAATCGCGCAACCTGTTGCGGCATATCCGTCGATAGACAGGGCGCGGGTGGCGCTTTCTTCTACCGTGACGCGCAGACCAGCTTTCATCAATGCTGCGACGCCTTCGGGTGTGACGCCTACGCGTTGCTCGTGGTCTCGGCTCTCGGAACGTACCCAAAGATGTGTCATGTCAGCGTCCTTTTGCGTGCTACGATAAGGCTTACGTCACTCCGCCGATACGCGCCACCCCTACGCTGATGGGAAACAGACTGACGCAAATACGGTGTTTGAGGTCGCGCTTGATGCTCTGAAATGGCGCTCGGGGTGGTTTAACTTGGCGTACGTAGGGAGACAGGCCAATGACTGACACGATCAAATTCATGCTCGACGGCGAGCAGGTAGAGGCCCAACAAGGCGAAAGCATTTGGGACGTGGCCAATGGTCGTGGCCTTGTGATCCCTCACCTGTGCCACAAACCCGCAGTGGGATATCGCCCCGATGGCAATTGCCGCGCCTGCATGGTTGAGATCGAAGGGGAGCGCGTTTTGGCGGCTTCCTGCATTCGTGAGCCGTCCGAAGGCATGGTTGTGACCACCAATTCCAACCGCGCCGAAACTGCCCGTAAGATGGTTGTTGAAATGCTGGTCGCGGACCAGCCGGAGCAAGACGTCGCCCACGACAAATCCTCCCACCTTTGGGATATGGCAGCGATGCAAGGCGTGTCGGAGAGCCGCTTCCCGAAGCTAGAGGAGGGCCGTATTCCGCTGCTGGATGACAGCCATGTCGCGATGTCGGTGAACTTGGATGCTTGCATACAGTGCGGTTTATGCGTGCGGGCGTGTCGTGAGGTACAGGTAAACGATGTGATCGGCATGTCGGGCCGTGGCCATGACGCCTACCCAACTTTCGATTTCGCGGACCCGATGGGGGATAGCTCATGCGTGGCGTGTGGCGAATGCGTGCAGGCCTGCCCGACGGGGGCGTTGATGCCTGCGAATGTGACCGACGAGAACCAAGTCGGGGACAGCAAGGATTTTGACAGCGAAGTGGAAAGCATCTGCCCGTTCTGCGGCGTTGGGTGCCAGATTTCGTTGAAGGTCAAAGACGGCAAAGTGAAATATGTCGACGGCATCAATGGGCCGGCGAACGAGGGACGCCTTTGTGTCAAAGGCCGCTTCGGCTTTGATTACATCCATCACGATCACCGCCTGACCAAGCCATTGATCCGCCGCGACGATGCCCCCGCAAAGGGCTTGAACGTCGATCCTGGCAATTGGCGCGAGGTCTTCCGCGAGGCCACTTGGGACGAAGCATTGGATGCAGCGGCGGGCGGCATGAAAGGCCGTGGTCGCGAAGTGGCAGGCTTCGGCTCGGCCAAATGCACGAACGAGGAGGCGTATCTGTTCCAAAAGATCATTCGCCAAGGCTTCGGGCATAACAACGTGGACCACTGCACGCGGCTTTGCCATGCGTCGTCCGTGGCGGCCTTGATCGAGAACGTAGGCTCTGGTGCGGTTACCGCCACATTCAACGAAATCGAGAACGCGGATGTGGCCATCGTCATTGGCGCGAACCCGACCGAGAACCACCCAGTGGCGGCGACCTACTTTAAGCAATTCGTCAAACGCGGCGGCAAGCTGATCGTGATGGACCCGCGCGGACAGGCGTTGAAACGCCACGCGTCACATATGCTGCAATTCCGCCCCGGGGCTGATGTCTCCATGCTGAATGCGATCATGCATGTGATCGTCGAGGAGCGTCTCTACGACAAGCAATACATCGAGGCCTATACCGAAAACTGGGAGGCCGAGAAGGCGCATCTGGCAGATTTCACCCCCGAAAAGATGAGCGAGATTTGCGGCATCGAACCTGAGATGCTTCGCGACGTGGCGCGTACCTTTGCGGGGGCGAAGGCTGCGATGATTTTCTGGGGCATGGGGGTATCGCAACACATCCACGGCACGGATAACTCGCGCTGCCTGATCAGCCTTGCACTCATGACGGGGCAAATCGGGCGCTCCGGCGCGGGCTTGCATCCGTTGCGGGGGCAGAACAACGTGCAAGGGGCCTCCGACGCGGGGCTTATTCCGATGTTCTTGCCTGACTACCAAAGCGTGATGGACGATGGCGTGCGCTCTGCGTTTACCGACGTTTGGGGGACGGAAGATTTCTCCAGCGAAAAGGGTTTGACGGTTACCGAGATTTTGGATGCCGTGCATGCAGGCGACATCAAGTCGATGTATGTCCTTGGTGAGAACCCTGCGATGTCCGACCCCGACGTGGAACATGCGCGCGATGCCTTGGCGAAACTGGATCACTTGGTGGTGCAGGATATTTTCATCACCGAGACTGCCAATTATGCCGACGTGATTCTTCCCGCATCCGCCTTTGCAGAAAAATCGGGCACCGTGACCAACACCAACCGTCAGGTGCAGATGGGCCGCCCTGCTGTGCCGCCCCCCGGTGAAGCGAAAGAGGATTGGTGGATTGAGGTTGAGTTGGCCAAGCGGTTAGGCCTTGGCTGGGATTATGAGAGCCCCGCAGATGTCTTTGCAGAGATGAAGATGAATATGGGTTCGCTGGACAACATCACATGGGATCGCCTGATGAATGAGAACGTGGTGACCTACCCGTCGCTGTCCCCAACTGATCCGGGGCAAGCGATTGTGTTTGGTGATGGCTTCCCTCGGGCCGAGGGGCGCGCGAAGTTCACGCCTGCTAATGTGATTGCACCGGATGAAGCGCCGGACGCGGACTACCCGATGATCCTAACAACGGGCCGCCAGTTGGAGCATTGGCACACAGGTTCCATGACGCGGCGATCATCTGTGTTGGATGCGGTAGAGCCAGAGGCAAACTGCTCTTTGCATCCCTCAACCCTACGAAAACTGGGGGTGGAACCGGGTGGTATGCTGACGCTGACAACGCGTCGGGGCAGTGTGGACGTCATGGCGCGATCTGACCGTGCGGTGGCGCCTGACATGGTGTTCTTGCCATTTGCCTATGTGGAAGCGGCGGCGAATATCTTGACCAACCCTGCGATCGATCCTTTCGGCAAAATCCCCGAATTTAAATTCGCCGCAGTGCGTGTTGAGAAGGCAGAAGGCGCGGTGACGGCGGAGTGATTGGCTAGTCTAACCTTGCCATTCTACGTCGCTCACAAAGATATAACCGGCACCGTAAATGGTGCGGATCAGCTTGGGCGATTTGGCATCATCGCCCAGCTTTTGGCGCAACCTAGAGACGCGGACATCCAGCGCCCGCGCAGATTCTAGCCGGATATCGGGCGCGTCGAAAATATCCTGACGAGTCAAAAGCCGATTGGGCCTGGTTAGGAAGAAGCGTAACAAGGCCGCTTCGGCCAAGGTTAGCGTCTCTGGTTGGGAGCCATCCTCTGGATGCAACTCAAACAGCTCGAACTTTACCATCCAAGGGCCAAACTTCGCGACAGTGCCGCTGGCCTCGGGCGAGGGTGGGGTGTCTTGCTTCGATGCGGTGATGTCCATCGACAAAACATAAGCGCCCGTCACTGCATTGGAGGAATTGGTGTCCGGTGTGAAGGCTGATCGGATCAGTCGGCCATCATGGGGCGAGGAGAACTCAACCACTTTCGCATTGCCCGCAAAGGCGGAGTGCAGTGCTGGTGCGATTTGCTGGTAAACCGTTGCGCCCAAGATATCGTGGGCCGTGTGTCCGACAAGATCAGAGGCACCATTGGCCGCGGGTAGGGGGAGGCGTTGATTGGAGTAGGTATAGCGTTCTTGTAGATCTAGACGTGCAATATGGGCTGGTGTGGTTTCGGCGGCCAGACGAACCCGCGCTTCCGCGACTTCAAGGTGCTGTTGGGTCTCATGCAGGCGGCTAATCGTGGCCTCCAATGCACGGTTGGTGCGGGCCAATTCTTCGGATCGGTCCAGCAAGCGACCAGACAGTTCATCGGACCGCGTGCGCAGCATTTCTTCTTGGCGTTTGATGTCGGTGATATCGGTATAAACCGTCACCCATCCGCCTTGGCGCAATGGTCCACCTTCAACCGACACCCAGCGGCCACTTGCGCGTTTGCGCTCTATATAGTGTTGCTCAAAGTTCAGCGCCTTTTGCACACGCTCTTCGACAAACGCGCCGACATCGGAAATCTCGCCATATTCTCCGGTTTCGGCCAGAAACCGAATGGTCTCGGAAAAGCTTGCGCCAGGTTCAGCTAAATGTGCCGGCAGTCCAAACATGGCGCGAAACCGTTGGTTGGCGACAGTCAATGTGAGGTCATCGCTGTAGATCGATAAGGCCTGTTGAATAAGGTTCAGCCCAGACCTCAAAAGGACCGATGTGTCACGGGATCTGTGAAAGGTGTCTGCTGATTGGAGCATTGGTAGACCTCGTATGGAAACATTTTGATACATTCCAATTATTATTAGGAAAGATTTGACAGGTCCATAGCTTCCCGCGAACCTGATGATACGGGAATCACGTATCCCGTGAAAAAGCCCTAACCGGCGATAACGGAGGACATTGCGTGACAGCCAAATCGGCCCGAACAGCAGGGGTGCAATCCATCCCGGAACTGCTTGCGCGCAACGTCGCCGCATTTGGTGACAAAGCAGCATATCGTGAAAAAGAGTTTGGCATTTGGCAAAGTTGGACGTGGTCCGAAGTTGCTGAAGAGATCGAGTCTCTGGCATTGGGCTTCCTGACATTGGGCGTGAACGAGGGCGATCACATCGCCATTATCGGCCGAAACCGCCCCTACCTTTACTGGAGCTTTGTCGCCGCGCAGATGGTCGGTGCTGTGCCCGTGCCGTTGTATCAAGACGCCGTTGCGGATGAATTGGCCTATGTGTTGGACCACTGCGGCGCGCGGTTTGTGGTCGCGCAGGACCAAGAACAAATCGACAAGGTTTTTGAGATCCAAGACCAGCTGCCAAACATCGAGCATATGATCTACTTGGATCCGCGTGGCCTTCGCAAATACGATCATAGCGCGCTGACAAGATACCAGACCTTGCAGCAAAAAGGCCGTGAAAGCGGTGACCTTGCCGAGCTAAACCGCCGTCGCGCGTTGCCGGAATACGATGACACTTGCGTCATGCTCTACACGTCGGGAACGACGGGGAAACCCAAAGGGGTGGTCCTGTCCAACCGCAATATTATCGAGACCTCGAAGGCTTCATCCGAATTTGACGTGCTGCGGTCTGATGACGAAATTCTGGCCTATCTGCCCATGGCTTGGGTGGGTGATTTTATCTTCTCAATTGGGCAGGCCTTCTGGACGGGCTTTTGCGTAAACTGCCCCGAGAGCCCTGCCACCATGCACCATGATTTGCGCGAGATTGGGCCGACGTATTATTTCGCCCCTCCACGGGTATTCGAGACACAGTTGACTGACGTCATGATCCGCATGGAAGACGCGGGAGGACTTAAGAAGCGGATGTTCCACCACTTTATGGCGCATGCTAAAAAAATCGGGCCAGACCTGCTGGACGGGAAAGATATCGGGTTTGGGGATAGGCTGAAATACATGTTGGGTGAGTACTTCGTGTATGGCCCGCTGAAGAACACTCTTGGCTTCTCACGCGTGCGCGTGGGCTACACCGCCGGCGAGGCGATTGGGCCGGAAATTTTCGACTTCTACCGCTCGCTTGGGATCAATCTAAAGCAACTTTACGGCCAAACTGAAGCGTCGGTTTTTATCACGCAGCAACCTGACGGAGAGGTGCGATCCGACACGGTTGGCGTGCCTAGTCCTGGGGTGGAGTTGAAGATCGCGGACAATGGCGAGGTGTTCTACCGCTCGCCTGGAGTGTTCATGCGCTATTACAAAAACGACGAAAGCACGGCCTCGACCAAGGACGCAGAAGGTTGGGTCGCGACTGGGGATGCTGGATTTATCGAAGACGGCTCTGGCCACTTGCGCATCATTGATCGGGCGAAGGACGTGGGTAAGATGTCTGATGGGTCATTATTCGCCCCTAAATACGTCGAAAACAAATTGAAGTTTTTCCCGAATGTACTGGAAGCCGTGGTTTTCGGCAGCGGCAAAGACTACTGCACGGCATTCTTAAATATCGACCTGACGGCGGTTGGCAATTGGGCGGAACGCAACAATATTGCATACTCCAGCTACCAAGAATTGGCAGGTCACCCGCAGGTTCTGGCGACGATGCAGGCCCACGTAGAAGAAGTGAATGAGAGCGTGGCCCAAGACCCTATGCTTTCGGGATGTCAGGTGCATCGCTTTGTGGTTTTGCATAAGCAGTTGGATGCGGATGATGGTGAATTGACGCGGACGTTGAAGGTGCGCCGCCGGATCATCGAGGAGAAGTTCGAAGATATTATTGGTGCGCTTTATGATGGCTCACCTGAGATTTCGACCGAAACCGAAGTGACCTACGAAGATGGTCGAAAAGGCTCTATTAAGGCGACTTTGGCAGTTTGTGATGCTGCGGTGTCCACTGTTCAGAAGGTAGCTGCGGAATGACGGTACGACGCTCGATTTCATCTTCGCCACGCCCGCCATCCCATGAGGTAGCACTATGAACGCAATGCTAGGTGGAAATTACACGACTGCGGATGGGCGCAAGATCGGTAACACCATGATGGAAATGAAAAATATTACCCTGCGCTTTGGCGGGGTGGTTGCCATCAAGGATATCTCGTTCGATATTCATGAGGGCGAAATTCGAGCGATCATTGGGCCAAATGGCGCGGGTAAATCCTCGATGCTGAACGTGATTTCTGGCTTTTATAACCCCCAAGAGGGTGAGGTTTGGTTTCACGGCAAAAAACGCGCGCCGATGCGTCCCTATCAGGTGGCGCGGCAAGGGGTTGCTCGGACGTTTCAGAATATTGCTTTGTTTGAGGGCATGAGCGTTTTGGATAACGTGATGACCGGGCGTTTGACGCATATGAAGTCGGGGATGCTGAGCCAGATGATCTGGAAGGGCAAAGCCGAGAAAGAAGAAACAGAGAACCGCGAAGTTGTTGAGAAGATCATCGACTTCTTGGAAATTCAGGCCATTCGCAAAACCCCCGTGGGCCGCTTGCCTTACGGCTTGAAGAAGCGGGTGGAGTTGGCGCGGGCCTTGGCGGCAGAGCCTAAGCTATTGTTATTAGACGAACCTATGGCGGGCATGAACGTCGAGGAGAAAGAGGACATGAGCCGCTTTATCCTGAGCATGAACGATGAGTTCGGCACCACCATCGCCTTGATCGAACATGACATGGGCGTGGTGATGGACCTGTCTGACCGCGTTGTGGTGATGGATTACGGCAAGAAAATCGGCGACGGAACACCGGATGAGGTCCGGAACAACCAAGAGGTGATTGATGCGTATCTGGGGGTGGCACATGACTAATTCGGGTATCGGATATCTGTCGGCATTGCGTCGGCTATGTGTCGGACACATTGTCGGACCACTGGGGATTACGGTTTTGACTGCCACCGGCGCCCATGCAGGGGCGTGGGAAGAGTTTGAGACACGCTGCCTGATGCAGTTTGAAAACCAAGAGCCGGCGATTGTTGATGGGCTTGAGCTGATCGACACGGTTGATGGTGTGACGCGATATTTGATCGAGAAGAACGGTGACGTGGTTTCTTACCTAGGCATTGAAAGTGAGCCGGATGACGGGTTGTCCGCCTGCTACATTCAAGAAAACTCGACACGAAGCGCTGAGGCATTCTCCAAGTGGATTGCCGAAAGGGTGGATCTGGAAAGATATGCTGCGACCGATGACAACGTCTGGAGCAGCCAGCTGTGGATCGAGCCGGTCATAGAATTACATTTGCAAGAAAACGGTGACGCGTTGGTTATCCGCATTGTGGAGACTGAACTTGAGACGTGAGCAACTGAATGGAGGCACTCATGCCTGAGCAATTACTCTTTGCGATGGAAGTCACCCTGAATGGGCTGATGGCAGGTGTGCTTTATGCGCTGGTGGCGCTGGGCTTTGTGCTGATCTTCAAAGCCTCGGGCATTTTTAACTATGCCCAAGGGGTGATGGCACTGTTTGCTGCGCTGACCTTGGTGGGGATCATGGACGGACAGGTGCCCTTTGCCCACATCATCAACGCGATTTTCGGCACTGATTTGCACCACTTTGGCTGGCATGTGCCTGCTTTGGTCGCGATCATTTTGACCGTTGGGGTCATGGTGGTCTTTGCGTGGCTGGTGCAGCGATACATCTTCCGGCATCTGGTCAACCAAGAACCGATCATCTTGTTCATGGCGACCATCGGGCTTGCCTATTTCCTAGAGGGCGTAGGCGATTTGATGTGGGGCTCTGAGATCAAAAAACTGGATGTTGGTTTGCCGCAGGGGATCAACGACTGGATCGACGTCACCACCTTTGAGGCCATGGGCTACGGATTCTTTATTGATAACCTAGATATCTCGGCCACGATTGTGGCGATCATCTTGGTCGCAGCACTGATCTGTTTCTCGCAATACACCAAGCAAGGCCGCGCCTTGCGCGCTGTGGCCGATGACCACCAAGCGGCCTTGTCGGTTGGCATCTCGCTGAACTTCATCTGGGTGCTGGTATGGTCGATTGCGGGCTTCGTCGCCTTGGTCGCGGGGATCATGTGGGGCGCAAAGTCCGGCGTGCAATTCTCGCTGTCACTGATCGCGTTGAAGGCCTTGCCGGTTTTGATGCTGGGTGGGTTTACGTCGATCCCCGGTGCCATCGTGGGTGGCTTGATCATCGGCGTGGGTGAGAAACTGTTCGAGTTTTTGATCGGCCCAATGGTTGGCGGCGCGACAGAGAACTGGTTCGCCTATGTGCTGGCATTGCTGTTCTTGGTGTTCCGCCCGCAAGGATTGTTTGGGGAGAAGATCATTGAACGTGTTTGATACGCAGCTAGGTGACCGCTTTGGGCGTTACCCAAAGACACCCACCCACCCGCAAACCTTCATGGGAGAGTTTTAAATGTTTTACCGTGAAGCAGGGGATTTCAGCACCAGTTACCCCGAAGACAGCCAGACCTTCCCGATCAAGTTTGACCGCTACCGCTACTATGTGGTCTTGGCGTTTGCCTTCTTGGTCGTGCCGTTCATCATTAATGACTACTGGGCCAACGCGGTCTTTGTGCCCTTCTTGATCTACGCGATTGCGGCGATTGGGTTGAATATTTTGATCGGCTATTGCGGGCAGGTCTCGCTTGGGACGGGGGCGTTCATGGCGGTGGGGGCCTATGCGGTCTACAAGCTGATGACAGCGTTCCCCGAAGTGTCGATGTTGATACATGTCCCGTTGGCGGGGCTGATCACGGCGGGTGTCGTGACCATATTTGGCCTGCCGAGCCTGCGCATCAAAGGGTTCTACCTGGCGGTGGCGACACTGGCGGCGCAGTTCTTCCTTGTGTGGTTGTTCAACAAGGTTCCGTGGTTCTACAACTACTCCGCCTCGGGGCAGATTTCGTCGCCGGAACGTGACGTATTCGGGATTATTGTCACCGGACCGAACGCCGAGGCGTGGGCGTCCTACATGATATGCCTGATCTTCGTGACGCTGGCAGCGGTCATTGCGCGCAACCTGACGCGTGGCTCGCTTGGGCGCAAATGGATGGCGATCCGCGACATGGACATTGCGGCCGAGATCATTGGAGTGAATCCGATGATGGCAAAGCTGACGGCCTTCGCGGTGTCGGGCTTCTTTATCGGGGTTGCAGGTGCGTTGTTCTTCAGCGTCTACCTAGGCGCCGCCGAAGTGGGGGAGAGCTTCGGGATTGAGAAGTCGTTCCTTGTTTTGTTCATGGTGATTATCGGCGGATTAGGGTCTATCTTTGGCTCCTTCGCGGGGGCGGCCTTCATGGTGTTGCTGCCGGTTTTCCTGAAGAACGTCTTCGTTGGCTACCTGGGCTGGCCCACCGACTTGGCCGCGCATTTGCAGTTCATCGTGTCAGGCGGGCTGATCATCGTGTTCCTGATCTTGGAGCCGCATGGATTGGCGCAACTGTGGCGACTGGCGAAAGAGAAACTACGGCTGTGGCCGTTCCCTCATTAATCACAACAGAGGCGGGGTGAACCCTGCCCTCATTTTCAACATATCCTTGGGAGGAAAACTTGATGAAACTAACAACCTTAGCAGTGGCGGCCATCATGGCAGCCAGCCCAGTGATGGCGGATCTGGTGTTCCCATCGCTGTCATACCGCACCGGCCCTTACGCCGCGAACGGCATCCCATTTGCGGATGGCTACGAGGACTACTTCACCCTGCTTAACGAGCGTGACGGTGGCATCGGCGGCGTTCCTACCAAAGTGATCGAATGTGAAACCGGTTACAACACCGAGAAGGGCGTTGAGTGCTACGAGGCCACCAAAGGCGAAGGTGCGTTGATTTATCAACCGCTGTCCACGGGCATCACATATCAGCTGATCCCGAAAGTGACCGCTGACGGCATCCCGATGCACACAATGGGCTACGGCCGTACCTCGGCGAAGAACGGCGAAGTGTTCTCTAATGTGTTTAACTACCCAGCCAACTACTGGGATGGTGCGTCGCATGCCGTGAGCCACATCATGAGCCTTGGCGATATCAAGGGCAAAAAGATCGCCCTCGTGTATCACAACTCGGCCTACGGCAAGGAGCCTATCCGCACCTTGGAAGAGCTGTCCAAGAAACACGGGTTTGAGCTGACGTTGATCCCAGTTGACCACCCCGGCCAAGAGCAAAAGTCGCAATGGCTGCAAATTCGCCGTGAGAAGCCTGACAATGTCATCATGTATGGCTGGGGCGTTATGAACCAAGTGGCGATTCAAGAGGCGGCTAACATCCGCTACCCAATGGAGAACTTCATTGGCATCTGGTGGTCTGGTTCCGAGAACGACGTGCTTCCAGCTGGCGACAAAGCCAACGGCTACAAGGCGCTGACGTTCCACAACTTGGGCGATGACTACCCGCTGTATGATGATCTGCGTAAATACGTACTCGATGCTGGCAAAGCTGCCGGTGCGGGCGACCAATTGGGCACTGCGTTGTACAACCGTGGCATGTACGCGGCGATGTTGGCAGCTGAGGCCGCCAAGACCGCTCAAGAGCTGTCAGGTGAGAAAGAAATCACCCCAGCCATGATGCGCGACGGCATGGAAGCCTTGGAAATCACCGAGGCAAAAATGGCGGCGATTGGCCTTCCGGGCTTTGGCCCAGAGTTCAGCGTGTCGTGCCAAAACCACGGCGGCAACGGGCTTGGTGCTGTGGCGCAATGGGACGCGGCTGCGCAAGAGTGGTCATTGATCACAGGGTATGAGGGATCCGACCAAGACGTGATTCAGACCCTAATCAACGACGACAGTGCAGCATTTGCAACGGAAGCCGGCATCGAAGCAGGCTGTAAGTAAACAACGATATTCAGCCGCTGCGCGACTTGTGTGGCGGCTGAATATTTATATAGAACTGACCAATACATCCGCGCGAAGGCATCTATGAATCTTGTCCCTAAATCCATTGTCGTTGCAGCCCTACTTATTGGGCTTGCAGGCTGCGCGTTGGACCGAGGTGCAGGGTTGAGTTGCGAGTTGCCGATTGAGGGCGCGGGGCTGGTGACGCAATCAGCCTTTGATCCGACAGATACGCAACATCGTGCCAGCATGGCGGTGACCGACGAGGCCTTCGCACCCAGCATGGCCGACGCGTTACAGCAATCCGTGCAAGAGCAAGTCCGGCGCGCCCCCGCCCCAGTAAGGCGCAAGGCGCAACCACCGATTGAGATCGATGTTTTGGCACTATCTGCCGGTGGGCAATATGGCTCCTTCGGCGCAGGATTTTTGCGTGGCTGGTCGCAGAACCCGAAAACGCCGCGCCCCGAATTTGACCTTGTCACAGGTGTGAGCGCGGGCGGCATGTTGGCCCCTGTCGCATTCACCGCGAGTTCGAGTGATCAGGCGCTGGACGTGTTTAGGGGGCTTCATGAAGACGGCGTGTACACCCGTCGCGGCGTACTTTCTTTACCATCATCATCGTCATTTTTCAGTGCGGAGCCACTGGAGAGATTGTTGAAGACATTGCTGACTGACGACCTGATTGCAGGGGTTGCGGAGCGTCACCGGACGGGCGCGCGACTTTTAGTGATGGCGACCAACCTTGATACGACCCGCGCACAGGTGTTCGATTTGGGTGAGATCGCAAGCGCGGTGCGACCCATGAGCGAACGTCGCGACTGCATGGCGGAAGTTATGTTGGCCTCTGCTGCGATACCGGGGGCGTTTCCGCCCCGAAATATAGACGGCACATTGTATGTGGATGGCGGGCTGCGCGACCAAGTGTTCCTGCGCGCGATTGAATCCGCCCGTGTGATTGTGGCGCAGCAGACCGGTCGAGACGTCCAAGTGAACGCGACCATCGTCATTAATGGGTCGTTAAGGGCCCCAGCGGAACCCGTGAAAGACAGCCTGTTTGGGTACGCCGAGCGGTCGCTATTTACCCTTGCTGATGAGGTGTTGCGGGATTCGATCAACGAGACCCTGACGTTTGCAGAAGACAACGACGACTGGAACGTGAAAGGCGTTATTGCCGACGTCGCGGTAGAGGAAATCTGCCCGACCAGCGAGGCGGTAGGCACCTTTGATCGCTGCGTGACGACTGCATTGTTTGATGCAGGTTTAGAATTGGGAAAGACCGCACCGGTCGATTTCATGACATCTGAAGAGCTCCGCGCCTTGGCAGACGAGTATTAGGAAAGGCTAGACATGTTGGACAACAGCGAGACCGACACCCTGTTAGAGGTGAACAACATTGAGGTGATTTATAACCACGTCATTTTGGTGTTGAAAGGCGTGTCCTTGAAGGTGGCCAAGGGCGGGATCACGGCCCTGTTGGGCGGCAACGGCGCGGGTAAGTCCACGACGCTGAAGGCGGTGTCGAACCTGCTGCACTCGGAGCGGGGCGAAGTGACCAAAGGGGCGATTGTTTACCGCGGCGACCATATCGCGGGACTGGACCCTGCGGACATGGTGAAGCGCGGGGTCATTCAGGTGATGGAGGGGCGCCACTGCTTTGAGCACCTGACCGTTGAAGAGAACCTGATGACTGGGGCCTACACGCGGTCTGACGGGCGCGGTGCCGTGTCGGCTGATCTGGAGAAGGTGTATCAGTATTTCCCGCGGCTGAAAGAACGGCGGACCTCGCAGGCGGGCTACACCTCGGGCGGGGAGCAGCAGATGGTGGCCATTGGCCGCGCGATGATGGCCAAGCCGGAAACGATTTTGCTGGATGAGCCGTCGATGGGGCTGGCCCCACAGTTGGTGGAAGAGATTTTTGGGATTGTTAAATCGCTGAACGAGCAAGAAGGCGTGTCCTTCCTGCTGGCGGAGCAGAACACCAACGTGGCGCTGCGGTTCGCGCATTATGGCTACATTCTAGAATCGGGCCGCGTGGTGATGGATGGCCCCGCCGCCGAGCTGCGTGAGAACCCCGACGTGAAGGAGTTCTACCTTGGGATGTCGGACGAGGGCCGGAAGTCATTTCGAGACGTGCGCAGCTACCGCCGCCGCAAGCGCTGGTTGTCCTAAATTTTGAGTATTTTGAACCAAATGGAGATGAGCCGTGGGATTCTTTGATGACCTAGAGACCCGTAGCGCTGACGCGCGGGAAGCGGCTCAATTGGCCGCGTTGGATGCGATTGGCGTGAAGCTGGGAAGTGTGGCGGAGTTGTCTGGTTTGCCTGTTCTGCGCAAAGCGGAGTTGTCGGCAAAGCAAAAGGCGCAGCCGCCCTTTGGCGGGATGCATGTGGGCGAGGTGACGCATGTGTTCCAATCCCCCGGGCCGATTTATGAGCCGGGCGGGGTGGGGCATGACTGGTGGCGGTTTGGGCGGTTCTTGAACGCCTGCAGCATTGGCGCGTCTGATATTGTGCACAACTGCTTTGGCTACCACCTGACCCCTGCGGGGATGATGTTTGAGAACGGCGCGCGGGCTGTAGGTGCGCGTGTGCTGCCTGCGGGGACTGGGCAGACCGAATTGCAGGTGCGTGCGGCGAAGGACTTGGGGACGACGGCCTATGCGGGGACGCCAGATTATCTGAACGTGATCTTGGAGAAGGCCGACGAGATGGGCGAGGTCTTGGGTTTTACCAAGGCGGCTGTTGGGGGCGGAGCGTTGTTCCCGTCGTTGCGCCAAGCCTATGCGGATCGCGGCATTTCTTGCCTTCAGTGCTATGCCACCGCCGATTTGGGCAATGTCGCGTTCGAGTCTGAGGCAATGGAAGGCATGATCGTCGACGAAGGCGTGATTGTGGAGATCGTGACACCGGGCACGGGGGAGCCAGTGGCCGTGGGGCAGGTGGGGGAGGTTGTTGTGACCTCGCTTAACCCTGACTACCCACTGATCCGGTTTGCCACCGGCGACATGAGCGCGGTTATGGCAGGGGTGTCGCCTTGCGGGCGCACCAATATGCGGATCAAAGGCTGGATGGGGCGCGCGGATCAGACGACTAAGATCAAGGGCATGTTTGTGCGTCCCGAGCAGGTTGCGGATTTGGTAGCGAAGCATCCAGAGATTGCGCGGGCGCGGGTTATTGCGGGGCGTGAAGGCGAGATGGACACGATGCGTGTCTTGATCGAAGCGAACAGCGAAGCTGTGGATTACAGCGCCTCTGTTGCAAGTGTTTTGAAGCTGAAGGGTGCTGTTGAAGTGGTGTCGGTTGGTAGCCTGCCCAATGATGGTTTGGTGATCGAAGATCAGCGCAGCTACGACTGATTGATCAGAGTGCTTTACGGGCCTTGAGAGCCGCCGAGATGGTGCCGTCGTCGAGGTAGTCCAACTCGCCGCCAATGGGGACGCCTTGGGCCAGAGAGGTCACTTGGACGCCGCGTACTTCCAATTCACCGGCGATGTAATGCGCGGTTGTTTGACCATCGATAGTGGCATTGAGGGCGAGGATGACCTCGCGGATGCCCTCATTGGTGACGCGGTCCATGAGCTTGGGGATGCGCAACTCATCGGGGCCGATCGCGTCGAGCGCCGAGAGCGTGCCGCCCAATACATGGTAGCGGCCTTTGAAGACGCCGGAGCGTTCCATCGCCCAGAGATCGGCCACGTCCTCAACCACACAGATTTCACCATTGGAGCGTTTATCGGCGGTGCAGATATCGCACAGATCGGATGTGCCGATATTGCCGCAGTTGAGGCATTCGCGCGCGGTGGCGGCGACCCCTTGCAAGCTGTCGGCCAGAGGCACCATCAGCAGCGCGCGTTTTTTGATCATATGCAACACTGCGCGACGGGCCGAGCGGGGGCCAAGCCCAGGGAGCTTGGCCATCATCTCGATCAATGCATCGATGTCTTTTGTGCTACTCAAATGATCGCGCCTTTTGCTGCGGTCGGAGCCTCCGGCGGAGGTATTTAGGAAGCAATGATGCCTAGAAGGGGAGCTTCATACCTGCGGGGATGCCCATTTCTTCCGTGAGCTTGCTCATCTCGGAGGCTGCTTTTTCAGTTGCCTTGGTTTGAGCATCCTTGATGGCGGCAAGGATCAGATCTTCGACGACCTCTTTCTCATCTGGGTGGAAGATTGATGGATCGATATCGAGGGCGGTCAACGTGCCTTTGGCGTTTGCCTTGGCTTTGACCAGACCTGCGCCGCTTTCGCCCGTGACTTCGATGTTTTGCAGGTCATCCTGCATCTGGCCCATCTTGTCCTGCATCTCTTTGGCTTTTTTCATCATTCCGGCCATATCGCCGAGGTTGCCAAGTCCTTTGAGCATCTGAGTGTCTCCATTGTGTCGATATAATTTAGGTGTGTATGGCCCGCAGAGCGCTGGGGGCGCAAGCGGGTGTGATTAGTCTTCCTCGAAGGGGTCCCATTCGTCCTCGACCTCGGGGAGGGCCTCGACGGCGGCCTCTTGCACCAGATCGGCTGCGGTGCGGATGTCGATAATCTTAGCGCTGGGGAAGGCCTGCAGAGTGGCCTGCATAAGCGGGTGTTCGGTGGCTTCGGCTTTGAGGGCGTTGGCCTCGGCGTCGCGTTCGGCCGCAAGGGTAGCTGCGCCACCCTCGTTGACCACGGTGACGGCCCAGCGTTGGCCGGTCCATTGCTGCAAACGCGCGCCTAGGCGGGAGGCGAGATCGCGGGGGGCGTCATGGGTGGGGACGAATTCGATACGGCCCGGAGAGTAATGGGCGAGTTGCACGTAGCCTTCGACCTCGACCAGCAGCTTCATGTCGCGGTTGGTGCGGATCAGGGCGACGATTTGGGTGAAGGTCGGGTATTGCGCGAGCGCATTTTCTGCCCGCACATCAAGGGCGGCTGACGTGCCACCACCGGCGGGCACCGATTGCGTGGTTGTTTGTGCGCGCGCCGTTGTCATGCCGCCTTGCGGGGCTGCAGCGCCGCTACCGCCACCTGTTGGCGCGGGGGGCGGCGGCGTGTCTTGCAGCTTGCGGACCAGTTCTTCGGGAGATGGCAGGTCGGCCATATGGGTGAGGCGAATGATCGCCATCTCGGCGGCCATCATTGCGTTGGGTGCTGCGGCGACTTCTTCAAGCGCCTTCAGCAGCAATTGCCACATACGAGACATGGCGCGCATGGGCAAAGCCTCTGCCATAGTGGCGCCGCGTGTGCGCTCGTCAGGGCCGACGGTGGGATCATCTACGGCCTCAGGCGTAATTTTGATGACGCTGACCCAATGGGTGATTTCCGCCAGATCGCGCAGAACGGCCATAGGGTCGGCCCCATCGGCATATTGCGCGCTGAGTTCTTGCAACGCGCCTGCGGCGTCGCCCTTCATGATCAGGTCGAACAGGTCCAGCACACGGCCACGATCCGCAAGGCCAAGCATGGCGCGGACCTGAACGGCGGTGGTTTCCCCTGCGCCGTGGCTGATGGCCTGATCCAGCAGGGATTGCGCGTCACGGGCGGAGCCTTCGGCGGCGCGGGTGATCAGGGCAAGGGCTTCGTCCGAGATTTCACCGCCCTCTGCCGTCGCGATTTTGCGTAGCAGGGCGATTTGATCCTCGGGCTCAATGCGGCGTAGATCGAAGCGTTGGCAGCGCGACAAGACCGTGACCGGCACCTTGCGAATTTCGGTGGTGGCGAAGATGAATTTGACGTGCTCGGGCGGCTCCTCCAGCGTCTTCAACAAGGCGTTGAAGGCGGAGGTCGACAGCATGTGCACCTCATCGATGATGTAGATTTTGTAGCGGGCGGAGGCCGCGCGGTAATGCACACTGTCGATGATTTCGCGGATGTCGCCCACACCAGTACGAGAGGCGGCGTCCATTTCCATGACATCAACGTGGCGGCCTTCGGAGATAGCGACGCAGTTATCACACACGCCGCAAGGCTCAGTTGTGGGGCCGCCGGTGCCATCAACGCCGGTGCAATTCATCCCCTTGGCAATGATCCGCGCGGTGGTGGTTTTACCTGTCCCGCGAATCCCCGTCATGATGAAGGCCTGCGCGATGC
Source organism: Litoreibacter sp. (assembly GCF_039974535.1). GTDB lineage: Bacteria > Pseudomonadota > Alphaproteobacteria > Rhodobacterales > Rhodobacteraceae > Litoreibacter. The sequence goes on along the minus strand of NZ_JBDWIU010000014.1, from coordinate 32,530 downwards.
GGCCCGCCTCAAAGGCGTTTTTGAGCGTGCGGACCATGGCGTCCTGACCGATCAGATCGGCAAAGGTGGCGGGGCGGTATTTACGCGCCAGAACCTGATAGCCGCTGTTTGTGGTATCGCTCATGTTGTGTCCTTGGATTCGAGTGTTCTGGAAACCTAATTCGCCAACAAGATAAGGTCCACCAAAGACTGTCTCTCAGCGGCTGAGTTAACTGTCGAGAGATAGCGGCTTTTAGCGCTCAAGCTGGGCAAACCACGCCCAAGTGTCTTTGGCGATGGAGGGCCCGATTTTGTAGAACCAATGTGTGTGGTGTGGGATTAAGACCAGCTCTGATGGATGGCCATTTTGGGCCATGCTTTGAGCGGTCTCCCGTGCGGCCACGGGGTAAAAAATTTGATCGCTGGACCCTAGGTAAGCGCGGATGGGAACGCCGCCCTCAATCGGGATGAAGGAGTTTGGCATAGCGTAGCCCCCGTGTGTCGCGGCGGCGCGCCATGGGCCGTTGATGCGGTTGGCAAACACTTGCGACATGATGGCGCCCGCGGAATGGCCGAACAGCAAGATGTTATCGGTGTCTATGCCGTAGTGCTTTTGGGCTTGCGGGATAAGGCTGAGGACGGCTTTTGCGTCATTTACCTTCCATCCCCCGAATTTGGCGTTCAGGCCCAACAGCAACAGCCCCTCTTTGTCAGCGGTTTCTTTCCACATCTCGACCAAGGAGTACCCGTTGCGGCCCGCACCATGGAGCAAAATGACGGCAGGGGCGTTCTCGGTGGCTGAACGGCCTTTGTAAGCGATAAAGCTGCGTGGGCGGATGCCATCTATGAAGTAGTGTTTGCGACCTAAGGATGTATCCGCTGAATACGTGGCGACCCCAGGATGTGGCACCGAAAGCGCCGCGCCATCAATTTCTGTGAAAGGTTGAGGCTGTGGCGGGTCGATCAGTTGGGTTGGTTGTACCTCAACGGACCCGTTGTGAATCGGGACGAAGGCTACAATCAAGGAGGCCGCGAAGAGAGTGAAAAGAACAGCAATAATGATTTTGCGTAGCACTGGGAATGCCCCGAGAATTAAAGTCGTAGATTTGGTCGCGGATTATATAAATAATATCTTGCGACACGGCCAAGGCACATGGCGGTAGGTGAGAGGTTGGACATCGACCCAAGTGGGGCTCGTTGTGGCTGCTTCCTTCCGGATCTGACCAGGTTGGCGAGGCACTTGCCCGCGCCAACCCCTCAAGGCCGATATAGGCACAGATTCTTGAGAACGCAAGGTTTGCCAACTTGGTCCGTGCATGACAAAAGCTTTAGAGCAGTAATGAGGGTATCGAATGAAACTCGCGGAAACGGTTACTTTTGGTAGCTCTGGGTTAGAGAGAGCCGCGCATTTGCGTGGGGACGCTGATGCTTTGGCATCGATGTTAGCCAAACCGGACACTGGCGTGTTACCGATTTGGCGTGGAAAACTCCTGATCGCAGGAGAAGACCGCGACCAGCCGGCCTGGCAATCCCACACCCATCCAATTTTTGAACATGCCGACGAGGCCCCCATCTTTCTAGGGCTGGACGATGGTATTGCCCGCTTTGCCCGCGATATTTCTGGCTGGGAGCCGGAGGGAGATCTGGACACGGTTGGGGCATTTATTGACGCGTCAGAACAGCACTTCCCGGGCTTGCCGGAGGACGTAAAGTTCTCGGAGCTGCGCGGGATGATGACCCATCTCAACGCTAGAAACGCGGAACTGATTGCAACGGCGAAGGCGGTTTTGAGCTGGCATGAAACACACGGGTTTTGTGCGCGATGTGGCGGTGAAAGCCACATCTCGATGGCAGGGTGGCAGCGAAATTGTGCGGTGTGCGGAGCGCATCACTTCCCGCGCACCGATCCCGTGGTTATCATGTTGATTACGCATGGAAACTCGGTGCTGATGGGCCGCTCCCCCGGATGGCCGGAGGGTATGTATTCCTGCTTGGCGGGCTTTGTAGAGCCGGGCGAGACGATTGAAGCAGCCGTGCGTCGTGAGACCTTGGAAGAGGCTGGCGTAGAGGTGGGACAAGTAGAGTATCTGTCCAGCCAGCCGTGGCCTTTTCCCGCGTCCTTAATGTTTGGATGTCATGGGCACGCGACCAGCACCGATATCACAATTGACCCCGAAGAGATCGAAGACGCCATGTGGGTCACGCGAGAAGAGATGATGGAGACGTTTGCGGGCAACAATCCGAAAATGAAACCTGCTCGCAAAGGCGCGATTGCGCATTTCCTATTGCTTAACTGGCTGCAAGATACATTAGACTAACCCTTAACAAATGATGAACGGGCCGACATGAAGTTTTCCACCAAGGAAGATCTGGAAATTCCTATCGATGACGTGTTTCAACTTCTGTCGGACTTCGACGGGTTTGAGCGCGCAATCTTGCGCCATGGCGCGGACGTATCGCGGACGGATAAGTTGACCAGCAATGGTGTCGGGATGTCATGGAAAGCACGCGCCGAAGTTCGCGGCAAGAACCGCCAGTTTGAGGTGAAGCTTGTAGAGTATGACCGCCCGAACCAAATGCTGTTCGACGTGAAAACCAACAACATGGCCGCGACCTTTCTGGTGGAGCTCGTTGCCATGTCGCGCACACGGACCCGCATGCGGATTGAGTTGGACGTGAAGCCGCAAACGCTATCGGCGCGTTTGATCATGCAATCGGCAAAACTTGCAAGAAACACGCTGAACCGTCGCTACAAAACCAGAATTGCCCATTTCGCGAGCGATCTGGAAGAGCGCCACAAAAAGGGTCTGCGCACCACCGGCGCCTAACCCACTTTCCGGAATGTTTAGGCGCGATCCAAGGCCAGTTGCAGCACAGTATCTACATCTCGTGACATGGGGCGGCTATCTGTCAGAACGTCGTTGATTGCGACCCATGCCGCATCCATTGCATCGTCATCGGCCTTTGGCGCACCGGATACATAGGTGCATTGAACTGCCGCGAGTAAGTAGTGGTGCTGCACCGCCCCGTCAGGTCCGCGAATAATCACGTCGACATTTGTGAGATAGGCGTCAGCCGTCGCAACAACGCCGGTTTCTTCTAGCAATTCGCGCGTGGCGGCTTGGAGTGCAGTCTCGCCAAGCTCTACATGTCCGCCGGGAAAGCCCCATTGGCCCGCGTTTGGCGGGTTTCGGCGTTGAACCAGCAGCACATGATCATCGTGGATGACCACCGCAATGGCCCCGAGTTTAGGGCGCGGTTGCATGGATCAGTCCCGCGCGAAGGCTGCGGGGTAGGTGCCTAGGATTTTGATCTCGGAGGTGAAGAACTCCAACTCCTCCATGGCGCGCTGGACGTCCTCATCGTCGGGGTGCCCGGCTATATCGGCGTAAAACTGCGTCGCGGTGAATTCACCGTCAACCATGTAGCTTTCCAACTTGGTCATGTTGATGCCATTGGTCGCGAAGCCGCCCATCGCTTTGTAAAGCGCCGCAGGAATGTTGCGCACGTTGAAGACGAAGGACGTCAGCATGTGGGTCTCGCCGCGACGGGTCATATTGGCCTTGGGCGACATGATCAAGAAGCGCGTGGTGTTGGTGTCATTGTCCTCAATGTCGTGAGCGAGGACATCAAGGCCATGGGTTTTCGCCGCCATTTTGGAGGCCAGCACGCCGATACCAGCTTCGGGGTTAGCGGCAAGGTCTGCCGCCGCACCTGCACTGTCGACCGCAGATTCGCCGCGAATGTCGCGTGCGGTGAGGTATTTGTGGCTTTGCGGGATCAACACGGGATGGGCGCGTACGGTCTTGATAGTGTCAAGCGCGGTTCCTTTGTTGGCCATCAGGCAGATGCGAACGCGCACGAAGGCCTCGTCGATGATGTGCAGGCCTGAGTCTGGCAGCAACCGATGAATGTCAGCAACTCGTCCATATGTGGTGTTTTCCACCGGCAACATGGCCAAATCAGCCGCGCCAGTGCGCACGGCATTGATGACGTCGTCGAAAGAGGTGCAGGGCAATGGCTCCATATTGGGGCGTGCATGAACACAGGCCTCATGGGAATAGGCCCCGAGCTCTCCTTGGAAGGCGATTTTCTTAGACATGATGCATTTTCCACAAAAAGGCATTTAGTCGCGGTGTCTAGCCCTTGCGGAACCATATGGGAAGGCGATAGATACCGCCCAAACGCCAAACGGGTGAGAGATAGACATGTTTGACACGATGACGATGACCAAAGTTCTGGGTGCGGTTTGCGGAACGCTTCTGGTATTTTTGCTGGGTAGCTGGGCTGCCGACATTATTTACCACGGCGGCGAAGGCGGCCATGGCCATGAAGAGCACGTGCAAGGTTACGTCGTTGAGGTCGAAACCGCGAGCGATGAGCCAGCCGAAGAAGTCGTAGAAGTAGACTTCGCGGTGATGATGGGCGACGCGGACGTTGAAAAAGGCGCCAAAGTTTTCTCCAAGTGTAAAGCTTGCCACAAACTGGACGAAGGCGCGAACGGCACAGGCCCGTCCTTGTACGGCATCGTGAATAGCGAAATCGCCGCTGTAGATGGCTATGGCTACTCTGATGTGCTGCTGGAGAAGGACGGCGTTTGGTCCCACGACCAACTGCAGGCGTTCCTTGAGAACCCTAAAGCATACGCCCCTGGCACCAAGATGGGCTTCAAGGGCCTGCCGAAAGTCACGGATCGCGCGAACATCATTGCGTATCTTGAGACAATCGGCGGTTAAGCCAAGCTCGACAATTGAATGACTAAGGACCGTCCCTATGGGGCGGTCTTTTTCGTCTCAATTGATCTCATCCGCTCACAATTGCGCAATCGGGCTTGATTGTTGGGGAAAACCAACTTCTGTTGTTTAACAATCTAGTTTCGCAAGAATAACGATCTCAGGAGTATCAATATGACGAACCGCCAGCTTCAAGCCCTTGCGAAAACGCGCACCCAGCCCAATGGCCGGATGAAGTGGATGGGCGCTGGTCTGTTGTTGGTCGCGGCCACATTGACCTCGGTGACCGCCGCGCGCGGGCAAGACGTCACAATTTCACACGGATATTCCAACTTCGGGGAGCTGAAATACGGCCCCGATTTTCCGCATCTAGATTATGTGAACCCGAACGCGCCCAAGGGGGGCGAGGTGTCGACTTGGGCCTTGGGCAACTTTGACAGCTTCAACCAATATGCGCGTGACGGCGTTCCTGCGGCCCTAAACACCATCGGCAGCGAAAGCGTTCTGACGAGCACGGCGGATGACCCTTATGGCGTCTACTGCTTCATGTGTACGACGCTTGAATACCCTGAAGATCTGTCCTTTGTGACGTTCAACCTACGTAAGGACGTTACATTTTCCGATGGCACGCCGATGACGGCAGAGGACATTGCGTTCAGTTTTAACCTGTTCTTGGAGCAGGGCATCTCAGAATACCGCCGAATCGTGGAGGGGTTTATTGACAAGGTTGAAGTCATTAACCCTTACCGGATCAAATTTTCCTTTAACGAGGCCGCATCCAAACGGGACCGCGTGACCTTTGCAGGTGGAACGGTAGCATTCTCGAAAGCTTGGTTTGAAGAGAACGATATTCGGTTGGACAAGAGCTCTGACCGCCCGTTCTTGAGCACGGGAGCCTATGTGCTGGATAGCTTCGACTATAACCGCCAGGTGATCTACGCGCGCAACCCAGAGTACTGGGGCAATGACATCCCTTTCAACAAGGGCCGCAACAATTTTGACCGCATTCGGATCGAATATTTCGCGGACCGCTCCGCCGCATTTGAGGCGTTTAAATCGGGCGAGTACCTGTTGAAATCGGAAACCGACCCAAAAGATTGGGCGACCGGTTACAATTTCCCCGCAGTGCTCAGTGGTGATGTGAAGCAAGAGAGCATTTCAGACGGAGACGTGGGAGAGGCGCTGTCGTTTGTGTTCAATCTTGACCGCGAGAAGTGGCAAGACCCGAAGGTTCGCGAGGCAGTATCCCTGCTGTTTAACTTTGAGTGGTCCAACAAGGCCTTGTTCTTCGGGCTGTACGAGCGTCCAAAGTCCTTTTGGCCAAACAGCGAGTTAGCTGCGCAAGGTGCGCCGACGCCTGAGGAAATCGCATTGTTGCAGCCGCTGGTTGATGAAGGGCTTCTGGCGGAGAGCATTTTGACAGACGAAGTCGCGATGCCCTTTGTGCATGATGACAGTAAAAACCGCCCCTCGCGAAAAGTGTTGCGGCGTGCTTCAAAATTGCTTGATGAGGCCGGTTGGGAGGTTGGTGGCGATGGAGTGCGACGTAAAGACGGAGAGGCGCTGACCTTGAACGTCATCCAATTCAATCCGCTGTATGACCGCATCGTAAACCCATTCATCGACAACTTGAAAGCAATCGGCATTCAGGCCGATCTGGAGCGGGTGGACACTGCCCAATATGTGGAGCGTCGGCGTAAAGGCGACTTTGACCTGGCAAATCAGCGCATAAGCATGAACTCAGAGCCGTCAATTGGGTTAGGGGCGTGGTTCTCGTCCAAGACGGCGGACAGCAGCTCACGCAACCTGATGCGCCTGAGGGACCCTGCAGTTGATGCGCTCATTCCCAAGGTCATTGCTGCCGACACGCTCGATGAATTGCGCACGTCGGTACATGCGATGGATCGGGTGTTGCGGTCCATCGGGTTTGCAATTCCGCAGTGGTACAAGAAGGACAACTGGGTTGCATACTTTGACGTATTCCGGCATCCCGAGGAATTACCGCCGCTTGCCGTAGGTATATACGATTTTTGGTGGTACGATGCAGAGGCCGCGGAGCGGCTGAAGGCCTCTGGCGCCCTTCGTTAAGTCAGGAAAAAGACCTTGGGCGCATACATATTAAGACGACTGCTGTTGGTTATACCAACGCTAATCGGGATTATGATCGTTAACTTCACGTTGACGCAGTTCGTCCCCGGTGGGCCTGTTGAGCAAATCCTTGCCCAGATAGAGGGTGAAGGAGATGTGCTTCAGGGCATATCCGGCGGTCCAAGTGGCGGCGAATTCGAGGCATCGCGATCTGAATCCAAATATGACGGGGCACGGGGGCTTCCGCCTGAATTCATCGCTGAGCTGGAAAAGGAATTCGGCTTCGACAAACCGCCCGTGGAGCGGTTCTTGAACATGATGTGGAACTACCTGCGGTTCGACTTTGGCGAGAGTTACTTCCGCTCCGTCGGCGTGTTGGATTTGGTTTGGGAAAAGATGCCCGTGTCTATCACGCTAGGGCTTTGGTCGACCTTGATCGCCTATGTGATTTCCATCCCTCTGGGCATTCGCAAGGCCATCCGCGACGGATCAAGCTTCGACACGTGGACGTCGGCGCTGATCATTGTGGCCTACGCCATTCCGGGTTTTCTGTTTGCCATCGTGTTACTGGTTCTTTTCGCGGGGGGGTCCTACTTCCAGTGGTTCCCATTGCGTGGCTTGACGTCCAACAACTTCGACCAACTCAGCGCAGTTGGGAAGGTATTGGACTATATGTGGCACATCGCCTTACCCGTCATAGCATCAACCATTGCGGCCTTCGCGACCCTGACCTTGCTGACCAAGAACTCGTTCTTGGATGAAATCAAAAAGCAATATGTCGTCACGGCCAAGGCCAAGGGCCTGTCGGAAGGGCGTGTGCTGTACGGACATGTTTTCCGCAACGCGATGTTGATCGTGATTGCGGGCTTCCCAAGCCTATTCTTGGGCATCTTCTTGTCGGGGTCCCTGATCATCGAGACGATCTTCTCGCTGGATGGATTGGGCCGCTTGGCGTTCGAGGCGACGGTAGCGCGGGACTATCCGGTGGTTTTTGGAACGCTCTATTTCTTTGGGTTGATCGGGTTGATCGTCGGCATTTTGTCGGACCTGATGTACATCTTCGTAGACCCGCGCATTGACTTTGAAAGCCGCGAGACATGAAGCTATCCCCGCTCAACGAACGCCGCTGGAGCAACTTCAAGCGTAACCGCCGCGCATTTTGGTCCTTGTGGATTTTCGCCGTGTTGTTTGGATTGTCGCTATGTGCTGAACTGATCGCCAACGACAAACCGGTCTTGATCAAGTATCGCGGCGAGTTGTTCACTCCGATCACCAGTTTTTATCCTGAGACGGCCTTTGGCGGGGACTTGAGGACCGAGGCGGTGTACCGCGACATCGAGATTCAGTGTTTGATCAAGACTGGCGGCATCGAAGATTGTTGGGACGACCCAGAAGCCGTGATGGAAGAGGCGGCCACGGGTACGTTCAATGGTGAGGCCGTGGAGCAGGGTTGGATCATCTCGCCCATCATCCCGTTTAGCTACACGACAATTGTGGACCGCCCAGGCACCGCGCCGGCCGCCCCTGACGCGATGAACTGGCTGGGCACCGACAATACATCGCGCGACGTGGCGGCGCGGGTGATCTACGGCTTCCGGCTGTCGATTGTATTTACGTTGGTGGTGACGATGGTGTCGGCCATCGTCGGCATTGCCGCTGGCGCGGTGCAAGGCTTCTTTGGGGGGCGCACGGACCTGATTTTCCAGCGCGTTCTGGAGATATGGGGTGCGACACCGAGCCTCTATGTGATCATCATCATGTTCGCCATTCTGGGGCGAAGTTTCTGGCTACTGGTGTTCTTGTCGATCCTCTTTGGCTGGCCTGCATTGGTTGGCGTTGTGCGCGCGGAGTTCTTACGGGCGCGCAACTTTGAATACGTTCGCGCCGCACGGGCGCTGGGCGTGTCAAACACCACCATCATGTTCCGCCACATGCTGCCCAATGCAATGGTCGCCACGTTGACGTTCTTGCCGTTTATCGTGACGGGGACCATCGGGATGTTGGCATCGCTCGACTTCCTTGGTTTTGGATTGCCGTCCTCCGCCCCATCACTGGGGGAGCTGACCTTGCAAGCCAAACAGAACCTACAAGCGCCATGGCTGGCCTTCACCGCCTTCACGACATTCGCAGTAATGCTGTCGCTGTTGGTGTTCATCTTTGAAGGCGTCCGAGACGCATTTGACCCCAGAAAGACCTTTCAATGAGCGTGTTGCTGGACGTCAAAGACCTGAAAGTAAGCTTCCGCCAAGACGGCGAAGTGACCGAAGCCGTGAAGGGCGTGAGCTTTCATGTGGATCGCGGCGAGACCGTGGCCTTGGTGGGCGAATCCGGCTCTGGCAAGTCGGTGTCGGCCCTGTCGACGGTTCAATTGTTGCCTGACAGCGCAACGGTGACCGGTGGCATTACCTATGACGGGCGCGACTTGTCTGCGGCTTCCGAGCGAGAGTTGCGCCAGGTGCGCGGCAACGACATCAGCTTTATCTTTCAAGAACCGATGACCTCGCTGAACCCGCTTCACACGTTGGAAAAGCAGATCACCGAAAGCCTGAGCCTGCACCAAGGCTTGCGCGGGGCCGCCGCAAAGGCGCGGGTGATTGAGTTGCTGGAGAAGGTTGGCATTCGCGACGCAGAGAAGCGCCTGTCGAGCTACCCGCACCAATTGTCGGGTGGGCAACGCCAACGTGTCATGATCGCGATGGCGCTGGCCAACGGGCCGGAATTGCTGATCGCGGATGAGCCGACAACGGCGTTGGATGTGACCATTCAGGCGCAGATTCTTGACCTTCTGGCGGAGCTGAAAACCCGCGAGAAGATGTCGCTGCTGTTCATCACTCATGACCTTGGCGTGGTCCGCAAGATCGCCGACCGCGTCTGCGTGATGCAACACGGTGAGATTGTTGAGACAGGCCCCACGGCCGAGATTTTCGACAACCCGCAACACCCTTACACCAAGCTGTTATTGGAGGCGGAGGCCACCGGCATTCCTGATCCCGTTCCAGCGGGTGCAACAGAAATGGTATCGACAGAGGATTTGCGGATTTGGTTCCCAATCCAAACGGGCTTGCTGAAACGCACCACGGGGCACGTCAAAGCGGTGAATGCCGCAAGCGTGTCCGTGCGGGCAGGGGAGACGCTTGGTATTGTGGGCGAATCCGGCTCTGGCAAGACCACGTTGGCATTGGCGATTATGCGCCTGATTTCTAGCCAAGGGGCGATCCAGTTTGAGGGGCGCGATATCCAAGGGCTATCGTCCGCTGATCTGCGCCCGCTGCGTGCGGACATGCAGATCGTGTTCCAAGATCCCTACGGGTCGTTGTCGCCGCGTATGACGGTAGAGCAGATCATCGCCGAGGGTTTGGGCGTCCACGGAACCGACGAGGGGCGTGACCGCCGCGAGATGGTGGCCGAAATCATGACCGAAGTCGGGTTGAAGCCCGAGATGATGCACCGCTACCCGCACGAATTTTCGGGTGGGCAACGCCAACGTATCGCCATTGCGCGCGCCATGATCCTGCGCCCGAAAGTGGTGGTTCTGGATGAGCCGACAAGTGCCTTGGACATGACCGTGCAGGTGCAGATTGTAGAGCTATTGCGCGATCTGCAGAAGAAGTACGGGCTGGCCTACCTGTTCATCAGCCACGACCTGAAGGTTGTGCGTGCGATGTCGCATAAGGTGCTGGTGATGAAGCAGGGCGATGTGGTTGAGGCTGGCGAGAGCGAGGCTCTGTTCGCCAACCCGCAAGTCCCCTACACGCAGCAATTGCTCGCTGCGGCCTTGGACCTAAAAGCAGGTTAGCTTTGTTACGCGCCTGGGCCGCGCACTTCGCATTCATGACCGCGTGCGCTTAGGCGTTGGCAGGCCAATGTGGCACTGCTTTGGGAGAGGCCTACGAAGTTTGCCTCCCAACCGCGTGGGCGGTTCACAACCTTGCGCAACGCTTCGTCCAGCGTGCCGATTTCCTGCAATGCAGTCTTGAGCAGCAAACGTTCGGCGGTGTTGCGCGTGGTGTACTTGCCCAAAGAGATTGACCAATGGCGCCCACCTGATGTTGACGCACGGGTGATGATCCGGCGCTGCGCAGGTTTGCGAATGGGTTCCGCCGTATCGATGGCGGCTTGGACAATGTTGTTCGGTCGGCGCACCGGCGTCACTGTCGCACCAGTCAAGGCTTGGTTCTGTGCCGCGCGGGTTGCAACCTCGTCACGCGAGTTGCTGACGTTGTTGTCAACGCTTTCGACAATGGCCAGCAGCAACTCCTCGGTCGGTGCACGATCGGGACGTTGCGCAGGGCGCGGGCTTTCCTTGCGGGCGGTGATGGTTGGCTGAACCTTGATAACCTTAGGCTCAACCGCAGGGATATCACCCAGAACAGGACGTTTAGGTTTACTTAGCTTCGCGCGGGATGGAGCGCGTTTGAAGCCCATGTCCAGCAGTTCGGCTACGCGGGCGTTACGAGCCGCGGAGGATGTGCCGCCAAAGACGGTGGCAATGATGCGCTCGTTGCCACGCTCGGCAGAGGCCACGAGGTTGAAGCCAGCGGCGCGCGTGTAGCCGGTCTTAATGCCGTCGGCACCTTTGTAGTTTTGCAAAAGGCGACGGTTGGTGTTGGAGACCTGTTTGACGCCAGCATGGGTCGTCTGACGGGAGAACAGGTTATAATATTGCGGGTAGTCGTAGATCATGTGGCGACCAAGGGTGGTCATGTCACGCGCAGTGGACAGGTGGCCGCTTTCGGTTAGACCGTGTGCGTTTTTGAACGTGGTGTTCGTCATGCCCAAAGCTTTGGCCATCGCGGTCATGCGACGCGCGAATGCGGCCTCAGAGCCGGAGATCGCTTCGCCCAACGCAGTAGCCGCATCATTGGCGGATTTCACCGATGCGCCACGGATTAGATATCGAAGCGCGATGCGTTGACCCGCCTTCAAACCTAGCTTGGAAGGTTGCTCAGCCGCTGCCTTGCGCGAAATCTTGATCTTGGTTTCCAAGGTGATTTCGCCGCGACGGATCGCGTCAAAGACAACATACAGCGTCATCATCTTCGTCAAGGACGCTGGATGTAGACGCGTATCTGCATTGCGGGAGTGAAGCACTTCGCCAGTGCGCGCATCAAGTACCATAGCGGCGTAGGGAGCAGCGTTAGATGCCCCAGCCCATGCTGATACCACGAGAATAACCAGTCCGAAGCGGACTGCGTTTAAAAGACGTAAAACCACGACGTCTGCCCATTTTTGCCTCGGGAATGACGTTGCATTCCCATTTATATTTTTTCAGCCGATCATCGACCTTTGAACAACGCATAGCATAATGGTTGGAATCCGAAAACAGTTTAGTTTTAGACGGCTTAACAGGTGTCGTTGAAGTGCCTCAACCATATCTAGTGGTGGACGACTTCTGGAGTACAAGATGGTCGAAAGGCGCGGAATTATGCGCTTGGAGGGTGCTGCAGTTCACATTTTTGTTCCTGCAACCGGCTTGAACGCTTCAATTCCATTTCTTTTTGTTGGAGCGATATAAGTTTGCGTTTCTCTTGATCTAAATCAACGGCAACCGGCGTCTTGGTTGTTACGGGGTGAGAGTAATTGCAAAAGTTAAACCGGCTGTCATGGCCGATCCCTGTTCCGATGCAAAAGTTGGTGTAAATCACCGTGCGCGTTTCTGTTTGCACAGCGTAGCCACGATCGATTGTGGCCTTCGTGTCTTCAATTAGGGCCTGCACGATTCGTAGGTCTTTAACCGCGCTTTGCTTGCATGTCTCGAGTGGGGTGGCGCAAGCGGCCAATAACATTAACGAGGGTACCAATAGCTTTTTCATGATGCGATATTACTCCGGCTGCGGCGCTAGGGGACGTGACACTTGTCTTCCTCAAGTGTTAGCACAGCGTAAATTAAATAGGACAATCCCGTGACTGACGATTTCGATATCAAAAAAGCCCAAGCCTCTGCATGGTTCCGCAGCCTGCGCGATGACATCGTTGCCGCATTCGAGGGGCTGGAGGAGACCCACACGAAAGGCCCATTTGCGGATCAACCAGCGGGAGAGTTTGAGGTGACGGAAACCACACGCAACTCGGAGGATGGATCAGATGCTGGCGGTGGCTTGATGAGCGTTATGCGCGGCGGGCGCGTGTTCGAGAAGGTCGGTGTGAACACCTCAACCGTTTACGGCACTTTGGGCGAGCGGGCGCAAAAGGCCATGGCGGCGCGTGGTGTTCCGGGCATGGATGCCGATCCACGGTTTTGGGCCTCGGGGATTAGCCTTGTGGCGCATATGCAAAACCCGCAGACGCCTGCAGTTCACATGAACACGCGAATGTTCTGGACCCCTAATGCGTGGTGGTTTGGCGGTGGCTCGGACTTGAACCCTTGCATCGAGCGGGATGAAGACACAGGTTTCTTCCATGATGTGCTCAAGGAATATTGCGACAAGCATGACGCCGAATACTATCCACGCTTCAAGAAATGGGCGGATGAATATTTCTATATTCCACACCGCCACCGTGCGCGTGGGGTTGGCGGAATATTCTATGACGACCTGAACACAGGCGACTGGGACGCAGACTTTGCGTTCACGCAAGACGTAGGGCGCGCCTTCCTTCCCGCCTTTGTGGGGGTCACCGAGAAGCGGCGCAATGAGCCATGGAGCGACGCCGATAAAGAGGCGCAATTGGTGCATCGCGGTCTCTATGCGGAGTATAACCTCGTCTATGACCGTGGGACCAAATTTGGTCTAGAAACGGGCCACGACGCCAATGCGGTTCTGATGAGCCTGCCACCATTGGCGAAGTGGACGTAGGTTAGGCCTTATCTGACAAGAGGTCGGGTTCGCCGTCCTCTGTGATGGCCTCGGCCGCGATTTCAGCGATCTCGTCCTGCTCATTGCCCAAGTTTCCTTCGGCTTGCGAGGAGGTCGAGGCAGATTCGTCCACACTGGCAGCCTCGCGCGCACTTTCGCCAATCTCTTGGCTGGCGAGTTTCTGCGCTCGTTCTTCGGCCTTCCCATCGAGTTGCAGAACCGGCACGCCCTGCGGGAAGATCACCTCACGCGCGTCATCGGGCATGGAGACGCCATGCTCCGTCAGTGCTTTCTTAACCAAACGCAACAACGCGGATTTTACCTTGAGCATTGAGTAGGAGTGCGCGTCGACCCAGAAGTACGCTTTGACGTTCACAGTGGAGCTGCCGAGGCTGTCGACCAAGATCATCGGGGCGGGTTCTGACAGAACCGCCTCATGTCCGTTGACGACCTCCAGAATGATATCCTGCGCCCGTGCTACGGACACGTCGTATCCCACGCCCACCTCCAGCGTGTTCCGACGATTTGCTGAAGCGGAGTAGTTGACGATCGTGTTCTTAAAGACCGCAGCATTTGGGATCTGGATGTGGTTCCCTTCCGAGCTGAGCAACACGGTGGAGCGTGTGTTCATCGACAATACGGTGCCGCCGATGCCTGTGACCTCAATATATTCGCCGGCACGGAAGGGGCGCCGGATGGACAAGAGCAGGGAGGCGAGGAAATTTTCCGCAATGTCGCGGAAGGCGAAACCAACCACGATGCCTAAAACCCCTGCGCCACCTACGAGGGAGACCGCGATCTGCGTGAGACCCGCGACTTGAAGGACGACGAAAAGCCCAAGCAGGAAGATTGGCAATGCAATCGCGCGGGCAACGATGTCGCGTAAAAATGGCGAGGCGATGCCGCCAAGGAACCAGCGCCGCAATCCTTTTGCAGCCAAAGACGACAACCACCATGTGAAGGGTAAAATGACGATGGCCAGCAAAATGAGGGGCAGGGATGTGATCAGACGGCTGCCCAAACTCTTGATCTCGGCAAGGGCGGGGGCGAAGGACCAATTGGCTTCTTGAATGACTTGGATGCGGTTGACCACTGCGACCACATCTTGGGTCTTGGAGGCTAAGTCGCGCGCCCAAGCTTTATGATCGTCGCTATTGGTGCGCCCGTCGAGGAAAACGATGCCGTCTTTTACCTCGACCCGAGAGAATTTGTACCATCCGGTGGAGCGCATGATCTCCACCACCCGCTGTGCGATTTCCTCGTCGCGCGCGACTGGTTCAACCGAGACGGCTTGTGCGGGGGCGGTTACCTCGTCCTCTGTTGTCGCGGCCTCTTGGGCCAGCGTTGGAAGGGATAGGGCGAATACAGCGCAAAGCGCGAATAGGATACGGGTCAACATGCCCCGACATTATCGGGGCATGAGGTCTAAGTTCCAGTGAAAAGAGAGTGAATTCCCTTATGCGGTCGTTTCACGCACGGTATCGATCATGAGTTGCACATTTGCAGGGTCCGCATCAGGTGTGATGCCGTGGCCGAGGTTGAAGATGTGCGGGCCGCCTTTGAACGCCTTGACGATGGCACGGGTCTCATCGACCAGATCTTGACCGCCGGTGACCATATGGCGCGAGGCAAGGTTGCCTTGGACGCAGCCGTCTACCTGTACGTTCGCAGCGCCCCAATCGGCGGAGACCGAATTGTCCAACGCCACGCAATCCGCGCCAGTTGCCTTGGCGAAACCGATATAATTGTCGCCTGCTTCACGTGGGAAGGCGATGATCGGGGTGTTTGGGTGGCGGGCCTTCAGGGCCGTGATGATCTTTTTGGCGGGCTCTAGGGAGTATTTCTGGAACGCATCGCCTTTCAGTGACCCTGCCCAGCTGTCGAAGAGTTTCACGACCTCGGCGCCTGCCTCGATCTGCATGGAGAGATATTCGATGGTGGAGGCGGTGATCAAGTCAATCAACGCGTCAAATGTTGCGGGGTCTTCAACGCGGAGCTTATGGGCAGGTGCCTGATCTGGCGTGCCTTGGCCCGCGATCATATAGGTGGCGACGGTCCAAGGCGCGCCTGCGAAGCCGATCAATGTGGTTTCTTTGGGCAGCTCGGACGCGAGGTTGCGCACGGTTTGGTACACTGGGGCCAAGTGGTCATGCACGTCGGACGCGCCTTTGAGTTTGGCGAAGTCACTTGCGGTGGTGACCGTGGACAGACGAGGGCCTTCGCCGGTGACAAACCACAGGTCCGCGCCCAAGGCTTGGGGCAGCAGCAAGATATCGGCAAACAGGATCGCCGCATCAAAGCCATAGCGGCGGATGGGCTGCAATGTGACCTCGGTGGCCAATTCAGGATTGTAGCAAAGGGACAGGAAATCACCGGCTTGGGCGCGGGTGGCCTTATATTCCGGTAGGTAGCGGCCAGCCTGACGCATCATCCAGATGGGCGGCGTATCCAGCGTCTCGCCTGCCAATGCACGCATGATTTTCTTTTGCTCGGCCATCGCCACACTCCTTATGTTGCGACCTCTTGTCCGCGCTGAGCCGTGCAAATGTCAAGGCGACAGCTTGTCAGGATATTGTGACCCATTTATGCAGGCGGTTATGGCATTGAACCTACCCACCCCGACCTCACCCTTGCGGATTGGCACCCGTGGATCGCCCCTTGCACTGGCGCAGGCTTATGAGACGCGCGCGCGGCTGATGAAGGCGTTTGATTTGCCCGAGGCGGCGTTTGAAGTTGTGGTGATCAAAACCACGGGTGACGCGATCTTGGACCGCCCTTTGAAAGAGATCGGCGGCAAGGGTTTGTTCACCCGTGAGATTGAGGATGACCTGCTAGAGGGCAAGATCGACATTGCGGTGCATTCGATGAAAGACATGCCGGTGGAGCAGCCTTCGGGTTTGCTGCTGGACACCTACCTGCCGCGCGAAGATGTGCGTGATGCGTTTGTATCGATGACGGCAAAAGGGATTGCGGAGCTGGCGCAAGGAGAGACGGTTGGGACGTCATCCCTACGCCGCCGTGCGCAATTGTTGCACCGCCGCCCCGACCTGAATGTGGTGGAATTCCGTGGCAATGTGCAAACGCGACTGAAGAAACTGGATGCGGGGGTGGCGACATGCACCTTCCTTGCGATGGCGGGCTTGAACCGTTTGGCGATGGACGATGTGCCAGCAACGGGGATTGATACGGACGAGATGCTGCCTGCGGTGGCGCAAGGCGCTATCGGGATTGAGCGGCGCGGCGACGACGCACGTGTGGCGGAGATGCTGGGGGCGATTCACGATGTGCCAACAGGCCAGCGACTGGCATGCGAGCGGGCCTATCTGGCGCAATTGGACGGGTCTTGCGAGACACCGATTGCGGGGCTGGCCGAGTTGGACGGAAGTACGGTGAAATTTCGTGCGGAGATTCTTCGCCCCGATGGGTCGGAAGCATTGAGTGACGCTGAAACGTCTTCAATCGAGGATGCCGCAGAAATGGGGCGCGCTGTAGCGGACCGGTTGACTGCCCGCGCGCCGAAGAACTTCTTTGATTGGCGGAGTTGAGGAGCCAGGAGGTGTTGGGATGCGGGCTTTGAGCCATGTTTGACCGATGCTGCTAAGTGTTTAGTAGTAGCTATCCTGAGCCAAACAGCTTGGACTTAGCTTGCGCTAAAGCAATTGGTTAACCATAGCAGATGGTCGACAGTGGTGACTGTCTAACTTGTGAGTTACGAAAATCCTCATCCTTAGCTACGGTGCGACTTAACCGTTTTTTTAGGAGGTTATCATGCGTTTCATTCTCATTTGCGCCGCATTGGCCAGCTTCCCGCACACCCCCCTTTGGGCGCAAAGTTTCACCTGTTCGATTAAACCCTCAGGTGGCTATAGCGGCGTGACCCCTCGGCGAATGGTGTTAAATTTTGACACAGCTACGCGGCAAGTTGCCATTAGCGACGACGTGGCTGCGAAAGTAGGCCTCAGCGGCCATGCTGGTACACTTAAGCGAGTGGTTGGCGATGAACTGCTGTTCAATTGGAAAATCAAAGGCGTGCCAAACAAGCTCAAGCCTTCGAACGATCGCGCATCACTGGGACGAAAGGTTTTCTACTCTGGGCGATTGAACCAACGCACTGGCGCGATCCGGGTCACGGGTAATTTTGCGACCATCGGGTCAGGGGCCAGTTCCGGTCAAAACATGCGCGGTAGAGGGCAATGTCAGCCCAGTTGACTTTGAAAAGCTGGATCCCACCCCTGAGTGTAAATCCGGCGATCAGTTGAAGCCACACCGCACAGTGGACATTGGGCCTCGATCCCATCAAGTTGTCTCCCCCAACGAAAAAGGCCGCCCCCGAAGGAGCGGCCTTTTGGTTTTTAGCAAAACACCGAAGCGCTCTAGCTTAGCCCTAAGGATTAACCTTGGCGGGCTTTAAAGCGAGGCTGGGTTTTGTTGATCACGTAAACGCGGCCCTTGCGGCGCACGATCCGGCAATCCCGGTGGCGCGACTTCAGGGAGCGAAGTGAGTTCTTAACCTTCATGTCTCTTCTCCTATTCGTCCAGCGCGGCGGGGCGCCTTCAATTAAAATCCGTTCAGATGGTGCGCACTACTGGGATCGAACCAGTGACCACTTCGATGTCAACGAAGTGCTCTACCGCTGAGCTAAGCGCGCATCTGACCTACAAGTTTCGACCGTTTCTCACAGCAAAGGAGCTGCAGCCGAAGCACATTGGTCCGCGCTCTATAGAAGGAGTCGGAATGTGGTTCAAGGGCTTTTGAAGTGCCATGTTTTACCTCTATACTCTTTGCAACAGGAGTAGGCATGAAGAACGACGCCTTTAGATTGACGCTGCCAGAGGTGCAGACCAGTTGCATGGTCTTTGCCAGCCCTCACAGCGGCCGCTTGTATCCACGCGAATTCTTGCGCCGATCTGTCCTTGATGAAGTGCAAATTCGCTCCTCTGAGGATGCTTTTGTTGACCGTTTAGTCGAATCCGCCCCAAATTTCGGTGTTCCGTTCCTAGCGGCGCAGATGCCCCGGGCCTACCTCGATCTGAACCGTGCGCATGACGAAATGGACCCTGCAGTCGTACAAGGTATTCGCAAACCCGCTCACAACCCACGAATTGCTTCGGGCTTGGGCGTGATTCCCCGCGTCGTTGCCAATGGACGGTCGATTTATTCGGGAAAGCTGACTTTGTCGGAAGCGGAGGCTCGCGTAGATAAATATTGGCACCCCTATCACCAACAATTGACCCACCTAATGGCGCAGACAAAGTCTACATTTGGCCGAGCAGTATTGGTGGACTTCCATTCCATGCCACATGAGGCGGTGATGTCTATGACGCGGGCAGGTCCAGCGAGGCCAGAGGTTGTGTTGGGGGACCGTTTCGGCGCGGCAGCTGATGGCGACATCGTCGAGCGGATCGAGACTATTTTCCTGGAAGCGGGTTTGCGGGTTAGCCGAAACACGCCGTTTGCGGGGGCTTATATCACCCAAGCTTACGGGCGGCCCTCGCGCGGGCACCATGCGGTGCAGGTGGAGATTGATCGATCTCTCTATATGAACGAGCAGCATATCCGCCCCAACGGGAACTTTGAGAGTTTCCGCAGGCTGATGACGGATGTGATCGACCAGATTGCGGACATTGGCCGTCAAGAAATACCTCTCGCGGCGGAATAACCTAGCGTAAGGCGCGCCCCTTCTTAATCGCGTCACGGCCAAATTTTTCTCGGATCTTGTCGGTTGCGCGCTCCGCATCGGTGCGTTTGGCGGCATCCGGATCAAGTAAGTCCGGCGTGCGATCCGCGTCGTCTTCGGGTCTGAGGTCGGATATGCCGACACCGATAAGGCGATATGGCCCTTCGTCGACGTTAGCCATCAAGTCGCGCGCGGTGCGGTAGATGCGGTCGGCCAACTGGGTCGGGTCGCTCAGAGATAGGCGCCGAGTGACAAGTTTGAACTTCGCCGTCTTGAGCTTCAAGGTTACCACGCGACCAGAAATTTGCTTCGCTTTTGCGCGGTCGGCAACCTGTTCAGACAAGCGCCAAATATGTCCGTCCAGCAAGTCCGCATTCGCGGTGTCTTCGTTAAAGGTCGTTTCTTTGGAGACACTTTTGATCGGCTCATGTGCCGATATTTTTCGGAAGTCCTGACCGCGGGCAAGATGCCAGAGGCGTTCCCCCATGGAGCCGAAGCGAACATGTAGATCTTGGCGGTCCCAACGTAGCAGATCGGCGAAAGTGCGAATGCCCGCTTTCTCTAGGTTCTCGCGCCCGACGGCCCCAACACCCCAAATCATCGACACAGGGCGATCGCGTAGAAAGTCGTCGGTTTCCGCTTTGCCAATCACCGAGAACCCGCGTGGTTTGTCCAGATCGGACGCGACTTTAGCGAGGAACTTATTGTGACTAAGCCCAATGGAGCCACTGATGCCGATTTCGGCCTCCATCCGGTTGACCAAGCGTGCCAACATGACGGCAGGGGGGGCATGGTGCAGCTTTTCGGTGCCGGTTAGGTCAAGGAACGCTTCATCCAATGATAAAGGCTCAATGGCGGGGGTGAGTTCTTGCATCATTGCGCGGATTTCGCGCGAGATGTCGGAGTAGACGTCCATGCGGGGAGGCAGGATTTCCGCCTCTGGGCACAGCTTCAAGGCTTGAAACATCGGCATGGCGGAGCGCACACCCTTGATGCGGGCGATATAACAGGCGGTGGATACCACCCCGCGTCGCCCGCCACCTATAATCAAGGGCCTGTCGCGCAGGGCAGGATTGTCGCGTTTCTCAACCGAGGCGTAGAAAGCATCACAATCCATGTGGGCGATGGAGAGGTCGAACAATTCGGGATGAGACATGACCCTAGGGGAGCCGCAGTCAGGGCAGCGGGCACCGGTATCATATTGATGAAGACATGTGCGGCAAAGCGACGGCATAGTTACGTGATACGCCAGTGGGGTGCAGGCGGCAACTTCATGCGAAAGGTAAGGTATGGATTTTCACGGGGCGAAGGTCGCGGTTTTCATAGGGGATCAGCTTTTGATCGCCTTGCGTGATGACTTTGCTCATATTCCCTACCCCAACCGCTGGGATTTCGCGGGTGGAGGACGGGAGCCGGATGAAAGCCCAGAGCAATGCGTGTTGCGGGAGCTTTATGAAGAGTTCGGCCTGACTTTGACCGCAGATCAGCTGCTGGGCAAAACCGGATATGAAACGCAGATGCCTAGGGGCACGGCGTACTTCTTTGCAGCGCATCTGCCCTCAGGGTCAGAGCGCGGCATCCGCTTTGGTGATGAGGGGCAGAGATGGGCGTTAACGTCACCCACTGAGTACGTGACAAGAGAGGATGCGATCCCGCACTTGCAGCGTCGTCTTCAGGTGTATCTGGAAAGACTCGGGTAGGGTGTATAGATCGAAGTCGGACGCTTAGCCCTTTAAAATCAGGCTTTTCAACCCCATATACATTCCAGAACAATAAGAGGGATTTTTTGGATGGAAGAAATTATTTTAGGATTTTTGGGGAACAACGCGATCTTTTTGCTGTTGTTTGTGTTTCTGGTTGTCATCGTCATTGCGGGCGTGCGGATCGTTCCGCAAAGCGAAAAACATGTTGTAGAACGCTTTGGTCGCCTGCGCTCGGTGCTTGGGCCTGGCATTAACTTCATCGTGCCGTTTCTGGATCGCGTGGCGCATAAAATCTCCATTTTGGAGCGCCAGCTTCCGACCAACCGTCAAGACGCTATTACATCGGACAACGTGCTGGTGCAGGTGGAAAGCAGTGTCTTCTACCGCATCATCGAGCCGGAGAAGACGGTTTACCGTATCCGCGACATTGATGCGGCGATTACCACAACTGTTGTTGGTATCGTACGCTCTGAGTTGGGTACGCTGGAATTGGACCAAGTTCAGTCGAACCGTGGTCAATTGATCGAACGCATCCAAGGCTCGCTTGAGAAAGTCGTGGACGATTGGGGCATCGAAGTGACCCGCGCCGAGATTTTGGACGTGAACCTAGATGACGCGACCCGTGCGGCGATGATGCAGCAACTGAACGCGGAACGTGCACGTCGTGCGCAAGTGACTGAGGCTGAAGGCTCCAAGAGATCGGTTGAGTTGAATGCGGATGCTGAGCTGTACGCAGCAGAGCAATCCGCCAAGGCCCGCCGGATTGAGGCTGAAGCAGAGGCTTACGCGACCCAAGTTGTCGCCGTAGCAATTAAGGAAAATGGCGTAGAAGCGGCGCAATACCAAGTTGCGCTGAAGCAGGTCGAGGCTTTGTCCGAAGTGGCACAAGGGTCTGGCAAGCAAACCGTCTTGTTGCCGTCCGCTGCGTTGGACGCGTTCGGCGATGCGTTCAAACTTCTTAAAGGGAGGACTTAATGGAACAACTCATTTTGTGGAATCAATACTGGGTCTGGTTTACCTTGGCTTTGGTCTTGGGGGTGCTTGAAGTCTTAATGCCGGGTTATATCTTGCTGGGCTTTGCATTGGCCGCGGGCTTGATTGGCCTCGTATTCGCAGTGGGTGTCGGACCGGCTGAGGCGATGATGAACTCCTTGCCTGTCACCTTGTCGGTGTTTGGCGGAGCGTCCTTACTGGTTTGGTTGGGATTGCGTCACTACTTTGGTCGCCGCGAAGGGCAGGTTAAAGTTTGGGATAAAGACATCAACGACAACTGATTCTTTAGCAACCTGAAGCGAGAATGAAGAACCCGTGCCAGTGGCGCGGGTTTTTACGTTTCAGGACGGGGTTTCTGTCGCTGCTTAGGGATGAATTTACCAAGTCTGAAGGCCTTGTGATCTGTTGATCAGATTCGCACTAATTGTGTGCAATTACGCACCAAACTTCCAATATTATATCCTTTACGTGCATTGAAGCCGGCTTTGATGACGCCTAAATTGGGATCATCAAACGGCAACACGCCGATACACACAAACAGAATAGAGACCACAAAATGAAAACTGTAATCGCAACTCTCATCGCCTTGTCTGCCACTGCTCCAGCATTCGCAGACGTATCAACTGCACAAGCATTCTTTGCTTTGGACAACAATTCCGCCGCCGAGCGCGTTGTTGGTGCGACGTCGCATGGTGACGTAAACGCGTCTTTGTTGTCGGGTGTTTCTGCAAACGAAAGCTCTGCCGAGCAACATGTCGCAATTGGCGGCAACGACGTTAGCCGCAACATTCACGCATTCTTCGCGCTGGGCAACGACTCCGCGGCTGAGCGTTTTGTAAACTAAACTCCCAAAAGTCTATTCCCCCTGAGACTGAAACTGCCCCCCTCTGTGAAGAGGGGGGCATTTTTTTATGGCAGTTCGTTTAGGATTGCTTGAGCGGCGTCGCGCGGGTTCGGAGATTGCCAAATTGGGCGCCCCACCACGATATGGTCGGCGCCGTCTCCGATTGCGCTGGCAGGGGTGGCGACGCGTTTTTGGTCGCCAAGTGCCGCACCCGATGGGCGAACGCCCGGTGTCACGATCAAGCGGCCGGCGGCTTCTGGAAGTGCGCGGATCATTGCGGCCTCTTGTGGGGAAGAAATCACCCCATCGGCTCCAGCTTCAAGCGCCTTTGCTGCACGCTCCAAGGTGATGTCGTGAATGTCGCCTGCCTTGATGCAACCATCGTCCAGATCAGCGCGGTCCAATGAGGTCAGCACGGTAACCCCAAGGATTTTCATGTTTGATCCAGAGGCACCTTCTTTAGCAGCGCGCACAACATGTGGGTCACCATGAACGGTTAGAAAATCATGACCGAACTGAGCAAGACCGCGCACGGCAGCCTCGACGGTTGCGCCGATGTCGAAGAGCTTCATATCAAGGAAGATGCGTTTGTCGTGCTCGTCTTTGAGCTCGTTCGCGAGGGCTAGGCCCCCGCCTGTCAGCATACCAAGGCCGATTTTATAAAAACCAACACTGTCGCCAAGGCGCTGGGACAATTCCATCCCCGCGAGGGCGTTGGGGAGGTCAATTGCAACAATCAAACGGTCATCAGACATGGGCACGGGCCTTTGCAGCTAGGATTTTACCCTAGCTGCCTGTCTGATGTCCGGCCGTCAAGCCGCGCTGGGCAAATCCGTGAGGCCCAAAGCGTCTTTATATTGACGGATCATGTCATTGAGGTGGACCAAACGCCCCGCTTTTTGTGCCGGAGTGCGTGACATCAGCTTGGTCCGCCCTTTGGCGCGATGAGCCTTTGCGCGTCCGACTAGAACTTTGGACACGGCTTCGAATTCGGTGGTGATTGGCAAAGGAGCTGAGATCGGGACCTTGCGAGTCTCGTGCCCCTCATGAAAGACAACTAGCGCTTCGAAGCTTTTCGTAGCCGCGTTGTAGTTCAGGTTCTGCACTTCTGTTTGATAACTGCTCATTGTTACCTCCTTTTCACTACATGTAACGTAGGTGCTCATGGCTTCCGTCGCCAATCAGGAAAGATAACAAGGCGGTGAATCATTGTAATACAGAGTTTTTGGCGTCGTAGACCTTGAGCAAATCATGGTCGGGCCCCATCTAGACTGTAAGGTTTGTCAAAACATGGTGCCGCCTAGCGGGCCATACTCAGGCAAAGGCTTATTGAAAGGAACGTACTCCATGGATTTGGAAAAATTCACTGAACGCGCACGTGGTTTCATCCAAGCTGCGCAAACGATTGCAATGCGTGAGGATCACCAGCGCCTTGCACCGGAACATCTACTAAAGGCGATAATGGACGACGAGCAGGGGCTTGCGTCCAACCTGATCACCGCCGCGGGCGGAGCGCCTGCGCGTGTGAAAGAAGGCATCGAATTAGCTGTTGGTAAAATCCCTAAGGTCACCGGCTCCGGCGGGCAGGTTTACATGGACAGCCAAACCGGAAAAGTTCTGGCTGAGGCCGAGAAACTGGCCAAAAAGGCCGGCGATAGCTTTGTTCCCGTAGAACGCATGCTTTGCGCCTTGGCGATGGTGAAAAGCGGCGCAAAGGACGCTTTGGATGCAGGGGCGGTGTCAGCGCAAAAGCTAAACGCTGCGATTAACGATATTCGCAAGGGTCGCACGGCTGACAGTGCCAACGCCGAAGAGGGCTACGATGCGTTGAAGAAATACGCGCGGGATCTGACGGAAGCGGCGAGCGAGGGCAAAATCGATCCGATCATTGGCCGCGACGAAGAAATCCGCCGCACGATGCAGGTTTTGTCTCGCCGCACCAAAAACAACCCCGTTTTGATTGGGGAACCGGGCGTGGGTAAGACCGCGATAGCCGAAGGCTTGGCCCTGCGCATCGTCAATGGCGATGTGCCTGAAAGCCTGCGCAACAAGCAGCTGATGTCATTGGACATGGGGGCGCTGATTGCGGGCGCTAAATATCGCGGTGAATTTGAGGAACGTTTGAAGGCGATTTTGTCGGAAGTGACGTCTGCGGCTGGTGAGATCATCTTGTTCATTGACGAGATGCATACATTGGTTGGTGCAGGGGCGGGCGAAGGCTCCATGGATGCATCCAACCTGCTGAAACCTGCTTTGGCGCGGGGCGAATTGCACTGCGTCGGTGCAACGACCTTGGACGAATACCGCAAGCACGTGGAAAAAGACGCGGCCCTTGCGCGGCGCTTCCAACCCGTAGTGGTGGCCGAACCAACGGTTGAGGACACGGTGTCGATCCTACGCGGC
Source organism: Litoreibacter sp. (assembly GCF_039974535.1). Taxonomy (GTDB): domain Bacteria; phylum Pseudomonadota; class Alphaproteobacteria; order Rhodobacterales; family Rhodobacteraceae; genus Litoreibacter. The sequence goes on along the minus strand of NZ_JBDWIU010000014.1, from coordinate 7,315 downwards.
ATCAAAGAAAAGTATGAACTGCATCACGGTGTTCGCATTTCCGACAGCGCCTTGGTCGCGGCCGCCCAGCTTTCGCACCGCTATATCACCGACCGCTTCTTGCCCGATAAAGCCATCGATCTAATGGATGAGGCTGCGTCGCGGTTGCGTATGGAGGTTGATAGCAAACCTGAAGAGCTGGACGCGTTGGATCGACAGACCCTGCAGTTGCAGATTGAAGCAGCCGCGCTGGAGAAAGAAGACGATGCGGCCTCAGTGGACCGGTTGGCTGATCTGCAAAAAGAACTGGCTGAGTTGCAGGAGCGATCCTCCGAGATGACGGCTGCTTGGCAGGCGGAGCGCGACAAGCTGGAAGGGGCGCGGGACCTGAAAGAAAAACTGGACCGCGCGCGGGCCGAGTTGGACATTGCCAAGCGCGATGGCAACCTCGCCAAAGCGGGGGAGTTGTCTTACGGCGTGATCCCCGAGCTGGAGAAAGCGTTGGCTGAAGCGGAAAGCGCTGAGGAAACGCAGATGGTCGAAGAGGCCGTGCGCCCCGAGCAAATCGCCAGCGTGGTTGAGCGTTGGACCGGCATCCCGACCTCCAAGATGTTGGAGGGCGAGCGCGAGAAGCTTCTGCGTATGGAAGACGAACTTGGCCAACGTGTGATTGGGCAACGCAAGGCCGTGCGTGCCGTGTCCAACGCGGTGCGTCGTGCGCGTGCCGGATTGAACGACGAGAACCGCCCCCTTGGCAGCTTCTTGTTCCTTGGGCCAACAGGTGTGGGGAAGACCGAGTTGACGAAAGCCGTGGCTGAGTTTTTGTTCGACGACGACAGCGCGATGGTGCGTATCGACATGTCGGAGTTCATGGAGAAGCACGCGGTGGCGCGTCTGATTGGGGCCCCTCCGGGTTATGTCGGATATGACGAGGGCGGCGTGCTGACCGAAGCTGTGCGGCGCAAGCCCTATCAGGTTGTGTTGTTCGACGAAGTCGAGAAGGCGCACCCTGATGTGTTCAACGTGCTGTTGCAGGTGCTGGATGATGGCGTGCTGACCGATGGCCAAGGCCGAACGGTGGACTTCAAGCAAACGCTGATCATCCTGACCTCCAACTTAGGAGCGCAGGCGTTAAGCCAGCTTCCCGACGGTGCCGATGCGGCTGATGCCAAACGCGATGTAATGGATGCGGTGCGGGCCCACTTCAGGCCCGAGTTCCTTAATCGATTGGACGAGACGGTAATCTTTGACCGCCTTGGCCGCGAGGACATGGACGCGATTGTGGACATACAGCTGATGCGTTTGGAAAAACGCTTGGTTGGTCGCAAGATTGGGCTGTCCTTGGACGAGGATGCCAAGCAGTGGCTGGCGGACGAAGGCTATGACCCAGTGTTTGGCGCACGACCACTCAAGCGCGCAATCCAGCGGGCGTTGCAGGATCCGTTGGCCGAGATGATCTTGGCGGGCGAAGTCTCAGACGGCTCCGAGGTGGAGATAAGCGTAGGTCCTGACGGGTTGTTGGTTGGCGGGCGTGTTAGTGCCTCCAACAGGCCTAAGCCGGACGACGCGGTAGTCCATTAATTAGAGAGGGCGCCTTCGGGCGCCCTTTTCGTGACGTCTCAGTACTTTTGGAGCGCTTAGCTATGTGACCTTGGTGGTAGTGGGCGCTAGCGTTCCAATCCCTGTTTGGCAGGTCGCCGTGGCGGTATTCGTGCTGGCGCGGATAGGCCAGCTTTGGGGGCGCAAGGTTGAGGGCAAGCCGTTGTTGTTCCTGAAAGTTATTCAATGCCTACTGATCGGTTCCGCTTGGTTGTTGAGTTTTATCTACCGCTGCCTGTGGTTTCCGGCTTAAACTTCACAAAGCTGTTATTTGCGCCTCTGAACTGGAGGCACGATGGTGCGCGAAGCAACAAAATTGGGAGCGAATATGATGATGTTTGATTGGGCGGGCTGGATAATTGAGATAATGGCGTTAGCCTTTATTCTCGTCATCGGCGTCGTTGCGCTACTTATAGTCGTCATGTTTGTGATCGACCGAACCCAAACAGGAGACGCAATTCGGCGAAATTATCCTGTACTCGGCCGCTTTCGCCACATTTTCACTGAACTAGGCGAGTTTTTCCGCCAGTATTTTTTCGCGATGGACCGAGAAGAGCTACCGTTCAACCGTGCGCAGCGCGATTGGGTTAAGCGCTCCATTAGCGGAGAAGGCAACACCGTGGCCTTTGGCTCCACTCGTAATGTGGCCGTGGCGGGGACGCCCTTGTTTGTGAATTCGGCTTTCCCACCGCTCGATGATCAATTCGCAAAGTCGGAACCGTTGGTCATCGGTTCCTCGGCGCGTCACCCCTTCGAGGCTCAGTCGTTCTTCAATCTATCTGGGATGTCTTATGGCGCGATCTCCGCGCCAGCGGTTACGGCATTGTCGCGAGGCTCCAAAGAAGCGGGCATTTGGATGAATACGGGCGAGGGCGGGTTGAGCCCTTACCACCTTGAAGGTGGCGCTGACATCGTGTTCCAAATCGGGACTGCAAAGAATGGCGTTCGCCATAAGGACGGCAGACTCAACGATGAGAAGCTGAAAGAGGTGGCCGCACATCCTCAAGTGAAGATGTTCGAGCTGAAGCTTGCGCAGGGCGCGAAGCCAGGCAAAGGCGGTATTCTTCCTGGTGCGAAGGTCACGGCTGAGATCGCCACAATTCGTGGTATCGATGTAGGTCAGGACAGCATCTCGCCTAACCGCCATGTTGATATTTCCAACTTCAACGAATTGCTGGATATGATTGCGCACGTCCGCGAAGTCACGGGTAAACCTGTCGGTATCAAGACTGTCTACGGGTCCGAGGCCCCTCTGCGCGAATTGCTGGAGCTGATCTTGGAACGCGATGTCGCCCCTGATTTTATCACCTTGGATGGTGGCGAAGGAGGCACGGGTGCGGCTCCACTGCCTTTGATGGATTTGATGGGGGTCACTATCAGAGAGGCTCTACCGGAATTGGCGAACCTGCTGCGTGAATACGGTTTGAAGGACCGAATTAGGTTGATCGCATCTGGAAAGCTTATGGTGCCGGGTGATGTTGCGTGGGCATTGGCGGCGGGGGCGGATTTCGTGACCTCTGCTCGTGGCTTCATGTTTAGCTTGGGCTGCATTCAGGCGCTCAAATGTAACAAGAACACCTGCCCAACGGGTATCACGACCCACGACCCGCGCTTCCAAAAAGGTTTGGTGCCTGAGGACAAGTACAAGAAGGTGGCGCGTTACGCTCAAAGCATCGTGAAAGAGGTGGAGCTGATTGCTCACTCCGTTGGTGTGCCTGAGCCACGACAACTGCGTCGCCAACACGTCCGGTTGGTGCAAGACTCTGGGAAGTCGATACCAATGGATGTTTTGTATCCGGTGAAAGACGCAAGCTAAACTACAAGACGCCGCCCCCGCCTATATTCTCTATTGGCGGGGGCCGGCCGGCGACGTCAAAATTGGAATCAGTGGGCTACAGTGTTGGGTGCCTGCGATGTTTGAGCCGGTAAAAGTTGGGATTGAACGTTCAGGCTTCCGCTCAAATTCAAGATGAAACCCAAACCGCAGAGACGCACGAGCACATCACGAAGCTTGCACCTGATCAATCTGAGATCGTGGTTGTTGGGACTTTGAGGTGCAACACCAACTAATTGTATCGCGATGCTCAGATAAACCTAAATTACTTGATTCAAAGAGCTTTATTGCTATGCGCCTCTATTGGCAGTGCGCTAGGCCTAGTCATATTGGTGCGTGCGAAAGTGGATACGGTTCTCTCGCTGCCGATAGTTTAAGCTCTGTCTAGTTCGGATAATCACTATTTGCTGACATTTACCCAACACTTTCGTGAGCAGACCCTATTTGATTTTGTTCTGCCTTTTGCCTAGGCCATAAAGGAACACGAAAAAGCGAGGACGCTACAATATGGCCAACCGGTTCAAATCTAACCTGACATGGGGCGATGTTACGCCTGAAAACGTATTCATGAACCGACGAGCCTTTTTGGCTGGCGCGTCTGCTATGGCAGCGACGGGTATCGCTGGCCCATCTCTTGCGTCGCAGTATTCGATTGAGGACGAACCCAATGCTTGGGACGAAATCACGCAGTACAATAACTTCTATGAATTTGGCACAGGTAAATCCGACCCAGCTGAGTATGCCTCCGCGCTGACCACAGATCCTTGGGAAGTGGAAATCGGTGGTCTCGTCGAAAAACCAGGTACCTACTCGTTCAAGGACATCATGGCAGCTATGACGGTCGAAGAGCGGATCTACCGGTTCCGCTGCGTTGAGGCTTGGTCGATGGTCATTCCATGGAACGGTTTTGAGCTCGCCGATTTGTTGAACATGGCGGGTATACAATCAGGCGCGAAATACGTGGCGTTCGAGACCCTGCATCGCCCAGAAGAGATGTGGGGCCAAAATCGTGGTTTTGTTCCTTGGCCTTACCGCGAGGGTCTGCGCCTGGACGAAGCTATGCACCCGCTGACCATCATGGCGACCGGAATTTACGGTAAGACCATTCCAAACCAAAACGGAGCGCCAATGCGCTTGGTTGTTCCGTGGAAGTATGGCTTTAAGTCGATCAAGTCGATTGTGAAGATCACGTTGACTGATACCCAGCCTGAAACCAGCTGGAACATGATCAACGCACCAGAGTATGGCTTCTACAGCAACGTGAATCCAGAGGTGGATCACCCGCGTTGGTCACAAGCATCGGAGCGGAAGGTCGGTGGCGGACTTTTGGCCAAGCGGATACCGACGTTGATGTTTAACGGATACGAGAAAGAAGTCTCTAGTCTCTACGAAGGCATGGACCTAGCCAAAAACTTCTAATAAGCAACGGTTATGTCTCATCCGCTAACACCTTCAGAACGGGTTAATGCCCTTCTGCGCCCCGTGCCGACATGGCTCATCTATATATTAGGTGCGTTACCTGGCCTCTACATCGTCATCGGCATCTCGCTGGCATTGACCGGCATTTATGATGTGTTCGGAAGCAGGCTTGGTATTGATCCTGCCCGCACGATTGAGCATTGGCTGGGCGAACTGGCGCTGCAGTTCTTTATCGCGACGATGTCGATCTCTATTCTAAGGGATCGGTTCCGCCTAAAGCTGATAAAGTTTCGCAGGCCGCTCGGCTTGCTCACCTTCTTCTACGTCGTGTTGCACCTTGGAGTTTGGATTGGTCTCGATATCCAGATGCGTTGGGGCGAGGCATGGTCCGATATTATGAAGCGGCCCTTTATTACAATTGGCATGGTTAGCTTGGTAATCATGATTCCAATGGCGATCACATCCAACAACGCAATGATCCGGCGCTTGGGACCTAAGACGTGGCAACGCATTCATAAACTAGCCTACCCTGCGATCCTACTTGGCGGCCTGCACTATGTAATGGTGCAGAAGGTTTGGGAAACCGAACCGCTTATCTATCTCGGCGCTATCATTGTGCTGCTTGCCCTTCGGTGGAAGCGCTTGATGTTTTGAGTTGCTAAATTCCGCTTGGCAGCAAAAGATCTTCCAGGAAGAATGCAGATAAACCTGCGCGTCCATGCATGCCGGACTTGCTATAGATCGACGTGGCCTGCTGGCGGGCTGTTCGCTCTGAGATACTGCGATACTCTGCCACCTCTTTCAACGAAAACCCCTTTAGCAATAAGAGTGCGACGTCTTTTTCGGCCGCTGTTAGTTCCCAATGGTCGAATTGAGTGTCGATGATTATACCCAACCCTTCCAGATGCTTTTGCGCGATCTGAGAGAGACGGCGCATGTCTGCCATCTGACGTTTGGCAATCTTTTTGAGGCTGCGCTTTCGGCGGGTTAGAGTAAGGGGCTGAAACAGCCATACATATCCTAAGATCGATGCCGTCATGCCAAAATCGATGACGTCCCAAATAAGTACCGAGTATAGGCCCGCCTCGTTGAAGTCCTCAATAAGGTCATAGGCCGAGAAGGCGCATAGGATGATCAAGGCGATGGTCACAATCGTGCGTTCGCGTGGCAACAGCATGAAAACTCCTTTTGAGGGTATACTGCTCTTAATAGCCATCAGTGTCATAGGTCATTTGCCGGATAGTCTGTTCAGGACTCGTTTATAGGAGGTATGGCGCATGTGCGCCGATCCGGCCTGTGGTTGTTCCTTTGTTAGTTCATGCAAAGGAGTAACAGCGATGAATAGAACAATACTGATCACCACGGTCGTGGTCGTCATAAACCCGCAATTATCCGTAGCCGAAGAAGCGGAAGTTGGTTGGTCTTATCAGATAGTCGTGGGTGTCGAGCGTGAGGCGGCTTACACTGGTTCGGATGTCTACGTTACCGAAGCGGGCGGTTTAGCGAAGGCTACCTATACTGCACAGAACGGAACGGAATGGAGCGTGGGCTTGGATGGCCTCGGCGTGATGTTCCGCCTGCCCAAGGATTATGAAGTAGAGCTTACTCTTGAGTATGAGGAGGGGCGCGACAATTCTGATGACCCGATACTGTCGGGATTCCCCGAAGTGCAGAACACGGTGGAGTTGCAAGGAGTGCTTACCAAGGAGTTCGGCGCCTATTCAGTTGGTGTGGGGGTGCAGACCGATATTCTCAACAGGGGGAAAGGAGCCGTTGCCTTTGTCGGCGTAGGTTACGAAACCCAACTTACAGATCGGTTGGGGTTGTCGCTGGGCGCTGACGTGAGTTTTGCCAACTCAGAACACATGATGACAGAGGTTGGCGTATCTCGTGCAACCGCTACTGCCACGGGTGTCGCGGCTTATACTCCTTCTGGTGGATATAAAGGGGCAACGATTGAAGTTGGGCTGGCATATGCTTTGACGGAACGAAGCACTGTCTACTTACAAGCTAGTGTAGAACGCTACGGGTCCAACATGTCTGATAGCCCTCTTATACAAACGCATGGCAGCCGAACGAATACAGATGTTGGTCTAGGAATTGGCTTCGCATTCTAGCTTTGCTGCGATCTTCGGCCTCCTAGGGACACTAGGGGGCCTGCCTCCTTCCTTTCTATACCGGCTTGCCGACTCGTTTCATCGTTGAGTCGCGTTGTTGTTTCGTGATTCACGGGTTGGATTCCCTAGATTTGGTGGTTTGGCTGTGGATAACCTCTAATTGGGTGCGGTTTGCTTCTGTTTGGGGTTTCTGCGTTGCGGAATGGCTGGTTTGGAAAAGAGAAGATTTAAGCGTTAAGTCTTTGTTTTTATGGGGATTGAGTGCGGTGCAGCAAAAAACTTTGGCTTTCTTGAAAAAAGGTGTTGCGGGCACGGGGCAGTAGGCCTAGAACCCACTTCACCGGCAGCGAGACACGCTACGCCGGGG
>NZ_JBDWIU010000013.1:0-132047 GCF_039974535.1 Litoreibacter sp. | reverse complement strand
TTCTGGCGCGCCATCGATCTGGTCGTAGGCTTGGAAGTCGCCAAAGTACTTCGTGATTGCTGCTGTCAGCGTGGTTTTGCCGTGGTCAACGTGGCCGATTGTGCCGATGTTAACGTGCGGTTTAGAGCGTTCAAACTTTTCCTTAGCCATATCGGTAGGCGCCTTAAAATTAGGGGGCCATAAAGACCCGGTTCACTTCGCGCGCTACCTAGGCAGGATTCATGGAAAAATCAAGCGTCAGTTCACCGCAGGCTCAACTGCGTCACTCGATGCGGTGTCTGGCGCAACAGCTGCATCCGTTTTGGCCTGCTCTGCCAGTGCCGCAAGGTCGTCTTTGGCGGATGCTTCCTTCGCGGCTTCATCAACGTCTTGACCAAACAGATCACCGTTTGAAACCAGCCACCGCTCCACCGCTTTGGCGAACTGTGCGGCTAGGTTTTCCATCTGCTGTTCTTTGGTGTTGAAAAACCCGGAACCGATCAACGTCTCCCCGTCAAACTGCTCCAGAACCAAAATCTGCTTGGAGCGCTCTTTCAGGATCGTCCGTGTCTCGCTATCCCAAACATGAACCGTCATGCTCATCGCAGAACGCGGGGCCAAAGCAAGCCGTCCACCCTTTGTTGCAAGGATGTAGCCGTCGAGACTGTAGCTTAGGTGGTATAGCTTTTCGCCCTCGTACCGGCGGAACCGCTTCTCGATTGCGGCTTCCAGAACCGCCTCCCACTCCTCCGGCGTCGCATCGCGGGTCACGCCCATTTTGCGGGCCTTATCCGTGACAGCCACATTCAAGTCGAGCTTGAAGTCACCTAACGCCACCTGCTCCTCGTTGTCGGGGTTGGCAACCGCACAGGCAGACAGAACTGTCCCCAAGGACAAAGCAGCAAGAATAGCGCGCATGGATTGGCTCCCTCAAAGATAGCGTTGGAGCTGGATACCTGAGCCAAACCACAGGTGCAATCAAACGTCGCATTGCCGTGGCCCAAAGGTCGCATATAGTGACTGGCATGGAAGCTACCGATCGCGAATATCCGCCCCGTGTAGAGCTCGTCACTGGAAAGTGGGGGGTTTTTCAATCTCTCCAAGCGGCACGCCGAAACTTGATTGAGATCATCCCCGAAATTGCCCTGCACCAGCCGATTGTATCCGGAAAAATGGGGAAGCCTTGGCATATGCTGATGGACCCCGATGCCATTCGCCACGTTTTGCGCGACGGGCTGGAGAACTACCCCAAGTCCGACGTCACCAAGAACATTCTACGCCCCGCCATCGGCGACAGCATGTTTGTCGCGGAAGGCGCGCATTGGCGTTGGCAGCGGCGTGCGGCGGCACCTGTGTTCTCGCATCGCAATGTCGCCAATCTAGCCCCCATCATGAGTGCGGCGGCGGACCGTTCCTGCGCACGTATCGAGCAACACGTAGGACGCGCCGCTGACATGTACGCCGAAATGGTCACCTCTACGTTCGAGGTGATCTCAGACGTTACATTCTCCGGCGACGAGGGTTTTGATCGCGAGGCCATTCACAAAGCCATCGACGGCTATATCGACAGCACCGCCAAAGTCTCGTTGTTCGATGTGCTTGGCCTGCCCACATGGATTCCACGCCCCGGACGCATGATGTCGTCAGGTGGCATGAAGGCGATGAAATCCATGGCCGACAAGGTGATCAGCAGCCGCGCACCAAAAGATGACGGCGATGTGCCTGATCTGTTGGACCTGCTCATGGCGGGCGAAGATCCTGAAACGAAGCGGTCCATGAACACCTCGGAATTGCGCGACAACCTGTTGACGTTCATCGTGGCAGGTCACGAGACAACCGCCCTCACTTTGGGGTGGGCGCTCTATCTTTGTGCCTTCGATAAGGGCGTCCAAACCCGCGCCCGCGATGAGGCGCAGTCCGTGTTGCAAGGGCGCACTGCAACCGAAAGCGATCTGGCCAACCTGCCCTATATTCGGCAAATCATCGACGAGACCCTGCGCCTCTACCCGCCCGCGGCCTTCCTGTCGCGCACCGCGAAAAAACAAGACGAGCTTTGCGACCGCCCCATCACCCCCGGCGACACGGTGATGCTGCCCGTATATGCGCTCCACCGATCCCGCCTGTTGTGGGACGACCCGGACGCTTTCGACCCTGACCGCTTTGCCAAAGATAAAAAGGTCGACCGCTTCGCCTACCTGCCCTTCGGTGATGGCCCCCGCGTCTGCATCGGCATGAGCTTCGCTGTGCAGGAGGCGGTGATCATCCTCGCGACGATCCTGTCACGGTTCAAATTCACCCGCGTAGAGGGCAAAGACCCCTACCCCGTGTTGATCCTGACCCTGCGGCCCGAAGGCGGGGTTTGGTTGAATGTGGAGAAGGCTTGATGGGGAGGTGGTCCCCTATGCGGACAAACCGAACGTAGCCGACCGCGTCGCCAATAGACCGCTTTTCAAATGCTGCAACGGTAACGAAACGCATCACGAGCGGAGAGCGAGCCTTCGTTGCGGCTGCATGCATTTATTCTATCCGGTAAGCAAAGCAAGCCTACATCATGAAAAGCTAAAGGGGATTGTGAACCGCGACTAAAAGAAAATCGCAAGCGACACATGTCTCCTGAGGGGGGGCAAGCTAAAATCGTAAGCAGAGGACGATGAAGGGCATTTCCCCGATCCCGTCATCGCCTCCTCACAGTTAATCGAAATGGCGCAGTACAAGCTTACCAGTGCGCCCTGGCGCTTCCATTCTGCGATGTGCGTCGGCGATCTGGTCCAATGGCAAGATGTCTTCGATATCTTGCTTCAATATGCCCTGCTCCAACCATTCGGCCAAAGGTGCCAAAACGTCTTGGTTCGCTGGGTTTTGCACAATCAAAGGCGTAATCCCACGTGAAGCCGTGAATACTCCGTTCGGCTTCCACCAATCTGGCACGATCGTTGCGTAAACACCTCCATCCCTGACCGCGACAAAGGCACGCTGCGCATGTTCGTTTCCGCGCACATCAACAGCGCCATCCACATCGGTTTCGTCCTGCTCTGCGAGGCGCAAACCAAGCAACGGTGCAATTGTTGCCGCCATTGCGCCCACGGCACCATCAGGGTTGTTGATCATGACACTTGCACCTTTGGGTAAGTTCAATGCCTGAAGGGCAGCTAACGCCGTGCTGCCAACCAACGGCAGTGCTGCAGCGGTAGTAAATGGAATGGACTTGGTGATTTTTACGACCTGCTCGATAGGCAACGCCACGAACTCAGCATGGGTCCCGACCTGTGTTCCGGGTTGTGGAGAGATGGCCATAACATGATCTCCGACCTTAAACCCTTCGGTTCCTGCGCCGAGTTTCTCGATGATCCCTGCGGCATCCCAGCCCAAAGTCATTGGGAAAAAACCCTTTTCAGCAGGCAAGATATTGCCCGACCGCACGCCCAAATCCACCGGATTTACACTGGATGCTTGTACTCGGATCAAGACCTCACCGGGCTTTGGTTTTGGGTTTGGCATGTCGGCGATCACGAGAACACTCGCTGGACCATAGGTGTTCAATATTACAGTTTTCATTTTGATCTCCTTTTGTAATGATCGCTAAATAACAAAGCGCTTGCGCTGTCAATCACCTTTCTGTAGTGATCGATAAAAAATCGGAGATGCAATGGGACGGCCTAGATCATTCGATACCGAAAATGCGATCCAGCATGCGATGCTGCTCTTTTGGGAAAGGGGCTATGAGGCGACGTCAATGGCGGACCTCAGCGCTGCAATGGGATTAAACCCACCGAGCATCTATGCGGCCTTCAAAAACAAGGAAATGCTTTTTCAAAAATGCGTAGAAGCTTACGTTGAGAGCATTGCATCCTACGCGCCGCGCGCCTTTGAGGAGGAGCCGACAGTCGAGCTGGCGATGCAGAGGTTCATCTCAGAGGCGATTGAGGCTTTCACAATTCACGATCAACCAAAAGGCTGTTTGCTTATCAGCGGAGCAACAAATTGCAGCAAGGGAAGCCAAGGTGCGCAAGATTTTTTGACGACCTACCGACAGGGCAGTGAAGCTGTGATTGCAGATAGAATTCAGCGTGGGATCCAGGAAGGCGACATGCCTCTGGAAACAAATGCAGCTCTTCTTGCGAAGTATATATCGGTGACTGTTCAAGGTATGGCTGCGCAGGCCCGCGATGGCGTCGACGCTGCTACCTTGCAGGAAGTAGCGAAAATAACGCTAGCCCAGTTCAACCTCTCAAAATAATAAGGACTAGGCCATATATTCAATGTGCTAGCTGCGGCGCAGCGTTGCTCGATCTAGGTCAATGTCCGGTTTGGGCCGTGATTTCAGGATCAGTTTTGCCGGTTTCCCGAAAGCCGATTTTAGCTGCGATGCAGAAAAACGGTAAAGTGGGCTCAAACCCGCCATTAGCCGCGATCTGAATGAACGCCTACATCACCACTCAATCAAAACTTGAGCCACTGTTGTGATACAGAGATCAGATTCATCTGAGTTTTCACAATCCTAATCCCAGCAGCCTTAACCAACCCCACCGCGCGCAGCCTTAACTCCGCACTCGAACTGGCACGCGCCATACGCTTTGCAGACACCATGCCGACGGGGTGCAGACGTCGGATCTTGGCCCCAAACCCCTTATTAACCTGACGCTCCGCATCAACCTCGGTCCAGAGATCAATCAAACTTGTAGTTCTTCGGGAACCCATATGGGGGTCGTTTGCCGACACCAGCCCGTTTGCCAAGCCATTCGCTCATGTCAGGCTCATGGCGGGTTTTGCCCCCGCCCATGCCCCATGTCAGGCCCTCGTCCCACATGAATGTGGTCAAGTCCGACAAGCCGCCGTCCAGCTCTAGCGAGCCTTGCTTGCCCCGCGCCATATTGTACTTCTGCAACCTGACCCCTTTGCCACGACCCATTTCCGGCAACTCGGAAGATGGGAACACCAAGAACTTACCGTTCTCGCTGACAATCGCCACGTGATCACCGATCGCGGGCTTACAGATCACCGCCCGCACCTCGTCTTTGACATTAAGCACCTGCTTACCCGTACGGGTCTGCGCCACGATGTCATTCTCAGGCACGACGAAGCCGTTCCCCTCGGAAGAAGCCACCAGCAATTTGCGATCAGGCGCGTGGATGAACATGTCCACGATCTCCGCCTCATTGGGCAGATCCACCATCAAACGCAGCGGCTCGCCCATGCCGCGACCACCGGGCAGGTTCGCGGCCAACACCGTGTAGAAACGCCCGTTGGAGCCAAACACAAGCAGCTTGTCTGTGGTTTCCGCGTGGAAGATAAAGCGGCCTTCGTCGCCGTCTTTGAATTTCAACTCGCGGTTCAGGTCGATATGGCCGGTCATTGCGCGGACCCAGCCCATTTTGGAGCACACGATCGTCACCGGCTCACGGTCGATCATCGCCTCCAGCGGCACTTCGGCCACCTCGGTTGCTTCTGCAAACACCGTCCGGCGCGCGCCACCTTCGCTGTCTTTACCAAACAGTTTGCGCACGTCGCGTAACTGCTCAGTGATCCGCTTCCATTGCAGGTTTTCGCTGTCCAACAGGTCTTCAAGGCCTGCGCGTTCCAGCATCAATTCATCACGTTCGCGTTTCAGCTCCATCTCTTCAAGACGGCGCAAGGAGCGCAGGCGCATGTTCAATATAGCATCGGCTTGAACTTCGGTCAGGGACATCTCGCCAGTGCGAGGGGACGGGCCGACGTAATCTTTCTCGTCCATCGCGCGGGGGTGGTCTTTGCCCCAGTCTTCATACATCAGACCGGACTTCGGATCGTCATCATAGCGGATAATGTCGATCACGCGGTCAAGGTTCAAGAAAGCAAGAATGAAGCCCTCAAGGACCTCCAAACGGTGATCAATCTTCTCGAGGCGGTGCTGCGAGCGACGTTGCAAAACTTCGCGGCGGTGATCAAGGAAGGCACGCAGCACTTCCTTAAGCGAGCAAACCTTGGGCGTGCGCCCGTCGATCAGCACGTTCATGTTCAAAGAGAACCGAACCTCCAGATCGGAGCTTTTGAACATCATGCCCATCAGCACCTCAGGGTCGACGTTCTTCGAGCGCGGCTCAAGCACCACGCGAATATCCTCGGCGCTCTCGTCGCGAATATCGGCGAGGATCGGCACCTTCTTGGTTTGGATCACTTCGGCGATCTTCTCGATCAGTTTGGATTTTTGAACCTGATACGGGATCTCCGTGATCACGATCTGCCAAAGGCCGCGTCCAAGGTCCTCAACCTCCCACTTCGAGCGCAGACGGAACGAGCCGCGCCCTGTGCGGTAGGCCTCAAGAATGTTTTCGCGCGGCTCGACAATCGTGCCGCCTGTCGGGAAATCGGGGCCGGGCACATGCTCCAGCAAGGTCTCGTCACGGGCGTTGGGGGCCTTGATCAGGTGAACGCAAGCGTTGATCAGCTCGTCAACGTTGTGGGGGGGGATATTCGTGGCCATCCCCACCGCAATTCCGCTGGACCCATTGGCCAGAAGGTTCGGGAAGGTGGCAGGCAATACGGCAGGCTCTTCCAGCGTGCCGTCATAGTTGGGGCGATAATCTACTGCGTCCTCATTCAGGCCCTCAAGCAGCGCCTCGGCCACCGCCGTCATCCGCGCCTCGGTGTATCTAGCCGCAGCAGGATTATCGCCGTCAATGTTGCCGAAATTACCCTGACCATCGACCAGCGGATAGCGGACGTTAAATTCCTGCGCCAAGCGCGCCATCGCATCGTAAATCGCGGCGTCACCATGCGGGTGATAGTTCCCCATCACGTCGCCGGAAATTTTCGCCGACTTCCGGAACCCCCCGTTGGACGCCAGCTTCAGCTCGCGCATCGCATAGAGGATACGGCGGTGAACAGGCTTCAACCCATCGCGTGCATCGGGCAACGCACGGTGCATAATGGTCGAAAGCGCATAGGTCAGGTAGCGCTCTCCGATTGCACGGCGAAGCGGTTCGGCCAATTCGGTCGGCTCTATTTCGGGGGTATCAGTGTTGTCGGACATAGGTGTTGTGTAGCGGCCTAACTCGAAGCGGTAAAGACGCGAGATTTTTTGTTCGGGGACAATTTTTATTCGTTTCCCCGTGGCCTCTTCATGATACTGTGGCAAAAGCATCAAAACACGTCGGGGGATTAGTAGATGTTGAAATGGGTCGTTGGTTTGTGCGCTGCAATGTATTTGGCGTTGATCACGGTGGGTGAGCCCACGCCAGAGGAACTTGCGGCACGCGCAGAACGCGATGACGTTCTGGCCTCAAGATCCGTCACTCCGACACCAGTTCCCGATGCTCCGACGGTTGAAACCCAAGAGCCCGTCGTTCAAGCAGCCGCCCCTGCCGAGGACCTTGTACCAACGCCGGCCGTCACAGAACCCGAGCTGATATCTGAAATTGCAGCCCCCGCGTTGGTCTCTGTAAGCACTGACACAACCACACCGGCTGCATCCGAAACCGTCGTGACTGAACAAATCGTCACCGCACCCGCACCTGCGGCATCGATACGCCGTGTGACAGGCCGTCGCGTTAACCTGCGCGCGGGCCCAACCACGACATCTGAAATCGTTGGCCGCGCAGTTCGTAACGACAGCGCCGAAGTTGTCGAACTGCTTCCAAGTGGTTGGGCAAAGGTCTACATTCTAGAAACAGGCATCGAAGCCTATATCTCGGCCCAATTTTTATCTGACGCGGGTTAAACCCCGCCCTTACCTGCGATACCCATTCCCCTATGACACGTAAATCCATTCTGATCACCGGCTGTTCCTCTGGAATCGGCTACGACGCGGCCCATGCATTGCACAAACGCGGCTGGAGGGTTTTCGCGACTTGTCGGAGACAAGAAGACTGTGATCGCTTGATCGGCGAGGGTTTGGAAAGCTTCCTTTTGGACCAAAGCGACACTGCGTCAATGACTGCCGCCTTGGAAGAAGCCCTCTCACGGACAGATGGGACGTTGGATGCATTGTTCAACAACGCGGCCTTCGGCGTTCCGGGCGCAGTTGAAGACCTGCCAACTGACGCGCTTCGGTCGATCTTCGAGACGAACTTGTTCGGCTATCACGAGTTAACCCGCCAAGTGATCCCGATCATGCGGGCACAGGGCCATGGCCGCATTTTGAACTGCTCCTCCGTTTTGGGTTTTGTAGCCCTCAAATGGCGAGGGGCTTACAACAGTACAAAATACGCGATGGAGGGCTTAACCGACACTCTTCGCATTGAGATGCGTGACACCGGCATTGACGTTGTGTTGATCCAGCCTGGCCCGATCACATCGAAAATCCGCCAGAACTCCATTCCCCACTTTGAACGGTGGATTGATTGGGAAAATTCGGTACGCAAATCGCAATACGAAGACAACCTGAACAAGCGCCTCTATGAAGATCGTGGCCCCGACACATTTGAGCTACCAGCCTCGGCTGTGAGTGAAAAGGTTTGGCAGGCCCTGACCGACGACAATCCAAGGGCGCGCTACAAGATCACCACCCCAACTCACGTAATGGCCGTGCTAAGGCGCATTCTGCCAACCGGCGTTCTGGATTGGCTAATTGACCGCATGTGATGTCGCTCGCTTTTGCGTTAAGCTTCACTATATGCAAAAGCCCCATCCTTAATTAGGATACGGGCGTCACAAAGGTCATATCATGATTAACGATCCGCTTTTCATTGTCGTCTCCGTGGCGTGTATCGCTGTGCTGGTCATATTGTTGATCGGTATTGGCGGGTTCGCCAAAGGTGGGGACTTCAACCGCAAACACGCCAATCGGATCATGCGATACCGTATTGGTGCGCAGTTCGTAGCGGTTATTCTAATCCTTGCTTTCGTCTTCTTCCGGCGCATGGGAGGCGCATAGACTTATGGTTGTCCTCAATAAAATCTACACAAGAACCGGCGATGCGGGAGAGACCGCGTTGGGCAACGGCACACGGGTGGCCAAGCATTCTCAGCGTGTAAACGCCTATGGCACGGTAGATGAGACCAACGCGACAGTTGGCCTTGCCCGCCAGCATGCAGATGGCTCGATGGACGATAAATTGGCAATGATCCAGAATGACCTATTCGATCTTGGCGCTGATCTGTGTCGCCCTGACATGGAAAAGGACGCGGACGCCGAGTACCAACCCCTTAGGGTGACCAAGGTTCAGGTCGAACGCTTGGAAACCGAAATCGATGAGATGAACGCCGTGTTAGAGCCATTGCGTTCATTCATCCTGCCCGGCGGTTCCGCGTTGGCGGCACAACTTCATCTATGCCGGACAGTTTCGCGCAGAGCGGAGCGCCTGTCAGTCGAGCTCGCCAGCACGGAATCAGTTAACGCAGACGCTGTAAAGTACCTCAACCGACTGTCAGATTGGTTCTTCGTGGCGTCACGCGTGGCAAACAATGACGGTAAAGATGACGTACTGTGGGTTCCTGGTGCAAATCGCTAACGCAAACATCTTGCCATTCAGACACTTTTGATCTCTTTTTCGCAAACGCGGCGTCACTGGCGACTTCCGCGTCGATTTTGGCCTGTTTTCCGAGACGCCGCTCCGGTATCTCTGTCAAAGAAATGTTAATGCGTTCAATCCGAGCGCTGATCTAGGGAGATACCGCAGATGAAGGTCCTCGTACCCGTCAAACGCGTGATCGACTATAACGTGAAGGTTCGCGTCAAAGCGGACGGAAGCGGTGTCGATCTTGCTAACGTTAAAATGTCCATGAACCCATTCGACGAAATTGCCGTCGAAGAGGCCATCCGCCTCAAGGAAGCCGGTAAGGTTGAAGAGGTTGTGGCGGTTTCCATTGGCGTGAAGCAAAGCCAAGAAACACTACGCACGGCCTTGGCCATGGGCGCAGACCGCGCGATCCTGATCATTGCGGCGGACGACGTTCACAACGACATCGAGCCTTTGGCCGTTGCCAAGCTGCTCAAAGCCGTAGTTGATGAAGAGCAACCCGGCATGGTTCTTTGCGGCAAGCAAGCGATCGACAATGACATGAATGCGACCGGCCAAATGCTGTCGGCGCTTTTGGGTTGGTCGCAAGCGACCTTTGCATCCGAGGTGAACATTGACGGCGACACTGCCGCAGTGACCCGCGAAGTCGACGGCGGCCTGCAAACCATCAAGGTTAACATGCCAGCGGTTGTCACCGTGGACCTGCGTTTGAACGAGCCTCGCTACGCCTCGCTCCCGAACATTATGAAGGCCAAGAAAAAGCCTTTGGACGAGAAGACCGCCGCAGACTACGGCGTCGACACGGCCAACCGCTTGACCATCGTAAAAACCGCCGAGCCAGAAAGCCGCAAGGCTGGTGTCAAAGTGGCATCCGTGGACGAATTGGTCGCGAAACTCAAAGACGAAGCGGGGGTCCTGTAAAATGGCTGTACTTCTGATTGCCGAAATCACCGGTACTGATCTGGCCGTAGACGCCACTGCAAAAGGTGTAACCGCTGCGAAAGCCATGGGCGACGTAACCGTCCTAGTTGCTGGCGCTGGTTGCGCTGGTGCTGCCGACGCGGCCGCGAAACTAGACGGTGTGTCCAAGGTCCTATTGGCTGACGATGCGTCTTACGCGAATGGCTTGGCCGAACCTTTGGCTGACCTGATCATCTCGCTGGCTGGCGACTATGAGCAAATCGTAGCCCCCTCCACTGCATCCGCCAAAAACGTGCTTCCGCGCGTTGCGGCTTTGTTGGACGCGATGGTAATTTCTGATGTGACCGCTGTTGTCGACGGCAACACATTCGAGCGTCCGATCTATGCGGGCAACGCCATCCAAACCGTCCAATCTGACGACGGCAAGAAAGTTCTGACCGTTCGGACAGCAAACTTCGACGCCGCAGGCGAAGGTGGCTCTGCTCCTGTTGAAGCCGCAGCTGCTGCCGCAAACCCTGGCTTGTCGTCATGGGTTGAAGACAAGGTGGCCGCATCTGACCGACCAGAGCTTACATCCGCTGGCATCGTTGTATCTGGTGGTCGTGGCGTTGGCTCCGAAGAGGACTTCGCCCTGATCGAAAAGCTGGCTGACAAGCTTGGTGCCGCCGTTGGCGCGTCCCGTGCGGCCGTGGACAGTGGTTACGCACCAAACGACTGGCAGGTTGGCCAGACCGGTAAGGTCGTGGCCCCAGAGCTTTATGTGGCCGTCGGCATCTCCGGTGCTATCCAACACTTGGCTGGCATGAAGGACTCGAAGGTTATCGTCGCGATCAACAAGGACGAGGAAGCGCCGATCTTCCAAGTCGCGGATTACGGCCTTGTCGCAGATCTTTTCGATGCTGTCCCAGCACTGATCGACGCGCTGTAAGGTTATATAATTTAGACGGATTAGGGCTCGCCATTGGCGGGCCCTTTTTTGTTGACCTAAAGGACCCGCAACAGACGGTTCGCAATCTGTTGATGCCCCTTAATTCCAATCATCTCATGCGCTGCAGGCGCTTCCATCGTGTTAAAGACCATACCCTCAAGCTTGCCGCGTTCTTCTGCGATATCGACCTCTACGATGTTGTCCACCAAGCCCTTCAATTTGTTCACAAGTGGCTCGTCGAGAAACAACGGCTCTGGCCCCAAGTCGGCGGATGATCCTAAACTCGACGCTGGCTCCTTGAGCCATAGCAAGATGCAACGTCCGTTTATTTGGCGCAACATCAACTCCATGCGCGCGATCCAAGCTGTGCGCAATTCCATCTCAATCGCCGCAAATCGTTCAGGCGAAACCGCCTTGAGCGTCATCAACATATGGCGCGTGAAAGAGAACTCGCTAAAATCAATCTCGCGGTAGATTGATTTCAACAGAGTAGATGCTTTCAAGAAACGGTCATTTCTTCGCGCATGCACCACATAATAGCGGTTCGACATATTTTGCGCGCCCATCACTTGGATGACTGTTGTCTTTGCGCGATTACACAACGTCATCAACGAAGGATCATTCACAAAGGCATCTACTCCCGCGTTTACCGCGCTAAAATTGGCGCAAGGCAGGCCCTTGGTATCCTCAATCAATTCGACAAAGGGTTTCTCCACAAATTTTCCGTAGGTCTCACTCCCGCCCAAAAAGGATATATAGTCCCCCTTCAAACTGCGCCGTGGTCCACGGAATAATAACTTGGACTGGCCATAACGACATTGGTTGTAACTTAATGGACTAGTGTCCGCTCTTTCATAGGTCATTGCCCCACCTCTATTTCGACTCACCCATGAGCACATTCGCGTCAGCAGGTTGCCAAAAGCCTAATGTGTTAATTCTTGATAACTTTTAGCTTTCTAGCTCCCCTTGCACCCTCCCCTCCTCGCGTCCTATCTTGCCGCCAACACCATGGAGAATGC
Organism: Litoreibacter sp.; assembly: GCF_039974535.1. Lineage (GTDB taxonomy): Bacteria > Pseudomonadota > Alphaproteobacteria > Rhodobacterales > Rhodobacteraceae > Litoreibacter. The sequence continues at coordinate 119,763 of NZ_JBDWIU010000013.1, read as the reverse complement.
GGACATGAAAATTTCAAAAATTGGCGTGATCGGCGCAGGTCAAATGGGCAACGGCATTGCCCACGTCATGGCGCTTGCAGGTTACGAGGTGCTGCTAAACGACATCTCCCAAGACAGTTTGGACAATGCGGTAGCACTCATTTCCAAGAACCTTGATCGGCAGGTCAGTCGTGAAAAGATCACCGCTGCGGAGCGTGATGCCGCTATGGGCAACATCTCCACCACATTGACGCTCACCGATCTCGGCGCTTCTGACCTGATCATCGAAGCCGCCACAGAACGTGAAGAAATCAAGGCCGCGATTTTTGAGGAACTCCTTCCGCACTTGCTGCCCCACACGATCCTGACCTCCAATACTTCGTCCATTTCCATCACTCGCCTGGCCTCCCGCACAGATCGCCCGGAAAAATTCATGGGGTTCCACTTCATGAACCCTGTCCCGATCATGCAATTGGTCGAACTCATCCGCGGCATCGCGACAGACAAGGAAACCTATGAAACCTGTTTGGCCGTGGTTGAAAAACTTGGAAAAACAGCTGCCAGCGCCGAGGACTTTCCCGCCTTCATCGTGAACCGCATCTTAATGCCCATGATCAACGAGGCGGTTTATACGCTCTTCGAGGGCGTGGGCTCGGTCAAATCGATAGATGAGTCGTTAAAGCTAGGTGCCAACCACCCTATGGGGCCGCTGGAGCTTGCCGACTTTATCGGCTTAGATACCTGCTTGGCGATCATGAACGTGCTGCACGACGGCTTGGCAGACACGAAGTATCGCCCTTGCCCATTGTTAACCAAATATGTCGAAGCTGGCTGGCTAGGTCGAAAAACACAGCGCGGGTTCTATGACTACCGTCAAGACCCACCCGTACCGACACGCTAATCGCGAACCCTAGTCTTTGGGCTTCAAAGCCAGTGTTTTTTCGCGCAGCCAAGCGACAAACCCGCGCGGGTTGCTCGCCCAGTTTTTAATCTCTTCTGGGTCGATTTCCTCGCCTACCACGGGGGCCTGGGGTTTATACAGCGCGTGACGCACCTCGTAGATCAATAGCCCCTGACGCAATGTTGCTGATAGCCTGTTAGCAATCTGGTAAGCGCGCGAGTTCTGACCTTGGAAATAAATCGGCACCACCTTGGCACCCGAGCGATGGATCATCTTTGCGGTGAAGGGGTTCCACTCCGCCTCAATAGCTGGCCCAAACGCGCTCTCAGAGGTTGCCACAACACCAGATGGGAACAACACAATCGCTCCCCCGTCTTTAAGGTGCTCCATCGCTTTGCGACGCATCTCCAGGTTCTTTTGTAACGCGTCTTCCTCATGCGGGAACGGCACAGGGATCATAAACATGTCGATCGCGTTTACCCCCGTCAGCAGTGACCGAGTGAGGATTTTGTAGTCGGTACGGGCGCGCCCGATCAGTTCGGCTAGAACCATGCCATCCACCAAACCATGTGGGTGGTTGGCGACGAAAATAACCGGTCCTTCTTTGGGGATGTTATCGATCTGCGATTGTGGCGTTTGCAGCTCGATGCCCATGACATCCAGCGCATCCCGCCAAAACCCCTGCCCGAACTTTACGCCCCCACGCTCAAACTTGCGGATCAAGTAGAGAAGGTGCAGCTTGCCAGTTAGAAACTCCATCACACGGATCGTGTTGGCCTTCCACGGGTTGGAAAACGTGTTCGCGTAGGAAAGGTCGCGTTTGTCGTAGGCCACATACTCAGGGTGGTCGTAAGGAAGATCCTCGGTGCGTGGTTGTTCAGGTGGGGTGTCGCTCATGTCATGATCCCCGCTCAAAAGCCTTCGCCAAACTTATCTGCCACCAAGGCTGACAAAGCCGTCATCGCAGCGTCCGCATCTGCACCATCTGTGCGTACGTCGATTGATGTCCCTCGCGATGCTGCGAGCATCAATAGCCCCATAATGCTATCGCCTGATACGTCCATGCCATCTTTGCACACAGTCACCCGCGCGTCGTACTGCTCTGCAACCTCAACGAATTTGGCGCTGGCCCGTGCATGCAACCCTTTTTCGTTAACGATCTTCAAAGTGCTTTCAGCCATTGCCTTGCCTACCCGTCAAAACTGTTGATGTACTTACGGCCCGCGTCTTTGGCGAGTTCGACGGCGGTATCCACATCATGTGACCGCGACTTTGCAAGTTTAATGAGCATGGGCAAATTGGCCCCAAATAGAATGCGACGATTGTCGGGGCTGCAAGCCCTCAGCGACAGGTTGGAAGGTGAGCCGCCGAACATATCCGTCACAACAACGACGCCTGCGCCACGATCAACATCATCGGCCGCGCCGCAAATTTCCAATTGCTTGTCGGAGCGGTCATGGTTTTCTTCAATCGTTATTGCACGAATGCCGGTCTGCTTACCGACCACATGCTCGACCGCTGACAAGTACTCTCTTGCCAGTCCGCCATGTGCGACGATGACTATTCCGATCACTCGACAAACATCCCGTTCATATAACCCCTGCCCCAAGCTTTGCTCGGCGCTCCAACTCTCGATGCCTTATAGACACGCGCCAACCCTTATTTGCAAGGGCCTTGCCCATCATTTCCGCTACGGCAACCGAGCGATGTTTCCCACCAGTGCACCCCAGCCCAATAGTTAGGTAAGATTTCCCTTCATCATGAAACGCTGGGAGTAAGAAGTCCGCCAAATCAGTCAATTTTTCGAAGAATGGATCGAAACGCTCATCGGCCATCACGTAATTCGCAACAAGCTGCTCTAGACCGGTCAATCCTCGCAAATCTGGGTCCCAATGCGGGTTGCGCAAGAAGCGGCAATCAAACGCCAAATCAACGCCGTGCGGCACGCCTCGTTTATACGAGAACGAGTTGATCAAAACAGACAAGCCGCCCTCGCCTTTAGCCGCAAAGAGCTTGGTGACTTCCTCGCGCAACTCATGTGGTGACAGATCGGACGTATCCACGACGACGTCACTGCGCGATTGAATCGCCCCAAGCAGCTCCCGTTCACGCCGGATACCCTCTTGCAAGCTTTCATTGGGGGCCATCGGATGTGGGCGACGTGTCTCTGAATAGCGCCGGATCAAGACATCCTCGCGCGTATTGAGATACAGCAGGCTCACCTCGACGTCTGTCTGGGCAGGTAGCGTTTCCAGCAACTTCATAAAAGCTCTGGTTGTAAAATCGCGATTTCGAACGTCCACCCCAAGTGCCACGGATCGCGCCAATGGCGGGCCGTCAAGCAGGCGGGGGATCAATGACAACGGTAGATTATCGATTGCCTCAAAGCCTGAGTCTTCCAAAGCGTTAATCGCGGTGCTACGGCCGGCTCCGGACGGGCCGGTCACGATAACAATTTGATGGGGGGCGGCCCCTGGCTCACTCTTTGTCATTCACTCATAGAAGCGTGAAAGCCAGACTTTAGAAAGTGGAAAAGCGCAGCAGCTAGGTCAGTTTGTGTGCTGTTGTGGAGAAGCGAGAGCGTGTGACCGTCAATTTCTACGTTTTTGAGGTGAGGGAGCCTGTTTTCAGTGGTCCTTCCAAGGTCGATTACGGCCACGATTCGGCTACGATCGATGCACTTGGCGCAGAGCAGCCCTAGGCCACGTGCTTCAATCGCTTGAGGTAACTCAGACGGGCGCGCCGCATATATACCTTCAATTGAGCTGGACAGATCGCAGCGGTCATCTGCGACCAGTTCCGCCCCCAAAGCCATCAATTGAAGCGCTAAGGTAGACTTACCTGAGCCAGAGGGTCCGACGATGACCAACCCACGTCCATCAACGGAAACGCAGGAAGCATGTATTTGGCACGGGGGGACGAAAGGCATCTGCATACTCACCCCAAAAGACCTTGCATCTACTTAGACTTAGGTTGGCAGGCCAACCACAAAACGCGCGCCCAGTGGCTCGGAGGTCACGTCGGCATCGGTTGGGCGAATATTTTCTGCCCAGATAACTCCGCCATGCGCTTCGATGATCTGTTTGGAAATCGCCAGACCAAGTCCGGAGTGATTGCCAAATTGCCGCTCTGGTCGCTCCGAATAAAATCGGTTGAACACTTTATTTAGCGCTTGCTCGGGGATGCCCGGTCCGGTGTCTTCAACGACAACAAGAATTCGATCGTCACGACGGCGCGCCCAAATGCGTACGGCATCACCTTCCTCGCAGAACGACGTGGCATTGGTGATTAAATTTACAAACACCTGTGCCAGACGCGCCTCAAGGCCGTGGATAATAATGGGTTCATTAGGGACGTCCTTGATGAATTCGACGCCATTCTCGGCTGCTTGTTGCCCCAAGTACTCCGTCAAGTTTTTGATCATATGCATCAAGTCAAACGGTTCTTCGTCTTCCTTCACCAGCTCACTATCAAGGCGGGACGCATTGGAAATATCGCTAACAAGACGATCCAAGCGCCGGACATCATGCTCGATCACGTCCAGCAGACGAGTCCGTTGATCGCCCGATTTAGCAAAATGAAGAGTCCCCACCGCTGATCGCAAGGACGCTAAAGGGTTCTTAATTTCATGCGCAACATCTGCCGCGAACTGTTCATTCGCATCGATACGTTCATAAAGGGCAGAAACCATCCCACGCATAGCACCGGATAAACGGCCAATTTCATCAGGGCGCGCTGTGAGGTCGGGTATACGCACGCGGCTGGGGCTTACCTTGCGCGCGTTCTTATCTTGCCCCAACTCTGCCGCCGCAGCCAAATCTGAAAGCGGGTTCGCAATTGTGGACGCGAGCACGAGGCTCAAACCAATGGATAACAAAAGCGCTATCACAAACATCTGCAGTATCTGCTCACGTTCGCTTCGAACCAGTTGATCGATCTGACCGGCCGGGGTCGTCAAGGCAACGAATGCAATTACGTCGCCTCCACGTTCAATCGGTGTAGCGACCGAAAAAATACTTCCGCCAGCGCCATCGAGCCCGGTCCGGACCTGCGTTTCTCCTGAGACAGTGTCGCCGAGCAAGCTGCGCGCCGCCTGCTCACCTGACACACCTTGCTCGGACGAGTTACGAGATCCAAAGGCACCTGAGATACCGTCCCAGACTTTGTTCAAAAATCCGATGATTACTATACCACCATGATCTTGATTTAAGGCTGCTGCACCCGAGGCTCCCTCATGAGATGCGCCACCATTCGTCGCAAGCAGTGTCTCATCGGTTGAAAAGACATAGACTTCAACATCCGACGCAATGTCCAAAGCACTTAGCGTCGCTGAAGGGTTGGTTACTTCTACATCACCGCCCAGAATCTCAATCTGCGCTTCAAAGACATCTGCAATCAACTGCGCTTCGGCGACCAATGCCACTTCACGTTGCGCAACAAGACTGTCGCGGAACGGGTTCAAAAACAACACGCCCGCGACAAGCAACACCAGCGCCAGCAAGTTAAACGTGATTATTTTTCGCGCCAAGGGGGAGCGGTTCAGCGAGATAAAACTCCGCTTCTCTCTCTTAGTTTTGAGCTCCTGTTCGACACTGTCACCAGACCGCGTCCAATCTTCGCCCATAACTAATTCAGCATTTTTCGCTGGCCTGGAACTAGCCATAGAAAACCTCGACACTAATGACATAATTACTCTTCGTTATATCTATATCCGATGCCGTAGAGTGTCTCAATCGCAGAGAACTCATCGTCAGCGGTGCGCATTTTCTTGCGCAAGCGTTTGATGTGACTGTCGATGGTACGGTCATCAACGTAAACTTGGTCGTCGTAAGCGACGTCCATCAGTTGGTCGCGAGACTTTACAAAACCGGGACGCTGCGCCAGTGCCTGCAGCAACAAGAATTCTGTCACTGTCAAAGAGACATCATTACCACGCCACGTCACAGTGTGGCGCAAGGGGTCCATTTCCAGATCGCCGCGCACCATAGTTTGGGCGACTTCGCCTTCGCCTGCATCATCTTTCGCAATCGCTTCTTTACGGCGCAAGATTGTACGAATGCGTTCTACCAGCAAGCGCTGCGAGAATGGTTTGCGAACATAGTCATCGGCGCCCATGCGCAAACCCAGAACCTCATCAATCTCGTCATCTTTAGATGTGAGGAAAATCACGGGAATTTCTGACTTTTGCCGCAATCGTTGAAGCAAATCCATGCCGTCCATTCTTGGCATCTTGATATCAAGAACCGCCATGTCAGGCATTTTCCGAGCAAACGCATCCAGCGCGCTTTGCCCGTCGTTATAAGTTTCCACTTCAAAACCCTCTGCTTCGAGAGTCATTTGGACTGAGGTCAGAATATTGCGGTCGTCATCCACCAGCGCGATTTTAGACATCGGAGGCCCCTTTGTACTGAGTACTGCTCGTTGATTATTATTTTTGTCACACCATCGGCGCTTGTTCGCTCGGAATCAATGGAATTGTGGCGAATCAACCTATCAGTGGCCTCATTTGACAGAATGAGACCTAATGTTTGACTAATTTGCCGCACCTCAGAGCAATGATAACGCTATCAACACCCGTTCAGCCGGTTTCTTCGAAAAACCCCCGCTGGTATATGAAAGACAGTCCCGCCGCCGGGGGGACATCGGCAGGTACAAGACCTGTCTAAAACAAGGATATGCGGGTATTTCCCGCTACAGGAGCAAGCTCATGATTATAGGACGCGTAAATCCGACGCACACGTTGGACCAACAGGGTATTACTGGCCTTGGGGGCGTCTACTATAACTATCTTGAGCCAGCTTTGGTTGAAGAAGCCTTAAAGCGAGACGAAGGAACCCTTGGAAAAGGTGGCGCTTTCTTGGTTACGACAGGCAAGCACACTGGCCGATCTCCCAAGGATAAGTTTGTGGTGCGTACACCCTCTGTTGAGGACACCATTTGGTGGGAAAACAACGCCCCAATGGAGCCCGCGGCTTTCGACGTTTTGCACGCGGATATGATTGAGCACATGAAGGGCCGCGACTACTTCGTTCAAGACCTTTTCGGTGGTGCAGACCCAATGCACCGTCTTGATGTGCGTGTCGTCACCGAGTTGGCATGGCACGGGCTGTTCATTCGCCACTTGCTGCGTCGCCCAGAAGCGCAAGAGCTCGAAGCATTCGTGCCCGAGTTCACAATCATCAATTGCCCAAGCTTCAAAGCAGACCCTGATCGTCACGGGTGCCGCTCTGAAACAGTGATTGCGATGAACTTCGACAAGAAGCTTATCTTGATCGGCGGCACGGCTTACGCAGGTGAGAACAAAAAGTCGGTCTTCTCGCTGCTGAACTACCTTCTGCCAGAGAAGAACATCATGCCGATGCATTGCTCGGCCAACCACGCGCACAACAACCCTGCCGATGCGGCCGTGTTCTTCGGCCTGTCTGGCACTGGGAAGACGACCTTGTCTGCGGATCCATCGCGTACATTGATCGGCGATGATGAGCACGGCTGGTCCGATCGCGGCATCTTCAACTTTGAGGGTGGTTGCTACGCCAAGACCATATCCCTGTCTGCAGATGCGGAGCCGGAAATTTACGCCACGACCGAGAAATTCGGCACCGTGATCGAAAATATGGTCTTTGATGAAGACACCAAGGAATTGGACTTCGAGGATGACAGCCTAACAGCAAACATGCGCTGCGCTTACCCGCTGCACTACATCTCCAACGCGTCCGACACGGCACTTGGTGGCAACCCTAAGAACATCATCATGCTGACATGTGATGCCTTCGGTGTGCTTCCTCCGATTGCCCGCCTGACGCCTGCGCAGGCTATGTATCACTTCTTGTCCGGCTTCACATCCAAGGTTGCGGGCACAGAGCGTGGCGTGACAGAGCCGGAGCCGACCTTCTCGACCTGCTTTGGCGCACCCTTCATGCCGCGCCGTCCAGAGGTCTACGGCAACCTGCTGCGTGAAAAGATTGCCACCCACGGCGCATCTTGCTGGTTGGTAAACACAGGCTGGACTGGCGGGGCCTACGGGACTGGATCACGCATGCCCATCCGCGCCACCCGCGCTTTGCTGACTGCGGCGTTGAACGGCGACCTCAACGAGGGTGAATTCCGCAAGGATCCAAACTTCGGGTTTGACGTTCCGGTGGCATGTGCAGGCGTGGCCGACTTGTTGTTGGACCCCAGACGCACATGGGACGACGCTGCGGCTTATGATGCCCAAGCGTCCAAACTGGTGGAAATGTTCGCCGAAAACTTTGGCCAATATGTGCCCTTCATCGACGCCGACGTGAAAGAAGCCGCTATCGGATGAACGGCTCAACGCTCATCGCAGCCCTCATAGTTGGCGCTTTGAGCGTGACACAACAATTGCAGGCGCAACACAGGGATCGTGTTGCGCCTGAAGTCCTTTTTGATGACACTCTCTTCTCCAGCATCGATTACGGGATCGTCTGCCCGTCGGGGACAGCTAAACGGCTTCCCGCCCCAGACACCCATTTAGGGTTCATCACCCAACGCGACCGCACTCAGCAGATCGAGCACACAACACAGATCATCCCACTGTCTAAAGGGATTGGCTTTGGCGTTGACGCAAAGCTGCCCACAGGCGTCAGCATTCATGACGTTGAGATTACCGTTTTGCATCCACCCTATCACGGCACGGACGTCTCTGACGAACGTTGGCGAAGCGATCTCAGAGCGCGGAGATCAAACTTAAATTTCTTCCTCTTTGAATTCCCGTTCGAGATGGTTCCAGGTGATTGGACAATGCAGGCCAACTACCAAGGCAAAATGCTCTATTCGGTCAGTTTCAAGGTAGTTCCGCCATCGCAGGTCACCAATCTATCGAGCTATTGCTCAGGCGCCTTGCTGTCTTAACCCAGCAAACCACGCCTGATTAGATTTAGGCCCGCGATGATCAATACACAGGATGTCGCCCTACGAAACATCGCCTGATCAATACGGTCTTGCACCTTGAATCCCAGCCAAACCCCAATGACAGCTGGCAGCACCAACAGGGCAGAGAACGGGACTGTCGCGGCAATCAAAATACCGGATTTGATATGCGCCGCCAGCAATAGAAGCGCTCCTAACCCGTAAACAACCCCTTGGATACGCATCTGGTCTTGTTTCGGCGTATTAACAGCGTTCAGGAATAAAACCGTTGGCGGGCCCCAAATACCTGAGACGCCCCCAGCCAAACCCGCACAGGTGCCAGCGATCAGTTCTGCGCCAGTCGCGTTTCCCGATAGCTTTGGCCGCCACCCCCACAATTGAAGCGTCGCAAATAGCATCACGAAGGTGCCAATCGCCAAATACAGCGCGCTCGACGGGATGACACTTACAAGTTGCGCACTCATGACCAGCATAACCCCTCCAACACACAAGAATGCCTTAAGCTTTTTCATCGAGGACCAAGCCGCGCCCAGCCCCTGCCTCAAGCCTTGCATCCCGTTGGTCACCACAGTCGGCAAAATCAAACCTGCCAGTGCCAGTTCCGGCGAGATAAAGCTGCTTAAGCCCGAGATAAATATCATAGGCATCGCGAAGCCCACGACCCCTTTCACGAAGCCGGCCGCCACACCAACCACCATAGCAAGCACCAGTAGTTGAAACGAGATTATATCTGATAGAAACTCCACTCCTCTTGGTAACCTGCTTGGTCACCGAGCACAGCCCAAAATTACCCTGCGACACATTTGTTCATTAATGGTCATTTTTTCGCATTAAAGTTGCGCTGCACTTGCAAAAGGATTATCCCATTGAAAAGCCCTATAAAGGATTCGTGACATGGCCCATGATGGACAAGATATGACCCTCGCGACCACAGACGACGCGGTTCTACCAGACCTCTTAACCTTGACCGCCGCGACCATAGCGCCGCTGGACGATTTGCTAGGCAAGGCCAAAGAAGTGGTACGCACCGAGCTTACTGAAAACGGGCGCATTTCCGGCTCATTACTTGAGAAAAACCAAACCGCCGCCCACGGCTTGGCGTGGCTCGCAACCTACGTGCAATCCCTCACGCAGATGCAAAAATGGGCTGAGAAACTTACCGCTGACGGTCGCTTTACCGAAGTGGAGCAGCTCATCCACCAGATCGCTTTTGGCGAATACCTTTGGCAGTTATATGGCGGCATCCCAATGTCGCAGGGCGAAATTCTGCGACTGCAAGATATCGGGCTTACCCAAGACGACCAACGCGCGATGATGGCACCAGAGATCATGACGCTGACCCAAGGCGGCAACACTCAAGCCGCCCGAACGCGCCTTGTTGAGTTGATGCAAGAACGTTCAGCGGAAATCATCGTCGGCGCATCCGGCCTTGATGATGAATTGGAGATGATCCGCGAACAGTTCCGTCGTTTTGCGGTTGAGAAGGTAGAACCGCACGCCCACGATTGGCACCTCAACGACGAGTTGATCCCGATGGAAATCATCGAAGAGCTCGCGGAGATGGGTGTCTTCGGCCTGACGATCCCTGAAGAATACGGCGGGTTCGGCCTGTCCAAAGCGTCTATGGTTGTTGTCTCGGAAGAGCTGTCGCGTGGCTACATCGGTGTTGGCTCCCTCGGCACACGCTCCGAAATCGCGGCCGAATTAATCCTGTGCGGCGGCACTGAGGAGCAAAAGGAAAAGTGGCTCCCCAAACTGGCCTCTGCCGAGACATTGCCCACGGCGGTGTTTACAGAACCCAACACAGGCTCCGATCTAGGCTCCTTGCGCACCCGAGCAGTAAAGGACGGTGACGACTACAAGGTGACGGGCAACAAAACATGGATCACCCACGCTGCGCGCACCCACTTCATGACTTTGCTGGCGCGCACGGACTCTGAGACGACCAACTACAAAGGTCTGTCGATGTTCATCGCCGAAAAGACCCCCGGAACCGACGAGCACCCCTTCCCGACTGACGGCATGACTGGCGGCGAGATCGAAGTGTTAGGGTATCGCGGCATGAAGGAATACGAATTGGCCTTCGATAACTTCCACGTCAAAGGTGAAAACCTGCTTGGCGGCGCGGAAGGCCAAGGCTTCAAGCAACTGATGCAGACCTTCGAATCCGCCCGTATCCAAACCGCTGCCCGTGCAATCGGCGTGGCGCAATCGGCCATCGATGTGGCGATGCAATACGCGCAAGAGCGCAAGCAGTTTGGCAAATCTCTTATCGATTTCCCTCGGGTATCCGGCAAAATCGCGATGATGGCAGTGGAGACGATGATCGCACGCCAACTGACCTATTTCTCTGCCGAAGAGAAGGACAACGATCGCCGTTGCGATCTAGAGGCAGGTATGGCGAAGCTGCTTGCTGCACGCGTCGCTTGGGCGAGTGCAGATAACGCGTTGCAAATCCATGGTGGGAACGGTTTCGCGCTAGAGTATAAAGTCAGCCGCATTCTGTGCGATGCCCGTATCCTCAACATTTTTGAGGGTGCCGCCGAAATTCAAGCGCAAGTGATCGCACGTCGGCTTCTCGACTAAAAATAGGGATTAAACATGAGGTGCAGCCCCTGTAAGCTGCGCCTCATGAAATACATAGCCCTCATAGCACTGACACTTCTGGCGTACTGCAAAGACGAGACCATTTCGGGCTACGCCGAGGAAGACGTTGTCTGGCAATTGAAGACGGTGAATGACCTCCCGTTCCCAGCAAACGCCACCATCACGTTTCCTGAAGCTGGAAAAATCGCGGGGCAGGCACCATGCAACCGCTACTTTGGCGAGCAGACGGCCCCCTACCCTTGGTTCCAAGCAACCGCCATCGGGAGCACCAAAAAGGCCTGCCCCGAGTTGGACGCCGAGACTGCCTATTTTGATGCGCTCAGGGCCATGACCCTATCCGAGGCGGTGGGCGAGACACTTATCTTGTCAACTGACGACGGGCAGGAGATGGTCTTCAAGGCTGTGACGAAATAGCGCCAAGCGCCTCGACCAAGCGCGCCCTCGCGGGCGGCAGGGGTTTGTTGCCCAATTGCGGGGCCATCCAAGTGGTCAGGAAATGCCCCGTCGTGGCCAATGCATCTGGCACCCCGTCCAATGATCCGTCCCCGACCCCGCGCAAGCAGTTCGGCAAACTTAGCAAACGAGACGCCCATTCCCCCGCCCCTTGGCGCGAGACGGCCCGCCCCGTGCGTGGCGACACATAGATCAGCTCTTGCATGCCGCCGGTTACCGCGCAGCTCGACAGGTCCAGCCCGAAACCCAACTCTTCCAGCAAGGCCAGCTCCCACTGAACATATGCCAACGGCCAAGCCTCGCTTTCGCCAAGTAGGTCGAAGACCAGCAGCGTGCGCTCGTATAGGTCAGGGTGTGGGTCGCGTTCTGCCAAGGCGAACTGAAGCAAGCCGCATAGCGCGTTCAAACCCGCCAAGGACTTGCGATCCCCCATCACTGAGGCCGCGCGTGACTTGATCGGCTCAACCGTAAACGCGCCAAGGTGCCCTTCCAGCCTAGCGCGCCACGACACATCCAACTGCGCGCCGGGTTGCAAAACGGGGGCCAGCTTTCGCCCAGCCCCACCGCGCACAACACCCGCATGGCGGCCATATTCAGGGGTGAACACATCAATGATGGCCGCGTGCTCGCCGTGGCGGCGCGCCGATAGCAAAACCCCTTGGCTACGCCAATCCATCATTCATGCTCCGTTAGGCAAGACCGTCTTCATCTAGCAGATGTCGGCCCAATTTGTCTTCGACTTCAATGACCCAAAGGTCTGGATCGAAACTGCGCTGCTTGGCGATGGCGTCGTCCACGTCCCGCTCGGCGCCGTCACTCAGGACCACCCAAGCGCGTGTGCCGGTCATCAGGTCAAAGGATCGCTGATACGCCACCGCCTGCCCGTCCAACGTGTTCAGCTTCACCATTACAACGCCAGCGGTCAGGTCGCCTTTGGACGTGACAAACACCGGAATGTTCGCCAGCCGTAGCCGGTTTAGGTAGGCCGAGACCCAAAAATCTGTGGTCAGGCGATCAGACATTACCGTCTTTAAAGTCCAAGCCCATCTCGGAGTAGCGTTCGCTTTCCTCCAGCCAGCCCGGGCGGACTTTTACTTGCAAGAACAGGTGAACCTTACGGCCAAGGAATTCCACAAGCTCTTCGCGCGCAGCCTTGCCTACCGCCTTAATAGTCTCCCCCTTGTTGCCCAAAACGATGCCCTTATGGCCGTCGCGGACAACGTAGATCAGCTGCTCAATGCGGGCGGAGCCGTCGTCTTTTTCTTCCCAGCTCTCCGTCTCAACTGTCATTTGGTAAGGCAGTTCTTGGTGCAGGCGCAGGGTCAGTTTCTCGCGGGTAATCTCCGCCGCGATGTTGCGCATGGGCGCGTCGGCCAGTTGATCCTCGGGGTAGAGCCAAGGGCCTTCGGGCACTTCGCCCGCCAGCCAGCCGCGCAGGGCGTCGACGCCGTGGCCTCGCTCGGCGGAGATCATGAACGTCTCCTGAAACGCGAAACGTTCGTTCAGTTCTTTGGTTAGCCCAAGCAACACGTCGGATTTCACGCGGTCAATCTTGTTGATCGCCAAGACCACAGGCGCGCCGCTCGTGCGCTCGGCCAAGCCGTCAAGGATGGCGCTGACCCCTTCGGTAATCCCGCGGTGCGCTTCAATCAGCAACACCACGATGTCTGCGTCCGATGCGCCGGACCAAGCGGCTGCCACCATCGCACGGTCCAACCGGCGGCGCGGACGGAACAGACCCGGCGTATCAACGAACACCAATTGCGCCTGACCTTCCATCGCGACACCGCGAATACGTGCGCGGGTTGTTTGCACCTTATGGGTCACAATCGACACTTTCGCGCCGACCATCCGGTTCAGCAGTGTAGATTTGCCAGCGTTCGGTTCCCCGATCAGCGCGATGAACCCCGCGCGGGTTGCTTCAGTCATGTGTCTAGCCTTTCCAAAAGCGCCTTGGCCGCGGCCTGTTCCGCCTGCCTCTTGGCCCCTGCTTTCGCTTGTGCGCTCTCGCCCGAGGCAAGTGTCACTGCGATGGTAAATACCGGCGCGTGGTCGGGGCCTTCGCGCTTGATAATTTCATATTTCGGGGCCTGCTCGCCACGCGCTTGCACAAACTCTTGCAAGGCCGTCTTAGGGTCGCGGGCATCGTCATCGACTTCATGGACCCGCTTACCCCACAGGCGCAAGATCAAGTCGCGGGCGTCATTGAAGCCCCCGTCGCGGTAGACCGCGGCGATCAAGGCTTCCATCCCGTCACCTAGCAAGGCTTCTTTACGGCGCCCGCCCGAAACCATTTCTGATTTCCCTAGTTTCAGCACGGCCCCCAGTTCGATGTCTCGCGCTACGGCCGCACAGGTCTCTTTGCGCACCAGTGCATTGTAGCGTGGAGCCAAAATGCCTTCTGTCGCCGCAGTATCCGCATCCAGCAAGGCTTCCGCCATGACCAGCCCCAACACACGGTCTCCAAGGAACTCTAGCCGCTGGTTGTCGGGCCGCGTTGCTGACGATATTGAGCCATGGGTCAGCGCGCGCACGAGCAGCTCCGGCTCCTGAAACCGGTATCCGATCCGGTCGCAAAAAGCCGATAGTTCACCCGACAGTTTCATAGCTGGCCTACTCAATCGCTTTAAAGAAGCGGTCGCCGCGCCAAGTCCAGAAATACAACATACGTGACCCAGCGGACGAGAAGATCACGCGGTCCGCACGGCCCAGAAGGTTCGCGAATGGCACCATGCCAACGCCGCCACCGGCCTGAGCAAAGCGGCTATCGATAGAGTTGTCGCGGTTATCGCCCATAAAGAAGAAGTGGCCTTCCGGCACGTCAAACACAGGGGTGTTATCCGCCCCCAAACCGTCGCGAATATTCAAGATCGAGTGGCTAACACCACCCTCAAGTGTCTCAATGAAGCGTTCTTTCACGCACTCGCCGCCAAGGCCAACCGCGCCATTGCCACACGCGGGGAAGCCGCCAACGGAACCTTGCGCCTCATAGGTCTCGACAAACGGCTCGACGGGCTCTTGCTTTTGCGCTTGGCCATTGAGGAACAAGACGCCCTCCTTCACCTGCACCTTGTCACCCGGCAGACCGACTAGGCGCTTGATGTAGTCTTGGCCGCTCACTGGGTGGCGGAAAACAACCACGTCGCCACGCTCTGGATCCGATCCAAAAATGCGGCCTGAGATTGGGCACGCGCCGAATGGGCAGCTATATTGCGAGTAGCCGTAGGCCATCTTGTTCACGAACAAGAAATCACCAACCAGTAACGTGTCTTTCATCGACCCTGACGGAATCCAGAACGGCTGAAAGAACAAGGTGCGGAACACGGCGGCAATCGCCAAGGCGTAAACCACCGTCTTCACGGTTTCCATTATGCCTTCGGGTTCTTTTTCGCTGCTGAGTGCCATCAATTTTCTCTTATTTTAAAGGTTGGTTGCTACATGCGGCGGGCTAGGTTCGGAGTCAAGCCGGAGCCTGTACAATTGGTCGTGCTTCTATGACCACAAATGCCTGCGCCCAAGGATGATCGTCAGTTAGGGTGACATGGATTATCGCTTCATACCCAGCGGGCGTCATCTCACGCAATCGCTCCGCGGCCCAGCCCGTGACCTCCATCACGGGCTGCCCCGTACGCAGGTTGCTCACGGCCATATCTTTCCACGAAATCCCCATGCGCAGCCCTGTGCCCAACGCCTTCGAGCACGCTTCCTTCGCCGCCCAACGTTTCGCATATGTACCGGCGACATCCTTGCGACGCTCTGCCTTGAGTTGCTCCACATCCGTAAACACGCGGTTGCGGAACCGGTCGCCAAAGCGTTTCAGTGTGCCTTCGATCCGTTCAATATTGGCCAGATCGGTGCCCACCCCAAGTATCATGTCAGCCTCGCGGTTAGGATTTTGAAGCCCGCGTATCCGAACATGAGACCAAAGCTAATCTCAAACCACCGGCGCATCTTTTGGTAGCCACGGATGAACGCGGCGGTCGAGAACATCAGCGCGTAGCCGAAGAACACAAGGTTTGATACGATGAAGAGTGCGCCGAATGCTTCCCAAACCGCGCGTGGGTCGGACCCGGGTGGCACCGCGATTGCAAAAATCGCCCCCCAGCCAAAGATCGCTTTGGGGTTGGTCAAGTGAAGCAGTAGCCCTTTGAGGTAGACCGCACGCAGTCCGCCCCGTTTCGCTTGCACCTTGGTTAACGGCTTGTCCGATAAACCAGAGCGCAACGCTTTGAAGCCCAGAAACATCAGATAGGCCGCGCCAACATAACGCAAAACTTCAACCAACCACGCGTTGGCAATCATCAACGCGCTCATACCCAATGCGGCCGCAACGCCCCAAGAGGCCGAGCCGCAAACGATACCAGCGGCCACGGCCAGCCCAGCCCGCCGCCCTCGCTCCATCGACGTGCCCGCAATTGCCAAGGTCGCAGGTCCCGGGGATGCCCCGCCAATGGCCCATGCGAAAAGTAACAGCCCGAACTCTACGCCCGTCATGCACGCGCCTCATCCATCAACCGGCGCATTTCTTTGATCGCGGGGCCAAGCCCAATGAAAATAGCCTCACCAATCAAGAAGTGTCCGATGTTCAACTCGACGATTTCAGGAAGGGCCGCGACAGGTTTCACGCTGTCAAAGGTAAACCCGTGCCCCGCGTGAACCTCCAAGCCCAATGAATGCGCCAGCGTCGCCATGTTGCGGAGTTTATCAAATTCGATATCGCTGTCAGCAAAGCGGCCTTCCGCAAAGGCGTCGCAATAGCTGCCAGCGTGAAGCTCAATGATATCCGCCCCGATACGTGCGGAGGCGCGAACTTGACGCTCGTCAGCGCCAATGAACAACGACACACGTGTGCCAGCAGATTTGAACGGGGCGATATATGCTGCCAAACGATTGTCATCACCCGCGACGTCCAACCCGCCTTCGGTCGTGCGTTCCTCACGCCGCTCCGGCACAAGACAAACCGCATGCGGGTTGGTGGCCAGCGCAAGTTTCTGCATCTCATCCGTCGCGGCCATCTCAAAGTTCAACGGTACCGAGATCGCATCTTTGATCGCGGCCATGTCCTCGTCGCGAATATGGCGTCGGTCTTCACGCAAATGCGCCGTGATGCCATCCGCCCCAGCCTCTTGCGCCAAAAGCGCGGCCCGCACGGGATCAGGGTTGTCGCCCCCACGGGCGTTACGGACAGTTGCAACGTGGTCAATGTTGACGCCAAGGCGCAGCTTGCTGGTCATCAAATGAATCCCTTTGGATAGATCTATATTCGGATCATAGGAGAACGCGCGGTAAGCTCAACAACGCTTATTGCGACGACTTGTCCTCGGCCTTTTTTGCCGCTTTGCGTTTGCGGATTTCCTCAAACTTCGCCTTGATCCGGCCTTTTCGGCGGTTTTGATAGGCTGCGATGAAGGGAAGGCTCACGTAATAAATAATCGTCGCCACAACGATACCTGGGATGAGGCTACCGATCATATAGGGGAAGAAGACTTCATCATAAAAGCCCTCTAGGCGGCTCCAATGGGCCACATCATCGGTGAACATCGCGACGAAATTGTCTTTCAGGTCGCGCCAAGCCCCCGCGAAACGGCGGCCTATATTCATGTTCTCTTCGAACTCTGTGCCCAGCAGAAAGTGGCCCGTTTTCAAAGAGACTACCCCGATAGGGAGGTAAGTCAGCGGGTTCCCAAAAAACGTCGCCATCAACGCAGCCAAGATGTTGCCGCGCATAACCTTCGCGATAAAAATCGCGATAAAGAAGTGAAAGCCATAGAAAGGTGTGAATGTCGTGAACACGCCCGCGAAGATGCCGCGTGAAATCCTATCGGGGTTGTCGGGAAGCCGGCGTACACGATGTTTTACGTAGTCAAACGCCCTGCCCCACCCGCCTTGCGGCCAGAGCAAATGCAGTGCCCAAAGGGCCCAGCTTTTTGGCGTTCTACGTTTGAACACGTTGGTATTTCACCTCTTCATCCCGCTCGACGGGGGTACTCGCTATGGTTTTCGGCTTAGATCCCTATGCCGCTCTAGCATTGCCACATCACTGTCTGCCTCGATGGCGGTCATAACGCCGTGCAAATGCTCGGCGTCACGCACGTCTACATCAACCAACAGTTGAAAATAGTCAGGCTTGCGATCAACGAAATGCATGTCGGAGATATTCGCCTTCTGCTCCCCGATCAATGTGCAAATACGCCCTAGGACGCCAAAACTGTTTCCGATTGTCAGCGACAAAGTTACGGCATTACTCGCGGAGTGACGCCCGCTATGCCAGTGGATGTCTAACCAACGCTCAGGTTGTTCCTCAAACTCGACCAAGGCATCGCAAGCGATCGCATGCACAAAAACCCCTTGGCCCTTGTGCTTGATGCCAACAATGCGCTCACCAGGGACTGCCTGACAACAGGATGCCCGCTTAACTTGCAAGCCTTCCGGCAGGCCGACAACAGGACGCTTGGCATCGACCACATCCATATCGGCCTTCTCGACCAATTCAGGATACAGGGCAGTCACGACCTCATGTGCGGACAATTCAGTGGAGCCAACGTACTCCAGAAGTTGCAACGCATCGGTTAAGCTCAGCTCTTTGGCTGCAGTCTCTAGCGCCTTATCGGTGGCCTTCTTGTCGATATGCTCAAACGCCACCCGCGTAAGCTCCCGCCCCAACTTGATGTAGCGGTCGCGATGCTCTTCACGCAGTGACTTGCGGATCGCAGACTTAGCGCGCCCAGTGACCGCAATGTCGATCCAAGTTGGCTGCGGTTTTTGCCCCTCTGCCGTGATGATCTCCACCGATTGGCCATTCCGCAAACGAGTCCACAACGGCACCCGTAAGCCGTCAACCTTAGCCCCAACGCAGCTATGCCCGATCCGCGTGTGGATCGAATAGGCGTAATCCAAAGGCGTGGCACCACGTGGCAGCTTGATAACTTCGCCCTTCGGTGTGAAGCAGAAGACCTGATCCGAATACATCTCTAGCTTCACGTGCTCGAGGAAATCGCCGTGATCGTCGGCCTGATCGAACCGCTCGGTCATCGTTGAGACCCAAGTGGACGGGTCAACAGCAAAGGGATTTTGTACCCGTTCGCCATCGCGGTACGCCCAGTGCGCCGCAACACCGGCTTCGGCCACGTCATGCATCTGGCGGGTACGGATTTGGATTTCGACCCGCTTGCCATCGCGCCCCGACACAGTCGTGTGGATGGAGCGGTAGCCGTTACTTTTCGGCTGGCTAATGTAGTCCTTAAAACGGCCGGGGACAGAGCTCCAACGGCGGTGAAGTACACCCAACGCGCGGTAGCAGTCGTCTTCGGAATTGGTGATCACCCGAAACCCGTAAATATCCGACAACCGCGAGAAGCTTTGCTTCTTCTCTTCCATCTTGCGCCAGATAGAATACGGCTTCTTCGCGCGCCCATAAATCTCTGCCCCAATATCTTCGCGTGAAAGCTCCGTGCGGATGTCGTCGTTAATCTTTGGAACGACGTTGCCGGTTTCTTTTTGCAGCGTGATAAAGCGGCGAATGATCGACGCACGCGCTTCAGGGTTCAGCACGCGGAAGGCCAGATCTTCCAGCTCTTCTCGCATCCAATGCATCCCCATGCGGCCAGCCAGCGGCGCGTAGATGTCCATGGTTTCGCGGGATTTCTGAATCTGTTTCTCAGTGCGCATGTGCTTAATGGTGCGCATGTTGTGCAACCGGTCGGCGAGCTTCACCAAGATCACCCGCAGGTCTTTGGACATCGCCATGAACAGCTTGCGGAAGTTCTCGGCCTGCTTGGTCTCGGTGGAGCTCAGCTCAAGGTTGGTAAGCTTGGTGACGCCGTTTACGAGCTCGGCAATCTCGCTGTCGAAACGGGTTTCGACTTCCGAAAAGGTGGAACCTGTATCCTCGATTGTGTCGTGCAAAAGCGCCGTCACAATCGTGGCGTCGTCCAACCTCTGCTCAGTTAGCAGGGCGGCAACTTCAACGGGGTGGGTAAAGTAGGGCTCACCGGAATGCCGCGTCTGCCCCTCGTGCATTTTTGCACCGTAGGCGTAGGCATCCTTAATCAAGGCTTCGTTTGTCTTAGGATTGTAGGCGCGGACCAATGCGATCAGGTCGCTGTCAGAAATCATCCGTGTGGTCCGTCGCCATTCTTGAGGGCCTTATTTAGGCCCTTGTGCTTCCATCAACGCCCGAAGCAGCTTTTCTTCAGACATGTCATCTTCAGCAGGCTTGTCCTGCTCAACGCCCATGAGAAGTGCCATTGCATCTTCTTCTGGCTCGTCAACTTCGATCTGTGTCTGGTTGCTTTCGATCATGCGCTCGCGCAGCTCGTCAGCGGTTTGGGTCTCGTCAGCGATCTCGCGCAGCGATACGACAGGGTTTTTGTCGTTGTCGCGATCCACTGTAAGTGCGCCACCGGACGCAATCTCACGGGCACGATGGGACGCCAACATAACCAGCTCAAAGCGGTTAGGAACTTTGTCTACGCAATCTTCAACCGTCACGCGGGCCATTGGGGACTCCAGTCATTCACAGGGGATGTCAGACCGCACAATTAGGACCCTTAAAGCGCGAATACAACCTCAAAACCCAACGAAGTGATCACTCCAAAGGGGAAATTGCGTCTTTTTGAGCGTCCGGCAAGGCAGACAGCAGCTCTTGAAGCGATTCACCTGAAATTGGATGCACCCAGTCCGGGGCAACATCAGCCAAAGGAATCAGTACGAAAGCGCGGTCTTGTATCCTTGGATGAGGCAAGATCAATTGCTCTGGTGCTTCAACCATCTGTTGTCCCAACGGCAGGTTGATCCAGTTCCTAGCCGTTGCAACATCTGGGGCAATCTGACCATCAAAGTCTAATAGGTCCAGATCAACTGTTCGTGCAGTCCAGCGGCCATTCCTCTCACGTCCAAAATCAGCTTCGATACCGTGCAAATGCGCCAATAATTCATCCGCTGACAGCGTCGTTTCGATGGTGATTGCGGCATTTACGTAGTCCGGCCCGCTGCCCTCTGGAAAGGCAGGGCTTTGAAAAAAGCGGCTTCCCGACAATACGCTAACAGATTCGCAAGAAATGACCGCCATAACTCTGCGCAGCGTTTCAGAAGGCGTTCCAAAGCTTGACGTGGCGTTAGAACCCAGCGCAACATAGGCTATTATCAGCTCTTTGTGACCCCCCGTGGGTTGCGGCATAGGTATTTATCCTTATGTTCGTTGAGGCGCGTTCGCCTACGCCTCTCACTCGGGGTTATTAATTGGGTTGAGCGTTTATCGGAAGGACAATTAATGTTTTATAAAGACGAACGATTGGCATTGTTTATAGACGGGTCGAATCTATACGCTGCCGCCAAGTCTTTAGGGTTTGATATTGACTACAAACTCCTAAGACACGAATTCATGCGGCGGGGCAAAATGCTTCGCGCATTCTACTACACAGCTTTGCTGGAAAACGACGACTATTCCCCAATACGGCCACTTGTCGACTGGCTGCATTACAATGGCTTCACCATGGTCACCAAACCGGCCAAGGAATACACAGACCGTGAAGGTCGCCGTAAAGTCAAAGGCAACATGGACATTGAGCTTACCGTCAATGCGATGGAGCTGGCGCCGCACGTAGATCACATCGTGATCTTCTCGGGTGACGGCGACTTCCGCCCATTGGTCGAAGCGGTACAGCGCAATGGGGTGCGCGTCTCCGTGGTCTCGACCATTCGCTCCAACCCACCAATGATCTCCGATGAGTTGCGCCGTCAGGCCGACAATTTCATCGAGCTCGACGAACTACGCGATGTCATCGGCCGCCCACCTCGTGAGGGCGACATGAGTTTCAGCAGAGAACGAGACCGCGAAACAACAGAATAACACATCAAACGCCGGGGCAATGCTCCGGCGTTTTTCGTATCAGCCTTCGACATCCATATCATAGGTCACCCAAGACGTTCGCTTTGCCAATTGGTCATACACCCCACGCGCGCGATAGTTGTCGTCAGCGGTAATCCAACGCACAATACCCCAACTTCGATTGCGGGCCTCGACCTTTATGGCAGCAATCAATGCATCACCGACCTTCAAGCCACGTGCATTGGGGCTGACGAACAAGTCGTCCAAGAAGCCGCCTAACCCCGCTGCCAAAGGCCGCGCGAATTGACGGTAATGCGCCAAACCCACCAGCTCACCGTCAACGACAGCGACGAATGCGTTCACCTCATGGGCGCTATCCATCAGCCACTCCCAAACAGCACCGCGCATTTGCGCCGTTTGCTCCACCTGATAAAATTCGGCATAGCTGGCATAAAGAGCATCCCACGATGTCCGGTCTGTATTTTCAATTGCCCTGATAAGAACCGTCATAATTCGCCTCGCATTCCTTGAAGCCGCAGAATGCACACTGGACCCCAGCTCGACCAGACCTTAAATCTGATAGCAAGCAGGAGTGCCAAGACATGACCAAATCCCCGTTGACCCTTTACCTTGCCGCGCCGCGCGGTTTTTGCGCAGGCGTTGATCGTGCCATCAAGATCGTTGAGATGGCTTTGGAAAAATGGGGCGCACCTGTTTATGTGCGGCATGAAATTGTTCACAACAAATACGTGGTCGATGCCCTGCGCGACCAAGGCGCCGTCTTTGTCGAAGAGCTGGAAGAATGCCCAGACGACCGCCCCGTCATTTTCTCGGCTCATGGGGTGCCAAAATCCGTCCCCGCCGCCGCACAACATCGCGAGATGGTCTATGTGGACGCGACCTGCCCGCTTGTCTCCAAGGTACATATTGAGGCCGAACGCCACCATGCAAACGGCTTGCAAATGGTCATGATCGGGCACGAAGGCCACCCCGAAACAGTGGGCACCATGGGGCAGCTTCCAGAAGGCGAGGTCATCTTGGTTGAAACAGCCGAAGACGTCGCGACGATCACCCCGCGCGATCCAAGCAAGCTTGCCTTCATCACCCAAACGACCCTTTCTGTGGACGACACAGCAAGCGTCGTGGCGGCGTTGAACGAGCGTTTCCCAACTATCATTGGCCCACATAAAGAAGACATCTGCTACGCGACGACCAACCGTCAGGAAGCGGTGAAAGCCATGGCCGCAAGAACCAAAGCCATGTTGGTCATCGGTGCCCCGAACTCCTCCAACTCAAAACGTTTGGTCGAGGTCGGCGCGAAGGCCGGATGCTCCTACGCGCAGTTGGTCCAACGAGCAGCTGACATCGACTGGCGCGCTTTGGAGGGGATCGAAAGCATAGGCATCACCGCAGGGGCCTCTGCGCCAGAGGTGCTGATCAATGAGGTTATTGACGCCTTCAAATCGCGTTACGACGTTACCGAAGAAATCGTTGAAACAGCCGTGGAAAACGTGGAGTTCAAAGTCCCCCGCGTCTTACGCGAAACCGCCTAACCAACGCCAACGCACCTCGCAACTTCCCAGGATCTCGACATGAGCGACAAAGAAACTCTCGCAGTCTACGCCGCCAAAGCAGAGGATTACGCGAACCTTGTCTCGCACACTGCGCCCGACGACGACTTACGGGCTTTCCTAGACTTGGTAGCAACGGGCGGACGCGTATTAGATCTAGGCTGTGGCCCCGGAAACTCAGCACGTATGATGCAGGACGCGGGGCTCGTCGTCGACGCATCCGACGCGTCGCCCGAGATGATCGCGATTGCCAAAGCCCGCCACAACATAGACGCGCGGCTAGAGAGCTTTGACGATCTGACAGCGCGTGACTGCTACGATGGAATATGGGCCAACTTCTCTTTGTTGCATGCCCCGCGCGCAGACATGCCGCGTCACCTCCGCTCTATTCATAGGGCTCTTAAATCCCGCGGAGTGCTTCACCTTGGCCTAAAGACAGGCGATACCGAGGGACGCGACGAGGTCGGGCGTTTCTACACCTACTACTCCGAGACCGAAATACGCGGCCTGCTAAGCGATGCAGACTTTACCTTCTACACCATTCGCCACGGCGAAATGGCCGGCCTTGTTCGCAAGACGGCTGAACCCTTTATGATTGTGACCGCCTATGCCTGATCTATTTGCCTATACAGACGGAGCCTGCTCCGGAAACCCTGGCCCCGGTGGCTGGGGCGCCATTCTGATCGCGCGTGAAGACGGTGCCGTTGTGAAAGAGCGCGAGCTGAAAGGCGGCGAGGCTGACACGACGAACAACCGCATGGAAATGTTGGCAGCGATCAACGTGCTGGAGACCCTAAGCCGGTCGTCATCCCTAACGGTTGTAACTGATAGCTCCTACGTCAAAGACGGTATCACCAAGTGGATACACGGATGGAAAGCCAAGGGCTGGAAGAAGAAAGGCGGCGAGATCAAGAACATCGATCTGTGGAAACGCCTAGACGAGGCCCAGTCGCGCCATTCAGTCAAATGGGAATGGGTCAAAGGTCACGCAGGCCACCCCGAGAACGAGCGCGCTGACGAGTTAGCCCGTGCAGGCATGGCCCCGTTCAAAAAATGAGTGCGCTGACGCTCCTCGATTACACTGCAGTATTCGTCTTCGCGTTGACGGGAGCGTTGGTCGCAAGTCGCGCACAGCTTGATATCGTAGGTTTTGTGTTCATTGCTTGCCTCACGGCTGTGGGTGGCGGGACTATGCGCGATGTCATTCTTGACCGAACGGTATTTTGGATCGCCGACCCCAACGTCATCTTGGTCGCATCAGTAGCCGCCTTAATCGTCTTCTTCACCGCGCATTTACTCGAGTCGCGGTATCGCGCGATCCCGTGGATTGATGCCTTCGCGCTGGCTGTTGCCGTCCCCGCAGGGGTAGCAGCCGCAGTGGCCACAGGCGGCGTTTGGTCGATTATTTTGATCATGGGGGTCGCCACAGGATGCTTTGGCGGTCTCATGCGCGACGTCGTGTGCAACGAAGTGCCGCTGGTCCTAAAACAGGGTGAGCTTTACGTCACCTGTGCTTTCGCAGGTGCGGGGGCCGCCGTGATACTTCTGCACTTTGGCCAAGCACTACCCGTCGCCTTGATCGGCTGCGCGCTTGTCACCTTGGCATTGCGCATCGGGTCCATCGCCTTCGGGTGGAGTTTGCCTGTCTACAAAAGCCGCCCGCCCCGCGCTTAAGAAAAGCAGCGCGGCGGCGTCCAACCTTGGGTCACAACCGCTGTGATGGCTGCTTTCTTTCCGGCCCGTTGCAAACTCAGCACTGAGACCGCCCCCGCGCCGCAGCCCACGGACAGCTCTTTGCCGGACAGGCGCACCTCACCAGCAGCCAAATCGGACGTGATAGTCGACGCCTGCAACAGCTTCACCCGCTCGCCGTCCGCTTCAGTCCAAGCACCAGGAAACGGTGACAGTCCGTTGATCAATCGCGATACGTCTTCGGCGCTACGCGACCAGTCAATCCGCGCCTCGGCCTTGTCGATCTTGGAGGCGTAGGTCACCCCAACTTCGGGCTGAACCTCAGCTGTCAGCGACGGCAAACGCGCCAGAGCATCGATAATCAAACGAGCCCCCATGCCACTTAAACGGTCATGCAACGCGCCGGTGGTCTCCGTCGGCTCAATTTTCGTCGCGTCGCGCAGCAACACGGGGCCGGTATCAAGCCCAGCTTCCATCTGCATGATACAAACACCCGTCTCGATGTCGCCCGCCATAATGGCACGGTGAATGGGCGCAGCCCCTCGCCAACGCGGCAACAAAGACGCGTGGATGTTCAAACATCCAAGCTTCGGCGCATCCAAAATGACTTGCGGCAGGATCAAGCCATAGGCCACGACAACCGCAACATCCGCGCCAAAGCCCGCGAATTCTTCTTGCTCCGCTGCGCCCTTCAAGGACACCGGGTGGCGGACTTCTAGACCTAGTTCTTGCGCACGGGCTTGCACAGGCGACGGGCGGTCCTTCTTGCCTCGACCCGCTGGACGTGGGGGCTGTGAATACACCGCCACAACCTCGTGCCCCGCCTCCACCAACGCATCCAGCACTGACACCGAAAAGTCCGGCGTGCCCATGAAAACAACTTTCATCGCGCCACCTTCCCAGCTTTCTTGATCAGCATCGCACGCTTGGTGCGGCTTAGGTGATCGAAATACATCTTGCCCTTAAGGTGGTCGATCTGGTGCTGCACAGAGGTGGCCCAAATGCCTACAAAGTCGCGCTCTTGCGTCTCGCCCGCCTCATTCATAAAGCGAACAGTCACCGCACGGGGGCGCTCGATCACCGCGGAAACCCCGGGTAAATTGGGTGAGGCCTCGTCATGCTCGCGCATCTGCCCGCTGGCATGAAGCACCTCAGGGTTCGCCATCAGCACCGCTTGCCCACGGGCATCCGACGCATCAACCACGGCCAAACGCTGCATCACGCCAATTTGGACGCCCGCCAGCCCAACTCCGGGCATGGCGTCCATGGTCTCGACCATGTCGGCCCAAATCGCGCGGGTCTCGTCGGTGACCGATGTCACATCCTCGGCCACGCTGCGAAGTCGTTTGTCGGGCCACATCACAAATGCACGGTTCATTCTTTGTCCTCGTAATCCACGATCAGCACGCCATCGAGGTGGTCTATTTCGTGTTGCACACAAGCGGCTGCAAACCCTTCAAACGCGCCGCGTTGCTGCATGCCCGCCTCATCGGCCCACATCACTTCCACACGTGAAGGGCGGGCCACCCGAACAGGGTGATCCTCAATCGACAAGCAGCCCTCGTCGTTGTGTTGCAACTCGGGTGATTTGGACAAGATTTCAGGGTTAATCATCACAACGGGCGTCCGTTCCCCCTCCTTCCACGTGCAATCCATCACGAACACGCGGATAGGGCGATCCACTTGCGGGGCGGCCAATCCGCGTCCCGTGGCGGCATACATGGTCTCGAACATATCAGGGATAAGGCTACCTAAACTCGTCACATCCAACACAGGCTGACACAGCTTGCGCAGCGTCGGATGGGGATGCTGCACAATCGGTAGGATCATCAGCCGCGCGCCAGTTCGCGTTTTAGTTTCACCATTTTGCGGGTGATCATCTGCCGCTTAAGCGGGCGCAGGTAGTCGATGAACAGCTTACCCTCAAGGTGGTCGATCTCGTGCTGCACGCAGGTGGCCCAAAGCCCGTCAAAGGTCTCGGTTTGCTCGGCCCCGTCGCGGTCCATCCACCGCACGGTGACATCTTTAGGGCGGGTGACGTCTGCGTATTGGTCTGGGATCGACAGGCAGCCCTCCTCATAGGTGTTTTCCTCGTCGGAGGAGGCAATCACTTCAGGGTTGAACATCGCAATTGGGCGCGGCGTGTCCCCGTCGTTCTTTTCGCAGTCCACCACAATCAACCGGTCCATGACCCCAATCTGTGGAGCCGCCAGCCCAATCCCCGGCGCGTCATACATGGTTTTCAACATATCGTCGGCCAAACTGCGCAGCGCGTCGGAGACGTCAACAACAGGCTTGGCTACCTTTTTCAGGCGCGGGTCGGGGTGGATCAATATCGAACGTTTCATGCCGCTCAGATAGCCCGTCCGCCATTGCGGAACAAGGGTATCGAGCCGCGAACCACACGGGTTATCATTTACAGGGCACATTCAGGCGCTTTTCGCCCTTGCGGCGCACGCAATTTCCCGCGACGTTGACCTCACAAACAAGGAGAGCTGTTCCATGAGTTTCGACACCCCAATCGACCGCCGCGACACCCATTGTGTGAAATGGGATAGTATGGAAGCGCTCTACGGCGTCTCTCCCAGCGAAGGCATTGCGATGTGGGTTGCAGACATGGAGTTCCAGCCCCCCCAATGCGTCCAAGACGCGATCCAGAAGATGCACGACCACGGCGTCTATGGCTACTTTGGCGACGAAGGCCCCTACCGCGCGGCAATCCAGTGGTGGATGGAAGCGCGCCACGGCTGGACGCTGGACCCCGACCACATTTTCACCACCCATGGCTTGGTCAACGGCACCGCAATGTGCATCGACGCCTTCACCAAGCCCGGCGATGGGGTGGTGGTGTTCACACCCGTGTATCACGCCTTTGCCCGCATCATTAAGTCGGCAGGTCGCGAGGTCGTGGAATGCGAGCTGGTAAACTCCGATGGCCGCTACGAGATGGACTTTGATGCCTATGACGCCCAAATGACGGGCAAAGAGTCGATGTTGATCCTCTGCTCCCCGCACAACCCAAGCGGGCGCGTCTGGACCAAGGACGAGCTGCAAGGCGTCGCCGCTTTCGCCAAACGCCACGACTTGATTCTGGTCTCGGATGAAATCCACCACGACCTTGTCTTCGCGGGCAACACCCACACACCGATGGCCAATATCGACGGCATCGAGGACCGTTTGGTCATGATGACCGCGACGACCAAGACCTTCAACATTGCGGGCTCGCACTCGGGCAATGTCATCATTGCCGACGATAAGCTGCGGGCGCGTTTCGCCGCCCGCATGGCGGCGATGGGGCTAAGCCCCAATAGCTTCGGGCTGTTCATGGCCACGGCGGCTTATTCCCCCGAGGGGGCCGCTTGGGTGGACGGGTTGGTGGAATACCTCGACACGAACCGCAAGATTTTTGACGAGGGCATCAACGCCATCCCCGGCCTGAAGTCTATGCCAATGGAATCGACGTACCTCGCGTGGGTGGATTTTTCCGGCACCGGCATGACCCGCGAGGAGTTCACCAGCCGCACGCAAGACGCCGCTAAAATCGCCGCCAACCACGGCCCTACCTTCGGCAAGGGGGGCGACGACTTCCTGCGGTTCAACTTCGCCGCACCGCGCGCGGTGATTGAAGATGCGGTGGCTCGTATGCAGGCCGCGTTCTCGGATCTGCAGTAACTTATTCGCGGGCTCGCAAGACCCGCGCTGGCCGCGTAGCCAAGGGGCGCCAAGCAAACATTAGCCCCGTCAGCAACGTGGCCAGAATGCCGCCTGTGATGATCGTCGCAGCCGAGCCGATGGCGACTTGGAACTCCGTTTCCATCACGAACACCATGACGCCCCAGCCAGCCGCAACCCCCGCAAGCAGCGCGATGCCGCCCGCCGTTAGACCCAATAGAACCGAGCGCAGTGCGAAGTTGCTTAGGACCGCCGCACGCGACGCGCCCAAGGTTTTCAGCACGGCCCCCTCGTAGACCCGCGCCTTCTCGCCTGCTGCTGCCGTCCCGATCAACACAATGCCGCCCGTGACTAAGGTGGCCAAGGCGCCGTAAGTAATTGCGGCGGCGATACCTTCCAGCACCTCGCTAACGCGGTTGATGGCATCGCGCACGCGGATCGCCGTGATGTTGGGGTAGGCCTTTGCCATATCACGCAGAATGGCCGGCTCGTCGGCCTCTTCGGCATAAATCGTGGCGATATGCGTGTGCGGCGCTCCGCGCAGTGCGGCGGCGTTCATCGATACCACAAACCCAAGCCCGCCGGTGGAGAAATTAACCTCGCGGAAGCTGGTAATCGTGGCCGTGATGTCGCGCCCAAGGATGTTGACGGTCAGGCTATCGCCCAAGCGCAGACCCAACTCCGCCGCTTCTTCCGCCGCGAAGCTGATCTGTGGCTCGCCCTCATAGCCTTCGCCCCACCATTGCCCAGCAGTGATTGTCGTGCCAGCGGGAACCGCATCGGCGTAGGTTATCCCGCGGTCGCCGCGAACAACCCAGTGATCGCCCGCCACATCCAAGGCCCGTTGCCCGTTGATCTGCGTGATCACCCCGCGCAACATCGGCGCGCTTTCAATCTTAGAAACACTGTCGCGCGCTTCTAACGAGACTACGAGGGGCTCCAACTGATCCGGCTGCACATCCACCACAAAATAGCTTGGCGCGATATCCGGCAAGTCCCCCGCGATGGCGTTGCGCAAGTTCCAGTCAATCTGCCCAACGGCGGCCAAGACTGACAGGCCAAGCCCCAAGGAGACCACAACTGCCTGCGCTTCTCGGCTTGGACCGCCAACAGCCCCCAATGCGAAACGCAAGGTCCGAAAGCCCCGCAGATGCCGTGCCAACCAGCGTGCCAAAACCTGAATACCCAACGCCGCGAGGACCAGCAGCACGAACGCCGCCATGATCCCGCCAGCGGCCCAAAGCGTCAGCATCACCAGTCCGGACAGCCATGCTGCAGCCCCGATCAACGCGGCCAAAATGGCGGCGCAAACGATGATCCAAATGGGGCGCGGCCAGCCTTTGACCCCGCTTTGCGCATCACGAAACAAGGTCGCGGCGCGGATATGTTCGGATTGTCCCAAGGGCCACAAGGTAAATAGCGCCGCCGCCAAGCTGCCGTAGAGTGCGGCCTCGGCCAACGGGCGCACCCTGATTGCCAGTTCAACCGGAACGGGAAGGCTTGCCTCCAAGATCGGACCAAACGCCAGCGGCAATATACCCCCAAGGAACAGCCCCATAACGATGCCAAGCGCCGCCAAAACGCCGACTTGCAGCAGGTACACCCGAAACACCAACCCGCCGGACGCCCCAAGGCTGCGCAGCGTGGCGATGACTTCTGTTTTGCTCGCCAAATAGGCCCTAACGGCAGCAGAAACGCCGACGCCGCCAACCGCCAAGCCGGTCAAACCAACCAGCACCAAGAATGCCGATAGCCGCTCTACAAAACGCGAAATGCCCGGTGCGCCATTGCGCCGGTCTCGCCATCTGTATCCGGTGCCGTCCAGCACCGTTATCGCTTGGAACTTTGCAAGCTCTAGGTCAAATGCTTCAGGGGTTTTGATCCGGTATTCCGTCTCAAACAAGGTGCCGGGAATAAGCAGGCCCGATGTCGCCAACGCCGCGCTGGACACAAGTGTCGGCGGCCCCAGCGAGAAACCTCCGCCAGAGCTGTCCGGCATACGGTCAAGCGCGGCCATCACCACAAATTCCGACACGCCCAATTGCACCCTATCGCCTACGTCCAATCCCAATCGCGCCATCAAAACCGGATCGATAGCAGCCCCCGGAATGCCGTCACGTCCCGCCAATGCGTCTGCCAGCGGGATTTCTGGCGTCAATTTCACAGTGCCGTAGAGCGGGTAAAATTCGTCCGCCCCCTTCACTTGGGTCAAAGCCCGCTCGTCGCCCGAGGCCAACATGGAGCGGAAATCGACCAGCTCGGACACCTCGCCCATGCTCTCGAAAAACGCACGTTCATTTGGCTCTGCGTAGCGGTAGGTCAATTGTACCTCAACGTCGCCACCAAGGATCACCGCGCCCTGCTCGGTCAATCCAGCTTCAATGGCACCGCGCACGGTGCCGATTGCCGCGATCGCTGCGACACCAAGCGCGAGGCAGGCCAAGAAAACCCAGAAACCACGCAATCCGCCACGCAATTCGCGGCGCGCGGTCCGCCATGCAAGGCTCATTGTGCGGCCACCGCCACGTTGTCACTTAGCACCAGACCATCGCGCAGCTGAATGACGCGGTCGCAGCGCGCGGCCAGCTCGGACGCGTGGGTGACAAGGATCAAAGTCGCGCCAGTGCGGTCGCGCAGGTCAAACAGCAAATCCATCACCAACTCGCCGGTGGCCGCGTCCAAATTCCCCGTTGGCTCATCCGCCAAAAGTATCTTGGGACGCCCCACCACGGCACGCGCTAGTGCGACGCGTTGCTGCTCGCCACCTGACATCTGCGACGGGTAATGGTTACCTCGATCACCCAAGCCCACGGCCTCCAACTCGGTGGCGGCGCGCCCGAATGCATCCGCCTCTCCCGCCAGTTCCAGCGGCAGTGCCACGTTTTCTAAAGCAGTCATTGTGGGAATTAGGTGGAAGGATTGGAAGACCACCCCCATATTGTCCCTACGAAAGCGGGCCAACGCATCTTCCCCCATTGGGGTTAGGTCATGGCCCAACGCAGAAATAAGCCCCGAGGAGGCGCGCTCCAGCCCGCCCATCACCATCAGGAGAGACGACTTGCCCGAACCCGAAGCGCCCGTAAGACCCAGTGTTTCCCCTTGCATCACATCAAACGAAATCCCTTTCAGGATCTCGACCATCCCCGCGTTGCCATCCAGTGATAAGGTCAAATCTTTCAAGCGCATTACGGGATCGGTCATTCGTTGGTCCTTGAGGCTGGGGCGTTCCCCTCTAGATAGAGGGTTCAAAGGGTTACGCAACCTCACGATCCTGTCATTTTTAGCGGCCCCCGCAATAGCGGAACCCATTACCATCGCCGCCTTAGGTGATAGCCTCACCCAAGGTTACGGATTGATCCCGGAAGACGGTTTCGTCCCGCAACTCCAAAACTGGCTGACAGAGCACGGAGCCGAGGTCACGCTGATCAACGCAGGCGTCTCCGGCGATACCACCGCCGGTGGGTTGTCGCGCATTGATTGGACCCTGACCCCTGACGTTGATGCGGTCATTGTCGCCTTGGGTGGGAACGACGTATTGCGCGGGCTCCCCCCCGAGCAAGCCAAGTCGAACATCGATGCTATCCTCACAAAAGTTGAAACTCGAGGCCTACCTGCCCTTTTGGTGGGCATCGATGCTCCCCCCAACTTTGGCCCCAGCTATAAGGCAGACTTCGATGCCCTCTACATAGATCTGGCCGCGAAGCATGATGTGCTGATCTTCCCCAATATCTTGGAAGGCCTAACCAAGATCGAGGACCGCGCCATGGTTTTGCGCGAACACATGCAGGACGACCGCATTCATCCCAATGCATCCGGCGTGTCCTTGGTCGTGGAGGAGATCGGTCCAAAAGTACTGGAGTTGGTCGCGAAGACACTACCCTAGGAACAATTTGCCGCAGCGCAGCGCTTGTGTAGCTCCACGCAATATAATAACACTATAGCTACACATCATGAAACTTCCTTACTCGAGAGAATCGAACATGAGCTTCCGCCTCCAGCCCGCCTCCCCTGCTCGCCCAAACCGTTGCCAATTGTTTGGCCCCGGCTCTCGCACCGCGTTGTTCGAGAAAATGGCAGCGTCAGATGCGGATGTGATCAACCTTGATCTGGAGGATTCTGTCGCCCCTACTGACAAAGACACTGCCCGTGCCAATGTCATCCAAGCGACCCACGACGTGGATTGGGGCAACAAATACCTATCCGTGCGCATCAATGGCCTCGACACCCCATATTGGTACCGCGATGTGGTTGACCTGCTAGAACAATCCTCTGAGCGGCTCGACCAAATCATGATCCCCAAGGTGGGGTGTGCTGCGGACATCTACGCCGTCGACGCATTGGTCACTGCGATTGAGGTCGCAAAAGGCCGTAAAAAGAAAATCAGCTTCGAGGTCATTATCGAAAGCGCGGCAGGTATCGCACACGCAGAAGAAATCGCGGCCTCATCGCCCCGCTTGCAAGCCATGTCGCTGGGGGCCGCAGACTTCGCGGCATCCATGGGTATGCAAACCACCGGCATCGGCGGCACGCAGGACAACTATTACATGCTGCAAGGCGGCAATCAGCACTGGTCCGACCCATGGCACTGGGCGCAGGCTAAGATCGTGGCCGCCGCCCGCACACACGGTGTTTTGCCCGTCGACGGCCCGTTCGGGGATTTCTCCGACGACGAAGGCTTCCGCGCACAAGCTCGCCGCTCCGCGGTATTGGGCATGGTTGGCAAATGGGCCATCCACCCCAAACAAATCGCCCTGTGCAACGAGGTGTTCACCCCGTCCGAAGAACAGGTCAATGAGGCTCGTGAAATCCTGGCAGCGATGGAATCCGCCAAGGCCAACGGCGAGGGCGCCACAGTCTACAAGGGCCGTCTGGTCGACATCGCGTCTATCAAGCAGGCAGAGGTCATCGTGGCTCAGTTTGAGATGATAAACGACTAATATGCTATAAAATCGCAAACCTTCAGATCAAACCGAATGCTTGCATCAACGTTGATTTGAAGTAGCACAATCGACGGCTGTTATGCGGACCAAGCCGAGCTTTGCTCTTGCAGCTAATTCTCACGCAGCATTTCTTCGCAAGTTCAGCTGCTCACAGATGCCAGCTATCAGTTGGATTCATATGGTTAATACGTTGGACTCTGGCGAACTCACGCTCGCCAGAGGTCCTTTCGTTTGAGCTAGGTGTCATATCCTAGCTCAAAATCTTTTCATTATGTCCAAAGACAACATTATGCAGCAGCGGGTTGGAAAACCAACGAAGCGCCATTCATGCAGTGGGTCATGATCTGGTTGACGATCAAGAAGTGGCCGAGGTGGCTGCCACAGCGGCGGCAATGGATCTCAGTCAACGCGTCGTAACCAGCAGCCATAGAGCCGTATTCAGCAACAACACCATCAATGCCCATCAAAACCGCATCAGGTTCAGCATGATAGAAAAACACCCAACCTTTATCCATGACAACTTTCCAACGGCCATCAAAGCTCTTCAGATCGCAGCCTTTGCAATGATAGCTACCTGCACGTGTTTCTTCCCACAGCGGGCTAGATTGCGGGGCCTCAGTTTTACCTTCACGCATGATCAGATATTCGATCTCATCAAGTTTTGCGCGCCATTCTTCTTCTGTGCGTGTTACCTCATAAGCATAGTCGCTCAGGTGAAGCTGTTCACTGGCTTTCGCAGTAGACGCCGCGCCAATTGAAAGGGCTGCCGCACCTGTTGACGAAAAGAATTTCCGACGGCTAAACCAGGTCGTTGCTCTGTTGGTCATTGTTATCTCCTGATAAAAGATGGTTTCTTTGATTGTTCGACTTAGAAAATGGACGCAAGGCTGAGAGAGCGAAGCACCGCTCGCGCCAAAAAGTAACGTTTAGAACGTCATGCCCTTAACCATGAAGATTAGATGCGTGCGGACAGCACTTGGTTACATCTTTGTTAAATTAAGAAATTTATCGCGTCGAAGCACAACAACGACCTTCAGCGCTGAAGGGAAATCGACTTCACACAATGGGCTCGAAGCTGACCTTCACCGCATCTGCATGGATGAACTAAACTGCGGCCCTCAGTGGGGCGGGCCAGTTGATACTAACGATCAGGCATACATGTTTTTCCTGATCTGTCAGGTTCGTTAAACGGGCAGTACGCAATCAAAGCGAATGGGCCACCTCTGTCTTGAGGCAGCCCAAGCCCCTATTTCAACGGCAGACATACCTCGGTCACCAAGTCCTCTGGCGCAGTGTCAGTCGGGTCGTTTAGGTAAATCTCCATCGCGGGCGCATCGCGCGGTTCCTCGCCGCTTTCCGGCAACCAGACCCCGTAGAGGTAATCATACCCTGCCTTCAAACCCGAATACGGCCCTTTGAATGTCATCACCGCAACTTTTCCCGGAGTGATGCTTAGGTCCTCAATGTCGTCGGGCATCACGAAATCCACCCCAACCAAGATCCCAGCGTGGCTGCGTAACTCGGCCTCGTCCACCGCGTTGGGGTCATCGTAGTACACCCCCGCCATGCCGTGGGCCGAAGGCCACAGTCCGCGCGACGAGAACATCGCGGCTAAGGCTTCGAACTTCTTGCCTATCTCCATATATGGTCCCTTGTGGGCAAGGGCCGCCAATCGCCCTTCTGGGCGGGTTTTGATCTCTACTGGGTACATCGCTTGGTTTCCTTTTTTCGTCTGTGATTGCGGCGACATTAACGCCCCGCGTGCTCGAAACGCTGCCGGAGTAAGGTCAAACGCCTCGCGGAATACCCGCGCAAAGCTGGCCGCATTATCATAGCCGCACCTTGAAGCCACATCAGGCACCGACCAGTCCTTTTGCACCAGCCAGCAAGCCGCGCGATGCATACGAATACGCCGCACCGCCCCTGCACATGTCTCACCGGTCATGCCGTGAAATACGCGGTGCCAGTGAAACCTGCTCATGGCGGCAACATCGGCCAAGGCATCCAAGGACAGATCCCCGTCAGGGTTGTCGTGGATAAATTCCATGACACGCAGCAGGCGGGCCTCGTAGGGGTTGCTCATTGTTTACTCCGTTACGTCTCGAAAACAGACCTAGCCTAGCCTCACTTCACAAATCTTGCTGAGTTGCATCTCTCGCAAACCATGGTCATATAACGCCCAAGCAAATTGGAGTCCAAAATGACCAACTACCTTGAGTTCGAAAAGCCCCTTGCCGAAATCGAAGGCAAAGCCGAAGAGCTGCGCGCAATGGCCCGCGACAACGAGGAAATGGACATTGAGAAAGAGGCGGCCGCGCTGGACCAAAAAGCTGCGGACCTTTTGCAAGACCTCTACAAAGATCTGACCCCTTGGCGCAAATGTCTCGTGGCCCGCCACCCTGATCGCCCGCACTGCCAAGATTACATCGAGGCCCTGTTCGACGAATATACCCCACTAGCCGGTGACCGGAACTTTGCGGACGACCACGCCGTCATGGGGGGCTTGGCCCGCCTTGGGGATCGCTCCGTCGTGGTGATTGGCCACGAAAAAGGCAACAGCACCAAAACCCGCATTGAGCGCAACTTCGGCATGGCCCGCCCTGAAGGCTACCGCAAGGCGATCCGCCTGATGGATTTGGCCCACCGCTTTGGCCTGCCCGTGATCACTCTGGTCGACACCCCCGGTGCCTATCCTGGCAAGGGTGCGGAAGAGCGTGGCCAATCCGAAGCCATCGCCCGTTCCACCCAAAAGTGTTTGGAAATCGGTGTGCCGCTTGTATCGGTGATCATCGGTGAGGGCGGCTCCGGCGGAGCAATCGCCTTCGCAACGGCTAACCGTGTCGCGATGTTGGAGCACTCGATCTATTCGGTAATCAGCCCCGAGGGCTGCGCCTCTATCCTTTGGAAGGACGCTGAGAAGATGCGTGAAGCCGCCGAAGCTCTGCGCCTGACAGCGCAAGACCTAACCAAACTGGGCGTCTGCGACCGCATCATCGACGAACCTGCAGGTGGCGCACAGCGCGACGCGAAAACCGCGATTGAGAACGTCGGCATCGCCCTAGGCGAGATGATCGACGACCTGTCCAAGATGGACGGTGCTGAATTGATCAAAGACCGCCGAACGAAGTACTTGGAACTCGGCTCCAAAGGCTTGGCGGCTTAACCTCGCCGCCAATTCACCACATGGTTTTCTTGGCACGCGCGCCCCAATCGGCGTCGTAGGTCACACCGTCAAAGCCGTCTTTTAGCTCGGCCAGCATATCGCCAACCGTGGGCAAATCGGTTTCCGCTGCCTGCCCACGCCAGATATCCGCACGCATGATTGCTCGTGCGCATTGCGAATACACTTCCGCCACCTTGATCACGATAACCGAACGCGGGAGCTGCCCTTTGTCATTAAATCGGCCACGCAGAGTATCGTCAAAGGTCACTCGCGCCTCGCCGTTAATCCGCACCACATTGTTTGACCCTGACACCATGAACATCAAAGCGACACGCGGGTCGCGCACGATGTTGCGCAGGCTATCCATGCGGTTGTTGCCCCGCCAATCAGGCATCGCGAGGGTGAACTCATCCAGCTCCTGAACTACGGGGACGTCGTCGCCACGTGGGGAGCCATCAAGGCCTTCCGGCCCAACCGTGGACAGAACGCAGAATTTAGACGCCTCAATCCACTTGCGGTAGGTTGGCGTTAATCTGTCCGCAACTTTCACGAGTGAGGCTTCACCCGGCGTGCCGTAGGCAGCCTCTAACTCTTCGGTATTGGATATGAACTCCATTTAGGCCTCCTGCGGTACAAAACCCGCCTCGTCCAGCAATCGGTCGGATGCGGTTTCGACCTCTTGTTCTAACAGTGCAAGGAACTCTTCCTTCGGCATGCCCGGCGCAATTGGGTCTAGGAACTCCACCACCGCCACACCGGGTTGGCGGTAAATGCCACGCCGGGGCCAAAACACGCCCGCGTTGGTGGCAACGGGATAGCAGGTCTGGCCCAATTGCTCATAGAGTACGGCAGACCCGACCTTATAGGGTTTCTTCACCCCCGGTGCCAAACGCGTGCCTTGCGAATAGATGACCAACTGCCCGGGCAGTTTGTCGCCCTTTTCAACGTCCGCCAGCATCTTGGCAATCGCGGCACCACGCTTGCCGCGATTTACGGGAATGCAGCCAATGCGGTGGGCGTATTGACCCAAAATCGGCGCATAGAGCAAGATCGCCTTCATGATAAATTTGCCACGTGGAATGGCGTCATAGATCATGATGATATCAAGGAACGACTGGTGCTTAGCTGCGACCAGAACCTCGCCCGTAGGTGGGGTGCCGCGCACCTCGCTGCGCAGGTTGACCATCCACGACGCTGTCCATTTCACATAACGACAGTAGGCGTGGCAGGCGGCGGCGGCCCCATTGGGGCTCATCAACGCCCAAGGCAGGTAGATGATCGCGACCACTGGCATCGCCAAATACATCGAGAGGTTGAACACGAGGGAACGCGTCCATTGCACAGCGTATTTCATAGTCAGGTTACCTCATTCAATGTGCGCAATGCCGCGCTACGTGTGGCCCAGAATGCCACCAAAGCCGCCAGCGGCGGAATGGTCAACGGCCAAAGCCAATGCCACCCTTGAAAGCCCAAGCCGGTTAGGAATGCGCCCTCGTCAGCCGCACTTGGCAACAAGGCGATGGCAATGCAGCCCGCAGCCGATCCAACTGCCGCGCCCAACAACGCGCGTATGGTAAAGCGGCGGACAAAAGCGCGGGCGATATAAACATCCCGCGCGCCAACCAAACGGGTGACACGGATAACTTGCGCATTCGCCGCCAATGCAGCGCGGGCCGCAAGCGTAATCATCGCGGCGGTAGATAGGGCAATCAGCGCAATCGCAATCCACCCCAAGCCACGCAACCGATTGGCCGCATCAACCAAGGGGCGCCGCCAACGGGTGTGGTCATCTAAGAAAGCGCCCGGAGCCTCGCCCGCAAGCCGCAACCGCAAGCCAGCCGCGTCATAGCCGTTCTCGTCCTCAACTACCTCAATCAGTCGCGGGATCGGCAGATCCTCCAAGGGCAAGTCAGGGCCGAACCACGGCTCGAGCAACAGCATCTGCTCCTCCTCCGACATGATACGCGACCGCACCACGCCTTGCGTCGTGCGCAGCACCTCTTGTGCGGCAAGGGTCTGCGCCTCCAGCTCCTCGATAGGGGCGGATATGCGCACGGTGGAGGTTTGCGCCAACTCGCTCGCCCAACGCTCCGCCAGACGACCAGTGGCCAAGGATAGCGCCAAGGCGAAAACCGCCAAAAATGCCATCGCCCCAGCCGTGAAGGTGGTCAGAGTCGCGGTAAACCCCGTGGGCGGCACAACACGGTCCGCCGCGCGGTCACCGCTAGCCAGCTCAGAGGCCGACATGAAGCCCCCTCCAAATTTGGACATCAAACTCACAAATCTGCTCCCGCCAATTGCAATCGGCGGTCTTTAATCCGCAGTACACGTGCAGACACTTGCACCTTGGTGGTTCGGATGAGGTTCAGATCATGCGTCGCGATCAGCACCGACTTGCCCATCTTGTTCAGCTCAATCAGCAAGGACATCAGCCGCTGCGACATCTCCCAGTCAACATTGCCCGTGGGCTCATCCGCCAAGATCACATCCGGCCCCATGATTACCGCACGTGCAAGGGCGGCACGTTGGCGTTCCCCGCCTGACAATTCAGGGGGGAGCTGGTTTTGTTGCGCACTCAGCCCGACCCAGTTGATCAGGTCGGACAGGTTTTGGCTTTCCGCCGCGACATCGCGTCCCGCAACGGTCAGCGGCAGGGCAATGTTTTCGGCCACTGACAGATGATCAAGGAACGCGCATTCCTGATGGACCACACCAATGCGTCGACGCGCCAATGCGATCTGGTCTCGCCCCAAGGTCGCTACATCTTGGTCGAACACCTGTACCAATCCTTTGGAAGCCGCCAACTCCATGTAGCAAAGCTTAAGAAACGTGGACTTCCCCGCTCCGGAAGGGCCGGTTAGAAAATGGAAGGACCCCGGTTGGAGCCTTAGCGACACATCGGTCAGCAAATCGCCACCACCATAGCTGTAGGCTACGTTTTCCAATTCGATCACAGGGGATGCTCCAAAATTATCTGCGCAACAATTACGCCATAGGTGGCAACAGTTGCAATCAATTGGAAACAACAACGCTTGGATTACCCCAATTCACAGGCTACTACTTGCGATGGAGTGAGGCACGTCAAGGCTTTAGCGTGCTCGAAAGCGGGGTTTCATGCGGCTGGTTTGCCCAAATTGTGATGCAGAATACGAAGTCGACGACGGATTAGTTCCGGCGGAGGGTCGTGATGTTCAGTGTTCCAACTGCACAACAACTTGGTTCCAACCGGGGGCTGGCTCCGAAGTGGATGCACCTGCGCCTGATCTAAACGCACCTTCAGAACCAGACGAAGCGCCGACACCGGAAACGCCTGAACTCCACCCAGACCCGCCCTCGCAGCCCGACGCTGAGAACACCGAGGAAGAAGAGGGCTCTGATGACGAAACATTAGCCTCCGTTGCCGAGAACTTACCTCCCCAGATGCCTCGAGTTGCACCAGAAGCTCTTGAAATCATTCATGAAGAGGTCGCTCTAGAAACTGCCGCACGGAATGCAGAAGCTGGTGGCATTGAAACCCAAACTGATCTTGGTCTAGATGACGCTGACTCCGAAATCCGTGCGTCCGCAGCACGTGAACGAATGGCGCGCCGCCGCGGGTTGGAACCGCAGGATTCCACGATAGAAGAGAGCCAAGACGCGCTAAATGCAGCCCCCAAACGCGAAGACCTTCGTGAGAAGAGTGGGCTGTTCCCAGACATTGAAGAGATAAATTCGACCCTGTCACCCGAAGCCGCAGAAGCCGAAGCGGAGGCTGCAAAACTTGAGGCCGAGGGCGGAGACGCCGCACCTGTAAGACACAACAGCGGTTTCCGCCTTGGGTTCGGCTTGATGCTGCTCATCATTGTTGGGTTGCTGCTCCTCTACGTCTACGCGCCCCAAATTGCGCAACGCGTCCCTAGCTTGTCATCCCCTCTGGAAGGCTATGTTTCGATGATTGATAGCCTACGGTCTTGGCTAGACATGACGGCCGAAGGGCTTGTCGAAAAGATAGGGACGTCGCTGGACGATCAACCGGAAGGCTAGAACTGATCTAGCAATCGCTTCAAGTAATCGCGCTCAACCTCTGGGCGGCCCTGCTCGCCGGAACGACGGCGGATTTCATCCAACAACTCACGCGATCTGCGTTGCGCATTTTCACCCTGCAACATCTGCTCGTCCGTCCCGATGGACCCGTTAGCGCCTTGCTCACGGCCCAGCGGGTCGCGGTTTTGACGCGACGCCTGCCCTTGACCTTGCCCGGGCTGGTTCTCGCCCTCTTGCTGCCGCTCCGCAATCGCTTCGCCTAAGTTGCGCATACCTTCGCGCAAAGCTTCCATCGCGTCTGACTGTGCGCCCAGCGCCTCTGCTGTTTGCCCGTCGCGCAGCGCTTCTTCGGCGCGCTCCATCGCGTCACCTGCTCGGTCGAGCGCTTCGCGTGCCGCATCGCCTTCAGCGGATCCTTGGCCCGGTAGATTACGTTGCTGGCGCTCGATCTCATCGCGCAAGGCTTGTTGACGATCTGCGAGCGAACGTTCGGAGCCTTCGCCCCCCTGTTCACCTTGCGACTGCTGATTGCCCTGCCCTTGTTGGCCGTCTTGCTCACCACGCTCGCCACCTTGGCCCTCATGACTTTGACCTCGGCCTTGCCCGCCGTTGCGGCCCTCATTGCCATCATTTTCGCCAGCTTGAGAATTAGGGTTAAACTGCTCCTGCAAGTCGCGGAATGCTTCGTCGCTCAGGCCTTGCTGCTCGCGCAAAGAATCTTGCAGGCCTTCCATGGCTTGCTCGCCGGGGCTTTGTTGCCCTTCGCCACCTTGGCCTTCGGCGACCTGCATATTCTGCATCATTTCCATCAGTTGATCGAGCAAGGCTTGCGCTTGCTCCATCTCGCCCTCTTCCATCAGGCGCTGTATTTCATCAAGCATCTGTTGCAGTTGGTCACCGGTAATTTCTTGCGACTCACCTTGCGCTTGCTGTTGTTCTTGGCCTTCACCTTCTTGCGCCAGCTGCTCCATGTATTGCTGCATGGCTTCGTTTAACTCTTGCATCAGCTCGGCAATTTCTTCGTTGGTCGCCCCTTCGCGCATGGCGTCGGACAGGCGGTCTTGTGCCCGCTGCAACCGCTCGAGTGCATCCGACAGGCGGCCATCTTCCAACAAGGTCGCAGCGCTCCAAAGCATCTCCGCGATCTCGGCTTGCTTGTCGTCCGAGATGCCAAATTCAGTCGCCAACTCTAGCCGCGTAATTGCCATACGAACCGTCAGATAGGCAACTTCGCTGGAGAAGAACCCCTCGGGGTCATAAGTGACCGTCCGCAAGACCTGACTAATGCGTGGCGCATTCTCCCGCGACCACAAAAGGTCGCGCCGCTGCTCAACCAGCGCTTTCGCGATGGGTTGGAAGAAACGGCGCCCCGGCAACTCCGTCTCGACAACCAAAGGCTCGCTGGCCTGCTCCGACACGTCCAATACCGACAGATCAATCTTGACCGGTAACGTCGCCCAAGGGTGTTCCGACAAGTTCTCTATCAACACTTCCGAGAAGTCAGCCCGCCCGCCGGAGATCGGCATGGGCAGGTCCAATATAATCGCTTCGCGCGCTTCCGGCTCTGTAACCAATCCGTACCGGCGATCGACCGATGCCAAATCCAAGGTAATCGTCGCGGAGCCCCGCTCGATCCCGTAATCATCCTTGGCGGTGAAGGGCAGCTCCATCTCGCCATTGATCTGACGTGAGACCTCACCATTGCCGATCACAACGGGACGAACATCCGCGTTGACGGTGATCTCCCACTCTTGAAGGTCATCACCTTTAATGCGGATTACACCGTCCTGCTCAACAATCTTGCTAAATGCGGTCTGCGGTTCGGCCTCTGGCCTAACGCTTGGAACTTCTCCTGATACGGTTTCCGTCAATGTTAGGCTACCAACCTGCCCATAAAGACGCACGGTAAGGTCACTGCCTTTAGGCACGGACAGTGCGTTTGTTTTAACTTCGTTCAGGTAAAGGCTGGGCTTGCCCGTATAGGCAGGCGGCTCAATCCAGATTTCCCATGCGGGACCAGCGGCTACGGCCTGCCCCAAACCAGCGGTGGACAGATCGTCCAGAGACCCAGTGCGCGACAAACCGCCAAATCCAAGTGTCATCACCAGCAACAACAGGGCGACATAGCGCAAACTATATGGGTCTTGCGCCGACACGCGCAAATCGGGGGACACCGCCTCGGCTTCATTCAGGCGGGTTTGCATCCGCGCTTTATGCGCCTCCCAAATCGCCAAGGAGGCTGCATCTTGGCCGCCCAAAGCCTGAGTATCGAGCGTCGCC
The DNA here is from genome assembly GCF_039974535.1 of Litoreibacter sp. Classification (GTDB taxonomy): domain Bacteria; phylum Pseudomonadota; class Alphaproteobacteria; order Rhodobacterales; family Rhodobacteraceae; genus Litoreibacter. The sequence goes on along the minus strand of NZ_JBDWIU010000013.1, from coordinate 76,763 downwards.
GTCACCGGACGACCTACCATAGTGGCGTCAATTCTGTTCAGCGCATCAGACTTCGACGGGGCCCTAAATTTACGCCACGCATAGACAGACGCGGCGATGAAACCGGCGGCAGCCAAGCCCACAAACCCCCACAAAACCTGCACCGGAAGGCTAACGCCGCCCACGATGATGACCGCAGCAATACTGGCGAAGATCACAGCCCAAAGCGGCCAGAACGCATGCGTAATCCGCTCTGCCCAAAGGCCCACAAGCGTCATGCGTGCAGGCCATTTTAAGGCAGATAGGTCCAGCTCGGTCTCAGGCTTGCTCATCCAGTTATCCCGTAAGGCCGACGCACCATAGCGTCACAGCCATGAGGGGATGGTATCGCGATTTATCATCTCGTCAAAGGTAGGACGTTCCCGAATGACGGCGAATTGATCCTCATGGACCAAGACTTCCGGAATTAGGGGTCTAGAGTTGTACTCAGACGCCATCACCGCGCCATATGCCCCCGCGGACCTGAAAGCGACCAAATCACCGGCACCGACAGGGGGCATGCGGCGCTGCTTGGCAAATGTATCGCCACTTTCGCACACTGGGCCGACGATATCGTATTTCACCTGCTCCACGCCGGCGGCAGGCTCGACCACGGGGATGATGTCGTGATGCGCACCGTACATCGCGGGGCGGATAAGATCGTTCATCGCGGCGTCAATAATCATGAAGCTGCGGTCCTCGCCCTCTTTGATGTAGATGACTTCGGACACAAGCAAACCGGCATTACCCGCGATAAGGCGGCCGGGTTCGATCTCGATCTCGCAGCCCAAGTGGCCAACTTTGTCTTGGACCAGTTGACCAAATTCTTGCGGCAATGGCGGTGCGTCATTGGAGCGCTCGTAGGGAATGCCCAACCCGCCACCAAGGTCTAAGCGGCGAATGTCGTGACCTTCTGCGCGTAGCATCCTGGTCAGCTCTGCCACCTTCTCAAAGGCCAGCCCAAAAGGTTCTAACTGCGTCAGCTGACTGCCGATGTGCACGTCAATGCCAATGACATCCAAGCCCGGAAGGGCGGCGGCCTCGGCGTAGACTTCTTTTGCGCGCGAAATCGGGATGCCGAACTTGTTCTCGGACTTGCCCGTCGCGATTTTTTCATGGGTTTTGGCGTCGACATCGGGGTTCACTCGGATGGTCACAGGTGCTGTGGCCCCCATCGAAGACGCGACTTCCGAAAGCACCTTCATCTCTGGTTCGCTCTCGATGTTGAACTGGCGAATGCCGCCCTCCAAAGCCAACCGCATCTCTTCTCGCGTTTTGCCCACGCCAGAGAACACAATCCGGTCGCCCGATATGCCCGCCGCCTTGGCCCGCGTGTATTCGCCGCCAGACACAACATCCATGCCAGCGCCCAGATCGCCCAGCAGCTTTAGCACCGCTTGGTTGGAATTGGCCTTCATCGCGTAGCAGACCAGATGCTCGGACCAGTCCAACGCCTCGTCGAAAAGGCGGAAGTGCCGCGCCAAGGTGGCACTGGAGTACACGTAGAACGGCGCGCCAACTTGGGCGGCAATGTCAGCGATAGCAACGTCTTCGGCATGCAATTTGCCGTTGCGGTAGAGAAAGTGGTCCATCAGTCGAGAGGCCTTGTTCGCAGGAATAAATAGAGCGGCAAGCCGCAAGAAACACCGATACAGAAGGTGGCGGGAATGGCAAGCAGTGCCACCCAGTTCCGGCGCACTGCGACCTCCGCCACAATCCAGACCGTCAAGGCAATTGCCGCGATCAACAGATCCCAAACCAGACCGGTCGTGGCAGAGTTAACCTTCCATGCCACAAACATGTCGGTTAGCGCGTAGCCATTCACATCCGCCCATTGCCAGAAATGATAGATCGGGTGAATTGCACCCCAAATGGCGAGCGCGAGGTATATCTTTCTGAGAAGTGACACATTGGCCTCCCGTTTTGACCGGATTTAACGCGATTTAGCCCATTTCGCCACAAGAAATGACGGTTTCAGCCATCACGTCACTCTGTGCGCCGTACATGTTTCCACCCAGTTCAGACCGACAGCCTGTATCTACGATTTGTTTCCCAACGCCTTAATTTCTGGACGAAGACGTTCGAATACCTGACGTCAACGACGCAACGTCGCAATTGCCACTTACATTCCTGCTTGCTTGAAGGGTTAAAGCTAATAATATTGCGAACCTAGCCCCCATTTGGCGGGATGCGAGAGGAATTGAGATATGGCCGAGATCGAACGCGAAAGCATGGAATACGACGTAGTCATCGTCGGAGCTGGCCCAGCCGGCCTAAGCGCGGCTATCCGCCTGAAGCAACTGGATGCAGACCTGAACGTGGTGGTCTTGGAAAAAGGCTCTGAAGTGGGTGCGCATATCTTGTCAGGTGCGGTTCTTGATCCATCAGGCCTAGATGCGCTGCTGCCCGACTGGCGCAACATGGACGCGCCGATCAAGACACCGGTAAAGGCCGATAACTTCTACATGCTGGGCGAAGCTGGCCAAGTCCGCATCCCGAACTTCGTGATGCCGCCACTGATGAACAACCACGGCAACTACATCGTCTCCATGGGGAACGTCTGCCGCTGGATGGCAGAGCAGGCCGAGGGCATGGGCGTTGAAATTTTCCCCGGCATGGCCTGCTCCGACATCGTCTACGGCGAGAGCGGCGAAGTAAAAGGCGTGGTTGCCGGGGTCTTTGGCCTCGAGGCGGACGGCTCTTACGCCGAAAACACGGAACCGGGGATGGAGCTACTCGGAAAATACGTGTTCCTGTCCGAGGGTGTGCGCGGCTCGCTGTCCAAGCAAGTGATCGAAAAGTTCGATCTAGCCAAAGGTGCCAGCCCACAGAAATACGGACTTGGCATGAAAGAAATCTGGGAGATCGACCCAGCCAAGCACAAGGAAGGCACCGTCACCCACACAATGGGCTGGCCGCTGAACAGCAACGCAGGTGGCGGCTCCTTCATCTACCACCTCGACAACAATCAGGTTTACGTGGGCTTCGTGGTGCACCTGAACTACGAGAACCCGCATCTGTTCCCCTACATGGAATTCCAGCGCTTCAAGCATCACCCGATGGTGGCGGACTTGCTGGAAGGCGGCAAACGGGTGGCCTACGGCGCGCGCGCCATCACCGAGGGCGGCTGGCAGTCCTTGCCAAAAACCGCCTTCCCGGGCGGCGCGTTGTTGGGTTGTTCGGCGGGCATGGTCAACGTGCCGCGCATCAAGGGCAACCATAACGCAATGTTGTCGGGCAAAGCCGCGGCGGAAGCGGCGTTTGAGGCCATTGGCGCGGGTCGCTCCGGCGACACTTTGGACGGCTACGACACGGAAGTTCGCACAGGCGCTATCGGCAAGGACCTCAAGCGCGTGCGCAACGTCAAACCTTTGTGGTCGAACTACGGCCTGACGGCCTCGCTGGCGATTGGCGGCGCGGACATGTGGATCAACAACATCTTCGGCACCTCGCCGCTAAACCTCGCCCACCGCAAGTCGGACGCGGAGGCCACAGGCAAGGCCGCAGACTTCACGCCAATCGATTACCCCAAACCAGATGGCAAGCTATCCTTCGACCGGCTAACCAACGTGTCCTTCGCGGCGACCAACCACGAAGAAAGTCAGCCCTCGCACCTGCAACTAAAGGACGCGAGCATTCCGATGTCCGTCAACGTCCCCGAATATGCAGAACCCGCGCAGCGGTATTGCCCCGCGGGCGTTTACGAGGTCGTCGATGACGCCTTCGTGATAAACTTTCAAAACTGCGTGCACTGCAAGACCTGCGACATCAAGGATCCGTCGCAAAACATTGTTTGGACAACGCCTCAGGGCGGCGACGGGCCGAACTACCCCAACATGTAAACGTCATTTGACGCGGCAAGATAACACCTGCCGCGTCAAACCTATGAAACGGGTCATGGACAACCCGAAGTCCCCCCCCTACCTTCATCTGCAACACATGATGAATTGGGCCAGACCGTTATGATCAAGACACGCATCCAACGCCGCGTCGCACTGCTGTTGCTTTCGCTTGCAGCAAGCACAGCGCCAGTTATCGCAGCCGAGCACGGGTTTGCTGGGCCGTATCTTGCTGCAAGGCAAGCTTCAATCTCATCTAATTACAACGAGGCGGTTCGCTACTACCGCCAGGTCATTACGGCTGAGCCGGGCAATCTCCTGCTGAAAGAAAACGCGATTGTAGCGTTGATTGGTCAGGGCGATATTGAGGGTGCCATTGAGGTTGCGACCCAACACGAAGCAGCGGGCGGCGAGAACCAAATCGTTGACCTCGTACTAGACACAGACGACGTCGCGAGCGGTAAATTCAGCCGCGCCGCGCAAGAAACCACAGAAGAAACCGGCTTGGCCCCTCTTTTGGGCGGATTGACCCGCGCATGGGCATTGCTCGGCGAAGGCAATATGACCGACGCGACAGCGGTATTCGCCACAATTGCCGAGACCGAAGACTTCGCGTCATTCTCTTATTACCACAACGCCCTAGCGCTGGCTTCGGTTGGCGATTTTGAGGGCGCTAATAGCATTCTTAGTGGTGAGGCCTACGGCCCGCTTGTGCTGAGCGCACGAGGGATAGAAGCCCATGCGCAAATCCTAGCACAGCTCGACCGCGAACAAGACGCCCTAGATTTGCTCGAAGCCACAACCGCGAACGGGTTCAGTGCTGAGCTTGAGGCCCTGAAAACCAAACTGAACGCGGATGAGCCCCTAGCCTACGACTTTGTCACAAATGCCAGCGAAGGCATCGCGGAGGTTTACTTCAACCTGTCCGCTATTCTGGACGGTCGTGCTGCACCTGAACATGTACTGTTGTATGTGCGCATGGCTCAATATCTTCGACCCGATCACGCATCGGCGGTTCTGATGGCCGCTGAGATACTCGAGGAGATGGGCCAATATGATTTGGCAACGCAAGCCTATGCGTCGCTGGGATCAGAATCCCCCGCTTACGTCCTTGCCGAGATTGGCCGCGCCAATGCTTTGTACTCGGATGATCGCAAAGACGCCTCGGTAGAGGTTTTGACGGCTCTGTCAAAGTCACACGGTGATATTGCACTGGTGCACTCCACCCTTGGCGACATTCTCAGCCGGACCGAAAAGAACGACGAATCCATCGCGTCTTACACGCAGGCGCTAGCGCTCAATGGCGCTGGAAGCCGCAACAACTGGCGCATTCTATATGCTCGCGGCATCGTCAAAGAACGCCAAGACGATCTGATTGGAATGGAAGCCGATTTCCGCGAGGCGCTTGAACTGTCACCAAACCAACCCGACATCCTAAACTACTTGGGTTACTCTTTGGTGGAGCAACGCATCAAGCTGGATGAAGCGTTGGGCATGATCCAAACCGCGGTTAAAGAAAGCCCGGACAACGGCTACATCACCGATAGCTTGGGTTGGATCTACTACCGCTTTGGCCGCTTTGACGAAGCCGTGGCCCCGATGGAACGCGCGGTTGAATTGATACCCGTTGATCCGATCGTAAACGACCATCTTGGGGACGTGTACTGGCAGGTCGGACGTGAGCGTGAAGCCGAGTTCCAATGGAAGCGTGCTTTGTCGTTCGAGCCAGAGGAAGCTGACGCAGAACGTATTCGGGCAAAACTCGCCCGAGGATTGACCGCCGTTCTGGAAGAAGAAGCCAGCGCAGGAACGACCCAAACCGCCAACGAATGATGATTGACGAATTTGCACCTGCAAAGGTCAACCTGACGCTGCACATCACGGGGCAGCGCGAGGATGGCTACCACCTGCTTGATAGCTTGGTCATGTTTGCCTCGGTGGGGGATAAGCTGGCGCTCACTCCTGCACAATCGCTTGGGCTATCCGTTGATGGCCCTGAAGGCCGCGCCGTGCCGACAAACCGAAACTCGGTCCTTGATGCGGCTGCCCTGCTTGACCCGTTGCGCAGCGCGCATATCCAGCTCACCAAGGTCCTTCCTGTGGCATCCGGCATAGGTGGCGGCACCGCAGATGCCGCCGCGGCTTACCGAGGGCTATCAAGGCTGTGGGGCATCCCCTTGGCATCCCCCTCTGCAAACACGTTCACCCATATCGCCGCCTTAGGTGCGGACGTGCCTGTGTCTTTGTTTTCCAAAACAGCACGCATGTCTGGGATTGGCGAAGAGATCGAGTTTCACCCGCAGCTCCCCCTTCTCAATGCCGTTTTGATCAACCCGCGCGTGGAGGTCTCAACCCCCGCCGTTTTCAAATCGATTGCATCCAAAACGAACCCCGCAATGAGCATGATACCTAAGTTCGCCACAGACGCGGATTTCATCAAATGGCTTGGCTCCCAACGCAATGACATGCAGGAGGCAGCGATTGCGCAGGCCCCGATCATTGCGGATGTGCTCGAGAGCCTATCGTGCGCACAGAGCTGCCAATTGGCACGCATGTCAGGCTCAGGTGCGACGTGCTTTGGGTTGTTCCCAGGCGCGTCGTCTGCACAAGACGCCTGCGCCGCGATAGAAGCTCAACACCCTGATTGGTGGATCAAGCGATGCACCCTAGGTGACGCCTCTTTTTAGTGCAGCCGCTCGACCACGTAGTCAGCAAGTTCGCTTAGCATATCCGTCAGTTCCCCTTGGGGAACCGCCTTAAGTGCTTGTTTTGCTTTCTCCGACCACGCCAAAGCTTCAATTCTGGTCTGCTCTATCGCGTCGTATTTCTTCAAAAGGGCAACCGCGTGATCAAGATCACCGTCTTCCTGTTTCCCCTTCTCAATGGTGCGAACCCAGAAATCGCGGTCTGCGTCACCGCCCGCCGCGATAGCCTTGATCAGTGGTAAGGTCAGCTTGCGCTCGCGGAAATCGTCGCCGATGTTCTTGCCAGTCTTGGCAGCATCCCCTGCAAAATCCAAAATGTCGTCTGCGATCTGGAAGCTCACCCCAAGGGCGTCACCGTAAGTGTAGAACGCCTCAACGATCTCATCCGGTGCATCTGCAACCATCGCGCCCACCTGAGTCGCCGCCGAGAACAGCGCGGCTGTTTTGCCTCGGACCACCTGCAAATACACCTCTTCGGTGGTCGACAGGTTTTGGGCGGCTGTCAGCTGCAACACCTCGCCCTCCGCGATCACGGCTGAAGCGTTCGACAGAACCTTCAGCACATCCAGACGCCCCGCCTCCGTCATCAATTGGAACGACCGCGCAAACAGGTAATCCCCCACAAGAACCGAGGATTTGTTATCCCACAAAAGATTGGCCGCTGGGCGCCCGCGGCGTTGCCCGCTGCCATCCACAACATCGTCGTGTAGCAAGGTCGCCGTGTGAATAAACTCAACCGTTGCGGCAAGATGGACATGATACGGTCCCTCGTAGCCACAAATTTTCGCGGCCGCCAAAGTCATGATTGGCCGAACCCGTTTCCCCCCAGCCTCGACCAGATGCGCAGTGACTTCAGGGATGCGTGGGGCATGCTCGGATGCCATTCGTGTGCGGATAAGGGTGCCTACGCCATCAAGTTCATCGGCGAGCGCTTCTGTAAGGCGGTCATGGGGTTTCACAGTTAGGTTATCCAAACTCATTTAGCTCTGCCTCGCATCTCGACAAACATGTGCGCCTGTCGTTAACTCCGTCACATGAAAGAGCTTTTGCGCAGCAACGATCCTACAGTCATAGCCTTCTCTAAAGCCCTACTGTCGGGAGAAGATATAGGCGTGTTCGAAATGGACGTCCATATGAGTGTTCTCGAGGGGTCCGTTGGCATATTGCCTCGCCGCCTCATGGTACGCGAGCAGGATTTGTTTATGGCACGTGCAATTTTACGTGACAATGACATCCCCCTAAACGGTTGAGGACTTATGAGTTTTTGCCCTGACGAGCTCACTCATGATGCGTTTTTGGGTGGAAAACTCCATCTCTGGCAGCCGAAAAAAGGGTATCGAGCGGCCACTGATCCGGTTTTGCTTGCGGCGATGTGCCCCGCCTCAGCCGGGCAATCCGTTCTGGAAATTGGCTGCGGCGTCGGTACAGCATCCCTTTGCATAAGGTCGCGCGTAGATGTGCAGCTTACTGGTGTGGAGTTGCAACCTGACTATGCCGAGCTGGCCCACCGCAATGCCCAAGAGGCTGGCTACGAGATGACGGTGGTTGATGCAGACCTGACAGATATGCCCCTTGAGCTTCGCATGCGCAGCTTTGACCACGTCATTTTAAACCCTCCCTACTACGGCCCCGGCACGTCCTCCCCCAATGAAGGGCGCGATACGGCTATACGCGAACAAACCTCCCTATCGGACTGGGTCGATACCGCCCTTCGTCGCGCTGGCCCTAAGGGAATTGTAAGCATCATTCATCTTGCTGAGCGGGTCGGCGACCTTATCGAATTGCTCAATCCGCGTGCAGGTTTGATCGAAATAAAGCCAATTTCGGCGCGAGAGGGGAAAATTGCCGGTCGGGTTTTGCTGCGTGCGCACAAAGGCCGCGCCTCGCGGAGTATCTTGCATAACCCTTTGGTCTTGCACGACGGACAACACCATATTCGCGACGGAGACGATTACTCCAAGGTGGCCACAGACATTCTTCGCCACGGAAAATCGATCGAATTGTAGGTTCTATTGCCGCAATGCCGCGACGCATTTTCGTGACTTGGAGCGCTATATGTGCTGCTATTGGGGTCTAAACCACACAACAAGGAGTTATGCCCATGACGATCAGTTCTCACCTGTCTGAGCTGAAACGCAAACACGATGCATTGTCTCAACGAGTGGAAGACGCACAACGAAGCCCTGGATATGATGACTTGGCCGTTGTTGATCTGAAGAAGCAAAAATTACGATTAAAAGAAGAAATAACTAAGTACGCGAACTAGATTTTCGCGACCCAAGCGCCGCAAGTCCGGCACCTACAGCAATTAGGACTGCCGCCAACAAAATGACAACCGTCGCTTGGGTAATACCCGCCACAATCAAGACGCAGGTGGACAGCAATGGGGCTGCATAAGACGCGGTACCAAGTAGCTGAATGTCCCCTTTCTTAACCCCCACATCCCATAGGTAGAACGCCGCACCAACAGGCCCAGCGCCTAGGCCTATGATGGAGACCCACGTCATAACCCCGCTTGGCGTGACCGTTTCCTCAAACAAGAGATGCGCGATTACAGATAAAACGCTGGTCGCAAAGCAAAAGAACGTCACAATCTCTGTTGGAACCTCGCTGAACTTGCGCGATAGAACCGAGTACCCCGACCACGTCAGCGCACAAAGAACGGCCAATGCGTACCCGGGGGCATAGGCCCACTCAAAGCCCGCGCCGCCACGTGCGACAATCAACCCAGCACCCGCAAATGAAATTAATGCGCCAATGATATGCAACGGGCGTAATCGCTCGTTCGGAAGCAGCCCCGAGAACAACACGATGAGCAATGGCCATAGGTAAGCGATCAAGCCCGCCTCAGCCGCTGGTGCCATCCGAAGCGCGAAGAAGTACAGAGCGTGGTAGCCAAACAACCCACCAACTCCCAATGCCCAAACGATGGGTGGTGTCGATGTAAGTGTAGACCTCATCCGGCCACCGCGATGTGTGAAGGCAAGCCCAACTGCCCCTCCGATTGCGAAGGCCATAGCACTTAATTGGAAGGGCGGGACCGGATCGGAACCCACAGTCAACAACGCAAGAACGGACCACAAAAGGACCGCGCCAAACCCCAAGAATGTCGCCAAGGACTTCTCCATTTGTACACCTTGCCCCCAAAGTTGAGTGTCGAGCTATGCCTGAATAAAAAAGGGCGGCGCACGAATGCACCGCCCCGATAGCTACTGTGGTTTTGTACTTAAGCCAAGTATTGGCCGCCGTTTGTCGACACTGTCGAGCCGGTGATGAAGCCCGCATCATCAGAAGCCAAGAAGACAACCGTGCGTGCAATCTCCTCAGGCTCACCCAAGCGACCCACTGGAATTTGCGGCAAGATCACCTCATTCATGACTTTCTCGGGGATAGTGCTCATCATTTCGGTGTTAATGTAGCCTGGGCAAATCACGTTCACGGTGATCCCGGCGCGCGCACCCTCTTGGGCCAATGCCTTAGTGAAGCCAATGTCACCCGCTTTCGCGGCGGCGTAGTTGGCTTGCGCGAACTGCCCTTTTTGACCATTGATCGAGCTAATTGTTATGACGCGGCCGAACTTGCGATCACGCATTCCGGGCCAAATCGGGTGCGTCATGTTGAACACGCCCGACAGGTTGGTGTTCATTACTTCTGACCATTGTTGCGGCGTCATTTTGTGGAACGGTGCATCGCGTGTAATGCCAGCATTGTTCACAAGCACTTCGACCGGACCAAGGTCCGCCTCAACTTGAGCGATACCAGCGGTACAGGCATCATAGTCGGCGACATCCCACTTGTATGTTTTGATACCGGTTTCGGCGGTGAAAGCCGCAGCTTTTTCGTCGTTACCAGCGTAGGTTGCGGCAACGGAATAGCCTTCGGCCTGCAGAGCTTTAGAAATGGCAGCGCCGATTCCGCGCGATCCGCCGGTAACAAGTGCAACACGGGGCATAATGGTTCCTCCAGTACGAAAATGAAATTTTATGTCTAAAGAAGTATAGGTTGCGCAATTTTCATGCGCAACCGTGTTTCTTTGGGAAATTAATCTCGTTCAACGCAAACTGCCACGCCCATGCCGCCACCGATGCACAGAGTTGCGAGACCTTTTTTAGCGTCACGACGCTGCATTTCAAACAACAGGGTGTTCAACACGCGGCAACCGGATGCGCCAATTGGGTGACCGATAGCGATTGCGCCGCCGTTCACGTTTACGATTTCTGGATCCCAGCCCATGTCTTTGTTCACCGCACATGCTTGTGCCGCAAATGCCTCGTTCGCCTCAACGAGATCGAGATCAGACGCCTTCCAGCCAGCTTTTTCCAACGCCTTGCGCGACGCGTAGATCGGGCCAACACCCATGATTGACGGGTCGAGACCAGCAGTTGCGTAGCTAACGATACGCGCTAAGGGTTGGACACCGCGCTTCTCGGCGTCATCCGCGCTCATCAGCAAGGTGGCCGCAGCACCGTCGTTCAAGCCCGACGCGTTTGCCGCGGTGACCGAACCATCCTTCGCAAATGCAGGGCGCAATTTCCCCATCGCATCCATGGTCGCGCCATGGCGGATGTATTCATCGCTTTCCATCGTGATATCGCCCTTGCGGGTTTTGATCGTGAAGGCCGCGATCTCGTCGGCGAATTTACCTGCTTTTTGGGCAGCTTCCGCTTTGTTCTGCGAAGCGACTGCAAATTCGTCCTGCATTTCGCGGCTGATCTGCCATTGATCTGCAACATTTTCAGCAGTTTGACCCATGTGGTAACCATTGAACGCATCCCACAGACCATCGCGGATCATGCTGTCGATGTACTTCATGTCACCCATCTTTTGACCTTGGCGAAGGTTCGCCACATGCGGGCTCATGGACATATTCTCTTGGCCACCGGCAACCACGATCGACGCGTCACCTAGCATGATGTGCTGCGCCCCCAAGGCAACCGCCCGCAGGCCGGAGCCACACACTTGATTGATGCCCCAAGCCGAAGCCTCCTTTGAGAGCCCAGCGTTGATGTGCGCTTGACGCGCAGGGTTTTGGCCCTGTCCACCGGTCAGAACTTGCCCGAGGATCGTTTCGGACACCTCAGCCTTGTCGATCCCAGCACGCTCCACCACAGCTTCGATGACTGCAGCACCAAGATCATGCGCGGGGGTGTTAGCAAAAGAACCTAGAAAGCTACCGACACCTGTACGGGCAGCGGAGGCGATTACGACATTGGTCATGGACATTCCTTTCTTATGATCGGCACACCTCTATAGTTACAGGATTCACCGATCTGACATAGCAAAGTTTTATAAGCTTGCTTTGGGTATACTTTTGTACACCGTGGCTCACATCTTGCCGATGAGCAAGGGCCAACCCGACGCTTTCGCAAATCGCATCGCAATTTGGCTCAAATTAGCGGTGAGCTTCTCGGCGTGAGCTCAATTTCCACGGCTCGGAAATTGACGGCACGCCAAACAGGTATCCTTGCAGGCAATCCACTCCAGCCTTGGCAAGATAATCAGCCTCCTGAGGGCGTTCTACACCTTCGGCGACTGTGAACATGTCGAATTGCTGTGCTATCGTTACCAACGCCTGCATGAGGACCTGATTGTCTGCATCGAGGTCGATATTACGCGTAAAAATCGCATCTATTTTTACAATGTCAAAGTAGAGCTCTTTGAAATGCCTAAACGCCGTGTAACCCGCACCAAAATCGTCGAGCGCAAAGGAAATGCCCCTGCGCTGCATACGCGTCATGAAATCTGACACGAGATCAGGCATCAGTAAGGCGGATGATTCGGTGATCTCTATGATTAACCGCTCGCCTACGGTTGGATCGCACAGCAACCCTTTCTCAAGAGCCTGCTCCCAAGACGGGTGCCCGATTGAACGGGGCGACATATTGATTGAAAGCCTTAATCCGGGATGTGCGATGAGGCTCTCCACCCCCAATTCGACCGCAAGGCAATCGATCATGCGACCTTCATCACGCGGCTCAATTGTCTCAATGAATTCTTTGGCGGGGATAATGCGCCCCGTTTCATCCATGACTCGCATCAGGCCCTCATAGAAGGCGACGCGCCCCACGTCAGATGAATTTATGATGGGCTGAAACGCCAAGGCGACATCGCGTTTGCGCAAAGCATCCCGCACCATGTCCAAGATGTGGGCGTCACGCTGGGCTACCGCCGCAGAGAGAGGATCACTCGCGAAATTTTGGTTCCGTGCCATCTGGTCCATTCTCTCAATTGCGATAAAGCACACCTAGTGGAGGAGCGCTTAATTGCGAGTTAATGTTCCAATTTTGTTCCAATTAGAGTAAACAACGATTCAACCTTTAAAACCGTTGAAATGCAGGTGAATTATATGGGCGAACGTTGCGGCTGGTGTGGCACGGAAGAAATTTACGTCAATTATCACGACACCGAATGGGGTGTTCCCGAATATGACAGCCGCGCACTTTGGGAAAAGCTGATCCTAGACGGCTTTCAAGCCGGCCTTAGCTGGATCACCATTTTGAAAAAACGTGACGCGTTTCGCGAGGCGTTCGAAGGGTTTGACCCGAACATTATCGCCGGATGGGGCGAAGCGGACGTGGAACGCCTGCTGCAAAATGCGGGCATCGTGCGCCACCGCGGCAAAATCGAAGCCACCATTGGCAACGCCCGCGCATGGCAAAAGATTGAGCAGCGCGAAGGGTTCGACAACTTTCTATGGAACTACTTCGACGGCAAGCCCCTGCAAAACCAGTTCACCACACTAAGTGAGGTTCCCGGTTTTACCCCGCTTAGCACCCAAATCTCCAAGGATCTAAAGAAGGAAGGCTTCCGCTTTTGCGGCCCAACAATCGTCTACGCCTTCGCGCAGGCATGCGGGCTGATAAACGATCATTTGGTTACCTGCCCGCGCCATAAGGAAGTTCAAAAGCTCGCGCGTTAGGAGCCCCAAGGGCCGTGATGCGCGCCCTCTTTGTCGGTCCGCTCAAAGCTGTGCGCCCCGAAGAAGTCGCGCTGCGCTTGGATCATGTTCGCAGTGGAGCGCCCAGTGCGCATCGCGTCATAATACGCCAGACCAGCGGAGAGTGCAGGCACCTGCAAACCGTGCGTGATAGCCGTCGCAACGACCTTACGCAGCGCCGGCATGCTGTCCTCGATCATCTTAGAGAAGAACGGCGCGAACATCAGGTTGTCTTGCGGAGCCGCCGTCAGCGCATCGGCCATGTCATTGAGCATGGTGGAGCGAATAATGCAGCCCTCGCGCCAAACGCGTGCGATTTCCGGCATGGGCAGGTCCCAATTGAACTCGGTGCCAGCGGCGTTCAACAGGTGGAAACCCTGCGCGTAGCACATGATTTTGCCCGCAATAAGCGCCTGTTCTAGGTCGTCGGAGCTTAACGCATCGTCTGCCAAAACCACAGGGGCTGCACCGAATGTTGCCTCGCCGCGTTCGCGCTCAGATTTGATCGCGGACAGGTTGCGGGCTGCGACAGCGGCCTCGATCACTGGGATTGGCGCGCCTAGGTGTTGGGCTTCAATTACAGTCCAACGGCCCGTGCCTTTTTGGCCTGCGCGATCCAAGATAATGTCGAGAACGGCGTTGCCGCTTTCTTCATCCGTTGCCGCAGAAACCTTGCCGGAAATCTCGACCAAATAGGATTGCAGCGGGCCTTTGTTCCACGTCTCGAACGCTTGGGCGCAAGTGGCAGCCGTAGCGCCCTGACCGTCGCGCATGATGCCGTAAACCTCGGCAATCATCTGCATGTCGGCGTATTCGATACCGTTGTGAACCGCCTTCACGAAGTGGCCCGAACCACCCTGCCCCATCCATGTCGCACAAGCCGTACCGTCATAATCAGCAGCAATAGCCGTGAGGATATGGCCCACTTGGTCCCAGGCTTCCTTGCGGCCACCACCCATAATGGAGGGGCCGTGGCGCGCGCCTTCTTCGCCGCCCGACACACCAATGCCCAAGAACGGCACGCCATCAGCTTCAGCCTGTGCCGCGCGTGTTTCAGTGTTGCGGAAGTTCGCGTTGCCTGCGTCGATGATCAGGTCGTCCTTGCCCAACAAGGGGCGCAATGCCGCGATTTGCTGGTCCACGGCGTCGCCCGCGGGAACCATCAGAATGATCGCGCGTGGCTCCGCGATAGAGGCAACCAAGTCTTCAAGCGTGTCACAAGGTGTGATCCGCTGCGCCAGATCACCGGCGTCATCAAAGAATTCTTTTGTGCGGGAGGTGGTGCGGTTGAACACCGAAATCGCGAAACCCTTCTCCGCGATGTTGAGGGAGAGCATTGCCCCCATCGTACCAAGTCCGATTAGGCCAATTTCAGATTTCGACATTGCAATACACTCCTCTGTCTGCGTTCATCAGTTATCGCTAACAACCCTAGGCGTCAAACTAGTCTCGGGATTGCCCACAATTTAGCAGGGACTCACATGCGTGACATTGATCTGACGGAAGGGTTCATCTTGGGCCACTTCAAAAGCTTGGCCGTTCCCGCCGCCTTGGGCATGTTGTTCACCACGCTCTACAATGTCGTCGATGTATATTTTGCGGGCCAAATCTCCACTCAAGCCCAAGCAGGGTTGGTTATTGGCTTCCAAGCATTCTTTGTGACGATGTCGGTTGGGTTTGGCCTTGGCTCTGCGATGAGCGCATTGGTCGCCAACGCACGCGGCAAGAAGGACGACGAAACGGCCCGAAGATTGGCGTCGCAAGGCATGAGTTTTGGTATAACCGCCGTGCTTGTATTGATGATTGGCGCTGTGCTGTTGGGGCCAAAAGTTATCGCCGTTTTGTCAGAACCCGGTGAGTTCCGCGACGCCGCGACCTCTTACTTCTTGTGGTTGGTGGTGGCCCTACCAGGTTTTTTGCTGGCCTACGGGGGCAATGGCATCCTGCAGGCGCATGGCGATACCGTATCCATGCAACGCGCGATGATGGCTGCCTTCTTTGCCAACATCGTCCTGAACCCCTTGTTCATTTACGGCATCCCCGGCGTTGTCTCTGGCATGGGGTTGGACGGCATCGCCTTGGCCACCATCGTTTCCCAAACCGGCGTCGCGATATGGATCCTACGACAAGTTCTTGCACGCCGGATCATGGACAGGTTTCAGCTTCAATGGCTCACCCCAAATCTGGCCAGCTACCGCGAAATTCTAGATCAAATGCTGCCAACCACAACTGCGTTCATGGTAATGTTCTCATCGGGTTTTATGGTGCAGTTCACACTAAAGAGCTTTGGCGCTGAGGCCGTCGCGGCCTATGGCATCGCCTTGCGTGTGGAGCAAATATTGCTGTTGCCTGTACTAGGTATGACGGGGGCCTTGCTGCCAATTGCGGCCCAAAACTTCGGGGCGGAGCAATTTGAACGAGTGCGTGCTGCGGTATTTTCATGCTTGAAAATTGGCTTCATCATGACTGCCATTGCCTTCCCGATTTTGTGGTTCGCCTCCCCCTTCCTTTTGTCACTCTTCAATGATGATACAAAGGTCATTGACATCGGGGTCAGCTACCTTCGCATCGACAGTTTCCTTTTCCCGATCTACATGGTGCTTTTCTCCATCAACTCGTTCCTACAAGCGCTAAAAAGGCCCATCTGGACCCTATGGATCAGCATTTATCGCCAAGGGATTGGTGTTGCCTTGTTCCTTTGGATATTTGTCGGCGTCATCGGAATGGGCCTTTGGGGTGTCTGGATTGGCATCGCGACGTCAGTGATCACGGGGGGAATAATTGCCGTCCTTGTGGCCCTGCGCATTGCAGATCAAAAGATCGGCGGGCTTCGAGCTTAGGCGCATGATCGACCTTCGGAAATATCTGGCATAGCTGGATGGCGCTGTGATCATGTGTTAATGCTGCCGCGCCAACTTGAAGAATTTATGTCCTGTTGAACTGGGGTGCAAAGCAGCCCTCGATGCGAAGTGAAGTCAACAAATGCCGGAACATGAAAGCAAATATCGATGACACGGGACTATTCCGAATTATTCCCCAGCAACGATGCGACGTCCAATGCACACCCGCTGGCGGCGTTGGGGTGGCAGCCGTTCTTTGCCCAACAGATTAGCGTAGAACAATTGGAAGAAACGCCCCCGCTACGCGTTACCGAAGTGCACCGCAACGGCTTGCAAGCCCGTGGCGACGACATCGACATGCACATCCCCCACGGGCCTGATGCAACGGTCGGCGACTGGATATTGCTCAACCGTGAATTGCCGTCATCCAGCGAAGTACTCACCCGAAAGAGCCTGATCAAACGGCGCGCACCGGGAAAAACCTTGGGCGTCCAACATATCGCGGCCAACCTTGACACCGCCTTCATCGTGTCATCCTGCAACGACGACTTTAACGTCGCGCGGATGGAACGGTTCATTGCCCTCGCCTTTGAGGCGGACCTGTCGCCCGTCATTGTTCTCACGAAGATCGACACCTGCAGCGCCCCAGAAGAGTACATCAAACAAGCTGAAGCGCTTTCCTCAATTGTGCCTGTCGTGGCGTTGAACGCCAAAAGCGCTGAGCCGCAAGAAAAGCTGGCCCCATGGTGCAAGCCCGGTCAAACGGTTGGCTTTTTGGGGTCGTCGGGCGTGGGAAAATCCACGCTGACAAATGCACTTGCGGGAGGCACCGAAATTACGACGCAAGCCGTACGCGAAGACGACGCCCGAGGCCGCCATACGACCACTCGGCGGAACTTGTATTTCCTACCCTCTGGCTGCGCGGTTCTAGACACGCCGGGCATGCGTGAGTTGCAGCTCACGGACGCAGCCTCTGGGGTGGCAGAGATGTTTTCCGACCTCGACGAGTTGGGGGCGCAATGTAAGTTCAACGATTGCAAACATACGGTCGAGCCAGGGTGTGCCGTCATGGCGGCTGTCGCGTCGGGCGAAGTGGATGCCCGCCGTGTGGCGCGCTGGCAAAAACTAGTAGCAGAGGATCTGCACAACTCCGCCACCTTGGCAGAGCGCCGCATCAAGGACAAAGGGTTAAGCAAATCCATTCGCAGCGCGCAGCAGCGAAAGAAGAAAAAGTAGCCAGCGCATTTCTCGGCACGCACACGCCGCAAACGGACGTTGCGACAACTAGCTTTCTATCTGATGGCCTTAACTGCGCTGCGCGTTCATCTGCATCTTTCGTCCATCTATGCCAGCGAAGGGCGGAGAGAGACCTTGCGCGCACTCATACTGTAGCAAACCCGTAACATTCGCGATGCGGAAATACGCTTAGCCCGCTGGCGTTTGCCCAATCACTATGGCAAGAGTCTCATTGCAGCACGCAACGGGAATAGTATTGTGAAAAAAGCGTTAATTACTGGTGTAACTGGACAAGATGGCTCTTATTTGGCCGAATTTTTGCTTGAAAAAGGCTATGAAGTACACGGTATCAAACGCCGCGCATCATCCTTCAACACGCAACGCGTCGACCACATCTACCAAGACCCTCACATTGATGATGCGCGGTTCAAACTGCATTACGGCGATCTCGCGGACAGCTCCAATCTGACGCGGATCATCTCTGAGGTGAAACCTGATGAGGTATACAACCTCGGGGCCCAATCCCACGTAGCCGTCAGCTTTGAGGCCCCCGAATATACCGCCGATGTGGATGCGATGGGAACATTGCGCCTCCTCGAAGCCATCCGCTTTTTGGGGCTGGAGAAAACCACCCGTTTCTATCAGGCCTCTACGTCCGAGCTATATGGCCTAGTTCAAGAAACACCGCAGACGGAAACGACCCCGTTCCATCCGCGCAGCCCCTATGCTGTCGCGAAAATGTACGCCTATTGGATCACCGTGAACTACCGCGAAGCTTATGGCATGTATGCCTGCAACGGCATCCTGTTTAACCACGAAAGCCCTCGCCGAGGCGAAACCTTCGTGACCCGCAAAATCACTCGCGGTTTGGCGAATATCGCCCAAGGTCTTGAGGACTGTTTGTACATGGGCAACATCGACGCCCTACGCGATTGGGGCCACGCCAAAGACTACGTCCGCATGCAGTGGATGATGCTGCAGCAAGATACGCCGGACGATTTCGTCATAGCGACTGGCAAACAGTACTCGGTTCGGCAATTCATCATCTGGTCTGCAGAGCAACTGGGCATCACATTGCGATTTGAAGGCAAAGACATTGACGAGGTCGCGGTAGTCGAAGCGATTGAGGGTGATAAAGCCCCCCACCTGAACGTCGGCGACACTGTCTTGCGTATCGACCCGCGCTACTTCCGCCCTGCGGAAGTGGAAACCCTCTTGGGCGACCCTGCCAAAGCCAAGCGTGAACTGGGGTGGACCCCAGAAATCACCACGCAGGAAATGTGCGCAGAGATGGTTGAGGCAGACCTAAGAGAAGCCCGCCGCATGGTCGCTATTAAAGCACATGAAAACGGGCAAGCGTTGTCGTGAAGCAGATTTCGGACAAACGCATTCTGCTAACCGGCGGCCGTGGAATGGTTGGGCAAAACCTTCTAGAAGCGGCAAAGGGCCTGCAGGTAGATCACCCCAGCAGCCAAGATTTGGACCTGACACAGGCCAAAGACGTGTCCACCTACATTCAGGACACAAAACCAGATTTGATCATCCACGCCGCAGGCAAGGTCGGGGGCATTCAAGCCAACATGGCCGACCCCGTTGCCTTTCTCGACCAAAACTTGGCGATAGGCCGCAACCTGATCATGGCGGCCTTTAACGCCAACATCCCTGAGTTTCTAAATCTTGGGTCAACCTGCATCTACCCACGCGCAGCCGAGAATCCCTTGCGCGAGGAAATGGTTCTAACGGGCGAGCTGGAACCGACCAATGAAGGCTACGCCATCGCGAAAATCGCGGCCCTTCGCCTATGCCAGTACATCCGCAGCCAGCGCCCAGATTTACATTATAAAACCATGATCCCGTGCAATCTTTATGGGCCTCATGATAACTTTCATCCCGAAAAGTCTCACCTTCTGCCTGCAATTATTCGCAAGGTTTATGACGCCAAGTCTTCGGGCGAAAAGACGGCGGAGATTTGGGGCGACGGCACCGCGCGCCGCGAGTTCATGTATGCGGCTGACCTTGCCCAAGCCATCTTGAAGGCGGCCGACAATATAGACAGCTTACCCGATCTTATGAACACTGGCTTAGGGCATGATCATTCCATCAACGATTACTACCGCACAGTTGCTGAAGTTCTTGGCTGGGACGGAGAATTCACCCATGATCTGACCAAACCCGTCGGCATGAAACAAAAACTCTGCTCGACCGAGAAGGCGGATGCTTGGGGCTGGGAGGCCTCCACTTCGTTGGCGGACGGCATCGCGCAAACCTATGCATTCTTTTTGGAGAACCACGTCTAATGTCTTTTACTTACCCATTGGCGACCTCATCTTGGGATCAAGACGAGCAGGATGCGCTGCAGCGCGTTATCGCATCTGACCGGTTCTCGATGGGGGACGAGGTCTCAACGTTCGAAACCCAATTCGCGGCACATTTCGGGTCAAAGTATTCCGTCATGGTCAATTCCGGCTCTTCGGCGAACTTACTGATGGTCGCCGCACTGTGCTTTTCTGAAAATCCGGATTTGAAGCTCAACGCGGGCGACGAAATCATCGTTCCCGCAGTTTCATGGAGCACGACCTACTTCCCGCTGCAACAATACGGCCTGAAGTTGAAATTCGTCGATATCGACGCCGACACGTTGAACTACGATCTAGACGCCCTTGCCGATGCCGTGACTGACAAAACCCGCGCCCTAATGGTGGTGAACCTTCTTGGGAATCCGAATGACTTTGACCGCATCGAGCAGATCGTCGCTGGGCGTGGCATTGTTATGATCGAAGATAACTGCGAATCCATGGGGGCCACCCTAAACGGTAAGCAAGCCGGAACCTTTGGGGTGATGGGCAGCTATTCGTCGTTCTTCTCGCACCACATCTCCACCATGGAGGGCGGGTTGGTCGTGACCGATGATGAAGCGCTCTACCATATTATGCTATCCCTGCGGGCGCATGGTTGGACGCGCAATCTGCCGAAGGAAAACACCCTGACCGGCACCAAAAGCGACGATCCTTTTGAGGAATCTTTCAAGTTTGTCCTGCCAGGCTACAACCTACGACCACTGGAGATGTCGGGTGCCTTGGGTCAAGCTCAGCTTCTAAAGCTGCCATCTTTGATTTCCGGGCGACGCGCCAACGCAGCTCTATTCCAGCAGAAAATGGAAGATCACCCTGCCTTCTCGATACAAAAGGAAGTCGGCGAAAGCAGCTGGTTTGGGTTCAGCCTTGTTGTGAAAGAAGGTGTGGACCTAACACGCAAGGCTGCAATTTCAGCGCTCACCAACGCCGGGTTCGAGTGCCGCCCTATTGTCACAGGCAACTTCGCGAAAAATGAAGTGCTCAAATACTTCAACTACGAAGTTCATGGCGAGCTGAAGAACGCCAATCATATTGATCAATTCGGGTTATTCATCGGCAATCATCACTATCCAATGCCAGAGGCCTTTGACGCCCTTTCAGAAGTTAAGTTTTAATGACCTCAAATGTGCATCCCCTTTTGCTGTGCGGCGGCTCTGGAACACGGCTTTGGCCGTTATCGCGCAAAAGCTACCCTAAGCAATTCGCCCAGCTAACGGGGGACCAAAGCCTGTTCCAAGCCTCGGCCTTGCGACTGGCCGGAGATGGCTTTGCAGACCCGATGATCGTCACAGGCTCTGACTTTCGTTTTGTTGTAAAAGAACAGCTGACAGACGTAGGCCTAACCCCCGACGCCATTCTCATTGAGCCTTTCGGACGCAACACGGCACCAGCCATCCTCGCAGGTGCCTTGATGCTTGAGGCGCAAGCCCCCGGCGCGTTGATGCTGGTAGCACCTTCCGATCATGTCATTCCCGACGCCGACCGCTTTCGCGCTGTCGTACAAGCCGCCATTCCTGCAGCAAATGACGGGCAATTGGTGACATTCGGCATCCGCCCTGACCGCGCAGAAACTGGATACGGCTGGTTGGAGTTGAGCACACCACCAAGCGACGACTTCGCACCGGATGCGCAACCATTGAAAGCCTTTGTTGAGAAGCCTGACACGGCAACAGCCAAGCAGATGTTCGACAGCGGCACCTACCTTTGGAACGCAGGGATATTCTTGTTCTCCACCACGACATTGATCAAAGCCTTTGAAGCCCATGCCTCAGCCATGTTGGCCGACGTACGGACGGCGGTATCAGCCGCGCAAACAGACATCGGCTTTTACCGACTGGACGAGCAGGCATGGGAAAAACTGGAAGACGACTCGATTGACTATGCGGTCATGGAGAAGGCCAGCAACCTAAGCGTTGTCCCTTACGGCGGCGCGTGGTCAGACCTTGGTGGCTGGGACGCCGTTTGGCGCGAAAGTGGCCCAGATGTCGACGGTATCGTCACCAATGGACCCGCAACGGCCCTAGATTGCAAAAACACACTGCTGCGGGCGGAAGACGATGGCCAAGCGCTCATCGGCATTGGGTTGGAAGACATCATCGCCGTGGCGATGCCCGACGCCGTGCTCATCGCGCATAAAGACCGCGCACAAGATGTCAAAAAGGCGGTTAGTGCGCTTAAGGAACAAGATGCCCTGCAGGCAGAATCCCTGCCGCGTGATTATCGGCCGTGGGGCTGGTTTGAGAGCTTGGGCACCGGCACTAGGTTTCAGGTGAAGCGCATCGTGGTGAACCCAGGCGCTGCACTTTCGTTGCAAAGCCATAAGCACCGCGCGGAACATTGGATCGTTGTCGAAGGCACAGCGAAGGTGACCATCGACGACGAGGTGAAACTGGTTGAGGAAAACCAGTCCGTCTACATTCCGCTGGGTGCCGTTCACCGCATGGAGAACCCCAGCGATAAGCCAATGGTGCTGATTGAAGTGCAAACGGGCAACTATCTAGGGGAAGACGACATTGTCCGCTACGAGGACATTTATGCCCGCGGCCAAGGGGCTAAGGGCTAAGGGCTAAGGCGATTAGCCTGTTGATGCGGCCCCGAGAGCCGCATCAATGGATCAGTGCTGTTAAGATATACGTGGCTCCAACGCGGCAATAACCCCGCGCAGCTCCGCCAGACCTTTCAAACGCCCAACCGCCGGATATCCGGGCTGAGTTTGGCGGCCCAAGTCATCCAGAATGTCCTGCCCGTGATCAGGCCGGAATGGGATGGACCAATCCGCGCGACCAGCCGCTTTGCGGCGGGCCTCCTCCTGCACGGCGGCCTCCAGAAGGGCCACCATATCCGTGGCACCGCCCAAGTGCTCCGCCTCGTAGAACGACCCGCGAATATTATCGGTTTCGCGCGCGACGTTGCGCAAGTGTAGGAAGTGCACCCGATCCCCAAGACGCGCCATCATCCCGGGCAGATCATTGTCTGGGCGCGCCCCAAGAGAGCCGGAGCACAACGTGATACCACTTGCGGGAATATCAACTGCATCCATGATCGCCTTGTAGTGCGCCTCGGTCGACATGACCCTTGGCAGCCCCAACAAGGGGAACGGCGGATCGTCGGGATGACAGCACAGCCGCATCCCCAACTCTTGCGCCAAAGGAGCCACCTCACTTAGGAAGTCGATCAGGTGCTGGCGCAGGGTCTCTTCCTGCATTCCGGCGTATTCATTCAAGTGCGCCTTCACATCGTCCAGCGTGAACGTCTCGGCGGCCCCCGGCAGGCCAAACGCAACATTGCCAGCCAACTGCTGCGCCTGCTCGTCGGTCATAGCGGCGAAACGTTGCGCCGCCTCTTCTTGCAAGGCCGCGTCATAGTCTGCGGATGCACCGTCGCGTTTCAATATGTGCAAATCGAAGGCAGCAAAATCGATCAGGTCGAACCGCATGCATGTCCCGCCACTTGGCAGCCGCCACGCCAAATCTGTGCGCGTCCAGTCGAGCACGGGCATGAAGTTGTAGCAGATCACCTCGATCCCAGCGGCGGCCAGATTGCGCATGCTTTCGCGGTAAGCGTCGATATGTGCACGCCAATCGCCTTGCTGCTTTTTGATGTCCTCGGACACGGGCAGGCTTTCCACAACCGACCAATCCAACCCCGAAGGAGAGCCGTCGCGCATTGTTGCGATCTCGAGTTTGCGTTGCTCGATCTCGGCTGGGGTCCAAACCACACCCGGCAAGACATGGTGCAAGGCGGAGACGATCCCTTCGGCCCCAGCCTGCACCACGGCGTCAATTGATACGATATCTTTTGGGCCAAACCATCGCCACGTCTGCTTCATAGGATCCTCCTCATGGGCGAGCGCCCTGTTTGAAGCCTTTTTTACAGGTTTCGAACAGGCATTCCAGACGCAAGGGCAAGCATCCGCGCTTTATTGAAAGTTCCGGCTTGGGAACGGTCTTTTTGACTGATCACGCGGACGCCTCCGCGTTCAAGCAATAGATCCGGCTTGCATTGTTTTGTTTGAATGTAAGAACGAACGGCCCGTCACTCGGTAACCGAGGGAGCCACATTCAGGCGGCGCGACGCTGTGCACCATCGAACATGCCAAGCCTTCAATGCTCCCGATTTGTTCTTAACAAGTTCCCAGCGCTGCAGAGACGAGCAGTCCACATCTAAAACTGGCGAGCATTGCCA
This sequence comes from Litoreibacter sp., assembly GCF_039974535.1. Lineage (GTDB taxonomy): Bacteria > Pseudomonadota > Alphaproteobacteria > Rhodobacterales > Rhodobacteraceae > Litoreibacter. Next base: position 52,649 of record NZ_JBDWIU010000013.1, on the reverse strand, counting down.
CCGTGTCTCGGCTGCGTTGCTGCCCAAGCCATCCGCAATGCAGCAAAGACCGGTCGTCTTCCCCGCTTTGGCCGCCAACTGCAAACGGCGCCCTGCAGTCAGACCAAGGACCTCGGACAGCTCAATCACCACCAAAGACAGGCTGCCATCGCGCAAGGCTTCCTCCATCGCCGCAAGCCCTTCAGCCTGGTCTTTAACCTGCGCTATCAGCAGTTTTGATGGATCGAGATACGGACTTAGTCCAACGGGGTTTAATACCTCCGCGCGCCAAGCTTGGCGAATCCACAAGACATCGCCCTTACTTTCTCCCGCAGCAATCGCGGCAAAGCTAAACGCCCCAGCCCCGCACACTTCATGCACGCGGGTTGGTTGTAAGGGAAAGTAAGAAAAAAGGTCAGATGTCATTAGTATAAGGCTACACGCTACGGGCTTCGTCTCAACCCCGAATTGACACGTCACGCACCCGCATCAATCCCGCGCTTCCATTCGCCCTTGAACAAACGCAGGTGGAAGGCAGGAAACTTCACCAGTTCTTCACCCAATACCAGTGCGAACACCCAAATCGCGGATAGGTCCAGATACAGCACCATGAAGGCGGTCAACGGCAGACGGAATAACCACTGCGAGCCCACGAAGATATACATGACGTAAAGCGTATCCCCGCCCGCCCGAAGGGTGTTGCCGCAAATCGCGTTGGAGATCTTGGGGAAGGGTAAAAAGAGCAACACGGGAAGGAAGCTTAATAGGGTCGTGGTCGTCTCGACCTTCAACCCCTCATACAGCCAAGTCGATGATAGGCAGACCAGTACATAAGTGGTCGCGACCAAAATCGCCGCGATGAATGCTGCGCGCCATGCCCGCCCTAAGAATTCATCCAAAACGTGGCTTTCTGACTTTCGTCCCAAAAGTTGCGCCACAAAAATGCCCGTCGCCTGCGCCCATGTGATGCCGAACGTGCCCGCGACCATAACCCAAGGCATGATCAACGTCATCGCTGCGAATTGGTTCACATTCAGTTTGGCATAGAGCAGCATCGCCACGCTGCTGGCGAGCGTGGAGCTGATGAATGTCCCCGCAATTGGTAGCGCAAAGATCAGGTGCCTTTTGGTGGAGAACGCCAAGGTTCCGCGTAGCCACCCCTCGACGTTCAGGAAGAACTTGTCACGTCGGTACAGGCGCACACTCAAGTAAAGCAGCCGCAATGTGGAAGACATGGCGCTGCCAACAGCGGCCCCGACAAGCCCCAATTCGGGGAACCCGTATAGACCATAGATCAAGACAATGCTCATGATGATATTAGCCGGAACCGCGATCAGATAACTATAGAACGGTATCTTCGTCTCACCACAGCCATTGAAGTGCCCTGTGAGGCATTGCGCCATAGCCTCGACCAAAATGACAACGGCAAACACCTGAAGGTAGCTCAATGCCAGCTCCGCTATTTGGGGGGTATGGGCGAAGGCGTGGATGACATGGGATGCGCCAAGCCAGACAAGTAGGAGCCCCAAGCAACATGCCGCCAAGTTGATAAGCAAGCCGCAGTACAAACCGGTTTTGAGCGCGACCGGATCGTCCGAACCGAAGGCTTGCGCTACCCGAATTTGCGTCGCCGTAGAGAACGCCATGATGATGCCCATCAACAGGCCCGCGATTGACGTAGCCAAGCCCATGGCCGCCAAAGCCTCCTCGCCCAAAGCCGACACCAAATAAGCATCGATCACGACGATACCGTGCAGCATGATGGCTTTCAGCGTGAGCGGCCAAGCCAGCTTAAATACGGCTGAGGTTGTGGGACTACCTGCGTTATCTGTCAAACTAGACATGGGGGCAGGTCACGGCTCAAAGTATCTCGCATAGGATTCTGAGACCGCGGCGATCGTGGCGTCCAAATGGGAAAGATGCTCCATCCCCACCCTATCGGCCCCTTCCGCATCGCCGCGCTTGATCATATCAACAATCGCTTCGTGATCGCTTAACAACTCTGGCAATCGGTTTTCTTTAGACAGGCTTAAACGACACAGCCTGTCCACATTGGCCTTCTCGGCAGAGATCACGTCAAAGGCAAAATCAGCCTTACCGATGCTACAGATGGTTGCGTGAAACGCATAGTCCAACGGCCCAAAAGCCGCGTGGTTCCTTGCCGCAACAACAACACGTTGCTTTTCCAAACTGGCATCCAACGCCGCGGCACCTTTTGTATCACAAGCAAGTGCCGCCTGCCGCAACACCTTGCTTTCAACAGCAGCTCGCACAAAACGGGATTTGACAATCTTTCGGATAGAGAAGCGTCGCACCTCGGTTGCCCGCTGCGGTCTGATCCAAAGCAGGTTTACCACCTCAAGCCGACTGAACGCATCGCGCACTGGTTGGCGTGACACACCGAACTGAGCCGCTATCTCAGCCTCGGAAATCCTCTCCCCGGGCAAAAGCTCAAGCATCGTAATTTTATGGTAGAGGTGATCATAAATCTTATCCACGCTCGTACGGCGCTTTTTGGTGTAGCTCATCGTCACCATCGTGGAACCTTCCGAACGTAATCTGGCACATATTTCAGCATTTCGTCAGTATCGTCACGATCCTGCACCATCGCCAAATTGTAGAGCTCATGTAACTCGGCAACCGCGTCATGGTCCAGCTCTACTCCAAGCCCCGGCCCATTGGGTACCTGCAATGTTCCATCAACAAACGTCGGACGCCCACCCTTGATGATCTCTTTCGTTGACCAAGGATAATGCGTGTCACAGTCATAAGTCAGGTTTGGGGTCGCGGCCGCAACATGACACATAGCGGCAAGCGATATGCCCAGATGGGAGTTGGAATGCATGGAGACGCCAAGATTGGCCGCACGGCAAACCTCACCCAAGTGAATCGCACCGGTCGCACCGCGCCAGTAGTGATGGTCTGACAACACGATCTGGACGGCGTTTTTCTTGACCGCCTCGATGACCTCCTCAAACTCCACAACCACCAAGTTCGTCGCCAGTGGCATATCTATCTGCGCAGATAATTCCGCCATCGCGTCCATGCCACGGCACGGGTCTTCAAGATATTCCAAAACCCCGTCTAGTTGTTCAACCACCTTCAAAGCGGTTGGAACCGTCCAAGCCCCCATTGGATCAATCCGCAAACCGTGATCAGGAAATGCTTCACGCAGCTTCAGCATCGTTTCAACTTCTTGATCAGGAGGCAGCACGCCCCCCTTCAACTTCCAAGACTGAAACCCGTATCTCGCGCGGAACTCTTTCGCTTGCTCCACAAGGGCATCTGGCGTCATCACCTCACCCATGATGTCGGGACCGAAGGTCAGGTCTTGTTTCTCAAATTTGTAGAAAAGGTAACCACCGAAGGGAATCGTTTTGCGCGCCGCGCCACCAAGCAGATCATAAAGCGGGCGGTTCACGTCTTTCCCGACTAGATCAAGGCAAGCAATTTCATAAGCGCTGTAGACCACGTCCACGACTTTGTGGTCGGCCAAAGCGGTTGGGGCATTCACACCACCGCTATTGGGTAATGCCGCTTCAACCCGCTTTCGCAGATCACGGCGGTCATATGGGTCCAAGCCTGCAAGCATGAGCGCAGCGGCTTGTAGGCCAGTCAGCGTCCTCACGGCCCCGTATGCCTCGCCCAGACCAACCAAGCCATTGTCAGTCTTAACCTCGATAACAGCGCGCAAGAAAACCGATGGGTGAACACCTTTCGTGTTCGCCAACGGCACATCAGGAACCGCGATAGGCGTAATCACTACTTCTACAATTTTCACAAAATTACCCCGCAATCATATCAAGACAACTATCTTATACATATAGATAAATTTTGCACTAGTATACCAATTAATTTACTAGTATACCAGATGAAAGCTCGGGGTGAGGAGTGAGTCGCCCCGCACAAGAATTTTGCAAAAGAGTTTGATTTTAAATCAGACTTTTCCATTACTACGCATCCCAGGGAGGGGCTATGTCAGGGGTTCAATTAAACGGAATCATTAAGGCGTATGGCGCCGTGCAAGTTGTGCACGGCATAGACCTAGAAGTGAACGAGAAGGAATTTGTTGTTCTCGTCGGCCCATCTGGTTGTGGCAAGTCCACAACCTTACGTATGATAGCAGGTCTAGAAGAGATCTCTGGCGGAGAGTTAACCATCGACGAGCGCGTCATGAACCGCGTCTCGCCGAAAGACCGCGACGTGGCGATGGTCTTTCAGAACTACGCCCTCTACCCCCACCTAAATGTCGCTGACAACATGGCCTTCGGGTTGCGCATTCGCAAAGAGAGCAAGGCCGACATTGATGCTGCCGTCAAAGAAGTCGCTGGCATCCTCGGGTTGGAAGACTATCTAGAGCGCCGCCCTGCTGATCTGTCTGGCGGCCAACGCCAACGCGTCGCCATGGGGCGCGCAATTGTGCGTCGCCCCAAGGTTTTCTTATTCGACGAACCGCTGTCCAACCTTGACGCAAAGCTGCGCACCCAAATGCGCGCCGAAATCAAACGCCTGCACAAGCGCCTAGGTGTGACCAGCATCTATGTGACCCACGACCAAGTTGAGGCAATGACCTTGGCCGACCGCATTGTTGTTATGAACGATGGCCGGATCGAACAAGTCGGCACCCCGATGGAGCTGTTCTTGAACCCTGCCAACTCTTTCGTTGCGGGCTTCCTTGGCGCGCCACCCATGAACCAAGTCAAAGCCGTCATCACGGGCGGCGACACCTCCCCCGTGGCCTCCTTCAAGGGGCAAAAGTTGAAACTGCCGGCATTGGCAGGCCTTCAAAATGCAGAGGGCCGCGAAGTCATCGTTGGCATTCGCCCAGAATACGCCGATGTGGTTACGCAACCGGAGGACGGCAGCGTTTCATGCGAGTTGGACTTGGTGGAAACGCTAGGCTCCGAGGCCTTACTACACATGTCGCTTGGCGGTGATCCGTTTGTCATTCGCACTGACACTTTGGGCCGCATGGCTGATCTGGATGCGGTAAACGGCTTCACCGTGAAACCCGACCTGATCAAAGTCTTTGATGCAGATACTGGGGTGGCCTTATCCGGCCAAACGCGTGTCGCATGAGCGCCCCACGTGACATAACCGGTGACGCTCCGAGCAAGGTTGCACGGATAACCGAGCATCTGCGAAACGAGTGGCAACTCTATGTAATGCTGCTGCCCACGATCATCTGGTTTATCGTATTTTTGTATAAGCCGATGTACGGCCTACAAATCGCGTTTAAGGACTATTCGATTTTCCGCGGCGTTGCTAACAGCCCTTGGGTTGGTTTGGAACATTTCCACACGCTGTTTGGCAGCGATCAGTTCCTACGCGCCATCAAAAACACCATAATAATCAGCTTCCTGAGCCTATGCTTTGGGTTCCCCATGCCGATCATTTTGGCGCTGATGTTCAACGAAATAACGCATCAACTCTTCAAGAAAACCGCTCAAACCATCGTTTACCTACCACACTTCATCTCTACAGTGATCATCGCGGGTATCGTGATGACGGCATTCTCGCCATCCGCTGGTATCGTGAACACATTCATCCAGTGGCTGGGCTTTGAGCCGATCTACTTCTTGATCAAGCCGGAATGGTTCAGACCCATCTTCATCGGGTCGGGCATTTGGCAAGAGGCGGGCTTCTCGTCCATCGTGTTCTTGGCGGCGATAGCTGGGGTCAGCCCATCGCTCTACGAATCCGCGGTGGTAGACGGAGCCTCGCGTTGGCAAATGATGTGGAAGATCACCCTTCCCTCCATCCTGCCGACCATCATCATCATGTTGATCATCCGTATCGGCAATCTGCTGGAAGTCGGCTTTGAGCTAATCATCCTGCTCTACCAGCCCTCGACCTACGAGACTGGCGACGTGATCAACACCCTGATCTACCGCCAAGGTTTGCAAGGAGCGCAGTATGACCTAGCCGCCGCTGCTGGCCTATTCAACGCCGTCGTTGCCTTCGTACTGGTGATGACTGCCAACACCATTTCCAAGCGCTATTCGCGCACATCTTTGTGGTAGGGGACTGAGCCATGACAAACATGAATTTGTACTCTCGCAGCGACAAGATTTTCGTTTGGATCAACATGTTTTTGATCTTCTTGTTCACCATCTCCACGCTGTACCCGTTCATCTATATTGCGGCCGTGTCCTTCAGTTCGGGCAGTGCGGCATCAGCGGGTACGGTGGTCTACAAGCCAATCGGGTTCACCCTTGCCGCCTATGAGCGCGTCCTGGCGGAGCCCCTGTTCTGGACCTCTTACCGCAACACGTTCATCTACACCTTCGGTGGGACATTCGTCAGCTTGCTGATCATCATCCCGGGCGCCTATGCCTTGTCGCGCCCGCAACTATACGGTCGCCGGTTCTGGAACCTGATGGTCGCGTTTACGATGTGGTTCAACGCTGGCCTCATCCCGTTCTTCTTGAACATGCGCGACCTTGGCTTGATGGACAGCTACTTTGGCCTGATCATTGCCTTCGCTTGTAACGCCTTTAACATCATCTTGTTGCGCAACTTTTTCGAGGCGATCCCTTCGTCCTTTGAGGAAGCCGCCCGTATGGATGGCGCGAACGAGTTCCAAGTTCTGTGGAAAGTCTTCGTTCCGCTGTCCAAACCAGCCATTGCGACGATCACCTTGTTTTGCATGGTGGCCCGTTGGAACGGCTTCTTCTGGGCGATGGTCTTGCTTCGTGACGAGGACAAAATCCCGTTGCAGGTTTACCTGCGTCAGGTGATCGCGGAGCTACAAGACGATGAGGAGTTCGGCGCATCACTTATCGAAGCGACATACTCATTTGAAACGGTGACGGCGGCCATCATGGTTTGCTCAATCATCCCCGTACTTATCTTTTACCCGTTCATTCAGAAGTACTTCAACAAGGGCATCATGCTTGGTGGGGTGAAGGAATGATCGTCACGAGACTATTAAATCAACAAGCATAATGGGAGGAAACAATATGCGTATAACTACTCTGACGGCGGCGGCATTGCTGACGACCTCAATGACTGTGCCTGCGCTCGCAGACGGTCACTTGCAAATCACGGATGAGCCCATCGAATTTACGGTTCACCTGCACAACAAGCGCTACCACTACGATTCAAATTGGCCCGTTGAGCAAGCCGCCCGCAAGCTGACTGGCGTTTCCTTGACAGGCGCAACATTTGGCACGAACACACCAAGCTCGGCGGAAGCGCATAACCTGATGCTGGCTTCCGGCGATATCCCACACATTGTTGGTGGTGATAAGATCAAGAACATGGTCAACGAATACGGGCCACAAGGCGCGTTTGTGCCCTTGAATGACCTGATCGACGAGCACGCGCCAAACATCAAAGCCTTCTTTGAGAAGTACCCCGAAAAGCAGGCCGCCGTGTCTTCCTTTGACGGCAACCTCTACTACATCCCGTACCTGCCAGATGGTAAATACGGTCGCGCCTATTGGATGCGTCAGGACTGGTTGGACAAGCTGGGCTTGAAAACACCTGAGAATGTAGATGAGCTGTACGAAGTTCTGACGGCATTCCGGAACCAAGATCCAAACGGCAACGGAAAGAAAGACGAAGTTCCCTTCTTTGCGCGCCAATGGCCAGAGTTGCTGCGCCTTGTAACACTTTGGGATGGTCGTTCCTCTGGGTCAGACACTTATCATGACTTCCATGTCGCGGACGGGAAGATCCAACACGGTTACGCAGGTGAAGGTTACCGCGAAGGCATCAAAAACATTGCCAAGTGGTACGACGAGGGCCTGATCGACGCCGAAGTCTTCACGCGCGGCTCTTCGGCCCGTGAATTCTTGTTGTCGGAAAACCTTGGCGGCATGACCCACGACTGGTTCGCATCAACTTCTGGCTACAACCAATCGTTGAAGGACAAAATTGACGGCTTCTCTTTGGCCGTGATTGCGCCCCCAGCTTCTGTTTCCGGCAAGCGCATTGCTGAGCACCGCCGTATTCCAGTGAAGCCGGACGGTTGGGCAATTTCGCACACCAATCCCGACCCAGTGACCACAATTAAATACTTCGACTTCTACTTCACTGAAGAAGGCCGCCGCTTGGCCAACTTCGGCATCGAAGGCGAGCAGTACGACGTGGTCGACGGTGAAGCAATCTTCACCGATGAGTTCAAGGCTCAGGGTCCGATCAACAGCTCGCTTTACCAAGTCGGCAGCCAAGTTCAACGCGGCTACTTCCAAGACTTCAAGTACGAAGTTCAATGGACCAACCCGAGTGCCTTGAAAGGGATCGAGTTGTATGACGCAGGCGATTACCTGATCGACCAATTCTTGGGCGTCGCGTTCAACGAAGAAGAACAAGGCGTATTCGACAAAAACTGGAGCTCCATCCAAACTTATATGCTTGAACGTCAACAAGCATGGGTTCTGGGCAACGGTGACATCGAAGCCGATTGGGACGACTACCTCGCGACATTGGACAAGATGGGCTACTCCGACGTGATTGCAGCAATGCAATCCGCCTATGAGCGCCAATACGGCGGCTAAGGTCGCTACGACTTCAAGGATGGGGCCTAAATGATGGGCCCCATCCACCTTCCTTTCCCTTTAAAAAATCGAATTGAAAGACACCTGATGTCCAGCCCGAAACTACCTATGCTTGATGAGCCAAAGACTGGACGTTTAACGATCCAATACGGCCCCGCGGACAACGCTGCCGTATCCGAAAACCCGCCGCGCTTCAGCTGGCTGCCCGTGATCGAAGACGAGGCCCAATACGCCCTGCGTCTATCAACGGACAAAGCCTACCCCGCCAAAGGCACCATCAGTTTTACGCATATCTCGCTGAATTTCTTCACCCCTGATCAGATCCTGCCAGCAGGCGACTATTACTGGTCTTATGCGGTTTGCGATCCAACAACCGGCGCTCCCACGAGCAACTGGAGCGAGGACCGCACCTTCACCGTTGCCCAAGGCCTCCCCGAAACCCCGTTACCCGGTCGCGCCACCCGCTTTGACAACGCCACCCTTCAACATCCGCGCATGTGGCTGACCCCTGATCGGTTAGACAACTTCCGCAAGGACGTCGCGAAAGATGCGGATCATTGCACGTGGTCTACCTTCTTCGAGAAGTCTGTCCTGCCTTGGATGGACCGCGACATCATGCCGGAGCCTGCGGGTTACCCGAACCACCAACGCACGGCCCCGATCTGGCGCCAAACCTACATCGATTGCCAAGAGCTGATGTATGCCATCCGTCACTTGGCCGTTGGCGGTCAGGTCACCCAAGACGCCGAGATGCTTGCGCGCGCAAAAGAATGGTTGCTGAGTGCCGCGTCTTGGAACCCTGCGGGCACCACATCGCGCAGCTACACCGACGAATGGGCGTTCCGCGTGAACCTTGCCTTGGCTTGGGGCTATGACTGGCTCTACGACCAGATGGATGAAAGCGAACGTGACCTTGTGCGCACCGCCCTTTTGGCACGTACCAAGGAGACAGCCGACCACATTATCAAGCACGCCAACATCCACCTGTTCCCCTTCGACAGCCACGCTGTTCGCGCGGTGTCCGCCGTGTTGATCCCCGCCTCCATTGCCCTACTGGACGATGCGCCAGAAGCTGAAGGTTGGTTGAATTATTCCATCGAATTCCTGTTCACCGTCTACTCCCCGTGGGGCGACACAGACGGCGGTTGGGCCGAGGGACCGCACTATTGGATGACCGGCATGGCCTATCTGATCGACGCGGCAAACCTGCTGAAGGGCTACACTGGCATCAACCTTTATGATCGCCCGTTCTTCCAGCGCACTGGCGACTTCCCGCTTTACACAAAGTCCCCAGACACGCGCCGTGCGACCTTCGGCGACGACAGCACGATGGGCGACCTGCCTGCGGTAAAAGTCGGTTACAACCTACGCCAATTTGCCGGCGTCACAGGCAACGGCGCGTACCAATGGTACTACGACGAAATCAAGCGTACGAACCCCGGAACCGAAGACATGTTCTACAACTGGGGCTGGTGGGACTTCAATTTCGACGAACTGGCCTACCGCACAGACTTCCCAATTATCGAAGCCGTTCCGCCAGCGGATGACGATCAACTCCGCTGGTTCAAGGGCATTGGATGGGTTGCAATCCAACACCGGATGCAAGACCCCGACAATCACATCCAATTCGTGATGAAGTCATCGCCTTTTGGCTCTATCAGCCACAGCCACGGCGACCAAAATGCGATCTGTCTTGCGGGTTTTGGCGAGGACTTGGCGATCCAGTCCGGTCATTACGTCGCGTTCAACAGCACGATGCACCAGAAGTGGCGCCGGCAAACCGTGTCCAAGAACGGGATATTGATCAACGGCAAGGGCCAGTACGCAGGCAAAGACAAAACCATTGCCATGCAATCCACTGGGCAAATCACCGAGGCTGAGGATCGTGGCGACCACATCTTCATTCAAGGTGATGCAACCAACGCCTACCAGACACTCTCGCCCGAGGTCACATCAGTCACACGCGATGTGTATTTTGTTAACAATCAGTACTTTGTACTGGTGGACAACATCGATGCGAGCGAGCCGGTAGAGATCGATTGGCTGCTTCACGCGAACGCCCCGATGGCGCTTGGGGATACAACTTTCCGATATACTGGGGAAAAAGCCGGATTTTATGGTCAATTCCTATGGTCAGAAGCTGGTATACCAGTTATCAGTCAAGAAACTGGCTTTGCCGATGTGGACCCATCAGAGATCGAAGGGCTCCCTGTTAGCACTTGTCTAAAGGCAACGTTCCCCAAAGCGATCCGTCACCGGATTGCAACGTTGCTGGTGCCCTATTCGCTGTCTGCCCCTCGCCGGATTTTCAGCTTTCTCGATGATCAAGGCTATGACTGCGATCTTTACTTTACGGATGATGCCGACCGCAGCTTTAAGGTCGTTGTCCCCAAAACTTTCGACGTTGGCTCATAAGGTCAGCGAGATGCCCTAAGGAAGGACTACTTATGAAACTTGCAGGCAAAACAGCCATCGTCACCGGTGGCGGCCGAGACATTGGGCGTGCATGTGCTATCCGTCTGGCAGAAGAAGGCGCAAGTGTCGCCATCAACTACTTCTCCAGCAGCGAAGGCGCGGACAGCGCCGTGGCCGAGATCACTGCGGCAGGCGGCAAAGCCTTCGCACTTCAAGGTGACCTGAACACCCAAGAAGGTGTTGACGCGTTGGTTGGCAAAGCAAAAGCCGACTTCGGCAGCGTCGACATTCTCGTCAACAACACTGGCGGTCTGGTTGCTCGTAAAACCTTGGCCGAGATGACCTTGGAGCACTGGAACACGGTCATGGATCTGAACCTGACCAGCACGTTCCTGATGACCAAAGCCTGCCTTGAGCACATGACATCCGGCGCGATCGTAAACTTGGCCAGCCAAGCTGGCCGTGATGGCGGCGGGCCTGGCTCCGTGGCATACGCCGCGTCCAAAGGTGCAGTTATGACCATGACACGTGGCCTCGCTAAAGAACTGGGTCCAAACATCCGCGTGAATGCAATCTGCCCCGGCATGATCGACACCGACTTCCACAACATCTTCACCAAGCCGGAAGTTCGCACAATCGTCGAGAACGCGGCTCCGCTGAAACGCCAAGGAGCTTCGGTCGATATCGCCAATTTGGTGGTCTTCTTGGCCAGCGATGACAGCGCGTTCATCACCGGTACCAATGTCGACATCAATGGCGGCATGCTGTTCAGCTAACCGCCGGACCTAAATCAAGGCGATGCTCCGAGGTCGCAGAAATGATCTTGGAGCATTACCATCTCATGGCCTTTACCCGACCAGAGGCCAACTTCCGCTTGAATTGCACCAATACTGGACCAAAAAACCATGACCACTCACCCTATCGTAGTCTCCGGCGAAAACGTCACACGCCAAGTGCTAGCTGACCACCCAGACATGATGGTTGTGGCCTTTCGCTTTAGCGAAGTCGGTGCAGAAGGCGCGCTCCATAACCACCCCCACATCCAGTCGACCTATGTCGAGAAGGGCCGCTTCCGCTTCACAGTTGGCGACGACACTTTTGAAGTAGGCCCCGGCGACAGCTTCGTCATTCCCTCGAACGCGGTACACGGCTGCGTCTGCCTCGAGCCCGGAAAATTGATGGATTGCTTCACCCCGCGCCGCGACGACTTTCTCTAATAAGAATACAGATCACATAACATGACGTCATCAAACCAACTCCAGCTTACGCAACCGATCCTCGGTCAACTCAACAGTTTTCTGTCCATCGGCGAATGTATGGTCGAGATGGCCCCAATCGATAAGGCCGGCGATTTCCGCATGGGTTTCGCCGGCGACACGTTCAATACGTCTTGGTACATGCGTACCCTGCGCCCTGACGTGAAGACTGGATATTTCACCCGCGTGGGCACCGACGCCGTGTCTCAGTCCATGCTGGATATGATGACCGACGCTGGTGTCGACACCGATTTCATCGCGCAAGATCCGGTGCGTTCTGTCGGCCTGTATCTGATCTCGCTAAAGAATGGAGAGCGCAGCTTCTCGTACTGGCGCGATCAATCTGCGGCCCGCAAGCTGGCCCAAGATGCCGAAACCTTGTCCCGCGCAATGCAAGGCGCTGACCTGATCTACTTCTCAGGTATCAGCCTTGCGATACTAGATGCTCAAGGCCGCCAAACGCTGCTCGAGGCCTTAAGCGAGGCCCGAGCTAACGGCAAACGCATCGCGTTCGATTCCAACCTGCGTCCACGCCTATGGGCAAGCACCGACGAGATGACCTCTACCGTGATGAAAGCCGCCGCTGTCAGCGACATCATCCTGCCGTCCTACGATGACGAAGCCGACTTCTTTGGCGACGCAGATATCGAAGCTACGGGCACGCGCTACCTGAATGCAGGTGCGAAAACCGTTGTGATCAAGAATGGTGCAGGCGCTGTACACTACTTACACGAAGGCTTCAGCCACCACATTGACCCACCTAAGGTCGGGTCCATCATCGACACGACTTCCGCCGGTGACAGCTTCAATGCAGGCTTCTTCGCTGGGTTGGACACGGCGACATCGATGGAAAACTTGATCCGCTCTGCCTCGAAAGTAGCTGGGCAGGTTATCGGACGCAAAGGTGCATTGGTGCCCTTGGATTTGTCCAAGATCACGTCATAGACAACAGTCTATAAAGACGCCTCCAAGAGCTGCTTGGAGTAGGGATGCGTGGATTTCATGGCTCGCAAAGATGCAACGTCAAGAATTTCCACGATCTCACCGTCCTTCATTACCGCCAAGCGATCGCACATGTGACCGACCACTGAAAGGTCGTGTGACACCATCAGATAGGTCAATCCACGGTCGCGCCTGAGGTCGGATAGCAGATTCAATATCTCGGCCTGCACTGAAACATCTAGGGCCGATGTGGGCTCGTCCAATAACAACAACTCGGGCTCCGGTGCCAAGGCCCGCGCAATCGCTACCCGTTGGCGCTGGCCCCCTGACAATTGGTGCGGATAGCGGAATCGGAACTTCTGTCCCAAACCCACATCATCGAGCAATTTAACCACCCGTGCGTCAATGTCTTTGAAGCCATGCAGATGCAGCGTCTCGCCTAAAACTTGATCCACCGAATGCCGTGGATGCAGCGACGCGTAGGGGTCTTGGAAAACCATTTGTACAGTTTTGAAAAAGGCCTTTGGGCGGGCCTTTGGAATCGGATTTCCATCTAAGGCCATCGCGCCGGACCAATCAGGCGCAAGCCCCGTGATCGCTCGCAAAATCGTCGACTTTCCCGAACCGCTTTCGCCAACCAAGCCGAAGCTTTCACCTTGCGCGACGTCGAAGCTGGCGCCCTTAACCGCATCCACGCGGTCGCGGTGTTTACCAAACCAAACGTTTAGATCATGGACGTTTAACTTATTCATATCCGGCCGCTTACACTTTCAGCTTCGGACCACTCGGGATCGCGCTTTAGCACGTCGAGGCGGTCTCGTGGCGGGTCAAGGCGCGGGAGCGAGTTCAATAGCCCACGCGTATATGGATGTGTCGCCTCATGCAGCTTATCCGCGTCACACACTTCAACAATTCGGCCGGCATACATAATCAATACGCGGTCACAGAAATCTGCCACTAGATTAAGGTCGTGGCTGATGAATATCAGCCCCATACCACGATCTTTTACTAGCTTATCCATGATGTCCAAGACCTGACGCTGAACCGACACATCCAAGGCTGAGGTCGGCTCATCCGCGATCAATATCTCTGGGTTCGGGATCAACATCATCGCAATCATAATGCGCTGCCCCATCCCCCCCGACATCTCATGTGGGTAGGCACGCATAACGCGTTCAGGGTTACGAATGGAGACCGCCTCCAGCATCTCAAGCGACTTCGCATAGGCGTCGGCCTTGGAGACGGAATTATGCAGCCGATATGCCTCGATAATCTGGTCACCGATGGTCATCACAGGGTTCAATGAGAACTTCGGGTCTTGCATCACCATACTAATTCGTTGCCCACGCACTTCGCGCATCTTCTTCTCAGGTAGCTGCAGAAGGTCTTGTCCCTCGAGATTAATGTGATCAGCCTCAACGATGCCAGGTGATCGGATCAAGCGCAGGATCGCGCGGCCTGTCATGGACTTGCCGGAGCCGCTTTCGCCTACAATTCCCAACCGCTCGCGCCCGAGGGTGAACGACACCCCACGCACCGCATCAAACACACCATTGCGCGACGGGAACCGAACCCACAGGTTCTCAATGTCCAGAAGCTTTTCCATCATTCACCTGCCTTCGGATCAAGAACATCGCGCAACCCGTCACCAAGCAGGTTGAACGCTAATGACACCGTAAAGATCGCCAACCCGGGCACCGTGGCTACCCACCAATGATCCAAAATAAAGCGGCGACCCTCAGAGATCATCGCTCCCCATTCGGGGCTGGGCGGTTGCGCGCCAAGGCCTAGGAAACCCAAGCCAGCCGCGGCCAAAATGATCCCCGCCATATCAAGCGTCACCCGCACGATCAGCGACGAAATGCACAACGGCCAGATGTGCTTGGTAATGATGCGCAATGGCCCTGCACCTTGCAACTTGATCGCACTGATGAAATCCGAGGAGCGGATCGTCAACGTCTCCGCCCGTGCGATACGCGCGTAAGGCGGCCATGCCGTGAGGGAGATAGCAAGAACCGCATTCTCGATCCCAGCGCCAAGTGCCGCGACGAACGCCAGCGCCAAAACCAAGCGAGGGAATGCAAGGAAGATGTCGGTGATGCGCATTAACACGGTATCCGTCCAACCGCCCACGTAGCCAGATACTGTGCCCACCAAGAGGCCTGCAACCGGAGCAATCAGTGCTACTAACGCCACGATATAAAGCGTGATGCGCGCCCCGTAGATCAACCTCGAAAGGATATCGCGCCCAAGGCTGTCGGTGCCAAACACATGACCGTCCGACCACAATGGCGCCAAGCGATTGCCAAGATCTTGGACGAAGGGGTCATGTGGGGCCAACACTGGTGCGGCCGCTGCCACCACCACTAGCAGTACCAGAATTCCTAAACCAATCATCGCCATCGTGTTTGAGCGGAAGGAAAGCCACCCCTGATACACGGCAGAAATTTTTGCGTGACGGCGCGACGTAGGCGTCTCGGTCAAGAGCCATTCGCGTAAGCTTTGTGTCTCGGACATTATTCAGCCCCTCTATTTCGCACGGGGGTCAAAGACTTTGTAAAGCAAGTCCGAGAAGATATTGAGCAGGATAAAGATCAGCCCGACAACCACCGTGCCGCCCAAGACCGCATTCATATCCGCACTAAGCAATGCGGTGGTTATGTAGCTGCCGATACCTGGCCAACTGAAGATGATCTCGGTCAGAACCGAGCCCTCCAAAAGCCCTGCGTAACTTAAGGCGATTACTGTGATTAACTGCACACGGATATTCTTGAACGCGTGCTTCCACACAACATCCCACTCCGACATGCCTTTGACGCGAGCTGTGGTGACATACTCAGCGCTTAGCTGTTCCAACATAAAGGATCGCGTCATGCGGCTGACGTATGCCAGCGAGTAATAGCCAAGCAGGGAGGCGGGCAAAACAATGTGGCTAAAGGCATCTTTAAAGACGTCCCAATTGCCATCCAGCAATGCATCTACCAAGATCAAACCCGTGACACTTGGCACGACGTCCACATAGAAAATCCCAACACGACCCGGACCGCCAACCCATCCTAGGATGCCGTAGAACACCAGCAGGCCCATAAGGCCCAGCCAGAAGATCGGCATGGAGTACCCAACCAGCGCCAACACTCGTGCAATTTGGTCTATCCACGACCCCTTTCGCACTGCGGCCAACACCCCTAAAGGCACGCCCAAAACAACCCCGATGATGATACCAATCGTGGCGAGTTCCAACGTTGCGGGAAAGACGCGCGCAATGTCTTCGGACACAGGCCGCGCGTTCAATAGGGAGGTGCCGAAATCGAGATGCAGCACGTCCCATAGGTAATACAAAAATTGCACCAATAGCGGTTTATCAAGGCCCAACTGAAGGTACACGGCGTCATAGGTCGATTGCGACGCCCGTTCGCCCACAATGGCTAGAACAGGGTCAATCGGCATGACCCGACCAATGATGAATGTAATGAACAATAGCCCCAAAAGCGTCACCGCGATGGAGCCAAGTGTCATCAGCGTGGCCCGTAAGAACGTCCACAGCCGGTAAGCTAGAGGCGCCCCGTCAGGGCGCCCCAAGTTGTTGTCCTCAGCGAGGGCCATTTATTTCGTAACCTGCCAGTATGCGGCAGACGTAACAGCCTGTCCGGTAGACCAGTTGGTGACGTTGTCACGTAGGGCAGATTGCTCGATCTGTTGGAACATCACTACGAACGGCGAGGTTTCGCGGAACTTCTCTTGGATGTCCAAATACATCTGAACCCGCTTCTCACGGTCACCTTCGGTTACCGCCGCTTCGACCTTTTCGGTCAAGCCGCCAGCATCCCAACCAGTACGCCAAGCCAGCAAACCTGTCGCGTTCGCCTCGTCAGAGTTGTCGGGGTTGTAGGCAAATGTACCAGCGTTGGTTTGCGGATCAGGGTAGTCTGGCCCCCATGCGCCCAAATACACATCCAGTTCCCGCGCACGGTAGCGGGCAAGGATTTGCTTCGCGGTGCCCACGGTGATGTTTACCTTGATGCCAGCTTGCGCAGCCGCGTTTTGGAATGATTGACCGATCTCAATGCGCTCTTGCGCTTCGCGAACGCCGATCTCAACCTCTAGGCCTTCTACGCCTGCCGCAGCCAGTAGCTCCTTGGCTTTCTCGATATTGTAAGAGAACGGGCTTTCATCCGACGCGCCAAGGTAGGTGGCGGGAAGGAAATTCTGGTGAATGGTGTATTGGCCATTCAGAAAGCTGTTTTTCATGCCCTCGTAGTCGATCAGATATTTAAACGCCTGACGCACCTCGGGCTTGGACAGTACAGGATGCTTCTGGTTCAGCGCCAGATACATCAAACGACCCTTCAACTCGTCCACAACCTTCACACCAACTGCGCCCGTTGCACCCGCGATGTCTTCGGGGTTGAGGTTGCGTGCAATGTCGATGTCACCGCGTTCCAGCAACAAGCGTTGCGAGGCACTTTCCAAGACGTGACGCACGATCACGCGCTCCATTGCCGGTGCCCCGCCGTAATAGTCGGGGTTAGACGACATCGTAACGCTTT
This sequence comes from Litoreibacter sp., assembly GCF_039974535.1. Lineage (GTDB taxonomy): Bacteria > Pseudomonadota > Alphaproteobacteria > Rhodobacterales > Rhodobacteraceae > Litoreibacter. The sequence goes on along the minus strand of NZ_JBDWIU010000013.1, from coordinate 35,006 downwards.
CATTGGGCTTCCAGCCGTCCAACTTGTAGGGGCCAGATCCTGCGGAATTGGTTTTCAACCACGTGTTGCCCATGTCGCCGTCGACTTCATTGGCCATGACGGTGGCCTTATCCACGATGCCGCCAATGGTGGCCGTCAGGCAGTTTAACACGAAGGAGGTGGCGTATTTTTTGTCTGTGGTGATCGTCAGCTTGTTGCCGTCGGCCTTAATTGTCTCGGCCGCGTTTTCTGCCGTGAAGCCGAACTGGGTCAAAATAAACGCAGGTGTCTTGTTCAAGATCACCGCGCGTTGCAACGAGAACGCCGCGTCTTCCGCCGTGACAGGATTGCCAGAATGGAACTTCACACCTTCGCGCATGGTAAAGGTAATCGTCTTCCCATCTTCGGACACTTCCCAGCTTTCTGCCAGATCGGGTTTGTAACCCGCAGCCAAATCATTCGGGTCAAGATTAACCAAACGGCCATAGACGTTGCGGCTGATGTCGGAGCCCGCAAATTCAAAGCTCTCGGCTGGATCAATCGTTGTTACGTCATCAATGCGGTGAGCAATAACCAGCATGTTGGCGGGCGTCTCGGCAAAAGCTGCTAAGGACGCCACACCAACAGCTAAGCCAATCGCCGCACTTGTCATCAGTTTGTTAAAAGCATTCATATCTAGAACCTCTCCTGTTCCGTTACACAAAAAAATTTCCGGCCATCGGGGTTAAGTTCCCCAAGTTTTTTCAAGCACGCGCAGCCAGTTCTCGTGACAAAGTTTGGTCATCAACGCGTCGTTGTAGCCATGCTTTGTCATCGCGTGCCTCAATTTGGGCAGCCCTGCACAAGAGGTAAGCTCTTGTGGTACAATCGCCCCGTCATAATCCGATCCGAAGCCCACTCGGTCTTCGCCTAAATGCTCGATCAGATGATCCAAATGTCTCAGCATCTGCTCTAGTGGAACCTCCGCCAGCATACGCCCGTCGTCGCGCAAGAATGCGACTGCGAAGTTTAGCCCAACCATCCCGTCGCTTTCGCGAATTGCCGCCAACTGCTTGTCCGTTAGGTTCCGGCTGTGTGGACAGATCGCATGAACATTGGAATGGGTCGCAACCAAAGGCTTTGACGAATGGCGCGCCACATCCCAAAAACCTGCTTCATTGAGATGCGATAAGTCCACCATTATTCCCAACTCATCGCAGCGTTTGACGAGCCGCACACCGTGATCCGTCAGGCCCGTCCCAATATCTGGGTCACTTGGATATCGAAAAGGAACACCATGACCGAAAATCGTGGACCGGCTCCAAACCGGCCCGATAGAACGCAAGCCAGCTTGGTACAAAACCTCGAGTGCGTTCAGGTCAGCGTCGATCCCCTCGGCACCTTCGATGTGAAAAATCGCGGCCAGTTTCCCGCTGCCCAAAGTACTGCGCAGTTCTGCCGCCGTCGTGCAAACCTTCAATGCGCCGCGACGCTCGAGATCAAACAATATAGCTGCTTGGGACATCACAATTGGAAAGGCATCCTCCCAAGCAATCAGATCAGGCAATGGCAAGTCATACGCAGGCTTAGTCATTTCCTCAAATTTGAATTCGAGATCAACGGGGGACGGAACATACACCGCGAAGAACCCACCACCAAATCCGCCGGCAGTGGCCGCTGGAAGGTCGATGGCTCCATCGCGGCCTGTCATGAAACTTTCGGCAGCAGATTTCCCACCCGCGCGAAATAACTTCAAAAGGACATCGTTGTGACCATCAAAAATCAATGGCGATGCTGTTGCACCCATCGTTTGTCTACCCCCAAGATCGATGCATCCACCTTATTCGACTATTTCTCATAGACCACACCTATTAACATGATAATAGATCATACCCCTATGAGGCTTTTGCAGAGGATCAAATGGTTGCAAGAACATGGCATAGCTTGCCGGAGTATCAGGCCCTAAGAGCCTTGATGGAAAGCGGAACAACGTCGCAAGCGGCCGTGAGGCTAGGGCTTTCTCAATCGGCCATCAGCCGCTCTATCGCCAGTTTGGAAGAACGGACCGGACGAATGCTGTTTGAGCGCGAAGGTGGTCGGCTGCGCCCGACGGAAGAAGCCGTTCGGTTAAATAAGCGACTTGATCCTCTATTCACAGCTTTGGACCGCATTGATGGGCCGCAAGAAGCAGAGCCTGAGACCCTACGCATCGTCGCTCCCCCAACCTACGCGCACCGTTTTCTTGTCCACCACATCGCCACCTTCCTAAAGACCAATCCCGAGTTCCGTATCAGCCTAGAGGTCACCTCCTCCGAGGATGTCATTCGCGAAGTTCTCGAAGAGCGCTTCGACCTTGGTTTCACCGGCGTCGAGATTTCGCGGGATGGGGTCAAGTTATCCTTGTTTCGAACCTCCAGCGCCATCTGCGCCATGGCTGCCGATCACCCTTTGGCTAATAAGGAAACGATCCATCCGGAAGATTTACACGAGCAAGCGCTTGTCGCGATCTCCCACCGCCATGCACGACGCGCCCAGTTGGAACAGGTTCTGCACAGCTTCCGAAGCACGCCAAAGATTGTCGCGGAAGTGTCCACGTCCATCGCGGCGGTCGACCTTGCGAAAGAAGGATTGGGGCTAACAATCGTAAACCCTTTCCCGATTGTGCAATACCGTTCACATGAGATGGTGTTCAGACCCTTCGCATCACAGATCGCCTATCGTAGCTACTTCGTCACCCCTGATCACAGGCCAATATCGCGTGTGGCGCGTTCCTTCATTCGCCACCTGAAACTGCACACACCTACGGATGAGTATTCCCAGAAGGCTTAAGCCCCTTTGATCGTTGCACGTGGAGCTGATGCCGCAGCGAAGTTGAACCAAAACATCTCATGACCTGCTTGACGATGCAGATGCGTCATATGCCGCAACGATGTTCGCGGCGCGTGAAGCCACATCTTGGGCGCTCATGCCCGGTTTGTAGATACCCGATCCAATCCCAAATCCCGTCACCCCGACACCAAACCAATCCGCAAAATTCGACGTATCTGCGCCGCCAACCGCGTAGGTCTTGGTCCCCTTTGGTAGCACCGCAGAGATCGCGGCAAAGCCTGATCGCCCGATCACAAATGCGGGGAAAAATTTCAATCCATCAGCGCCATAGCGCAAAGCCGTGAAGCATTCGGTCGGTGTTGCGACACCGGGGAAGGAATGCATCCCCAGCTCTTTCGTCTTTTCAATGACCGCTGGGTTGGTATCGGGCGATACAACCAAAGTGCCCCCCACATTGTGGACCTCGAGCACTTGCGACGCGTCCAAGACAGTGCCAGCCCCCAAAGTCGCTTGCTCAGACAACTCGCTCGCTAGTATTTCAATGGAGCGCAATGGATCCGGTGAGTTCAACGGCACTTCGATCCGGTCAATCCCCGCCGCCACAAGGGCGCGGCCAATGTCGAGAACCTCATGCGGCTGAACACCGCGCAGGATACCAATAATCTCTCGGCTCATATGTAACGTTCCTTGCAATTCTCTTGGCCAGCTAAGGCTACTATCCTGTGGTGACGACACCGCCGTCAACGACCACAGCTTGCCCCGTCATCATACGGCTGGCGTTAGAGGCTAGAAACAGCGCCGAGTCGACGATGTCACGCGGACTTAGATGATCTTTCAAACACTGGCGGTCCAGATGCGCGGCTAATGCCTCTGGCGAGGCCCATAAATCCATCTGCTTTTCGGTCAACACCCAGCCCGGAGCCAATGCATTCACGCGAATTCGGTCTGGTCCAAACTCGCGGGCCAACGAACGGGTCATCCCCGTAATGCCTGCATTCGCCGCCGTGTACGACGGATAGCCTGCGTTGCCCATCATGTAGCTTATGGACGAAAAGTTTATGATCGACCCACCGCCGGCAGAGATCATATTCGGCATCACCGCCTGACACGCAAAGAAGTATGCTTTCAGGTTGATCGCCTGCGATTGATCCCAAAACTCTTCAGTAACGTCGGCTGCGGTGTGGCGTATGTCATTGGCGGCATTGTTCACCAATGTGGAGATCGGACCATGCGCCTCACCCGCTTGTGTGATCGCCGATTTCAATGCACCGACATCTGTGACATCGCATCGGATGAATAACGGGCGCCGCCCGTATTTTTCTTCCAGCTCGTCACAGAACTTCGTGGAATCGGAGCGTTGAACAAAGGCCACCTTAGCCCCCTGCTCCATAAACCCTTTCGTAAGCGACGCACCGATGCCGGAGCCGCCGCCCGTTATGAAAACACTTTTCCCATTGAGATCGTGAAATGTAGCGCTGCGTTCCATTCGTGGCTCTCTCTTGTGGTTGGTCGCGTATCCTTACCAGCAAGAAAGCCCAAATCAGCCCCTTTTGTCAGTATGAAGCACGTGGTTGGCGTGCATCTTTGTATATCCGCGCAATTGGATAAATCCACCATGTTCAAACTTGCCATGCATAGTGGCGGCAATCTTGGCTCATGCCAGAGCTTCATTCACGATCCACAAGGTCTCAGGGGAGTGGCATTGAGATTGAATTGATCGGTCATTCATCACGCGACAGGTTCGGTGCGTCAAAATGAACACCTAAGGCGCGATCAGCCTGCTAAACCGATCTCATCAACTGAGTGCAAACTATGGAACACAGTCTTAGTTTTTTCAGATGCGAGGGCCTCAGGCCAAGTCACCAGCAATATAGCGCAACCGGTGATACCCTCCTCTGCCATGCGGCTTGCCATTGTCTCTACAGTCGCCGGAATAGTGATTTGGCTTGGCTTCGAGACATCCGCACAGATATCAACATGACTGCTTGCTGGTAGGCCTTGATCGATCCAGTCTTTCGCCAAGCGCCCTGCTTGACGCACTGACATATAAAGTGCCGTTGTTGTCCCCGGACCTGACAGTCGCGTGCTATCAGGTGTAGGATCGTCAATGCTACCGGTGCCGGTGGCCAGAACCAATGTATTGGCAACGCCCCGCTCGGTCAGGCTGCGAGTAAGGCTCGCTCCCGCCGCACAGGCGGCTGTGACACCGGGGACCATCTCAACGGGTATTCCTGCGGCGCGCGCGGCCTCGATCTCTTCACCTGCGCGACCAAATACACCTGGATCGCCCGATTTCAAGCGAACCACGCGGCGTCCTTTTCTGGCCTCGGCGACAATCATCTGGTTGATCCGCTCCTGCGGCCAGCTGTGCGCACCCACATGTTTGCCCACGAAAACCCGCTCTGCGTCGCGGCGCGCCAATTCCAGAACTTCCGCATCCACAAGTCGGTCGTAGAAAATTACATCAGCTTCTTGAAGTCGCTCGACCGCACGCAAAGTTAGTAAGTCACGCGCACCAGGGCCTGCCCCCACGAGGGCGATTTGCCCGCTTTGCGTGGTGTCGTTAACGCCACCTTGCATGATGGCATCTTTGATCTTTTTCACGGCCTCGCGTTCGGCCCCACGCACCCAAGTAGCACGTGGAGAGCCTTTGAACACCCACGCCCAAAACGCACGGCGACGCTCATGCGGCACATGTTTGCTGACACTTGGGCGTAACAGCCCTGACAACGAAGCCAGTCCACCAAGAGTTTGCGGCAAAGACCGCTCTAGCTTGGTCTTGATTTCACGGGTCAAAACGGGGGCGGTCCCCTCGCTGCCAATCGCCACCACGATGGGGTCTCGGTCCACAATTGCGGGGGTGGTGATGTCACATAGCTCCGGCTGGTCCACCACGTTCACAGGGCAACGTGCAGATTTTGCGAGCGCATGGGCACAGGCGTCCACGCACGGACACCCTGTCCCGATGAACGCCATCGCCGCATCGTCAAACAGTTCCGGCGTCAGTGCCAAGACATGTTGGGCGCGGCCCGATTGAACCACGCCACTGAGTTCCGCTTCCAGCTCTGGCGCCACCAAAACAAGGGTCGCATCAGTCTTCAACAGCAGCCGCGCCTTTTGTGCGGCCTGCTCTCCGCCACCCACAATTACAACGCGACGATCCGTGGTGCGAACAAACATTGGGAAGGATTTCATGTCTCGTCTCCTATCAAGCGACCTTGGCCGGCCTGCGGGCGTCCCATTGAGCCAGTGCAGCGGACCGACTGTCGCGCACCCCCAATGTGTCCAACGCAAGGGCTGCGGTGCCTACTACAATCTCGACTTCAAATGCACCAACCTCGGTGTGTTCCCACGCCGCTAGCAAGCTTGCATCTTGCGTGCTGGAAAGGCGGCGAGGGTCTTGGGTGGTCGCGGGAACCACCCCTTCCCACGCAACGCCTTCGCGCAGGCCGAAGGCGGCGATCTCTTTTGACGGGTGGCGCTCAAATTCGCCGCCGCCGCCCTTAATCACACTCAAATTTTTCCAGCCCAGCAACGCCGCCGCGTCGGCTTGCAACAGGCGGTAAGATGGATGGAAGACCCCTTGAACACTCGCGGAGGCTGCGCCCGGATTCAACATGCGGCACACCGTGTTGACGCAGGATCGAAGCCCCAAGACTTCGCGCAAATTCAACAGACGGAATAACGCGGGATACACCTTTTCAAGAGGTAAATAGGCGATGCCATCGCGGTCTAGCAATCGAGCGGCATCCTCCAAATCCGTGGCGCTTCCGATCCCTGCTTGAAACAAGCCCGCACGAACTTTAGTGTCCGCGCCGTTCCAACCATGCAACAACACACGGTGCCCCGCTTGGGCCACTAACTTGGCTGACAACAAAAACCAAGCCGCACCTCGCGTCCGTCCAGCGGCGTAACTTGGCCAATCCAGATCCACATGCGCAAGCGCACCGTTGCCAACCTGCGCCGAGCTTGCCAGCCCCGCGATCTCGTCAGCGGTTTCTCCCTTCATGCGCAGCAACATCAACAATGCGCCAACCGCCTCGGGGGAGGTTCCATCTGCCAGCATTAACTGCATGGCGTCATAGGCCTCTGTTTGCGTCAAAGATCGCGATCGACCGGGACCACGCCCTAAGATACGAACGTGCTCAGACAAGCTCATTCAGCCGCCTCACGACTTTGTAGTCCTAACAATAAATCGGCAATTTCAGGGCGACAGGATCCGCAATTCGTACCCGCCCCTAAGGCTTCACCGATTGCTTCGACCGACATCAAGCCTTTGACTTCAACCGCTTCAATGATCGTATTTATACCGACCCCAAAACATGAGCACAACACAGGACCCGGGTTGGGCACATCGCCTGATGGGCGTCCCATCAAAGCGTCCAAACCCTCCGTTCCGGGCAAAGTCGAAACGTAGTCCCGCATAACGGCCACAGGCGATGACGACACGAAGATCGCGCCCAGTAGTTCGCCGTTCTCGTGAATAACAACCCGCGCGCTGCCACGTTTAGCGTCAATGTTGGAAGACATCTGCGCGTTGTCCGAGCCAAACAATCGCCGTGCTTCCCCCTCCCAATCACTGATAGACGAAACCCCCGCAAGTTCTGCGCGGTAACCATGCTTCGTCCGAGACAACGCCCAATAGTCACTTTGCAAATTCATCTCACGGCGCGACACCGCAAAACCGTACCATTTCGCCTCATACTTACGGACAGCGACGACACTCGCTTTGCTTTCAGGTTGACCCGAAACCGGATCAACTTCTGCGGCCACAAGCATGTCAATGCGCGCTGCGGGAGCAGTTTCCCCCGTCCAGTGGATCGGCGCGAACACCTGCCCCGACTTCACCGCATCAGTAATGCGAGCACGCAGAATAGCATCACCGATTGGGCTGGTTAATTGCACGAGATCGGAGTGCTCAATATTAAGATTCTGCGCGTCCTTGGGGCAAATTTCCACGAAGGGTTCAGCCAAGTGAGCAGACAAACGGGCACTAAGCCCTGTTCGCGTCATCGTGTGCCACTGATCACGAGAGCGCCCCGTATTGAGCCGGAATGGAAACCGTCGCGTTGCCTTCGCAGCAGGTGGCTTGCTGATGACTGGCAACATCTTTGCCTTGCCATTGGTGTGAAAGAACTTCCCGTCTGCAAAGAACCGCCCACCTTTACGTTGTGGAGTTATGGGCCAACGCTGCGGGGTTAATTCTGCGTATTCATCATCCGAGATATCCGACAAGCCGGAGATGTCGAAATCGCGCCCGAACCTTCCGGCAACCCCAGACAGCGTTGCATATTCACGAAAAATCTCGGCGGAGTTATCAAAGCCAAACGCGTCACCGAAACCCATGCGCCGCCCGACGTCGCACAGAATGTCCCAATCAGGGCGTGCCATCCCAGGTGCAGGCAAAACGGCACGCTGACTGCTAATAGTACGATCGGAGTTCGTAACCGTGCCGGTTTTCTCGGCCCAGCCGGTTGCTGGAAGCAGCACATCGGCCAATCGCGCAGTGTCTGTATTCGCAGTAATGTCACTGACTACCGTGAAAGGACAATTGGCAATGGCATCGCGCACAGCATCCGCGTCAGGCATAGAAACCACGGGATTGGTGTGAATAATCCACAAGGCCTTGATCCGCCCGTCAGCAACCGCCTTGAACATGTCCACGGCCTTCAGTCCGGGCTTGTCTGGCACAAAATCTGCGCCCCAAAAGTCGCGTACAGCGTCACGGTGATCTGCATTTTCAAGATCAAGGTGGCAGGCCAGCATATTGGCCAAACCGCCAACTTCTCGCCCGCCCATCGCATTGGGTTGGCCGGTAACCGAGAACGGCCCGCATCCTGCCCTACCAATACGTCCAGTGGCGAGATGGCAATTTAAGATCGAGTTTACTTTGTCCGTCCCCGAAATCGACTGGTTCACCCCTTGGGAATAGACCGTGACCACGCGTTTGTTCTCGATCCACAACTTGCAGAAACTCTCAATCTGTTGCGCGCTTAGACCTGTTACGGCTGGATCGTCTTTTTGAGCCGCCGCCAGAGCATCAGCCAAGCCTTCGACGTTATGCGAAAATGCCTCGTCCACCGCGCCGGAAGCATTGATACGCGACAAGAGCGCATTGAACAGCGCCACATCCGACCCCGGCTCCAACGCCAGATGCATATCCGCCTGATCGCAACTTGCGGTGCGACGCGGGTCAATCACCACGATTTTCGTGCCGCGGTTTTTACGCGCAGTCAGAAGACGTTGATACAAGACTGGATGGCACCACGCGAGGTTAGACCCGACGAGGACCACCAGATCAGCTTCGTCAATATCCTCATAGGTTCCAGGCACTGTATCGGTGCCAAAGGCACGCTTATGCCCCGCCACCGAGGACGCCATACAAAGCCGCGAGTTGGTGTCGATATTCGCAGATCCAATGAAGCCCTTCATCAGTTTGTTAACGATGTAGTAGTCCTCGGTCAGAAGCTGCCCCGACACATAGAACGCCGCGCTATCCGGCCCATGTTCGGCAATCGTTTGCGAAAACTTGTCAGCCGCTGTTTGAAGGGCCGTGTCCCAATCCGTATCTTGACCTTCAACGCGAGGGGCTAACAAACGCTGCTCCAGCCCTACGGTTTCCCCCAACGCCGTCCCTTTGGAGCACAAGCGTCCGAAGTTAGCGGGATGATTGGGATCGCCGCTCACGTCCAAGCCCCCCTTAGCGTTGGGTCGCAACAACACACCACAACCCACCCCACAATAGGGACATGTCGAACGGATGCAGGGTGCGTTTGTGCTGTCCATTACGCAGCACTCCGATGGGCGACGGACTCCGCATCAAGCAAGATCCGCCCCCCTTCAACGCGGACGCGATAGGTCGGTATCGATCCTTCATCAGCGCCCTGGGCTTGTCCCGTGTTCAGATCGAATACCCAATTGTGCAGTGGGCATGTGACGGATTGTCCGTGCACGATCCCCTCGGACAGTGGGCCCTGCTTATGGGGGCATGTATCGGACACGGCAAAGACTTCGTCTGGTGCGGTGCGGAAAACCGCGACGCACCCGACTTGGGTTTTAACAATGCGCGCACCGCGCAAGGGAATGTCGTTGATGTCGCCGATGTCGATCCAGCTCATTCTGCGGCCTCCAGTGTTAGGTCTGCCATTGGGGCGTATTTGTCAGCCTGAACCTTTACGTGATCCGCCCATGGGTCATGGTTGTAAATGGTTTGGGAAAGCTCAAAACGTGCAACCAATGCGGCACGGTTTTCAAGATCATGAACCACCTGTTCTTGCACCCAATCCATGCCAACCTTACCTAGCCATTTGTACAAACGATCTAGGTACTTACCGCCTTCGCGGTAACTTTGCGTAACCGCAAGAACGACCTGAATGGCCTCTTCTTCGGTTGGAACGGTGCACAGGGCTTCGGTCTCTTTAAGGTCCATGCCTGCCGCACCACCGATGCTGATTTGATAACCACTATCGACACAAATCAGACCAATGTCCTTACAGGTGGATTCCGCACAGTTACGCGGGCAACCAGACACAGCCAGTTTAAGTTTGTGTGGTGTCCAAGACCCATGCAGAAGCTTTTCCAACTTGATGCCAAGGCCAGTGCTGTCTTGGGTTCCGAAACGACAATGGTCTGTCCCCACACAGGTTTTCACCGTGCGCAACCCTTTGGAATAGGCATAACCAGACACCATGCCAGCGTTGTTCAGATCAGACCAAATATCAGGCAGATCGGCCCCTTTGACACCCAACAGATCGATCCGTTGACCACCTGTCACCTTCACGGTCGGAACTTTGTATTTGTCGGCCGCATCGGCGATGGCGCGCAGTTCGGACGGTGTAGTGATACCGCCCCACATACGTGGCACAACGGAATAGGTTCCGTCTTTCTGGATGTTGGCGTGTTTGCGTTCGTTCACGAAACGCGATTGCGGATCGTCTTTGTATTCAATCGGCCAATCCGACAGCAGGTAGTAGTTGATCGCGGGGCGGCACACGTGACACCCGTTGCGGGTTTTCCAACCCAGTTCCTGCCAAACCGCCTCTTGAGATTGAAGCGGCATGGATTTGATCAAACGGCGCACGTCTTCGTGGGTGTGATCGGTACAGCCACAGATGGATTGAGCTGCTGGCATCTTGAAATCGTCGCCAAGCGTGACCTGCAAAACCTGTTCCACAAGGCCGGTACATGTACCGCAAGATGCGGAGGCCTTTGTGGTCGCCTTGATTGCGGCGAGATCGGTTGCGCCACCTGCGATGGCGTCGACGATTGTTCCTTTGCAAATGCCGTTGCAACCGCAGATTTCTGCCTCAGGCGGCAATGCTGCAACGGCTGAGAGCGGGTCCGACGCTTCTCCACCCTGATAGGCAGGGCCAAAGATCAGCATCTCGCGCATCTCGTCGATATCTGTCTCGTCTTTGATCAACTGGAAGAACCAGTTGCCATCAGCCACGTCGCCATACATCACGGCGCCAACCAATTTGTTGCCCTCAATGACAAGGCGTTTGTAAACGCCGCGCGATGGGTCACGGAAGACGATGTCTTCACGTCCTTCACCTTCCGCAAAATCACCCGCTGAGAAGAGGTCACAGCCGGTGACTTTCAACTTGGTTGAGAGAGTTTTTTGCACGAATGCAGCCTCTTCCCCAAGCAGGGTTTGCGACAGCACTTTGGCTTGGTCGTAGAGTGGTGCAACGAGGCCAAAGACCGCGCCGTCGTGTTCCACGCATTCGCCAACGGCGAAGACATCTTCGGCGGAGGTGAGCATTTGGTCATCCACATGAATACCGCGCCCTGTGGCCAAACCGGCCTCTTTCGCGAGGGCGGTTGATGGGCGGATGCCGACAGCCATGACCAGAAGATCGCAAGGCAATTCAGTGCCATCGTCCAACATCAAGGCTTTGACTTTGCCGTCTTCGCCAGTGATCTCTTTCGAGTTCGCCTGCAGCTTGATGGTGATGCCTTTTTCTTCGAGCGACTTGCGCAGAAGGTAACCTGCGGCTTCATCCAACTGGCGCTCCATCAGGTGGCCCATGATGTGCACAACCGTCACGTCAGCGCCGCGTGCAGCCATACCCGCCGCGGCCTCAAGGCCCAACAAACCACCACCGATGACGACAACCTTGTTGCCCTCACCCATGCCCATCATTTGTTCGGTGTCTTCGAGATCGCGGTAGGCGATAACACCGTCCAGATCGTGACCTGGAAGGGGGATGATGAAAGGCTCAGACCCTGTGCCGAAAATCAATTTGTCGTAAGAAACCGAGCCGTTTGCGCCGGTTACAGTTTTGGCCGCGAGGTCGATGTTGGTGGCCTTTTCGCCGAAACGGCAGGTAATATCGCGGTCCGCATACCATGCGTCATCGTGTGTCACGATGTCTTGGTAGGTTTGATCGCCCGCCAAAACAGGGGACAGCATGATGCGGTTATAGTTGCCCCGTGGTTCAGCGTTGAACAGCGTGATGTCGAAGCCGTCCGGCGACGCATCAGTGAGGTTTTCGAGCACGCGGCCAGAAGCCATGCCCGCGCCGATAACGACGATTTTTTGTTTAGTCATATCGGATTACTCCGCTGCGATGGCCGGATTGGCCTTTGAATTTGGTTTGGGCTTTGCGCCGTGTTCGTATTCCTCAAGAAAGTCGAGAACGTCTTGGCGGTACTTGTAATAATCTGGGTGCTCTAACAGCGCCTTGCGGGTACGTGGGCGGGGCAAATCGACGTCGACAATCTTGCCGATTGTCGCCTGTGGCCCGTTGGTCATCATCACCACGCGATCCGCCAGCAGAATGGCCTCGTCCACGTCATGGGTCACACAGATCGCCGTAACTTTGGTGCGGCTCCACACCTCCATCAGAACTTCTTGCAGCTCCCAGCGTGTTAGGCTGTCGAGCATGCCAAAAGGCTCATCCAAAAGCAGAAGCTTGGGCGAAAGCGCAAAGGCCCGCGCAATGCCAACGCGCTGCTGCATGCCGTTCGACATCTCGGAAGCTGGCTTGTCCATTGCATCCGCTAGGCCGACGCGCTCAAGGTAGTATTCGATGACGTCTTGGCGCTCTGGCCGCGACGAGTTGGGGTAGACCTTGTCCACACCGATGGCGACGTTTTCCTTGGCTGACAGCCAGGGGAACAGGTTCGGCGATTGGAACACAACCGCGCGCTCGGGGTCGGCACCCTCGACGTGGCGACCATCAAGTTTGATCGCCCCTTTGGAGATTTCATTGAGACCCGCCGCCATTGTCAAAACGGTCGACTTGCCGCAGCCAGAGTGCCCAATCAACGAGATGAACTCGCCGCGGTCAATCTTGAGGTCGAAGTCCTCAACAACCGTCAACGGGCCCTTGGGGGTGGGGTAGATTTTGTGCAGTTGGCTAAAGTCCAAGAAGCGATTGTCGATCAACCCTTTCTGCGCATCCTTCACCGCCGCCGGCACCCCGTGGATCGGAGTGACATCCGGCAGCTTGCGCGCGCCTTCAACCTTCGACTTAATGCCCACATCCATCAGATATTTAGTGACATCGGCCCGCAAGGTTTTGAACGCATCGTTGGAGTTCATTTCCATCCGGTCACGTGGACGCGGGATGGAGACTTTGAATTCTTCGCCCAAGGTCCCGTCAGGGTTCAACGCAATGATGCGATCCGCCAGAATGATTGCTTCGTCCACGTCATTGGTGATCAGAACGCATGTCTTCTTGTCTTGATCCCAAATTTGTTCGATCTCATCCGCCAAGTTGGCACGCGTCAGCGCATCAAGCGCAGACAACGGCTCGTCAAGCAGCAACATCTCGGGGCTCATGGCCAAGGCGCGTGCCACGTTGACCCGTTGACGCATCCCGCCCGACAATTCGGCAGGGCGACGGTTCGCCGCGTGGCTTAGCCCAACCATGTTGACATAGTGGCTGACCTTATCGGCCTTCTCCGCCTTGGGCAGGCCCGGGAACACAGTGTCCACGGCCAGCCCGACGTTCCCATTCACCGTCAACCAAGGCATCAAGGAGTAGCTTTGAAAAATCACGCCGCGCTCTGGGCCTGGACCAGTGATTGGCTTGCCTTTGTAGGTGATCGACCCTTTGGACGGGCTTTCCAGCCCTGCCATCATGTTGATTAACGTCGTTTTACCCGAGCCGGAGAAGCCGAGGAGGACCAAGAACTCCCCCTCCTGCACATCAAGATTGATGTCTTTGAGCACATGGGCCGCATGGGTGCCAGTGCCAAAGGTCTGGCTCACATTTTCGAGTTTAAGAATGCTCATGTCACTCACCGGTTATTCGTGAAGGTAAACAGCGATTGCAAGGCGAACATCACGCGGTCCAGCAAGAAGCCGATCACCCCGATTGTCAGCACCGCCACCATGATTTTGGCCAGCGAGGAGGACGATCCGTTTTGGAACTCATCCCACACGAATTTGCCCAGACCCGGATTCTGCGCCAGCATCTCTGCCGCGATAAGAACCATCCAGCCGACACCCAACGACAGGCGCAACCCAGTGAAGATCAGCGGCAATGCGGAAGGCAAAACCAGCTTGGTGATCTTGGTGTAGGTGTTCATTTTGAGCACCTTGGAGACGTTCACCAAGTCCTTGTCGATGGACGCCACACCAAGGGATGTGTTGATCAATGTGGGCCAAAGCGAACACAGGGTCACGGTCACAGCCGAGATCACGAAGCTCTTGGCGAATAACCCGTCGTTGCTCGCTGCAAGCGCCGAGACGATCATGGTCACGATAGGCAACCAAGCCAGCGGCGAGACAGGTTTGAAAATTTGGATCAACGGGTTGAGTGCCGCGTTCGCAAATGGTGACAAACCAGCAGCGATCCCAAGCGGCACCGCCACCGCCGTGGCAATCAAGAAGCCGAAGAACACCGTGACGATCGAGGTCCAGATTTGTTGGTAATACGTCGGTGCACCCGTAAATGCGCGCTCTTTTGGTTCTTTGCCTTGAGCGATCAAGCGCTCGTTCAGCTGAGCAACCTTGGCCTCGAAGTCGGCGCGTTTAGCGCCTTTGGCCAATGCATCCTCATGCAGGTTAACGGCCTCGGCCCAAACCTGCGATGGCCCCGGAACTGCCCCAAGCGACGTTTGTACCTTTGGCGCCAATGTGCCCCACAACATCATAAATGCGATAATTGCCAGCAATGGAACAGCAAGCAGACGCCAGATTTCTTTCATCTGGGCGGCAGGGTTATCACCAGCGGCAACCCGCAAGATTGGCGTGATCCACGACAACCCCAGAACTTGGAACCATTTGTCCGCCGTGTTGATGCGGGTGAAAAGCCGGGCCTTGCTGGCTTCGCGCCGCTCGGTTTCGGAGAAATTTGGGTCGACCGTGGTCATGTGGACTGCCTTTGTTTTGAATGATGTTGGGCGAGGCCAATGGCCCCGCCCGAAGTCGTTAGCCTTTGACGTCTGAGCCGCTGACTGTCTGTTCGCCCTTCAAGCCGATGGGCAAGCTGTCGAGGTATGCGTTTGGCGTCTTACCGTCGTAAGCGATGCCATCGATGATATCTTCGCTAGGCGTTGGTGTTTTGTAGCCGTCGCTGTCCCAAGGGAAGTCGGCCTCATTTGCCAAGCCATCGTCCACGAGCATCCGAGCGGCCTTCAGATAGATCTCCGGCTTGTAAACGGACTTAGCGACCTCATCGTACCAGCTGTCCGATTTTGGCTCTGCGATCTGCCCCCAACGGCGCATTTGCGTCAGATACCAAACCGCGTCCGAGTAGAACGGGTAGGTCGCGTTGTGGCGGAAGAACACGTTGAAGTCGGGAATGTCGCGTTTGTCGCCCTTCTCGAATTCAAAGAAGCCTGTCATGGAGTTTGCGATCACTTCCGGATCCGCGCCGACGTACTCAGGACGGCTAAGGATCTCAACGGCCGCTGGACGGTTGGCGTTGTCATTTTCATCCAACCACATCGCAGCGCGGATCAGCGCCTTGGTCACAGCCAATGTGGTGTTCGGGTTCGCTTCAGTGAATTCCTGATTTAGGCCAAAAACCTTCTCAGGATTGTTCTTCCACAAGTCATAGTCGGTGATTACCGGCACGCCGATATCCTTGAACACCGCTTGTTGGTTCCAAGGCTCGCCTACGCTGTAACCGTGGATCGTACCAGCTTCCAAAGTCGCAGGCATTTGTGGGGGAGGTGTCACAGACAAGAACACATCCGCCGCAATCTGGCCGGTGATATTCTCTGGGCTGTAGTAACCTGGGTTGATGCCGCCAGCCGCAAGCCAGTAGCGCAACTCGTAGTTGTGCGTGGAGACCGGGAATACCATGCCCATGTTGAACGCTTCACCCTTAGCGTTGAAGTCTTCAATCGCTGGGACCAAGGCCTCGGCTGAGATCGGGTGCTGCGGGCGACCGTCTTCCATTTTCGGAACGTGCGGGCGCATCAAGTCCCACACTTCGTTGGACACTGTGATCGCGTTGCCGTTCAAGTCCATTGAGAAAGGAGTGACGATGTGCGCCTTCGTGCCGTACCCGATTGTCGCTGCCAAAGGCTGGCCCGCCAACATGTGAGCACCGTCCAACTGACCGCCGATTACGCCGTCTAGCAACACTTTCCAGTTCGCTTGCGATTCCAGTGTCACAAACAAGCCTTCATCCAGAAAATAACCTTGCTCGTATGCCACCGCGAGTGGCGCCATGTCGGTCAACTTAATGAAGCCGAATGTCAGCTCATCTTTTTCCAACTCCAGAAGGTCCGCAAAAGCTGGGCTGGAGAGTGCAGTGGTGATGGCTAGGCCAACGAGGAACTTTTTCATTCTTAGTCCTTTCGATTGCTCAGGCTTGGGAGGAGAAAGCCCGGGCGAAAACACAAAAAAGGTCGATCACTATCCACCGACGGATGTTCGGAGGAAAGCGAGCGACCTTGCTCATAAACATCCCAATCAGTGGGAAGAATGTTTGGAATGACCCACGCCATTGTGGGTACACCTTAGTGATGCTGCAACGCGGCAGCGAAGCAAAGCCAACACCCTTAAATCTCGTGAACGCGACACACTGATGCACATAAATTAGGCATCTATTTCGCGTCTGGGTCGAAAACCTGTGCATCGAAGAACTGATTAGGCAGCAAAGTAAGCCGTCCATCCGCAGATGCCACCGAGGTCTCCTGTAGAATCGCCCCTTCTACTTTTTCCGACGCACCGGGCATGTCACAGCCGATTGACCCAATATGCTGGCGATATAAGTCGGAGCGGAACACCTGCGCCGCTTGGGCACCAATTCCGTCCGATGTCAGACCGTGAGCTTGCGCGAGTTGAGCCGCGATCCATTTGGCCTGACTGCGCCAAGGGAACGTTGCAGCCCCTGCGTGGAACTCCACAAATCCGTCCACATGCCGCTGCTCGCCCTTCGCAGATACTGTCATGTGACCCGACAGCGCGCGATCTATCAACTCTGGTGACACATTGAGGTAGGCCTTTCGCGCCAACAAGTCGCTCGCCGTCGCTCGCACATCAGGATTAGACAACCACCGCCCAGCACGCCAAACGGCGCGCATCAACCGGCCCACCAAGTCCGGCTCGGTCTCAGCCCATTCGGTTCTGACCGCCAGTATTTTCTCAGGCGCGAAGTTCCAGATAGTACTTGTCGGAAGGATCAACGCACCCGCGCCGTTCTCAACAGCTACAGAGCCCCACGGCTCCCCCACACAAAACGCATCGACATCACCCGCCGCCAACGCATTCGCCATCAACGGCGGTGGAACAGTTCGGATCACTATACCGTCGGGGCCAAGACCCGTTGCATTGCTCCAATATCGCAACAGCTCCACATGCATGGAAAACGGGAACGGGACGCCAAACACAATGGGACCGTCTCGAACCTGCCCCAATGCGTGTGCGGCCTTTTTAGGATCAGCAAAATCAAAGTCATATCCTATGGCCCGTAGTCGATCCTCAATCGGCTTACCCACACCGATAACGTTGCCATTCACCGACAGCACGGACACTGCGGACAAGGATGTGGTCACACCCCCCAGCCCCATCGCCATTGCCACCGCTACAGGGGACAACATATGTGCGGCATCCACGCGGCCAAACGCCAACATATCGCGCACGGAAGACCAAGACGGGGCCGCCACCAGATCAAGCGCTATACCTTCGGCTTTGGCAAAACCCATTTCTTGCGCAATTATTAAAGGAGCCGCGTCTACAAGCGGCATATAAGCGACGGGAACCGTAACCAACGTCATCCAAGCAACCCTGCGGCAGTTACCAACGACTCCGCCACATCAGCGACCCGCCGTCCTTGATCCATCGCGGTCTTTCGCAAAAGCGCGTAGGCCGCATCCTCTTCAATACCTTTGACTTTCATCAACATACCCTTGGCGCGATCAATGACTTTGCGCTCTTCAAGGGCGCGCCGTGTTTCGGCCAACTCGCTGCGCATTTGCCTGATCATAGTAAACCGCGCGATGGCCGTGTCGATGATAGGGCTCACCCGTTCAGGAGACAGGCCATCCACGACATATGCCGAAACACCTGCCTCAATGGCCGTTTGCGCCAACTCACCGGCGGCGCCTGATACGAACATGGCAACAGGGCGCTCCAATGGGCCGGAGGCCAGCGTCAGCTCCTCCATTAAGTCGCGGGTTGGATAGTCGATGTCGATCAATACAATGTCAGGCGCATGAACGGCGATTTGGCGGGCAAGGCCGCTGGTGTTACCAACTACATATACATCGCATTCCGACGCGTCTTTCAACGCATCCACGATGGCCAACGCCCGATCGCGATCCTCTTCCACTACGACAATGCTCAAGGCTTTTCTCATCTTCGCCAGATGACCGATGCACCACAACGGCGCAAGTTTAAGCTTCCTTGGGTGTATTCGCAGCGGGCGTTGAACGACCATTTTTCATCGGGTGCCCATTAAATACCCAACTGCGCACAAAAACTCAGCTTCCGGTAAAGTTGCTGTCGCTAGAAATCGAACGGTTCATTGCACACATCTCATGAAAAAGTATCGAAAATGATCCAAATGCCGTTTATGCCACAAAAAGCGGTTTTTCTGCGATGTTCCATGTATTTGTACCTACCTAGGGTGGATACACATTCCGCCCGCAAGGGGCGCTGAAGAAAAGGAAGCCATCTTGGAGATATGGTCAGGCATAACGGAGGCATTTAGCCTGTTGCTGACGCTGGATGCCGATTTGGTCGAGATCACCCTCAGATCACTCCACGTGACATTAACCGCGCTGTTGATCGCATCTATAATAGCATTGCCCCTTGGCGCGCTCTTGGCCGTGCGTCGGTTCCGCGCAAGACGTATGACCATTGCCATCCTCAACGCCCTGATGGGATTGCCACCGGTCGTGGTGGGCTTGCTGGTCTACGTAATGTTGAGCCGCTCAGGACCTTTTGGGGTTCTAGGATTACTGTTCACCCCCACGGCGATGATCATCGCGCAAGTGATTATCATCGTGCCTTTGATAGCCTCCATAGCGCATCAAGCCTTGCGCGAACTTTGGTCCGATTATCATGACTTGTTAATATCGATGAACACCACACAACTTCAGCGCATAAAGGCGCTTTTGTGGGATGGGCGCCGGCCGCTGCTAACTGCTTCATTGGCAGGGTTCGGACGTGCTATTGGCGAAGTTGGTGCGATCATGATCGTAGGCGGCAACATCGATCACCACACCCGTGTCTTAACCACCGCCATCGCATTGGAAACCGGTAAAGGTGAATTTGCACTAGCCTTGGGGTTGGGCTTCGTCCTGATATTTGTGGCCATCGCGGTAAACCTCACGATCCACATGATCGGACGCACTGAACGAGGGGGACGCTGGTGAGCAATATATTCCCCGTAACACTTGAAGGCGCGCTTTTGCGTCAAAAAAGTAAGGTGCTCGTCGGGCCTATCAATCTGACCTTGCAGACCAAAGGTGTCACGGTGGTCATTGGTCCCAATGGTGCGGGAAAAACTTCCCTTTTGCGTATGATGCATGGAATTGCGCGATTGAGCAGCGGTACCATTACATGGGCCTGCCCGTCCAAAGACGCGCGGGCGCATCAGGCGTTCGTCTTTCAGCAACCTATCATGATGCGCCGCTCTGTGTTGGGCAACTTGGCTTACCCGCTACGTCTTTCTGGCATTCCTCGCGCGCAAGCCCAAGACCGCGCCGAACACGCCGCAATCGAAGTCGGCTTAGGTGACATGTTGCAGCGCCCAGCGCCATTTCTGTCCGGCGGGGAGCAACAAAAACTTGCTCTGGCCCGCGCCTTGATCACCTCACCGGAACTCCTGTTCCTAGATGAGCCTTCCGCGTCTTTGGATGGCCAAGCAACTCGTGAGATAGAGGAGATATTGACCAAGGCAGCAGTAGGTGGCACGCGCTTGATCATGTCCACTCACGACATGGGCCAAGCTCGGCGATTAGCAACAGAGGTTGTGTTTTTGCTCAAGGGCAGCGTTCATGAACACTGCTCTGCTGAGAACTTTTTTGGCGGGGAGGCCAGCTCTCAAGGGCAGGCGTTTTTGAACGGAGATATAGTCGAATGATACGCACCGTTTTAGGCGCTTTAGGGATGCTGTTAATGGCAAGTGCGGCCCCAGCTGAAGACATGAAGCTGGCGGTCACCACCTCATTCCACAACTCCGGTTTGGCAGACATTTTACTGCCTCAGATCAAAGCCGATACAGAGATCGACGTTCAACTTCTGGTCGTTGGTACTGGGCAGGCAATCAAGTTGGCGGAAGCGGGTGACGTTGATGCCATTCTAGTGCACTCTCGTACCGCTGAGGACAAGCTGGTGGCCGATGGCTTCAGCACTCATCGGCGCGAGATCATGTACAACGACTTTGTCTATATCGGCCCCAACGCTGACCCGGCCAAATTGGCGGGCGGAAGTAGTGCAATCGACGCAATGAGGCTTATCGAGGCGATCCAAGCCCCGTTTGTCAGCCGAGGTGACGACAGCGGTACCCACAAAAAGGAACTTAGCCTTTGGGCCGAAGCCAAGCTTACCCCCGAAGGCCGCTGGTATAATGCCGTTGGAGCGGGAATGGGCGCGGCATTGAACACGGCCGCTGGCTTAAACGCCTACATCATTGCAGACCGTGCCAGTTGGTTAAACTTTGGCAACAAGGGCGATTTGGCGTTATTGTTTTCGGGTGATCCAGCCTTGTTCAATCAATATGCCTATCTTCCAGTCAGCCCATCAAAGCACGACCACGTTAAGGCTCAATTGGCTGAAAAGTTAGAAGCTTGGCTCACTTCACCCACCGCTTCGAAGCTGATTAACGGATACAAAATCAATGGCGAAGCACTATTCGTGTTTAACGCTCGATAACTTCGCTTAATCCGCAAGTGACATCAGTGCATAGGTAATTTGAGCTGTTGTGAAGTTGGAGACGGTGCTGCTTGTGTTAGGTGCTAGCTCAACGACATCACACCCAACAAGCCTGCGCCCAGCAAGCGCGTGGCGTACCAAGCTCAAGGCTTGATAATACCCCAAACCACCCGGCACCGGTGTGCCCGTCGCAGGTAGGATCGACGGGTCCAACCCGTCCACATCGAAGCTGACATAGACATCTTGGGGGAAGTCTTCTGGCAGATCGACGGCTTGGATGTTCTCAGTCACCAGCTGTTCTGCATCGCGAAAGAAAACACCGAAATCGGCCCTTCGCTGAACCTCCTCGGCGCAAAGGGCGCGGACGCCGAACTGCGCAATCACCACGCCCTCCTCTTCGGCTAGCAATTGCATGACTGAGGCGTGGGAATGCCGCTCACCTTGGTAGGCGCGTCGCAAATCCGCGTGCGCGTCGATCTGCACAATCCCAACTGGCCTTCCCAAGGCGCGCGCCACCCCAACCACGGCACCATAGCTCAACCCATGCTCACCGCCCAAGGTGACGGGAATGGCGCCAGAGGCGACGGCGGCCTCGGTGCGGGTTGCAATCGCTTCCATCACATCCGGCAAAGCGCCAGAGCAATCAACTGCGGCTTCGGTAGCTATCCCCTTGGCACATGGCTCACTATCGCGGAACAACCGCTCGAGCTCTACGCTTGCGTCTAGTATCGCCTCTGGGCCACCCGAAGTGCCTGCCCCGTAGGACACCGTGCGCTCCAACGGGACTGGGATGACGCGAAACCTTGCTGTCTCATAGTCGCGTTCTTCTTGGGAGAGTTCGCCTTCAAGAAAATACGTCATGACAGCCTGCCCAGAAAGTCGTCGTAAGAGAATTCGCGGATCAATTGCAGATCATCCGTGCCGGAGTTCCACACCGCAATGGCGGGGAGTGGGACGCCGTTGAAGGTGTTGGTTTTCACCATCGAGTAATGCGCCTGATCCAAAAAGGCGATGCGTTGGCCCGCCTGCAATGGCGCGGGCGTGGTATAGTCGCCGATCACGTCACCGGCCAAACAAGATGGCCCGCCCAAACGGGTCGTGATGCCGCTCTCCACTTCGCCCAACAGTTCGGGCCGGTATGGGGCCTCCAGCACGTCGGGCATATGACATGTGGCCGAAATATCGGTGATCGCCAGAGGCATATCATTATGGGTCATATCCAGAACCTCACCGACCAGAATGCCCGCGTGTAATGCGCACGCCTCGCCCGGTTCCAGATAGACCTCGACGTCGTATTTATCCTTGATTTGACGCACCAGCGCCACCAATCCAGCGCGGTCGTAATCTGCCTTGGTAATGTGGTGCCCGCCCCCAAGGTTGAGCCATTTCATCTGCGGCAACCACGCGGAGATACGCGCCTCAATGGCCTGCCATGTGCGCAGCAATGGCGCAAAGCCCTGCTCGCAGAGGCTATGCATATGCAGCCCATCGATGCCCTCCAAATCAGCATCGGTGAGCTGGCTAATCGGCGTACCTAAGCGGGAGCATGGCGCGGCGGGGTCATATTTCGGGGTCCAGCCTTCGGAATGCTCAGGATTGATCCGCAACCCGACACTAACCTGCGCCCCGCGATCCCGTGCGCTTTGCACTTGGTTGGCAAAGCGCGTGACCTGCGTTGGCGTGTTGAAGATCAGGTGATCAGACAGATCGATGATCTCGTCCAACTCACCCGCCTTGAAGCCCGCGCTAAAGGTGGAGACCTCGCCTGCAAATTTTTCGCGCCCCAGCTTGGCCTCGTAAAGCCCCGAGGCGCAGGTACCGAACAGGTATTTATCCACCAAAGGCGCCAAGGAGAACATCGAGAACGCTTTCAACGCTAGCAAGACCCGCCCGCCGGATTGATCCGCCACCTCACGCAGGATTTGCAAATTGCGCTCAATCGCCACCTCATCCACGACGAAGCAAGGCGACGGAACCCGATCAAGGTCAAATCGCGCAAAACTGTCGCGGGAGAGGCGTTCGATATCGTTCATTAGAACTCTGGGTGCCCGTCAAGTTCCACAACCTGCCAAGGCAAGCCGTTGGTGTTGAGCATGTCCATGAAGCCGTCGGGGTTGAGCTGCTCGGTGTTCCACACGCCCGGTTCCAGCCATTTTCCCTGCATCATCATCGCCGCACCAATCATCGCCGGCACACCCGTGGTGTAGGCCACGGCTTGGCTGCCAACCTCGGCGAAGCATTCCTCGTGATCGCAGATGTTGTAGATGTAATAGGTCTTCTCACCCTCACCTGTGGGGCCAGTGATGATGTCACCGATGCAGGTCTTTCCCTTGGTCAAGGCACCCAACTCACTTGGATCAGGCAGCACCGCCTTGAGGAACTGCAGCGGGATGATCTCCTTGCCCTCATAGATCACCGGATCAATGCGCGTCATCCCGATGTTTTGCAGCACAGTGACGTGGTTGATGTAGGCGTCGCCGAAGGTCATCCAGAACCGCGCGCGCTCAATCTCGGTGAAGTGGGTTTTAAGGCTTTCCAACTCCTCGTGGTACATCAGGTACATGTTCTTCTCGCCCACGGCGGGGAAATCGAAGGCGACCTTGTGAGACATAGCGGGCGTCTCGACCCATGCGCCCTGCTCCCAGTGGCGCGCAACTGCGGTGACTTCGCGGATGTTAATCTCGGGGTTGAAGTTGGTCGCAAAGGCCTTGCCGTTGTCGCCGCCATTGCAGTCCAACACGTCGATCAGGCGGATGCCGTCCAGCTTGTGCTTGCGTATCCATGTCGCAAAGATCGAGGTCACGCCTGGGTCAAACCCAGACCCCAGAACGGCGGTCAAACCGGCCTTCTCAAAGCGTTCTTGGTAGGCCCATTGCCAGTGGTATTCGAACTTGGCGGTGTCTTCGGGTTCGTAATTGGCAGTATCGAGGTAATGCACCCCGGCCTCCAAACAGGCATCCATCAAGGCCAAATCTTGATAGGGCAGTGCCAAATTCACGACCAACTCCGCCCCCGTTTCCTTGATCAGCGCCGCGGTCGCAGCCACATCCATCGCGTCAATCTGGCGGGTCGTAATCTCGACGCCCGTGCGCTTTTTGACGTTGGCCGCGATCTCGTCGCATTTGGACAGGGTCCGGCTGGCCAGCGTGATGTGCTTAAAAATTTCGGGGTGCATCGCCATCTTGACGACGGCCACGGCGCCTACGCCGCCTGCCCCCACAACCAATACGTTATCCATTGCGTGATCCTTCTGAAGAGCCCACTTGGCCTGAATCAAAGTAAGTCGAGCCAGCCAAGCTGTTTTTATATGCAGCAATCATCGAGCGTCGTTCCTGCGCGTTCACCCGCCCTGCCTTCACCGCCCGCTCCACTGTTTTACGGAAGGTTACGAGGCAATCATTGGGGTCATATTCTACGTAAGACAACACTTGCGCGATTGTGTCACCCTCGGTCTCATTCTCGATGTCAAAACCACCCGTGTCATCAAGCGATATAGTCACCACGTTTGGGTCACCAAAGAGGTTGTGCAAATCGCCCAATGTTTCTTGGTAGGCCCCGACAAAGAACACGCCAATGTAGTAATCTTCGCCGTCTTTTAAAGCATGTACGGGCAAGGCGTCGGCCACCCCGTCAGCCACCACAAACTTGTCGACCTTACCGTCGCTGTCACAGGTAATGTCCGACAATACCGCTTGCCGCGTCGGGCGTTCATTCAAGCGTTGAAGCGGCATTATGGGATGCAGTTGATCAATCGCCCAGACATCCGGCAAGGATTGGAACAACGAGAAGTTCCCATGATAGTAATCAACAAAACCCGCGAGTTGCTCATCAATCTGGCCTGCGTGCTCCGGCTTTTGTGCCTCGTTTTTGAACCGCGACAGAAGGTACAAGAAGCCCTGCTCCGCCCGTGCCAGAAGTGGCAATGCGATCTGGCCACGCCGGAACAAGGCACGGATTTCATCACGGTAGTAAATCGCGTCGTTGAAGGCTTCTTGCAGGCGGTTGCCCACGATGTAGGTCTCGACTGCCAGAAGGTCGGTTAGAAGGTGATGATCGTCCGGATCAACCTGCGGTTTCTCGGATTTATCGTAAAGCGTCGCATCAAGAATGTTGAACACAAAGATTGCAGATTGGGCGACGATGAAACGACCACTTTCCGTCACGATTGTCGGGTGATCGACCCCCGCTTCGTCCATCGCGTAACCCACGGTTTCAACCAGATTGGCGCAATATTCATTGACCGTATAGTTGACCGAATTGTCATCAATCCGTCGCTCACCAGTGTAATCGACCCCCAGACCGCCGCCCAAGTCCAGAAATTGCAACGGCGCACCTAAGCGCCGCAGTTCCGTGTAGAAACGGCAGGCTTCCGTTGTCGCGCGGCGCACGTCCATAATGTTGGGAACTTGCGAGCCAACATGCGTGTGCTGCAACATAAGGCAATCCATCATTCCAGTTTCTGACAGGCGCGTTTGCAGTTGAAGCAAGTCAAGCGCGCCAAGCCCAAACACCGAGCGGTCCCCCGAGGACGCCTGCCATTTGCCCGTCACCGTCTCAGTCAGCTTGATGCGCACACCAAGGATCGGCCGCACATCCAAATCTTGCGAGATGCGGTGCACGATTTCGAACTCGGCCAGACTTTCCAACACGATGACCGTATTGAAGCCCAGTTTCTGGGACAGGATCGCAAGATGCACAAATGCCGCGTCCTTTGCCCCGTTGCAGATCAATAATGCCTCGGGCGACATGGATTGCGCCAGCGCGATCAACAGTTCCGGTTTCGACCCCACTTCTAAGCCGAAATGATAGGGTTTACCCGCCTCAGACAGGCGCTCAATCACTTCTGATTGCTGGTTCACCTTGATAGGGAACACCCCGCGGTAGTCACCTTTGTATTTGGTGTCCTTGAAGGCGGCCGCAAAGGCATCATGCAGCCGCGCCAACGAGCGGTCTAAGAACGGTTGCACCCGCAACATAATCGGCGCGGAGATGCCCCGCTGGGTTAACGCGTCCATGATGGCAGGTAAGGAAACGGGCGGCGTATCGCCGGTAGGATTGCAAAGCGATAAATCTCCACCAGCCTCGACCGACAACAGATCATCGGCCCAGCGCTCCAGACCATAGAGGCCCGCAAAAAGTTCATCAGAACCCGCTGTTGCAGCGTCATTGAGAGTGCTCGAATTCAAGGAAGGAGTATTCACGTACCGCTCCAATTAAGTTTGCGGCCGGGGTAGCTTGTTCGGAGTTGAATCCAAGGTGGCCTGCCGTGCGTCTAATTTCGGGATAAGGCGCAATTTTCGCAGATGCAATACTTGATATTCATTGCTGGTCTTGGCTCAGTATCCGGATAAATCTTGTGCGTACTCATGATAGATTGTCGGGTTGAATATGGAATTCACCTTTAAGTCACGCTTAGGCAGCAGATCAGATGGAAATACGCGCGCCGCTGCGAAGACCTCGGGCGTCAGGAAACGCAGGTCATTTGGCAAGGTGGATAATTCGCCAGAGTCTTTTTTGCCCGCTAACGTGTAGCCCCAAACGCCAAAAGACGGGATTGATACGTTGTAATTAACCACCTGCGGGAAAATTTCGTTCAGCGTCTCGGTGATCGTCCAATAGGTATGGGGCGAGAAGAAGGGCGAGCTGCTTTGCGTGACCAAAACGCCGTCATCAGCCAAAACGCTTTGCACCATGGCGTAGAACTCAACCGAATAGAGCTTCGATAAGACTTCACTATGAGGGTCGGGGAAATCGATGATCACCGTGTCATAGGTTTGATCTGTCTTGCTTACATAATTGAAGGCGTCGCCGTTGATCACGTTTAGCGCCGAAGCTTGCATGCTCCCGCCATTCAGCGCCACCATGGGGGCGAAATCACTGCCTAGGTCTGTCATCGCGGGGTCAAGGTCGACCAAGTCAATCCGCTCGACGCTTGGATGCTTAAGGACTTCACGCACGGCCAACCCATCGCCGCCACCTAATAGCAGAACGCTCTTTGGCGCGTGATTTCCCCACACCATTGCGGGATGCACCAAGGCCTCGTGATAGCGGTATTCATCCGCCTCGGCGAACTGCAAGTGGCCGTCGATGAATAGGCGAACGTCATTCTTCTGCCACGTATTCGTGACCACCAAAGACTGATACTGCGACTGTTTTTTCCACACCACCCGATCAAAATACAGATGATCTTGCGCGTAGCCCGTGATCCGCCCCGCCAGCAACGTAAGCGCAAACAAAAGCACGATCGTGGCCACACACATTGCTAGCATTTTGCGGGGCTCGTCCAATTGATCGCGCAGCCAAAGGACGCTGAGCAATGCCACCGCAGCGTTGGTTAACCCGATGGCAAAAGACGCCGTGATCAGACCAAGCGATGGCAAAAGCAGGATGGGAAATAGAACCGAGCCCAGCAATGCCCCGATGTAGTCCAGTGACAAGACGTCAGATATCGACTCCCGCGCCGAATTACGATCCGACAGCACCCGCATCAGCAACGGAATTTCAAGGCCGACAAGAAAGCCGATGGCCGAGATGAACGTGAACATCCCAACCGTGTAGAACCACGGCGCATAGGGAAAGAGCATGAACAACGAGATGCTGCAAAGCCCACCGATCAGAGCCAGTATCAACTCCACCCACACAAATATTTGGATCAGGTTGCCGTTTAGAAAACGGGAGGCATAGGACCCCACGCCCATTGCGAACATGAAAAACCCGATGGTCAGCGAGAATTGGTATACCGAATTACCTAGCAGGTAGCTGGAAACCGTCCCAATAATCAGCTCGTACACAATCCCACAAAGCGCGACGACAAGGATTGTCCCCAACAGCACCATTGCCTGTTTTCGCGGTAGGTCCGCGTAATTATGCGTTGTCATTCTTTCGCCCGTCCCAATGAATAAGAGCCCGAAGCATGAAGCTGCGGGCCCTCATAATTTTATAGCTTTATGGCTTACTTACCAGCGCGAAGACCGCCCGAACGCGAACTGCTTGGTGCCTTGTAGTTGCTGCGCGGTGAAACGTTGCGGTTACTGAAGCTAGACTTGGAGATGCCTGCGGAACGCTGACGACCCAACATGTTGCCGATCAAAGCACCTGCGATGAAGCCCGCACCGGAGAAACGAAGGCCGGAGGAGTTCCCAGCCACGTCGGTGGCGATCAGGCGGTTGTTCTCCTCGTCGATCTCAACAGTGAACAATTCACCTTCTCCGCTGTCTTGCGCGCCATTGGAGTTCGCATCTGCAAAGCCCAGAAACTTGCCGTCAGATTGGATGTCCAAACCCATTGTCTCGTCGTAAAACTTCGGGTCGCTGTTCAAGATTTGAGCGTAGAATTGACGAAACTCTTCGATCTGAGTGTCAGTCGCTTCAGTCACCTTGTTTTCTTCAAGATAGCCCTGGTAGCTGCCGATTGCATATTCGGTCCGATCCAGTACCTGTCCTAGATCCGCTGTTTGCTCAGAGCTTGAGCCAAAGAATGAGAAGGCAGCAAAGCCGAGCACCGCAATAATTGCGTACATTTTTAGTTTAGCGAACATAACGTTTTCCTTTAGTGTTCAAATCAGTTGTTTGGAGAGGCGACCCACCAATCTTGCGATTGATTGGGGCCATAATAGTCTTGAAGGCTGCCAATTTTAGCGAGCCCATGATTGGTTAGCCCATCGGCATTCGCCGCGGACAGGTCTTGGGGAATGGCCAGAACCGCCATCCGGTTTCCACGCTCCCACGCGGTAGCTAATGTGGCATCCACATTGGCAAGCCCCGTCGGAATTTCTTCCCATTGTAGCCCTGCGACATCTTCAGTCTCAGCAGCGGTTTCAACGGCGGCCAACGCTAAGCCATCTCGTTCCGTTGCAGGCTCTTCTTCGCTCTTGGGCGCTTCTGGGTTATCTAGTCCGAAGATGATCTTCGCCTCACCCACAGCGTGGTAATCTGGGATGGTCAGCTCAACCTTCGCGCCAAATTCCTCATAGAGGCGGTGCGCATTCGCATAGATTTTCTTGCCATCTTCTTCGTAGTCACTGGTCTCAATGAAAATCTTACGAACACCATGCTTGGAGAGCATCCCCAACATGTCATTCAACATCTGCCCACCGTATCCTTGCCCCATGTAGGCTTCGTCCAAATACGTCCAGCTAAGCCACGCAAGATCCGGAACCATATCGTCTTGGCCAAATCCAGTGACGCCCAAGACTTCGCCCTTTTCCACGAGGACGAACATGTTCTCGTAGCCAGTGTTGACGAAAGTGCGGTCCGCTTCGGCCGCGTCATCTTCATCAGTTTGTTCAATGATTTCGATGGCCCGTGATACGTGCTTCCACTCCATCGGTTTTAGCTGCGCGCCCTTTGAGCCAAATAGTGAACTAAACATCGCAAACCCTCCTCCGGCTAGGACGCCGCCCAGATGCGAGAACACCGCGACATCTTTGAGCAAAAACAAATACTCGGCTATGATCACGGCTACGATCAGCGCAATGTTCAACATCCTGTGCGCCGCGTTGCTCAGCATTGCGAATGCCGCAATCCCGTATGCGACGCCCGACAGCCCAACAAACCCCGGGCCACTCAGGACCAGCTCCGCAGTCAGGCCCAAAGCGGCGCTGAGTAAGACCAAGTTGATCGTCCGCAGTGGTCCCAAAATGGGTTCGGTCACGTAACCGCCAAGTAACAGCACAAAGCAGTTCATGGCTAAATGCGAGGCGTTTCCATGCTGAAACAAGCCTAGCCCCAGTTGCAAGATGCTTTGAAAATCGGACACTTTTGTGGCGGGACCCAACACAGCATAGACGCCTGTCGCTATGAGTATGAGGCTTAAGGTAACTGGGCCAAGCCGCGCGATCTGCATCAAGTATCACAACGCACCTACGGGGGCCGATGCACGGGTTCCGCGCTCAATCAATTGCACCTCGGACTGCGCCGGTTGGAAGTAGCGCTGCAATACTGCAAGGCTTAACCGAGGGTCCGCATCACCACACATGAAGATATCGATCGCGGCGTGTTGATGCTCTGGCCACGTGTGGATTGAGATGTGGGATTCCGCAAGAATCGCCACGCCCGTGAACCCAGCGCCCACGCCAAAGTCGTGCATCTCGATCCCCAAAAGGGTAGCTCCACCTTCTTTGGCAGCTTGTGCAAAAACCGCTTCGGCAGGCTTGTGATCGATTAGATGGCTCGCGCCATAAAAGTCAGCGATCAAATGCTTGCCCAAAACGGGGAATGGAGCACTAATATTCAAAACTACTAAAGCCTTTTTTCGCAACGCTAAACCGCGCCACGCCTGCGAGACAAGCTCATCAATAGAACCTAGCTCATGATTAGTAACAATATGGTGATATTGCAACTAAAGACCTTTGCTACATCCAAAAATCTACATGCCTGCCTCAGCCTTCTTGAAAGCAGTTCTTCTGAGGTTTTGGCATAATTCACCAACCATATTGGGCGCTGCAATTCAGTGTTTTTAAAGGTCTTCGACGGATGACAAGACGGGTTGCGTACAAGCTACATGACTAAAAACAGGATACAATAATGAACATCAAACTTTTGGCTGTGATCGGTACACTTGGCGCGCTTTCTCTTTCTAGCTTTGCATCGGCTCAACAAGGCGGTGGGAATCCACCTGAACCCCCATTCGCTAAGATCGCACAGGAGCTCAGCGTTTCGGAAGATGCAGTTAAAACGTGCTTCCCCAAGCCATCAGGCCGCGATCAAAAAGGGGGCCACCCTGCACGACCCGACATGTCCAAGGTAATGCCATGCCTGCAAAAGTCCAATGCGTCCTTGACCCAAGATCAGGTCAACAAAGTGATGGAAGCCAACCGCCCACAACGCGGCGGAAATTAGGGCAAATCACCCGCCATAGTAGTAGCGGGTGACATGAAAAAACACTGGGGCCGCAAACACCACCGAGTCGAGCTGATCCACAAAGCCACCTTGCCCAGGGATCAGGTGGCCCCAGTTTTTAATCCCACGATCCGATTTGATCGCTGCCATCACCAAAGACCCACCGACCCCAACCATATATGCCATCACCGCCATCGCAATTGACGCCACAGGTGAGAACGGAGTCATCCATGTCAGCAGCAGCCCCAAGCCCGCAGCCATTGCCGCACCACACGCTATGCCTTCACGAGTTTTCGGGGACACAGCTGGCGCGACCTTACGCTTACCGATGCGGCGGCCTGCGAAATATTCCATCAGATCGCTCATTTGAATAACGAAGACCAAATAAGCGATAAGCAATGGCGCACGATCCCCGTAATTAGGGATGTCGAGCGTGACGAGGGCCGGAATATAGCTTGCACAAAAGACGCAGACCATCAGGCCCCACTGGGTTTCGGATATGCGGGCCAGAACGTTTTTATTCGAACCCTTGCCACCTCGAAGCACACTCAGAATTGGCAGAAACAAGAAAGCGTATACTGGGATCAGGGTGGAGAATAGCCCAACCTCGCCCCACCAGATGAATACATATTGCAGCGGCAAGATGATGTAGAAGCTGGCAACCAATGCCCAGTGGTCTGCGTTAGTTTTTGTCGTCAGCGTCAAGAACTCTCGAAGTGCCGCGAGGGAACAGAATGCGAAAAGCGTTATGATCCCAATCGGCCCCACAAGAAGCGCAATTGAAAACAAGAACACCATTCCCCACCAGCTATGGACCCTTGTTAGGTAGGTCTCGACGGTCAGGGTCGCGTTTGTCTTGTGAAGGCGAGAGCGAAGAAATTCCCCAATCAGGGTCGCGACGACCAACAGGCCGCAACAAGCTGCCATGAGCAGCAACAGGTCAGAGTGTGTTTGCGTCATCTCCATTATGCTTGCCCCCGTGTCGGGATCAAATCCAACAATGCATCAGAGGCGCGGGTTAAGAATACGTCCTTCTCCTCCGCCTCGCGAATATGGATCGGTGCCCCGAAAGTAACAGTACATGCGAGTGGCACAGGGATGACCTCTCCTGTTGGCATGATGTGCGCAATATTGTCGATCCAGCAGGGAACCAGATCAATTTCGGGGCGTTGTTGCGCAAGGTTGAAAAGGCCTGCTTTGAACGGCATCAACGGCTCTTCGGTGCGATTGCGGCCACCTTCGGGGAATATGATAATCGAGGAGCCTTCGTCTAAGGCCTCGACGATTTTTGCAATTGGGTCATCCGTGCGATACTCCGCACGGCGATCGATCAAGACCCCATGGAAGACGTCCCGCCCGATGAACGCTCTCAGCTTGTTCTTCAGCCAGTAATCCGCAGCAGCCACTGCGCGCGTCTCACGCCTGATGGCGGCAGGCAGGACGGTCCATATAAGAGGCAAGTCAGCGTTAGACGAATGGTTTGCATAATAGATGCGCTGACGGACAACCGGCTCAATCCCGCGCCAATCGGCACGGGCTGCGGTGATCAGGTGACCAATGAAGATAAGGAGTTGTCCAACGATGGTTGCAGCGAAACGGCGCATTCTGGCTCTCTTTTGTTTGTTCCACCCAAGGGACAGGTTTTATAAGCGTTAATCAAGTGAAACCGCGCCCCCGGGGAGGAGGGCGCGGTAACTGCTTCCGAGGGATCAAGCTGCTTTGTCTACGGTGACAAAGTCCTCCAGCAGTTTTTCGTTTTGAGCGCGTTCGATCTGTTGAATGCGATCCTCGCTAATGCGCTCATCAAAACGGTACTTCACGAAATTCACCAAGCTAAGCGAAAGCATCAGCACACCAATGCCCCAGAAACCCTTGGTTGACAGTGGCACGTCAGGAGACATGTAGAGCGACAGGGCCAGCATGCCGTAGGCGACGAAAACGCCAGCAAGGTTAACCATCATGATCAGGGTATTGTCGGATTTAATTGCATTGTTCATTGTCTTGTTCCTTTTCAAAAAGTCTTAAGCTGTGTGTTCAATTTCTGATTGGATTACTTGGACTTCAGACGCTTCAGTACGTCCGCACCTGTAGCTCGTGTGGCGTCACCATATCCCGCATCGGACATTCGATCGGCGAGCGTTTCGTGACTTAAGTCGCGATCGATGTCAGCAAGGATTTCGGCCTGCTCAAACGGGTCGTCTTTTTTCAAGACCCCGGCAATAAGCTCCTCAGCATCTGCCACACTGGATTGCCCTTGAAGGGTCGTGTTCAGTTTCGCTTGAACGTTTTGTTCATACCGTACGGCCTTGGCAGTGATCGCCCCCTGCTTGAGATCAATGATGCGACGGTTGCAGGTTTCAATACTCTGACGCAAACGCATGATCCTTTGATCCAACCGGTCAAGGGTCTGGCGACGCCCTACTAGTTCATTTTCCAGTTGAGCAATGGCGTTGGCGGCTTCTGTCGCCATGACTTCATTGCCGTCATCCAATGCACTGGTGGCACGTTTGGTCAGATCAGCAACACGATTTTCTATGGTTTTGACCTGTCGGTCCTCACCACGGTGACGCTGGATCAAACTAGCTAACGTCGCCTTAGCAGCTGTGAGGCTATTGGTGGCTTCGCGGATCTTTTGTTCTATCAATTCGATGGCGTAGACGTCGCGGACCTTTTCTTCGGCACGGGCGTTTGCTCCGGTCACTAGGGTTTTCAAAGTCAAAAACATCTTGGTCTCTCCTACATGGTGACGCTTCCTGAACGTCGTTCATGAACTCAAGATACCGATTTATGAACACCGTTCAAGAAATAATTTGAACGGTGTTCACTTTTCTGACGGAGTAGAGGTTAAGTGACTGAAAACAAGGGTAATCATATGTTCCAATTTATCGGCAGGGACCGCTGAAATTCGCTTTTCCAAGCCTAAAAGAACGATTCCATGTACCGCTGAGAACAACCCACGGGTCATAAGTTCCACATCTTCAGCGGGCATATCAGGGAAGATTCGCCTAAGTGGATCGGCGATGAGGGTGAACAGTTTTTGCAGCTCCTCTAGATACCAATTCGGAACTGCCCCTTCAGTTGAAACCTCAAGATCAAACAAAGTTCTCCACGCAGGCGTATTGTCACGTGCGAAGTGAAGATAGGCATGCGACATCGCGATCATGGTGTGAACCGGATGACCTGGAGGTTGCGCCTCTACTGCAGCAGATACCTGCGTGCCAACACGCTTAAACGTGCGCGC
Source organism: Litoreibacter sp. (assembly GCF_039974535.1). Lineage (GTDB taxonomy): Bacteria > Pseudomonadota > Alphaproteobacteria > Rhodobacterales > Rhodobacteraceae > Litoreibacter. Next base: position 850 of record NZ_JBDWIU010000013.1, on the reverse strand, counting down.
GTTCACAGCCATGATCAGGTCATTCATGTCGCCAAATACGTTATAAATCGCACCGACTGCACAACCGGCCTCCTTGGCCAAATCTCGCGCTCGTATATCTGCGATGCCACCCGACTTAATCCGCACCTCTGCGAAGTCGATGAGTTTTGCGCGTAAATCATCGCGCTTCTTTTGAACTTTGCCTGCCATTCGGCCCCCTTGAACTACGTTCATGATTAACGAATGCATTTCAGGAAGCAAAGCCCTTGCCTTTAGTCGCAGGCTTTCGCAATAAGACATTAGCGGTCCCGTAGCTCAACTGGATAGAGCATCTGCCTTCTAAGCAGAGGGTTGGGGGTTCGAGTCCTCCCGGGATCGCCATACTCACCAAGTTTATTTCCACGAACGACACTGAGCCACTCAACCCAAGCAACGTGAAACTTAAGTCGGGTACATCTTAAATATGCTGCAAACGGGTCAAAGTAGAGAGAAGCGTTGCACCCTCCCCTTCTGATACTCAGCAAAAGTCAAAACAGATAAAATGCAAACAGATTGCGACAGAGTATTCACTAATCGTCTTCGCTCCCTATAGTCGGGTGATCGAACGAGAAAATGCGAAACACCTACGGAGGGAATCATGAAAGCACTTAAACTGGCTGTTATCGGCGGCGCGTTGAGCCTTACGGCATTACACGCATCTGCCGAGACGCTTCGCTGGGCGTCAACGACCGATCCGCAGACGATGGACCCGCATGCCGTAAGTTCCGCGCCTGTTCTTTCGTTTTTGAACAATATCTACGAAGGGCTGGTTCGCCGTGGCAAAGATATGTCAATCGAGCCGTCCTTGGCGACGTCATGGGAGCCGTTAGAA
>NZ_JBDWIU010000012.1:0-471931 GCF_039974535.1 Litoreibacter sp. | reverse complement strand
GATCTGAAACGCGCCCTCAACAATGCCAAAGTCAGGGATAATCACCTGAAACTGCGGCACTTCTCCGTCAAAGAAAATTTGGCGCGCGCGCTCATCCGTGCCCTCGTCGCGAAACACGCCAGACCCCGAGATCGAGGCGCTCTTGACCCCCGCCCCAGACAGCAATTCACGCCAGCCTCCGGCACTCTCCATGGAGGTCACATCAACCTGCTCCGCGTTAAACGATATCCGCGTGGCGCGAAGCCCCGCGATGGTCTCGAACTGCCCGTCACCGGTCAGATCCACTTTCAACAATAAGTCCTTGCCGCGTTGTACGCCCATGGCCCGTCTCCATCCGTTTGTCTCAAAGGAAAACGCCCGCGTATTCACGCATCACGCCCCTCATCATTGCTTCAAAAATACCTAAGTTCCGCCGCTCACCTCCGGCACGCCGATCGCGGCAAATTCACCCGTCATCCACACGCGCCCGAAACGTCATGTCGATACGCCGCACCGCACCAGTCCCTACACGGCTCGCCTTGGCCTTAAGGAACCGGCACGACACCAGCCGCCCCCGCTCCAGCGCTAAATCCGCATCAATCAGCAAATCGCACACCGCAGCGCCCGCTTGTTTCGCCGTGGAAAACCCCGCCGCATCCGTCACCACGGAAATCACAAACTCATGCAGCGCGCCGCCCGCCGATCCGTCCGATCCCGCGCGCACGTTCTCTGGTCCCAAGGTGACATATAGCTCCGGCAGGCTGCCCGCAGGCTCCGCATCAAAGATCGCCCCTCCCACAAGGGCACTCAAACCGCTGTCCCCCGCCAATGCCCCAAAGACCGCCCCTTGCAGGGCTGCTGATACTGCATAGGTCATCCCGTAACCTCCTCAGTGGCAAAGCAGGTCAGGTAGCGCCCATCCAGGTCGTATTCAGCGACACCAAGTATCCGGTACACCCGCGCGCCCTCACGAAACCGCTGATCGGGTTGCGGGCGGGCGTACGATCCCTCCGCCGCGCCTCGCACCACAATCTTGTAGGCCACAGCCGAGACCGTCACCCCCGCTCCAAATCGCTCGCGCCCCGTGCCCGCTTTCATCTGCGCCCATAGCTCACCAAGCGGCATCCACGCTTCCGTGTACCCCCCTGCGCCATCCGCCACACGCACCGCGTGCTCAAGCGTCAGGCGTCTGTTCAACACCACAGCCATCAGCGCGCTCCCAGTACACGAATGTTGCGGTATGGCTCGAGCAAAGACACCACTCCAAACGGCATGGCCTTCACCACGCCGCTCATCTCATGCCGGTGCTCGTAGTAATGCGCGCCCAGCATCAAAATCGCTTGCTGCATATCCGCTGGAATGTCGTCCCAACTGGCGCCGAACCCCGCGGTGAAGCTCACCACCGCTTCACCGTCCTCGGAAATGCTCGGCAAGCAAGACCCTTTGGCAAACAATCGCGGGCGGTGCGTGTCTCGCTCCAAGCCGTATAGCTCCGTATCTACCTCGCTCACGTTACCTTCAACGTCGCGCAACCCAACGCTGGTGATCGCGGTCACAGGGGCCACAGGCAGCGGTTGATGCCCATACTCGGCCCATCTGGACAAACGCCACTGCAAAACCCGCTCGAACAATACCTTGCCCGTGCGCGCCTCCACGGCGGCAAGCGTGGCGCGTAGATATCCTGCCAGCAGGTCATCTTGCAGGCTGTCGTCGGCAAAGCCGGTCCCTAGACGCAAATGCGCCTTAAACGCCTCAATCGGCAGGGCTTCAAAGGGGGTGGTGGTCAGGTCAACCAGCTCCATGATCCATCTCCAAACGGTCAGTTTCAGTAAGTCGCAATTGCGGAGTGCCGGGCGCGGTGCATCCCGCGCCCGGCCGGATCAGCTTTAGGAGGTCGCGAACTTCAGCAGCTTGATCGCGGCAAAGTCCGACACGTCGCCGCCCACGCGTTTGGTGGCGTAGAACAACACATGCGGTTTGGCCGAGAACGGGTCACGCAGGATGCGCAGGTCTGGGCGCTCCGCCACGGTGTAGCCTTTGGAGAAGTCGCCAAACGCAATCGCGGTCTCACCAGAAGCAATGTCCGGCATGTCCTCGCCAATCAGCACAGGGTAGCCCATCAAGCGTGCAGGCTCGCCCGCCGCCAAGCCGTCAGACCACAAGAAGCGCCCGTCCGCGTCCTTCATCTTGCGCACGGCACCCGCCGTTTTGGAATTCATCACAAAGGCCGCGTTGGAGCGATAGCGCGCACCCAGAGAGTACACCAAATCCACAATGCTCTCCGCCGGAGTGCCAGAGGCAAAATCACCGTCCACGCCGGTGGCGATGTAGCCAATGTTGCCCCATGCCCAGATCGCATCATCCACGGCCGTGTGCGTCAGGAAACCCTTGGGCTTGTCCACGCCGTCACCCATGATGAACGCCTCAGACTCAGCCGCCGCGAATTTGTCCGCGATGCGGCCCGCAAGCCAGCCCTCCACGTCAAACGCCGCGTCGTCCAATAGGCGCTGCGATGCCTTCGGCAAGGCAGACAACTCGTGCAACGGAATACTGATGCGGTCGAACTGCGGCGTGTCCGTCTCCGGTGAGGCCGCTTCCGTCGCCCAGCCAAAGCCCAGCTCGGTATGGTCCACCAGCACGTCGTAGGATGTGGCTTCCACATTCACCACATTGGCAATGGCGCGCAGGGACGCGGTGGACTTCAGCACTGTTGCAACCGTGTCGGATGTCTGCGGATCCACCAAGTAGCCACCATCTGCAGCCACAGCAGTGGTCAGACCTTTTTCCTCAACTTCGAGGCCGCGCAAACCATCGTCATCGCCACTTCGTAGATAGGCTTGAAAGGCCTTCTGATGAGGCACCTCGGCCTCAACAGCCGTGGATAAGGCCGGGCGTGCGGTGCGGGCGAAATTCTTGCGATCCAAATGGGTCATACGGTCTTCCTGTGATTGTAGTCGGGATTTCACGTCGGCCTGAAACTGGCCGAAGTCGTTCATAAATCCGGCCATCTCTTGGGCCAGATCAAAAGCCGGAGCCGTGCCATCAGGCGCGCGCCCTCCGGCCCGGGACTTAGTCTCGGGTTTGGTCATGTCATGTCCTGCATGTTGCTACGTTGTGATGCTCAGCCCTCGCTGAGCGTATGACGCAGGGTGCGAAACACCCCCGCTAGGTCCTGCGCCGACGTGTCCAGCGCGGCATCGTCGGATTTACCCGCCACCCGCGCCTCTTGAAGCATCGGGAAGGTCACAAGCGACACCTCCCATAACTCCAGCTCTGCCAAGTGCCTCCGGCCTTTGGCATCCCTCTCGGCCTTCACCGTTCGGTATCCGATGGACAGCCCGTCGATGGCCCCCGCCTCGATCAGGGCCGCCGCCTCAAACCCTTGGCGGGTCTCGGTCAACAGGCGTCCCTTCACGTAGAGGCCGTGCGCGTCTTCGCGCACCTCATCCCAAACGCCGATGGGCTGCGCGGGGTCGTGTTGCCACAACAGTTTCACGCTCGTGCCGCTGGCCTTCAGCCGCTCAAGCGAGCCGCTATACGCCCCCTGACGCACCACGTCGCCGCCCTGATCCACTTCGCCAAATACGGACGCATAGCCCGTAATCGTGGCATTGGCACCCAGCTCGACTTGATCGCCTATTTGGCAAAATTTTCGCTCTAACTCAGGCCCGTAATAATCTGACATCATTCACCTATTTTGAATTATCTACGGCAGAAAAACGCCGGTTACAGTTTCCTTCAACACGGCGGCAGCCACGCCAAAGATCGTCAGCCAAACGCGCTTTTCCAGCCGCTCCAGCCGCGCCTCGATCTGACCCAGCCGGTAATCCAGCGCAGTCCAACGTTCCGCCTGCACCCGCTCCAGCGCTTCCAACTTCAACATCGGGGCCAGCTCCATGCCGCTTTCAAACGGCTCATAAAGATAGCGCGATCCCCCGCCCCTATGTGGGCGCTCTTTGGCCTCCATCAGCTAGGCTCCGCAGGCAGCCCCAACAGCACGCGCTTCTCAGAGGCACTCAAGAAGTCCGCGCCAGCCACGCGCTTCCACTGCGCCTCACGCTCCACGCCCAAGGCGGGGATTTGGTCCAGATCCGCGCTCAAGCTCACCGCCTCGCCGGACAACTCCCCCAGCCAATGCGACACCGATCCCAGCACCTTGGCTGCCAATGGCAGCACCGTCAGACGGTAGAACGCGCGGTTCGCTTCCGCGTAATTGGCGTAAGTCGCGTCACCTGGTATCCCCAGCAACATCGGCGGCACCCCAAAGGCCTGCGCAATCTCGCGCGCGGCGGCCTCTTTGGTCTTCTGAAACTCCATGTCCGACGGTGAGAACCCCATCGGCTTCCAGTCCAAGCCCCCTTCCAGCAGCATCGGGCGCCCCGCATTACGCGCCCCTTGGTGATGCGCCTCCATCTCAACCTGCAGCCGCTCAAACTGGTCGTTGGTCATCGATTGTTGGCCATCCCCACCTTTGTAGACAATAGCGCCAGAGGGCCGTGCCGCATTATCCAGCAGCGCCTTCGACCAGCGCGACGCGCTGTTATGCACGTCAATCGCCGTCGCTGCCGCCTGTAGGGGCGAGAACCCATAGTGGTCATCTTGCGGATGAAAACTGCGAATATGGCAGATCGGGGCCAAGTCGCCCGTCATGCTAAACCGATGCTTGCGTCCCCCCACCGCGTATTCATAGGCCGCAGGCCAGCCGTCCGCACCGGGCACCAAATGCATCCGTTCGGAGCGCAGCACATGCAGCTCCACCGGCACACCGTCCCCAAGGCCCACCGCCTCCAGATACCCGTTCCCCGACAACAATAGCTGCCCGTACAAAGCCTCCAGCATCTCCGCGCGGCCCTGCGCTTGGTTGGGCCGCGACATCAGCGCCAGCACCGGATGCGTCTCAAACCGTTGCGCCTCGTCTTGCAAAACCAGCGGCAAGGCCGCCGCCGCCTCCGCTATCATCTTCACGGATCGGAACCCCACAGGGTTCGCCGCAAAGCCAGAGCGCGTCAGTGACGGCGTGTCCCGTGGGCTCCACGCAATGCCGCGCCCGCCATAAGCCAGCACCTTGCCCGTGGCCGAGGCCTTCGCTTCCGGCACATCCGCCTGCGCCATATCCACCGACCCACGCCGCAAAAAGTCAAACACCATCATCCGGCTCCTGTTCGTCCAAAAGAAAAGGCCCCCTTGGTGCGATCCAAAGGGGCCTCAATTGTCTGTCGTCTAAGGCCTACCTTGGCCGTTCATCGCGTCTTGAGGGCAATTTAGCGCACAGCCCCTAAGATCAAATTACACCACCGTACGGTGCCCTGCTTCGGGCTAAAGTGTGCGTATCCGTGCGTGCGGGGCCGCCGCACCCGTCAACTCGGTCAATGCCCAAACCAAAGCATCCACACGGTCCGGCGACCCAGACCCGTGAAACCCCGTGGTCGTCATCTGGCACATCTGGTCTTCCAATGCGCCCAAGTCGCCAAAGTGTTTCACGCGCCCCTGTTCGTATAAAGCCGCCACAGGTTCCGCCCGCGCCGCCTTGCCGCGCGACGCATGCACAGACCGATACGGCACCAATGGGTCCAACTGGTGGATCAAGGTCTCGACCAAATCCCCCCCTTGGTTCACTTCCGCTACGATCCGGTCCGCGCCGTGGCGCTCATAGGCCGCAATCGCGGCATGCGCCCAGCCCGTCGGGGTCGCACCTTCCACTGTGGCGTCTTCAATCACCACCGCGCTCCAGTGCTTGCCACTGCGCACCAAGCCCGCAACCACAATCCCACACGCGTCCGAGGCTTTCTTCGAAGACACCGCAGGGTCCACCGCCACAACCACGCGCTCAAACTCCGGCAGCTCCGCCACGCGCGCATCTTCCAGCATCCCAGAGGCCCACAAAGCCCCCTCTAAATCGTCCAGCAACAAGCCGTCCAATTCCTGACGCCCCATCCGTGTGTTGCCAAAACGGGCGCGCACTTCCTCCAAGAACGATCCCGCCAAATTGGCGCGGTTCGCTTCCGTCGGCGCATGGGTCACAACGGTGGTGCCCGCGTCCAGCACTTGCTTCAGCACCTTCACGTTGCGCGGGGTCGTGGTGATCACCTGTTGCGGGCAGTCGCCCAAACGCAGGGCGAATTGCAATTGGTCATAGGCGTCACGCGCCTTCTTCCACTTGGCCAGCTCATCCACCCAAGCCGCGTCAAACTGCGGTCCGCGCATGTGCTCTGGTGATGACGCGCTATGCGCTTCCGCCACTGCCCCATTCGGCCAAACCAAACGGCGCCGCGTCGCTTGCCACTCTGGCCGCCTGTCAGGGGGCGAGCACGCCATGATCCCGCTATCGCCAAAAATCATCACATCGCGCACCTGATCGAAGGTCTCACCCACCAAGGCCACCCGTTTAGCTCGACCCGCGTCACCGGGCATGTCGCCCTCAACCATTCCGCGTACCCATTCGGCGCCCGCGCGGGTTTTACCCGCGCCGCGCCCCCCCATGATCACCCAAGAGCGCCAGTCGCCCTCCGGCGGCACTTGGTGCGGATGTGCCCAGAAATCAAACAGATACGGCAGTGCGCACAGCTCATGCTCACTCAACCCGTCAAGAAATGCCTCCTGAACCGCGCGCGGCTCGGATGCTATCAAGTCGGCGCCCGATCTCAAGTCGGGCGTCTCCAAGGTTAAGGGCGTATTCCCCTGCTCGGCCGGCACGCTTTGTGCGGTGTTCATCTAGTTTTCCTTCCGCGTCTCTACTCATATTCAACAATTGCTGAAGCTCTGCTCTCAGCATCGGTTTAAAACTCGGCGGGACCGACTGATCCTCGCGCACTCGTTGCCATTCCCGCCTGACCTTGACCCTCAGGTCTTGGGTCATGTTGGTCAGGTCTTCCAATATCTCGTCTACAGTTTGCGTCACCGATGGGTCCGGCGAACCGGATTTTTCGGGGGTCTCTGTCATGGGGCCTCCTACCTCTGTCGCGCAATGCGATTAGGCTCAGTCAGGGGTCGAAAACGAAAAAAGCGGCCAAGGGTCTGATGCCCTATGCCGCTTTCTCAAATGTTTCCGTCTTGAGAGGTCTTATCCCTCATCCGCGCTCAAAAGTCAAGAAAATCCAACCTCGCTGAACCTGCGAACGCTGTGTCTTAACAAAGAGTTAGCGCATCAGTTGTTAGCGTTCCGTTCCGCTTCAATCTTGCGCCACTCGGCCACGTTTTTGTTGTGGTCTTGGATGGTGACCGCAAAGGCGTGACCGCCCGTGCCGTCCGCCACAAAGAAGATAAAGGGCGTCTCATCGGGGTTCAGTGCTGCCTCAATCGCCAATTTACCAGGGTTGGCAATCGGCGTCGGGGTCAGGCCCGGAATGGCATAGGTATTGAATGGCGTCTCGCGGTCCAGCTCGGAGCGCCGCAGGCCACGCCCAAGCACACCCTCGCCACGCGTAATCCCATAGATCACCGCAGGGTCCGTTTGCAGTTTCATCCCTTGGCGCAAACGGTTGGTAAACACGCTGGCCACTTGGCGGCGCTCTTCGGCGATGCCGGTTTCTTTCTCGATGATAGAGGCAAGGATCAACGCTTCCTCGGGCGACGCCAGCGGAACGCTCGTATCCCGCGCCTCCCAAGCGTCGGCCAAAATCTTCTCCTGAGCTGCCTGCATCTTCGCAATCAACTCGTTGCGGTCACTGCCCGGCTTCAGCTCATAGCTGTCCGGCGCAAGGCTGCCCTCTGCAGGTGTCGCGGCAATCTCGCCTTCCAACACATCCAATGCCTTCAGACTGTCCGCAATCTGCCAACTCGTAGCGCCCTCGGCCACAGCCACACGGTAGCGCACATCACGGTCGTCACGGGCCTCGACATAGACCTGCGGTGCCTCATCTTCGCCTGGCACAAAGCTCGCGGTCTCAACGTAGGCGTTGGTTGCAGGGTCCAACTCGCGCACAACGGCGCTGCGTGCGGTGACACCAATGCGGTAAACCACTTCCGTGCCGCAGGTGTTCTGGCCACCGCGCGTCACGATGTCCACGATCTCCTCCATCGAGGTCTCGGCAGGCACCAAAAAGCTACCCGCTTTCAGCTGCTGGGATTTCTCGGCGTAATCCGCACCGATCCGGAAGATGCGCCCGTTGGACACAGCCCCCTTCGCCTCCAAGTCCCGCGAGACCAAGGCCATCGAGCCACCCAATGGAACACGCACGCAAATTGCGTCCTCCAACGGGCCACTGCTGGTGTATTGCGACTTGCCCCAGCCCACCAATGCGCCAGCGCAAACCAGCAACAAGATGAACAGGGTTAGGAAATTGGAAGCGATGGATTTCCACATGAGCGGATTACACTTTCCCCATAATCAGGCAGGCGTTGGTGCCGCCAAAGCCAAAACTGTTGGACAGAACCACATTAACTTCACGCTCCACCGCCTTGTTTGCACACAAGTTAATGTCCGTGTCAGAAGCAGGGTTGTCAAGATTGATCGTCGGCGGGCAAACATTGTCGCGCATCGCCAAGATGCAGAAAATTGCCTCAATCGCACCAGCCGCACCCAGCAGGTGACCCGTCATGGATTTCGTCGAAGACATCGCCGCATCCTTGCACGCATCGCCAAGCAACCGCTCCACGGCACCCAACTCGATCGTGTCCGCCATGGTCGATGTGCCATGCGCGTTGATGTAGTCGATCTGGCTTGGCTCAATGCCCGCACGCTTCACAGCCGCACGCATCGCGCGTTCTGCGCCCTCGTGATCCGCTGGCGGGGCGGTGATGTGGTGCGCGTCGCCTGATAGCCCGTAGCCCAGCACTTCGCCGTAAATTTTCGCGCCGCGCGCTTTGGCGTGCTCGTATTCTTCCAGCACAACAACGCCAGCGCCCTCGCCCATAACGAAGCCGTCACGGTCCGCGTCCCATGGGCGCGAGGCCTTGGTTGGGTCTTCCGCACCAGTGGTCGATAGCGCCTTGCAGGCGTTAAAGCCCGCGATGCCAATTTCGCAAATCGGGCTTTCCGCACCGCCTGCGACCATCACATCCGCATCGTCCAATGCAATCAGCCGTGCCGCATCACCAATGGCATGCGCACCTGTAGAGCACGCCGTCACAACCGCATGGTTCGGACCTTTAAAGCCATAGCGAATGGACACTTGCCCAGACACCAAGTTCACCAAAGCACCTGGAATAAAGAACGGCGAGACGCGGCGTGGGCCACGTTCCTTGATCAACACCGCAGTGTCCGCAATAGACGACAGACCGCCAATGCCGGACCCGATCATAACGCCCGTGCGTTCCAACGATTCCGTATCCTCAGGCGTCCAGCCCGCGTCTTCCACCGCTTGTTGCGCCGCCGCCATGCCGTAAAGGATGAAGTCATCAACTTTACGCTGCTCTTTGGGGTGCATGTAGTCGGCGGCGTTGAATTCGCCCTCGCCCTCGCCGCGCGGTACTTCGCAGGCGTAGCCGGTTCCCAGATGGGTGGCGTCAAATTTCTCAATGGTGCGCGCGCCGGATTTTCCCGCCAACGCATTCTTCCACGTGGTCTCCACGCCGTCGCCCAAAGGCGTCACCATTCCAAGACCGGTAATTACTACTCGACGCATACCCCACCCCTTTTGTTTTGTAGCACAAGGTTTATCCCTCGCGTCATACACGCCTACCCCCCATAGGGGCAAGGCATCTGCGTATGAATTCACATTAGCGTTTCAGATGGGGCGGGAACTTCCCGCCTTCAACCCCCTGCGCTATAAACCGAGCATGTATCAAGTCTACAGCATCGATCATTCTCTCTATTGCGCGAAACTGCGCCTCGCCTTGCGCACCAAGGGGCTCGAGTGGTCCGATGTGCCCCCACCCAGCGATTACCTCTCCTGGGTTCCCACAGGAAATCTGCCCGCGCTGGTGGATGGCGACCTGACGCTTACTGACAGCGAGGCAATTGCCGAATACCTTGAGGAAAAGCACCCTACCCCCGCAATGCTACCCCAAGGCATTATCCCACGTGCCAAATGTCGTGAGCTGTCGCGGCTTCATGACACAAGGCTAGAGCCAGCCCTGCGCCTGCTGTTTCGCAATGTGGCACCAACAACCCGCATCCCGTCCGAGATTGAGGCCGCCCATATTGAGATTACCAAGCGCCTCACCGCGCTAAGCACGCTCCTTGACCAAAGCCCGCTCCCCCGTGATCGCTTGTGGCTCAGTGATTGCGGGTTGATCGTGACGCTGGAATGGCTCGACATTATGGAGGCCCACGCCGTGCTGCCCTTGTTGCATTGGTCAGACACCGTACGCAGCTACCGTTCGCAGATGCAGGCACTGCCCCAAGTCGCAACAGAGCTGGCGTTTTACCGCCCGCATATGGCGGAATGGATGGACAGCAAGCGCACGCCCTAATTCCCCGCCGCACGTTACTCGCTCACCCCACCATAAACACGTCATAGCGCGTGGATTTGCCCAGTATCTGGTGCGAGCAGGCCCGCACGCCCTCAATCGGGTCGGCCTTTGCAGGCCATTTTAGCACCACCCGTTTGCGCGCATGCTCTAGCGCAGAACGCAGCAGGTCGGCCGCGTCCTCATCGGTGCCCACGATCTCGCGCACTTGGCGCAGCTCCCGCTTCACAAGCGCTGAGTTTTTGCGCGGCGGGTGCATGGGGTCGATCAAAACCGCCTCGCCCCCTAGGTCCGGCAACAGGTCTTTGGCGTCACCGTGCAATAGGGTCATCCGCTCTATGATCTCGCGAAATTCGCCGCCCTCACGCGCGGCGTCCTGCATGCCTTGCGCCAACAAGGCGTGCATCTGTGCCGAGCGCTCAATCATCGTCACTTGCGCCCCAAGGGACGCCAACAAGAACGAATCCCGCCCAAGCCCTGCGGTCGCATCCACAATCATCGGGGTCTTGCCTTTGCGCAGCCCCATGGCCTTAGCCAAATCCTGCCCGCGCCCGCCGCCAAACTTCAACCGATGCCCAACAGCACCACCGACAAAATCAACCCGCAGCTCGCCCTCTTTTGTCATGCTCTGATCACCGCTAAATTTCGTTGAGAGCGTGGCATCCGCGTCCAGTACCCCTGCACGCGCAAGTCATACGCGCACAGCCATTGATTTGAAGGGGAAAGCGCCAAACTTGCTAGAATTTAGCTCTCAAGGGCGCTTTGCAGGATAGCCGTCGGGGATCGACCAGAAGTTCTGCTGACGAGAGGTCAACGGCCTAGTGGCACTCCCCGGTGCCGCACCTGTTTGTAACAACAGCGCTATGTCGGACAAAGCGCCAGGGTCGGTGGCGTAATAGCTGTGGTTAATCAAGCCAGAGGTCTGGGGCACATCGACGAAATCGACATTGCGCACGTTTTTGAAGATTTGACGCTCCGTTTCGTTTAGCGCCGTGTTCTGCAGCCGCCCAAATCTGACGCCATCCATAAGGCGTTGCGACAATCTCAGCGCGCCGTCCGAGCGGTTGGTGTAGACAGTAATGCGTCCGATCGCAGGGGCAAACCGCTCCGCAATCAAGCGCTGACCAACAACACCGAAGTCGAGATCTGGGGCCGCGAGGATCAGGTTCTTAACCTTGAGGACTTTGCGCGGGTTCTTGCCCCCGCCGCGAGCCTCGATGACCAATTCGCGCAGGGCTGTGGTCACAACATCGGTTCCCCTGCTGTGGGCAATAATGTTGATGTCGCGCACCTCGGGAATGTCGGCAAGGACCCGCATCATTTGCTTGAAATGGAACAAGGTAAATTCGCCGGATTCTCGGTCCGTGAAGTACCCCAGAACGCCACCACTGCCCGACGGCCATGAATACAGAATGGGAACGCCATTGCGGCCCGCAAAATGCCAGACATTCGTGAGAGCAAAGGCTGCCTCGTTGAACTCGGTGTTCACTCCATGAACCAACATCGTGACTTCGGAGCCACCAGACTTCTTCAGTTTGCCGCGAATAAGGGACCGGAATTTCTGTATCGCTTTGCGTTGCTCAGCCTGTGCCTTTGGCAAAATTTCAGGCCGACCGTTTCGCACCGCAAACGGCAAAGGCGTCTGCGGGAAATTCCCAACTTTGGCAATGCCGGCGACTTCCAGTTCAAACCCTTTACGGGATCCGTCTTCATTGCTGGTAGAGACGATCTCATCCCAGCCTATGTCGGATTCAAATCCAACCGAAACCGTGCCAAACTTCAACGCCCGAGAGCGCCCTGTCCCAAACCCGCCGCTCACAAGTTCAACGCGGTCTGTTGCATACACCAGCTCAGCGCTAGAGGAGCGATTAAACGGGGAAATGTTCTCAGCGGGGTATTTCGTCCCCTCGACATAAAGCGTTGGGGTGGGCGAAAGCTTAGGAACCGCGGTGCAAGCGGACAGCGCAATCGAGACGAACGTCATGATATATATATATTTAGATAGCATCCGCGCATCTTACCTGAATTTCTTTAACACGCGCAAAAGAATTCGGGGGCTTTCAACCAACATTACCGTGAAACCCGTGAATGACCAATTCGCTCGTGGGTCTCCATGCGTATCCGAAGGCTCCCGCTAGCCAGTGCAGGCATGTTCCGTGATGTATCCACGTGGGCGCCAAATGCGTTCCAAACAACAAAAATGGCGCCCCAGAGGGCGCCATTTTTAGTCTCGTCAAAACTGTAAGCTAAAGCTTAGGAAGCTTCGGAGATGAATTTTGTCGCGTCGCCGAAAGTCTGGATGGTTTCAGCAGCGTCGTCTGGGATCTCGATGCCAAACTCTTCTTCGAACGCCATAACCAGCTCAACGGTGTCGAGGCTGTCTGCGCCCAGATCGTCGATGAACGATGCGTTTTCAACAACTTTGTCTTCTTCTACACCAAGGTGCTCGACAACGATTTTCTTAACGCGGTCTGCGATATCGCTCATGTTGTATTCCTCGTATTTGCTCGGGCATTGCCCGATTGGTGGCGGGTAGGTTTCCCTACCCAGTTGGTGATTGGCCATTTGGCCTGTTATATCGTCGCAGATGCGACAGCCGAGGTATCCCCCAGCAATAGCTGCGCCGCCTATAGCACACCAATTAGGGAACGCAAACGCTTATGCAACCCATTGCTGACCTAAGGTAAGACGCCGCTAGGCTACGCTTAGATCATCGCCATTCCGCCGTTCACATGCAGCGTAGTGCCTGTGGTATAGCCCGCTTGCGTGCTTGCCAGATACAGTGCTGCCGCCGCAATCTCGCCCGCGTCACCCATGCGACCAGCAGGAATTTGCCCAAGGATACCAGCCTTTTGATCATCATTCAGCTTGTCCGTCATCGCGGTGCTAATGAAGCCCGGTGCGATGCAGTTCACTGTGATGCCGCGTGATGCAACCTCGTAGGCCAGCGATTTGGACATGCCCACCATACCCGCCTTGGAGGCCGCATAATTGCCCTGCCCCGGGTTGCCAGTGGCCCCCACAACACTAGAGATATTTACGATCCGGCCCCAACGCGCCTTCATCATGCCGCGCAAAACGCCTTTGCACAGCTTGAAGGTCGAGGTCAGGTTCACGTCGATCACCGACTGCCATTCGTCATCCGACATGCGCATAAACAGGTTGTCGCGGGTGATGCCCGCGTTGTTGACCAGCACGTCCACGGACCCCATCGCCGCAACCGCTTGCTTTGGCAGAGCGTCCACGGCGTCCATGTCGCTCAGGTTGCACGGCAACACATGTGCGCGCTCGCCCAACTCGGCAGCCAAGGCCTCCAACGGCTCCACGCGGGTGCCAGACAGGCCAACAGTTGCGCCTTGTGCGTGCAGCGCCTTGGCAATTTCGCCGCCGATGCCGCCCGATGCGCCAGTGATCAGCGCTGATTTTCCGTCTAGGTTAAACATCTTACTGCCCCTTCTTAATTTAGCTTAACGTGTCACCACGCCGTATTTAATCATTTCACTTCGGGTCATCACATGCACGTCGTCAAACGGTGCGGCCTCTATTGTGAACCAATAAAAAGCATCCGAGCCCAACATATCTTCAGTATAGTCGCGTGTCTGGTCGTGCTCTGAGGAGTCGCGCGGGTAGTCACGCGCCGACCCAAAACCGCTTTTCCATTCATGCACACCCATAACCGCCCCTGCGGCCACGCTGCGCTCGACGCCGGCTAAGAATAAATCAACCCCGCCGGAAAACACCTCCGAGTCCGCAGTCATGCGTGTATTGAGGCCTCGCTCGCGCAGTTGGTAACCCATTTCAGCCACGACCTCATCATCAATCGAGCCTTCAACATCACCCAACACCACTTCCCTCAAGGCAGGATTGTCATCAAGCGCTTGAGTGAATTGACGCAAGGCACGCGTATTTATAAGGCCATCGACATGTAACGCATCTCCTTTTACCTGCAATTGCAGGGTCTGGGACATATTCTCCACCGTCCCACAGCCCGCCAACAAGGCTAGGCCAAAGAGGCCAGCTTTAAGCATTCAGCGCGTCCACTGCCGCCTTCACGTCCGCAGCCGTGCCAACCGCGCGGCTGGTTATGTCGCGGTTGATGCGGCGGATCATGCCGGACAAGGCTTTGCCCGCGCCGACTTCCCAAACCTCTGTCACGCCCTGCTCGCCCATGTAGCCCACGCTTTCGCGCCAGCGCACGGAGCCCGTGACCTGCTCCACAAGCAAGTTGCGAATGGTTGCCGGATCGCTAATAGACGCCGCCAGAACGTTCGCCACCAGTGGCACCGAAGGGCGCTCAATATCAACGCCACCCAAAGCAACCGCCATGGCTTCCGCCGCAGGTTGCATCAAGGTGCAATGGAACGGCGCGCTTACCGGCAAAAGCACCGCACGCTTGGCACCGCGCTCTTTGGCCAGATCGACCGCGCGCTCCACAGCTGCCTTGTGGCCAGAAACCACAACCTGCCCCGGATCATTGTCGTTGGCGGCTTGGCACACTTCGTCGCCTGCAGCTTCCTCTGCCACGGCTTGCACCGCCTCAAAGTCCAGCCCCAGCAAGGCTGCCATTGCGCCCACGCCCACTGGCACCGCCTCTTGCATGGCCAAGCCACGCGCACGCAGCAACCGCGCGGTGTCCGCAACCGAAATTGCACCAGCCGCCGCCAGTGCCGAATATTCGCCCAAGGAGTGCCCAGCCACGTAAGATGCCGCCTCAACGCCCACACCTTCCGACTTCAACGCCGCCATCACCGCCAAGGATGTCGCCATCAAGGCGGGCTGCGCGTTTTGCGTCAGGGTCAATGTGTCCTGCTCGCCGTTCCAGATAAGGTCCGACAGCTTTTCGCCCAAGGCGTCATCAACTTCATCGAACACCGCTTTGGCTTCTGGGTAGGCCTCCGCAAGATCGCGTCCCATCCCAATGGTCTGGGCCCCTTGTCCCGGAAATACAAATGCGCGCATGGACTGCTCCCCTATAATTTTCTTCGCGTTTTAAACGGGTCTATCCGACCCGCCGCCGCCTCACAAGCTCCCCCAAGGGCAACGCGCACAAATCCTGTGCACTGCTTGGTGATTTCCATTACCGTTATACAGAGTTTAAGTAGCCAGCACCAAATTCAGGAATGACCAATGCGCGCCAACAGCACCACCACTTATGGATCCGTGACCAAGAGCTTTCACTGGCTGACGGCCCTGCTGGTCATTTCCATGATCCCTCTGGGCATCTACGCCAACGGGCTTCCCTTCGATACTGGCGAGGCCTTGGCGCATAAGGCGCAGATGTTCTCGGTCCATAAAACACTTGGGGTGTTCATCTTCTTCACCGCCCTCGCTCGCATCATCTGGGCGGTGAGCAATCCCAAACCTGCGCTGCTGAACGCGGATAAAAAGATGGAATCCCTGCTGGCTGAGATCGTGCATTGGTCCCTCTATGCCGCATTGGTTCTTGTGCCCCTGACCGGCTGGGTTCACCACGCCTCCACTACGGGATTTGCCCCGATTTGGTGGCCATTTGGGCAAGACCTGCCCTTTGTCCCCAAGAATGAGGTGCTGGCCCATAATTCCGCCTCCCTACACATTATATTCGAGCGGGTCTTGGCCGTCTCCATCGTGCTGCATGTTCTGGGCGCGTTGAAGCACCACTTCGTCGACAAGGACATCACCCTGAAGCGCATGCTCCCGGGCACGACGGAACCTGATAGCATCCCCCCCCAACATCGCAGCTTCACCCCCATCTTTGGGGCCATCGGCGCCTATCTGTTGGCCTTGCTGGTTGGGGCAAGTCTGGGGCTGTTCTCTGCCCCCGCGCATGATCATTCAGATGGGCATCATGACCACGATCATGATCACGGCCATGAAACTGTGCAAGAAGCAGTCGTGGACAGCGGCTGGGCCGTTCAAGACGGCACCCTATCGATCACCGTGCGCCAATTCGGGGCCGACGTGACGGGCAGCTTTGCCGAGTGGACCGCAGCCATCAACTTTGACGAAAGCGCAGATGAGGACGGCAAGTACGGCGACGTCGAGGTACAGATCGCCATCGCCTCCCTCACCTTGGGGTCCATCACGGGGCAAGCCATCGGGCCAGAATTCTTGGACGCCGCCACCCATGACACCGCCACCTTCAAGGCCGACATCCTAGCAGATGGGGACGGCTACACCGCCAACGGGACATTGACGCTTGCAGGCACCACCTCGCCCGTGAACCTGCCCTTCACGCTCCAGATCGATGGCGACACGGCCACCATGCAGGCCCAGTCAAGTTTGGACCGCAAGGACTTCAAGGTCGGTGAATCCTACCCCGGCGAAGGCTCCGTCAGTTTCGCCGTTGGGGTAGGCGTAGAGCTAACCGCCACCCGTAACTAGAGCTTCGTCAAGGCGTCACTAAAGAAGCTCTCCGCACCGAAGTTGCCGGATTTCAGCGTCACAGCGATCTCCTCGCCCGCGCTTTGGGCAAAGCACCACGGCACACCGGGGGCGATCTCGGCGCCGATGGTCAGCCGTGTCACACCTAGCGCCTTGGTCACGGCGCCTGAAGTCTCGCCCCCAGCCACGACGAAACGCCGCGTACCAAGTTCGCGTGCTTTCACGGCCAAGGTGGCTAAAGCGTCCTCGACCAATGCGCCCGCTTTGGCGATGCCCAATTTGTCTTGCGCAGCCTTCACATTAGAAGGCTCCGCTGTGGCATAGATAATCTTGGCGCTCTCTAAAGGCTGCTTTTCCAACCAAGCCAGCGCCGCACCTACGCCTTCTTGCGCCAGTTCCAGCGGGTCCAGACGGTAGCCATCGGCCTGCCTCAGATAGTCGGAAACTTGCGCGCGCGTCATGGCCGAGCAGCTGCCCGACAAAACTATCGCTGCTTCCGGCAACTTAGGCGTCGCCATCTTCGGTGCGTCTGCATCAAGGGTGCCGTCCTTTAGATACAACTCCGGCAATGCCATCGCGACGGCGCTGCCCCCCGTCAGGAACGTCATGTCGCGGCAAGCCTCTGAGATCACTTGCAGGTCGTCGTTCGACACAGCGTCCACGACCACATGCGCCACGCCATTTTGCTTTAACTCCGCCAATCGGGCACGCAAGGCGTCCGCGCCCTTCTCGACCACCAACCGGTTCGCCAACCCAACGGGGCGTGTAACCTGCGGCTCCAACAAGCGCATCAAATTGCTGTCGCGCATTGGGGTCAGCGGGTGATCTTTCATCGGGCTTTCGCCAAGGGGTTGCTCCCCCACAAACAGGTTGCCCATGAAGATCGAACGGCCATTCTCTGGGAATGCAGGGCAATAAATCGTCTGATCCGCCCCAAGCCGCGCCATCAGGGCCTCTGCCACAGGGCCGATGTTGCCTTGCGCCGTGCTGTCAAAGGTTGAGCAATACTTCCAAAAGAACCGTGCTGCGCCCGCAGCTTGCAGCCACTCCAGCGCGCGCAGGCATTCGGCCACGGCCTCCGCCACCGGCTCCGTGCGGCACTTTAGGGCAATCACCTCGAAGGCCGCCGTATCCGTGGGCGGCGCATCGGGGACGCCCATATGCAGGTTCACCCTCACACCCGATCGCGCCAGAAGCCCCGCTAAATCGGTGGCCCCTGTAAAGTCATCCGCGATGCAACCAAGAACCGTCATGCCATACCCGGCAAGGTGATGCCGCCCTTAGTTGCCAACAACTTAGCCACCGCCGCGTCGTCTTCGCGCCCCATGCCCGCCGCCGAGGCCTCTTTAAACAAGGCCAATGCGGTTTCGGACAAAGGTACCGGATGCGTGTCCGCCTCGCCCGTCACAATGCCAAGGTCTTTGACGAAAATATCTACCGCTGAATGCGGGGTGTAATCCCCCTCCACGATATGCGCTCCACGGTTGCCGAACATCCAAGAGTTGCCCGCGCATTCCTGAATAACCTCATGCAGCATGCCCAAATCCAGCCCGATCTTGGCGCCCAATGTCATGGCCTCCGCCGCTGCTGCAATGTGGACGCCAGCCAAAAGCTGGTTAATCATCTTCACCTGAGAGCCTTTGCCAGCCTCGTCGCCCAAGCGGTAAACCTTGGTGGCAATCGCGTCCAAACAGGCTTCAGCCGCGTCAAATGCCTCGGCGCGTCCTGCGGCCATGATCGTCATCTCGCCGGTCAGTGCTTTGGCCGAGCCGCCCGATACCGGTCCGTCAATCGCCAACATGCCCGCCGCCTCGATGCGCTGCGCAAGGTCCACGGCCCGCGACGGTTCCATGGTAACACATGTGACAAAGACCGTGCCTTGTTTTGCGGCAGCAACCGCTCCGCCCGCCCCGAACAACACGTCCTCGGCCTGCTCCCCGTTCACAACGAAAATGAGCACCACATCAGCCCCTGCGCAAGCGTCACTCACGCAAGCATGGCTATCACCGCCCTTTGCGGCAAAGGCTTCCAGCACGTCCTCACGGATATCGACGCCCTGCGTGGTGATGCCAGCCCTTAGCAATGAAACTGCAGCACCCCAGCCCATAGAACCCAGCCCAATAACGGCTGCGGTAGGTAGTTTTGACATGAGGCCCTCCCAAGCACAAATTTCAATATTATTAGATAATTTCGAAATTTGTGCATTTTCTTGAGAATGCTGTCAATTGCAGATGCCCCTTCCAATCCGCCAAAACAAAAACCCCGCCGGTTACACTACCGACGGGGCTTAGCTGTGTTTAGCACCAAGGTGCTTTAATTATTCAACTTTTTCAGCTTCTACAGAAATCTGAATTTCGACTTCGTCGCTTACATATGGAACAGCAAGATCAACACCATACTCGGAGCGCAGAACAGTGGCCGTCGCGTTGAAGCCCAACCATTCTTTTTCGCTTTGTGGGTGCTTGCCGGATTTGTTCAGAACTGCGTCCAGAACGATAGGCTTGCTTGTGCCGTTGATGGCCAAGTCGCCTGTAATCTTTGCGGTCTTTTCGCCAGTCACTTCGATACCGGTAGATGTGAAGGCGATAACGCCACCCGATGCCGCGTCTAGCATTTTAGGAGAAAGGAAATGTGCTGTGCGCTTTTCCCACCCCGTAAACATGCCTGCAACCGGCATGGACACGCTTACCGAAGACTCGGCTGGGTGTGCCTCATCATAGGCGATTTCGCCTTCAAAGCCCGAAAACATGCCATATGTCGTGGAAAAACCAAGGTGGTTATAGCTGAAAACGATCTGGCTGTGGCTGGCGTCTAGCTTGTATTTGTCAGCCGCGAAGGAAGCAGTGGAGGCCAGCGCGAAAGCGGCGGCAAGAACGAGGGATTTCATGATGGATGGTCCTTTTCAAAATGGCGTAGAGCGAATGTTATTTTCTATTCTTGGCTTGGAAAGGCAATTCCACCCTGATCAACAGATTGTGTGCATATATGCGAAACAGTTGATCGCCCGAACAATCTTAAAAACAAGGGCCAAACCCCTTGCGCCCTGCCCCATCCCTGCTATACCGCGCGAACCTTCGTGAAACTATTTGAACCGCGATGCCACTCGTGGATGGGTGCGAAGGTCCAAGATGCCCGTCCTGTGAAGCACGCCTTAAAAGTAAGAGGAATTACACATGCCAATGTATGAGCACGTGTTTATCTCGCGCCAAGACCTGAGCAACACACAAGCTGAAGGTCTTATCGAGCACTTCTCCGCAGTCCTGTCGGACAATGGCGGCAAAGTTGTCGAGCACGAGTACTGGGGCCTGAAGACTATGGCCTACAAGATCAACAAAAACCGCAAAGGCCACTACGCATTCGTTCGTTCAGATGCACCTGCCCCAGCTGTTCAGGAAATGGAACGCCTGATGCGCCTGCATGACGACGTCATGCGTGTTCTGACCATCAAGGTCGACGAGCACGAAGAAGGCCCATCCGTTCAGATGCAGAAGCGCGACGAGCGTGAACGCCGCCCTCGCAACTAATATTGTTGACTTGAAAATAAGGAGCTAAACCATGGCTGCTAAACCATTTTTCCGCCGTCGTAAGTCCGATCCGTTTGAGGGCGATAACGCCCCGAAGATCGACTATAAAGACACTCGCACCCTGCAGCGCTACGTTTCCGAGCGTGGCAAAATCGTCCCATCGCGTATCACCGCTGTTGGCGCCAAGAACCAGCGTGCGCTGGCCCGTGCCATCAAACGCGCACGTTTCTTGGCCCTTCTGCCCTACGCAGTGAAGTAAGGAGCAAAGCACATGCAAGTTATCCTTCTGGAACGCGTCGCTAAACTCGGCCAAATGGGCGAGATCGTAGACGTAAAGCCGGGCTACGCCCGCAACTACCTCTTGCCACAAGGCAAGGCGATGAACTCGACCAAAGCCAACATGGCGGTTTTTGAAGCGCAAAAAGCGCAGCTCGAAGCCAACAACTTGGAAACCAAGAAAGAAGCCGAAGCAATGGCTGACAAACTTGGCGGCCAACAGTTCATTGTGATTCGTCAGGCATCTGACGCTGGCGCTCTGTACGGCTCCGTTACAACACGTGACGCAGCAGACAGTGCCACAGCCGAAGGCTTCACGATCGACCGCGGCCAAGTCGTGCTGGAACGCCCGATTAAATACCTCGGCGTTCATGAGGTGATTGTACGTCTGCACCCTGAAGTGGACACCACATTCGCACTGAACGTGGCACGCTCTGTTGAAGAAGCAGAACTGCAAGCCTCCGGCAAGTCCATCCAAGAGCTGGCAGCTGAAGCAGAAGCTGAAGCTGAGTTCGAAATTTCCGAACTGTTCGACGATATGGGCGCTGCGGCGGCTGACGACGACGAATTGACTGACGCGGCTCCTGAAGCCCCAGCAGAAGAAGAAGTTAAAGACGAGGAGTAAGCCCCTCTTCACTTCTTACAGATTTAAGGCCGCCTTTTCTAAGGCGGCCTTTTTCTTTGCGGAATATTCTTCACGAAGAAAGCCGCCCCCGAAGGAGCGGCCAAATAGATGCTAAAAAGGCAGTTTAAAATTAGGCAACGCCAGTGTCTGCGCGCAGGCGACGTAGCAATGGTTCTAACTCCATCATGTCGCCACCAAATAGTTTAACGCGGTGATCCCCATGGGCGCGCAAATTGATACGCCCGTAGTCCCAACGGGTCAGAACACTGCGCAGGTCAGTCATCAGGTTGCTACCTTCAAGATCAATGCGGGTGATTTCCTCAAAACGAAACGTTGTGCGGGAACGCTTGAACCCCGTAATCCCGTGACACACCACATGCAGAACACGCCCTTTAAGGTCGACTTGCACCTCGCCGCTCTTTCCGGAAAGGGCGCCGCTAAAGACAAAAGCAGAGGCAACAATGAACAAAACCGAAGACAGCATGACTTTCGATAATATTGGATCACCTGGGAAGTTCGCATCTGCCAGCGTCCAGACCATTCCGCCAGCGGCTATCAACCCCAAGCAGGTCGCGACAGCCGCGATTCTAGCAACATAAGAGAGAGAGCCATCTGGCTTAACTTCTTGAACACGGTATCCTCGCGATGAGTGCTTTACGTCCACGGATGACTGCTGTTCCGGTCCGTCTAATGTGTAATCCATCAAAGTCATTACGTTTCCCTTACCGTAAATTAGATGGAAACAATCTGGCGGTGAAATATGACAACATTTCAGCAAATGTGAGCCATTGCAGCGGCATTTTGGACTGGACAGCAGAACAACAAAAAAGGCCGCCCGCAAGGGCGACCTTCAAAAAATCATTGTAAGTCAGAGGTTTAGGAAGCTTCTTCTTCCAAAGCTTCAACAGCTTTCTCAAGATCCGCCTTTTTAACGGTCTTTTCTTTGACTTCAGCCAGCTCGAAAACATAGTCGACGACTTTGTCTTCAAAGATAGGTGCGCGCATTTGCTGCTGCATCTGTTGGTTTTGCTGAACGAACTCGAAGAACTGACGTTCTTGGCCCGGGTATTGGCGGGCTTGGTTCATGATGGCTTGGGTCATTTCCGCGTCGGAGACTTCGATCTCGTTCTTGCGGCCCATTTCAGCCAACAGCAGACCTAGGCGTACGCGACGCTCGGCCAAACCTTTGTGCTCATCAGTCGTTTCAATCTCAGGTTGTTCCTCAGCTTGAGCCGCTTCTGGGTTCTCTTCATGGTACAACTGCTGAGCGATTTGGCCAGCTTCAGCATCAACCAAGGAAGGTGGCAGCTCAAACTTAACCAATGTGTCCAGCTCGTCCAGCAGCTTGCGCTTTTGAACTGCGCGCGATGCGCCACCGAACTCAGCTTCCAAACGCTCGGCAACCTGTGCTTTCAGTGCTTCCAGATCGTCAGCGCCGAACTGTTTGGCCAGCTCGTCGTTCACTTCAGCGGCTTTAGGCTCTTTAACTGCTTTGATTTTGCATTCGAACACTGCGGCTTTGCCAGCGAGGTGCTCTGCTTGGTATTCAGCAGGGAAGTCGACTTTAACTTCGGCTTCTTCGTCAACTTTCAAGCCAACCAATTGCTCTTCAAAGCCTGGGATGAAGGAGTTGGAGCCCAGAACCAGCGGGTAATCTTCAGCCGCGCCGCCTTCAAAGGCCTCGCCGTCTACTTTACCAAGGAAGTCGATGGTGACTTGGTCGCCGTCTTTAGACTTGGAGCCTTTTTTGCGGTCTTCGAAGTTTTGAGCGTTCTCAGCCAAGTTGGCCAATGCTTCTTCGATGTCTTTGTCTTCCGCCTTAACAACCAGCTTTTCCAGCTTGATCGATTTCAGGTCCACATCAGGAATTTCTGGCAGCGCTTCATAAGCAACGGAGACGTCAACGTCGTCGCCCGGCTTCCAGTCTTCGTTTGTCATTTTGATTTCTGGCTGCATCGCAGGGCGGTCGCCAGTTTCTTCAAAGTGCTTGGACATAGCGCCATCGATGCTTTCTTGCATCGCTTCGCCCATCACGCGTTCACCGAACTGCTTTTTCAGCAGCGCCATAGGCACTTTGCCTTTGCGGAAACCCTTCATCTCAACTTCGGGCTGCGCCTCGAGAAGCTTTTCGTTCACTTTCTCTTCCAGCTCAGCCGCGGTGACTACGATGTTGTAGCCGCGCTTGAGGCCTTCGTTCAGGGTCTCGGTGACCTTCATTTCAGTCGTCCTTATATATAATGGTGCGGGTGAAGGGACTTGAACCCCCACGCCTTGCGGCGCCAGAACCTAAATCTGGTGCGTCTACCAATTCCGCCACACCCGCATTTCGTTGCTTGCAAAAGAGTCGCCTCTTTTGCCTGCTTCGCGCCCATGTAGCAAAGCCCGCCACAGGATGCGAGACGAAAATTACGAATTTCGAAATCAAATGGTAAGGGAAGCCTTACCCATAGCCCCATTCGCCGCAGTTTTATCCCGACATGGCCTTGGACTCGTCAGGGTCACGTCCAGATTTTGCCTCATTTGGCCATCAAACATTGTTCATCGGATAAAAATATAAACGAATGGGAAAATAACATGTCTGCCAACATGAACCAAAACTTCCACAGGGAAACTGAAAACAAAGTGACCGGCCTTCTTGGCGGCTCACAAATTTTGACAATGCGCGGCTATGTGCCAATCTCCAGCTTGAAAGCTGGTGAGCGCATCGTCACTCGCAACGGAATGCGCACCCTTTCGGACTTGCACGTAGAATCCCACATGATGCGCCCCATTCGCGTTGGTCACGGCACACTCGGCTTCTCGCGTCCAAACGCTGACATGATGATCGCACCTGACCAAGAGGTTATGGTTCGCGACTGGCGCGCCGAAATGCTATTTGGCCGTGACATGGTTATCGCGAACATTAGCACAATGGTTGACGGCAAATACATCGCTGAAGAGCAAGAGTTGGCTTTGCACGATGTCTACCAGCTTCGCTTTGACAGCGAAGAGGTCTTCTATGCAGACGGTCTCGAAGTCATCTCCGACTACGCTGAGGCTTCCGTAATGGGCCCAGAGGATATTTACGCTGCCGCATAAGGCCGTGATTTAAGCACGACCTTGCTATCTAGCGTTATTATTTTGGCAGACGGAGCCTCGGTATAACGAGGCTCCACACCACCACACTCGTTAAAACACAACTAAACACCCAATTCGCGAAATACAGATGGGATTTGCTTCGGTAAATCCTCGGCGATGAGCCCCGGCCCAAGCATTGCAGCGGCCTTGGCGTGCAGCAGCGCTCCGACCTCGGTCGCAAAATCTGGCCTTGCCCCTTTAGCCAGCAAGCCCGTGATCAAGCCTGCCAAGACATCGCCCGCCCCCGCCGTCGCCAGGTATGCTGCATTTGGCTCGGAGACAGTGTCCACAACAGCTACAGTAGGACATTCGGGGGTCGCGATGGTTGTCTGCGCCCCTTTATATAGCACTACTGCCCCAGACAAATCTGCCGCGCGCTGCGTGGCGTCCTTCTTTTCATCCAAGGTAAACGGGGTCTCATCCTCGCCTAATCCCGGAAACAGGCGTCTAAACTCGCCCGCATGTGGGGTCAGCACGCAGTTTTCGTGCAGCTGGGTGAACAACTCGCGGTCCTGCGCCATCAAGGTCAGCGCATCTGCATCCAAAACCATCGCGCGCTTGGTGGCCAGCGCCGCGCGAAGAATCAAGGCTTGCTCGCGCTCCAAACCGAAGGCGGGCCCTATACAAATCGCATTGATCCGCGCGTCCTCGGCCAAGATCAGCGATAGATCCAAGGCTTCCGACACCTCACGCAGCATGATTCCCGTCAAATGTATCGCGCATTCAGGCAAGGCGTCTTGCGGCGCGCCAACAGTCACCACCCCTGCCCCAACGCGCAACGCTGCCATCGCCGTCAGTCGCGCGGCACCGGTGCTATATGCCGGCCCAGTTAAAACAAGGGCCGCGCCATGATCGAATTTATGTTGATCGGAGCGCTTGCGAAGAAGGTCGAGTTGCGATGGTGAAATGTTCAAGTTCATGAACCAATATCCTTAACAAACACATAGAGAGCCAATAGGCCCCAACTACATTGTCGTGGCTTTGGGTGTTAGTATGAAATGTGACCGCGAGATCAGCAGCATCGCGTCGCTCCGCATGTAAAAGTTTTCTTTTCGCACGATTTCGCGCCATACTGCCTAAAATTTAATCACATCATGTATCAGCGAGGGACCTATATACTCCTTCACCAGTCTGCCAATTGTACCTCCGAATTGAAAGTGATCTGACGCAACTACGAGCAGCAAAGGGAGTCGATCTGCGATGAAAAAGATTGAAGCTATTATCAAGCCGTTCAAATTGGACGAAGTGAAAGAAGCGTTACAAGAGTTGGGCATTCAAGGCCTCTCCGTGACCGAGGTCAAAGGTTTTGGCCGCCAAAAAGGTCATACCGAGCTCTATCGCGGCGCAGAATACGTCGTAGACTTCCTGCCAAAAGTTAAAATCGAAGTAGTGCTGGCCGACGACCTGCTGGATGGCGCTATTGAAGCGATCATCGAAGCCGCTAAAACCGATAAAATCGGCGACGGCAAAATCTTCGTCTCCACTGTGGAGCAAGCCATTCGCATTCGTACCGGTGAATCCGGCGACGACGCGCTGTAATTGAATACAATCTTAACTGACAGAAGAGGAACCGTCAGATGAGCAACAAAGATCTGTTGAAAACCATCAAAGACGAGGGTGTTGAATACGTCGACATCCGTTTCACCGACCCACGCGGCAAGCTGCAGCACGTGACTATCGTGGCTGACCTCGTCGATGAGGACTTCCTGGAAGAGGGCTTCATGTTTGACGGCTCCTCGATCGCGGGTTGGAAATCCATCGACGAATCCGACATGAAGCTGATGCCAGACGCGAAATCCGCGTATATGGACCCCTTCTACGCCGAGAAAACCATCTGTGTGCACTGCTCCATCGTAGAGCCAGACACCATGGAGCCTTACGACCGTGACCCACGCGGCACAGCCGAAAAAGCGGAAGCCTACCTGAAAACAACAGGTATCGGTGACGTGTCCTACTTCGGCCCAGAAGCTGAGTTCTTCTTGTTCGACGACGTTCGCTTCTCGGTTGAGATGAACAAAGTGTCCTTCGAAGTTGACGCCCAAGACGCATCTTGGAACTCCGACTCCGAATACGAAATGGGCAACATGGGCCACCGCCCAGGCATCAAAGGCGGCTACTTCCCCGTCAACCCAACTGACGCGGTTCAAGACCTGCGCTCGGAAATGCTGTCCACCATGAAGCGCATGGGCATGAAGGTCGACAAGCACCACCACGAAGTGGCGTCCTGCCAGCACGAGCTGGGCTTGATCTTTGGCTCCTTGACACACCAAGCGGACGAGCTGCAAAAGTACAAATACGTGATCCACAACGTGGCACACGCCTACGGCAAATCGGCGACCTTCATGCCGAAGCCAATCGCAGGTGACAACGGCACCGGTATGCACGTGAACATGTCGATCTTTAAAGACGGCAAGCCTTTGTTCTCGGGCGACAAATACGCTGACCTGTCGCAAGAAGCTTTGTACTTCATCGGTGGTATCCTGAAGCACGCCAAGGCGCTGAACGCGATCACCAACCCGTCGACCAACTCCTACAAACGCCTGATCCCAGGCTTTGAGGCTCCGGTTCTGCGCGCCTACTCCGCACGTAACCGCTCGGGCTGTGTACGTATCCCATGGGCCGAATCCCCCAAGGCAAAGCGCGTAGAAGCTCGCTTCCCAGATCCAGCTGCGAACCCATACCTGTGCTTCGCGGCCCTTCTGATGGCTGGCCTTGACGGCATCAAAAACAAAATCGACCCGGGCCCATCGTCCGACAAAGATCTCTACGATCTGCCACCAGAAGAGTTGGCAAACATCCCAACTGTCTGTGGCTCGCTTCGCGAAGCTCTGGA
This sequence comes from Litoreibacter sp., assembly GCF_039974535.1. Taxonomy (GTDB): domain Bacteria; phylum Pseudomonadota; class Alphaproteobacteria; order Rhodobacterales; family Rhodobacteraceae; genus Litoreibacter. The sequence goes on along the minus strand of NZ_JBDWIU010000012.1, from coordinate 444,864 downwards.
CGCTTTGGAAGAAGATCACGAGTTCTTGTTGGCTGGCGACGTGTTTACCAAGTCGCAAATCGAGGGCTATGCAGAGCTGAAGTGGGAAGAGGTTTACGCCTACGAGCACACACCTCACCCAATGGAATACAAACTGTACTACAGCTGCTAATTTCCCGCGGTAAGCAATTCGGAAAAGGCATCCTTTCGGGGGTGCCTTTTTCTTTTGGGAACTATGGCACCGCAGGCAGCTCCGCTGGCGATAACTCAGGTGGCAACTCAGGTGATACCTCAGGCGGCAGGTCATTCAGTGGCGGCAACGCGACGTCGGGGCTGGTTTGCGTCACCTCCACATCCGGCGGAAGCTGAGCGACTTGCTCCAATGGGACCTCGTTCATTGGGGACTGTTCCGGCCCGTCCAGGCGAAATGCACGGCATCCGTTCAGCTGGCCCAAACGTCCCTTCCCGATCAACACCCCATCACGGTCGCACAAATGAGTGCGAAACAAGATATCTTGCGGCAGCGGGATGACGGAGCCTTCCTCTAAGCCCAGTAACGTCGTGGCTGGCAAGCGGATCGAAGGGAGATGCGCCGTCACCTGCAGATCGCAATCCTTAAGGGCAGCGACCATTGCCGGATTGATCTTCTTCGGCTTAGGCTTTTCGACCTCTTTCGCTGCAGGGAACAAGAGTATTGCTTGCGCGGTTTTCAGACCGGGGCCCAAATCTAGCGTGACTTTCAAGACATCATAAGCCGGCTCCGACAGGGACAGGCTTAGGGCCGCGCGGTCTGTTTGTGAGCTGCCGCAACTATATCCTGTCAGGGCTTTGGCGTCGCGGCGATCCACGCTCACCTCCGCCAGTTTAGAAGTCAGGGAAACCGCGAACCCCATACTCAAGGCCGCGTCAATCGCGGTGACAGGGCGCTCAACCCTTGGGGCGGCAGATATACGGCCCAAGGTTTGCTGCTCGATCAACGCATCAACCAAAGCCCCATCAAACACGATCAATGCCTTTGCGCCTTCGCGGCCTTCCAACATATGAGGCACTGCGATATCTGGGATTTGCGCCAATGCCTTTCCCTGCGACAGGCGGCAAGCATGGGTCTCGCGAATGAGCAAATCGATCCCGTGATCCACCTTCGCAGGTCCACGAAACAAGCTATCCGCTATCTCCTCAAGCAATATATGGCTGGCACCGCGTTTGGGTTTGCTGGGGCGCACCATGAGCGCCAATGCGGTGTTAGGTCCGGTCACGTTATCTACCTGCGTGTTCTTGGGTTGTTCCAAGGTAGATTTGACCGCAAGTTCCTGCGAATTGATTAACCGCATCAATTTGAGGGAATTAAATTATCACAACCTGAGTTTAGTCTCGCGACAATGGCAAATGCACCCGGAATGCCGCACCACCCTGCCCCGGAACATAATCCAGACTTCCCCCCAAACGGTGCATTATCTCGCGGCTGATCGCCAACCCAAGCCCCGCACTACCGGCGGCCGCTTGGTCACTCAAACGCGCGAACTTCTCAAAGATCACCGACGCGTCCTTGGGCGCTATACCCATTCCATTGTCAACGAAATCTATATCAACGCTGTTGCGGGATGCGGTCACAAGGATTTTCAATTGCGGCTTATCGGCAATGCAATATTTCTGCGCGTTGGAGATCAAATTGATAAGCACCTGACTTAACCGGTCCGTGTCTGTGTTCAGCGTCACATTCTCGCGCTCCATTTTGCGGCGAACAGACAGCCCCCCTTCCTTGCGGTCGCTCAATCCTGAGGACGCCACTGCGCGGTCCAACAAGTCACGCAAATTGGCTTCTTGCTTGTTCAAGACCACCTGCCCGTTTTCCAACACGCTAAGGTCCAGCAGGTCATCAAGCAGGCGCGTCAGACGGATGCTTTCCTCGTGGATGATGCCTGAGTAGCGGGCGCGTGCCGCGTCATCCATCCCGCCTTCCATCAGAAATTCCGAAAACGAGCGGATCGACGTCATCGGCGTGCGCAACTCGTGGCTAACCTGGCTCAGGAACGCGTCTTTTTGCACAGAAAGTGCGGTCAGCTTGGCGTTGGCCTCGCGCAGTTTTCGCGCGGTTTTCTCCAACTCAAAGGACTGCGTTTCCAGCTTGCTGGAGTATTCCAGCATCTGCGCGCTCTCGTCCGCCACCGCTAGCAAGTCCCGCACCGTAATAGAGGCCTGACCGTTAATTTGTGCGATCATCGCGTGGGCTGTCGCACCGCCCACAGAGCCTGCAAGTTCGCGCTCCAACAGGGTGATGAAATCGGGGGTGGCATCCGGCAAGTAGCCCGCCTTGCCTTGGCGTTCTGCCTCTTTTTGGAACAAGGTTTGCGCCTCTCGCGCACCAAGCAGGCGCTGCGCCATGACCAATAGGTCCTCGGCTTCCGCCTGCCCGCCAATTGGGGCGATGGCCCCGTCGCCGCGGTCAAAAACGTTGACGAAAGTGGCCCCTTGCAATCGCTCCATCGGGGTTGGGAACGACACCAAGGACACCACAACAAAAGCCATTGTATTCAATGAAATAGACCAGAACATGGAGTGCACCAATGGGTCCATCCCCTGTACGCCCATCAAGGCTTGCGGACGTAAAAACTCTAGTCCTAGCGGGCCATGGTCCAGCATCGACATCGGAAACGCGCCGATCGCCGGTATGAACAACGTGTAAAGCCACAGCCCGAAGCCCACGATCAACCCCGCGATGGCCCCGCGACGTGTGGCTCCGCGCCAGAACAAGCCGCCAAGAAGGGCCGGCACCACCTGTGCCACCCCTGCGAAACTAACGAGGCCGATGGCCGAGAGCGCCGCCGTCCCCCCCGTGGTGCGGTAGTAGGTGTAGCCAAGCCCCAAAACGGCCGCGATTGAAATCCGGCGCGACAACAAAACCACACGGCGCATATCGCCGGACATGGTCGCGCCACCGGTTCGAGTTTTCAGCCAAATCGGCACCACAATATGGTTCGACACCATAGTCGCCAACGCAATGGAAGCCACGATCACCATTGATGTGGCCGACGAAAACCCACCAAGGAACGCCAAAAGCGCAAGCCCCTCTTGTCCCAATTCAAGCGGTAGGGTTAACACAAACAGGTCTGGGTTGGCCCCATCGGGCATCACGGCCAGCCCGACCACCGCAATGGGTAAAACAAACAGGCTCATCGCCATCAGGTAGGCCGGAAACGCCCAAGCGGCGATCCGCAGGTGCCGCTCGTCCGAGTTCTCAACCACCAGAACCTGAAACATGCGCGGCAGGCAAATGATGGCAGCCATCGACAGGAATATCATGGCAGTCCAACGACTTGGGCTGGGCTCCCAACGTGAAACAGGGCTGGCCTCGATCACTTGCATGGTGTCCGATAACCCGCCTGAGGCGCCCCAAACCACGAAGATGCCGACAGCAAGCAATGCCACCAGCTTCACGATTGCCTCTAGCGCGATGGCGGTTACAACGCCGTGGTGGCGCTCGTTTGCGTCCAAGTTTCGCGTACCAAAGACGATGGTAAACAAGGCAAGACCAACAGACAGCCAAAATGCGGTGGAGTTCAGGTCTGAATCGCGTGCTACCTCGTTGGGGAAGTCAGTGAACACCGCCATCGACAAGGTCACCGATTGCAACTGAAGTGCTATATAAGGCGTGGTGCCCGCGATGGACAGCACGGTCACAATCACCGCGATGGCCGAGGACTTGCCGTAGCGGCTGGAGATCATGTCCGCGATGGAGGTAATCCGCTCCGCCTTGCCGATCCGCACCAATTTGCGCAAGAGCCACCACCACGCGAGAAACACAATCGTTGGACCCATGTAGATGGTCAGGTACTCCAACCCCGACCGCGCCGCATTCCCCACCGCGCCATAAAAGGTCCACGCCGTGCAATAGACGCTTAGTGACAACGTGTAAGTCCAAGGCGATCGCAGCCATTTGGACGGACCTCGCTCTTCGTGTTGGTCCGCGTAGAAGGCCACGCCAAACAGCACCATCGTGTAAACCAGCGCCACAGTGATCAGAATATTGAAGCTGACCATTAACTGTGGCCCTCGTCGTCTTTATCTTTATCGCGGCTTTCGTCGATTGGCGCATCGGCTCCTGCCAATCCACGCGCAATCGTGGCGCAGGTCCCGATCAGGCAAATCCAGACAAAGAAGAAATAGACCAGCCGCAAGGCAGTCGTTCCCGATTGGTTGCCAGCATTGGGCGTGCCCAGCAAAAGGGCGGGCATGACGAATAGGAACAGGCCAACAATTGGAAGCAGTTTTGCCGCATCACTGAGGCGGCGGTGCTGATAAACGCGGCGTTCCAAAAACAAACTGCGCGAATTGGTGTTGTTGCTGGTTAGACCAATCCGGCGCCGGCCCTGCCCTTTGGGTTGCGGTGATTCCGGCATCCCAAATCCTAGACCTTGTCAGTGGAGGCGGCGTAGAGTTCTCGCACCTTGCCCAGCATCTCCTCGTTGGAGAATGGTTTGGTCATGAAGTGGCTCACCCCGTAGCTTTCCGCCAATTCGCGATCCTTGGTTTGGCCGCGCGCAGTCAGCATCAAGATAGGTAAGTCCTTAGTAGTATTGTCATTTCTCAAGTCTTTAAGGATGTCAAACCCGCTACGACCAGGCAGCATGACATCTAACACCAGGACATTCGGCTTGACGCGCTCAACCGCCTCAACCGCGTCGGACCCTTGCGAATGAATACGCACGGTCCAGCCATCGCGCTCCAAAAGAAAGCTGATCGCCTCGATAATATTAGGTTCGTCTTCGACCAGTAAAACTGATTTTGACATGACCCTCACCTCCCCAAGTTTGGCCGCTTAAGACCATTAGGCCTTAAACTGATCAGTTGTCAAAATGCCAAATTGTCAGCTTTGCGTAATTACAGTCGGCTCTCGCCGTGCAGCACAGTGTGTGCGCGCGCAAACACGGCACGAACTACCGACCTGTATTGCGCTCTCGGAAACCTCCGCATCCTGCGCAATCAACAGCATGATCGCTTGATAAACAGGTGGGTGATCAAAGCGTAACGGGCCAGATGGGTGTGCCAAGGCCAAGGCGATGAATTGCGCGCGGTCTTCACTTTCAATCACTTGTCGAATGGGTACCCCCGGTGACCTTAGCGCGGTATATAATGGCCAAAGTGGACAGCCTGCCCCAAACCACGGCAGAGCCAAACCCGATGGGGACTTGCGTGCGAGCAACGCACCGGCCGCATCACAACTGACCAGCCCGATGTCGGGCACGGTGGCGCTACGTGGCAGACTTGCAAGACGGCGAAACGCGGCTTCGAGCGGGACATTGAAACGCGTAGCCAAACCCGCAGGGTCAAATTTCAACTCAATTGCCGCTTGCGTAAACTCGTCTTGCGGCATCGCCGCTGCATCCGCGCGGTAGTTGGCAAAATAATCTAGCGCTAATTCGCGTGCCTCCTCGCTGTCGACTTCAGCCATCTTGCCTGCGAGCTCTTCTGGGGTGGCGCCCTTCTCCAACTCTTCGAGATGGTAACCGCGCGAATCCAATGCGGCAAAAACTGCCTCTAGCGGCGTCGCACTGCTCGCCTCCTTGCGCGACAAGTGATCCAGATGCGCCGCCATCGAGGCCGAGCTATCCGCCAGCCTGCGGCTTTCCGTGTCGATATTCGAATAAAAGCGCGCCTGCCATTCGGCCCCAAGATCCGGGGTCGCCACCAAGATGGAGGCGGTCGAGCGAATGGCCGAAACCGTCGAGAGCACCTCATGCATCTTATCCGACAAAACGGGGTCATGGGTCAGGCGGTCGTTCAACCCGCCAACTGTTTGCTCCAATGCGCGAAGACGCCGGTGTTGGGCGGTGATTTTCGCGGCCCACCCGGGAAACCGCGCCACAAGATCCTCTATCTGATCCAGCTCCACCACGGTGTCCGCATCCGATGCGGCCGCGTCTTGCAGCTCAGCTACGACGGCTCGCTCCGCCCCTTGGCTCAGGATAGATGGATCAATTCCCAGCACCTCGGACAGAGACAACAAGGTCTTGCCTCCGATTCTGCGGCGGTTGTGTTCAATTAGATTAAGATAGCTTGCGGATATGCCTATTTGACGCGCCAAGTCAGCCTGTTTGAGGCCTCGCATCAAGCGGTGCTCTCGGATTCGAGAGCCGGTTAAAGCTGATTTTGGCATGTGACCTCCTGCAAACCATCACCGGCAATGTGTAGAAATCATGAACGAATCCAACATGCTGCCGCAGTGCGTTGAAAATTACTTTACACTTTCTGCACTGGCAATGTCCATTTGTTTACAAATTTTCAAAGCAAACCCAATGGCTTGTTGCGCGATTTACGAACCCTACCCGATACTGGGGATGGCCTGCAAACCATTCAGGCTGCGGCTTTTCCTGAGGAGGAGGAAGCCAAAATCACTTAGGGAGGATTTAAATGTCCAAATCGAACTTTACACGTCGTGGCTTTCTAAAGACGTCTGCAGTGGCAGGCGGTGCTTTGGCAATGCCGACGATTTACAGCGGCGCCGCTTGGGGTGCCAGCTACCTGAATGAGCCAACAGGCTCGTCAGTAACGCTGGGCTTCAACGTTCCACAATCTGGTCCATACGCGGATGAAGGAGCCGACGAGCTGCGCGCATATGAGCTGGCAGTTGAGCACCTGAATGGCGGCGGCGACGCTGGCATGATGAACACCTTCTCGTCCAAAGCCCTTAAGGGCAACGGTATCTTGGGCAAGAAAGTGGAATTCGTCACAGGCGACACACAAACCAACACAGATGCTGCACGCTCTTCCGCGCGCTCGCTGATTGAAAAAGACAAAGCAGTGATGATCACTGGCGGCTCCTCTTCGGGCGTGGCCATTGGTGTGCAAGGTCTGTGCCAAGAAGCTGGCGTGATCTTCATGGCTGGTTTGACACACTCCAACGACACCACCGGTAAGGACAGAAAAGCCAACGGCTTCCGTCACTTCTTCAACACCGAGATGTCCGGTGCGGCGCTTGCGCCAATCTTGGAGGCCAACTACGGCAAAGACCGTAAAGCCTACCACCTGACAGCCGACTACACTTGGGGTTACAGCCAAGAAGGCTCGATGAAGACCTACACAGAGCGCATGGGCTGGGAGACAGTGAACACTGTCAAAACACCTGTTGGTGCTGGTGACTTCTCATCCTACATCACTCCGGTTCTGCAGTCTGGTGCGGATACGCTGATCCTGAACCACTACGGTGGCGACATGGTGAACTCGTTGACACAAGCCGTTCAGTTCGGCCTTCGTGATGCGCAAGCAAACGGCAAAGACTTCACAATCGTTGTCCCACTTTACTCGCGCCTGATGGCTCGTGGTGCTGGCGAAGCTGCTAAAGGCATCTTCGGTTCAACCAACTGGCACTGGTCCCTGACCGACGAAGGCTCCAAAGCATTCGTTAAATCCTTCGGCGAGAAGTACGGCTTCCCACCATCGCAGGCTGCGCACACATGCTACGTGCAAACGCTTCTCTATGCGGATGCGGCAGAACGTGCTGGCACATTTAACCCATGTGGCATCGCAGAAGCTCTCGAAGGCTACGACTTCGACGGCTTGGGTAACGGCCCAACTCACTACCGTGCTGATGACCACCAGTGCTTCAAAGACGTTCTGGTTGTGAAGGGTAAAGAGAACCCAACATCCGAGTTCGACCTTCTCGAAGTTGTGGAAGTCACACCACGTGCGCAAGTTGAGTACGCAGTTGACCACCCTGACTTTGCGGGCGGCGACTTGGGCTCCTGTAACCCAGGCGCGTAAGCCAAGCTTATAAATACGAACGTGGCCCGCTTCTGCCAAAAGAAGCGGGCCACGGCACCACGCCACCTCAGACGTATGCACGCTCTGAGGTTTCGGCAGGAACACCCCAACAGGCGAGATGGGAAAGATGGACGCAATCATACTTCAACTCTTAAACGGTTTGGACAAAGGCTCCGCATATGCGTTGATTGCCTTGGGCCTGACCCTTATTTTCGGCACGCTCGGCGTCGTGAACTTTGCCCACGGCGCATTGTTCATGCTGGGTGCCTTTTGCGCGGTGACGCTCCAAAAGTTGTTCACGCTCTCGATCATAACGCTCGACGAGACCAAGACAGATTTTCTGGGTAATCCTGCTAAAGTCAAAACCCCTTATGTTGAGGCATGGTTCGGACCGGAGGTCGGCGCGACGCTGATCGGCTGGTCGGTTCCCTTGGCCATTCTGCTCGCCATTCCGGTGATGTTGCTCGTCGGCTTCATCATGGAGCGCGGGCTTATCAAGCACTTCTACAGCCGCCCCCACTCGGACCAAATCCTAGTTACATTCGGTTTGGCCATCGTGATCCAAGAGATCGTTAAATTTTACTACGGCGCGAACCCAATCCCAACACCGGCACCTGAAGTGCTGCGCGGATTCTTTGATTTCGGCGAGTTGCTAGGATACGGCCCCAACACAATCATCTACCCGATGTGGCGGATCGTGTACTTCGTCTTCACCATTATCATCCTCGCAGGTGTGTTCGCCTTCTTGCAATTCACCACCTTCGGGATGGTTGTGCGCGCTGGCATGGCCGACCGCGAAACCGTGGGCCTGCTGGGCATCAACATTGACAAACGCTTCACCATTATGTTCGGCATCGCCGCCGCTGTGGCGGGGCTGGCCGGTGTTATGTACGCGCCAATCAACTCGCCCAACTACCACATGGGCATGGACTTCCTTGTCCTAAGCTTCGTTGTGGTCGTGGTGGGCGGCATGGGCTCTCTGCCCGGCGCTGTTCTTGCGGGCTTCTTGCTAGGTATTCTCGAGAGCTTCTCGTCGATGAACCAGATCAAGCAAATCCTGCCGGGCATCGACCAAATCATCATCTACCTCGTTGCAATCATCATTCTACTAGTTCGTCCTCGTGGCCTTATGGGTCGCAAGGGTGTGATGGAGGACTAAACCAATGCTAGGTCTCGAAAAGAAAGACACCTCCCTGCTGCTCGTCGTCATGGTCTTGACGATGTTCGCGCCCTTCATCTTGAACCCGTTCCCAGTGGACTCAGCGATGGCGCAGTTCAACGCGGGCTACCCTGATTTGATGCAACGCTTTGTGATCTTTGGCATCTTTGCCATCGGGTTTAACATCCTCTTCGGCCTCACGGGGTATCTATCCTTTGGCCACGCGGCCTTCTTGGGTGTCGGATCATACTCCGCCGTGTGGATGTTCAAGCTGCTAGGTTACAACATCATACCGGGCATCTTTTTGTCGGTGATCACATCGGGCCTGTTCGCCCTGTTGATCGGCTACATCTCGCTGCGTCGCTCGGGCATCTACTTCTCGATCCTGACGCTGGCCTTCGCGCAAATGTCGTTCGCACTTGCCTATTCAGTGCTGACGCCACTGACCAACGGCGAGTCAGGATTGCAGGTCTACAACTCCGACCCGCAAGTGTTCCACTCCGACGCGATGCCAAATATCCCGCATCTATTCGGCCAAGAGATGCAGTCCACCTTCAAGTTGGAGCTGGGCGCATGGAGCTTTGACTTCAACACAGGTTACTACTTCAGTGCGGTCATCATGGTCATCATGTTCTACTTGGCGATCCGCATCTTCCGCTCCCCTTTCGGGCTGATGTTGAAGGCGATCAAAACCAACCAAACGCGCTTGAACTACACCGGCCTGAACCCACGTCCCTACACGCTGGCGGCCTTTGTTATCTCTGGCATGTATGCTGGGTTGGCAGGTGGTCTCATGGCATCTATGGACCCGCTTGCAGGCGCCGAGCGCATGCAGTGGACGGCCTCGGGCGAAGTCGTGCTGATGGCCATCCTAGGTGGTGCAGGAACACTGATCGGCCCCGTCTTGGGCGCAGGTTTCATCAAGTACTTTGAGAACATCTTCTCAAAGATCAACGACACGGTTTTGCACCAATGGTTCGCCTTCCTGCCCGACGGCATCGAGGACTTCGTGATCCTCATCATCCACCCCTTCGTGGGCAAGGGCTGGCACCTGACGCTTGGCCTGATGTTCATGGCGATTGTTATCTTCTTGCCCGGTGGGCTTGTTGAAGGTGGCCAACGCATTGCTGCGAAATTCCGTAGCAAGAAGGTCAAAGATGACACCCCTGCCGCCGACCAAACCCCCGCTGAATAAGGAGCATTAGACATGGGTATCCTAGAGATCAAAAATGTCGGCAAACGCTTCGGCGGGCTGCAGGCACTGGGCGACGTAAACCTAAGCGTCGCTGAAAACACCGTACACGCAATTATCGGCCCGAACGGGGCCGGTAAATCCACGCTGCTCAACTGTCTTGTGGGCAAGCTGATCCCTGACACTGGATCGGTAACCTTTCAGGGGCAATCCTTGCTGGGCCGCAAGCCACACGAGATCAACCAAATGGGCGTCTCTCGCGTGTTCCAAACTCCGGAGATTTTCGCCGAACTGACCGTATATGAAAACGTCATGATCCCCTGCTTTGCCCACCGCGACGGATCGTTCAAATTGAACGCCATCTCCGCGGTGCGCCACCAATCGCAGATCAAGGACATGGCCGATGCCATTTTGGAAGACGTCAGCATGAGCGACAAACGCCACATGACCGCGTCCTCGTTGTCGCGTGGTGACAAACGCCGTCTAGAGATGGCTATGTGCCTTGTGCAAGAGCCAAAACTGCTGCTGCTCGACGAGCCTACTGCGGGCATGGCACGCGCCGACACCAACAACACCATCGACCTCCTCAAAGAGATCAAGGAGAAGCGCGACATCACCATGGCCATTATTGAGCACGACATGCACGTGGTGTTCTCCATGGCCGAGCGTATCACGGTGCTGGCGCAAGGCACCCCATTGGTCGAGGACACGCCAGAAAACATCAAAGGCCACCCGAAGGTACGCGAAGCGTATCTTGGTGAGGCGCAGGTTTAGGAGCCGGAAAAATGAATGTGAAACCCGACTTCAACAAGAACGCCAACAACGCGGCCACCGCCCCCGCCTTTTTATCAGTGTGGGACATCGAGGCGTACTACGGCGAAAGCTACATCGTACAAGGCGTCAGTTTTAACGTGCATGAAGGCGAAATCCTCGCCCTTCTGGGCCGCAACGGCGCTGGCAAGACCTCGACCTTGCGCACCATCGCGCGCATGGGTGATCCGCAATTGCAGCACGGTGAAATTTGGCTGGACCACCAGCCACTGCACAACATGGCCGCATATCAAGCCGCCGGTGCAGGCATCGGGCTAGTCCCGGAAGATCGCCGCATTATCCCTGGCCTGACGGTTGAGGAAAACCTGCAGTTGGCCCAAATCGCCCCACCGATCGGCTGGTCGATTGAACGCGTCTACGACTTGTTCCCGCGTTTGGGCGAGCGTCGCAAGCAAGAGGGCGTGACCCTTTCAGGTGGTGAGCAGCAAATGCTAGCCATCGCACGGGCCTTGTGCCGCGACATCAAAGTGCTGCTGCTCGACGAGCCATACGAGGGCCTTGCTCCTGTCATCGTGCAAGAAATCGCGAAAACGCTACAAATCATCCGCGATCAAGGCATCACAACGATCATCGTGGAGCAGAACGCCGTGGCCGCTTTGAAGTTGGCCGACCGTGCTGTGATCCTTGATACTGGCTCGGTGGTCTTTGATGGCTCTGCGCAAGAGGTGCTCGAGAATGACGCCCTACGCGCCGAGTATCTGGCGATCTAAGCCAGCTGGATTTTACTAAGATTTGAGGCGTAGTTTTCACGAACTACGCCTTTTTTCATGGCCTTCGTTAAGATCCTGATGACAGTATTTGCGCACGTTAGATGCGGGTGGACTCCTCTGATATGGAAGGGCAATGCGATGGCGCTGCTTTCTCAACACCTGTCCGGCTTAATGCCGATCCCCAACAGACCCAATCACGCTGTAAGCGTTGTGGCCGAAGTGCCAAGCACCTCACCGGTTATAGGACCACAAGCTCGGCAATCCCAAATCCTAGAAGTAGCCCCTGCGATGGTGTCGGCGGCGGCTTTGTTCGCACCAGATTTCCAGCACAACCCCGCCCTGCGCGACCGCGAGCAGCATGAATTGCAATCACTTTTAAGAACCATGCAGGGAATTGAGACGCCTCCCCCTAAAGGAGAACATGTAGACCTCTTGGTTCCGCGCCCTACCAAAGATGATCCTTAACCGAATTACGCCACGGAAATTCATATCTTTTCACCTAATCAGCCTTGGCCTATAAGCAGACTAGCAAAATCAAAGCCGCATTACCGGACATGGTCTGGCAAGTAAGAACGGCACTTCGGTCGAGGACTAATTAAATGGCAAAAAACTCCCATGACGGCGACGTCGCTTTCGTAAAAGCGTTGGCCGAAGTATTAAAAACTAACGACCTCACCGAGCTTGAGGTGATGCGCGAGTACGGCGAAGATGACAGCCTAAACGTTCGCGTCTCCAAGCAAGTTAATGTTGTACAACAAGCGGTTGCGGCCGCTCCTGCACCTATAGCCGCCGCAGCTCCGGCCGCCGCACCTGCCGCCGCCGCAGCGCCCGCCGCTGACAATGACGATCCCGCCCAACACCCAGGTGCCGTGACATCACCAATGGTCGGCACCTGCTACTTGCAAGCCGAGCCAAACACCCCTGCATTTGCCGCCGTCGGCGATAAGGTGACCGAGGGCCAAACCTTGCTGATCATCGAAGCCATGAAAACTATGAACCACATCCCTGCACCGAAATCCGGCACCGTGAAACGCGTGTTGGTCGAGGATGGCACACCAGTGGAATTCGGCGCGCCGCTGATGATCGTGGAGTAAATCTCCATGTTTAACAAAATTCTGATCGCCAACCGCGGCGAAATCGCACTGCGCGTCATCCGCGCGGCGCGTGAAATGGGCATCCAATCGGTTGCCGTTCACTCCACCGCCGATAGCGACGCGATGCATGTGCGCATGGCCGACGAGGCGGTCTGCATCGGGCCGCCTTCCGGCACCGAAAGCTACCTGTCGATCCCCGCGATTATTTCCGCGTGCGAGATCACTGGTGCGGAAGCAATCCACCCCGGCTACGGCTTCTTGTCCGAGAACGCAGGTTTCGTGCAGGTCATTGAAGACCACGGCCTGAAATTCATCGGCCCAACGGCTGACCACATCCGTGTCATGGGCGACAAAATCACCGCCATCGAGACCATGAAGAAGCTTGGCGTGCCTTGCGTTCCCGGCTCCGGCGGCGGCGTACATTCTGTTGAAGATGCCATGCGCATCGGCGAAGAAATCGGCTATCCGGTGATCATCAAAGCCACAGCTGGCGGCGGCGGTAAGGGCATGAAGGTTGCCCAATCCGCTGATGAGATGAAAAGCGCGTTCCAAACTGCGCGCGCCGAGGGCAAAGCCAACTTCGGCAACGACGAAGTCTACATCGAGAAATACCTGACCACGCCACGCCATATTGAGATACAGGTGTTTGGCGACGGCAAAGGCCGCGCGGTTCACTTGGGCGAGCGCGACTGCTCCTTGCAGCGCCGCCACCAAAAGGTGTTTGAGGAGGCCCCTGGCCCTGCAATCGACGCTGAAACCCGTGCGCGAATAGGTAAGGTTTGCGCCGACGCGGTTGCCAACATTGACTATGCTGGCGCTGGCACGATCGAGTTTTTGTATGAAAACGGCGAGTTCTACTTCATCGAAATGAACACCCGCCTACAGGTGGAACACCCTGTGACCGAGGCCATCTTCGGCGTAGATTTGGTGCGCGAGCAAATCAGGGTTGCCGCTGGCGAGGACATGTCCTTCCAGCAAGAGGACCTAGAGGTGAACGGCCACGCGATTGAGGTTCGGATCAACGCTGAAAAGCTGCCTAACTTCAGCCCCTGCCCCGGAAAAATCACGCAATATCATACTCCTGGCGGTCTTGGCGTTCGGATGGACTCGGCGCTTTATGCCGGCTATTCGATCCCTCCCTATTACGACAGCTTGATTGGGAAATTGATCGTTCACGCCCCTGATCGCCCTGCGGCTTTGGCCCGGTTGCACCGTGCGTTGGGAGAGCTGATCGTTGACGGTATCGACACCACCACGCCTCTCTTCCACGCGCTTTTGGCTGAGGAAGACGTCCAAACCGGTAACTACAACATCCACTGGTTGGAACATTGGCTAGAGCAAAACACATAATCGGGAGTTGCGCGTTAAGCGCAGCCCTGCTTTTCTTGCCCCATGGCCAAAGATGAAACTGCTCTTGAGCTGACACCGGACTTAATCCTGAACGCATATGCGCAAGGGATTTTTCCGATGGCCGAAAGCCGCGACGATGACAGTCTGTTTTGGCTTGATCCGCAACTGCGCGGCGTGATGCCTTTGGATCAGTTTCACATTTCAAAGTCCTTGCGCAAAACAATCCGGCGCGAGCCCTACCAAATCAAAATAGACACCGACTTCGCAGGTGTCATTGAAGGTTGCGCTGACCGCGAAGAGACGTGGATAAACACGCAAATATTCAGCATTTACATGGACTTATTCCAAGCAGGTTATGCCCACTCGGTTGAAGTTTGGGAGGGGGATGATCTTGTGGGCGGCGCTTATGGGGTGTCGCTGATGGGTGCATTCTTCGGGGAATCCATGTTCTCGCGCCGTACAGATACCTCAAAAATCGCCATGGCCTATCTGGTTTCTAGGCTGAAAACCGGCGGATACACCCTGCTCGACACCCAATTCCTGACCCCACATTTGGCGTCGATGGGCGGGATCGAAATCCCTCGCGCTAGTTACCGCCGAGCCCTGCGGGCCGCTCTAGAGGTCGAGGCGAACTTTCACCGGCAACCACAGACGGTGTCCGGTCATCAAGTTTGCATCTGATCGCCCAGACGTCATAGCGCGGGTGATCCATTGCATTCAGCGCCGGACTAGAGGCGACCATCCACCCCTCAAACGCTGAATTATGAGTGTTGCTATCTATGATAGACAGTTGAACGAAAGCGTCGCCGTTCGGGTTTCCTTTGGGGTAGCGGCAATCGCCCATAGTGATCTGCAGCGGGCCGAATTGCGTCGTCTCCCCAGAGGTTAGGATGATATCGACGCTCGCCCCTGCCAGTTTGTCCAAACCGCGCATAACAGCCTGCGCAGCACTAGATGCTGACGAGCGCGTCTCTGATTCCACAGGTCCATTTCCCAGACTAATGACTGTGTTGTTGCCTTCAATCGTGGTTTGCGCAAACAAAGGCTGAGCCAACATTAGAAAAGTCGCGACATAGCGCTTCATTCGTCGCCATCTCCGGCCACAAACTTCATCAGCAGCGTAATTAAGGAGACAGAGCTTTGCGTGTCTTCAATCTCGCCACCGGCTTCCAAGTTGAACGGCGAGCCGCCTGGGATAACTTCGACAAAATTCCCGCCCAAAAGCCCTTCGGAGCTGATGGAGATTGCGCTGTCGTCGGGGATCTCGATGTCGTTCTTCATAGTGAAAGTTGCATCGGCGCGGAAGGTTTGTGGATTTAGCGACAAGTCCGTCACCGTGCCAACCTTCACGCCTGCCATCCGCACATCGGTGCCAATTTTCACGCCCTCAGCCGAGCGAAAGCTCGCGGCCAAAGGGTAGGAATCCCCACCCGTAGAGAAGGAAGTCGCCCCCATCGCGAAGACGAGAAATCCCACCGCTACAGCCAAAACACCTGTTCCGACGATTACTTCTGTTGTGTTTTCAGACATTTGTGCCCCCGCAAGCATTGTGCCTTATTCAGGCGTCCAAGCTTCGTAGTCTTGATGTGCTTGTGGTTTCGCCTGACGCAACGACCCTTGTGGCGCATAAGCCATCGCAGTCCCTGTCAGGTTCGGCTGATGCGGCTTTTCCCAAGATTTATGCGCAATCGGCGCATCGGTCGGTGGCTCGTCCCAAGTGTGGTGCAGCCAGCCATGCCAATCGGGGCTCACGCGGGAGGCCTCGGCCTCGCCGTTATAGATCACCCAACGCCGTTTGCCGTCGGCCGTTTTGTAAAACGTGTTGCCCGCATCATCCTCGCCAACTTTCACACCTTTGCGCCATGTGAATAGCTGCGTGTTCAATGTCTGGCCGTTCCACCAAGTGACGGCGCGAAGAAGAGTGTTGAGAATGCCCATGTCGGCCTCCGAAATTCATCTTGCGTTATATGGACCATCATGCGGCAACAGTCCAGTGTGGCGCGCCCTCTACGGGCTTGGTTTATAGGCCGTAACTTCAATCTCGATACGGTATTTAGGGTCAATCAACCCACACTCGATCATAGTCGCGGCAGGTGGATTGTCGCCAAAGGCTGCGCGTAATGCGGGCCAGCACGCCTCAAACTCGGCGGCGGCGGGCAGCATATAACTGACCCGTACGACGTCCGCAAAACCAGCGCCGGCTTCACGCAGTGCATTCTCGATGATCGTCAGGGCAGATGCGCATTGCGCCGCCGCCCCCAAAGCTGGCTCACCAGTATCCGTCTCAGGGGCTGCAACAGTTCCCGCAACATGGATCCAATCGCCTGCGACAACAGCGCGGCAATACCCGACTTTTGGTTCAAATGCACCGCCTGAGGAAATCCGGCGAATGGCCATTAGCTTGCTTCGGCCTCAGCCTTCTCTTTTGCTTCACCGTAGATGATCAACGGCTTGGCGGAACGGCCAACGGCATCTTCGTTCACGACAACTTCGTCGACGTTTTCAAGCGCTGGCAGCTCAAACATGGTGTCGAGCAGGATATCTTCCAGAATTGAGCGCAAACCACGTGCACCTGTTTTCCGCTCAATCGCGCGTTTTGCAATCGCGAGCAAAGCATCCTCGGTGAAGGTCAGCTTGGCATCTTCCAACTCAAACAGGCGTTGGTATTGCTTAACCAATGCGTTCTTAGGTTCGCTGAGAATGGTAACAAGCGCGTCTTCGTCGAGGTCTTCCAAAGTCGCGATAACCGGCAAACGGCCCACGAATTCAGGGATCAGGCCGAATTTCAGCAGATCTTCAGGCTCGAGATCTTTGAACAGCTCGCCCACGCCTTTGTCATTCTCTTCGCGAACATCCGCGCCAAAGCCCATCGCGGACCCCTTGCCGCGTTGCGCGATGATCTTGTCCAGCCCGGCAAATGCACCGCCGCATACAAACAGGATGTTCGTCGTGTCCACCTGCAGGAATTCCTGCTGCGGATGCTTACGACCACCTTGCGGTGGCACGGAGGCAACTGTGCCTTCCATGATTTTCAGCAAAGCCTGCTGCACACCCTCACCCGACACGTCGCGGGTAATCGAAGGGTTGTCGGACTTACGGGTAATTTTATCAACTTCATCAATGTAGACGATGCCGCGCTGCGCGCGCTCTACATTGTATTCAGACGCCTGAAGCAGCTTGAGGATGATGTTTTCAACATCTTCGCCCACGTAACCGGCTTCGGTCAGAGTTGTTGCATCGGCCATGGTAAACGGCACGTCAAGGATACGGGCCAGCGTTTGCGCCAGCAGTGTTTTACCGCAGCCCGTTGGGCCGATTAGCATGATGTTGGATTTCGCCAGCTCGATATCGCCGGACTTACCCGCGTGATTCAAACGTTTGTAGTGGTTGTGAACTGCCACCGACAGCACGCGCTTGGCGTGGCTTTGTCCAATGACGTAGTCGTCCAGAACTTCGCAAATCTCTTGTGGCGTTGGAACACCGTCGGCCGCTTTTAGGCCAGCCGTCTTAGTTTCCTCACGAATGATGTCCATGCACAACTCGACGCATTCATCGCAGATGAAGACTGTCGGGCCCGCAATCAGCTTGCGTACCTCATGTTGGGACTTGCCGCAAAACGAACAATAGAGGGTGTTTTTACCGTCACCAGAGTTGTTTGCCATTGAGCCACCTATTCCTGAATTACGCGCATCGATGTTGGAACGTATAAATTCGTTTCCGCCTGTGGCTCCAAGTTAGGCCAGCAACAAGGGAGGTACAACGCCAAAAACGAATATGTTACGCCCCGCATCCCAATGGGAAACGAGGCGTTTAATTTAGTTACTTGTCGTCGTCGTCTTTGCTGCGATTCTCAACGATTTCATCGATGTGACCCCAGTCCTTGGCCTCTTCAGGCGACATGAAATTATCGCGATCCAGCGCCTTTTCGACGGACTTCTTCGTTTGACCAGTGTGTTTCACGTAGATGTCGTACAAACGGTCTTTCAGTTTTTGCGTCTCGGCAGCGTGAATCATGATGTCCGACGCTTGACCTTGGTAACCGCCCGACGGCTGGTGAACCATGATCCGCGAGTTCGGCAAGGAGAAACGCATGCCTTTTTCCCCGCCAGCCAACAACACAGACCCCATGGAGGCCGCCTGCCCGATGCACAGCGTCGACACCTTCGGTTTGATGTATTGCATGGTGTCGTAGATCGACAGACCGGACGTCACCACACCACCAGGTGAGTTGATATAGATGCTGATTTCCTTGGAGGGGTTTTCCGCCTCAAGGTGCAACAATTGAGCAACCACCAGATGGGACATGCCATCGTGGATTGGACCGTTGATAAAAATGATCCGCTCCTTCAACAGGCGCGAGAAAATGTCATACGCCCGTTCGCCGCGGCTGGTCTGTTCAACCACCATCGGAACGAGGTTCATATAGGTTTCGACTGGATCGTGCATACCTGCCTGCCTTCTGCTTTTGAGCGCTTCGTAATGCGTAAATGTGAACGCAAGGTTAGTGTCGGACAAAAACGGGTGCAAGCGCATCTCGACGTCTTCGTGCCTACAGATGACTTGGGTGCTATAATTCCGGGTTCAAGGCACGGGGTGTTCATCAACCTTTCCGCGAGTTAACCATGAAACAAGGATGCTTATTCTTGATGTGAACCTTGACACATTCCAATGGTTACGGCTCTCTCACGTTGCTCACCAATCTCGACTGCAGCATAAAGGCTCTCGACGCCAAGTGGGTTATGACCACCTCAACTTTGGCAACTAAAGCGCTGCAAAAAAACGGAAAATCTATGTCAACGACAGCCCCCTTACGTAAAGAAGCTTTGCAATTGTTTGACGTGGCAATATCCGCAGCCGACCCCGCCCGCGCGGTTGAGCGCGCGTTGCACGGCACATCGCTAAGCGCGGACGGGACCCTTTATCTGATCGCAGTGGGCAAGGCCGCCGTCCCTATGATGCGCGCCGCGTTAACATTCGTGAATCCCGACACAACGATCGAAACCATTGCGGTCACCAACCCCGAAAATGCGGCCCCCATCAAAGGTTGCCGCGTTTTGCAGGCCAATCATCCTGTTCCCGACAGCGCAGGCGAGGCCGCCGCCCTAGAGGTTGAGGCCTTGCTTCGCCAAACCACCCCACAAGATCGCGTTGTTGCGCTCATATCGGGTGGCGGGTCGGCCCTGCTGCCTGCCCCCGCGCAAGGGATAACCTTGGACGACAAGGCGCGTGTTAACAAAGTGTTGCTTGGCTCTGGGTTGGATATCAACGACATGAACCACATCCGCCAACAGCTTTCTCGCCTAAAGGGCGGCGGATTATTGCGCGCGGCAGCCCCTGCGCCGGTCACGGCCTACATGATTTCCGACGTTGTGGGCGATGATCTGCGCGCCATCGCCTCTGGTCCGACCGTGGCCCCTATTGGCAACCGCGCCAGCGCTAAGGCCTTGTTGGAAAGTGCAAATATTTGGGACGACATGCCAGACAGCGTCCAAACCCTGCTCACCTCGCCAGAGCCACAGGCGCAGGAGTTGCCCAAGGCGCAGAACCACCTGATCGCGTCCAACCGCCAAAGCTTGGACGCCATGCGCGCCGCCTGCCCCGAGGCGCAGATCATCAGTGACCGACTGGAAGGAAACGTCGCTGACGTCGCCCCCCAACTGGCCGAGGTTTTCCGCGCGTTACCGCAAGACGGCCCCGCTGTGTTGCTGTTTGGCGGAGAGACGACAGTGACCCTAACAGGGAGCGGCAAAGGTGGCCGAAATCAAGACCTTGCCCTGCGAATGGCGCTACAAGGCATCGAGGGGGATTGGGTGTTTCTGTCGGGCGGCACAGACGGGCGGGATGGCCCAACGGATGCGGCAGGCGGCATTGTGGATATGGGGTCAATGACCCGCATGAGAGCTGCGGGCCTTGATGCGGAGGCATTGCTTGCAAACAACGACGCCTACAACGCGCTGAGTGGCTCTGGGGATTTAGTGATGACCGGTGGCACGGGCACGAATGTGGCCGACGTGCAGATATTTATTCGGCGGTAAACGCGAGCCCTAAGGCTCGCGGAAGGCTTCGCGGGATTTGTACAGCGGCTTCGTCAGGTACTGCAGGATCGTCTTTTCGCCGGTGTGCAATTCGACCTGAGCCAGCATACCAGGGCGAATTTCGACCGACTTTTGGCGCTGTGACAGCTTGTCTGTATCAACCGACAGCAGCACTTTGTAGTGCGGGTCGCCATCGGCCACCCGCTCGTCCTTGAACGTATCCGCCGAGATCACCTGAACCTTGCCCTCAAGCGTGCCGTAAATGGTGTAGTCATAGGCGGACAGCTTCACGGTCGCGTTCTGGCCGGGGCGCAGGCTGGCAATGTCCTTGGGCTTTACTTTAGCCTCAACGAACAGCTCCTCCCCCATTGGGATGATTTGGAAAATTTCTTCGCCGGGGCGCACAACGCCGCCGATGGTCGAGATCGCCACGTTGTTCACGATGCCGCGCATGGGCGAGCGGATCACCGTCCGTGCCAATTGGTCTTTGCTCAGTTTCATGTTCTGGCGCAACGTCGCCAGCTCTTTGAGCGTGTCGGAGTATTCGGAGGCGCGTTCCAACTCGGCCCTCGAGACGATCTCTTTGTATTTCGCTTCCGCATCCGTGTTGGTTTTGCGCGCATTGCTGGCCTCGACCAAGGACACGATATTCTGTTGCAGCAAATCTTCCATCAAGAGCGACTCGCGGCGGGTCTCTTTGAGAATCGCGCGGGCGCCGTCTGTGCGGCCTTCGTAGTCGGTTTGGCGCGCATTCAGCAGCGCACGTTCGGAGGCCACGATCTCGGGCTGGCGGCGTTCCAGATCACCCTCAACGTAGAAATCAAACTGGCCAGCAAGCTCTGCCTCTAGGCGCATGCGGCGAATGTCCAGCGCATCGATCTGGTCTTGCAAATCATCCACCGAGGTTTGGAAGTTGGTCACCGACAGGCGGGCCAAGATGTCACCGGGGTTCACCGTGTCGCCTTCAGAGACCAGTAGCTCCGACAGGATACCGCCTTCAAAGTTTTGAATAATTTGCGGGCGTGAGGAAGACACGAACTCCCCGTCCGAGCGCACAATCTCGTCCACCCAAGCAAAGGACGCCCATGCGATGAAAGCTAAAACTGTCAGGCCGATGATGCGGATCACCCAAGATGGTCCACGCAGGTCCTCGTCAAATGCTGCGTCGATAGTGGCCATTACTTGCCCCCTTTCGGCGTGTTGATTTGAACGCCTGCTTTTGTCTTTTTAAGGTGGTCCAAAACTTGCTGACGTGGGCCATCCACGGACAGCTTGCCGCCCTTCAGGATCATGACCCGTTCGGTCAACGCAAGGATCGGCATGCGGTGCGTCGCGATGATCGCGGTGCGCCCCTTCAGCCAAGCTTGCAAGTGGCCAACCAGCGCAGTCTCCAACGATTGGTCCAATGCTGCCGTTGGCTCGTCCAGCAACACCACGGACGGGTCCTGCAGCCACAAACGTGCCCAGCCAATGGACTGGCGTTGGCCGATCGACAGACCAGCGCCGCCATCGTGAATTGGCAGATCCAACCCTTTGGCGTGCTCGCGCACATAGCGGCCAAGCCCCGCAAAATCGAGTGCCGCCAACAGGCGGGCATCGTCGCGCTCTAGGCCCGACAGGTTCAGGTTTTCGCGCAAAGAACCTGCAAAAAGACGAACCTCTTGGCTAAGATACCCAACACCACGGCGCAGGTCCTTGGGGTGGATTTGTCCCATATCGATACCGTCGATCAACACGCGGCCTGTGTCGGGTGCGTAAAGGCCTGACAGCAGTTTAATCAGTGTCGACTTGCCCGAGCCATTCGCACCAAGGATTGCCACATGTTGCCCCGCTGGGATGGCCATGCCACCCAGATCAAGCACAGGTACCGCGTCTTCGTCGTAGCGGTGAACCACGTCGCGCAGCTCAAAGCGGCCCGTGATCCGTTCGCGGCGCAGGTAGCTGCGCTCCGCGTCATAATCTTGCGGGCTTTCCACGACGGCATCCAGTGCCACAAGTGCGGTCTTCACGTTGGACCAACGCGCCATAGTCGCGGCCAGTTGTGTCAGTGGTGCCAAAGTCCGCGAGGTCAAAATGCCCACGGCAATGATCGAGCCGACGGTGAATTCCCCTGCGAACACAAGGAAGGTCCCCAAAACGACTGCCCCAACATATGTTGCTTGCTGAACCCCTTGCGACCAGAAGGTCAGCGCGGAGGACAGGCGGCGTTGCTCAGAAGATTTCAATGCGGACAGCGCGTTCAGCTCGCTCCACAGACGGGCGAAACGCTCTTCGCCACGGTGGGACTTGACTGTGTCGGCCTCGTAGATGGCCTCATGCAGCAAACGGTTGGCCTTGACGGACGCGCCTTGCGTCTCCTCGGTCAATTTCATCATGCGTTTTTGCAAGAAGAACCCCGGCAGAACCATCAAGATGCCGCCCAAGACCAAAACCCAAACCACATTGCCCGCGATGGAGCCAACAAGCAGCAAAAACAAGAAGATAAACGGCACATCGGTCAAAGAGCCGATGGTAGATGCCGTGAAGAACTCGCGGATGGACGAGAATTCGCGCATCGCAGAGAACGTCCCCGACGGCGTAGCACCCGGAGTGCCTGCGCGCATGCCCAAAAGGCGGCTCATCAGCGTTTGTTGGACCGACAATTCGATCTTGCGACCTGCCCCATCCATCATGCGTGCGCGGGCAATTTTCAAGAATGCCTCAAGCGTCAGCGCGCCCATGGCACCAATTGCCAGAACCCAAAGGGTGGCGTGGGATTGATGCGGGATTACACGGTCATAAACTTGCAAAGAAAACAGAGCCACGGCCACAGCCAGAATATTGGCGACGAAGGAGCCCGCAGTAATCTCAATCAGGTGACGTTTGTATTTTGGGAACTCGCCCCAGAACCAATGGGTTGGCTTCGCCTCAAGGCGGTGCTTCTCCTCAACTTGGCGCATCGAGCTTTCAGCCTTCAGCACCTTGCCGGAAAACACTTTAGCAAACTCAGCCAAAGGCACTTCAGTGCGGCGGTCACCAATGGTGTCGTCAAAAATCGTCAGGGTTTGGTCATGTTGCTCCAGCACCAAAACCAGCTGGCCGGTTTTCATCTCAACAAGTGCGGGCCACAGGTCGTTGCGCAGGCGCACTTCGCGCACCGAGCAGACCAAGCCCAAAGACTTCATCACACGCGCCAGCAACTCTGGCGACACACCGCCCTTGTCTAAGGGCTGCTCAATTGCGGCGTCCAGAATGTCGGACGGCTGCAAATCAACACCAAGCAAGCCCGCATAGACGGACACCAAGTCAGCGCGACTGCGCAACTTCTTGGAGAACCGTCCAGCTTTTTCGGGCTCTCTTGGCATTGGGACGCGCAGGCCGGGATCGTTGGCGACTGACGTCGGGGTCTCAACTGGTTTTAGTTTAGCAGTGTTAGATGCTTGGGCAGCTTTGGCCCGTGCCATGTCAAACGCAATGACTGGGCTGTTCATATATCCTCACCATCAACCAGTGCGCCCAAGTGGTGGGCAATCTGCAATTCTACCAGTGCGATCTGGTAGGTCAGGCCAATCTGGTCGCGCTCCGTTGCGACTTTGGTTTCATAAACGCTAACCACATCCATCACCGGACGTTGGCCTGCGCGATACTGGCGATCGAACAAAGTGAAGTTCTCATTGGCCAAGTCGAGCAAGCCCTCCCCTTGCGTATGCTGGCGCTTCAGCGAGATCAGGTTTTGCTCCAACCTGCGCATAGTGCGCGATTGATCTTCTGTGGCTTGGTCCACGCGGCGACTTGCAGCTTCTCTCGTCGCCTCGATTGCCTTCAAGCTGGCCTTCGTTCCAAAGCCGAACCTATTGGCGGCACCTGCGTTCAAACCAACGCCGGACCCGTCGCTGCCCAGAACCGCTTGCCCCGACACGCTGGGCAAGAAGCCCGCACGGTCAATACTGGCCTGCGCAATATCACGGTCCATCTCGGCTTCGGCGCGAAGGATTTGCAGCGGCCTTGCATTCTTAGCACTGGCAACAGACCCTAACCCGCGAACATCGCTCAATGATTTCAATGACATCGCGTTCAACTCTGCAATGGCGGTACGTGCCGCTTCCAGATCTGAGCTGCGTTGGTTTTCTGCTTCAGCTAGTTTCTGGTTCACGACATGTACATCAGCAGGGTTCGAGACCCCACCACGCACACGTTGCTCCATGATCCATGCAAATTCGCCCAAACGGCTGGCGGCACGGCTGCCGGATTCTGCCTGCGCACGACCACGCTCAGCGGTGATGTACAACTCTAGCGCGGTAAAGACGCGGTCATTTGTATCTTCGGCCAAGGTCACAGCCGCAACCTCAACATCAGCCTTCGCAAAGCTACGTTCTGCTTTGCGGCGCCCATTATCAAACAGCACTTGGTCAATGACCAAAGAGGCCACGAATTCACCAAGCGACGTCAAAGACAAGGACGGCCCAATCGTCGGCAACCAGTTCTTGGAAGCCGCCTCGGCGCGCAATTTGGCGGAGCGCAGCTCTGCCTCTGCCGCGCGCGAGTTTGCAGCCAGAACGGACCCCGCAACCTTGCCATAAGGCGAGCGTGCGTCAAGGACCGCTTCGCGGCGTAGCAATCCGTCAATTAGGTCAGAGCTTTCCTTGCCACCGGTCCCACCCGAGAGTGCGACCTGAGGCTCGGCCACGTCGCCGGTTAGGGTTTCGCCTAGATCAATGCTGGATGTGTTGCGCGAGACCGTATCATCCTGTGGCTTGCGCTTCAGGAAGCCAAAGATCGGCGTCGTCTCATGCGTTTCGCCCGTCTGCACGCGTTCGGCAAATCGGCCTGTCGTCTTAACGTTTTTAGTGAGAACGGGACGCTCGCCGGAGAATGCTCCGCGTGTCGCCTCATCGCCCATACAGCCCATTAAAGCTGCAGTTGTGGTGCCTGCCAACACCATGCGCAAAATCGCGCGTTTTCGTGTACCCTGTCCCATGCGGAGCCCCTTCTTGTTAATCGAGAGGTTGGAAAGGGCGTATCCTTTGCGAATACGCCCCCGCCCGCTTTTAGTAGTTTACTGTCACGGCTTGATCGATAATCAAGCTGCCGTCGTCGCCCAATGTGTAGACGTCGAAGACGCGGCCACCAATTGTTTCTGTAGCGCCCGTTTGCTGTGCGCCAGATACGTTGACCACATCGGAGCTTTCGCCGTGGATGATCAAGGAGTTGGTATCGTCCGACAGGCCCAACAGGTCTGCTTCGGACAACGTCAGCTCACTCTCTTGAACAATCGACAAGTCAATTGCGCCCACATCGAAGGATCCCAGCCCTGCGATGGAGACATCAACCGCACCAGGTGCACTGTCGTCGAGCA
Organism: Litoreibacter sp.; assembly: GCF_039974535.1. Classification (GTDB taxonomy): domain Bacteria; phylum Pseudomonadota; class Alphaproteobacteria; order Rhodobacterales; family Rhodobacteraceae; genus Litoreibacter. Next base: position 419,421 of record NZ_JBDWIU010000012.1, on the reverse strand, counting down.
CAACCAAAGTGGCGCTTTCATTGCCCACTGCATCCTCGGAGTTGATCACCAAGCTGGATCCATCAGGGATAAGCTCGTTGAAGGTGAAGTCCAAGCTTGCGTCACGCACACCCGCAATTGCCGGTGTCGTGTCGGTATCATATGCCACGTCCGAAATTTGGCCCGTATCGCTGACTTGGCTGATCGCAACGATTTCGTCCGATAGCTCAGTGCTGATGTTCGACACGCCAGCGCCGTTTGTGAACTCGGTGTAGGAGATCACAACCGGAGCATCTGGCACCTCGGTATCAACTGTCACCGGTGTCGAGACGCTGTCGGGGTTGCCGTTGCGGTCAATGGTGGTGACCGTCACCTCGGAGGTGTATTCGCCTTGCGGAATTTCATTTGGATCGAAGGTGATCGACCAATTCCCGTTGGCGTCGATTACAGCGGCCTGTGCAGGCAGGGTATGGAACGTCACAAGAACTTCTTGTGCACCGGGTTCGGTTGTCCCCGTCAGGGTAAAGCCGGTCCCAGCCTCCGCCGCATTAACGACACCATCGCCTGTAACAGCATTCACGCCCAGGTTTCTGACGACTGTGTCAATTTCAACCGTGCCATTCGCTACAGCCGTGTTGCCCGCAGCATCCGTAAATGTCGCTTGAACCGGAACTGTTGTCTCCACGCCCGCAGGCACATCGCTTGCAGCGAAGGAGGCAACCCAGTCACCATTGTTGTCGGTTACAACCGTGCGCGTGGCACTGCCGAACTCAACTTCAACACGGGAATTGGCTTCTGCCGTCCCTGTGACCTGAACACCATCACTGGCCTCCGCGATATTGACGACATTGTCAGTCTCGACATTCAGCGTATTCACGGAAACATTCGCGATAGTATCGACCGCGAAGGTCGAGCTAGTCGTCGCTTGGTTCCCGACCGCATCTGTCGCTACAGCGGATACATTCACGTCATATTCGCCACCCGGTAAGGTGCTTGACGGGAAGTTCGCAGACCATGTGCCATTGGAGCCCGCAACAACCGTTTGGGTTCCCAATGCTACTCCGGCATCCGTGGTCAAAGTCACCACAACTGAGGCGCCCGCTTCCGCAGTGCCGTCCAATTGTGTGCCGTTGCCGCTTTCGACAAGGTTCATCACGTTATCAGCGCCGGTGTTATTCCCGGTGATCGCTACATTCGTGACCGTGTCGATCTGCATCGTCGTGTTGTCGATATCAGTGTTGCCGTGCTCATCGACGATGGAGACAGACACATCAACGGTCTGCTCACCTGTTGGGATTTGCGATGGCTGGAACGTCACGTTCCACGTGCCATCCGCACCCACTACACCAACCGCCGTGCCACCACCTGCGACCGCAACGGTAACTGTACCGCCCGCCTCGCCTGTGCCGGACATGGTCACACCGTTCGCATGCTCAACCGCGTTGATGATGCCAGTGCCTGCGGCCTCACCGTCGATTTCGCTGATTTCAACATGGGTGATCGTGTCTACTGGGATCGTGGCAGACGTTGTCTCGGCGTTACCCGATGCATCTGTCGCCACCGCAGTTACGGTCACATCATACTCACCACCAGGCAAAGTGTTCGATGGGTACTGAACTGTCCATGTGCCGCCAGAAGACGCCGTAACAGTTTGAGTGCCCAGCGTATCGCCAGTTGGCCCCGTCAGCGTCACCACAACCGACGAGCCCGCTTGCGCGGTCCCGCTCAGCTCGGCAACCGTAGCGGCTTCATCGTTGTTATAGGTGCCATCCGCGCCTGCGTTATTGCTCGTGATCGCCACGTTTGTGATTGTATCCACAACGAAGGTCGAGCTGGATGTCGCGCTGTTGCCAGCCGCATCGGTGGCCACTGCAGTTACCGTCGCATCATACTCGCCATTTGGCAGTGTGCTTGCGGCAAACTCAGCAGACCAGTCACCTGAAGAGGTTGCGGTAACCGTTTGAGTTCCCAGAACTTCGCCATTTTCACCAGTAAGCGTAACAACAACCGACGAGCCCGCTTGTGCGGTCCCATTCATTATGGTCGCACCGCCAACTTCGGCCTCATTGTAGATGCCGTCAGCACCGGAGTTATTACCAGTAATCGCGACCTCAGCGAAGGTATCCACGATCATTTCAGCCGTTGCGGTTGCTTGGTTGCCGTAGGCGTCCGTGCTCGTCACCGTCACAGTGCTCGTGTACTCGCCAGTGCTGACCTGATCTGAGCCAAAATCAACAGCCCAGCTCCCATCCGCGTCAACTACAGCCGTTGCTGTCGCACCGTTTTCTTCGATAGTGACGACAACATTTGCCCCCACTTCACCGGTACCAGTCAGCGTCACGCCGTCGGCGTGCTCAACTGCGTTGATCACATCGCCAGTACCGGTTGCAGCACCGTCTATCGTCAACACGTCAACCGTCGTTACGGTATCAACACGAACCACATCGGTAATAGTAGTAACATTGCCCGCATCATCGGTAGCGGTAATAGTGACATCTACGTCATACTCGCCTTCAGGGACTTGAGTTGTGTCGAAAACAACTTCCCATGTGCCATCTTCGCCCACAGTCGTTTCTTGCGTCTCACCGTCGATCTCAACAACGATGTCCACACCAGCTTCGCCAGTGCCGCCAATCTCTACGCCGTCAGCGTGATCCTCGGCATCAAATACGTGATCAACGGAAACAACACCGGAGTCCAATGCAACCTCAGGCGCACCCTCATCCGTCTCATCAGTCTCATCCGTATCGCCAGCACCGCCACCGCCTCCACCGAGCAATGCAGCACCACCAACCGCAGCAGCCGCCGCAGCGGCACCTAGGCCCGAAGCCCCAACGCCACCCAAGCCCGCAAGGATCGGAGCCGCCAGCAAAGTTGGAACCTCTTCGGACGCGACCGCATCAGCCGCGATGATCGTATCGACATCTGAGCCACCCACATAATAGAGGGCATCATCAGGGCTCCATTTACCGAACACTTGCGCCTCGGCGTATTCCGCGTTGACCAAACCCTCTTGCGCGCCAGCCAGATCAACCTCGGTCAACAAGCCATCAGCACTGATGTAAAGGTCAGCGTCCGCGCTGAAGTATCCCTCGAGGCGGATCTTACGCCCATCAGTCAACGTGACGATAACTGCATCGCCCGACCGCTCGTAACCCGCCACCTGAAACCTGCGAAGGTTCAAGGAAACATCATCACCACTGTTGATAAAAATTGTATCAGCGGCTTCGGCTTCCGCCAGAACGCCACGCCTTACGTTGCCCGCACGATCACGAACTACGAACTCAATCGCTTCCATACTTACTACTCCGCCTCTACTCTCGGGCACTTTTGCGCCTCGATTTATTATCCTTAACGTAAAGCAGAAATGTTCGATTTATCCAAGGGGAAATGCCAATATATTCGCTCATTTTCTACATATTGTGGTTTTCGCCACATTTACAGCAAGATATTAATTCCAAATATTGAGCCGAAAGGCTGATTTTTGACCACCTCGGCCAAATCGGGCCCCACGCACCCTCTTCCAGCCGCTCAACTTGACCCATCTCGGTGTCGAAACATGGCAAGCTCACCATAAATGCCGCGATATTTGTCATTTCCCGCCTGCCAACCTGAAGAGGTCCAGCCAAATACGGACAAAGCCCCCCCACCATTGCGACCAAGTGCACCTTGAAGGCTTATTTTCAATCTAAAACAAGAAATTACTGGGGGAAGTTAAAGTCGCAAAACGCCCTCAACGCGAACGATATAGCGCGTCTCGCGTCAGTGTGTGGCATGAGGGCTGCCCAAGAATTGGGGGCCATATGTTGCCCCTCGCGCGACGCGAATGCCGCGCGAGGGATTTTTAATTACGCAATATCGAAGCGATCCGCGTTCATCACCTTGACCCAAGCAGCCACGAAGTCGTTCACGAACTTCTCGGCGTTGTCGTCTTGTGCGTAAACTTCCGCATAAGAGCGCAGGATCGAGTTGGAGCCAAACACCAGATCAACCCGTGTCGCCGTCCATTTGACCGCATCAGTCTTGCGGTCACGGATCTCGTACAAGCGCTTGGACACTGGCTTCCATGTGTTCCCGATGTCGGTCAGGTTCACGAAGAAGTCGTTGGTCAATGCGCCCACGCGGTCCGTGAAGACACCGTGTGCGGTGTTGTCGTGGTTGGTGCCAATGACACGCATACCGCCAACAAGAACGGTCATCTCATGCGCGCTCAGGCCCATCAGCTGCGTGCGGTCCAGCATCATTTCCTCGGCGCTTACCGCGTAGTCGGCTTTCTGCCAGTTGCGGAAGGCGTCGTGGACTGGCTCCAAAGGCTCGAAGGACGCCGCGTCAGTCGTCGCATCAGTTGCGTCGCCGCGACCTGCGCTGAACGGAACCGACACGTCGAAGCCTGCGGCTTTCGCGGCCTGCTCAACACCCAAGTTACCAGCCAGAACGATAACATCCGCGACACTTGCGCCCGTGTCCGCCGCGATGCCTTCCAGCACGCCCAGAACTTTGGCCAGACGGGTAGGCTCGTTGCCGTCCCAGTCTTTTTGCGGTGCCAAACGGATACGTGCACCGTTCGCACCACCGCGCATGTCAGAGCCACGGTAAGTGCGTGCGCTGTCCCATGCGGTTGAGACCATCTCACTCATGGACAACCCGCTTGCGGCGATCTTCGCCTTAACGGCGCTTACGTCGAAACCGGTGTCCCCCGCAGGAACCACGTCTTGCCAGATCAGGTCCTCGGAAGGCGCTTCTGGTCCGAGGTAGCGAACCTTTGGCCCCATATCGCGGTGGGTCAGCTTGAACCAAGCCCGCGCGAAGACTTCGGAGAAGTAGTCAGGGTCTTTGTAGAACTTCTCGGAGATCTCACGGTAGATCGGGTCTTTGATCATCGCCATGTCGGCGTCTGTCATGATCGGGTTGCGACGCACGGATGGGTTCGCGGAATCGACTGGCTTGTCTTCCTCCTTGATGTCCACCGGCTCCCATTGGTTCGCACCAGCAGGCGACTTGGTCAGCGCCCAATCGTAGGTGAACAGCAAGTAGAAATAGCCGTTGTCCCATTTGGTCGGGTTGGTCGTCCAAGCGCCCTCAAGGCCACTGGAGACTGTGTCGCCACCAACGCCCGTGCCGTTCGGGTTGCTCCAGCCAAGGCCCTGCTCTTCCAAGCCAGCGCCTTCAGGCTCTGCGCCAATCGCATCGGCATCGCCGTTACCGTGACATTTACCAACGGTGTGACCACCAGCCGCCAAAGCGACGGTTTCTTCGTCGTTCATCGCCATGCGGGCAAAGGTTTCACGCACCTGCTTGGCCGTAGCCAGCGGGTCAGGGTTGCCGTTCACGCCCTCTGGGTTCACGTAGATCAGGCCCATTTGGACCGCGGCCAGCGGGTTTTCCAGCGTCGACGGGTCGGAGACATCGTCGTAGCGGGTATCGCTTGGCGGCAACCATTCTTTTTCAGCGCCCCAATAGATGTCAGTCTCAGGTGCCCAGATGTCCTCGCGGCCATATGCGAAGCCGTAGGTCTTCAGCCCCATGGATTCGTAGGCGGCGTTGCCCGCCAAGATGAGCAAGTCAGCCCAGCTGATTTTGTTGCCGTATTTTTTCTTGATCGGCCACAGCAAGCGACGGGCTTTATCAAGGTTCACGTTGTCAGGCCAGGAGTTCAGCGGCGCAAAGCGCTGGTTGCCTGTGTTGCCGCCACCACGGCCATCGGCCAAACGGTAGGTCCCCGCCGCGTGCCACGCCATGCGGATCATCAAGCCACCATAGTGACCCCAGTCAGCAGGCCACCAGTCTTGGCTGTCTGTCATCAACGCATAGAGGTCTTTTTTCAGCGCGTCATGGTCAAGGGATTTCACCTCTTCGCGGTAATCGAAGTCCGCGCCCATCGGGTTTGTTTTGGTGTCATGCTGGTGCAGGATGTCCAGATTCAACGCATTTGGCCACCAATCCATGACCGAGGCTTTCAAATCCGTGTGCGATCCGTGCATCACTGGGCATCCGCCGGTTCCGCTAGCTTTGTTTCCGCTCATTTTCTTCTCCGCTTGCTGTGTTTGATCACGGTGCTTTGCCGGGAAGGTCACGAAAGAATCCCCCCGAGGCACCACGTTCTCGACGCGACATATAGCCCGCCCAATCCATAGTTAAAATTTGTATTTTCTAATCATGTCTATAATCTGTAGTTATGAATCAGATTACCCTTAAACACCTCAGATATTTCGAAGCCCTCGCCCACCATCAACACTTTGGGCGAGCGGCGGATGTCTGCGCAATCTCGCAACCGGCGCTGTCAGTGCAGATGAAAGAACTCGAGCGCATTCTAGGCGCGCCGCTGATTGAACGCGGTGCCCGCCAGATACGACTGACGCGGCTGGGGGAAGAGTTCGCCACCCGTGCGCGTGATGTTCTACGCTCGGTGGATGATCTGGGCGACCTTGCACGCGCGTCCCAAAGTGACTTGTTTGGCCCCTTTCGCATCGGCATTATCCCGACGATTGCCCCCTACCTTCTGCCCGCCTTCGTCAAATCCTTGGCTCTGCACCACCCCGATTTGGATCCGCATCCGCGCGAGGCCATCACGCAGCGCTTGATCGATGACCTTCTGGACGGGCGGCTGGATGTCGCCGTGGTCGCCTTGCCCACCTCCGAGCCAACACTCACCGAGGTGGCCCTTTTTGACGAGGACTTCGTCTTGGTTCGCCCGCAAGAAGACGCCGACAAGCCGGTCCCCAACGCCCAAAGCCTCGCCGAAATGCGACTGCTTTTGTTGGAGGAAGGACACTGCTTCCGCGATCAGGCAATTTCCTATTGCAGCCTGTCGTCTTCCGCCCCGCGCGACTTGATGGAGGCCAGCTCCCTATCAACCTTGGTGCAAATGGTGGGGGCCGGAATTGGCGTCACCTTGATCCCGGAGATGGCCACTTCGATTGAGACGCGGTCCGCATCCGTGTCCATCGCCCATCTCCCCCAACCGCAACCTTCGCGCACGATTGGCATGGTTTGGCGCAACAGCTCGCCCTTAGCGGATCACCTCACAGGCATCGCAAAGTTGTTTCGAGACATCGGCACCGCCAACAAATAAACGGCTCAGTCGTTGTCCGACACGCCTGCCCCTGCCCCCAACATCCGCGACGCCTCGGTGGCAGGCGCATAGGTGCGCTGCGCATACACATTGAGCCGCGCCCAAGTTGTGGCATCCACCTGCCTGCGATGTGCGGGTGGTTTCAGATATTCGCTGCGCCCTGTCACACGGCGGCATGACAACGCATCGGCAGAGGTCGCCCCGACCTGCCCCTTCGGGTCCCCGACCCACAGGCTATAGCCGTCAGATTGCAGACACATGTCTTGCCAAGCAACCTCAACCACAGCCCCTATTTGCAAGGCCGCCCACGCCGCGAAGGGTGCCATCAACATGGGTTGGCACACATTCGTCATCTCGATTGCGGCACCTTCAACCAGCTTTGACGCGCAATCGTTTAACGCCGCACCACTGGCCAAGGGGCAAAGCATCCCCTTAGGCGCGGCCCACGACCCCTCAAGCGACGCGGGGGCCAATTCGCGCATCTCGCGCCCGTCGATCTCATCCAACAGATTTGCCAAAGCCGTGGCCCCTGAAAATTGATGCGAGGCAAGCCAACGGACCGCCTTTCCCGCCTCCTCCGCCATGCCCCACGACAGGCCCGCACCGCGGGTCGCGCGCTTCACCAAAGCATCTATTTCATTGAGGGAATTGCTCATGCGCTGACGTCCATCGGTGGGTACGGCCAATCATCGCCCCCGTGGCTGTGCAGCTCTTCGGGGTATGGCGCGTTGCCAAACAAACAAATGCGCACCCATCGGTCAGAGCGCGGGTCAAAATGCGTGGCCCCAAAGAACGACAGCTTGCAGCGCAACATATCAATCGGCATCAGATCAGAGCCAATCGTGTTGTCGCGAATTTCGCTATAAGGTGCGCGGGCTACGATTTGGGCACGGCGCGCGGTGTGGCGATGTTCAGGATGGGCCAGCAAGAACTCCGCCAAAGTTGCATCATCGCTCCAGTCCTGTAGCGCTTGATGCAGGGCTGCGGCATCGCGCCCCGGAGCCAAAGGTTGCTCATAATCCGCAATTGGTTCTTCAAACCGTTCCCCCAAACGCGGCTCCAGCTTCTCTTCAGAGACATACCAAGCCCGCGCTGAATATTCCTTTTGCGTCCAGTCGATACTTAGCGCCCAATCGTAAGTTTGCGCCAATTGGCTTCGCAGCTCGGCGACCCTCATCGTCCCATCAATGCTAAACATCGCCGCATCACTGTCGGACATTTGCAACTCAAGGTCATCGACCAGCTCACCATATGGCTCCAGCATCAACGAGGCCAAACATTCCTGCGCATCCTGACCAAGCGCGTCTTCGGCCCAAAGGTACAGACTATCCCAAGGCTGCGAAGCACCGAAGTCATATGCATTAATGTAGCCAGATAGAGCATTCATATCATTGCGTAATAATTCCAGCTTACCAACCTGAACAGGATGCTCTGACTGCCACAAATCAACGGACAACATGGACCGGTTGAACAACTCAAGGAAGCTCGTGATATCCTTAGACTTTGCGGTCCTGATTGCCCGAACTCGTGCAATTGCCGTCTCACGAGCAGATACCCAATTGTTGATCAGCTTTGGGTGGTTCAGCAAGAACGGCGCCATGCCAAGGCCCGTTGAATTTCCGATCCCCATGCTGCGGGCGATCTTTGGGTCCAGCACTGCGGAAGTCTCGCCACCGCGCATGTTGGCCATATGCTGCACCAAGTCGCGCACGTAAGTGCGGGTCAAGAAAACAGACAGCATCTCGACCTGAAACGGGGCTGCAAATTCAGGGCGATCTGCGATCATTTCGCGATCCGCTGCCCCCAGCTTTCCAGAGCCGTAAACCGCCGTGGTCCGCATTAAGTACCCCACCTTGGCGATAGCTTCCGCCTCCGGCTGCACGCCCTTGGCCAAACAGGCCACGACCTCCTCCCACAGCCTGACCGAGCGGTTTGCCCGCGACACTGACAATTCGCGGCCCGACACCCGCCCCGCCTCTTGGAGCGGAATATTTTGGCGCAAACGCTCAATATCGTCTTCATTGGGAACCCCATCAAACAGGGTGAACGTGCTGTCCCAAGCCTGCGCGATCACACGGTCAGAGCGTTGGTTCGCGGGTAAATCATGCGCGAAAGCGATTAGGGAATAGGTGCGATCCGGCGTATGGGCACAGTAGACCGCGTGGCCCACTCCGCGTCGGTCAATCGTGAATTCAGGTCGCGAGAACTGCCACTCCTCGCGCCTCATGCGGCGGATCAAAATACGCATAAAGGACAGGCGCGACTGGTGGAACGACCCAAGCCGCGAGAGCCGCATAACGACTTCTGGCGTTCGCAACGGAACGGTCGGAATTTGCGTTTGAGACACGGCTCCTCCCGTTGGCTACATAGGCGTGAAGTTTTCAGCGTAGAAGCGATACCAATTACCACCCATAACGCCTGCGACCTCTTCTTCGTTCATACCGACAGTACGCAGACCTTTTGCGATGTTTTCAAAGTCCCGATTGTCGTTAAACCACTTGGGCATAGGCGGAAAACCGGGCGCGGCGGCTGAGCCCTCGCCGTAGTCGATTTCCTTGCTCCAGCGCCCGACGCGCATCCATTCCACGACGCTATCGGGCTGATCCTGACACAGGTCCGTCCCAATGCCTAAGCTTTGCACCCCAAACTTATCCGCCGTGCGCGCAATCATCTCGCAAAAACTGTTCAGCGTGCAGTCGGTCTTGTCTTTTAGATGATGCGGGTAGACCGAGAAGCCAAGCATCCCGCCATTTTCCGTCACCGCGCGGATGACGTCGTCCTTCTTGTTGCGCAGCGCGGGGGACCATTCATAGGGGTTTGCGTGGGTGATCGCGATGGGCCGCTGAGATAGATCCGCCGCCTCTATTGTTGACCTATCCGCCGAGTGGCTCATGTCCACCACCAAGCCGACGCGGTTCATCTCCTTGATCACCTGATTGCCCATGCGGGTGATGCCGGTGTCCACATCTTCGTAACAGCCCGTCGCGAGCAGGGATTGGTTGTTGTAGGTCAGCTGCATGAACCGCGCGCCCAAGCTGTGCACGATCTCGACCAAGCCGATGTCGTCCTCGATGGGGCTGGGGTTTTGGAAGCCAAAGAAGATCGCCGTGCGCCCCGTTTTCTTCGCCTCATCCACGTCGCGGGCCCATTGCCCCTTCATGATCAGGTCTGGGTATTGCTCGAACCATCGGTTCCACTGCTCGAAGTTCTGCACGGTTTCACGGAAATTTTCATGGTAGGCGATGGTCACATGAACCGCATCAACACCACCCTCGCGCATTTGGCGAAAAATCTTCTCGGACCAATTGGCGTACTGTAGATTGTCGATCAACATCATGCGTGGGAAACCCTATGAATTAAAGGCACTTAGCCGCTGCAAGCGCCGATGGTATTCAGTCGTATTCTGACCCTGCCCGAAAACATCAAACCTGTCCAACGCGGACTGCACCCAGCGGACTTGGATATGCGGATACTGCGCGAGGTGATTTTTCACACCGTATACAACGGCATACTGTAGACCTTTGCCGCGACTTCCGATAAGAGACGGGCAACTCAACTCAAGAGGTCCCCCTATGTCAGATATCATCTATACTAAAGTCGACGAAGCACCTGAGCTGGCGTCCGCGTCCTTCCTGCCAATCATCCAGAAATTCGCCGCTGCTGCTGGCGTCTCTGTGGGCACCAAGGACATCAGCCTTGCGGGCCGCATCTTGTCGCAATTCCCAGAGTTCCTGAAGGAAGATCAACGTCACTCCGATGATTTGGCCGAGTTGGGCCGTTTGGTAAAAACTGCCGAAGCCAACGTGATCAAGCTTCCCAACATCTCGGCCTCCGTGCCGCAGCTGGTGGCCGCGGTGAAAGAACTTCAGTCGCAAGGCTTCGCCCTGCCCAACTACCCTGAAACCCCCAGCACCGACGAAGAAAAAGCTGTGCGCGCAAAGTACGACGGCCTCAAAGGGTCCGCCGTGAACCCAGTTCTGCGCGAAGGCAACTCTGATCGCCGCGCCGCCAAAGCCGTCAAAAGCTTTGCGCAAAGCAACCCGCACCGCATGGGCGAGTGGACTGCCGACAGCAAAACCCGCGTCGCCTCCATGTCTGGCGGCGACTTCCGCTCCAACGAGGTTTCGGCCACGCTAGCAAAAGAAGCCACTGCGAAAATCGTGCTGGAAACAGCCAATGGCGAAACCGTGTTGAAAGACGCAGTAAGCTACCCTGCGGGCACCGTGGTTGACGCCACCTTCATGAGTGCCGCCGCCTTGGACGCGTTCCTCGCCGACGAGATCGAGAAGACCAAAGCCGAGGGCACATTGTTCTCGCTGCACATGAAGGCGACGATGATGAAGGTCTCTGACCCGATCATCTTTGGCCACGCGGTCAAGGTCTTCCTTGCCCCAGTCTTCGAGAAGCACGGCGCCGCCATGGCTGATCTTGGTGTGAACCCGAACTCCGGCCTTGGCGATCTGTTGTCCCGCGTCAGCGGCAACGCCGAGATCAAAGCCGACATCGACGCCTGCATCGCGGCCCGCCCGCCAATGTATATGGTCGATTCCGACAAGGGCATCACCAACCTGCACGTCCCGTCCGACGTGATCATCGACGCCTCCATGCCCGCGCTGATCCGTGCGGGCGGCAAAGGCTGGGGGCCAGACGGCAACGAAGCTGACGCGAACTGCGTAATCCCCGACGACTCCTACGCGCCGATCTACGACGAGAGCGTCAAGTTCTTCAAAGAGAACGGCAAGCTGAACCCTGCCACCGCAGGCACCGTGCAAAACATCGGCCTGATGGCGCAAAAGGCGGAAGAGTACGGCTCCCACCCGACCACATTCGAGATCGCGGAAGCTGGCACCGTTAAGATGATCCTTGATGACGGCACAGTGCTGCACAGCCACAAGGTAGAGGCTGGTGACATCTGGCGCTCCGCCTCGGCACGCAAAGCGCCGATTGAAGACTGGGTGAACCTTGCCATCTCGCGCCAAAAGGCCGAAGGCACCCGCGCCATCTTCTGGCTGGACGCCACCCGCGCCCACGATGCCGAATTGATCGCCTATGTGAAACCGATCCTTGAAGCCCAAGGCGTGGCCGACAAGTTCGAGATCATGGCCCCACGCGAAGCCACCCGTGCCTCGCTGGAGACCATCACCAAGGGCGAGAACACAATCGCCATCACCGGCAACGTTTTGCGCGACTACCTGACCGACCTGTTCCCAATTCTGGAGCTGGCGACATCGGCCAAGATGCTGTCCATCGTGAAGCTGATGAACGGCGGCGGCTTGTTTGAGACTGGCGCTGGTGGCTCTGCCCCTAAGCACGTGCAACAGCTGGTTGAAGAAAACCACCTGCGTTGGGACAGCCTTGGCGAGTTCTGCGCCTTGGGCGAAAGCCTGACGTTCCTAGCGGACGCCAAGGGCAACGAGAAAGCCCGCGTGTTGGGCGAAGCAGTGGATGCAGCCACTCAAGGCATCTTGGATAACGGCAACTCCCCATCGCGCAAAGTTGGTGAGCCTGACAACCGTGACAGCCACTACTGGTTCGCACGCTATTGGGCAGAAGCCTTGGCGGCACAATCCAGCGATGCCGATCTTGCAGCGCATTTCGCCCCAATCGCCAAAGCCCTGGTTGACGGTGAGGCCAAGATCACAGCCGAGCTGGTAAGCGCACAAGGTCCCGCAGTTGATTTGGGCGGCTACTACCACGGTGACGCTGCCAAGACCGCGGCTGTGATGCGCGCATCAGCGACTTTGAACGCCATCATCGGGTAATCCCCCGCCACATACGAAAAAAGGCCGCACATCAACTTGATGTAGCGGCCTTTTTTGCACCTCTTCATAGAGGTAAAACCGCTCTATCCAAACGAAACGAAGGCCCCACAAACATTGCAGGACCTTCGCTATGGCATCGGGAAAACGGGCAAAAGCGCGAGCTTCGACAACTGCCACAGCCTACAGCTCGACACCTGCTATCCCATAAATAAACTGTATTAACGCCCTACCATTACAAACGCACAACTCGCTAACAACCTCAATAACACACTGACTTAAAACCATTTTCAGGTAGCCGCGTGATGAATAATTCCTAGCTGGTCTTTTGAAATTTCTCTAGGTGGCAGGTGGGGGATCGTGGAAAGTTTCCCCTTTGGCGCTCATCATTTTAAGCGCCACAATCCACTCCTTCAACGTCACAGAACGCCATGACGACAAGAAAATTTTGAAGCTATGACGCGTACCAGCCCGCGCGATCACATAGCCACCACTTTCAGTCCGCGAGATAAACCCCTGCTCGATCATTTTGGAGTATTGCTTGTGAATAACGCTGTAGGAAAACCCTGTTCGCGCTGCCGCATCTTTGATCTTCACCCCTTGCGAGTCTGCCTCCCACTCAATGACCTTTAGCCCAGCGATGTAGGAAAACTCCATCTTCACAATACGAGCCAACCGGTCCAACGAGAGTATGAACATAAAGTAAGCTCGCAAAGGTGCCTTGCCACCATTCACCTTGAAGAAACGATACAAAAAATGGCGCACATCAGGGTGAATTTGCCTTTGCCAGTGACGCACCCTACGAAAGCACACCCTCCAGCCGTAGTCCGACAACGAGAACCCGTTGCCATGACGCTCGTACTCGCCGCGCTCCACCCCTTTGTTCATATAATCTCTGATGATAGCACGGTCCATCTGCGCGGCATTCGCCAAACCCGAGATCGTCCAAGGCACGTCAGAAAACGCCATAAGATAGATTTCAATGATGCACTTGTTGCGCACCAAACCAGATTTGGTCAGCGCGGCAATGAGTTCCAAGCCGACCAACTCAATTCTGCGCCGGCGTACTGTATTCTTGAAGTTCAATGATCGTCTCTCGCACTACTTGTATAAAACCGTGCCGAAATATCTGGCGGTCTGCAAGGTCCCTAATCTTTATCCTGCACGCCATCATCACATCAGACATGCGGCCCTTCTTATATGTATTCAGCTAAGTACCAATCCCATTCGTTGGGAAGAGTTGGCAGGTTCGACTTTCCTTAACTGGGAGCCTTAACGTTAAAACAATCAGTGCTTGTTTCTTGGCGCGGTTTAGAAAGCTCGCACTGGCGTCTTCGTTCTTCTAACGGTTGAAGCTCTCGGGGCGCGAATGGGTGCTAGCGTTACCCCAATTGGAACCTATGCGACCCGTCGCATTCCCTTTGGGAGAATTGACAAGGAATACTGATAGCCCCAAATCACGCAAATCAAATTAGGGGATATAAGCGCCAAATATAAACTTAATAAATTGACAAATTAAGCCAAAATGGCGGAGGAGGTGGGATTCGAACCCACGGTAGACTTTCACCTACGTCGGTTTTCAAGACCGGTGCATTCAACCACTCTGCCACTCCTCCGACGGTTACGACTTAGCTGGGCATTTTTGATTCTGGAACCCCTAGGTTGCGTTCTTTCCTCACGCCAATTTTCGCCGACAGACCAAGGGACTACTTTGCAAAATCAAGTTTATTTACTACTGTGCACGAAAGATGACCGTTCGTAGGCGGATGGTCGCGTGTAAAGTCGTAACAAGCGACGGGTAAAGCGCCCTAAAGGGCGTCGGGGCAAAGGGCAGTATAATGGGTCACAAATCTACAATGTCACGCAGTTGGAGAATTGCAATTCTACTGGGTGCTACAACGGCACTTGCAGCTTGCGAAGACGGCCAAGGCTTTGATTTTTTAAAGAAAAAAGAAACTAGTGAGATCGCATCTTCGGATGTAGAAACCAGCGGAAGCGTCAATACCGTTGAACGCGAAGTCGAAGCGCCAGATGTATTTCAAACCAATGAAGATGGCCTTTGGGACGGTCGCCCGTCGTTGGGTGGTGTGTGGGTTGCCTTCCCTGGCGTCAAAGACCCTGAGCGCGTCGTTATCCGCAACTTGAGCAACAACAAAACCGTAATTGGCGCTCTATTCCGTCGCGAGCGGGATAATCCTGGCCCAAAACTGCAACTTTCTTCTGACGCAGCCCAAGCTTTGGGCATGATCGCGGGTCAGCCGACAAAAATGAGCGTGGTTGCGTTGCGCACCGAAGCCGTTCCAGTTGCACAGCCTGCGATATCTCAACCCGCCGGTGATGAAAGCTTGCCTGCTCCCGACACCATAGAGGCCCAATCGCTTGACCCGATCGATCCGGTTGAACAAGCTAAAGCCGCGCTCGATAAAGTCGCAAAACCGGTTACACCTGTACCTGCAGTTACTACCCCCGCCGTCAAACCTACCCCTGCGGCGGCACCTGCGCGCAAATCATCTAGCTTGGACAAGCCATTCATCCAGATCGGGATTTTCTCGGTCAAAGCAAATGCCGACAATACAGCCACATCTTTGCGTGGAATCGGCATCCTGCCATCTGTAAAAGAGGGCACCAGCCAAGGTAAAAAGTTCTGGCGTGTGATTGTTGGGCCTTCCAGCTCATCATCAGAACGCGCTACACTGCTTAAGAAGGTTAAAGAGTTGGGCTTCAATGATGCCTATTTCGTTACAAACTAGATCAAGACCAACTTAAGGATCCGTCATGAGCATCCGCGCTGCCTCGCTTATCGCCGCCCTATCGTCCGCTATCTGCATGAGCTTTGCCGCTCATGCGTTTGATACGTCAGCAAAATCCGCCATCGTGCTAGACTTAAGCACCGACCTGACCTTAATGGAGAAGAACGCCGATATGGCCCTTCCTCCGGCGTCTATGTCGAAACTTATGACCTTGAACATGGTGTTTGAGGCCTTGGAAGACGGGCGTTTGTCGTTGGACCAACGCCTGCCCGTCTCGCAACACGCGCAGAACTACGGCGGCTCGACAATGTTTCTCAACACACGCGACCGTGTGTCCGTTGAAGAGTTGATCCGAGGCGTAATCGTCCTGTCCGGCAATGATGCCGCCGCTGTTTTGGCCGAAGCGATCTCCCCTGATGGGACTGAGCGTGGCTTCGCTCAGATGATGACAGAGCGCGCGCAAGACCTAGGGATGACAAATTCCACCTTTGCCAATTCCAACGGCTGGCCTGCCCCTGCACAACGCATGTCCATGCGTGACTTGTCGATCTTGGCCAAACGCCTGATCCAAGTTTACCCGCAGTATTACGGCTACTTTGCCGAGACCGAATTCGCCTTTGACAACCGCGCGCCTGATAATCGCTTCAACCGCAACCCACTGCTCAAGCTGGGCATCGGGGCGGATGGCTTGAAAACCGGCCACACAACAGAGGCTGGCTACGGGCTTGTCGGCTCAGCCAAGCAAGGCAACCGCAGGATCATATTTGTGCTGTCTGGCCTCACCTCCCCGCAAGACCGCGCAACGGAAAGCGAACGCATCACCAACTGGGCCTTCCGCCAATTTGCCGAGCAACAGCTGGCCGAACAAGGCGTGGTTATTGCCGAAGCCGAAGTCTGGATGGGCACTGCTGCAAATATTGGCATGGCCGCGACGCAAGACATCAAAATTCTGGTTCCGGTGTTGAATAAGGACGGCGTCAAAGCAAAAATTCAGTATCAAGGCCCGCTGGAGGCTCCGATCACCGCAGGCGACAAGATCGCCGAGTTGATCGTGAATGTCCCCGGCATCGGGGACGCGACCCATGACCTTGTCGCCACAGAGACCGTCAACAGTGGTGGCTTCATGGTTCGCGTGCGCACCGCGGCAACCGTGTTGTTCCGCCAGCTCACTGGACAGGCTGCGACTTTGTTTTGAGCGGAATATTTTTGACATTTGAGGGCATTGATGGCTCAGGCAAGTCAACGCAATCACGTCTATTGGCCGGTCACCTAGAAGCTGCGGGCTTTGAGGTGGTGCTCACGCGCGAACCCGGCGGCTCACCTGGTGCGGAAGACATTCGCCGCCTGCTTGTTGAAGGGGAACCTGGGCGCTGGTCCGCCGAGACCGAGATCTTGCTGTTCACCGCCGCGCGCCGCGACCATCTGGAACGCCTCATCACCCCTGCCCTAGAGGCCGGTAAAATCGTTATCTGCGACCGCTTCGCCGACAGCACCCGCGTCTACCAAGGGGCTACGCGCGGTGACCTGCGCAGCACCGTCGATACGCTGCACGATCAGATGATTGGGCGCGAGCCTGACCTGACGCTGATCATCGACATGGACCCCGACATAGCACTAGAGCGTGGGCTAGCACGTGGCTCTGGCGAAGACCGCTTCGAGGACTTCGGGGCCGAATTCCAACACAAACTTCGCGCGGGCTTTCTGGGGCTGACCTCGGAGTTCCCCAATCGCACCAGCCTGATCGACGGCACCAAAGGGGCACAGGATGTGGGCAATGACATCGCGGCCGTGGTTGATGCATTTCTGGCAGACCGCGCATGAGCGACGACGGCCTCCCCACCTCCGACCAGATCGACGGCGCGCCGCACCCGCGCGAAACCGCCATGCTTATCGGTCAGGACATGGCACAATCCAACTTCCTTGAGGCCATCAACGGGGACCGCCTTCATCACGCTTGGATGATTACCGGACCGCGCGGCGTGGGCAAGGCGACCTTGGCGTGGAAACTGGCGAAGTTTTTGCTGGCAAATCCCCCAGTTGATCCAAACGATATGTTCGGTGCCCCGCCCCCACCGACGACGTTGGAGATTGATCCAAACCACCCGATTGCGACCCGCATGACTGCGGGCAGCGAGCCTGGGTTGTTCGTGCTCAAACGCCCATATGACGCGGACAAGAAGAAGTTCAAACAGCAGATCACCGTCGACGAGGTGCGCAAGCTGAAAGGGTTCTTCTCCCTCTCTGCCACCGAAGGCGGACGGCGGATTGTAATCGTGGACGCGGCTGACGACATGAACGTCTCTGCCGCCAATGCCTTGTTGAAGGTGTTGGAGGAGCCGCCAGCGGACGCTTTGCTATTCCTGATCAGCCATCAACCTTCGCGCCTGTTGCCCACCATACGGTCACGTTGCCGTGAATTGCGCTGCGTGACGTTGGATGCAGATAAGATGTCTGGCGCATTGAGTGCGACCGGCGCGGACGTTGGCCCCCATAGTGCCGCCTTGGCGGAATTGTCGGGCGGATCTGTTGGTGAGGCATTGCGGATGCTCAACCTTGGCGGGCTGGAGGTGTACTCCGATCTGGTCGCCTTGGCCGCCACCTTCCCCAAGCTGGACCGCACGATGATGGTGGCTTTGGGCGAAAAAGCCGCCGCACGTGGGCAAGACGCCCGATATGAATTGATGCTGCGATTGGCAGATGTACTCCTGTCGCGTTTGGCACGCGCAGGCTTGGGCATCCCGCTAACCGAGGCCGCCCCTGGTGAATTAGCAATGCTGGCACGCCTATCGCCTAATGAGAATGCGGCGCGTGCATGGGCCTCCGTGTCGGCAAATATTTCGTCACGAGCACAGCATGGGCGTTCGGTGAACCTTGACCCTTCCGCGCTGGTCATTGATATGGTTCTGGCAATGAACGAGGTGGCTGCGAAAACCGCGGCCTAACGAGGCCAAGAATGAGCACCCCCGAGATAACAGACAGTCACTGCCACCTTGATTTCCCCGACTTCGACGGGGAGCTGCCAGAGGTGATCGCCCGCGCCCATGAGGCCGGTGTTACGCGCATGGTCACCATCTGCACCAAGCTGCGCCTAGAGCCACAAGTGCGCGCCATCGCCGAAGCCCACCCATCGGTTTACTACGCCGCTGGCACCCACCCGATGAGTGCCGCAGATGAGCCGTTGGCCACGGTGGACGAATTGCTGGCCCTTGCCAAGCACCCCAAGTTCGTGGGCATCGGCGAGACGGGCTTAGATTACCATTACTCTGCCGAGAGCATGGACATCCAAAAGGAAAGCCTGCTGGTCCATATCGAGGCCGCGCGTCAAACCAAGCTGCCCCTGATCATTCACGCCCGCGCCGCTGACGACGACATGGCCCGCATTCTGGCGGACGAGCATGCCAAAGGCGCCTATACTTGCGTGATGCATTGCTTCTCGTCTTCAAAGGAATTGGGGCAAGCGGCTGTGGACTTGGGCTTCTATCTGTCGATGTCCGGAATTGCCGCCTTCCCCAAGTCTCAAGACCTGCGCGACATCTTCGCAACCGCGCCGCTGGATCGCATTTTGGTAGAGACCGACAGCCCCTACCTTGCCCCGCCCCCCTACCGCGGCAAGCGTAACGAGCCGGGCTATTCCGCCCACACGGCAAAGGTCGGCGCGGAGGTCTTCGGACTGGACTACGCCGAGTTCGCCGCCCAAACACAGGCCAACTTCGAGCGCCTTTTCTGGAAGGCCGCATGAAGCGCCGCTTCACCATATTGGGCTGCGGCTCTTCTGGTGGGGTGCCGCGCCTTGGCGGGCATTGGGGCGATTGCGACCCGAACAATCCGAAGAACCGGCGCAGACGTTGCTCCCTTCTGATCGAGCAGATCGGCCCGAACGGCACCACATCGGTGCTGGTCGACACCTCCCCCGATTTGCGCTCCCAACTGTTGGACGCAAATGTCGGCCGCTTGGACGGGGTGGTCTACACCCACGCCCACGCGGACCACGTCCACGGCATCGATGACCTGCGCATGGTCGTCTACAACATGAAGGAGCGGTTGACGGCTTGGGCCGATGAGGAAACGTCACAGAGCCTTTTGTCGCGCTTTAGTTATATATTTGTGCAACCCGTGGGCTCCCCCTACCCGCCGATTGTGACGCTGAAGCCCATCAAGGGCCTCATTGAAGTCACTGGCGCTGGCGGCACCATTCCCATCGCGCCGTTCAAAGCGAACCATGGCACCATCGATGCCCTTGGGTTCCGCGTTGGTGGTGTGGCCTACCTGCCCGATGTCGCTGATTTCTACGACGAGACATGGGCCGCCCTTCAGGGCTTGGATTACTTCATCATCGACGCCCTGCGCCGCACCCCACACCCAAGCCATTCGCATTTGGAAAACACGCTGGGGTGGATAAAAACACTGGCCGCCAAGAACGCCATCATCACCAACATGCATATCGACCTCGACTACGCCACGCTTGAGGCCGAGACCTCCGACCACATCACCCCCGCTTACGACGGCATGACCATCGAGGTCGACGTCTAGATGGGCGCATTGCTAGAAGTCATTTTGCCAGTTTTCCTTGTGATCGGCGCGGGCTTCTTGGCGGTGAAACGCGACCTGTTCTCGAATGAGGGCGCAGATGCGTTGATGAAGTTCACCCAAACCTTCGCCATCCCCTGCCTGCTGTTTCGCGGGATATCAGAGTTGGAACTGGGCACGTATTTTGAACCTCGCTTGCTGGTCTCCTTCTACCTGCCAGCCCTTGTGGGCTTTATCCTTGGCACCTTGGGCGCGCGCTTGATGTTTGGCCGCCCTTGGGAAGACAGTATTGCGATCGGGTTTTGTTGCCTCTTCTCGAACTCCGTCCTGCTGGGCCTGCCGATTACCGAGCGTGCTTACGGTGCGGACGCCTTATCACCGAACTATGCGCTAATCGCTATCAACGCGCCGTTTTGCTACGCGGTTGGCATCACGTCGATGGAGATTGTGCGCAACAAAGGCCAAGGCATGTGGCCCACCGCCAAGGCCGTATGGCGCGCGATCACCCATAATGCGCTAATCATCGGGATCACCTTGGGGTTCATTGTGAACATCACTGCCCTGCCCCTGCCTGGGGTGCTAACGGATGCGATTGATCTGATGATCCGTGCCGCCTTGCCGGCCGCGATCTTTGGGTTGGGCGGCGTTCTCGCGCGCTACAAGCTAGAGGGGGACATAGGCCCCGTGATCATGATTTGCGCGTTGATGCTGATCATCCAGCCCAGCCTGTCTTGGCTGATTGCGGGTGGCCTTGGGCTGACAACCGGTGCGTTCCGGTCCGTGGTGCTCACCGCAGCCATGGCACCGGGGGTGAACGCCTATGTGTTCGCCAATATGTACGGCGTCGGCAAACGGGTGGCGGCATCAGCGGTGCTGATCTCAACCGCGCTGTCCGTGCTTACGCTATGGGTTTGGTTGGCGGTTATTCCTTAGTGTAGGAGCGCAACAAAACCTGTGCTTCGTGGTTCTCAAGCGGTGGGAATGCCAATTTACCGTTGCTTTGTGCCGTAGCTGCTTTTGGGTCCAGCTGCGCACTTTCGACGGGGACACGTTCCGCGAAGATGATGTGATGCGCGTCAAATCCTAGATAGCCGTAGCGGGCCATGCCCCCCACATCACGCGTGACTGTCACGCCGTTGACGAAATCACGGGCAGCGACCAGCACCTCCCATTCGCCGAACAGCAAGTCCGCTTGCCAACCAGCGAACCGAATGCGGTGGTTGGCAGTTACGCATAGGTCATGCTCATTGTTCAAGGTACCCGCTTTGAAGCGGATCGGGGCCGCGTCGTCCAATGCCTCAAACCGCTTCACCCCCATGGACCGGATGGGTTGCGCCCCGTGGTCCAATGTCTCCACCATGTCGCCGACTTTCAAGTCTTGGATCAGTTTGTCACCCAAGGGCGTCAGAATTTGCGTCCCCAATGCAAAGCTAGGGCTTTGACGTCTTGCACGTGAAACTGGCAGCACGGTCGCACCTGAAAAGTGAACTTGTAATTGCGACATTTTAATTCCTTGGGTGAAAAACTTTGAAATAAATTAGCGGGGAATTCTGTCGCAATGGCGACGGCAACCCCGCCAAGCATGTCAATTCCATGGCAAATCTTCATTGTCAGGAAAAACTCTGTTTCCAAATTGGAACCGAGCCCGCCGGAAATCGCTTAATGGGTCACGCATAATCATACTGTCAAACAGACTATAGGTAACGGAACCGTGATGGGGTATAATAGCTCATCTTTCCAACCAAGGTTTATTGCAATGCATTCTCATATTATGATCCGCAGCGTCTGCGTGTCCCTGTGCACAATGACATCAGCTTCGTTGGTGACATCGGCGGCAAATGCCCAAATGGTGACCCAGCAAGACTACCCTCGCCTTGAGTATAGCGACGCCACCGTCGGCAACACCTTCCTGACCTACCGCAATGTAATTGCTCAACGTCGCCGAGGCACCTCCCAGCCAGCCGTTCGCCAAGACAGCTCTGAAGCTGCAGCGTGGAACGGGATTTCATCGGTGTGGGTGTCAGCAGATACAAAGCAACTCAACGGCACCTATACAGGCGAATCCGCCAATCTGATCTTCGGGGTTGATGCGCTTTTGGGAGATTCCTTCATTGTCGGCATAATCGGTGGGTACAACGACTCCTCTGTCGATTTACCGGGAGGCCAGCGCGTCAAAGCTGAGGGTTTCTCGATTGGCCCCTACTTCTCGGCGCGCTTGTCAGATAACCTGAGCCTTGATGGCTTTATCGGCTTCGGAAATCCGGATTACGATATCGATGGTGGCCAGTTCTCTGGGGACAAGACATTCGGCAACCTGACCCTTAGCGGCAGCATCCCTCTAGAAAAAGCCGAGCTGTCACCTTTCATCAGCGTGGCCTCTGTGCGTGAAGAACTGCCTGCGTTTAGCAGCGTTGCACCCGTTGTGGCCTATGCCGCGACCGAGATCAAAAGCTTCGTGACAACCGTCGGGACCGGCATCCACTTTGATGCCGTGGACAAGGGCAACCTAACCTATCTGCCCAACGCAGGGGTCGAGATTGACTACGTGCGCAATGATGACGGCTTTGGCAATGTCGACAGCTTCACGACCCCGCGCGTCAGCGGCGGCGTGACCATCATAAGCGACGTCGGGGCTTTGAACATCGGGGCAAACGTGTCGCGCACATCAGAAGGCACCACCACTGTCGGCGCTAGTGCCGCGTACTTCTGGCAGTTCTAAGTCATTTGAAAGGCAGGGTATTCGCCATGGGTTTGGCGGGTGCCCACCATCACTCTGCGAGGACCGCGGCCTCGACCGTGTCGTCCCACCCTAAGTAAAGCGCATCGCCGTCTCGGATAACCGGTCGGGCCATCACCTTGGGCTTGGCTGCGATCTGGGCCTCTGCCTCGGAGTTCTTTAGCCAATCATTAAGCGCGCGGTAGTCGTTGGTTTTGCGGTCAACCAGCCGATCGCCGAACTCATTGATCAGCTCGGCCAATTCATCTTCACTTAACGGGTCCGCACGGACATCGCGGAACTCTACTGTCTTGCCTGCTGCTTCAATGGATTTCCGCGCGCGCTGGCAAACCGAGCATGTGCTCAAACCATAGATCAACATGTCAAACTCTCCCTT
The DNA here is from genome assembly GCF_039974535.1 of Litoreibacter sp. Taxonomy (GTDB): domain Bacteria; phylum Pseudomonadota; class Alphaproteobacteria; order Rhodobacterales; family Rhodobacteraceae; genus Litoreibacter. Next base: position 396,221 of record NZ_JBDWIU010000012.1, on the reverse strand, counting down.
TACGACGTCTTAGGCACACTCTTGCACAAAAGCGGGCAAAGCAACGGGAAACGTAATTTTTAACGGGGATATGGTGCGGTCGGAGGGACTCGAACCCTCACTCTTGTTACAGAACAGCGACCTCAACGCTGCGCGTCTACCAATTCCGCCACGACCGCAAAATCATAGGGATGTGGGCGGCGTTCTAGCGTGGGTCTTCGCCCTTGTGAAGCGCTAAATCACATCAAATGAAAAAGGCCGGATGTGTATTACACATCCGGCCCCCAGATTATTGTAAATTGCCGCGCCTATGGCTCGACTTTGAAGATCGGCAAAGCCGACGCGGGCTGCACTTGCGGCACCGCATTGGTGTTGTTTGCCAATGACATCGAGGCGTTGCGCAGCAGTGAATTGCGCTCTGGCTGACCCGGTGCAAAGACTGGCGTCGCACCGTTCTCGATGGCTTTGAGCCCCTGATCATACCAAGGCAGCGCCAAGTCAGAGCGTTTGGAAACCCCGAACCCCTGCGCCAAGTGGTGCCCCAAGAGTTCGGAATACACCTGTTCACCCAACACAGTCAGCAACAAGGCCGAGCCGATTGCCACATCCATATTGTCAGTTCGGTAACCAACGGACAGGCAAATCTTCGCGGTGCCTGCCAATTGGACTGGCGACATGCCCGTGCTTAGCACGAAGCCCGATACATCCTGCATCACGGCCGTATGCGGCTTAAGCGACGTCGCGGCCACATGCTCTTGCAACGCGGGGCCGAACCCTTCGCATTGCCGAGCGATTTGATCGGGGGTGAAGCCTTGGATTTTGGCAGACAGCTGCTCCCCTTCGGCGATGGCGTAGGTCCGCGCGAGACAGAATTGCTCGTTCAGCGCCAAGTTGGAGTCGACCATTGTCTCAGTGGTCATAAAACCACCGTTGGTCGAAGTCAGCAAAGATACCTGATTACAATGCGACGCCAACGACACGGCGGTGGTTTGCCCCATAAAGTTAGGCAGTCCCTCTGAGAGCGCGCTCCCCGCGGATCCAGCGCCAGCAACAGCAGTTACGGTTGTGGTTGTTGTCGTAGTCCCACCACCTAGCACCTGCGGCTGCAAAACCTGAGGTTGAGGTGCTACAACCACTGTCGTTGCGGGAATTTGTGGCGTTGGAGTTGCCACACCAGCCGCTTCATTGCGGTAGCGGGTCAAAAGGCCACGCGGACCAGTTGGGCTGGCTGCGATCAATTGCGAGGTTGCGACGCCTCCCGACAAAGCGCGGCTATAGCTTTGCAGCAGGAAGTTCTTCTCATAGTCGGTCAGCTGGCCCGTTGCCGCATACCCCATATGAGCCTGATAATTGGAAATAGCAGCGCGAGAGTTTCGCCCCAATACTCCGTCCGGTGTGCCCGCTGGGAATCCGAAGTAATTCAGAGATGTCTGAATATCGCGGCGCTCTTGGCGTATATACGAGGGAACGGCGGCCCTTTGCGGCTTTGCCTTCTTGTATGTTCGCTTTTTCACGACACGCTTTTGCTTACCAGCGTTTCGCACGACAGCTGAGCCAACCACCCCTGCAACAATGCCCGCAGCGAAGTCACGACCGTCTGCGGCCACGCGGCTAGCGGGTATGGCGATCATGGCCGTAGCGGCACAAGCCATTGTAATATTTTTAAAAAACATGCAAATCCTCCAAGTACAGATAAAATAATTGCCCTAAGATAACATGCTTCACCGGAAAATCTCGTGAAAAATACGTGCAAAGCCAACAAAAAAAGGCCGTTCTAACATGGTAGAGTGGATCACAACTGACGGGCTAACCGACTACGCGCAAGCCGTGGAGTTCATGGAGCAGCGCGCCAATGCCATCCATCAAGGCCTAGAGTCTGAGTGCATTTGGCTCGTCGAGCACCCACCGCTCTATACCGCCGGCACCTCCGCTGACAGCGCCGATCTCGTATCGCCTGACCGCTTTCCTGTGCATGAGACCCGCCGCGGTGGACAATATACCTACCATGGCCCCGGCCAACGGGTGGCCTACGCAATGCTGGATCTGAACAAGCGCGGCCGCGATGTGCGCAAATATGTGCAAAACCTTGAGGCGTGGGTCATCGACACCTTGGCCGAGTTCAGCGTGACGGGTCATATCCGCGAAGGTCGCGTCGGCGTTTGGGTGGAGCGGCCGGAAAAGCCGCTGAACCCAGACAGTACGTTGGCTGAAGACAAGATCGCCGCCATCGGGGTACGCCTGCGCAAATGGGTGACCTTTCACGGGCTGTCGATCAACGTGGAGCCTGACCTAGAACATTTCAGTGGAATCGTTCCGTGCGGAATATCCGAGCATGGGGTCACCTCCCTTGTGGATTTGGGGCTACCGGTTACGATGAACGACGTTGATGTGGCCTTAAAATCAAGCTTTGGACGCGTTTTTGAGGGTGAAGTCTAAAAAGCCGCACAGAATGCGACATTTTGCGCCTCCTGCGGCAGCTTGCTACATTGCCCCCGCGCACTAACGCCTCTAAAACGACCAAACAATAAACGGGGCGACTCTGCCCTGCCTTTAGCGTGGGGACTAACGGCCCTACCGAAAATGAGTGGAAACGGGAGAAACGCATGGCGGACGCAGCCATCCAGGAACATGACCACGACGAACGGGGCTTTTTCACCCGTTGGTTCATGTCCACAAACCATAAAGATATCGGGATCTTGTATCTCTTCACCGCCGGCCTGATGGGCTTGGTATCCGTTCTCTTCACCGTTTACATGCGGTTGGAGCTTATGGAGCCCGGCGTGCAATACATGTGTCTCGAAGGCGCACGTCTGACAGCTGCGGCTGTTGCGGACTGTACCCCGAACGGCCACCTGTGGAACGTTTTGATCACTGGCCACGGCATCTTGATGATGTTCTTCGTCGTGATCCCTGCCCTGTTCGGCGGCTTTGGCAACTACTTCATGCCACTGCAGATCGGCGCGCCTGACATGGCGTTCCCGCGTATGAACAACCTATCCTACTGGATGTATGTGGCTGGCTGTTCCTTGGCTGTCGCATCCCTGCTGACACCTGGCGGCAACGACCAGCTTGGCTCCGGCGTTGGCTGGGTGCTTTACGCGCCGCTGTCCACTTCCGAGCAAGGCATGTCCATGGACTTCGCCATCTTCGCGGTTCACCTCTCGGGTGCCTCCTCGATCCTTGGCGCGATCAACATGATCACCACGTTCCTGAACATGCGCACACCCGGCATGACGCTGCACAAAGTGCCGTTGTTTGCTTGGTCCATCTTCGTGACCGCATGGCTGATCCTTCTCTCCTTGCCAGTTCTTGCTGGTGCGATCACCATGTTGCTGACAGACCGTAACTTTGGCACCACCTTCTTCCAAGCAGAAGGCGGCGGCGACCCGATCTTGTACCAACACCTGTTGTGGTTCTTTGGCCACCCAGAAGTGTACATCATCATCGTTCCGGGCTTTGGTATCATCTCCCACATCATCGCGACCTTCTCCAAGAAGCCGGTCTTTGGCTACTTGCCAATGGTCTACGCGATGGTTGCAATTGGCGCGCTTGGCTTCGTCGTGTGGGCGCACCACATGTACACAGTCGGCATGAGCCTGTCGCAGCAGTCCTACTTCATGATGGCCACTATGGTGATCGCGGTGCCTACCGGCGTTAAGATCTTCTCGTGGATTGCTACCATGTGGGGCGGCTCAATCGAGATGAAGACGCCAATGCTGTGGGCCTTCGGCTTCTTGTTCCTGTTCACCGTTGGTGGTGTAACCGGCATCGTGTTGTCGCAGGCTGGCATCGACCGCGCCTACCACGACACCTACTATGTTGTGGCGCACTTCCACTACGTGATGAGCTTGGGCGCCGTGTTCTGCATCTTCGCGGGTATCTACTTCTACCTGCCGAAAATGTCGGGCCGCATGTACCCTGAGTGGGCTGGTAAGCTGCACTTCTGGATGATGTTCATCGGTGCGAACATCACCTTCTTCCCGCAGCACTTCCTTGGTCGCCAAGGCATGCCACGTCGCTACATCGACTACCCAGAGGCCTTTGCCTACTGGAACTACGTGTCGAGCTGGGGTGCGTTCTTGTCCTTCGCGTCGTTCATCTTCTTCATCGGTGTCATGGTCTACACGTTGACCAAAGGCCGCCGCGTGACTGAGGCGAACCCGTGGAACGAATATGCGGACACACTGGAATGGACACTGCCGTCCCCTCCACCAGAGCACACGTTCGAAATTCTGGCGAAGCAGTCGGATTGGGACAAAGGCCATAGCCACTAAGCGGCCATGCCTATTGAACCTATAAACCTACCTGAAGGGGCCTCGGATTATCCCGAGGCCCTTTCGTCGTATCAGGGCCAAGCCCCGCGCTACCGCGTGCTGCTATACCCTCACCGCTCCCTGCCCCGCAGCGGTTTCGTTTTCTTCATTGCCGCGACCTCCGTCATGCTGTCCTTGCCAATGCTTGCATTGATCAACACGTCCGTGTTTTGGGGCATGCTCCCCTTCATGGTCATCACTGTGGTCGCGATCTGGATGTTCCTGATGCACAGCTACCGCAGCGGTCAACTGGTCGAGGAGCTCAGCCTTTGGCCAGACCGCATCACCTTGGTTCGTCGCAACCCCAATGGTGAATTGCAATCTTGGGAGGCCAACCCATATTGGGTAGAGCTCACATCCCATGACAAACCCGTCCCCAATTACCTAACCTTGCGCGGTGGCCCGCGTGAGGTAGAGCTAGGCGCATTCCTGCCCGCAGACGAGCGCGAACAGCTAAAAGAAGAACTAGAGAACCAGCTTCGGCTCCTTGCTGTAGAACCTCGCTAACTTGCAGGGTTCGTCGCAAAACCTGTTGGCCACCCTCATGTGGAACGACCACATTTACCCCAACTATTCCGCTTCCCAGGGATGGCAAATTTCACATTTCTTTACAAAATCGATAATTTATTCGTAAATTAAAAATCACGATAATTTCTGGGAGGATTCTATGGGACACTATAAGAAATTTTGCACCGGTCTAACCTTGGCAGTTATAGGCCTTATGAGCAGTGTGACGCAGGCCGACGCGGCCAGTTGCATGGAGGTTACATTGACGGGAACCCAAGGTGGGCCGCCCGTTTTCAATGGTCTCGCAGGGGCTGGCACCCTTGTTCGTTACGGCACCGAGGAAAACAACTGCTCCTCAACTATCCTTCAATTCGACGCAGGGCGCGGCACCCTGCAACGCTTGTCCGAGGCCAAAGTTCCCGCAGGGAAAGTTCAGGCCGTGTTCCTCACGCATATTCACTCCGATCATGTCGATGGGCTTGGGGACCTGATGCAAGTGCGGTGGCACTTTGCCTCCAAAGGCCCCAAGGTAGATCTCGTGTGCAACGATGATGTAACCTCCCCCAAAGGGTTCGTTTTGAGCTGTGCCAATCTCGCGAAACACATCGGCGTGCCCTATATCCAATCGGGCGAAATCTCCCAAAGACTGGCGGAAAACGGTGACCGACTGTCTGGCGGCCCATCCGATCTATTCAACATCGGCACCTTTAAAGCCACGAATGACGCGGCCGAAGTTTGGCGCAAGGATGATGTCGTTGTCACAGCCATCGCGTCTCGCCACATTCCCGGGCACGCATCTTACCGCGTTGATACACCCGCAGGAAGCGTCGTCATCGGTGGGGATGCGGGCAATGACAAACCAATGCCGCCACGCGACACCTCCACTTCAGCAAGTGTCGAAGCTTTGGCTAAAGGTGCCGACATCTTGGTCCATAGTACGATCCACCCTGCGATGGGGCCTGAGGGTGACAGCGGCTTCCCGCCCCCGATCTTTTTCCGGCAAAGCACATCGTCAGACCTAGCGGCTTTGGCAGAGCGTGCCGGCGTTAGCAATTTAATGTATACGCATCTTATCCCACCTTTAGGCGCTGCGCGGCAGGGTCCGTTCAAGGTTCCTGGTGGTGGGCTGTCCAAGGCCGACTATGACGCCTCTGCTCGCGAGGCAGGATATTCGGGCAATGTGGTTGTGGGAACCGACTTGGCAACGATTAGACTTGTTGCCGAATAACTCATCATCTCCAATGCCATCGCTCGGGATAAATATTCGGGCGGTGGTGTTGCCTATAAAATCTACGTCAGCTTTCACTTTCTCTGTTAAACACTGAGCACCTATCAGGAGCTCTCCATGATACGACTTTTAGCATTGCTTGGTGCAATCTCATTTAGCGGGTCCCCTGCCCTTAGCGATACTGTCTTAGGTCGCAATTACGTGGTCGTTGACGGGCGCAAAGACACCAACCGCCCCGCCCCTCTCGTCATCGCGATACACGGGTTTCTAGGCAATGCGTCCAACATGCAACGAAAGACCGGCTTTGATCGGCTTGCGAAGCGTCACGGATTTATCGTCGCCTACCCCAACGGGAGGCTTAGGCGGTGGAATGATGGTCGCAGCTCCCGCAACAAGACCGATGACGTCGCGTTCCTATCCGCGATGATCGCCAAGATGGTCACCAGCGGACAGGTTAGATCTGGGCGAGTTTTTGTTGCTGGGCATTCCAACGGTGGCGGAATGGCGATGCGAATGGCCTGTGATCGTCCCGACCTTGTTCGCGGAATATCAGTGGTCGCCACAAAAACCTCAACCAACTACCAATGCCGACAAGGCCCCCCTGTCCCTGCGATCTTCATGCACGGAACTGCCGATCCTATAGCCCCTCATGCGGGCCGTCCCGAAGGAAGCCGATTGGGCGGCACCTTGTCGGCCGAGGCAACTTTGGACCTTTGGAAGGTTCGCAATCGATGCACCGGCGCACCGCGCAGCCGAACCTTCGATAAAAAGAACGACGGCACTTCAGTCAAAGTCACACGCCACACCAATTGCCGCGCCGCCTTGAACTACGTGTTAATTGATGGTCATGGTCACGACTGGCCCAGCCTAAATGGAAAGGCCACGCGCCTCCAAGGTCCGGCATCAAATGAGGTTGGCGCATCAGCGTTGAGCTGGGCTTTCTTCAGCCAGCTCTAAAACGGGCCGTTATCCCAATCGCGCCTTAACCATTGGTCCGACGCTGCCAAAATCCATTTGGCCGGTGTATTTGCCCTTAAGAATACCCATTACGCGGCCCATGTCGCGGATGCTTTCAGCGCCCACTTCCTTGATCGCGTCATCAACGGCAGCCTGCGAAGCTGCCTCGGACAACTGTGCGGGCAGAAAATCTTCGATTACCTTGACCTCGGTCAGCTCACGCTCCGCCAATTCCAAACGGCCACCCTCTTCATAGGCGCGCGCGCTTTCTTGGCGCTGCTTTACCATCTTGCCAAGAATCGCCAAAATTTCGGGGTCGCCCACGCTTTTACCATCGACGCGCAACGCAATGTCTTGATCCTTGATCGCCGCATTAATCAGGCGCAATGTGCCCAAGCGGGCCGCGTCCTTGGCCTTCATGGCCTCTTTCAGTGCGTCTGTGATGCGTGTGCGCAAATCATTGGGCATTAGGTGCTTTCCGTGAAACCTTCGTAAGGCGCGACTTGTACCCAAAACACCGAAACAGCACAATACTCCCTTTACGCGTTGCAAAAAAGGCTATTGGCGTGGTTGACGCCCCCCACGCCCCCCCGTAGATAGTCCAAAGTTTTGCATTCAGCCCTGTGGGAGAAACCGCCATGACCGCCAAACCGACAGCCTGTCTTGTTCTGGCCGATGGCACCGTATTCTACGGCCACGGTTTCGGGGCTACGGGTCAAACCACCGCCGAACTTTGCTTCAACACGGCAATGACCGGCTACCAAGAGATTATGACCGACCCCTCCTATGCGGGCCAAGTTGTGACCTTCACCTTCCCTCACATCGGCAACACAGGTGTAACCCCCGAGGACGACGAAACCGGTGATCCGGTGGCCGCTGGCATGGTCGTCAAGTGGGACCCAACACGCCCATCTAACTGGCGCGCCACTGGCGAGTTGACCGAATGGCTCACCAAGACGGGCCGCATTGGCTTGGGCGGCGTAGACACCCGCCGCTTGACCCGCGCGATCCGTTCGCAAGGCTCGCCGCATGTCGCAATGGCGCACGACCCTCAGGGTAACTTCGACCTAGAGGCCTTGGTCGTGGCTGCTCGCGGATTTGCAGGGCTTGAGGGCCTTGATCTGGCCAAAGAAGTTACCTGCGCGCAGTCCTACACGTGGGACGAGCAACGCTGGGCATGGCCAGACGGCTTCACCAAACGTACCGAGAAAGGCCACAAGGTTGTGGCCGTGGACTTCGGCGCGAAACGCAACATCCTGCGCTGCCTCGCCTCCGCCGGTTGTGATGTGACCGTATTGCCCGCCTCCGCGACTGCTGAAGAAGTGCTGGCCCATAATCCTGACGGCGTATTCCTGTCTAACGGCCCCGGCGATCCGGCGGCCACTGGCGAATATGCGGTTCCGATGATCAAGGATGTGCTGAAGCAGGATATCCCCGTTTTCGGCATCTGTCTTGGCCACCAAATGCTGGCTTTGGCTCTTGGCGCGAAAACCATCAAGATGAATCACGGCCACCACGGAGCCAATCATCCTGTTAAGGACTTGGACACTGGGAAGGTCGAAATCACCTCGATGAACCACGGCTTTACCGTCGACAGCCAAACATTGCCCGAAGGCGTGTTAGAGACGCATATCTCCCTATTTGACGGGTCCAACTGCGGTATACGTTTGGCAGATCGCCCTGTTTTTTCAGTACAATACCACCCCGAGGCCTCCCCCGGCCCACAAGACAGCTACTACCTGTTCGAGCGCTTTGCAGCCGCCATGGACGAGAAATCATCCGTCTCTGCTTAACCGCGTCTTAACCTGAATCGTCCAATTTTCCCACGCTGCCTTTGCGCTGGAGAATTGGATGACTGCCCATATCAAGTCTCACTTTCAGGATGCGACTTTGTCGCCCCAAAAGGCTTGGCACGAAGGGTATAACCCTGACGCATATGGAGACGGGCAGCGCTACAGCCCATCCTTGCTGGGCCAGCAACTGGCAGATCAAGGCGTCCTTAGCTCTCATCAGCTTTTGGTCGCCCTCGCGCTGCAAGCCCGCCAGAACGTCCCCCTTGGGGAAATTCTCGTCGCGCAAGGCTTTGTCTCCGAAGAAGATCTACTACGAACCCTCGCCAAGCAGTTCGACACCTACTTGGTCAACCTTCAGCAATCCCCTCCCAATCCGCACTTATTTGAACAACTCGCCCCGCAAGATTGCTTGCGGTTCGGGTTTGTTCCTTGGCGCGCGCGCAACGGGCACATTATTTTCGCAACCGCCCACCCTGAACGCATCAACAGCATCAAGGTTAAACTTCCGTTAGAGATGGAGAATGCCGAGTTCGTGCTAGCGGCAAATGAGGATGTCCAGAATGCTATTCACGAAAACTACGGCGACCAGCTCGCCGCGCAAGCAGAGATACGCACACATCCAAGCGACAGTTGCCGAAATTGGTCGACGTCCCTGATGCAGGCAGTTTTGGCGGGCTTAGTATTGATGTGCGTCATCGGCGGGCTTTACGCTCCTAATTGGGTCATCTGGACCCTGTTTGGAGCCGCAATCTTCTCTCTGTTCTTGAACACCGCCCTCAAGCTTGGCTGCGCCATAATCGCGGTCCGCAAAGCCCCCGACCCACCGCATCATGATCCCCCAAAATCTGCCGCGCGGTTGCCCAAAATATCTATCCTTGTTCCGTTATTTCATGAACGCGACATCGCAGGGGCTTTAGTTAAACGCTTGGCGCGATTGTCCTACCCGCGCGAATTGTTGGAAATCTGCCTTGTGGTGGAAGCCAGCGACACGATCACAGAGCAAGCCTTAACCAAAGGTGGCCTACCCAAGTGGATGCGCGTGGTGCGGGTGCCAAAAGGTGGGGTTCAAACGAAGCCAAGGGCGTTGAACTACGCCTTGGATTTCACCTCAGGCGCGCTGGTCGGGGTTTACGACGCCGAAGATGCCCCCGCCCCCGGACAGTTGCACGAAGTTGCACGAAAATTCGCACGCGGCGGAGATGATTTAGCATGCATCCAAGGCGTTTTAAGCTTCTATAACGCCGAAACAAATTGGTTATCGCGTTGTTTTTTCTTCGAATATGCAGGCTGGTTCAGGGTCATGTTGCCGGGTTTACAAAAATTGGGGTTCGCTATCCCACTGGGGGGGACAACCTTATTTTTCCGGCGTGACATCTTGGTAAAACTAGGTGCCTGGGACGCCCACAACGTAACCGAAGACGCCGACCTCGGCATGCGCCTCGCACGACGTGGGTATCGTTGCGAGATGATGAACTCCATAACCCAAGAAGAAGCCAACAGTCGCATTTGGCCATGGGTGAAACAACGCTCACGTTGGTTAAAGGGCTATGCTGTCACGTGGTGTGTCCACATGCGTCGACCGGTGCTGCTTTGGCGGGAACTCGGCGCATGGCGGTTTCTAGGGTTTCAAATCCTGTTCCTCAGCTCGCTAATGTCATCCTTCTTAGCTCCCGTTTTATGGTGGAGCATGATCACCTTCCTGACCGGATGGCCAAACCCCGTTTTCGACCCAATGCCAAGCGCTTGGGTCTACATCTCGACCGCGCTTTTAATAACCACCGAGGTCATCACCCTAGCAGTCTTCGCCATCGCCGCGCTCCATATCAAACAGCGGCCTAATTTCAGCTGGATCGCGACCCTGCCCGTCTACTTCACTTTCGGGACTATGGCCGCATACAAAGGTCTCGGGGAGTTGCTGTTCAACCCATTCTACTGGGACAAAACCGAACACGGCATGTTTGGTGGCGCAACTGACGTGTCAATCTGTGCTGATGTCTCCGGCGTCGATCCGCAAGCGGGTCTGGAAAGCCGTCGATAAATGCTCTCGTAGCGCTTTGGAGGCGGCCGCCCCATCACGTGCTTCAATCGCTTGCACAATTGCCAGATGCTCTGCCAAGGCAATTTCTCCGCGCCCTTCGGCTGCCAATGATGTCGTCGCCAAAAGCGCCATAGAACGGTAGACCAAATCAAGTTGACGCACCAAGAACTGGTTGTGCGACGCGAGGTGGATTTGTCGGTGAAAGCGGCGGTTTGCTTGCGATAGCTTCGATGGATCATTCAAAAACGCGTGGTCTTCCTCAACCATCGCGTAAAGTACTTTCACTTCTTCCGTCGCCGCGTGCTGCGCCGCCAATTCTGCGGCCAGCCCCTCAAGTGCGGTGCGAACAGTATAAAGCTCCGCCATCTGGTTGTGATCGAGCGATGCGACAATAAGTGAACGCCCGTCGCGGGACAGCATCGATTGTGTCTCGAGGCGTTGCAGCGCCTCACGGATCGGCGTGCGCGACACCCCAAAACGATCCGCCAATTCGCTTTCAACCAAACGGTTTCCCGGCTTGTAAACGCCAGTATCAATCGCGTGTAGTATCAACCCGTAGGCATCATTCGCGGCAGGTACATCAATGCTCATAAGTCGTTACTCTCAAATTCATTTCGCCACGCTAGCCGTAGGCCTTACGTGGTGCAAGCAAATGGCCGCCGAAACATTATTGCGGTTGCGGCTCGTGGCGTTAAAGTTCTGGGCATGCCAGCAAAACACTTCACGCACATCCGCACTTGGGTCTTTGACCTTGATCACACGCTCTACCCCCCAGAGATGCAGCTCTTTTCGCAGATCGAGGTGCGCATGGCCAATTGGGTCATGAAAGAGCTGGGGGTGGATCGCGATGAGGCCAACCGTCTTCGCGCGAAATACTGGCGCGAACATGGGACGACCTTGGCCGGCCTGATGCGCCTACACGGTGTCGACCCCGAGGGCTATCTGGTTGATGTGCATGACATCGACTTCACTGTGCTCGATCCTGATCCGAAGCTCAGAGAAGCAATAAATGTGCTACCAGGGCGGAAGATCATCTACACTAATGGCACCGCCCCATATGCAAAAAACGTTATAAATGCCCGTGGGTTATCAGGGGTATTTGATGAGGTTTACGGTGTGGAACATGCTGATTACCACCCAAAGCCTGATCAGGCCGCCTTTCAAACAGTCTTCGCCAAAGACGGCCTCGACCCGACCTCATCTGCCATGTTTGAAGACGACCCTAGAAACTTGGCCGTCCCCCACGCTTTGGGGATGCGCACGGTGCATGTCGCGCCAGAACCGCAACCCGAGGATCACATACACCACCACACCGACGACCTGCGCGGCTTTCTGACCCAGATCGCCCGCTGCCCCTTGGCGTCGCCCCTTAAGCGGCTTAACTTAAAGCCATGACTACCGATATTTTCATCTCTGGCGGCGGCGTCGCTGGCCTAATCGCGGCCTGCTTATTTGGCAGCCAAGGGCTAAATGTCACATGTGTGGATCCCGCCCCGCCCGTGACTGAGCGTGATGCCGACGGCGCTGACCTCCGCTCCACCGCGTTTTTGCAACCAGCGATCCCTGTTCTGGAATTGACCGGCGTCTGGCACAGGCTCGCCCCGCACGCGATGCCGCTTCATACCATGCGCATTGTGGATGCGGGCGGTGATGCCGCTTTGCCCCGTGCCACCCGCGATTTTGATGCCACGGACATCTCTGAGATGCCCTTTGGCTGGAACCTTCCCAACTGGTTGATCCGCCGCGAGTTGGTGGCGCGACTGGCTGAGTTGCCAAATGTTGAGTTTCTGCCCGGTACCGCCTGCACCAAAATTTTCACCCGCTCTGCCTCGGCCAAAGTTTGGCTAAGCGATGGCACGATTAGAAATGCCCAACTGGTGATCGCTGCTGACGGCCGCAACTCCCTGATCCGCGACAACATCGGAATTGACGTCAAAACAACCCGTTACGGGCAAAAAGCGCTGGCCTTCGCAGTCACCCATCCGATCCCGCACAACAATGTCTCGACGGAAATCCACCGCACCGGCGGCCCGTTCACCTTGGTGCCATTGCCAGACTTCGACGGCAAACCCAGCTCTGCAGTGGTGTGGATGGAAAAAGGCCCTGAGGCCGCACGCCTACATGCCCTGCCCGAGGACGCCTTCAACGCCGAAATGTCGGAGCGGTCATGCCACCTATTTGGCCCGCTCACCCTCGCCTCCAAACGCGGGCTATGGCCGATCATCGCGCAAGTGGCAGAGCGTTTCAGCGCCGAGCGCGTGGCCTTAATCGCCGAGGCCGCCCACGTGGCGCCCCCGATTGGCGCGCAAGGGTTGAACATGTCGCTGAGCGATCTAAGCGAGCTGTTGGAGTTGAGCAAAACGCTTCCATTGGGCAGCAAGGATATGTTGGGCGCCTATGACAAGAAGCGCCGTTTTGCCGTGCGTGCGCGGGTCGCGGGCATTGATCTGTTGAACCGCACATCCATGTCGCAAGCCGCATGGATAAAAGACCTAAGATCGGCAGGGATCGGGGCGATACATGACGCTGCCCCAATCCGAAAATCGCTTATGAAACTTGGGCTTGGAACCCGTTAAAGCACTTCATCCGTGATCTCTTGCAACGCCTTCAACGTGCCCTCAACGTCGTAGAGCTTATCAAGCCCAAACAGCCCTAGGCGGAAGGTGCGGAAGTCATCCGGCTCATCGCATTGCAACGGTACGCCCGCTGCAATTTGCACGCCAATCGCGGTGAATTTAGACCCGTTTTGCACATCCGCATCATCGGTGTAGCTGACCACAACACCCGGTGCGCCAAAACCATCGGCGGCCACGGACGTGATGCCTTTAGCCTTCAACATCGCCCGCACGCCGTCGCCAAGCGCCCATTGCGCGTCACGGAGTTTCTCGAAGCCGTATTCGCGGGTCTCGATCATCGTGTCGCGGAAGGCGCGCAACCCGTCCGTTGGCATGGTCGCGTGGTAGGCGTGGCCGCCCCCCTCGTAGGCCTCCATGATGTTGAGCCACTTCTTCAAATCAATCGCAAAGCTGTCGGATGTGGTCTCGTCAATCTTGGCACGTGCGCGGGCCGACATCATCACAAGCCCCGCACATGGCGTGGCCGACCAGCCCTTTTGCGGCGCGGAGATCAGAACATCCACGCCCGTCGCTTGCATATCAACCCACGCGCAACCGGACGCGATGCAGTCGAGGACCATCAACGCGCCGACCTCATGCGCCGCGTCGGCCATGGCTGTGATGTAGTCGTCCGGCAGGATCACACCGGCGGAGGTTTCCACATGCGGCGCGAAGACCACGGTTGGTTTTTCTTCAAGGATGCGGGCCACCACGTCCTCAATCGGGCATGGCTGGAACGGCGCGCGGGTGTCGTTGCCAGTTTGGCGGGCCTTCATCACTGTGGTCTCGGACGGCAAGCCGCCTGCTTCCATGATTTGGGACCAGCGGTAGGAGAACCAGCCGTTGCGCACCACCAAGGCCCGCTCATCCCGCGCAAACTGACGCGCCACGGCTTCCATCGCATAGGTGCCACCACCGGGGATCACGGCCACGGCCTCGGCCTTGTAGACGTCTTTCAGCATGCCCGAGATATCGGTCATCACCGCCTGAAACGCCTTGGACATAGAGTTGAGGGAGCGGTCGGTGAACACCACCGAGAATTCGCGTAGACCGTCGGGATCAATGTTTTCGAGCAATGCAGACATGGGTAAACCTCCTGAGTTTGGGAGGGACGTTAGGAGGGATTGTAGGGCGATGCACGAAGAAAATTAATCGAGGGAAGAGGTCATTCTGTCACGTCTCCAGTGCGCGATCAAACGCAGCCTTTAATCCCTCCTCAAATACAATGTCGAGAAACAAAATGTCTTTCCTTTTGATGGCACCTCGTTCTAGCCACTTACACCAACTGCTGAATTCCTTAATCTCGGAAGGACTCAACTTGGTTGCAGCGAAGACTAGTTCATCTGCGGCAGAGTCGCGCTGGCTACGAGTTGAAATTAAGGTGGCTTTACCTGTCTTTCGTTTTTTGCTCGAATTGATAACTGTTTTCACAAAATTACTGGTCGCCTCGGTAAGTTCAGCGCACGCTACAAGAAAACTATGCAAATCTACTAAAATGCTCTCGGGCAAACTTGGCATTCGAGTATCACATGCAATGCCTTTTACTTCTGCTTGAAGAGAAACGGTTTGCCCAAGGCGACGTAGCTCGCGACTGATATTGTCTGATAAGCGCAACTGAGGTCTATTGTGTTTTATGTTAGCCATACGAACCTCTCCGTTCTCAAGCTAGATTGAGCAACATCTCAACACAAGACATCGACAAGGCTTCCTAACTCACAACGGCCCCGCTAACCGCTCCTCGCTCAGCAACACGTTGGCTTCCACATCCCCTACCCCCGGCAAGGTCATGACGCGGCGGCGCAACACGCGCTCGAAGTCGGACAGGTCGCGGGCGACCACGCGCAGGCGGTAATCATAGAGGCCCAACACGTGTTGCACGGTTTGCACCTCTGGGATGGCCGTCACCGCGCGCTCGAAATCCTCTAGGCTGACGCGACCTTTGGTGGCGAGCTTCACCCCAAGGAACACCGTCACCCCGAAGCCAAGCGCCTCTGCGTCCAGATCAACGCGACGGCCGGCCAACACGCCTTCGTCTTGCAACCGCTTGATCCGCCGCCATGTGGCGGGCTGGCTGAGGCCTAATTCGCGCCCCAACGCCCCCGCACTTAAGGTCGCATCGGCCCCAAGAGCGCGCAGGATGGCGAAATCTGTGGTGTCCCAGCTCATATCAGCCCCCTCATATCGGTAGTGTCTCGGTGGCCTTGATGGTGGCCACATGCATCAAGGCCTCCAACTCCGCGATATGTGGCAGGGTCAGGATGTGGTTGCGGTACAGGCTTTGGTAATGCGCCATGTCGCGAGCGATCACCGACAGGCGCACATCGACACGGCCAAGGAAGGTCTGAATGGCGATCACCTCAGGAATTTTGCGGGCGGCATCTTGGAAATCGTCAAAGGCCCGCGGGGCGGTTTTATCAAGCGTGAAGCGCAAAGAGACCTCAACCGCGAAGCCAAGCTTGGACCAATCAATCACCGCGTGCTGCCCTTTCAGGATGCCCTTGGCGGTGAGCTTGTCGAGACGTCGTGCGGCGGTTGCGGGTTGCATCGCGCAGCGCTCCGCCAGCTCCGACACAGGTGCGGTCGGATCGGATTGTAAATAGCGCAAAAGGCGGCGATCAACGTCATCAAGCATGAATTTTTAATATAAGATCGCAAAGGCGAATACTAGAGTGTATATTGTGAAGACATACCATCACTTCAACTCTAGCACCTTATGCCCCAGCCTATATGTTGGCCCCCAATCGAAACCAACCATGAGGACGCCCGACATGCGCGTTTACTACGATCGCGATTGCGATGTTAACCTGATCAAAGACAAAAAAGTTGCCATCCTTGGCTATGGCTCCCAAGGCCACGCCCACGCGCTGAACCTGCGCGACTCTGGCGCGAAGAACCTTGTCGTAGCACTGCGCGAAGGCTCCTCCTCCAAAGCGAAAGCCGAAGGCGAAGGCCTGAAGGTTATGGAAATTTCCGAAGCCGCAGCTTGGGCCGACGTCATCATGTTCACCATGCCCGACGAATTGCAGGCTGAAACATACAAGAAATACGTGCACGACAACATCCGTGAAGGCGCTGCAATCGCGTTCGCCCACGGGTTGAACGTACACTTCGGCCTGATCGAGCCTAAAGAAGGCATCGACGTCATCATGATGGCGCCAAAAGGTCCGGGCCACACGGTTCGCGGCGAATTCACCAAGGGCGGCGGCGTGCCTTGCCTTGTTGCTGTTGACAAAGACGCATCCGGCAAAGCGCTGGAAATCGGCCTGTCGTATTGCTCCGGCATCGGCGGTGGTCGTTCCGGCATCATCGAGACTGACTTCCGCGAAGAGTGCGAAACCGACCTGTTCGGCGAGCAAGCCGTTCTGTGTGGCGGTATCGTTGAGCTGATCCGCATGGGCTTTGAGACCCTTGTGGAAGCTGGTTACGAGCCCGAAATGGCTTACTTCGAGTGCCTGCACGAAACCAAGCTGATCGTGGACCTGATCTATGAAGGCGGCATCGCCAACATGGACTACTCGATCTCCAACACAGCCGAGTACGGCCAGTACGTATCCGGTCCGCGCATCTTGCCTTACGACGAGACCAAGGCGCGTATGAAAGCTGTTCTCAGCGACATTCAGTCCGGCAAATTCGTTCGTGACTTCATGCTTGAGAACGCCGTTGGCCAGCCAACCATCAAATCGTCGCGCCGCGCGAACGACGAGCACCAGATCGAAGTTGTCGGTGGCAAACTGCGTGACATGATGCCGTGGATCTCCGCTGGCAAAATGGTCGACAAAGCGAAGAACTAAGCCCGCAAGGTTCGGCTCCGACCGAACTGTGGCTGAAATCGGAAAAGGCGTCTCGCAAGAGGCGCCTTTTTCATTTACCGATTACCCCATGAGCACCCCATCCCCCGAAAACCCCGGCCTGTTGAACTGGCTCCTCGTCATCGTCCTTGGCATCATCTGGGGCGGCGCCTTCATGTCCGTACGCCTGTCCTTGGACGGGTTCGGGCCGTGGACTGTAGCTGCTTGGCGGACTGGCATAGGAGGTGCGACCCTCGGGGTCATCGGCGCATTCTTGGGGCAAGGCCTGCAAACAATCCCATCCGCACGGGCTTGGTTTTTCGCCATCATCATAGGCGTAGGCGCTGTTGCCCTGCCCTTTGGAATGCTGAGCTGGGGCCAGCAATTCATCCCTTCCGCCTTTGCTGGCGTCGCCATGGGCGCGGTGCCCCTGCTGGTTTTGCCGCTGGTCTACATCTTCTCAAAAGAAGAAGGCATCGGGCCGCGCCGCGTCATCGGTATGTTGTTGGGATTTGTCGGGCTATTCATATTGGTAGGACCCGGTGCCGCCGCCTCCACGGGGCACGAGAACGAATGGCTCGGGCGTCTCGCCTGCCTTGCCGCCGCTGGATGCTATGCCAGCGGGTCGGTCGTCACCCGCCGCGCGCCAAAGATGCCACCGATTGCATTTGCCACTGCGAGTTTGGTTGTGGCCGCCGCCGTTTTGATCCCAATCGCTGCCGTCACCGAAGGCTGGCCTAACAGCTTCCCTGCACAACCCACCACCGCACTGATTTACGCAGCCTTATTCCCAACCGCATTGGCCGCCGTCATTCGCGTGCGTGTTATCACCACCGCAGGCTCGTTATTCATGAGCCTGACCAGCTATCAGGTGCCAATCTGGTCGGTAATACTTGGGGTGAGCTTCATGGGGGAAACCCTTCCCTCACAACTATTTTTAGCGTTGGCGATCATCTTGACAGGCATCGCCATCAGCCAGTCTCGCGCCTTGACTTCGATGTTTAAGCGGTAGCGGCTTGAACGGCCTGCACGACGCTGCCAACAACCTGCGTCAGCTTGGTTTCATCTTCGCATTCCGCCATGACACGGATCAACGGCTCGGTGCCCGACTTGCGGATCAGTAAGCGGCCATTGCCGACCAACGCCGTCTCTGCCTCCGCAATCGCGGCCTTCACACTGGCATCATCGAGTGGCAATTGCCCCGCGCCGTAACGCACATTTTCCAGCAACTGCGGGCAGCGCTCAAATTGCGAGACCAAGGCGCTTGCAGGTTTATTCAGCTGCTTCATGGCAACTAAGAATTGAAGCCCCGCAACCAAGCCGTCGCCGGTTGTTGCATAGTCGGTCATTACGATGTGGCCCGATTGCTCTCCGCCTAGATTGTAGCCACCTTCGCGCATCCGCTCGACCACATAGCGGTCACCGACATTGGTGCGCTCAAGACGCAGACCTTTACTTTCTAGGTGGCGCTCAAGTCCGAGGTTACTCATGACGGTGGCCACCAAAGCGCCGCCCTTCAACCGGCCCTCCTCAGCCCATCTGGTGGCCATCAAAGCCATCAACTGGTCCCCGTCGGCCACGGCCCCGGTCTCATCCAAGATCATCACACGGTCCGCGTCACCGTCCAGGCAAATACCCACATCCGCATCATGGGCCACAACGGCCTCGGCGGCAGTGGTCACATTGGTGGAGCCACAGCCTTCGTTGATATTATAGCCGTTTGGCGACACCCCCACGGGGATCACTTCCGCGCCCAACTCCCACAGGACTTCCGGCGCCGTTTTATAGGCTGCCCCATTGGCGCAATCGATCACCACCTTGAGACCCTTGAGGGTCATGCCATAAGGCAAGGTGGATTTCACCCGCTCGCCATAACGAAAGCGACCATCATAGATATGTTTGGCGCGGCCGATGTTTTCAGATTGTGCGGGTCGGATTTCCTCGTCTAGCAAGGCTTCAATCGCCATCTCATCCTCGTCCGACAGTTTAAAGCCATCAGGCCCAAAGAACTTGATGCCATTGTCGTAATGTGGGTTATGCGAGGCCGAGATCATCACCCCCACATCCGCGCGCATAGAGGTCGTCAACATCCCAACCGCAGGGGTCGGCACAGGCGACAACAGCAACACATCCATCCCCGTAGAGGTAAATCCAGCCGTCAGCGCCGTCTCGAACATGTATCCCGACAGCCGTGTGTCCTTGCCGATAACCACACGGTGGCGGCCTTTACCCTTGCGAAAATAGCGACCAGCAGCCGCCCCAAGCTTCAACGCCATCTCAGCGGTCATCGGGTAGACGTTTGCGCGACCGCGGACACCGTCAGTGCCAAAGAATTTACGTGCCATGGGCGGTAATCCTGTCTTTGTTCCCGCGATTGGTTTCGCGAAGATTTCTATTGTGCGTGCAGTGCCCGCCATAAAGCGAAGGCTTGCCTATGTTCATCTATATCATGTGCACGAACAATATGAACACCCTGCATAAGGCCACTTAACGCCAGTGAGACCGACCCAGATGCGCGGTCCTCCGCCCGTTCCGCCCCACCAATGTTACCGATGAAACGTTTACGTGACACACCAAGCAGGACCGAGCACCCCAACGTGTGAAACAGGCTTAAGTTTCGGATCAGCGCCAAATTATGCGCTTGGGTCTTTCCAAAGCCGATGCCCGGATCGACAATGATGCGCTCCTTGGCCACGCCAGCGGCAATGGCCACCTCCACCCGCTCGGCCAGATGGTCGAACACATCCAGCACCACATTGTCGTATTGCGGGTTTTCTTGCATGGTTTTGGGATCGCCTTGCGCGTGCATGAGGCAGATGGGCGCCCGACTGCGCCGCGCCACTTCGGCCATAGCACTGTCGTAATGCATCGCGGACACATCATTGAGCATCGTCGCCCCAGCCGACAACGCGGCCTGCGCCACGGCGGCCTTGCGCGTATCGATTGAAATCGGCACCTCAATACCTGCAGCACGCAGCGCCGCTATCACGGGAGCGGTTCGCGCGACTTCCTTGTCTTCCGGCACAAAGGCAGCACCGGGCCGAGTGCTTTCTCCGCCAATATCGATGACATTTGCGCCCTGTGCGATCATCGCTTGCGCATGCTCAACGGCCGCCTTTGAGGATGTGAACTTCCCTCCGTCCGAAAAGCTGTCCGGCGTGACATTCAGCACCCCCATGATCGCCGCGCGGTCCTTGGGCAACCCCGGTAGCGTTCTGGGCGCGCTGAGCACATCTAGCGATGCCGACGGCAACTCGGAGGCGGGCATCAACCCATGGCGAACCCCTCGCTCTAATGGTTCCACCCGATCAAACCACAATGGACCACCGTGCAAAAGCACAGCGTCGGTGGGCATTTTTGCGTCCATTTGAACGATCGGGCGGTAATAGATGGTCATAGCCCCAAGCTACCCCAGCAAGTCGCGCGGGGCCAATACCTCATCCACGCTTAGAACATTACCGGCCCCTTGGGCCATCTCGCCGATGGAAATCACGCGGGTCGCGTCAAATTCCTTGGCAAGCCACTGCGTCAATGCAACCGCGTCGCGTGTGTCGACCTCCGAGCCGCCCGTCGCGTCCAAAACCAGCTTCGAAGGGGCCCAAACGCTCATTTGGTTCTGCTTGATCGCCCAATCCAGTTCGGTGCGCGTCGAGACCACCACGCAGCGGCGGTCACGCGCCGCCAGCATCCACGCGTTTTGCTCTAGCGCCAAAAGATCGATCCGCCGTTGCGCAGCGGGGTTCGACGCTTGTGGCGCAAGTGCCTGCCCCATTGGCACGCATAGGACCACGGGGGCATTTGCGTTCTCCAGCACGTCCAGCACTTTGCCCAAATCGTCGGACGCAATCACATCGTTGCCAAGGTATGCAACCAATGGGGCGGCTTCCATCACGACGTCCGCCACGCTCGCCAACATCTCGCGGTCGCGCACGATTTCCACGCCAAGGGCTCCGGGTCCACGGTCTAGTTTTTCGATGCGCACGAAAACCCGAGCAGCCAGCGGGTCTGCAAGGATGTCCTCAGCCACTTTCGCGGCCAAGGTTTCCAGCAAATTCAGACGTTCTGCTTGCAGTTCGCGGTCAATGGCTTCGGTGATGGTATCGTAGGACAAGATCTTGTCCACATCGTCGTCCACCCCGCCTGCCCCAGTCAATTCGGGCAATTGGACCTCGACCACGATGTTGAAGCATATGCGTTGCAAGGTGCCGCGTTCTTGTTGGAAGGCACCGATCTCCACCTCGCGAATGTGGTCACGTAGGGAAATCCGGTCGCGTAACTCATTGCCGGAGGTCGCCTCGGCGCGTTCACTTGGGTGCGCGAATGCCAATCGAATATCAGAACTCATGCTGCGGGCCTTCCAGTCGCGGGGCAGTGTTATGCGCTCTCTAGCAGGCGAAGCCTGTGAAGCAACAGCCCATTTGCGACCTATTTGCGACGATCTACGAGGCTTAGGAGCGCGCGTAGAACAGGTGCACCCCATGTCGTGCTGTACGGCGGAACTTGGAGGCCCAGCGTGGGTTCACAGCAGTGGTGTGATAGAACGTGGCCCCACCCGCCAAGTTGCGCGGCGCGCCACTAAGCATCATGCGTGCGATCTTACCGACACGGGAAAATGCTGAAGGTTCGGTGATCCTCTCAGGTTTCCCGTCGCATGTGTAGGTGAACTGGCAGGCAAATTTGCGCCCTGTTCCTTGGTGGATCACACCACAAACGGTGTCGGGGAACCGCGAAGATGACACGCGGTTCAATATAACTTCGGCAACAGCGATCTGACCTTTAACGGTTTCGCCGCGTGCCTCAAAGTACAGCGCCTCTGACAGACAGCGCCATTCTGGGCCACCCGTGGCTGCTGGCAGCGCATTTAAGGTCTTCGCATCCGTGATCAGTTGGCCGTTTCCAGCGCCCCTGCGACCGATGGGTGTAGAAATCTTAACCAAGCGTTCCGGCCGCAATGACGCCAGACCTTCTTGGTTAACTTTTTCGGCCTTAAGCAGGGCAGAGTTAAAGGCCAATGAGCCGCCAGAAGCGGTCCCTTCAGCAGATGCAAAACCGCCTGTCCAAATCAGGCACAGCGCGCCAGCCGCTTTCATTGCAACGCTACGAAACATCATCACTCACTGCCTTGGGGCCGTGCCCCATCTACACTGGCCCTAGCTGACCATCAGAGGCGGGATTTAATAGGTGTTGGTTAAGGAATCCACCCATCCGACGCGACTCGCGTCAATTCGCCTTAAAAACAAGAATATTCATCTACATATTGTGTATTTTGTTTAAGTCGGAACAAACCCGTCGTCTTCGGGGAACTCGAAAACATCGTCTTCTTCCAATGGAGCGCGAATCGCTAGCTGCGCAGCCGCAAGCCTCGCGACGGGCACCCGGTATGGTGAGCAGGACACATAATCCATCCCCAACGAGCGGCAAAAAGCGATACTCTCGGGGTCGCCTCCGTGCTCTCCACACACCGATAATGTGAGCTTGGAGCGCACCTTCCGTCCCCGCTCTGAGGCCAGTTGCAACAGCTCACCAACCCCATCTTGATCCAACGCCAAGAACGGGTCTTCTTCAAAGACACCTTGGTTAACGTAATCCGACATGAACCGCCCCGCGTCATCGCGCGACAACCCGTAGGTCATTTGGGTCATGTCGTTGGTCCCGAAACTTAGGAAGCTTGCGTGGGTGGCGATGTCGCCCGCCCGAAGTGCCGCGCGCGGTGTCTCAACCATGACGCCAAAGCGGTATTCCAAGGTCTTGCCGGTCTCGCTCATCACGTCGGCCGCGACGGCATCGATGCGGGACTTGATGATTTCCACCTCACGCTTGGCCGAAACCAGCGGGATCATGATCTCCGGCATGACGCTCGCCCCTTCCGAGGACGCTTCGATCATGGCCTCAAAAATCGCCCGTGCTTGCATCTCGTATATCTCGGGGATCGTGATCCCCAAGCGCACGCCGCGCATACCCAGCATCGGGTTCACTTCGGAGAGATCATCAATACGGGCCTGTGCCTCGCGCGCGCTCATGTTCATTGCATCAGCCAGCTCGACAATGCCCGCGCGGGTGGACGGCAAGAACTCGTGCAATGGCGGGTCAAACAGACGTACGCAAACGGGCCGCGGCGCCATGATGCGGAACATGTCTCGGAAGTCTTCGCGCTGCATTGGTAACAGGCGTGACAGGGCTGCTGCGCGGTCCTCCGTGGCTTCGGCAAAAATCGCTTCGCGCAACACCGTCAGGCGGTCTTCGCCGAAGAACATATGCTCGGTGCGGCAAAGCCCAATGCCTTCCGCGTTAAACAAACCTGCGGCCTCAGCGTCCTCGGGCGTATCGGCGTTGGCCCGCACACCGATGTCGCGCAACTCGTCAGCCCAAGTTAGCAATTCGCGGAATGCGCCGCTTAGCCCCGCCTCCTTCAATGGCACGGCGCCAGCAAGCACCTGTCCGTTGGTGCCGTCCAAGGTCACAATGGCCCCTTCGGCAAAAATGCGGCCATCTGTGGTCTTCATTGTACGGGCTTTGGAGTTCACATGAATGTCGGTGGCCCCCGCCACACAAGGTAAGCCAAGGCCGCGGGCAATCACAGCTGCGTGGCCGTTGGCCCCGCCCCGCTCGGTCAGAATACCCTTGGCGGCGTGCATACCGCGTACGTCTTCTGGGCTGGTTTCGCGACGGACCAAAATACAAGCTTCGTTTTGCGCGGCAGCCGTTTGCGCCGAGAACGCATCAAACACCAACTTGCCTGTTGCAGCGCCCGGACTGGCGGCAATCCCACCCGCAAGCAGGTCGCGCACAGCATCAGGGGCGACTTGTTGGTGCAGCAGCTCCGAAATAGCACCAGGTTCTATCCGCAGCACCGCATCTTCACGCGAGATGATCTCGTCATTGGCTAGCTGAACAGCCACCGCCACATCAGCACGCGAGCTGCGCGGCGTGCTCAGCGCGTCAAGGATATACAAGTTGCCCCCCTCAAGGGTGAACTCGATCTGCATTTCTTGGCGCAGGCCCACGCGGGCAACATCACCCAAGCGGCACAGTTCTTGAAAAACCTCAGGCTGGCATTCTTCCAGCGACCTGCCGCGTGGATCACGGGTCAAGAACATGGTGTCGTCTTGCTTGCCACTTAGCGCGTCGCGCCCTTGGCTTTGACGCATGTAGCGACCAACCTCTTGTGCGTCGCCACTGTCAGAATCGATAAACTGGATGACACCGGAGCCACTTTCGCCCTTACCCATCCCGAAGGCCATGCGCTGAACAATAAGCCCCAGCCCCGCATCCTCTGGGGCGCCTTTGGACATGCGCAGCAATCGCGCGGAGGTCCCCTCCCACGCCCGCGCCATGGATTTCAGCACGTTGAAAAGCTGCGTCTCCACGTCTTGCGGGAAGGCTTCGTCGGTTTCGTCTTCATAGGCGTGAAGAGCCATCTCAACAGTCAGGTCGGGGATGTCGAAAATTTCGTCGTCTAGGCGATCCACATCTACCGCGTAGGCACGGATAAACTTCAGGTGCAATGCAGCCGCAGCGTCCGCCCCAAGGCGAGAGGCAAAGAAAGCCTCATTCGCGCGGTTCATGCCGATGTTAAGAATGGTACCCGGCCCGCCCCAATCGGTCTGCACCGGTGAGGAGCGCACGGACATCACAGGCCAACTGCCAAAATAGTCCAGCAGTTCCTTCATGTCGGGCTGCTGCCCACCTGCGATCGCGCGCACGGTCTCCGCCGAGATGGCCACCGTGTCGGGCACAGGCATATCTAGACGGATCAGGCGCTGCAGGCATTTCGCCCGCGCGCCATGCCGCTTGCCGTGGAGCGCCGCAGTGGGCGTAATCAGCTCAAAGTTCAAGTAGTCCAACATACTGCGGCGCAGCATAGGGCAGATCACGCGTCACGCAAGCGTGTCGCGTATTTGACTTAGCGAATTGCTAAAACTGTTACCCTTCGACCTTCGTCAAATCAGCCACCCCGCCGCAAATCACACGGATACGGTGCAACAAACACAAGCGGTTACGGCGTACGATCTGGTTGTCGTCATTCACCTGAACCGCATTGAAGAACGCGTCAATCGGCCCGCGAAGCTGCGCCATCGCAGCCATGGCTTTGGCGAAGTCGCCCTGCTCCATCGCCGGTTTGATCACGGCTTCGGCGGTGTCGAGCGCTTTGAACAGGGCCTTCTCCTCGTCGCTTTCGGCGAACTTGAGGTCAGGGTCCAACTCGTAGGACACGCCGTCTTTCTCTTCTTCCTTCGACAGGATGTTGTTGGCGCGCTTGAACCCTTGGATCAGGTTTTCACCGTCATCAGTTTTCAACGCCTCTGACAGTGCCTCGGCCCGTTTCACCAAAAGGTTCAGATCGTCGCTGCCTTCCATGGCGATACAGGCGTCGATAATGTCATGACGCACGCCCTTGTCTTTGAGGAAGACTTTGAGGCGGTCGTGGAAGAAGGAGAGGAGGTCAAGATCGACTTCGTCATGTGGACCTTTCTTAAAGCGCCCCTCTACACCTGCTTTTTTGTGCTCATCAGCGGTTTGAATGTCTTGAGAAGCTACTGCTTCGTTTACCATCAATTGAAAGCGGTTAAGTGAAGTCGACCATCCAAGTTGCGGAAGTAGGTTTACCTGAACATCATTCTCCAACACCAACCGAATAACACCCAACGCCGCACGGCGCAGTGCAAACGGGTCTTTCGAACCTGTAGGCTTCTCGTCAATCGCCCAGAACCCTGTCAGCAGGTCGATCTTATCGGCCAATGCCACCGCAACCGAAACGGGCGCAGTCGGCACATCATCTGACGGCCCCAAGGGCGAATAATGCTCTTCACAAGCAGCACCCACTTCGGGCGGCATCCCTGCGGCATCCGCGTAGTAGCGGCCCATCAGGCCTTGCAGCTCTGGGAATTCATACACCATCTCGGAGGACAGATCGGCCTTGGCGACACGCGCCGCCTGCTCTGCCAGATCAGGATCAGCGCCCACAGCAGGTGCGATCTCGCGCGCCAAGGCGGCAATGCGCTCGATACGTTCTTTTTGGCTGCCCAGCTTGTTGTGGAAGGTCACGTTCTCCAGCGCGTCGATCCACGGCTGCATTTTGTCACCCTTGGCGATGCGCAGATCGTTTTCCCAGAAGAACGCCCCATCGGCCAAACGCGCAGACAGAACCCGCCCGTTGCCCGCCAGAATGGTGGCCCCTTGGTCAGCGGTCTCGATGTTGGCGACGGTCACATATTGCTCGATCCGGCCCGTTTTGGGGTTCTTCACCGAGAAGAACTTCTGATGCTCTTTCATCGAGGTCTTGAGGACCTCGGCAGGCAGGTCCAAGAACTGCTCCTCGATCTTGCCCATCAACACGACAGGCCATTCCACCAGCCCTGCAACCTCGGCCAAAAGCCCGCGATCTTCGACCACTTCCATGCCCTGCGCGAAGGCCTGATTGGTGGCGTCGGCCCAGATGTGTTCAGCCCGCTCGGAGGCGTCCAACACAACCTTAGCGCGCTTTAGCTTTACCGTGTAATCCTCAAAGGACGTTACAGAAAACGCATCCGGCGCCATGAAGCGGTGACCTTGCGTAGTGTCGCCAGATTTGATGCCGTCGATGTCCAGATCAACCACCTCGGCCCCTGCCTCATCGGACAAGATGCACAGGACCGAATGCAGCGGGCGCACCCAGCGCAGCGTGCCTGTGCCCCAGCGCATGGACTTGGGCCACGGGAAGTTGCGCACGGCGTGCTCCAGCACCTCCGCCACGATCTCGGCGGCAGGACGGCCCGGCTTGTCGATCACGGCGAACCAGACTTGGCCCTTCTTGTCGTCGCGAGCTTCCAGTTGGTCTTGGGTCAGGCCGGTGGAGCGCAAGAAGCCCGCCATCGCCTGCTCTGGTGCGCCGACCTTGGGGCCTTTGCGTTCTTCTTTGACCGCAGGCGATTCCGCCAGCAGCCCTTCCACCGACAGCGCCAAGCGGCGCGGGGTCGAGAAGGCACCAGCGGAGGCATAGCTCAGCCCCGCCTCCACCAAACCGTTGGTGACTAGCTTTTTAAGATCCTCGGCGGCACGGCCCTGCATACGGGCAGGAATTTCTTCAGAAAAGAGTTCAATCAGAAGATCAGGCATATCAGTTGCTTTCTGTCGGTCGTGCTGGGCATTCGGGGCCGACGGCTGTTCCGTCATAGGCCTTTTGCCCGCAATCATTGAGCTGCTGCCACACATAGCCGCGCCCGTCGTCGAAGATGACCACAATGCGGTCCACCCCGTATTCAATGTTCTCGCGGCCCAAGAACGCCAAGGCGCTGCCGTCTTGCAATGCGTCACCAATTTCGGTGGCGTTGAAGCAGTCGAACCAGTCGGGCGCAGTCAAAGGGATCGCGCCATGGGCCAACTCGTAGGATTCCGTCAGCAGGGAGTGCGACATCGGCGTGCTGAAACACGCGCGGTAGCGGATGGGCGATGAGGTCGCGTTGATCGCGGTGATATCATCGGCGATGATTTCCTCCGGCTCCCCGCTTGAGACCGACACCAACTCCACCGCGTCGGGGACCGCCACCTTATCGTAAAAGTGGTAGACCTGCAGGTAGTAGAGGCCCGCGCCCGCTATCAGAGCAATTACCATGATCCCGATCCCAATTATCTTGCCGTTCATGCGGCTGGTTCAGGGGTGTAGCCCCCTGCCGCCGTCTGAACAAAGGCATCCGCACAAGCGACCGTCAGCGTGCGCACCCGCCCGATGTAGGCTTGGCGCTCGGTGACCGAGATTACCCCACGCGCGTCCAGCAGGTTAAACAGGTGGGACGCCTTGATGCATTGATCGTAAGCCGGTTGCGCCATGACGATGCGGCGGCCTGTCTTTGGATCGTCTGCAGGCAGCGCCAAGATGCGGGCGCATTCGGCCTCCGCGTCCTTGAAGTGCTGCAACAGGGTGTCTGTGTCGGCCACGTCGAAGTTCCAACGCGCATATTGCGCCTCGGCCTCGCGGAATACATCGCCGTAGGTCAACGGGATCGGCGCGTCAGGGTCGTTGAACGGCATCTCGTTGCCGTCGTCATAGCCCAGCACATACATCGCCAAGCGCTCTAGCCCATAGGTCAGCTCGCCCGAGACAGGTTTGCAGTCATGCCCGCCGACCTGTTGGAAGTAGGTGAACTGCGACACCTCCATGCCGTCGCACCAGACTTCCCAGCCAAGCCCCCATGCGCCAAGCGGCGGGCTTTCCCAGTCGTGCTCCACAAAGGGGATGGCGTGCAGCCCCATGTCGATGCCGATGGCTTCCAGAGAGCCGAGGTACAACGCCTGCAAATCCGGCGGGGACGGCTTGATGATCACTTGGTACTGGTAATAGTGCTGCCAGCGGTTCGGGCTGTCGCCATAGCGCCCGTCGGTGGGGCGGCGCGACGGCTGCACGTAGGCGGCCGCCCAAGGCGTGGAGCCTAAGGATCGCAACGTCGTCGCAGGGTGGAACGTGCCCGCGCCCACTTCCATGTCGTAAGGCTGCATGACCGCGCAGCCCTTGGCCGCCCAGTAGTTTTGCAGACGCATGATGATCTCCTGAAAGGAGCGCGGTTTTGGTAGCGTTTCAGCCATGATGCTTGCCCTAATGGTAGTTTGGCTTCTCAATAGGCAACCCGTGTGGAGGGGTCAATCAACTCAGCCCCTCAAACAACGCTGTGATCACGAGGTTTTCGGGTGCGCTTGCTGCCCCAGATGATATCTTGCGCCAGATAAGAATCGGGGCGGCCTTAGATCGCCTAGGGGATCAATGGGGATTTGAGTATGTCGCGCAGTGTTTTTGCCGCTTTGTTTTTGACCGCATCGGGGGTCGCATTCTCTGCTGCGGCACAATCTTGGGTGCAGGTCGAAGCATTGCCCAACCTGCGCACGGCCGAGGAACGCGCCCGCGCCTATAGCTCTGCCCTGAAGGATGTGAACGGCTTTAGGCTTGGCTCCGGTTGGTACGCATTGACCCTTGGCCCATATGACGACGAAGAAGCCCAAGATAAACTGCGCGAATTGCGCGGTGCAGGTATCATCCCCAACGACAGCTACATCTCCGACAGCGCGCCATACCGTCAGCAATTTTGGCCCATTGGCGGAAATGCCACGGCCCCAGCCCCATCCACCGCACCCGAAGCTGCACCAGAGGCGACTGAACAAGCGACAGTGGAGCCCCCCACTCCAGAACCGGTAGAACCCGAAATCGTTGAAGAGACACCGCGCCAAGCCCGCGCGTCCGAAGGATTGATGAGCCGCGACCAGAAGAAAGAGCTGCAAGTCGCGATGCAATGGTTTGGCTTCTATAAGTCCACCATCGACGGATCATTCGGCGCGGGCACCCGCAACTCCATGGCACAGTGGCAAGAGGCAAACGGCTTCCGCGCCACGGGCATCTTGACCACCACCCAGCGCACAACCTTGATGGACAGCTACAACGGCGCTTTGGCCGCATTGGGACTGGGCGTGGTCAGCGAGGAGAAGGCGGGTATCGACATCACCATGCCGATCGGCCTCGTGGAGTTTGAAAAATACGAATACCCCTTCGTTCAATACGGCGAAAAGAACGGCAACGGCATGCACGCCATGCTTATCTCGCAGCCCGGTGACGCGGACACATTGTTTGGCCTCTACGAGATCATGCAAACGCTGGAGATTGTACCGCTGGAGGGCGAGCGCTCAAAGGGACGCAGCTCCTTCACGCTGACGGGGCAAAACGACAAGATACACTCCTACACCTATGCTCGCACTGAAGGCGGCTACGTCAAAGGCTTCACCCTCGTGTACCCGCCCGCCAAAGCGGCGGAGATGGAGCGTGTCATTGAGATCATGCAAGACAGCATGGTCATCAAGGAAGGCACCCTGACGCCAGACTTGTCCGACGAGGCCACCCAAGGCGTAGACCTTTTGTCCGGACTGGATGTGCGCCAGCCCACTTTGTCACGCTCGGGCTTTTATGTGGACGGACGCGGCCGTGTTTTGACCACCGCCGAGGCCGTAAAAGCCTGCGGGCGCGTCACTTTAGACGGCACATATGAGGCCAAGGTCACAGCGACAGGAAACGGCTTGGCCCTGCTTGAGCCTGACACCAGCCTTGTGCCGCTGAACTACGCCCGCTTCTCAACCTCCCTTGGTCGCTTGCGCGCACCTTTGGCGGTTGCGGGGTATTCCTATGAAGGCGCGCTGGACGCTCCGACGCTGACCTACGGCTCTTTGCAAGACATTAAGGGTTTGGGCGGCGAGGAAGAGCTGGCACGTCTCGATCTTGCGTCTCTGCCTGGCGACGTTGGCGGGCCGATCATCAACGAAACGGGGGCCGTAACAGGCATGTTGGTTGAGCACGGCATCGATGGCAAAGCGCTGCCAAGCTCCGTACGCTTCGCGTTGAAGGCAGGTGAATTGGCCACATTCCTAAGCGAGAACGGCGTTGTTGTGGATGCCAGCGACAGCACATCACAGCTAGACGCGGAGGACTTGGCAGTGTTTGGCACTGACATGACCGTGCTGGTAAGCTGCTGGGAATAGGCGAAATTGGGCAAGAATGGGGCATATTTGCCCAGTGCCCCCTCAATTTTTGCATAGCTGATAGAACCACAAAACATAACTCGCACGAAAAAGCCTATATTTTACGCACTCTGTGCATTTGCGCACGATCACTGTTTATCAATCGCTCTAACGGTCTTCGATTCAGAGGACTAGGTAGACGTCAAACAGATCCACCAGATTAGGATGATTGATATGACACATAAGAATTCGCTTAACTTCGCCTCCGGCCTTCGCACCACACTTATCGCAGCTGCTGTAACATTGGCCGCTGTGCCTGCTGCCTTGGCTGGCAACACAAACACAGGCTTGCAGAACTTTCTGAACGAGCCCACAGATTTCGTAGTCTTGTCCGAAGGCGCGCCGGGTTCGGTGACCTTCGCCTCCATGATGGGCAACAAACTTGCGATCCAGTATTCGGTTCCGACCCATGCTGGTGACACATTCGGCGAAATCGTCGGCACCATCGACCACCAAGGCGTCTTTGTCGGCAACAGCGTGATGATCACGCAAGACGGTCAGGGCCGCGCGGCTCCGGTTTCCATGTCCTTTGACGACAATGGCTCGCTGCTCGCCTCCGACAATGGTGCAAACTTCGTGCCAATGGCGCTCTACTACACTGAGTAAACAAACCACCGGCGGCATGGGTCCTCCCCCCATGCCGCTGGGCCGCATTGCAGATGTTGCCCCTAGGGTCCGAGCCCGATATGCTCCCCGTATGAAACATGTCCCAAAAGAAACCACCGATGATGCACTTATTCAGGAATTCCTGAACAAAGGCGGCAAAGTCAGCGTAGGAAAAACCAAGCCGCTGAAACCCGAGTTGGGTCTCAGCAACAATGTTTGGAACAACAAGCTGACCAAAGAAGAAAAAGCAGCCCGCGACAAAAAGTAAGCGGGCTTGGCTACAGGTGCCCTAGCTATGGGGTACGCTCGCTTTGTCGAGGCGCCTTACTGGGCGCCAATACTCGTCTACTGCGCCGTCTCTGGCGTGATGTGGATCAGTGTCGGCCCCGCCGCACCCAGCGCATCCTTGATAGCCCGCTTGAAGTCTTCGATTGAGCGAGGCGCTGCGGCCCTTGCCCCGTATGCCTCGGCCAATTTGACGAAGTCGGGGTTGCGCGCGATCACCGCATTTGGGGCGATTTGGGCGCGGGTCATGCTGTCTTCGATCTCTTTCAGCTTGCCGTTGTCCCAAACGATGATCGGCAGGCTCAGCCCCAGCTCCACCGCAGTTGCCAATTCTTGGATGTTGTATTGGAACCCGCTGTCCCCGTTGAGCGAAATCACCGGCTCATTTGGCCGTCCCATCTTGCCGCCAATCGCGGCGGGCAAGGCGTATCCCAAAGTGCCAAAGCCCGACGGATGATGCCAATGGCTGGGCCGAGACATGGGATAGGTCTCATTCGCGACGTAAGCGAATTGCGTCATGTCCGAATAGATCATCGTCTCGGGCGGCAAAACGTCGTGCAGAGCCTCGACCAAAGGCACAATGCCGGGGCGGTCCGCATCAGACTCGTTGCGCCACAGCTTGCGGGTGTTTGCAACCGTCTCCGCACTCCAATCGCTGGAAGACGCCTCCAACATCGGCGCAAGAGCCTCAACGAACACGCGGCAATCCGCCAAGACAGGATCGGTTGGGTGATGGCGATCCACCAGCACCTCTGGGTCGAGATCAACGCGGATCAGTGGGCAATCATGCCCCAAAGGATCACGCCACAAGTCGCATTCTGACAGCTCACTCCCCAGCACTAGCACCACATCGGCCTGTGCCATGATATCTGCGCTGCCTGTGCGCCCCAAGGTCGCTCCGAAGTTCAAAGCAGTATCATCGGCGCAAATCCCGCGCCCCGCGTTGGTCATGAAAATCGCAGCCCCCGATTTGGTTGCGATCTCCGCGGCGAATGCCCCTGTATGCTTGGCACCACCGCCAAAGATCACAACAGGACGGCGTGCCTCCGCGAGCATCTTGGCGATACGCGTCAGTTGATCCGTGTTTGGCGCATCGAAGGCAATCTGCACTTCGCGGAGGGGGGCTTCGGCTGCATCCGCCTCCAACAAGGCGATGGGTGCGTTGATCAACTTGGGACGCGGACGTGACGTCTGAAACTCCATCAGCGCGCGGTCTACCAAGTGATACGCTGCATCTGCCGTGCGGGCCGTTTGCGACCATTCGGCAACCGTGGCCCCTGCCCCTTCTTGATCCAGCATTTGGTGCAACTGCCCACGGGTTGCCACGACCTCATCCAAGCACGATGCGATCACAAGTAACGGCACGCTATCCGAGTAGGCCTGCCCAACCGGGTTCAAAATATTGCACAATCCGGGCCCCGTGATCACATATGCCACGCCCGGCTTACCGGTTGCGCGGGCATAGCCATCCGCCATGAAGCCTGCGCCTTGTTCATTGCGGGCCAGAACATGGGTGATCCCCGCCTCCTCGATCCCGCGGTACATCTCTTGGTTGTGCACACCGGGGATGCCAAAGATCACTTCGACGCCGCGGTTCTTCAACATATGCGACATCTGCGCGCCAAGGGGTTTGATGGACATGTTATGCTCTCCAGAAACGAACAGTGAAAATTGCGTAGACGGCCAAAAGTTCCAGCCGCCCGATGAGCATGGAGCCCGCAAGCAACCATTTGGCGGTGTCGTTCAGGCCCGAGAAATTGCCAGCGGGTCCGATCTCATCCCCTAACCCCGGCCCGATGTTGGCCAGCGCGGATGCAGCACCCGAAACCGAGGTAATGAAATCCAAGCCCGTCATGCCCAACAGCACTGACAGGACCCCCATGGACACAAGGAACAGTACAAAGAACGACATCACCGAGGATATAACATCCTCGCTCACCGGCTTGCCCTCGTAACGGGGTTGGAAAATACCATGTGGTGTGTGGATGCGGCGGATCTGCGACTTGATGGATGCGAATAGCAATTGGTAGCGGAAAATCTTCACCGAACAAGCGGTTGAGCCCGCGCAGCCCCCGACAAGGCCAAGGAAGAAAAACAAAGCCACCGCGAAGCTGCCCCAAAGCTGGTAATCAACGCTGGCGTAACCCGTCCCAGAAATGATGGAGACGACGTTAAACAGCCCCTCGCGAAACCCCACCGAGACCGAGTCGCCAAGGGCATATAGGCGGAACAAGGTCAGCAAGATCGTTACCAAGAAGATCGCCACCAAATACGCGCGAAGCTGGCTGTCGCGCAGCAACGGCTTGGCCGAGCCAGAGAGCAACTGCACGTAGCGCACAAATGGCAACGACGCCAAAATCATGAAAAATGACGCCACATATTCCGGCGCGCCCTGAAACGCTCCAAACGACGCGTCCGAGGTCGAGAAGCCGCCGGTGGACATGGTGGTCAACGCGTGGTTGATCGCCTCAAAGGCCGACATGCCAACCAACGCATAGGCCACCCCACACGCGATGGTCAGGCCGATGTAGAAGTAAGCGATTTGCGCTGCAATTTGCACCGCGCGGGGCAGCACTTTTCCCATTGTGTCGAAGGATTCCGAGCGGAAAATTTGCATGCCGCCGACGCGCAGCTCTGGCAGGAACACCATCGCCACAACGATGATACCAATGCCACCAAACCACTGCAGCATAGAGCGCCACAGCTTCAAGCCCATGGGCAAGTCCTCAAGCTCTGTGAACACCGTGGCACCTGTTGTGGTCAACCCGGACATCGACTCGAAAAACGCGTCGACATAAGACGCCTCGGTCGCGCCGATGTACATCGGTAAGGCTCCGAAAATCGGCAACGCCAGCCACACACCGGTGGTCAGCAAAAACGTTTGTTGAATGGTCAGCCGGTTGCCGACCCCGTTGGATGTTGCCAGTGCGACAAACACCCCCACACCAGCCGTGATCACCGCGCTCTCAGCGAAGGCAGCCCAATGGCCATTGCCAGCCCAAAGGTCCAGCGCCATCGGAATCAGCATGGAAGCCCCAAGGCAGGCGGTTAAAAGGCCAATCACATAGGCCACTGGGCGTGCATCAAACATAGCGCCAAGGCTTGAAGCGGCGGTGGCGCAGTGTCAAGCGGTGGCGCGATCTATGCCTAAGTTTGAGGCAATATGTTTGGGTG
The DNA here is from genome assembly GCF_039974535.1 of Litoreibacter sp. Classification (GTDB taxonomy): domain Bacteria; phylum Pseudomonadota; class Alphaproteobacteria; order Rhodobacterales; family Rhodobacteraceae; genus Litoreibacter. The sequence continues at coordinate 361,408 of NZ_JBDWIU010000012.1, read as the reverse complement.
GCGCCTCACGCCGCATATTGCGCTTTTGGGATGGCGCGTTGCCCCTCGAGTGCGGATGAAACGCCCCCTATTGTTATAGGGGCGTGTCCCCAATTCCATTTTTGCACCCATGGTGTTCGCGGAAACTAACTTCGGCCTTTTTCAGGCGCCATCTCGTAGCGTTTTTAGTCCTAACGTAACCGCAGCGCCGATTAGGAATACACTCCCAATCCGGTGAACCAGCGCCGTTGCATTGCCCTTCAACTTTGCGGCCAGCCAGTTGGCGCTGGCGCCATAGCTGCTCAAAAAAAGTCCGTCTACGATCAGGTACGTGATCGAAAGGGCCAAGAATTGCGGGACAAAAGACATATTCGGGTCGATAAATTGCGGAAACAGCGCGGCAAAGAACACGACGGCTTTGGGGTTGGCTGCAGAGGTTAGAAAACCTTGGCTCCAGAGCATCGCCAGCGACGCAGATCGTGCCGCATTTGCCGCCGAATTGGTGTGACCTGCGTTGCGCCACATACGAATACCCATCCAGACCAGATATGCCACTCCAGCCCACTTCACGACCGTCAGGGCGTTGTGCGAGGCAACGAGGAGCGCGGCCAGTCCAAGGCCCGCCGCAAGCATCTGAAATGCATTGGCAGTTAGATCGCCGGCCGCCGTCGCAAGTGAGGGCCTAAAGCCATGCGTCAGGCTGTTGGATAGCATCAGCAAGTGGCTCGGCCCTGGCGTGATCATGAAGGCGAGGACCGTCGCAAGATAAGTCAGCCAAATCTCGAAGCTCATTTGCTGATCCGCGTATTTAGATACTCATGGTTCACGCTCGTCTCAACTCCAACACTCATGTCATCTCCTTTGGGATTATGTGTGATGTACAACTTGACCCGCTCCATGAATGGGGCCATTTTTCTAGCAATCGGGCCAGCTTCGGAGACGCAAATTGAACCAAATGGGCACCTCGGCTGCGGATCCAATTCAACAGATTGGACGAGCTGTCGTCATTTTGTCGAAAGACTATGCTCCTGAGCACTGCACCGAGTTGCATCAACACTCACGCGCGCAGTTTCTGTTTGCCAAGACAGGAACGATGCGGGCGCGAACCGCTCTTGGATCATGGATCGTGCCACCCGGGTACGGCTTGCTCATTCCTGCCCACGCGGAACACCAGATCGAGATGTTCGGGATGGTCGCCCTCCGCTCGGCATATATTCATACCGCCGCTCTACCTATGCGACATCAAACAAGGTGCAGCGTCATACATGTATCGCCCCTTCTATTCGCTTGCATTGATCGGCTATCCGCCGAACCAGCAGAATACGATCTTGGCGGGATAGCTGGGCACATTGCCGCAATCATCATCACTGAAATTGCGGACACACCGCCGTCGGCAATGGCTTTGCCATTTCCCACAGCGCCAAAACTTGGCCCCCTTGTTCGCGCTATGCTCAATGATCCGTCCGACCCACGATCAATAGACGATTGGGCGAACGAATTAGCGATGAGCAGGCGCTCTTTTACGCGCTTGTTTCGTAGCGAAACCGGCATGTCATTCGATCAATGGCGTCAGCGGCGGCGGTTTCAGGCTGCTTCGGAGTTAATGGCCCTTAAGATGCCGATGCCTCAAATCGCCGCTGAGGTAGGGTATGGATCCGTGTCTGCCCTTAAAGCCATGCTGGCGAAGTTCGAATAAGGGCTCAAAGCCAAGCTTCACCCCTACGCCACCGTGTACCTCACAAATGTGTTCTCTCGCGGCGAAACCTTTCGTCAACCGCCCTCACGACCTTGACCCCACCCTCACACAGGAGTATCCAAAAGTCCGTGGCGATTTGTTACCGGATTGCGGGCCACGTTAAATATGCTGCTAAAGAGGATGGATTGCTATGAGCCTCCCCCCTTTTCCCGGTGGAGGCTTTTTATTTGGGTGACGCCCAAAAGAGGATAATATGACAAAAGACTGGTCCCCCCGCACGAAATCCGTCCACAGCGGCACACGCCGCTCGCAGTACGGCGAGATGTCCGAAGCGATATTCATGACGCAAGGCTTCGTCTACGACAGCGCCGAGCAAGCTGAAGCCCGCTTTATCGAGAGCGGTCCCGACGAATTCATCTACGCCCGTTACGGCAACCCCACCGTGCGCATGTTCGAGGAACGCATCGCCGCATTGGAAGGCACCGAGGACGCATTCGCGACCGCATCAGGCATGGCAGCCGTAAATGGCGCGCTGACGTCCATGCTGAAGGCTGGCGACCACGTTGTATCTGCCAAGGCGCTATTTGGCTCCTGCCTCTATGTGCTGGAAGACATCCTGTCGCGCTTCGGCGTTGAGGTCTCCTTTGTCGAGGGCACCGATCTGGCCGCATGGAAAGCCGCCGTGCGCGATGACACCAAGGCCGTGTTCTTGGAATCTGTGTCCAACCCAACGCTGGAAGTGATCGACCTGAAAGGCGTGGCCGACATTGCGCACGCCAAAGGTGCGCTGGTTGTGGTCGACAACGTCTTTGCGACGCCGGCCTTCTCAAATGCCGCCGAGCTTGGCGCGGACGTCATCGTCTATTCCGCCACCAAACACATCGACGGCCAAGGCCGTTGTCTAGGCGGCGTGATCTGCGGCACACGCGAGTTCATCCGCAAAACGGCTGAGCCCTACCTCAAGCACACTGGTGGCTCCTTGTCGCCATTCAACGCTTGGGTGATGCTGAAAGGCCTTGAGACCATTCATCTGCGTTGCAATGCGCAAGCCGAGAGCGCGCTGTTCATTGCGGAGGCGTTGGAAGGTCACAACAAGCTGGACCGCACCCTGTATCCCTACCTGAACTCTCACCCGCAACAGTCTGTTGCAAAAGAACAAATGAAGGCTGGTGGCACGGTAATTTCCTTAGATATCCAAGGCGGCAAGGACGCGGCTTTCAGGTTCCTAAACGCGTTGGACATCATTTTGATCTCCAACAACTTGGGCGATAGCAAAGCCATTGTGACCCATCCGGCCACGACGACGCACCAACGCCTGAGTGAAGAACAGCGGGCGGAATTGGGCATCACTGACGGGCTTGTCCGCATCTCGGTCGGCTTGGAAGACAAGGCTGATCTGTTGGACGATATCCGCCAAGCGTTGGACGCCGTTTAACACTGTAAAACAGACCAATTTGGCGCGGCCTCCCAATGGCCGCGCCACCAAGCAGGACCGTTAAGCTGATACCGATCATCAGAAACTCTTGATGGTCATCACAGCCACCCAATGCATCAATGCCGCCACCAGTTGGGCAAATACGCATCTACGCTGACAGACGCCCACGATTTACCCAAAGGGGGCGCAATGCGAGATTTAGACCTAGAGACATTCAAGAAAGTTGTAATGGCCGGAGTTGTCGGCGAGTTGCTATTCGAGGCCTACTCGTGGCTGCTATCTCCCATCCTGTTTGGCCCAATACTGGAGCCTGCCAAGCTGGTCACCGCCATCGTCGCCAAGGTAACCGGCGTCGTTCTGCCTTATGGGCCAGCCTTTGTTATCCACTTCCTAATTGGCTCCGTCCTCTTTGCCTTGATGGTTTACGCATTGAACAAGATTTTGAACAAGGGCTACGTGTTGGCAGGCCTCGTGACGGGCTTGATCTTGTGGTTTGTCGCCCAAGGCATGCTCGCCCCCTTCATCGGGCGGCCCTTCATGATGGAATTTGGCGCGTACACGCAGTCCTCCTTCATAGCGCATACCAGCATGATGCTTGTGATCGGGTTCGTCTTGTCGAAATTGATGGCCAGCAAACCCGACTAAACAACGCAGAGCGAACAAAATAAGTCGGTTTTCCTTTGTCAGGTCTGGTTTGCCCCCCATATAAGAGGGGCAAGCAGCCGCGACCCAAGGAGGGAAGCCCGATGAACGTCCATAGCCCCGAGCCTGATGAGCCGACCCGCGAAGAGGCCGAAGCCGCCCTTGCCGTGCTGCGCCAATGGGCAGGCACCGCCGACCCCGTAGTGGTGGCCGAGTTGGACCCGCTCGTGTCGCGCCTGATCCCCGGTGCGGAGCTGGCCAATTACCCTGCCCTTGCGCGCGCCTACCCCGAAGCATTCGCGGTGGACGAGGCCTATAAAGCCAGCATGCCCGACCTGCAAAACGGCCCCTCCTCGCTGATCCGTGGGGCCAAGCAGCACATCCAACACGTCGGCATTTCGAACTTCAGACTGCCGCTGCGCGTTCATTCGCGCGACGGTGATGACCTTACGCTGGAAACCTCGGTCACCGGCACCGTATCGCTCGACGCGGAGAAGAAGGGCATCAACATGTCGCGCATCATGCGCAGCTTCTACCGCCACGCCGAGCAGACCTTCAGCTTCGAGGTAATTGAAGAGACCCTAGATGCCTATAAGACCGACCTTGAGAGCTTTGACGCCCGCATTCAGATGCGCTTTTCCTACCCTGTGAAGGTCGAAAGCCTGCGGTCCGGCCTGATGGGCTACCAGTATTACGACCTCGCGCTAGAGGTCGTGGACACCTCCGGAACCCGCAAGAAAATCCTGCATTTGGATTATGTCTACTCCTCCACCTGCCCCTGCTCGCTGGAGTTGTCAGAGCACGCCCGCCAATTCCGCGGCCAACTGGCGACGCCCCATTCCCAACGCTCGGTTGCGCGGGTGTCGCTGGAGGTGGATTGCGACGCCGACTGCCTGTGGTTTGAGGATGTGATTGAGCTATGCCGCGCCGCCGTCCCAACCGAGACGCAAGTCATGGTCAAACGCGAAGACGAGCAAGCCTTTGCAGAGCTAAACGCAGCCAACCCGATTTTTGTTGAGGACGCCGCACGGTCCTTCTGCGAACAACTCCAAGCCGACCCGCGCATCAAGGACTTCCGCGTGATCGCTTCGCACCAAGAGAGCCTGCACAGCCATGACGCCGTATCGGTCATGACCGAAGGCCCAACCTTTGCCGCCGACAGTTTGGACCCCAAACTGTTCAACACGCTGTTTCACGTCGGTTAAGCCTAGGCACCCTGCTTGGCTGCATAGATTTGGCCTTTAGCGCAGGCCATGGCAGATTGCAGCGCGCATTCAACGGCCTCATGAATTGACACGGATCTATTGATTTGACAGTGTTTTCTTAGCCAGATTGATGTAAAGGGTTCCTGTGAAAAACTATATCTCCCGACAAACATCGGTAGAAAAAAGCGCAGTTCTTGAGGCACCTGTACGATTTTTCGGAACATGTCGGGTTCGGGAAAACTGTTCAATTGGGCAGTTTACCTTTATAAATGACAAGACGACTTTATTCCCCGAAACCACCATTGGTCGGTATTGCTCAATCGGGAAATCAATCGAAATTGGCGCACCAACCCATCCAGACGATTGGGTGACCAGCAGTCCTGTTGCCTTTGCGATTGAAAGGCATTTTCCCAACGAAAGCTCAATATTTCCCCAGTCCGAATTCAAACAGTACAAGCCGACGGCAATCGGTTCTGATGTGTGGATCGGGTCGCTTTCGATTATCTTTGCGGGGGTAAAAATTGGGCATGGTGCAATCATCGGCGGCGGATCAGTTGTGACCTCCGACGTGCCGCCATACGCCATCGTCGCGGGCACCCCCGCCAGAGTATTGCGGTACCGCTTTGATGAGGCAACAATCCAACGCTTACTTGCCACTCAATGGTGGAAACTGGAGCCCGCAGACGTCGGCAGACTTGATCTTGATAACCTTTCAGAAACTCTCGATGAGTTAGAGGCAAAAGGCTCGGTCTAACTTTTCAAATATTGACTCGCATTCATTATATCTATAATTCCCGATATATGGATAAAAAGCATGCACTCGACGCCTTCGCCGCCCTCAGCCAGCCCACGCGTCTTGACGTGTTTCGCCTTCTTATTAAAGCGGGCAAAGACGGGATGACGGCGGGCGATATTGGCGCGACTTTGGAGGTGCGCCAAAATACCATGTCCACCAATCTGGCGATCCTCACCCGCGCGGGTCTGATCCGCAACGAGCGGAACGGCAGAAGCATCCGCTACTTCGCCAACTTTGACGGGGTACGCGGCTTGCTCGGCTTCCTCATGGAGGATTGCTGCGGCGGGCATGCGGATCAATGCCAACCCCTTATAGATAAGGTTGCCTGCGCTTGCTAACGCCCCCAAAACACACGAACCGAAAGAGACCTTCATGAGCATTGTCATTCACCACAACCCTGACTGCGGCACCTCACGCAACGTGCTGGCGGCCCTAGAGGCCACGGGCGAGGCGTTAAGCGTTGTAGAATACCTCAAAACCGGCTGGACGCGTCCGCAACTCCTCGCACTATTCGCCGCCGCTGGCCTAACCGCGCGCGACGCCTTGCGCACGTCAAAGTCCCCAGCCAAGGAGCTTGGCCTCCTGGAGCCATCCGTCACCGAAGATGCGCTTCTTGACGCGATGCTGGAGCACCCGATCCTCGTGAACCGCCCCATCGTGTGCACCCCCAAAGGCGTGCGCCTGTGCCGTCCCAGCGAGGTTGTGTTCGATCTCCTTGATGCGGCACCCGAAGGGCTGACCAAAGAAGACGGCAGCGCTTTTCACACCACGTCCAAATAACCCCACCCTAAGCAGAAACAGTTCAATGACCGACACCCCCCAACTAGACGACGCGTATTTCGCGCAGCCCACGCTTTTGCAGGCGACACCCTCCAGCACACATAGACCGCGCATCGCGATGCTTTACGGCTCCCTGCGTGATCGCAGCTTCTCGCGCCTCATGACCGAGGAAGCCGCCCGCGTCCTGACCCGCATGGGCGCAGAGGTGCGTATCTTTGATCCACGCGACCTGCCCCTGCCCGACAGCGAGGACGCGGACCACCCCAAGGTGGCCGAATTGCGCGAGTTGGTCACATGGTCCGAGGGCATGGTCTGGTGTTCGCCCGAGCGTCACGGCGCCATGACCGGCATCATGAAGTCACAGGTCGATTGGATACCCCTCAGCCTAGGCGGTGTGCGCCCGACCCAAGGCAAAACGCTGGCGGTGATGCAGGTCAACGGCGGATCGCAGTCGTTCAACACCGTCAACCAGCTGCGCATCTTGGGCCGTTGGATGCGCCTGTTGACGATCCCGAACCAATCCTCCGTGGCCAAGGCCTTCTTGGAGTTCGACGACAACGACCGCATGCTGCCCTCCCCCTACTACAACCGCATGGTGGACGTGATGGAGGAGCTGATGCGCTTCACCTTGCTGACCCGCGACGTCAAGGACGACCTTGTAGACCGCTACTCAGAACGCAAAGAAAGCGCCGAGGAATTGTCGAAACGGGTGAACCAGAAGGCTTAAGCGTCTTCTTTTTCCGGCCCTTCCGGCTCATCCGAGTAACGCTGCAACATGCCCGCTTGCGCCATGAAGAAGGCGAACATCGCGGCCGGAAAGCCGAAGGTTTCGATTTTCACCCAAGCGTCGGTCGACATCAATCGCCACACCAGCTCGTTCGCCACAGCCAATGTGGCGAACATCAGCGCCAGCCGTTTGGTCAGGATCATCCACCCCTCGGGCTTAAGCGGCAAGAAATCGTCCAAAACATATTCCAACCACGACCGTTTCAACAGCAGGCCCAACCCAAGCACGGAGGCGAAGAAGCCGTAGACGATGGTGGTCTTGATCTTGAAGAACTTCTCGTCGTTGAAATAGATCGTCAGCCCGCCGAAAAAGATCACCATAAAGGCCGTTAGCACCTGCATCCGGCTCAGTTTCCCGGTCAACTTCCACAAGATACCCGTCGACAGAAGCAGCAATGGAACGAACAATGCGGTCACAACGATAAAGCCGGAATATTCAGTTCCGCCAATAGTGTAGACCTCTTCCTTCATCTTTATGTAGGCCACAAAGAACAGCAGAACAGGCCCCAGTTCCAACGCCGATTTCAACCCTTGAGAGATTTTCTTCTCAGCCATGCTCTAGCCTCCTACTTCCACAATTACCGCGCCCAATGCGATGAGCGCCATTAACGTCAGGCGGCGCGGACCGACCTTTTCGCCCAAAACCAACCAGCCAATCAAGGCCGCAAATACCGTTGATGTCTCTCGCAGCACCGCCGCCTCGCCCACATTGTCGAGGCGCGTGGCCAGCATGATCGACCCAAAGGACATAAACGCCACAAATGCGCCGATGACCCCACGCGCCATCAAGGGGCCAAGCGTCGGGCGCTCCGTCTTGCGCCACCACAGGTATGCGGCCAGCGGCGGCATGAAGAACAGCCCGTCTATGAAGAAAAACCACGCCAAAAAGGTGAACGGGTTGGCCGTCGCGCGGATGCCGTAGGCGTCATAGGTGGTGTATGCGGCGACCAAAAGCCCCGTGGCCACCGCAAACCAAAGTGCAGGCACCAGCGTATCGCGGTCCACCGTGATGGTGCGCAGGTTATATGCCGCCAGCCCATAGATGCCCGCTAGCAACGTCGCGACCCCCAGCCACTGCACCGCGTTGAAGGTCTCGCCGAACAAGAAATACGCCCCGATGACCGCAAACAACGGCCCCGTGCCACGCACGACCGGATAGACGACCGTGTAGGCCCCTTTGGTGTAGGTGAAGCCTTGCAGCAGCTTGTAGACCACATGGATGACGAAGACCGTCGCGAAGATCGGCCACATATGCGGCTCCGGCCACGGCACCACGAACAGCGCGAAGGGCGCGGCCATCACGCCGTAGCTGAAATCAATCGCGCCGCGCGACAACCATGGGTCATGGCGCCCCTTTTGCAGCGCCCCGAATATGGCGTGCAGCAAGGCCGCCATCAGGGCCAAGGTCAGCGCCAATTGGTGCCCCGCCTCGGTGCCTTCTAGGGAGATGAGCCATTCGCTCATAGGGTCACTCTGTCGCCGTCCCCGTTAGGGCTTGGGCGAATTCTTCAGGGTCAAACGCAGCCAGATCGTCGATCTGCTCCCCCACGCCGATAGCGTGAATGGGCAGCCCGAACTTATCCGCCAAGGCCACCAACACACCGCCTTTGGCTGTGCCGTCCAGCTTGGTCATCACCAAACCCGACACATCGCTGATCTGGCTAAACACATCCACTTGGTTCAGCGCGTTCTGACCCGTCGTCGCGTCCAGAACCAGCAAGGTGTTGTGCGGAGCCGTCTCGTCCTTCTTGCGGATCACGCGAACGATCTTGGCCAGCTCCTCCATCAAGTCGGCCCGGTTTTGCAAGCGACCCGCCGTGTCGATCATCAGCAGGTCCGCGCCGTCGGCTTCGGCTTTCTCCATCGCCTCAAACGCCAAGGACGCAGGGTCGGAGCCTTCAGGAGCCGTCAGCACAGGCACGCCCGCGCGGTCGCCCCAAACTTGCAATTGCTCTACAGCAGCGGCGCGGAAGGTGTCGCCTGCGGCAATCACCACCTTCTTGCCTGCATTAGAGAATTGCAGCGCCAGCTTACCAATGGTCGTCGTCTTGCCCGACCCATTGACCCCTACCACCAACACCACCTGAGGGCGCTTGGGGTAGATCGGCATGGGCTTGGCGACAGGCTCCATGATCTTGGTGATCTCGGAGGCCAGCAGGTCCTTAATTTCTTGGGTGGACAGCTTCTTGCCAAAGCGCCCTTCCGCCATGTTCGCCGTGACTCGCAGCGATGTGTCCACGCCCATGTCCGAGGCGATCAGCAGCTCCTCCAACGCCTCCAGCATATCGTCGTCCAACTCGCGGCGAACAACAACTTTTTGCTCCTTGCGCCCAAGCATCCGGCCCAACAGACCTGGCTTCTTAACGGGGGCTTCCGGCTCATCCGTCCCAGCCAAAATCGCCGCGGCTTGCGGCGCATCAAGTGCTGCGACCACATTGGCCTTGGCGGTTTCTAAGTCTTGCGCTGCTTGGGCTGCGGCGTCCTCTGCGAGTTTCGCTTGCGCGGCGGCGTCTCCTGCTGCCTGCTTAGCCATGCGCTCAGCTTCCTCAGCCTCTGCCGCTTCCTTGGCGGCGCGCGCCTCATCTGCCGCGCGCTTTTCCGCATCTCTGAGCCGCTGCTGTTCCGCCTGTGCCGCTGCCTCCTGTCGGGCCTGCTCTGCTTTCGCTTCTGCTTCAAGCTTGGCGGCGACTTCAGCGGCATGGGCCTCTTGGGCTTGTTGCTCATCTGCCAACCGCGCAGCGGCCTGTTGCGCCTCCTTGGCGGCAAGGGCTGCAGCTTCTACCTGACGGGCGGTTTCTGCGTCTTGGCGGGCTTTTTCCTCGGCCTGCTTGGTCGCTTCTGCTTCCGCCACGCGTGCGGCTTCTTCCTGCGCGGCACGTGCCTCGCTCAGGCGTTTGGCCTCTTGAGCTTCTGCTTCCTTTGCGGCAATCGCCGCCGTCTCAGCGACACGCGCCTCTTCGGTCAATCTTGCGGCTTCCGCCTCAGCCGCCTGTGCAGCTGCGCGCTCCGCGCTGTCATCAACCGGATCGGCTGTAATCTGAGGGGGTTCCACCTGCTCCTCAACGCCACCATCCTCGACAATCGCGTCCAGCCCCTCCTCCAATTTGGAGGACGATTTGAACAGCTTGCTTTTGAGCTTCTTGAAAAAGGACATGTGGGTCTTCGAGGCCTTGAATGTTCTAACTTTAACCCACCTAACCTCTCATGCGGCCAGATGGAAGATGTGGCGCTCAAATGCGTGTCGGGTTAGGTCTGGTTTCATGAGATGGTTCTTTGCACTTTTGCTGATGGCAGCTCCCCTGGCAGCCCCCGTCGAGGCCGCCCCGCCCGACCCGATGTGCACCACGGGAAAATGGGGGCAAGTTCAGTGCATTCGCGCCGAGCATTTCGTTCATGACATGTGCCAGCTCATCGAAGCCACCACCGCGACCCACGGGTTAAACCCGCATTTCTTCACGCGGCTGATCTGGCAGGAAAGCCGCTTCAACCCCAACGCCCTGTCCCCAGCCAACGCAATGGGGATCGCGCAGTTCATCCGCTCCACCGCGACCAAGCGCGGGCTGAAGGATCCCTACAACCCCGCCGACGCGCTGGATCATTCCGCGCAATATCTGGCAGAGATGGTGCAGCGCTACGGCAATGAGGGCATGGCCGCCATCGGCTACAACGGCGGCGAAGGTCGCGCCGAAGGCTTCTTGCAAGGCAAAGGCCTCGCCTCCGAAACTGAAAACTACGTACCTATCGTCACCGGAGTGGATGCCGACGCTTGGCGCGACGGGAAGCCCAAAACCCACGATATGCGCCTCTCCAAGACCGAAGACTTCCGCACAGCCTGCTACGCCTTAGCCAAAAAGCGGCAACTCACGCCCCTGCGCCAAGCCCCGCGCTATAAGCCATGGGGCGTGCAAATGGCGGCAGATCGTACCAAGTCAGGGGCGCGCGCGCAGTTTGATCGACGCACCGCCAGTTGCCGCCGCACTGTAGCTGGCGAAAAGCTGGACCTGATCTATAAGAAGCACCGCGTGGCGAAACTGAAAGGCTGGTACATGGCCCGCATCAGCCGCAATAGCCGCAAATCGGCGCAAAACCTGTGCAACAGCTTGCGTCGACAAGGATGCTCCTGCGCCGTTTACAAGAACAATTGATGAGGTGGGTGCCTAGAGGCGCGTGATGTTTGCACCTGTATTGTGCTAAATAATCCACGCCGCGATTTAGACAACCAGCCGAAAAAGGCAAAGCTTGTTGCAGCCCAAAACAGGCTACACCTCATCCTTGAAGTGCGTCATCACCATGCGAATGGGGTTGGGCGCAGCCTGCCCCAAGCCGCAGATGGATGCGTCGCCCATTGCGGTGCACAGCTCCTCCAACAACGGTTGATCCCATGTATCGGCTTGCATCAGCTTGACCGCTTTCTCGCAGCCCACGCGGCAGGGCGTGCATTGCCCACAAGACTCGTCCTCAAAGAAACGCAGCATATTGAGAGCGGCTTCCTTGGCTGAATCTTGGTCTGACAGCACCACCACCGCCGCCGAGCCGATGAAGCTTCCCAGTGGCTGCAACGTGTCGAAATCCAACGGCACGTCGTTGATCGACGCCGGTAGCAGCCCAGAGGACGGCCCGCCCGGCTGATACGCCTTAAACACATGACCGGACATCATACCGCCAGCGGCCTCGATAATGTCGGTGATGGTGGAGCCAGCAGGCAACAGATGCACCCCGGGATTGGCCACACGCCCCGAGACCGAATAGCTGCGAAGTCCGATGCGGCCATTCTTTTCGGTTGAATTCAAAACCTCAGGCCCCTCGCGACAGATGCGGGCAATCCAGTGCAAGGTCTCAATGTTGTGCACCAAGGTTGGCTGCCCAAACAGCCCGACCTGCGCCACATAGGGCGGACGGTGGCGCGGTAGGCCGCGCTTGCCTTCGATGGATTCGATCATCGCGCTTTCTTCACCGCAGATATAAGCGCCTGCACCACGCCGCAGCTCGATAAAGCCTGCAGGCGCGATGCCCGCCTGTTCAAGGGCCGCGATTTCACGACGCAGGATTTCCAAAACGGCCGGATATTCGTCGCGCATGTAGATGTAGCAACGCTCCGCCTCGACCGCCCATGCGGCGATCAGCATCCCCTCAAGGAACAGATGCGGCGTGCGTTCTAGGTGGTAGCGGTCCTTGAATGTGCCAGGCTCACCCTCATCCCCATTCACGGCGAGGTAGCGAGGGCCGGCGTTGCCACGCACGAAACCCCATTTGGTTCCCGATGGGAAACCAGCGCCACCAAGCCCACGAAGCCCGCTCTCTTTGATCAGCGCTTGCACATCTTCCCAGTTTCCACCCTGTTGAAGCTTTAAGAAAGATGCATAGCCACCTGTTTTTTCGTATTCAAAAAAGGTTTCATAGTCAGGAATATGCGCATGAGTGTCACCGGCCAGAACAGCCGCCTGCACCTTATCCGGTGTGGCGTGATCAATATGGTTGTGGCCGATTTCCAAGACCGGTGCGGTGTCGCAGCGCCCCATGCAAGGCGCGCGCAGCACGCGAACTTCCGAGGCATCAAGCCCATCTTCCAAGGCCTCCTTCAAGGCCTGAGCCCCTGCCAATTCGCACGACAGCGAGTCGCACACACGGATGGTCAGCGCAGGCGGCGGCACCTCATCTTCTTTCACCACATCGAAATGGGCGTAGAAGCTCGCGACTTCGTAGATTTCGGCCATAGAGAGGCGCATCTCCTCGGCCAAGGCACGCAAATGTGCGGCGGACAGATGTCCATGTTTATCTTGGATAAGGTGCAAAAACTCGATCAAAAGATCGCGGTTGCGCGGATGCGCGCCCAGAAGCGATTGCACCTCGGCCAAGGCATCATCGTCATATTGGCGGCCTTTGGTGAACTTGCGCCCACGTCCTTTGCCTGACTTCCACACGCCCTTGCGTTCATCCAATGCCATGATGCTCTCCCGATCTTGCTTGGGGTAAACCTAAGCGTTGCGGGACGCTTGAGAACACGCAAAAACGACCTAAACGCGTCTTGCTGCGCAAGTAGGGCCGCAAAACTTCTAGCCATTTCCATGATTTGGGCACATTCGTTCTGTTTAGGAAACCTCAAACCAAAGTTAACACGGACGAATTCAATGCCACGCTCCTTTCTGGCCTTCACGCTTGCTACGTTGTTCCCGCTGCCGTTCCTCTTAGCAGGTGCAATTTTTGGCGGCTGGGCTGTTTGGATCGCCTTGTTCTACATGACAGCAGTTGTGGCTGGCATTGACGTTGTGGTTCCCGCCTTGTCGCGAGACGGCGAAGCTGCGGAAGATGAAGAAGCGGACATGTTGTCCTTGATGCTGGTCGGGGTCCATTTCTTCTTACTGTTCTTGATGATCTGGGCGTTGTCCGGTCACGGCACCGCACTGCTGTCGATCAATGGTATTGCATTGTTTATCGCTGCCGGATTGTACTTTGGGCAGGTGAGCAGCGCAAACGCTCATGAATTGATACATCGCGGATCATATGGCATGCGCCGCGCTGGTAGCGCCGTTTACACATCGTTATTGTTTGGACACTACGCCTCGTGCTGTTTGCGCATTCATGATCCTTTCGTAGGCACCGAACGCGACCCTGCCTCCGCGAAGATGGGGCAAACGATCTACCAGTATTTAGGCCGTAACTGGCTGACTGGATTTGCCATAGGGTTAAAGGCTGAAAACCAACATTTGACCAAGCTCGGCGCGGACCGTTGGGATCGGCGCAATCCGTTTTTGCAATATGTGGGCGGTGCCGTGGCGTTGTTGCTTTTGTCTTTGTTGATCGCTGGCTGGAGCGGGGTGGTTGTCTGTGTCTTGCTGTCTCTATTTGCGCAGTTGCAAATCCTTTTGTGCAACTACGTCCAACACTATGGATTAGAGCGCTCGACTGATGAGCACGGCAATTATGCCCCCGTAAATGTCACCCATTCTTGGAACGCCCCACATTGGATGTCGTCGTTGCTGATGTTGAATATGCCACGACATTCGGACCACCATGTGCATCCTGAGAAGCGGTTTACCTTGCTCGACATTCCTGCACGGGGTGAGGCACCAATGCTGCCCTACTCCCTCCCTGTTATGAGCTGCATTGCCTTGCATGCTGCCCAATGGCGAAAAGTTATGGACCCGCACGTTGAAGCGTGGCGTAGCGCTTGACGAGGTGAGCTGCAGGGATCATCCTTTGCCTCATGAAAAAACTCGCCATTCTCGTATTATTTGCTTTGCCCGCACAGGCAGAAACCATGATGACTGCAACGGACTTTGAGGCATTTACCAAAAATTCCACTGTTGCCTTCAACCGCCACGGCATGCCCTTCGGAGCAGAGCAATATTTGGACGATCGCCGCGTCATCTGGAGCTTTCTAGACGGAAATTGCCAACGAGGGGTTTGGTACGATGAAGGCGATCAGATTTGCTTTCACTATGACGGTCAATCAAACCCGCTTTGCTGGCATTTTTTCGATGACAACGGCCAGCAATCCGCGCGTCTTGTCGGGGACGATCCTGTGGACGACTTGATCGTCGTAGGTAAGAATAAGCAGCCCTTGGCGTGCCCCGGCCCGGAAGTTGGTGTTCGCTACAGTATTGAGTGAGTGGTTTGCGCCAGCTCGCATGCGGGGGCCAGCCCCCGCGCCCCCGAGGTATTTTAGAAGCAATGATGAAGTAGCGTCAGTCGTCGAAGAGGCTTGGCTGACCTGACTTAGGAGGCTTTGGCTTTGGTACCAGTTTAGCCGCAGCGCCGACGGGAATGCGCGCATCTTTGAATTGCACCTCCAGAGTTGCTGCTTTCTTGGCGGTTTTACTGTCAGTGACCACCTTGTCGCCGTCCCAGACCACCGCGTAGCCACGATCTAGGGTGGCTTGGTAGCCCAGTGTTTCGCGCAGACGGTCTAGCTTTTCCACGTTGGAGCGCCAATTTGCGACTTGGCTTGAGCCAGCTTGCGACGCCGCATGCGTGGCCCGTGACAGACGATCGCGTTGGAGTTTTAAATCGCGATGAAGCCCGTTTGCGTTTAACCCGCTTTTAACGCGGTCCAAATGTGCGCGGGACCTCTCAACGCGGCGTTCTAGCGCGACACCTAAGCGCGTAGTGGCTTGGTCAAGGCGAGCCTGCATCCGCTCTGTTTGGCGCGCCAAAATTGACGGGCGCAGGGGGGAGGCCGCCTTCTCAAAGGCCAGACGTTTGGCGGCGGCCCCTGCCTTGAGGGATGCATCCAAGCGCCCGCCTACAATATCGAAGCGTTGGCGTGCAATTTGCGTCAGTTCCTCGCGGCGTGGTAAAGCTCGGGACACATCTGCGAGGCGTTGCTTGCGGGCGCTGACCATGCCGGTGAGGGCTTGCGCCATGCGTGCGCCATAACTGTCCACCGTTGCCAGCAGCTCCAGCCGCACAGGGACCGCCAATTCCGCCGCCGCCGTTGGGGTTGGCGCGCGCATATCGGACACATAGTCGATCAAGGTGGTGTCGGTCTCGTGCCCAACCGCCGAGATCAGAGGGATTTGCGAGGCCGCAGCGGCGCGGGCGACGTTCTCCTCGTTAAAGCCCCATAGGTCCTCGATCGAGCCGCCACCACGCGCCACAATCAACAAGTCGGGGCGAGGCAACGCCCCGCCCGGGGTCATCGCGTTGAAGCCCTCGATTGCGGAGGTGACTTGGCCCGAACAGGCCTCGCCTTGAACCGCGACGGGCCAAATCAGCACTTTGCGCGGAAAGCGGTCCCGCAAGCGGTGCAAAATATCACGAATGACTGCCCCTTGGGGCGAGGTCACCACGCCAATGATCTCCGGCAGGTAGGGAATGGGTTTCTTGCGGGCGGGCTCAAACAGGCCCTCGCCTTCAAGCTGCTTTTTACGCTTTTCGAGCATCGCCATCAATGCGCCGACACCTGCGGGGCGGATTTCCTCGATCACCATCTGGTATTTGGACTGCCCCGGGAAGGTGGTCAGCTTGCCGATGGCCACGACTTCCATCCCCTCCTCCGGCTTCACGGCCAGCTTGGCGGCTTGCCCCTTCCAGATGATAGAGGCCAGCACCGCGCGGTCGTCCTTGAGGTCCAGATAGACATGGCCCGAGCGGGCAATCATCACGCGCCCCACCTCGCCTTTGATGCGCACGCGGCCAAACTCGCCCTCGATGGTGCGCTTCACCGCGCCCGCGATTTCGGTGACCGTGTATTCCGGCTCGTTGCGCCCGGGTTGATCGTCGTCAAGAAGGTCCATGTCGTAGCTCTTGTGATGCCTGCCCGCGCAGCTTAGAACGCCCGAAACCGAAGGGGAAGCGACTATGAACATATTGATCCTTGGAAGCGGCGGACGCGAGCACGCATTGGCTTGGGCCGTAAAGCAAAATCCCAAGTGCGACAGGCTGATTGTGGCCCCCGGAAACGCCGGAATTGCGGGCGTGGCGGAATGCGCCGCTTTGGACATTATGAACCCTGACACGGTGGTGGACTTCGCCCAGAGCCAGTCCATCGACTTTGTTATCATCGGCCCAGAGGACCCATTGGCTGCCGGCGTGGCCGACAGGTTGCGAGCCGCGGGCATCTTGTGCTTTGGGCCGTCGGCGGCTGCCGCGCGTCTTGAGGCATCCAAAAGCTTCACCAAGGAAATCTGCGACGCGGCCAACGCGCCCACCGCAGGTTACGCGCATTTCACCGACCTTGAAGCGGCTAAGACCTACGTGATTGAGCAAGGCGCTCCCATTGTGATCAAAGCCGACGGCTTGGCGGCCGGCAAAGGCGTTGTTGTGGCGATGGAGTTGCAAGAGGCACTAGACGCGCTGGACGACATGCTGGGCGGCGGATTTGGCGCGGCAGGTGCCGAAGTGGTGGTCGAGGAGTTCATGGAGGGCGAAGAGGCCTCATACTTCATCCTGTCGGACGGTAAAACCGTGCTGCCCATCGGTACTGCGCAAGACCACAAGCGCGCCTATGACGGCGATGAAGGCCCCAACACAGGCGGCATGGGGGCCTATTCCCCCGCCCCTGTTTTGTCTGACGAGATCGCCGCCAAGGCGATTGCGGAAATTGTGCAGCCCACTATTGATGAGATGGCCAAACGCGGCACCCCCTACCAAGGCGTGCTTTATGCGGGCTTCATGATCAAGGACGGCCAGCCGCGTCTTGTGGAATACAACTGCCGCTTTGGCGACCCGGAATGTCAGGTGCTGATGATGCGCCTAGGCGCGCAAGCCTTGGATCTGTTGCTCGCCTGCGCCGAGGAACGTTTGGACACCGCCAAGATCAACTGGGCCGACGACCATGCGATCACAGTCGTGATGGCGTCCAAGGGCTACCCAGGCGCATATGAGAAAGGCACCGTCATTGGCGGGCTTGAGGCTTTGCCAGAGGATAGCTCCAACATGGTGTTTCATGCGGGCACGAAGGCCAATGGCGACCAAATCACGGCCAATGGAGGCCGCGTCCTCAACATCACCGCACGCGGCGCCTCCCTGAACGAAGCGCGCGAGCGGGCTTATGCGATGGTCGACAAGATCAACTGGCCAGAAGGCTTCAACCGTACCGACATAGGCTGGCGCGCGCTTTAGCGGCAGTCCAAGGCCGCGTTCAATGAGGCGCGGCCTTCATGCGGGCCAAGGTCACGCAATTTGAAGTCCTGCCCGTCAAAACGGGTCGCAATCACGCGGCGCCAATCATCCGTGGCGGTGATCATCTCAATCCCGCCATCGCAGTCACGTATGCCGCCACCGATGTCTGTCTCGCCAATGCGGTGGTTGGTCAGCCCGCGTTGATCCGCAACATGTTCCAGCGCACCATTGCGGTAGCGCCAGACCCGCAAAATCTTGGCCAAATGCGGGCGATCGATATAGGCCAACTCAATATGCCCGTCCCCGTCCAGATCAGCCACCCCCACAGGGGATAGCCAGCGGTTAGAGCGCCCGATATGCGGCGTGAAAGCGATCTTGCCAGTCTCGTCGTAGACCGCCAATTGCGCGCCCGTGTTCAACTGACTCTCGACGACCACCACTTCAGGCTTTCCGTCGCCATCAACGTCGGCCAAACGCGGCTCCACATCTTCAAAGACGCGATCCTCGGGGAGCTTGATTTTGACTTTGGTCTTATGTGCCCAATCCTCGACCACCAGCTCTAGCGTACCCCATTCGATGGCGTCGCCTAGAACACCATGGGCGTAGCGGGTGGTCGGATCGGCGTAGCGTGCCTCTACAATTGTGTCGGCAGCGGCTGCCCCGCCTGCAACACAGCACGCGACCAGCCACGCGCGGCGCGCGAGACTGGGCAGAATGCGCGACGTTAGACGCCGCGCCATAATCAGATTTGTTTTTCAGGCAAGCGTACGACAAGGCCGTCCAATGCATCCGTGACCTTCAGCTGACACGTCAGGCGGGATGTGTCCGCATTGGGCTCATATGCGAAGTCCAGCATGTCTTCCTCCATCGCCTCTTTCGCGGGAACCTTAGACACCCAAGCCTCATCCACATAAACGTGGCAAGTCGAGCAGGCACATGCGCCACCGCAATCGGCCTCAATACCCGGAATATTGTTGTCGCGGGCACCTTCCATGACGGTCAAGCCGTTGCTGACGTCAACGACATGCTCTTTGCCGCCGTGCTCGATGTATGTAATTTTGGCCATATCAGTGCCCCTGTCTTAGCAATTTCTCTTAAACGGATGTAGTGCAAGCCGCCCTCTTTTGCCAGCCCTTAGCGACACCGACGATTGCTGCCCGAAAGCCGCACTGCGCATGCCTCTCCTTTTCACAGTCTTGGCCCCTATACTTGTTTTGCGCTACACTTAACGAAACGCGACATCAGATCGCACAACATAGGGCCGAGCAGAAATGCCCCAAACGACCACAACTCGCAGCCTTAGCGCTGCCATTTCGCTTGCTATATTGGCAGGCTGTGCGCCATTGCCTGTTGGCCCAGATGTGACCAAGCTGCTCTCGCCCAACACGATTATGCCCGTCGACATGAAGCCCCCGTCCAACATTCCCGGCATGTGTTGGGGGCATATTCCCGGGCCTCAAATCACGCAGATCGTATCAGACATCATAATCGCCACTCCGGCCCAGATCGGACCAAATGGCGAAGAGCTGTCTCCTGCAATTTATCGTGAAGTCACCCGCCCGCAGACATTTAACGAGGGGGAAGGCCGTTGGTTTACCCGCACCTGCGACGCGGACATGACGCCAGACTTCGTAATGACCTTGCAACGCGCCTTGTCCGTACGCGGGGTATACCGCGGCGACATCAACGGCGTTCTGGATCAGCGCACCCTGCGTGCAGTGCACAAATATCAAACGCCACAAGGCCTCGACAGTGCGGTCCTTAGCCTGTCTGCCGCACGCCAGCTTGGATTGATCGCAGTTGAGATTGAACCAGCAGAGGCCTCAGATACTTAGGCCCCTTCCGGTGCTGTATTGCTTTGCGATGGGACGCCACATGTACCGCAGAACTTGTAGAAAGAGTTCTCACGCGTTCCGCAATTCGTGCATTCGCTAAACAGACAAAATCCGCAGTGAACACAGTAGTCCACTTGTGGAGCGTCCTCCGCCGCGCCCTTTGCACGTTTCTTTTTCGCCCCAAACCCACGGTCACAACTGGGGCAAACGCCGCTTGAGATCTTCTTCACAGCCGTTTCATATTCGATCAGCTTGCGTTTCTCGGTCTCGGGGCGTTGCTCTTCAGATTTCTTGTTCTTGAGATAAGCCGTCATCTTTTTGATCGTGAAATGCGCAAAGATGAGCGCCATTGTGATCCCCACAATGTAGCGCACGTACCCGCCATAAGATGGCAGGTAAGGCACCAATTCCACAAAGAAGGCGAACAGCGAGAACAGGATAAAGCTGCGATAAATCGGCCAGTAGGTCGAGCGCCACTTTTTGGCAATCATCCACGCGGAAATCAACAGCAACGGCAAGGTCAGCGCCAAGCGGAGCAAGAACACCTTCAGCACTTCGAACTTACGAGCGGCCTCATAAGGGGCGTCCGCATCATTATGGATTTGCGCCCGCTCACCGTGAAGTTCCGACAACTGGTCGCGCAATTCTTGTGACGTTCGCTCAAGCTCCTGAATTTCTCGGGCAGCTGTGCGCTCTTCGAGCTTTATTCGCTCAATGGCCTCTACGCGTTTGATCACTTCAGGATCTTGATCACTCGATCCAATTGCTGTTCGTGTCCTCAACCAACGCTCAAAG
Organism: Litoreibacter sp.; assembly: GCF_039974535.1. GTDB lineage: Bacteria > Pseudomonadota > Alphaproteobacteria > Rhodobacterales > Rhodobacteraceae > Litoreibacter. The sequence continues at coordinate 340,896 of NZ_JBDWIU010000012.1, read as the reverse complement.
CTGTCACGTTGGACCTTATAATCGAGAGCAAAAGAATCGACGCGAAAGCGTGCATCCTCAATCGCGTCCTCATTTACGCGTTGCTGCGTCTCCAAGCCCGCGATTTTGACCTCAACGGCATCGAGCTTGTCCGTTTCAACAAATTCAACATGCGAAATCCGCTTACCAGCTGTGGGCACATCGGACATGATCTTGCCGCCCAGTTGGATCAGCAGCCCAGCGATCACGAAGGACATTAACCACATCGACAGCTTGTACCAAAACAAGGGGCGGCGTACGGCTTTCATGACATGTCCAATGCGTTTTGTGCTTCAATCAAAATTGATTAGCAAACCAACGGACGCATAGCAACGTATTGCCCCCCCGCGCCTCAACCAACAGCTGAAACCAACAAAATCGGAGCGCCCTTCCCTATCTATCTATGGGTGGGACACCATCGCGACGGTACAGTGTAGGAGGGACTTGCGCCGGCTTCCTTAGCAGCCTCAATCTCATTTTTTCAAACAACCGGAACCACACGGACTGTTTTGCCCACAAGGCGAAACACCGTCGTCAACAGACTAAATTGGTATTTGTTGTCCCTTTTTAGTAATGATGATAGACATTGCCTCGCGTTCTGCAGAGGGATCAAGTTTCATAGGCTACTCCTTAGATGCCAACCGCTGAGCTAAACTTGGTTCATGACCTACCCCGATAAGGCCTCTCAATTTATGTGAGCCTATTGTCTGCAGATAGCATTTAAGAAGGCGCCCTCATTAAAACTGGCGTTGAATCCAGAGAACAAGCACATCGAATTTCTGGTGTGATCCCATGACAATTGATTAACCTACGAGGTAATAGATTATGTCTGAAAACATTTCCTACCACCGCATTGGCAAGATTAAATGCGCGCTCCACCAAATTGATGATTTCAAGAAATTTATGGAAGTTGACGTGAAGCCCGTTTCGACAACGGAAGAAGAGGTTATTGCAGCACTCTTCAAGTCGGCGACCCTCCCTCCCTCGACTACAATTCAGCAAACCCTGGGAATTGGGCGAGATCGTTACAAAATTGATTTCAGCGGCAGCTCTAGCGCCGTGATGGCGGCAGCGTTGAAGTTGCCTTTCAAAAATTACATGTCCCTATATGGCACATACATTCCCCCAAACCATTACAAGCACGGGTGGAGATCACGGCTGGCCCAAAAAGGGACCGACAACGCTTTGAAAAAGGCGAAGCATTTGGAATGGCGCAATTCGGCTAACCCTCTTTTAGGGGGGCGTACACCTGATCAAATTTTAGCGCGCGGTTTCGGCCCAGTAGAAATCCCTCGCGTCGGGTTCGTCTGGGTCGGCATCGTCTCCACAGGAGGGTCACGCAGCGTCGTGGAAATCCAGACCTACCCCTTTAGTGGCGACAAAAATTTCGACAATAGCATTCGTTGGTTCATGCAACGCGGAACAAGCCTGAACCAAGCGCTTAGGCTGAACAGCCAACATACAGAGGTGTTATATCAACAAGCGCTCATAGGAAGTATTGAAGTTCTACTTGGCGCATTGAAGACTATGCCAGGTAGGTCCGCCCCGTTATCGGTTCTTCGAAGAACTCTAAAGACAGCGGATCAAGTTAATAAGTCATTGGGCGCGATTAAAAGCATCATTTCCAAGACGGAAGCTGCTGAAAAACTGGCGAATTCTAGGGTCGGGATTGAGGGGAAAGTTCAAACCCTCAAAAGGGTCCCTCCGGTTGCCATTCCTGTACTTTGACATAGCGGCATCACGGGCCCAGACTTAAGCAACGAAAAAGGGCGCCCCAATCGGAGCGCCCTTTCCTGTCTCTATTAGGGCGGATCACCCGTCCAAGCTAAGCGCCACGAAGCGTGGGTCACCGTCGCGGCGGATGAGCATCAGGAAGGACTTGCGCCCCGCTTCCTTAGCGTCCTCGATGCGGGCCTCAAGATCGTCAACAGACGAAATCTTTTGCTGGCCAGCTTCAACGATCAAGTCGCCTGCACGTAGGCCCTTCTCAAAGGCGTCGCTGTCTTCAGCCACATCCTTGACCACCAAGCCATCCAGTGACGCGTCCAAACCAAGCTGCTCTCGCAGGTCGTCGGTCAGCACGGCCACGGTCATGCCCATGATCTTGCTTTCCTCGATCTCTTCTTTGTCCAGAACAACCGGAACCGCAGTGGCCTCAGCCTCTTCGCGGCGGCCCAATGTCACCTTCAGTGTCTCGGACTTGCCTTCGCGGATCACAACCACGCGAACCGCCTTGCCCACTTCGGTGTTGCCCACCAGGCGAACCAAGCCGCGTGTGTCCTTAACTTCGTTGCCATCAAACGTGGTGATAACGTCGCCCGCCTCAATACCGGAATCCTTACCGGGACCATCTGGCACGTCAGTTACCAAAGCACCTTTGGCTGATGCGAGTTCCAGCGCTTCCGCCACATCCTCGGTCACATCTTGGATGCGAACACCCAACCAGCCACGACGGGTTTCGCCGAACTCTTTGAGCTGGTCCACAACCTTGGTCACAACGTTAGACGCCATCGAGAAGCCAATCCCGATCGAGCCACCCGACGGGGACAAGATCGCCGTATTCACGCCGATGACGCCACCATCCACGTTGAACAATGGACCGCCCGAGTTCCCGCGGTTGATCGCAGCATCCGTCTGAATGAAATCGTCGTAAGTGCCCGACAAAGCACGGCCACGTTGCGACACGATACCCGCAGAGACCGAGAACCCTTGGCCCAACGGGTTACCAACGGCCACAACCCAATCGCCAACACGTGCGGCGTCGCTGTCACCAAAGGACACGAAGGGCAATGGTTTCTCGCTGTCTACCTTCAGCAAGGCGATGTCGGTCTTCGGGTCGGTGCCGATCAGCGTGGCCGTCAGCTTATCGCCCGAGAAGAACTCGATCTCGATCTCATCGGCTTTGTCGATCACGTGGTTGTTCGTGACGATGTAGCCGTCTTCGGAGATCACAAAACCCGACCCCAGTGCGGAGGAGCGGCGCGGGCGCTGACCCTCTTGCTGGCGATCAAGGAAATCCTTGAAGAAGTCTTCCAGCGGCGAGCCTTCGGGCACAATCGGGCGTTGGCCCTGTCCCGGCTCAACCCCTGCCACAGTTGTGGAGGTCGTGATGTTTACAACCGCAGGGCTGACCTTATCGGCCAAGTCTGCGAAGCTCTCAGGGATTTTAGCGTTGGCTGCAATGGCTTGCGCCAGAACCAATGCAAACCCCAGCACCAACATCGCAAGGGCCTTCATCGGCCTTGCCTGTCGGTCGGTCACTGTAAGAATATCTGCTTTCACGTTTTCGCTCCTCTGTGCGAAGTCTGCCTATCTTGCGCTCCCCACCAATCGCCGAAGAGGGATACGCTGTGCACTCAATCTGTGCATGCGCACGGGGGTAATCAACCTTCAGGTCTGTCGCATTGCTTCAACTCACTGTGAGAGTTGTGACAGTCTAGTTCAAGCCAACATAACACATATGAACATTAACATCGGCAAAATCATGCTCTTAAACGTTACGAAAGTGATGAGCGCGTTACCGCTTCCGTCACCTCCACCCGCATCAAACCTTCGCGTGGTGGCAGGGCTTCTGGTGTCTTAACGTTCCATGCCAACCCCATCCGCGACAATATCTTGATAAACAAATACCCCGGATCAAGCTGCCCCCGCTCAATTCCCAGCCGCGCCGAATGTGGGAAGGCGTGGTGATTGCCGTGCCAGTTCTCCCCAAAGGTGAGCAGCCCCCATCCGGGCAGATTATAGCCTTGCACAGGAAGCCCCTCGACGCACCACCCCTGCTGCCCACGGCGATGCGCGAAGTGACCCACCATCCAATGCCCGCTAAGTGAGACGAAGATGCGCAGGCTGATACCCCAAAGAACCCACGCCCATCCCCCCATAAGATACAGCGGTATTGCGAGGGGCAATTGCTGTGCCATCCATGTGCGCTCAACGCTTCGGTAGAAAGGATCATCCGCCACCTCTGCCTCGATTGTGAACCTAGGGGGTTTAGCGAGGTCGAACCGGCAGCACATCTGCCACCACGCATCGCGCCAAAACCCCGCCTCATGCGATGGATGGGGTGGGCAAACCGGTTGGCGCTGATGCCAGTCGCGCATGTCATGGGCGCGGATCATTCCAAATGGCCCCGCCATGCCTACCAGTGTCCCCAGCCAAACCAAGAGGTATTCGATCCAACGAGGCGCCTCAAAGCTGCGGTGGATAAGCAGCCGATGCATGCCTACTGAATGCCCCGCGCAAATAGTCACGCCAGACAGGACAATAAAGACAAGGAGCGCATCGAGCTGAGGAAAGGCGATAACCCCAAAAAGGCCCGCCACCGCGTGGCCCATCACCCACGCCACCTTGACCGGATCTGCTTTCACCTGCCCCGACACGGCGCATGTGCCCGCCTCGGGGATGACCCGCTCCGTTGCGACCCAATTGACGGGCGGCTCCATACCCTACCCTTCGGCGCGGGTGGCAACATCGCGTGCCAACACATCCATGGCCAGATGCGCCGCCCCTTTGGTCAACGGGGTGAAGAACCACGACGGCGCAAGCAGGCGGTCATACTCCAAGCTGACAGACAGGCGCGTGCCCTCCCCGTCAGGCACCACGGAATAGGTTAGGTATTGGTGCTGCACCCAGCGCCCAATGGGACTGGTATCTGAGAGAACCTTGAAGACCGCAGTCGTTTGCGTGCGCTCCACCACTTGCAAAGTCAGGTAGCCTGTCCCCTCGCGACCCGCGATTTTGACCTTGCGCATGGCACCAAGCCCTACGCCTTCATCGATCACCACGCCCACCGGCTGCGGGAACACCTGCAATATGTCCGGCAATGGGAAGCTGGGAGATGTGGCCACCCCCATCGCGTCCCAAACTTTGGCCGGAGACGCGTCGACAAAGCGTGACGCTACGCCTTCATTCGCGACCCCAAAGGCGTATGAGTTGGGCAAGCCCTCCAAGCTGCAAACACACAGAGCAGCTGTCGCCAAACCCACGCTGCCGAAATCGAACAAACGGCTGTCAGGGCCGTCGCGATCACCTCGGCTCAAAGCATTCACAACGGCAGCACCTCCTTTAAACAGTACATACCCTATAGCGGCTAAAATGGATGCCACCCCCACGACGATGGCGACACAGAACATCACCCCGAGCATCCCTGAGATTAACCCAGCAACCGCGTCTAACGCAGATGCGGTCGCGGGTTGAGGTGCAATGAAGCTTCCAAGCAGCAAGATCGCAGCCATCCCGATGGAGGTTTGCGCGGTACGGCTAAATGCCACCCTCGCGAAGCCCTGCGCAAAGCCGCGTGTGGCGGCGATCCAGCACAGATGCGCCATCAATATGATAAGTAAGGGAGTAATAAACTGTAGGCCGGTCTTTACGTACGCCGACTGCGACACCAGCCAGGCGTAATACAGGGATGCAGCGGCGGCACCGCCATGTGCGATAATTGCGGAGGTCTTAAAAATACGAAGCATTGCGGTCTCTAATAATTTTCACCACACACTGCCCAGATCATGCGGGCTTGTCTATGCTTTCCGTCCCGCTCAGAACGCGCCCTTGGCGACCCAAACCAGAAAAACACCAAGTGCCAATGCCGCCAACCCCAACAGGCGGCGGGTCTCATGGGGGATTTGGCTCATAGCTTTGAGGATGTCCTCCATACGCGAAGGGGCCAGTGCAAGCACCAGCCCCTCAATCACAAGCACAAGCCCTACGGCCAGCGCAATATGGGTTAGCATCAGTTCGCCGCCGCGCCCAAGTCGGACTTCAGGTAGTCGAAGAACGGGCTGTCGGGGTTGATCACCAGCGTGGAGTTGCTGCCTTTGATCGACTTCTCATAGGCATCCAGCGAGCGGCGGAATTCAAAGAATTCCTCGTCAGCGCCGTAGGCTTGCGCGAAGATGGCGTTCCGGCGGGCATCAGCCTCACCACGAACAACGTCTGCGGTCTTTTGGGACTCAGACACCAGCTCTACCACCGTACGGTCAGCTTGCGCACGCACACGCAACGCAGCTTCTTCACCGCGCGCAATCTCGTCCGCGGCTTCACGTTCACGCTCAGCACGCATACGGCTGAATGTCGCGTCAAGGTTCTGCTCTGGCAGGTTGGTTTGCTTCAGGCGCACATCCACAACCTCAAGACCCAGCGGCAATGCTTTGGCGCGGGCTTGTGTGGTAATACGCTGCATTAGCTCGGCACGGTCAGCGGACAGGATGGTGTTAGATGTCACACCGTCCGAACCCAGAACCTCACGAATAACGGGGTTCAGGATGCCTTCCAAACGGGCTTCAGCCGCACGAAGACCGCCGACACCAACCGCTTGGCGGAATTGGATCACATCTTTGACGCGGTAACGCGCGAAGGCGTCCACAACCAAACGACGGTCATCAGATGGGGTAACCTCGGTCGGAACGGTATCCAACGGCAAGATACGCGCATCATATTTGACAACTTCCTGAACAAACGGAACTTTGAATGACAGGCCAGGTTCTTCTTTTACAGATTTGATCTGCCCGAATTGCATCACTAGCGCTTTTTCACGCTCGTCGACGATGAACACCGACGACAGGATCACAAAGATGATCCCCACGAGGGCGATCAGGGATATGGTTCCTTTGGTCATTAGTTGGACCCTCCGGTAGATGTCGTGCGACGCAACTCATTGAGCGGCAAGTAAGGGACAACGCCCTGCCCGCCCTCGGAGGAGCTGTCGAGGATGATTTTGTCGGCACCGGCATAAACGCGCTCGACTGTTTCCAGCCATAGGCGTTTGCGGGTGACTTCGGGCGCTTTCTTGTACTCTTCCAAAACGGCGGTAAAGCGGGATGCCTCACCTTCGGCTTGGTTGACCTGCTGCGCGCGGTACGCTTCGGCCTGCTCTAGCAGCTGGGCCGCTTCACCACGGGCACCAGCAAGCTGGCGGTTGGCATATGCATCCGCTTGGCGTTGCAACGTGTCACGTTTCTGCTCTGCGGCCTGCACTTCACGGAAGCTGTCGATTACCTCACGTGGCGGGTCAGCCTTGTCGAGGTTGAGGCGCACGATGTTCACACCAGAATCGTATTGGTCCATCGTCGCTTGGATCAACTCCTTCGTGGTGTCGGCAATTGCCTGACGATCACGGTTCAAGATCGGAGCCAGCTCGGAACGCGCGATAACTTCACGCATCGCGGATTCAGACACCGCGCGGATGGTTGCACGAGGTTCCGCAAGGTTGAACAGGAATTTGGCTGGGTCGTTGATGTTCCAGATCACTTGGAAGTCCACATCAACGATGTTTTCATCCGTGGTCAGCATTAGGCCCGCAGAGCCGTTGCCACCAAGGCCAATGTCCTCGATTTGCTCGCGGGTTACGGGCAGAACTTCTGCAGTGACCACAGGCCAAGGCGCAAAGTTCAGACCCGGCTCGCCAGTGGCGGAGTATTCGCCAAGGAACAGCTCAACGGACTGCTCTTCAGGCTTCACAGTGTAGAACGACTGGAACAACCAGACCGCCACCGCGCCCAAAGCGATGAGGCCAAAGGTCCCCGCCGTAAATCCTGCACCACCGGAGCCGGAGCCACCGCCGCCTGTGCCATTGTTAGAGCCACCGCCGCGACCGCCCATCAGGACGCGCAACTGCTCTTGGCCTTTTTTCATCAGCTCATCGATCTCAGGGATATCACCGCCGGGTTTGCGCCCGCCGCCATTGTTCGACCCATTGTTGTTGGAGCCGTTAGACCCATCTCGATCATCTCCCCCGCCGCGGTTTCCACCGCCGCCCCAAGGTCCGCCATTGTTACCGGCCATGCAGCATTATCCTCTTGTCAATTCGTATATGTTCTATTGCTTGGTGATAAGTGGGGCCCAACGGCCCCAATATCAAGCGCTTCTTACAGGTGCCTTCATAGTAACCAGCTCTTCCGACATGGTCGGGTGAACTGCGCAGACTTGGTCGAACTGAGCCTTGGTCGCTTTCATCTTCACGGCGATGCCCGCGAGCTGGATCATTTCGCCTGCCGCAGGGGCCACGATGTGGCAACCCAGCACGACATCGGTGTTCTTGCAGACCACCAGTTTCATCAACACGCGGTCCTCGCGGCCAATAAAGCTTTGCTGCATCGGCTTGAACGAGGTGGAGTAGATATCAACCGGACCCGCTTTGCTGGCCTCTTCCTCGGACATGCCGACGGTGCCCAGCTCTGGCTGCGTAAAGACTGCCGCCGGGATCAAGTCGTGATCCACAGGTGTCGGATTGCCATTAAAGACAGTTTCAACGAAGGCCATGCCCTCGCGGATTGCCACAGGCGTCAGGTTCACGCGGTTGGTCACATCGCCAATCGCATAGATCGAGGGCTGGCCAGTTTGGCTGTACTCATCCACGGTGATCGCCCCACCGCGACCAAGCTCAACGTCCACATTCTCAAGGCCCAAACCATCGGTGTTAGGTGCGCGGCCCGTCGCGTAGAGGACTTTCTCAAAAAGTGCCTCGGTGCCGTCAGTTGCTTTGACCTGCACGCCGCCGTCGGCTTTTTGCATGTCTTCAACATTGGTGCCCACGCGCAAATCAATGCCCCGTGCCTTCATCATGTCGGCAATCAGGCCGCGTGCCTCATCGTCGAAGCCGCGCAGGATTTGGTCCCCGCGGTAGAACAATGTCACGTCCACGCCCAGCCCGTGCATGATGCAGGCGAACTCGCAGGCAATAAACCCGCCGCCAACGATCAGCATCGACTTGGGCAGCGCGTCCATATGGAAGATGTCGTCAGACACCATCGCCAGATTGGTATCAAAGCTCTCGTTTGGACGCACAGGACGCCCGCCGGTAGCGATCAAGATGTGTTTGGCAGTTTTCTTTGTGCCGTCGGCCAAAGCGACTGTGTGCGCATCCACGACGGTCGCGCGCGACAAGAAGGCTTCAACGCCGGAGTTCTTCAGCAGGTTTTGGTAAATTCCCTCAAGACGATCCAACTCACCATTCAGACGTGTGGAGAATTTGGTCCAGTCAAAGTCCCCCATGGAAACTTCCCAGCCGTAATCCTCAGCTTCGCTCATCGCGCCGGTGTAGCTGGATGCAAAGACCATCAGCTTTTTGGGGACACACCCGCGGATGACGCAGGTGCCGCCCATACGGCTTTCCTCGGCCAAACCCACTTTTGCGCCGCCGCCCGCAGCCACACGCGCTGCACGCACGCCGCCAGAGCCGCCACCAATTACGAAAAGGTCAAAGTCAAATTCCATCAGAGAGTCGTCCTTACTTAATCTGCTATGTCGACAAACAGGTTGTCCGTCTCTTGCACGTCGATCTGTTCGCGCTCCACGGTCCCGTTGTTAATATCGCGAACTTCCACAGTGCCGTCGCCATTGCCAATCACAACCACGTCACAAATATCGATGAAAAGCCCGTTCTCCACCACGCCCGGTATTTGGTTCATCACCAGCGACAGTTGGCGTGGGTTGCCAATTCGGCGCAGCTCTAGGTCTAGAATAAAGTTGCCCTCGTCCGTGACAAAGGGAGCGGCCCCATTCATGCGCAAGGATGAGTTGCGGCCCAAAACGTCCAAATTCACCAGTGTTTCTTCAATCAAGGCCTTGGAGGTTTTCCAGCCAAATGGGATTACCTCTATCGGCAACGGAAAGGTGCCAAGGGTTTCAACCTGCTTGGATAGGTCTGCAATCACAACCATTTGGTCGGATGCCGTCGCCACGATTTTCTCCAACAGCAGTGAGCCACCGCCGCCTTTGACCAAGTTAAGGTTGTGGTCATATTCATCCGCGCCATCAATCGTCAGATCCAGCCACTTCGCCTCATCCAGCGTCACAATGGGCACACCAACGCTCTGAGCTAGGTCAGCAGTGCGTTTGGACGTCGCGACGCCCGTAACTTTTAGCCCGTCATTTCTGACCATCTCGCCTAGGCATTTCACCATCCATGCGGCCGTGGATCCGGACCCCAGTCCGACCTTCATGCCATCTTCCACATAATCTACCGCTCGCTTAGCTGCGACGAACTTAGCCTTATCAATGGGGGATAGCGTGCCTGACATAGAGGTGTCCTCGAATGGTGTCCGAGGCGCTTATACGCCTTATGCCCGCGCGGTGCGAGACTTAAAGCCGCGAAAAATGTGTTCTCTATACCTTACGCCGCCCTCAGCCGCGTACATCTATTTATCAAGTGGATCGCGCAGCCCAGTCATTGGTCCCTATCATTGACTGGGCGACACCAATGACTTGAGCACCAAGTCAACGTGTTCGACTGGCAATAAAATTAACATCAATCGCGTGTTCACGGTGACTTTGACCGGCCCTGTCACCTCGTTCGACGTGCCCCCGCGTGTCGCAGGCGACATAAGCAGTCCGTCAATAGGGTACTTCAAACCGTGACTGCGGCCAGACACCTCACCCATTGGGTACAAAGAGAACCGCGTCCCCGCTGGCAAGTCGATCTCAAACTCATGCGGAGCCAAGAAGCACAAGTCCTCCTCCCCCATCAATATACAGGCCTGCTCGGGATGGCGGACCAATGCCGTGCAAGCCGCCAATTCGTGATCCAACCGCCCGCCCGTAAATCCATGCGCAAGAATCGCTGGGGCTTCAATCGAGCGTAAGCACTTCTCGAAATCGGTGCTGTCTTGCTCTGCAATATGATGAACGCTGGTTGGGTCCAGCTGCTCTCGGGTTTGGGCACTTAGGCTATCCATATCCCCGATCACGGCCTCAGGAATCGTATCATTTGCCATTGCAAGCTCAGCCCCGCCATCCGCACAAACGAGAATCGGTGCACGTTTAAACGATTGAATTACATGTCTAAAATGTGTCGGACCCCCACCCAAAAGTGTCACAAATAAGGGGGTGTGTACAATTCTTGCCATAGTGCGTGTATTAATGGACACACTGGAAACAAACGGCAAGATTTCTACGTAAAAATCATCTGAATTGGCCTGTTTTTGTTTCCAGTCTGCAAATTCCAAGTGTTAGCTTTGGTCCGTGGTGGGAGAAAGTGAGTTTACCGTGGTTGGTGATAGTAAAATTTTAACAGTCTCATATGGGACGTTTTCATGTACTCTAGAGGGGTTCGACGAACCGTTCTCGACGATGAAAGCAATTGCGGAGTATTTCCGTGATCTAGCGGCTGATGACCGCTACTTTGGTGCGGAGCCTCCGACACCAGATACAGATATGCTGCATAAAATTGCAGAAAGCACGATCCAGCGCCGCGTCGCTGCCGAACTGGCAGAAAACGGTGTGATCTTGCGTCAACAAGAGGCGCAGCAGCCTGTTGCGCCAACGCCCCCTGCCCTTGCAGTTGAAATGCCCAAAGCAGAAGTTCCGGTAGAGCAGACACCGGCACATACCGCTGAGGTCATGACATCCGTTGCAGAGGTGCCAATTGCCCCGCAGCAAACACCTGTGCGCGCAACAGTGGCCCCTGCAATGCCGACAGCTGCGCCGACGCAGGCACCTCAGGAAGCAAAAGCGACTGAGGGCGATACGGTCGCAGAAAAGCTGCAACGCATCCGCGCGGTCGTGGCCCGCGAGAACGCAAGCCCGGCTCCCTTCAGCGAAGACCAGCATGCAGAAGAATTTGCGGCGACGGACACCGACTTCGAAGAAACGGCCCCAAGCGCGCTGTTCGACACTCCGGTTGAAATTGGTCTGAACGACCAAGAAGATGGAAGCACTTTAGACGCTGTCATGGCGGGTTTGAATACACCCGATGAAGACGCCGTCGAGGGCGAAGCTAAAGATATGGCTGATGCGGAAGCTGAGGCCGAGGCAAAAGCGAAGGCCGATGCAGAAGCGGAAGCCGAGGCAAAAGCAAAGGCCGATGCGGAAGCAGAAGCCGAGGCGAAAGCAAAGGCCGACGCGGAAGCCGAGGCAAAAGCAAAGGCCGATGCAGAAGCCGAAGCCGAGGCTGAGCCACAAGCGGATGTTCCTGTAGCTTCCGAAGACGACGGTGTTGCGATCGAAGAAGAGGCACCGCGCACTAAGCCGCGCCGCCGTATCATCGTTCAAAAGATTTCTCGTGCCGACATGGAAGCCGCTCAGGCAGCCAAAGAAGCAGAACTGCCGCCTGAAATGGAAGCAGAACTGATGGCCGAATTGGCCGAAGTGGAAGCTGAAGTCGCAACCATCGACGCGCCTGCCGTTGAAGTGGAAGAAGTTGAGGTCGAGGCTGAAGTTGAGGTCGAGGCTAGCGCCGACGCTGCAATCGACACCGAAGTTGAGGCTGAAGTAGAGGCTGAGACCGAAGTCGAAGCGGAAGACGAACCACAAGACGACGATTCAGACAGTATCTTGTCCCGCCTGACTGGCTCTATGGACACGCCAATCTCCTTCGACGAACCAGTTGAGGACGACGCAGAAGAAACCGCAGAGTTGGAAAGCCTTGATGGGTCAAGCGACGACGATGACGTGTTGAAATCCTTGATGGAAGACAACGCTGAAGCCGTCATCGAAGACGCGCCGGTTGAAGATGCTGACATGGCTGCAGCGAAAGCAGAGCGCGTAGAAGAGCGCAAACGCAAGTCGCTTGCTGCCATGAACGAGGATGACGCGATTGAGCGTTTGATGACGACAACTGGTTCGCGCCTAGATAACGATGAAAGCTCGGTTCGCCGCGCCTCCATCGCGCATCTTAAAGCAGCCGTTGCCGCGACCAAAGCCGACAGCAGCATCGCCAAGGCCGCGGACAAACGCGAGGAAGAAGAACTGGACCAGTATCGCGATGATCTGGCCCGCGTTGTTCGCCCTGGCCGTCCCGTAGCGAAAAGCAACCGCTCGGATCGCCCATCGCCTTTGGTTTTGATCAGTGAGCTACGGATCGATCAACCGGAAGAAGCTGCAGATGCAGTAGCGGCCTCGGCCCCTACCGTTGACGTGCGCCCACGCCGCGTGACCCATGGCAACCTTGCCCTGCAAGACGAAGACGAGCAATTCGACGAAGATGAGAACCTGTTCAACGAAGAAGAACAGATCAGCTTTGCCGAATACGCTGCTAAAGCTGGTGCGTTGGAACTTCCTGACCTGCTAGAAGCCGCCGCTGCGCATTACATTGAAATCGAGAGGGCCGATCACTTCACCCGCCCGATGCTAATGCGCAAATTGGCAACGATTTCCGGCCCAGATGCGCCGTCGCGTGAAGATGGCCTCCGCGCCTTCGGCTCGCTGCTACGCACTGGCAAAATCGTAAAAACCGACAACGGCAAATTCACGCTCTCCAAGAGCTCGAAATATGCCTAAGAGGCCCGCTGGCCGGGTCTGCTCCCGGCTGGGCACCAACCACGGGACGAGGAGCGCAGCAATGCGCTCCTCGTTTCGCGTTTGAAGGGGTAGGTTCAATGAAAACCCCGCACGCCGTCGAGACGGTCATATTCGATCATGTTGGGGGGTAAGCAACACGATCTGCTCATTCTTTGCTGCCAGTCAACCGAACATATCTAGCTCTAGCTGTAGGAACCCACCAAACCACACCGCATGGTCACGGTGATCTGCCAGATGGTCACCTGTTTCCGGGTGCGCAAAAACAATAAGTTCACCGCGATTGAGCGCCAGCCATGGTGCGAGTTCGGCAAACACCTCTGGGCTGCACCCCAACTGGCATGACCACATGGGATGCGGGCCAACCTCGCGTTCATGCACCCGCCCCTTTGCCAGATCAAACGTCGCCTCGGCCGCGTCGGCCAATGCGCGGGCCTGATCAACCGTGTCCGCATCGAAGTAGATATGAGCGTGCCAGCTCTTAATCGTGGTGGGGTCGGTCATGGGGTATCCTTTTGATCCCTAGCGGTCGCACAACCAAGCCCCCAGACACGTCTACTCGTCCGCGTCCGGATCGGCCTGACCGATGCCCTTGAAGATAAACTTAAACGGCAGCGCCCAAACGATTCCCAAGATTACATAAATGGCAATCTCAACCAACACATGGGGGCGCTCCAGCACTCCCAAGATAGACCACGCCACCGCGATATAAAGCGGTAGGCCGATGATCAGGATCACCAGCGCCCAGCGGCGGCGTGCTTTGTAGCTTAGGGCCATCTCAGATCAATCCGAGAACGGGTCAGTGACGAGGATGGTGTCTTCACGCTCTGGCGAAGTCGACAGCAAGGCCACTGGGCAATCGATCAGCTCCTCCACGCGGCGCACATATTTGATCGCCTCCGCAGGAAGATCCGCCCAAGAGCGCGCGCCCTCGGTGGATTGCGACCAACCTGGCATGGTCTCGTAGATAGGTTTGCAACGGGCTTGGTGGCTCGACGCGGTTGGCAGGTAGTCGATGCGCTTGCCGTCCAGCTCGTAGCCGACGCAGATTTTCAGCTCCTCGAAGCCGTCCAACACGTCCAGCTTGGTGAACGCAATGCCGGACACGCCGGACGTCGCGCAAGTCTGGCGCACCAGAACCGCATCAAACCAGCCGCAGCGACGTTGACGACCTGTCACGGTGCCAAACTCATGGCCTCGCTCGCCCAAACGCTGGCCGTCGGCGTCTTGCAACTCACACGGGAAAGGCCCCTCGCCCACGCGGGTTGTATAGGCTTTGACGATGCCAAGGACGAAATCAATCGCACCCGGTCCCATGCCAGATCCCGTTGCGGCCTGACCTGCGATCACATTGGAGGATGTCACAAACGGGTATGTCCCGAAGTCGATGTCCAGAAGTGCGCCTTGCGCACCTTCAAACAAGATACGCTTTCCGGCTTTGCGCTTTTCTGCCAGCACCTTCCAAACGGGGGCGGCAAATTGCAGCACGGAGGGTGCAATAGCGAGCAATTGTTCAATCAACGCTTCGCGATCCACCAGCTCTAGGCCCATTCCGCGGCGCAGGGTGTCGTGATGCTCCAGCAGCCGGTCAACACGGGTCTCCAGCGTTTCGCGGTCAGCCAAGTCGGCTACGCGAATGGCGCGACGGCCTACTTTATCTTCATAAGCTGGCCCGATGCCGCGACCGGTGGTGCCGATCTTGGTGCCGGGATTCGCAGCCTGCTCACGGGCTCGGTCCAACTCGCCGTGTACCGGCAGGATCAGCGGCGTGTTTTCCGCGATCATCAGGTTATCGGCGTTGATCTCAACATCTTGGCCCTGCAACAACGCGATCTCTTTTTCCAAGTGCCACGGGTCCAAAACAACCCCGTTGCCGATGACCGACAACTTGCCCCCGCGCACAATGCCAGAAGGCAATAGCGACAGTTTGTAGACCTTGCCGTCGATGACCAAAGTATGGCCCGCGTTGTGACCACCTTGGAAGCGCGCGATGACGTCTGCACGCTCCGACAGCCAATCCACGATCTTGCCTTTGCCCTCGTCGCCCCATTGAGCGCCGACAACTACCACATTAGCCATGCTGAATTCCTTGTCTCGGAGATTAAACCCGCGCCCGTATACAAGCGCTTGTTCGTGGGGGGAACCCTCAAATGGCGGGTTGCGCCACGACGCCGCCCCTACTACATACCAGCAGAACAATTGCGTCATAGGCCACTGCCCCATGGAAAACATCATTCTCACCGTCCACTTGATCATCGCTTTGTGCTTGATCGGTATCGTGCTCATTCAACGCTCTGAGGGTGGCGGTTTGGGTGTCGGCGGTGGTGGCGGTGGTGCTGCGACCTCTGGGCGCCCTGGCATTACGGCTTTGGGCAAGCTGACATGGGTTTTTGGCATCGCTTTCGTGATCACCTCGATCACCCTGACCGTCCTCGCTGCGCGCAATGCCAACACCGGCTCGGTGCTTGATGGGGCGGTTATCACGGCCCCTGCGGAAGGCGAAGCGCCCGTCGGTGACGCATTGCTGCCACCGACCCTACCATCCTCGGGTGACGCACCTTTGGCCCCGCCACGCGTCGACGAATAAAGCCAAATTACCACTAATTATGGGCGGTTACGTTAAGCCGCCCACATAATATTGCGGCGCACGGTTGCGGGAGCGCCCCGAATCCTTTATGTCTTAAATCCCGTGAGTAAGGGCATTTTCATGCCCTGAAACACCACTAATATTCAGGTTACACGGGACACATCCAGCCATGGCAAGATACGTATTCATCACAGGCGGGGTGGTTTCCTCTTTAGGCAAAGGCTTGGCATCGGCGGCCCTTGGTGCATTGCTGCAAGCACGCGGCTACTCGGTTCGCCTGCGCAAGCTGGACCCCTATTTGAACGTCGATCCGGGCACCATGAGCCCGTTTGAACACGGCGAAGTTTTCGTCACTGACGACGGTGCGGAAACCGATCTGGACCTTGGTCACTACGAGCGCTTCACCGGCGTCGCGGCGCGCAATAGTGATTCCATCTCATCGGGTCGGGTCTATTCCACCGTTTTGGAAAAAGAGCGGCGCGGCGATTATCTGGGAAAAACGATTCAGGTGATTCCTCACGTCACCAACGAGATCAAAGATTTCATCGAAGTCGGTGACGACGAGGTCGACTTCATGCTTTGCGAGATCGGCGGCACCGTCGGCGACATCGAGGGCCTGCCCTTCTTCGAGGCCATCCGCCAGTTCGCCCATGGGCGCCCGCGCGGTGAATGCCTGTTCATGCACCTGACCTTGCTGCCTTACCTGGCAGCCTCGGGCGAGCTGAAGACCAAGCCGACGCAACACTCGGTCAAGGAGTTGCAATCCATCGGCATCGCACCCGACATTCTGGTCTGCCGCTCCGAGCACCCTATCCCCGAAAAAGAGCGCGAAAAGCTGGCCCTGTTCTGCAACGTGCGCCCTGACAGCGTGATTGCAGCCTACGACCTCGGCTCCATCTACGACGCGCCGCTGGCCTACCACAAAGAGGGGTTGGACACGGCCGTGTTGAAGGCCTTTGGCATCTCGCCCGCGCCCAAGCCCAAACTGCATGTTTGGGAAGACGTCTCCGACCGCGTGCACAATTATGAAGGCGAGGTTCGCATCGCCATCGTGGGCAAGTACATCCAACTTGAAGACGCCTATAAGTCGATCAAAGAGGCCTTGATGCATGGCGGCATGGCCAACCGCGTCAAGGTCCGCGTGGAATGGGTCGACGCCGAGGTCTTTGATCGCGAAGACGCGGCACCGCATCTGGAAGGCTACCACGCCATTTTGGTGCCCGGCGGCTTTGGCGAACGCGGCACCGAAGGCAAAATCAAAGCGGCGCAATTCGCCCGCGAAAAGAACATCCCCTACTTGGGCATCTGCCTTGGCATGCAAATGGCCGTCGTCGAGGCCGCCCGCAACTTGGCTGGCATGACCGACGCGGGCTCCGAAGAGTTCGACCATGAGGCGGGTGAAAAGCGTTTTACTCCAGTGGTTTACCACCTCAAGGAATGGGTGCAGGGCAACCACAAGGTCAAGCGCAAGGAAACCGACGACAAGGGCGGCACCATGCGGCTAGGCGCGTATAACGCGACATTGACCGAAGGCTCCAAAGTGGCCGAAATTTACGGCGACACCGCCATCGAGGAACGCCATCGCCACCGCTACGAGGTGGACACTAAGTACAAGGAGGCACTTGAGGAAAAGGGCCTCATCTTCTCCGGCATGTCCCCCGATGGCAGCCTCCCCGAAATCGTGGAGGTCAAAGACCACCCGTGGTTCATCGGCGTGCAGTTCCACCCAGAACTCAAGTCGAAACCCTTCGCCCCTCACCCGTTGTTCCGCGACTTTGTGCGGGCAGCCAAGGAAAACTCAAGATTGGTGTAGCCTATGCTAGAGAAGTGGTTCAAACGCGCGACCCCCGAGGCACGGCCTCTGCCCACTCCGACCGCTGAGCTATCTTTGGGCGCATTACTGGTGCGTATGGCCAAGGCCGACAGCAACTATCATGCGGCAGAAATTAGCGTCGTAGATCGCATTCTGGCCACGCAGTTCAATCTCTCCCCGCTGGAGGCGGCCAAGATGCGTGCAGATTGTGAACGCCTAGAGAAAGCCGCCCCTGACACCAAGGAATTCGTGGAACTGGTGAACGCCAACATCCCCGCCGATCAAAGGAACGCACTTCTTGAGGCCTTGGCGGATGTGGCAAGTGCGGACGGCATTCAGCACCCCGAGGAACAGGCGCTGATTAAGAGCCTCGCCGTAAGCCTTGACGTGTAATATAAGTAAGCAACCGAAAGGATGCCCATGACCAAAGCCTACTGGATTGCCCACGCTGAGATTTCAGACCCGCAGGTCTATGAGCAGTACAAAGCCGCCAACGCAGCCCCCTTCGCGCAATACGGTGCGCGGTTCGTCGTGCGTGGTGGGGCCCAAGAGGTCCGTGAAGGCCAAGCCAAGTCGCGCACAGTTGTGCTCGAATTCCCATCACTGGAAGCCGCGCAAGCCTGCTATGACAGCCCCGCGTACCAAGCCGCTCTCAAAATCCGAAACCCCATCTCCGACGCCGATCTTGTGATCGTCGAAGGCTATGATGGCTAGCTGACGAACAGCCAACACGATGAATGGTGCTCTACCAATATGATTGCTGATTTTTTCAAACGCCTAACGGCAGCTAAAGACGCCCCCCTTGATGCGGGGGATGCCCGCCTAGCCCTCGCAGCCTTATTGGTGCGCGTGGCCCGCGCGAATGATGACTACACCACCTCCGAGATAGCAAAGATCGACGTCATCTTGGTCCGCCATTACCCTGATCTGGATGCCAACGCTGCCGCGGCATTGCGTGCGGAGGCCGAGGAGATCGAAGACACCGCCCATGACACGATCAAATTCACGCGCTCCATCAAGGACGCAGTTGATCTAGAAGACCGTATGGAGGTGGTCGAGGCCCTGTGGGAGTTGGTCCTCGCCGATGGTGAACGTGATCACGAAGAAGAAGGCGCATTGCGTCTGATCGCTCCGCTTTTGGGGATCAATGACCGCGACAGCGCCCTCGCTCGGCAACGGGTAGAGGCACGCGAAGGCGCGAAATGATCCTGCGACGCCCACTTTGCTCCACAACTCATAAGGTGGGGCGCCGCACTCCATAACATCCGACGAACGAGGGCCATATGAAAATCGGAATTCTCGCCTGCGGCCACGCAGCTCCCGAAGTCATCGACAAGTTTGGGGATTTCCCCAGCATGTTTCTGGACATGCTGGATGGTCATGGGTTCACCTTCGAGACTTACGATGTGGAGCACCTACAGTTCCCCACCAACATCAATGACTGCGACGGCTGGCTGCTAACGGGATCACGTCACGGTGCCTATGAAGATCACCCCTTTATTCCCCTGCTCGAAACCTTCATCCGCCAAACTTATGCGGCCCACGTGCCTATGGTCGGTATCTGCTTTGGACATCAGATAATCGCGCAAGCCCTTGGCGGGCATGTCGAAAAATATAACGGCGGCTGGGCCGTCGGGCTGACTGACTACAACTTCGACGACCTAGGCCCGGTGCAATTGAACGCTTGGCATCAAGATCAAGTTTTGAGCGCACCTGAAGGCGCGGTCACAGTGGCCTCCAATGATTTTTGTAAGAATGCGGCACTGATCTACGATACGCGCGCTTTCACGGTTCAGCCCCACCCCGAATTCCAAAGCACCGTGGTCAACGAATTCGTGCGTCTTCGTAAAGGCACTGCCGACTATCCTGACGACAAAATGGATCAGGCCAAAGAGAACACGTCACAGCCCAACAGCAATGACGCACTCGCAGCCAAGATTGCCGCGTTTTTCAAACAGCCACGTGAAGCTGCTGACCCGGCAATCCACACGAACTAGCTATCATAAACCCGCATCTGCAATAGGTATCGTTCACACAAGCCCTTTTCGATTACCTAAAATTAAGTTATAGATTTTCCGAAAGTAGTTTTTGGAAAAGGCGAAACTGCAATGCGTGACCTCCCTGTTGAAGCCCCAAACACCTATAACGCCGAGCCGATCCCCGAGGCCGCACGCGCGGCTATCGACGAGTTGATGCGCTCTGGCGACTTGTTCCGTTACACCGCACCGGAAAATTCCCCCGTCGCATTGTTGGAGCAAGAGTTTGCCGAGCTTCTAGGGGCCAAATTCGCACTGGCAGTATCCTCCTGCTCCGCCGCGTTGTTCCTCTCGCTAAAGGCACTGGATTTGCCGCGTGACGCGAAGGTTTTGATCCCCGCGTTTACCTTTGCCGCCGTCCCGTCTGCGATTGTGCACGCTGACTGCTTGCCCGTTTTGGTTGAGGTTGCGGACAACTACCGTGTTGATATCGCAGACCTAGAGCGCAAGATCGTGGATGCCGACGCTGTGTTGATCAGCCACATGCGTGGACACACCTCTGATATGGACGAGATTTTGCGCCTTGCTGGTTTGCACAATGTACCCGTCATCGAGGACGCTGCCCATTCGCTTGGCACCCAATGGGATGGAAAGAACATCGGGACTTTGGGAAAAATTGGATGCTTCTCGTTCCAAAGCTACAAGATGATCAATGCTGGCGAAGGTGGCATCATGATCACCGACGATGCGGAGTTGGTTGCTCGCGCGGTCATCATGTCAGGCGCGTATGAAAACAACTGGTCCAAGCACGCCATCATCGCCGACGAAGCCGCTAAATGGCAAAACAAGCTGCCCCTCTACAACCTGAGAATGCAAAACCTCAGCGCCTGCGTGATCCGCCCGCAGCTGCCAGAACTTGCGCGGCGCGTCACAAACGGGCGCAGCAATCATGACTATGTGGCCAAACGCCTAGAAGACAGTGGCTACTTTAGCGTCCCTGCCCCGTTGCCCCCAGAATTACGTGCGCCGGATTCTATCCAGTTCAACTTGAACGATTTCACGGCTGAGCAATCCCGCGCCTTCATGGATGCCACCAAGGCGCGCGGCGTGACCACGCAAGTCTTCGGACTGTCAGAAAACAATGCTCGTGCGTTTTGGAATTGGCAATTCATTCCAGGTGACACCCCCGAGTTGCCCCAAACCCGAGCGATGCTGGCCAAGGCCTGTGACACCCGCCTTCCTGCCCGCCTGACACGCGAAGAGCTGGACTACATTGCGGAGGCCATTATTGCCGCCGCCACAGATGTGCGCGGCTAATTCCTAGTCAAGAATACGCATCTTATCTTTAAGCCACGGCATTTTGTGGGTGCAATATTCCACAATGCTTTGCTGAAATAACGGGCGCATCTCATCAGCCACGCGGGCGGGCATGTCCTGCGTAGCCCCCTTGTGGGCCATCAACGATATACGCCGCGAAATCGGCTCGAACGGCAGATCAAACACATCGACCCGCTCGATGAAGCGCTTGGCCCGCATGACGCCCAAAGGGGTCAGAATCGTCCAGCCCTCTCCCTTTGCCACCATCGCCATAATGGCGTGGTAGCTGTCCAACTCGAAACGGTGCGATGCCTGTAGTTTCACCCGTGACAAATGCGACGCAATCTGGCGCCCCATCACATGGCGGGATGTGTATAGGATCAATGGGTTAACCCTAAGTGTCGCCATCAGGTCAGCCCCCTCACGCACCATCCGGCGTGGGGTCACGACCACGAAGGGATCCTCCATCAAGGGATGCACCTCGTAGGATGGGGACAGATCACCCGGCTCAGCGGCGACGACCATATCTAAGGCGCGTGCTTCCATTTGGTCCAGCAGCCGGTGTGAGGCCCCCGTTTCCAGCAAGAACTGCGCCTTTGGCATCCTCTCGGCCAAGCCGGTCAAAAGCGCCGGCGTGACGTCCGCGTCGAAGTCTTCAATCACCCCAAGGCGCAACCGCATCCGCTCCGACAAATCTTTAAGCGCCAGCTCCGAGGTTGCCATTGCGGCCTCGTGCAGGATTGTCTGCGCACGCCGTAAGAATAATTCGCCCGCTTGGGTTAAGGGCATTGGTCGTTCGGTTCGTGTCAGCAAACGCGCGCCAAGGGCGGCCTCAAGGTTGGACAATTGCTGGCTAACGGCAGACGGGCTAGCGCCCAGCCGGCTTGCGGCGGCCGTGATCGATGGCTCCTCTGCAGCGGCGACGAAAATTTCAACCTGCCAAAGCGTGATTTTTCCCGGAGTGTCGACCATTCAAGTTCCCTACAGCAATCCGATAAAGCCCGTTCATCGAGCTTCCCCGTGGGGCGCAAGATACCATTCACACCACCGAACCCAAGCGCCTTTTAAAGCCGCTCAGGCCTCTTACTTTGCCATTTTCGAGAGAGCAGCCTGCATGTCAGCAAGCTGCTTCTTGATCGCCTCAAGTTCGGAGTTGTCTTCTGTGGAGGCTGTTGTTGCTGCATCCGCATCACTTGAGCTGTCTGCGCCCGGTGCACTCCAACCGCCCATCATGGTTTTCATGAAGGCTTCTTGCTGCGCTTTGATCTGCTCAAACCCTGGCACCCCCGCAATCGGGTTGGCAATGGTTTCAACCATCTTGCTTTGCCCATCGCGCAACATGTCGAAGCTTGCTGCAAGGAAGTCTGGAACAATGCTTTGAGCATTGGTGGTGTAGCTGCGCACAAGATCGGTCAACACGTTGATAGGAAGGACATTTTCACCCTTGCTCTCGTTGTCGGCAATGATCTGCAACAGATACTGACGGGTGAGGTCGTCGCCGGACTTCAGGTCAATAATCTGAACATCCCGCCCCTCTTTAATGAATCCCGATATATTATCTAGCGTAACGTAGTCACTGGTCTCCGTATTGTAGAGCCGACGCGAGGCGTAACGTTTAATCAGCAACGGTGTCTCATCAGATTTCGCCACGAAAAACCTCCCAGTATTGCAACGCAGAAAAAATGCTAGCGCAGGTGCAGAAGAAAAGAAAGGGGCGTAAGCCAGGCCCCACTTGCAAAGCATGCCAAAGCCGCGTCATTCTACAAGTGTCGAGATATATTTAAACTAAAGAGTATTAGAAGGAATTGCCTCATGCGTAATTTTGAAGGCCAAGTTATTGCAATCCGTCGTCTCACCGGCGAGGTCGATACAGAAATCACCAAACTTTTGGGGATCAGCGAGCCAGTAAAACCCGGAACCGCAACACATGCGGACCTTGTGCGAAAGATTGAGCTTTGGCGTGGCCGCGCGGCCAACATGGAAAAGGCCATTCGCTCCGAGGAAGGGCTGCTTAACATTTCCCACGCCAGCGCGATCAAGAAGCACGGCAACTTTGACATCAAGCAGAGCTACAACAGCAAGATGGGCAACATGAGCCGATTACGCAAAGATCTGTTGAAGCTGTCGGCCAAGATTGCGGATCTGATCAATGCGGCGACCGCTCCAGTCAGCGAAGACGTTGCAATCATGAAGGGGCTGCAATCCGCCCTAAAGGCAATTACCGAAGGCGGCGAGGACATCAATCTCTCCCTCACTCAATCGCAGCAACTCACCGCGGAGATCAGCAAAGCCAGTGGCCCGTTGGAGCCAATCGAAGGCTACAACCCCAATCAACCAATTGGATTGTTAACCTTGGCTTTGGTGATGTTTGTCACGGCGAAGAAGGTACTTAGCCGCAAAGCTTAAAAGTGCGCATTCCCAAAAGAAAAAGGGTGGGCCCAAGGCCCACCCTATAATTCTGCGCGCTAAAGGGAGGAGTTAGCGGCAGTATTTGAAGCGTCTAAGCTTAAGCAGCTTTCGTTGCTTTCTTAGCAGTCGCTGTCAGCTCGTCAGTTGCTTTTTTAACAGCGGCTGTTGTGTCTTCTTGGATGTCTTTGCCAGCAGCCATCAACAGCTCAACAGTTTCCATTTGAACTTTTTTCGCAACTTCAGCGAAAGCAGCCATGTGCTCTGCGGAAGATTCTGCAGTTGCAGAAGCGAAGTCAGTAGCAGCTTTAGCGTAGTCTGTAGGCTCTGCTTGGGCTTTAGTAACGCCGGACATTTTTGTCAGGGTTTCTTTTGTCCATTTGGAGGACAGCTCAGCAGAAGTTGCTGCTGCGTCCAGTGCAACTTTGGACATTTTTTCGCCCAAGGCAGCAGAGTTTTTAACTGCTTCGTTGTAAGCGGACATGTCTACTGGGAATGCAGCTGCCATGTCGGAGAATACTTTAGTGAAGTCTTGTGTGTTGTTAGCCATTGTCTTGATCTCCAATAATATTGGGTCAGTCGCGACCCTGTAACTTCGTTTGCGTCTGCAGCATATGTACATGCCGCGCCGCAGCATTACAAGTATTTTTCTGCACTGCAGCAAAAAAACTTTCCAATGATAGGCTTCTTGGGCCAAAAACAAGAAAGGCGCAGGGCGATCTCTCGCACCTACGCCTTAAAATACTAGGGTAAGTAAGCTTATCCCTTGTTCGACTTGATTAGCACATAGGTGCCCGGAGCGGGTGCAAGTATAGGAAACGTCTCACTTCCCGGCTCTCTTGCAGCAACCATTGAGGATGACTTCTCCGACAACCACTTGTCCCAACGCGGCCACCAAGACCCCTCGTTGAAATCAGCGCCCGCCCACCAGTCATCCTGCGTGCCCGACATGTCCCCGTTCGTGTAGTGGCCATATTTCTTCTTCGACGGCGGGTTGATAATCCCCGCAACATGCCCCGATTCCGAGACAATGAACGTCTTATCCTTCGAGCCGAACTGTTTGATACCCGTATAGGATCCCCGCCACGCCGCGATGTGATCCGTCTCGCAGGCAATCGCGCAGATTGGCAGCTCAATATCCGATAGGCCCAATGTCTCGCCCAATAGCTGCATCGTGCCCTTGGCAAGCTTGTTGTCCTGACAAAGGTCGCGCAAATACTCAACGACAAAGCGCCCAGACAGGTTCGTGCTGTCCCCGTTCCAATAGAGCAGATCAAAGGCCGGAGGCGCCTCACCCATCATGTAGCTTCGGATTGCAGGCCCATAGACCAGATCATTGGCCCGAAGGTAGGAGAACGTCCGCGACATAAAGAAGGAGTGCAAATAGCCCTTCTCCGCGACCTGACGCTCAATCCCGTCGACGAAGTCATTCTCCAGGAAGATCCCCATCTCCCCCGGATCTTCAAAGTCGGAGAGCATGGTAAAGAATGTCGCGGATTTAACCGTCTTGTCCCCACGCTTTTTCAGCAAGGCCAGAACCAACGACAGCGTGGTGCCAGCAATGCAATACCCCACAGCGTTTAACTGTTTTTGCCCAGTAATCTTCTTTACCTGTTCAAAAACAGTTAGGTAGCCATCGTCCACATAAGTATCGAGACCAACATCCGCGTAGCTTTCATCGGGATTGATCCAAGATACGATAAAGAGCGTGTGCCCCTGATCGACCAACCATTTGATCAAAGAGTTCTGCGGTTTGAGGTCCATCACGTAGAATTTGTTAATCCACGGCGGGAAAATCACGATGGGGGTCGCGTGAACCTTCTCGGTGGTGGGTTTGTACTGGATCAATTCAAACATCTTGTTGCGGTAAACAACCGACCCTTCGGTCGCGGCGATGTTTTCACCAATCTTGAAGGCGGTTTCGTCCGCCAAGCTGACAAGCAGGTCACCTTCATTGGCCTCGATGTCGTGAACGAGGTTCTCCAACCCTTGTACCAAAGAGGCGCCGTCGGTCTCAACCGCGCGCGAAAGCGCATCGGGGTTTGTAGCGAGGAAATTGGTGGGCGCGAACATATCCACGATTTGTTGCGCAAAGAAAGAAACACGCCCCTTCTCATGCGCCTCTAACCCTTCAAGCCCCTGAACTGCATCGGTAATTGCTTCAGAGGAGTACATGTACTGTTGCTTGATAAAGTTGAAATACGGGTGCGTGTCCCACAGTTCTGACTTGAAACGACGATCGCTTGGGCCTTTATCTTCCGGCGGCTCAATCTTGCCATTCGCCAGTTGTTGCTGCGCATCTACATAATGTTTTAGGGATTTCCCCCAGTAATTCACTTGCTGCTCAAGAATTTTTGATGGGTTGTTCATCATTTCCGCCATATAAGCGGCGACGGCTTGCACGTAGACTTCCTGCCCCGGGGCCTGAAGCCCATGGTCTGCGGACTTTTTCTTGCCCATCGCAGCAACGAGACGCTTGGATAATTCGTCCATCTTCGCGAGGTTCTCATTCAACCGTTCCAGCTTCTCGGCGGCGTCATTGTCACTCACATTGTCAGTTTTGGTTGTCATCTCATGCGTTCCACAATATCTTGATGCTGCAACTGCGAAATAACGTCTCCTGCTCTCAAAGCAAATCACGAATTTCCATAGTGGCAAAGTTTAAGCTCGAAAGGAGCCTCCTGTGAAGTATATGGCAACTTATGACCTGATGGAAACTATGCGCGTCACCAATCAATGGTTGGGTGCGACGGCGCAAGCCATGGGGGCCTTTCCTGCAGTGGGGAACGCAAACCCGTTCTTCAAAATGCTGGGCGCTTGGGGCGAGGTTACGGAACGCTCCTTTTCTCGTATGGTAACTAAACCGGATTGGAACATCGCCTCCGTCGTTGGCGAAGATGGCCGCGACCATCTGGTGGACGTAGAAGTTACCGTCGCGAAGGCCTTTGGCGACCTGATCCACTTCAAAGTCGATGACCGCCCCACAAAGGATCGCAAGATTTTGCTGGTCGCCCCAATGTCCGGTCACTACGCCACGCTGCTGCGCTCCACTGTTGTTAGTCTGCTGCCCGATGCGGAAGTCTACACAACCGATTGGCACAATGCCCGCGACATCCCCGTCAGCGAAGGCAAGTTCGACGTCGAGGATTACACCCTTTATCTGGTTGATTTCCTTCGAGAACTCGGCCCCGACACTCACGTTATCGCCGTATGCCAGCCTGCCCCATTGGCGCTGGCTGCGACGGCCTATCTGGCGGAAGAAGACCCATCGGCACAGCCGCGCTCACTGACGTTGATCGGTGGTCCAATCGACCCAGATGCAGCGGCCACTGATGTGACCGACTTTGGTCGCAGAATTACGATGGGACAGCTAGAGGAATCCGCCATCCAACGCGTTGGCTTCAAATACAAAGGCGTTGGTCGCAAGGTCTATCCGGGCCTTTTGCAACTGTCGTCCTTCATGTCCATGAACGCGGAACGTCATAGTACAGCCTTCTCAGAACAAATCATGCGTGTGGCCCAAGACGAGGCTCAAGAACACGACAAGCATAACCGGTTCTACGACGAATACCTGTCGGTGATGGATATGACCGCCGAATTCTACCTTTCAACGGTAGAGCGCATCTTCAAAGGTCGCGAAATTGCCGACAATCGCTTTGTGGTCAACGGAAAACCCGTCGACATGAGCAAGATCACATCCGTAGCGGTGAAATCCGTTGAAGGGTCCGAGGATGATATCTCCGCCCCTGGTCAGTGCATCGCAGCATTGGACCTTTGCACTGGCTTGCCCGACGACAAGAAAGCGTCTCACGTGGAACCCGGTGCAGGTCACTACGGCATTTTTGCAGGTAAAAGCTGGCGCAAAAACATTCGCCCGCTGGTTTTGGAGTTCATTGACGCGAATTCCGACGTGCCCAAAAGCAACGTAGCTCCGCTTAAGAAAAAGAAAGCTTAGGCCTCGAGCCAAGCTTTCATGGCGGCATTGACCGCTTCAGGTTGCTCCAATGTCGGCAAATGGCCGGCATTGGGCACGATGTTCAACACCGCGCCCTCGATCAGCTCCGCCATGAATTGATGGCGGGCCACAGGGCAAAGCGCGTCGTATTCGCCGCATAAGATCAGTGTCGGGATCTTCAACTTGCGCAATGTACTTTGTTGGTCTGGGCGGCGCTGCAATGCACGTGATTGGCGCAGGTACACCCCCTCACCCATTTCCAAGGCCATATCCATAACCAAGTCCAACACCGCTTGGCGTCCTGCCCCTGGTGCCAGATAATCTGGGTTCATATCTTCTCGGATCACCTCGACCAAAGACCCCGCCAGAACGCGGGCGATTTGTGGCTCTCGCGCGGCAGCATAGGTTGGTGTCTCTGACAATGAATTGGTATCCATTAACGCCAATCGCGTTACACGCCCGCCCGCGCGGCGCGCCACCTCCATCGCGACAATGCCGCCCATGGACAGCCCCGCAAGAGCAAAGCTGGACGGTGCTGCGTTCAAAATATCGACGGCCATAGTTTCGACATTCTCATGGGCACTGATCGGAGCAATCTGGATGGCACGGTCACGACCGAAGGCTTTGATCTGAGGCCCGTACAATCGTGCATCGCACATCATTCCAGGCAGTAAAACGAGTGGCTCAGGCATCCATAGCTCCTTGCGAGATCATTGCGCGGTCGCGCCGATTGGTTGTTTTGGAATATCGGAAAAATACAAGCAACGTCACAAAAAACAGAAAGAATGCGCCATTTAGTGTAGGATTTTGAACAAACCACTCACAGCGTTCTCAGCGCGAGCCAACCAAAAACAGCGCAATTCCGCCCCTTTTGTCGTCGAAAGTGCGTGGCATGGCAATCGTCAATCACGTAACTGGCGATAAGGCGTTACCCATTTACCTATGCCACTTATCGGGCTTTCAGTTGTTATTTGACCTGCACACTGGAGACCCATGTTTTCAATCTGGTCAAAGTGAAGTGCCCGAGTATCGCCATCTAAGGTCCTTCGGCCAACGTTTTTGAGGTCCACGCCTTTGGGACAGCTGGTTGGAGCATCCCCCGATATTTGGGAAAATCACTATATCTGGCCGCGCGGGTTTTTTGATCCTCATCGGGCTCCGCTCCGGACGCCAGCAACTTACCTCGTGGTGTGATGTAGCTAGAGATTGTGCGGCGCGCGATGGGTTCCCACGTCAAGTTGAAGGCCGCGAGCTTGGGGAAATACCATTGCTCCGAATAGGGCAAGTGGTCGTGTATCCAATAGGCCAAGTCCCGCCAATCCCGACCTTGGGCGTATTGGTCAGCGAACCAAGGGATTACGATGCTCGCCCCCCCAATAGGTTTTGTCGCAGACCGGTCCCATATGTGGCATTCGCCGGGGTATTCATTACGCGCGCAATTCAATTTATTCTCGTTGCCAAAACGGTTTAGCGCAGGTGACCGGTACCCCGAGCGCACCGTAACGCAGCCAAATGTCTCGTGCAGCGGGTCCAACAGCTCGGTGCAAAAAGCGCGACCCACTTTCAAGGTCAACTCCACATCCTCGGGGATATTTTGCACCTGATGAAAGTTACCAATCTCCGAGTACAAGAACTCGCGCATGAAGAAATGCTTCGACAACCGCTCGCGGCCCAAGGTCTCGAGCGACCACATGGAGGCGGGTTTGCGGCGTGCCATATGCGTCTACAACCCCGCCGCCCAGTCCTTGATCAAAACCACGGTTTCATCTGTTTGGCCCGGGCTAAGGATGTCGCCCGCGACGACGTGGTTGAACGGGTCATCCCCCTCGCCCATCACGCGCGGCGCCAATTGTACCGGTGCGCCCCATTTGGTGGAAATTGCACGCGTGGTCTCAGCAGAGACCACCGCATCCTCATCCGAGAAAATGAACAATGCGGGCGTTGTGACCTGCGTGTAATCCACGCCTCGCGCATGTTTCACCAAAGCCGCCATCGGGATCAAGGCTGTGGTCGGGTAAAGCGTTGTCCAATATTTTGCATGACCCTCATTTTCGGGGTCAAAACTGCGCTCTGCGCCCGCGACCAATGCCGCCCAACTGCGCGCCAGCGGCCATTCCAACAACGTCGCGAACGGGGAGCGCACGCGGAAGTTGGGCGAGACCATAACGATGCCTTTGACCTGCTTCATCAGCTTTGGATTACTGGCGGCAATGGCAATTGCAGTGCCCCCTGTAGAGGTTGAGATCACCAGTACCTCATCGCCAATCCGCCGCCCGATTGCCAACGCTTCTGCGGTGTCTTCCAACCAGTCGCCCGCGACGGTTTCAGCCATCGCCAAACTGCCCCGCCCATGCCCCGTGATGCGGGTGAAAAACAGGTTCGCCCCAAGCTGTTCAGCCAGCTTATCTGGCACAGGCCTGATCTCTTCTGAGGTGGCTGAAAAACCGTGAATATTCACAATTGCCAAAGGTGTTTTCGCCCCAACTTCACCTGCCCAAATGATACGCTTCTCAACCCCTTCGGTAATGTCGTCAAAGGGGGCTTCTTGCGCCTCAAGGTATGCATCAAGGTCATCTCCCAACATATTACTATCAAACGATATATCTACATCTACTGATTCTCTTGGAAAAAACATCCAAATAGCACCACCCACGATGAAAACCGTCAGCAAGACGCGCCCAAGCCATTTACCAAAGGTCTGCATTACACTGCCTCCAACACGTCAACCACCGCGGCCTCGACCATCGCCAATGCCACCTCATCCGAGAAGCGATGATCGGCCCCTTTTAGCAACGTCAATTGCATGTCCGGCCCAGTCGCGTGATCCAGCAGCCGAAGCGCCACGGACATGTCCACATCCGCGTCTGCTGTGCCTTGCAAAAACCGCGTCGGGAATGGCAACGGTAATGACGCACGCAGCACCAGATTATTGCGCCCCTCTTCGATCAATCTCTTGGTGATAATGTAAGGCTCGCCGTAATCGGACGGCAGGGCCACCTGCCCTGTTTCCAGCTCCGCTTTTTGGGCGTCGGTGAAGCCGCCCCACATGCTGTCTTCGGTAAAATCAGGTGCCGCTGCGATGGTCACCAATGCGGCGATTTTCTGTGGTATACGCTTGGCCATCAACAGGGAAATCCAGCCCCCCATGGAGGACCCAACAAGCACCTGCGGCCCCTCGGTCAGCGCCTCAATCGCGTCTTGAGCGTCCTGCGCCCAATCGCCGATTGCGCCTTCTGTAAATTCACCCGACGACTCTCCATGCCCCGAATAATCGAACCGCAAAAATGCGCGTCCCTGCGCCTTGGCCCACGCCTCTAGGTGAATGGCCTTCGTACCGCCCATATCAGATTTGAAACCGCCCAAGAACACCACCCCGGGCCCCGTGCCAGGTGTTTGGTGGTAGGCAATGCGGCGGCCAGAGGCTGTGTCGAGAAAGTCAGGCATGAAGCCTCCGTCAAAAATCATTGCGCATAAGCTAGCGGATGGCACATCGGTTGCAACCGAAAGCCTAGCGTTTGAACTAGCCATGAATTCGCCTATTTCAACATGATAGCGTGCATCCCTGCTTGACCTCAGGTTCAGCGAGCGGCATTTACCCCCTACACATAACCCGCAACCGGGCGTTCCGTGGGCGCCAAACTGACGAGGAGCCAAAACATGGCCTCTATCTCCCTTACATTTCCCGACGGCAATTCGCGTGACTATGAAGCAGGTGTCACCCCTGCCGAGGTCGCAGCCTCCATTGCGTCATCTCTTGCCAAAAAAGCGATCTCTGCCACCGTAAACGGTGAACACCACGATCTGCAGTGGCCGATTGATACTGACGCGCAGATCGCCATCAACACCATGAAGGACGAAGCCCCCGCGCTGGAACTGATCCGCCACGACTTTGCCCACGTCATGGCCCGCGCCGTGCAAGCCCTATGGCCCGACGTCAAAGTTACCATCGGCCCAGTGATCAACAACGGCTGGTACTACGACTTCGACCGCCAAGAGCCGTTTTCATCGGAAGACCTCGGCGCGATTGAGAAGAAGATGAAAGAGATCATCAACCTGCGTGATCCCGTTCGCACCGAAATCTGGGACCGCCCCCGCGCTGTTAAGTTCTACGAAGACAACGGTGAGCCATACAAAGTTGAGTTGATCGAATCCATCCCTGGTGACGAGCCTTTACGCATGTATTGGCACGGCGACTGGCAAGACCTGTGCCGTGGCCCTCACCTGCAACACACTGGGCAGATGCCAGCGGACGCCTTCAAGCTGATGTCCGTGGCCGGCGCTTATTGGCGCGGCGACAGTGACCGCCAGATGCTGCAACGCATCTACGGCGTGGCGTTCCAGAACAAAGAAAAACTGAAAGAGCACCTGCATTTCCTTGAGGAAGCCGAGAAGCGTGACCACCGCAAGTTGGGCCGCGAAATGAACCTGTTCCACATGCAAGAAGAGGCCCCCGGTCAGGTGTTCTGGCACGCAAACGGCTGGAAGGTTTACACAACCCTGCAAGACTACATGCGCCGGATGCAAGAAACTGACGGTTATGAAGAGGTTAACACGCCTCAAGTTGTCGACCGCAAGCTCTGGGAAGCCTCAGGTCACTGGGACAAGTACCAAGAGAACATGTTCATCGTCGAAGTGGATGAAGAGCACGCTCGCGAAAAAGCCGTCAACGCGCTCAAGCCGATGAACTGCCCTTGCCACGTACAGGTGTTCAACCAAGGCCTGAAGTCCTACCGCGACTTGCCGCTGCGCATTGCTGAATTCGGCTCATGCAACCGCTACGAGCCGTCAGGCGCGCTGCACGGCATCATGCGGGTTCGTGGCTTTGTTCAGGACGATGGCCATATCTTCTGTACTGAGGACCAGATCGAGAGCGAAACCAAGAAGTTCATCGCCTTCCTCGCGAAGGTCTATGATGATTTGGGCTTCCACAACTGGACCATCAAACTCTCCACCCGCCCTGAAAAACGGGTTGGCTCCGATGAGACTTGGAATTTCCTTGAACAGTCCTTGGGCGACGCCTGTAAGGCCGCTGGGTATGACTATGACATCCTAGAGGGCGAAGGCGCTTTCTATGGACCGAAACTCGAGTTCACCCTGACGGACGCTATTGGGCGTGACTGGCAATGCGGCACACTGCAGGTGGACAGCAACCTCCCCGACCGCCTAGAGGCCAGCTACATCGGCGCGGATGGCGACAAGCACCAACCCGTCATGTTGCACCGCGCGACGCTTGGATCCTTCGAGCGTTTCATCGGCATCTTGATCGAGGAGCACGCAGGTAAGCTGCCGTTCTGGCTGGCTCCGCGTCAGGTGGTTGTGGCGTCTATTATCTCGGATGCGGACGACTATGTGTATGACACTGTTGCCAAATTGAAGGCCGCAGGCATTCGTGCCGAGGCGGATATTCGCAACGAAAAGATCAACTACAAGGTGCGCGAGCACTCTGTCGGCAAGGTGCCGGTGATTTTGGCTGTTGGGAAAAAAGAAGTTGAGGATGGGACTGTTACTTTGCGCCGGTTGGGGCAGAAGCAGACCTCTGTGGTGGCGGTTGATGCTTTGGTGGCAGACCTCAAGGATGAGGCCTGCCCTCCTGACCTTAAGTAAATATTAAGCAAAGACGGCTTGTACGTCCTTGCCCCAGCCTAAATGAAGCGTCCCGTTATCAATGACGGGGCGCTTCATTAATGTGGGGTGTGCGGTGAGCTGGTCTAGGGGGTCGGCGGCGCGCTCGGCCTCGGTCATGCCGCGCCATGTGGTGGAGCGGGTGTTGACCAAAGCCTCGCCGAATTTCGCCAAAAATCTGGCCAGCTCGGCGCGGTCCAAAGGGGTGGCGCGGACGTCGATAAATTCGGCATCCGGCAGTGCTTTGAGGGCCTTGCGGCAGGTGTCGCAGGCCTTGATCCCGTAGAGTTTCATGCGGTTTTCCTTTTCGATTCTCGCTACAATATGGGCAGTCTTGCGAATAATGTCCATAAATCGCGCAAGTGAACTTATTGTTTATCAATCACTTAACCTAAAAATACGTATCGAGACGTGGCGGAATAATATCAGTTATTGCAGTTTTAAAATGCTGGCCTAATCTGTTGCCCGTGAGACAGATTTAAGTTTCGGCCTACTTCTACGGATGCGGACCACTAACTTGAAGACACTGCTGCACCACCCCGCCACATAACGTGGGCGGATACTAGAAGGAGACACGGAATGGCCACTGGCACCGTAAAATGGTTCAACACCACCAAAGGCTTCGGCTTTATTGCACCCGACGATGGCGGCAAGGACGTCTTCGTTCACATTTCAGCCGTTGAGCGCGCTGGCCTAACAGGTCTGCGTGACGACCAAAAGATCCAATACGAGATGATCGAGGGCCGCGACGGCCGCGCGTCGGCTGGCGACTTGGTAGCACTTGATTAAGGGTTCGCTGCCCGAATAATCGAAAAAAGCCCGCTTATTTTAGCGGGCTTTTTTGTTGGATTTTACTGTCTGCGAGGCGTCTGCGATGTGTCTGCCTTTTGTCGGGCAAGGTAAATCAGGTGGCCCTATCCCAGATTCATTGGCAGCACCCGAACCGAGGGCCTGGTGCGAAACGCGCCCGCCCCGTTGGAGCGGTTCGGGTGTGGCACGATCTTTGTTCGTACGTGGTGGCTCAATACCATACGACAAATAACTGTTGATCTTTGTTAAAGAAATTTTTTAACGTAGCCACATTAGTCCATTTCTTGAGTATTAACAAATGACATTGCTAGCCCAATACCACTGCCTAAATTGCGGACATGAGTTCGAAATAGAAATTCTAGAACGATCAGAAAAGCAAGAATATGAAAAGCAAAACAGGCCGACTCAACCTGTGACCTGCCCACAATGCCATAGGCGAGACCTTCGAACTGGCTGGGGTTAATTACCCTGCAGAGGTCGAATTAATTCGGACCAATAGTATTCGGCAGATGCAAGCTTATCAAATGAGTCCTGCTGCCCTGAAAATCTTAACCCGAGTGGTTTGAGATAGATACTGTGTTCATTCGTTTCTAGGTTCAATTGCTCGCTAAAGCCGCTGTCATTGAATGAAAGCGATATTACCCTTCCCGCTTGAAAACCCATTTGCGATTTTCGTGATATCGATACATGAGAGACACGCTTGCCGTGATTGTACAATGTTGCTGTAAAAGAGTAAGAGTCCACTCGTTCAATAGCGGCTTCAACAGAAGCATTACGATCTGTTAATTCACGTAGTGAATTATCAAAAAATTCGAAAATGAACTCAAACGCCGACGCTAAAAACTCGTCCTTTTCTCGATCCGTCCAAATTTTGGCGATCGCCAAGTTACTAGACCTAACAGCAGGTCTGACGTCCACTTCACTTCTTACTTTCTCGTCCTTTGCTTTGAGTTTCGATGTTGCCCCTTTCGATTCCTCGACTGCAATTTGGCGAATTTCTTTTGCGACTACTGTCATAGCCTCATCACGATCACGCCAAATACTAATGGGTCGCCCGTCAGTAGGAGTTGCCAGAAGTGATCCAAATGGGGCTGAATGCCAATCACAAGAACGGACGATTATGGGGACAACTCTAGCATCACCACATTCATTCATCGAAAGGGCTTGTTTCATTTCATTCCCGTAACAGTAGTCAGAAGCAATAAAGTCTGAACTGATCAATAGAAGAACTATCTTAGAACGGCCTAATTCTTCAGAAATCACATCGTCCAATGATTGCCCCGCCGTAATTCGGCGGTCGTGCCAAACGTCGATCAACTCCTGTCGACGGAGTAAGCTTAAATGGCTTTCAAGTTCTTGTCTAAATTCTTCATCTTTATGACTATAGGAAATAAATACTTGAGTCACTCAACGACCCCCATAAACTCCCGCCATTCGCCTTTGCTCATGCCGGAGGTCTCTTGGGTGACGTCCTCGCCTTTTAGCATACGGCGCAAGCAGTCGACGCCTTTGCCGGACAGCTGCGCGCCGCCCAAGCGGTAGTCCTCGAACGCAGCATAAGCCGCGGGGACCCAATCGGCGACGACCTTACAAATCGCATCCGCGTAAACCCTAATTTCATACTGTGCATGGCTATCTGCACGCAGGCGCAAGAAGTGAAACAGATTATGGAGGTCAACTTTCCAGTACCACTGCGTATAGATGTTAGCGGGCAGGTTCATGCGGGCCAGCTCGCGGGCTAGGCCGTCTTGGCCATCGTCAGAGATCATCTTCTCGTAGTTATCATAGGCCCGAGTGCTGTCGGACTTGAGGATTTCCAGCACGCGTGCGGCCTCCTCTCCCTCCAGAATTTGGCCGCGGCCTTGGTTGTTCACCACGCTTTGCGCGTTCACATGCTCGGGCGCGGGGATATAGAACTCGCGGTCGAGGATGGAATAGCGGGCGGAGTACTCATTCACGTTGGCCGTCCGGTGGCGGATCCACTGGCGGGCCACGAAAACGGGCAGTTTGACGTGCAGCTTGATCTCGCACATCTCGAAGGGCGTGGAGTGCCAGTGGCGCATCAGGTAGCGGATCAGCCCCTCGTCGTTTTGCACCGACTTGGTGCCCTTGCCGTAGGACACCCGCGCGGCCTGACAGATGGCTGAATCGTCGCCCATATAGTCGATGACGCGGATGAACCCGTGATCGAGAACCTCATGGGCGGTGTAGAGGTGCTGCTCCATCCCCGGCACGGTGGCGCGCATGGTTGTATTCGTCTGGGACCGCGCCTCGGCGATTTCCTGAGCTTGTTCGGTGGAAATGGGCATATGCGGTCTCCGGCGCGTAAGGATTCGTAGCTTGAGGGCACATATTGCGTTAAGTGAGGGGCACACATCAAGATGATGTTAGCGTTATCCACAGGCTATTCCCTATCCCCTTGAAAGCGGGGCGATTGTTTAGCAACACTCGACAAATTCGCCCCCAAATGGGCCGCTGCAACGTTGACTTTCACCCCCCATCAACGGACCTTCCGTGCAAAACGCGTCCAAGTGCGCTTATTCGGGCAGTGAGATATACACATGACATTTGATACCGCCATCAAGGCATTTGGCATCCTTTCCATTTCCGCATTGGTCGCCTGCGGCGGCGGCGACGGCTCGAACCCAGTGACGGGTGGCGATGAGGTCACCGCAGCCGATCCCACCGACCCGACAGACCCAGCTGACCCGGCAGAGACTGTGAACGGCCTGCCAGCAGAATTGGCAAACAACCTGAACGCGGTGAACTACGACCCCGCCAACGAGACATTGACGCTAGAGCTAACCGGCTTCGACGCCCCGGGCGAGCCCGCCGTATACGTTCGTGATAGCAGCATTGATTCCGCGGTCGCCGGCTACCAAGCCTACACCCGACAAGACGACCCAACAGATCGCTTCTTCCTTGCCATTGGTGGCACCAGCGCTGGCGGCGAAGTCAGCGCGATTGCCATCAGCGACGGCGGCCAGTTTAACCGCTTCTTTGGGGGCGGCTTCTATGAGCAAGATGGGACGTTCGCAGGCCGTGAAAGCGGGTTGGTATCCTACGCTGGCAACTACGCCGCCACAACCAACCTGAACGCCCTCGGCACGAATTTGGCCACCCCGCCCGCCTCCACACCAGCCGAAATTTTGCCGCGTGAACCCGCGACCATTGAGGGGCGCATCTTCCTAAACGTTAGTTTCCAGGAAAACAGCATCAATGGCCAAATCATCGAACGCGAGTTCACTGAATATCCGGCCATCACCCTAGAAGACATCCGCCTCGTTGAAGGCGTCATTGCAGACGATGGCACATATCTTGGCTCCACGGAGATTGACGTCAATTCATCCAACGGCGCGTTCGGGGGAACCTTCGGCGGAGAAGGCGGGACTGCCATTGCGGGTGTGACTAACCTCACTGACTACACGGATGACATTGAAAACGAAGAAGAGTTTGGTGTTTTCGTACTTGAACGCTGTGGCACTGCGGCCTCCACATCCGACTTGTGTGACGGGGTTAACCCCTAGGCCAGCAAGAGTGAAGGTGTGAGGCATTGACCCTCCCCCTAGCCTTATCAAAATTCAAAATGCGACGTGCACTCATGCGCGTCGCATTGGCATGTGGCATCGCCACTGCGACCATCGCCCCAAGCAGCGCCTTGGCGCAACGCGTCACCGTGTCATTGGACCAAGCCCACAACATCGGCCTAGAAGCCTTTAAGCAGCGCAACTACAAGCTGTCTTACAGCGTTGCCAAGCAACTGCTCCAAGCGCGCGAGGATGACATTGGCGCCCTTATTCTTCTGGCAGCGAGCGCCCCACATGTTGGTGAGCACAAGGAAGGCCGCATCGCTGCGCGCAAAGCCTACCTGAAGTCCAAGAACCCCACCCACAAGTTGAATGCCGCGACCTACGCGGCCGTGGCCGCCGCCAAGGAAAAACGCCCCCTGCTCACCCAATTGTGGTTGCGGCGTGCTTATCAGCAGGCCGAAAGCGACGCGCAACGAACCGCCATCGGAAATCAGTACCGCCAGTACTCGCGAACAAGCCCTGTTAAGTTGTCGTTTGCCGTAAGTGTATCTCCAAGCTCCAACCTGAATGGCGGCTCTGAGAGCCAATTCCTGACGATCGATGGCGCTTTTCCAATTGGCATCCTAAATGGTGCCGCGCAGGCGCTAAGTGGTCTTCGCGCACAAGTCAGAGGTCGCCTGACCTACACATTGTCCGAGGAAGTCGCCCACAAAACGACCCTGACATTCGCGGGGAATGTCTCGCGGGTACGGCTGTCTAGCGGCGCACGCGCCCTTGCGCCAACGGTTAGCAATAGCGACCTTGGGGACACCGAGCTATCCGCGCGCATCACGCATCAAATCGCGCACCAAGGACGCCCCATTCCCGACACCTACTCATTCGCACTTGGCCAAACATGGTTTGGGGGCGACGAATACTACAGCTACGCCACAGCCAGCCTTGGCCGAAGCTTTCGCTTTGGCAAGAAAACACGGCTTAATGTCAGCGCGACCCACACGCACCAGATCTTTGCTGGCACTCAATCGGACATTGGAGTGAGCGTGCTTCGCTTCAATCTCGCACGCCAACTTCAAAATCGTGATGTTTTGCGAGCAAGTTTCAGCTTGAGCGATTCTCAATCCGACAGTAACAACAGCGTCTACCAGTCCTATTCCGCCAGTCTTGGCTACCAGTTGGGCAAACCGATTGGCCCCGCTAGCCTCTCTGCTAATGTGAGTTACAGCGAAACGACCTACGACAATTACCGCATTGGGTTTATCCAAGTCCCCGGGGGCCGCAAAGACCAAACGACCCATGCCAAACTGGACATGACATTTAACGACATAAGCTACATGGGGTTTGTCCCGCAAATGAACATCAGCCACATCCGCACCACGTCCAATATCAGCCGTTTTGAACGCAAAACCACAGGCGTTGGCTTCAGCTTTGTCAGCGCATTTTAACGTGAACCAGAACTCCCCCATAACCCACCGCATTGAGCGCTCCCTTGGAGACTTTGTACGCGCCCGCACCAAAGGTGCCTCGCGCGAGGTCATCATGTTTGTCCTCAAGCAGGGCTGGGCCGCGTTGTTTGGGATGATGTTCCTTATCGCCCTCATTGGCAGCAAGCTTCTTTGGCAAGATGACTGGCCGATAGCACGCTACGACGGCCTGTTTGCATTCGCCATCATCACCCAGGTCGGCATGCTCTACTTCAAGCTGGAAACATGGGAAGAGGGCCGCGTCATTCTTGCACTGAACCTTATTGGCATGGTGTTTGAACTATTCAAAGTCCACATGGGCAGCTGGTCTTACCCCGAACAAGGCCTCTTTGTTCTAGCGGGCGTGCCCCTGTTCGCGGGGTTCATGTATGCCTCGGTTGGCAGCTACATCGCCCGAGTGGTACGAATATTTGACATGCAGTTTGCCCCCTACCCGCCGCTATGGGCCACCTTCGCCTTTGGGGCCGCAGTCTACATCAACTTCTTCACACACCATTTCACCACGGACGTCCGGTTGGGGCTATTTGCGCTCTCGCTCATTTTGTTTCTCCGCAGCCGCATCTGGTTCTACGTGGACAATACCCCCCGATGGGTGCCGCTACCTGCCGCCATTTTCCTATGCGCCCTTGGGCTTTGGATTGCTGAAAACATTGGCACCATGACCGGAACGTGGATTTACGCCGGCCAAGGCGCGTTTGAGCTGGTCAGCTACGCCAAAATTGGATCGTGGTACCTGCTGCTTTGGGTGGCCTTCGTCACCGTCACATTGGTCTCGCGCGGCGCTTTATCGCGTGAAGCGGTGCAACCGCCAGTTAGGTCCTCGCCATCCGCGACGAAGACGCTAGACTGACGGGGACATCGAAGAAGGAGCCCCCGATGAAAGTCGAATTTCTACACACCATGGTCCGCGTGAAGGACCTGGATAAATCCCTCGAATTCTACAAAATGCTTGGCCTGATCGAGCGCAAACGCAGCGATCACGAAGGGGGCCGGTTCTCTTTGGTGTACCTATGCCCGCCAGAGCAAACCGACGGTCGCGCCGACCTTGAGCTGACCTACAACTGGGACGGCGACGACGAACTGCCCACCGACGGGCGTCACTTTGGCCACCTCGCCTACCGCGTCGAGAACATCTACGAGATGTGCCAACAGCTGATGGACGCAGGCGTCACCATCAACCGCCCACCGCGTGACGGGCACATGGCGTTCATCCGCTCGCCTGACAACATCTCGATAGAGCTTTTGCAGATGGACAAGCCGCTGCCTGCCCAAGAGCCTTGGGCGTCTATGGAAAACACCGGCCACTGGTAACCACATGCCACTGCGAGTGATTGCGGCCCCGTTTTTGACGGGGCCGTTCTGCATTAGAGGCTGTCTCTAACCGCCTGCTCCACCGCGTTGACGGCCTCGCGGATGTCTTGTGACGTGGTGCGGTGGTTTACGAGGGCCGCACGTAGGCAGGGGCGGCCTTTGATGTTGGTGGTAGAGAACACCGCCTCGCCACTGAGTTGTAACTTCGCGGCAATCTTGGTGACGTCACCTTGGCTGACATACATGCAGCACACGTTGGAGCTGACTTTGAATGGCAACTCCAGCACATCCGACGCCTCGACCAATTCACCCATCAATGCCGCCTGCTTGCAGTTGTCGGTGATTGACGCGCTGAACGCCCCCTCCCCGATGGACTTGATCGCGGTCCAGATCTTGAGCGCCTTGAACCCGCGAGACAGCTCCAACCCGTAGTCGCACATCCACAAATCGCCGCCGCCCAAACCCTCGGCCTGCTGCTCCAGATAGTTGGGGCGCGAGGTGAATGTGTTGAAGTGCAGCTCGCGGTCATAGATCATGCAAGCCCCGCAGTCATAGGGGATCGACATCCATTTGTGAAAGTCGCAGGCGATGGAGTTGGCCCGCTCCATCCCGTCCACAAGCTGCTTCCAAGGGGCATCAGCCAAGCGCGCCCAAAACCCAAACGCCGCGTCCACATGGAACCAAATGTCTTCTTTGGCGCAAAAATCAGCAATGGCGTGCAGCGAGTCATAAGAGCCTGTGTTGACCGAGCCAGCGGTGCCAACGATGGCCAGCGGCACACGGCCCTTGGCGCGGTCGGATGCGACGGCGTCTTTGAGTGACGCGAGGTCCATTCGCATATCATCATCGGTGTCGACCACATGGATTGCACCCGCGCCAAAGCCCATCACCTCAAGCGCCTTGCCGATGCACGAATGCGTCCCCTTGCGTACATAGACGGAAACAGGCGGCAGGGATTGAATGCCCTTTTGGCGGATGTCATGTCCGAACTGGCGGTTACGCGCGGCGGTGAGCGCTAGGATCGTGGCCTGCGATGTGCCCGAGGTGAGGATTGCGGAGGCCTGCTCCGGCAGGCCGGACACCCCTAGAAGCCAGTCTAATGTGGCCCGCTCCACTTCCATCGCGCCGTGATCGCGCCCGCCGCAATTGCTGTTCATGGTTGCGGCGACCAGTTCGGCGCCGACGGAGACAGGCAGCCCCGCCCCATGCACCCAACCAAAGAACTTCGGATGTGTGTTGCCGGTGGCGTAGGGCATAATGTCTTGGGTCAAATGCGTCATGGATTGCGCCGCACCCACCCCGATTGCATCCGGTGTGAGGGCCATTTTGTCGGCCATATCGGCGGGCTTGGGTTGCCACGGCAACTCCCGTGCGGCCTTCATCCGGTCCAGACAGTCATCCATCAGCTTGTGCATGTCGCGGCTGAAGTCATCCCAGTTCTCAGGGTCGAGGTGGTGGCCTTCGGAGGTCATAGCGGTGTCTCTGGTAATTGGGGGCATTAGGGGGCATCGTTACCCCGCTATGTAGGTCATAGGCGCCCCGACATTCAACGCCGACCTTCGCTATGCCAAAGGAACATCAGCTATTCGCAAAGGACCCGTCACGAATTCGCAAGGCGGGTTCTTTGTGCGGGGAGGTGCAGGAGGACTTTAAGGCAGATGTTTATGCACATTGCAGCGAATGGCAGGTTTGAGCGCAAAGTGACGTCTTATGTTGAGTCAGAAACTACGGCGTCGACTTCAATCTCGACAAGCCATTCAGGATTCACAAAACGGTCAATCGCCATTATCGTATCTACTGGCCGCGCATCCTGACAATAGGCCTTTCGAGCCTCTATCGCCTGCTTCCAGTCGTCGATATCGGTTAAAATCACACGTGTGCGAACGATATCCTGAAGACCTGATCCAGCTTCTTCCAAAGCAGATTTGATGATTTCAAAGCACTGTTTTGTCTGAAGAAAAACGTCGCCGACACCAACTGTATTACCATTAACGTCAACCGGAGCGGTGCCTCCAACAGCTATAAATTGGCCAACTCGAACTGCACGGCTGAAACCAACAATAGCCTCCATTGGGTTTCCGTTTGAGATCAGTTGTCTTTCATGCGCCATAAGTATCGTTCCTAGATGCCAATTCACCTTTAGTCAAATTAAGGGGCTATGTTATGCGGGATTTGAACGGCAGAAATGTCCGCACAGCCCCCCTTCGCCCGAGACCACGGCCTTCCTACTCAGGTAGGGATCAACGCGGCACCGATCCGGCGGCCCTCGGACAGCAGCACGTTATAGGTGCGGCAGGCGGTTGGGGTGGACATCAGCTCCACACCGATTTCGGCCTCGTCCAACGCGCCGCGCAATGGGCGCGGGATTTGGGTGATGTCTGCGCCTGTGCCGATGAACAGCACATCAAGCAATTTGGCGCGGCTGAGGATGGTGTCACGGTCGTCAAACCCGCCCCATGCAAAGCGCTCGGTTGGGAGCAATAGCACCGCCCCCTCGATCACCTCGCCACCGACGCGAAAGAAGCCCGGCCCATAGCTGTCGATGGGCGGCGCGATGTCGTAAGTGATTTCGGTCAGTTGCATAGTCTTAGTCCCAGATTGGCAGCCCCATAAGGATGGCAATTGCGATTATGGCATAGGCGGTTGTGCGGTAAAACACCTCAAAGCGCGGAATGAAGATGGCTTGGCCCAACATAGCCCCCGCGCCGTAGGGGATCAGCAAGAGCACCCCCAGCGCTACGGCCTGCCCCGACAACATATTTTGCACCGCCATGCTGGGAAGCAACAGCAAGCTGCTGATGGTGAGGAACACCAAAGAGTTTGCGCGCACCTGCGCGACGGGGGCCGTGCCGCTGAGTTGGAACAACAACATCACCGGCCCCAAAAGCCCCGTCGCCCCGCCGACGAAACCTGCCGAAAATCCGACGCCAGCCTGCGTGGCTCGGTACTCGGACAGCTTCTGGCGCCAACCACTGACCAATGCGGCGAGGGTCACGGCGGCGACGGCTAACACCGCCCAACGAATGTGGACCACGTCGCTGACGCGCAGGATGTAGATGCCAATGGGTGCGCCTAGGACCGAGCAACCGATCATGGTGAAGACGGAGGGTTTGTCCATCTGCCCCCAAGCGCGAGGCACCAAGGTGACAAGAGAGGCAAGGGCCGAAACTGAAAAGGAGGCGACCGCCAACTCGGGCACCCAAAAGATCGTGGCTACGGGCATGAAGATCAAAGCAGAACCGAACCCTGCAAAGCCGTAGACGATTCCGGCCACGACGGTGATGAAGGCGACCCAGCCCAAGCCCGGTTGGGCAAGGGTTGAGGTCAATAACTCAAGCATCAATGTTGGCGTATTGGCCACCAGCGTTCGGGTCCTTCTTGGACCAATCACGCTTCACAC
Organism: Litoreibacter sp.; assembly: GCF_039974535.1. Classification (GTDB taxonomy): domain Bacteria; phylum Pseudomonadota; class Alphaproteobacteria; order Rhodobacterales; family Rhodobacteraceae; genus Litoreibacter. The sequence goes on along the minus strand of NZ_JBDWIU010000012.1, from coordinate 297,437 downwards.
CAAGGAACAGCAGGATCGTCGAGGCCACGAAGATCGAGCTATATGTCCCAACGATAACGCCCCAGATCATGGCGAACACGAAGCCACGGATCACATCGCCGCCCAGCACGAAGAGCGCAATCAGCGCCAGCAACGTGGTGACGGAGGTCATCATGGTGCGAGACAAAGTCTCGTTGATCGACACGTTCAGCACCTCGGCCAATGGCTTGGCCTTATACTTGCGCAGGTTCTCGCGGACACGGTCAAACACCACCACAGTGTCATTGATCGAGTACCCCACGATGGTCAGCAAGGCCGCGATGATCGCGAGGTCAAACTTGATCTGCAACTCCGAGAAGATGCCAAGCGTCAAGATAACGTCATGCACCAAGGCCACCACAGCGCCCAAGGCGAACTGCCATTCAAAGCGCATCCAGATGTAGATCAACACGGCACCGATCGCCATGAGCACGGCGATAGCGGCGGTTTGGATCAACTCGCCCGACACCTTTGGTCCGACGGATTCCACGGAAGGGAATGACAAACTTTCATACGAAAAGGATGATGACGTCACTGGAGTTGTGATCGCAGCTTCAATCTTCTCCCAAGACCCGAAAGGAAGTTCAGCAGGTAACGTATAGACAGCACCTTTGTCGGTTAGTTCGTGGGACGCGGCAAAACCTGCAGACGTCAATTCAGCCTCAATGCCAGCCGCATCTAACTCGCTTCCTGCTACGGCTACCACCTCAAGGATGAGTGCACCGCCAACTGCGCGGCCAAGCCCCTCTTCCACACTACGGATCGTAGCGGGCGTTACCGCCTCGTCGCCCTCTTGGGCTTCGATGCGCACCATGGCGACGTTTTGATCGTCATCAAAGTTGGGATCGAACACCTCGGTGACAGATATGTCGCCAAGCCCTGCTGGCTCCAGCGCGGCGCGGTAAGCTGCCACATCTACAGGCAGCGTGCTTTCGGTACGGATCGTTGTCCCGCCGCGAAAGTCGATGCCGTAGTTCAAGCCTTGGATCAGGAAGGATGCAAATCCCACCACCACCAGAATGGCCGAAATGCCCAACCATAGTTTCCATTTGCCAAAGAAGTCCCAAGACGTCTCGGAAGGTACTAGTTTCAAACGCATCGGATTATACCTCGATCTCTTTGGGGCGACGGCGGTCAAACCAGAACACGATCAACATCCGCGTCACGTAGATGGCCGTAAACACAGACGTCATGATGCCAAGGCCCAGCGTCACCGAGAAGCCGCGCACAGGGCCGGAGCCCATGACGAACAAGATGACGGCCACGATGAATGTTGTGATGTTTGCGTCCAAAATGGCGGAGAGGGCTTTCTCGTAGCCCAGCTCGATTGCGCGGGCTGGTCCTTTGGAGGTTTTCAGCTCCTCGCGGATACGCTCGAACACCAGCACGTTGGCATCCACCGCCATACCGATGGTCAACACGATGCCCGCAATGCCCGGCAAGGTCAGCGTCGCACCGATGAGCGACAGCAAGCCGAAGATCAGGCCCACGTTGATGATCAACGCGACGTTGGCGAAGATGCCGAAAGTGCCGTAGCTAAGGACCATAAAGACCAGCACGGCGATGAAGGCCACGATGCAGGCGATTTTACCCGCGTCGATGCTGTCTTGGCCAAGCTCTGGCCCGATTGTGCGTTCCTCTAGGAAGTCCATCTTGGCTGGCAAGGCCCCTGCCCGCAGCAACACTGCAAGGTTGGTAGATTCCTCCACCGAGAAGCTGCCACTGATCTGGCCAGAGCCACCAAGGATAGCCTCGCGAATAACTGGAGCGGAGATGACCTCGTTGTCCAACACGATGGCAAAAGGTGCGCCGACGTTTTCGCTGGTGAAAATGCCGAACTTACGCCCCCCTGAGGAGTCGAAACGGAAGGTCACCGAAGGCTGGCCGTTTTGGTCAAATGCAGGTTGTGCGTTGGCCAAATCTTCGCCCGACACGATTGGGGTTTTTTCCAGAACATAGAAAGTGCCCCGCTCTAGCGGATCAATGGAAGGGGCAAGGAGCTGACGCCCAGTGATCCGCTCGTTTGCGTTCGATGTGCGTGAGACAACAGCGTGGAAGCCCAGCTTGGCGGTGGTGCCGATCAGTTCTTTCAACTCAGTGGCGGAGCCGATGCCCGGCACCTGAATAAGAATGCGGCGCTCGCCTTGACGCTGAATAGTAGGCTCGCGCGTGCCCGCCTCATCCACGCGGCGGCGGATGATTTCAAGCGACTGCTGCATGGTGCGGTCGTCGGTGGCGGCGCGCTCGGCCTCGGATAGGGTTACGGTGATGATGTCGCCCTGCCCTGAGACCTCAATGTCGTTGCTGCCGGTGCCGGTCAGGCTGACAACAGGCGTGGCCAAGCGGCGCACAAGGGTCAGCGCCTCTTGCAGGCCCGCGGGCTGCGAGATTTTCAGCTTCAACTCACCGGGTGCCGCGTTTTGGCGGCGGATGGTGCCCACGGTGTCGCGGGCATCACGCAATGTATCGCGCACTTCTGGCCAAAAGCCATCCATGCGGCTTTCATAGACGTCTTCCACATGCACCTCGGCCAGCAAATGCGCCCCGCCCCGAAGGTCGAGACCCAAATTCACCAGACCCGACGGCAAAAAGCCCGGCCAACCAGACACGTCGGCGGTAAGTTCCGGCGTGGTGGCGGCACCGGCGTCAAGCGCGGCGGTGGCATCGTTGTGCTTTTCTACGGTGGTGTAGAAACCGTTGGGCAGCGCAAGCGCCAACCCAACAAGCACCGTCAGCAGGATCAAGACCCGCTGCCAGGAAGGCATCTGAAGCATGTTTTAGCTCGCTGGTTCGGTTTTGCTGACCACGGAAGCCAAGGTCGATTTGATCACGCGCACTTTCACGCCCTCAGCGATTTCGACTTCAATTTCGCCGTCTTCTTTGACCTTGGAGACTTTGCCCACAATGCCACCTTGGGTGATCACTTGGTCCCCACGACGCACGGCTTCAACCATGGCTTGGTGGTTCTTCAGCTTCTTTTGCTGAGGGCGGATCAGAAGGAAATACATGATCGCGAAGATCAAGATCAGTGGGAGGAATGAAGCGAAAGCGCCTCCGGCGCCTCCGGCGGCCTGTGCATAGGCAGGTGTGACGAACATCTGCAGTCCTTTTGTTTGTGGGCCATAGCGGCCTTTGTCAGTTGCGGGGCACCCTATCGCCGCCACGCATGAGGCGCAACGGGGATAGTAGCCTTCGATCAATGTGATATATCGGGGTCATATTTTAGATTTAAAGGACTTGGGATGGGAGATTACACCACCGAAACCATTTACCGCTGCCGCCCGCAAGATGCAGCCCTCCTCGTGGCTGCGACTGAGCAAGACGCCAGATTTGATGCCCTTACCAAAATTCATAATAACGCGAGCCAACGCGTGGAGTTTCGAGGCTATAATCATGACCATGAAGCTCATCTTGAAGAGCTTTTTCGGTTCTACCTCCCCGATGAGCGCGTCTCATTGAGCGAATACGCGCAACACCCACTGGTCCATTTTCGTACCGTCATATCCAGCGAGGTCGCTGAGCAAGCAAATGTTGTGCTCGATCTCATTGGTAAGGTTCAACACGACCCCACCCCCATAATTGCCTCGCTTAAGGAGCGCATGCAAAAGGTCGTGGTCTTCTTTGAAGGCGCCGTCGCCGCCCCAAAGCAAAGCCCCTTCATGTTACAAGAACACCAAAGGGGCTTGGCCAGCGCAAAGCAAGCGTTGGAGCAGTTTCGCCTGACGCCCGACGACATTCGCATCGTTTATGAGCTTGCAATGGTAGGCGGGTTTTATTCAGGAGATGGTCCTGAAGAGCTGAATGAAATGGACAAGCGCATCTCCCCTCGCCATCCAATTATCGGATCTCTCGCGCAATCTTTTGGCTTCCTTAAGACAATCGTTGCAACCTACGAAGACGCCGCTGATGCCGGAGAAGCCATCGTACATTTACAGACCTATGGAACTTGAAGCCCCACTCGTCATAAGACCCCCGACATTGTGTAAACTTACACGAAGACGATCCCCCTGTATGACATCCGCATGATCAGCTTGCGGGTGGCAAGGGGTGCAACGGCTTTACGGGCGGAATATTCACACTTACCGTGAGGTGGGTATTGTGAATGCAATTTTGAACAGTCTGAGAAATTTGAATGCAAAATAAAGACCATGAAGCGCAGATTGAGCGCATCAGGAAACTCATCAGCACCGCAAAGGCCAACTGGTTCGGCTTACTGTCATATCTCGCGTTCGTTGGGGTTACATTGCTGGGGGTTGAAGACGCCGACTTCTTCATTCCGTCACGCCAAACAGAACTGCCTTTGATTGGTGTGTCTGTACCAACCGCATTATTCTTCTACATAGCGCCCAGCCTTGGGGCCATGATCTACGTCTGCTTTCACCTTCATCTAATGAAACTTTGGGGACAACTTTCGAAGGCGCCTGCTCACATAGTCGGCGTACCGCTTTCTGATCACATACCACCTTGGTTCCTTGCCGACTACGCCCTTGGGCTGCGAGTAGATGGCGCATTACAGCGGCGCCCTTTGGATAGGCTTGCGCATCACATAGTCAGCGCATTGGCATTTTGGGCCACCCCACTTGCGCTTGCAGCGTTCTGGTTTCGATCCATGCCAAAACATGACCCGTGGCTGACCGGGCTGGCCATCTGCGTCCCGTTACTTCTCACCGTTTACGTTGGAAAACGGAGCCACGAGCAATTGGTTACGTTGATGAAGCCGCTTGCGGATATTCGCACAGTCGGCAGGTTTGCGTGGTTGTTTGTAGCGATAATATCGTTGCTGTTCGGGCATGTGTCATCTTACGGGATCTACGCTAACGGCCCTAGGATGCGTGCACTCAACCTCTCGTTAGGGTTGCCCGTCTCTGCCAATTTAGAAGGGGTAAATTTCTCACAAACTCCCGATGATTGGCAAGATTTCGACGCAGCTAGAGACACTTATCGCCGAGATTGGTGCGCGCATCGCGCCATTTCGCCTCAAGCCTGCGGGCCAGCAGATCAAATAACTTCGGATATAACCAATAACCTCGAGTTCGCGCGCGGCAACTGGTGTAGTGAATTCCTCGAAACGGGCCGAAACTGTACTGACTACTTCGAAGGTCTTGAACAGCAATTTCCCAAAGACTGGCAGGAATTTAGAAAGCATGCGCTCGCAAATTTAGGCAGCGTGAATTTAAGCGCTTACGACCTAAGAAACGCAAACCTTAGCAATGCGCGTCTAGAGGGCGCAAACCTGCAAGAGGCCAAACTGTCAGGCGCGAACCTCCGCGATGCACGACTGGAGGGCGCAGACCTCACCAGTGCTCGCATGGCATTTGCTTACCTCCGCGGAGCGCAGCTGAAGAGCGCACAACTTACAGCTGCACAACTAACCGAGGCGAATCTTCAATTCGTGAGGCTAGATCACGCGGACCTCAACGGAGCGCAGTTGGACGGGGCAAATCTAATGTTCGCCATATTGAACGAAGCAAATCTATTGCTTGCGAGTTTGAAGGGCGCAAATCTGCGCGGAGCGTATCTGACGGGAGCAAACCTTAGCGCGACACAGGTGGACAACCGCACGTCTTTGAACCCAGTTACTCTTCTAGGGGCCGCATTAAGACGTGTGGATTACGCGAACGTGGCATTGGAGCAGTCGCAAATCGATAAATCTTTTGGGGATGCTTCTGTGATACTTCCTCAGGACATCAAACGCCCACCCCATTGGCCAGATTGGGAATTAGCTGGGAAGGACTTCGACGACGAATGGCGTAAATGGCTGGCTGATCCTGCCTCTTACATCCCGCCGGAAAAACCGTCATAAGCCCCTCACATAATGTAAACCTACAAGAGGACGATCCCCATGCATGACATCCGCATGATCCGCGAGACCCCAGAGGTCTTTGACGCAGCCATGAAAATGCGCAAGTCGGATGTCTCCTCTGTGGACGTTCTGGCCATCGACACCGCCCGCCGCGCCAAGATTGCGGCCGCCGAAGACGCCAAAGCCGCGCAGAACGCCGCCTCCAAAGAAGTGGGTGCCGCCAAGGCCAAAGGCGACGAGGCCGAGTTCGAGCGCCTGCGCGCCCTTGTGGGCGAGAAGAAAGCCGAAGTTGCGCGCCTGAACGACGAGGCCAAGCTAGAGGACGAAAAGCTGGCCACCTTGTTGATGAGCCTGCCCAACATCCCCTTTGAGGACACGCCCATCGGCGAGACCGAAGAGGACAACGTCGAGATCAACCGCTGGGGCACGCCGCGCCGCTTCCCGTTCACGCCGAAAGAGCATTTCGTGCTTCCGGGCGTGGTTCCGGGCATGGACTTCGAGACGGCGGCGAAACTGTCCGGCTCGCGCTTTGTGGTGCTCAAGGGCGCCGTTGCCCGCCTGCACCGCGCGTTGGCACAATTCATGCTCGACACCCATGTGGAGAACGGCCTGACTGAGACTTGGGTCCCCGTTTTGGTGAATGAGGCCATGATGTATGGCACGGGCCAGTTGCCGAAATTTGGCGAGGACAGCTACCAAACCACGGACGGCCAATGGCTGGTGCCGACGTCGGAGGTGACCCTGACCAACATCGTGAACGGCGAAACCGTGGATGAGGCCAAGCTGCCGATGCGCATGTGCGCGCATTCGCAGTGCTTCCGCTCCGAGGCGGGATCGGCGGGTCGCGACACCTCGGGCATGCTGCGCCAGCACCAGTTTGAGAAGGTCGAGATGGTGTCGATCACCAAGCCGGACGACAGCCGTGCCGAGTTGGACCGCATGACCGCCGCCGCCGAAAGCATCCTTGAGAACCTGCTGCTGCCGTTCCGCACGGTGGTTTTGTGCACAGGCGACATCGGTTTTGGCGCGCAACGCACGCATGACATTGAGGTCTGGCTGCCTGGGCAGCAAGCCTACCGCGAGATCAGCTCGATCTCGGTGTGTGGTGCCTTCCAAGCCCGCCGCATGAACGCGCGGTTCAAGCCTGCCGAGGGCGGCAAGCCTGAGTATGTGCACACGCTGAACGGCTCTGGCCTTGCTGTTGGGCGCTGCTTGATTGCGGTGCTGGAAAACGGCCAACAGGCTGATGGCTCGGTTGAATTGCCGGTGGCGTTGCATCCCTACTTGGGCGGCAAAACCACCTTGGATCCATTTGGCACGCTGATTTAGGTGACACTTCAGACAGAGGGGCGTTCATGAAAGCTTTGGCCACATTGATTGCGACCATGGCGTTTATGATCGCCCCGCTGATCACGGACGGCTTCGCGGGCTTTCGCCCCGACCAATTCCCCATCCCGCAAGACAACGCGCCGGTGCAGCCTTCGGGCTACGCCTTCTCTATTTGGTCGGTGATCTATCTGTGGTTGCTGGTTTCCGCCATCGCTGGGTATTGGAGGTATCGTGACGCCCCTGAATGGGACGCGGCTCGCCTGCCCCTGATATTGTCGCTCGGGGGTGGTGCCTTTTGGATCAAGCTGGCGACAGTCTCGGTGATTTGGGCAAGTGTGTTGATTTGGGTCATGCTGGGCACGGCTCTTTGGGCGCTGTTCGCGGGGCGTGGGATTAAACCTGCGTGGGCTTTCGCCTTACCTGTTGGGCTATATGCCGGATGGCTGACGGCGGCATCTTGCGTCTCCATCGGGTTGCTGGGTGCTGGATATGGCGTGGGCGGCGGCGCGGTGCACTGGGCGATGTTGATGATCGCGGTGGCGATGCTGTTGGGCGGGATCGTGCTACGCCGTGCGATTGGCGTCTGGAGCTATGCGCTGGCCCTTGCGTGGGCCTTGGTCGGCATCATGGTTCGAAACGGGGTCGAAACCCCGCCCGTCACCCTATTTGCACTGGCAGGAGTTGTGGTAATTTCGGGACTGGCCCTGCGTCAGTTACGCAACCACACCTGAGGCGGCTTTACCCACCGCCCCATTTTGCCTAAAGCTAGACAAAAAACAGGGCGGCAAGCACCATGCGCATTCTGATTACCAATGACGACGGCATCAACGCCCCCGGCCTTGAGGTCATTCACGCCATCGCCACTGAGGTGGCTGGCCCTGATGGTGAGGTTTGGACCGTCGCCCCCGCCTTTGAGAAATCAGGCGTGGCGCATTGCATCAATTACGCCCAGCCCACGATGATTGCGCAGTTGGGCGAGCGCCGCTTCGCCGCCGAAGGTGCCCCTGCCGATTGCGTGTTGGCGGGTGTTCATGACGTGATGGCGGACGCCAAACCGGACCTGATTTTATCTGGGGTCAACAAAGGCAACAACTCGGCCGAGAACACGGTCTATTCCGGCACCATTGGCGCTGCGATGGAAGGTGCTTTGCAGGGGATCAAATCGATCGCCATGTCGCAATACTTTGGACCAGCCAATGCTGGGCTGGAAAACCAGTTCGAAGCCTCCGCCCAACATGGCGCGGCACTTGTCAAAAACTTACTTAAAAACGGCATTTGGGGCGGCGAAACCTACCAAACCTTCTACAATGTCAACTTTCCGCCCGTAGCAGGCGCGGATGTCAAAGGCACGCGCGTTGTACGCCAAGGGCTGCGTCCAACGGGCGGTATGGCCGTTGAAAGCCATATGCCACCCAACGGTCGCAAATACCTGTGGATCAAGGGCAACCCGCAAAACACCAATTCGGGCGAGAACACGGATGCAACGGTCAACATCGACGGCTGGATTTCGGTCACCCCAATGCGCTGCGATTTGACGGCGCATGATTTGCTGGCCGATCTGGAGACGCGTCTGACATGAGCGAGGAAGCGACCTCAGAGGCGGAACGCAAGATGCAGTTCCTATACGGGCTGCGCTCCAAGGGTGTGATGGACCCAAGGGTTCTGACGGCTATGGAGAAAGTTGATCGCGGGGCCTTTATCACTGGGACCTTCGCGGAACGCGCTTATGAGGACACCCCGCTGCCGATTGCTTGCGGGCAAACGATATCCCAACCTTCCGTGGTTGGATTGATGACGCAGGCCTTGGACGTACAACCACGCAACAAAGTTTTGGAGGTCGGCACCGGCTCCGGCTATCAGGCCGCCGTGCTGAGCCACCTTGCGCGGCGCATCTACAGCGTGGATCGCCATGCCCGTTTGACCCGCCCCGTGCGCAGGCTGTTTCAGGATTTGGACATCACCAATGTCACCATCGTCACAGGCGACGGTAGCCACGGATTGCCCGAACAAGCGCCCTTCGACCGCATCCTTGTGACCGCCGCCGCCGAGGATCCGCCCGGCCCCCTCTTGGCGCAGCTGCGCGAGGGAGGTATCATGGTGGTACCGGTGGGGCAGTCCGACGCGGTGCAAAGCCTGATCAAGGTAACAAAGACCCCGCAAGGGTTTGACTACGAAGAATTAATGCCAGTTCGCTTCGTCCCTCTGCTAGAGGGTCTGGGACAGGACTAAACCAAAAGGCCCAGATATAAGGGCCATGGATTGAGGAAGAAGAATATGCGGAACAGGCGTTTCAGCAAGTTATTGCCTATGGTGGCACTGGGTTTCGGGCTATCGGCCTGCGACGGGCAGATAGGGCAAAGCTTTTCCAATCTGGATCTTGATTTACGCGGCAACGCCGGAGGCTTGGATACCTCCAGTGCCGCGCGGCAAGCCACCGGAAATCGCCCCAGCCCTGACGCACGCGGCGTTATTTCCTACCCGAATTACCAAGTCGCTGTTGCCGAACGCGGCGACACCGTGGCCTCCGTCGCAAACCGGATTGGCGTTAACCCACAAGAATTGGCCAGCTACAACGGGTTGCGCACAAGCGACGTGTTGAACAAGGGTGAAGTTCTGGCCCTTCGCGGCACGGTCCCCGCCGCGACGAGCACCGCAACGCCGACGGAAACACAACCACTCGACATCACACAGATCGCGACCACCGCAATTGGCCGCGCACCAACAACGACGACATCCACAATCCCGCGTGTTGATGGACCGGAACCCATTCGCCACCAAGTAGCCCGTGGCGAGACGGCGTTTTCCATCGCACGCCTTTACAATGTCTCAGCCCGCTCTTTAGCGGAATGGAACGGGCTTGGGCCTGACCTAGAGGTTCGCGAAGGGCAGTTCTTGCTGATCCCTGTGGCCAAAGATGGCTCGCCAACAGTGAAGTCCCCTGTGCAAGAAGCGGCTGTCGTGACGCCGGGTGCCGGCACTCCTACGCCGCAGCCGCCATCAGCGGCACAACCCTTGCCAGATGAGAAAATTGAGCCAAAAGTAACCCCTGTAGTAGCTCCAGCGGCCCCAAAAACCGCCGTGAGCAGCGCGTCCAAGCTTCTGACGCCAGTTTCAGGCAAAGTATTGCGCCCGTATAAGAAACGCACAAACGAGGGCATCGACATTGCTGCCAGCTCTGGCACGCCCGTCAAGGCAGCCGCCGATGGGGTCGTTGCTGCGATTACACGTGATACTGACCAAGTTCCAATTCTTGTCGTGCGCCACCCTGGCAACTTGCTGACGGTTTACGCCAACATTTCGGACATTGAGGTGAAGAAGGGCGACAAGGTTTCGCGCGGCAAGACCATAGCCAAGGTCGGCGGCGGCTCCCCTAGCTTCTTGCACTTTGAGGTCCGTGAAGGCTTCGAAAGTGTCGATCCAACCCCGTTTTTGAATTAGAAAATAAGGCGAAAACGAGGAACTTCCTTAAAAACCTTCTCGTTTTCGTCTAAATTGGATCACAGAATACTCAAAATTGGCTGGCATTGTTTACCAATCGTAAACAGTAAGCGAGTCCTTCAGTGTCCATCTTCTACGGATATTCCAATGCCATTTTTGGCACCCAAAGCACCGTAAATGGCGCTGCGCAAAACTATGCGTTTGGGCCACCTACGGGGGGTACTTGGACATGGGCCGGAGAGACTACGAGCTTCCACGTCCGCGAAAACGATGGAGCCATCACCTACAATGGTGACAACACCAACGAACAGGTCAACCCAAACGAACGGCTAGGTGCCATTTGGGAGCAAGTGACGCTGATTGACGGCACTTACTACCAAACAATCTGGGACTACACCTTCGAGGTCACTGGACCTGACGGAACAGTTTACCGGATCGGGGTTATCGACGTTGATCTAAACAATGACGATGATCTCAATGACACAATCGGCGGCGCTTCCGAGGACGGGTTTTACCTTGTATTCCCTGATGGCGTTCCACCGGCTGGTGTGGACTATACCATTGGTGGGATTGTTGAAAATGATGGCGGCACCCCGCATGCTGGATTGGGTGCGCAAGTGGTTTGCTTTGCTGCTGGTACCAAAATTTTGACCGAAAACGGACCGGTTGCAGTGCAATACTTGCAACCCGGGGATCTGGTTATGACCCGCGACGCCGGATTACAGGAACTCACTTGGACGGGCGCGCGTCGTGTCGATGCTCTGGGCGACCTCGCTCCAATCGTTATTAGCAAAGGCGCACTTGGCAACTCTCGTGAATTGGTCGTCTCGCCGCAGCACCGGATGTTGATCGAAGGTTGGCGGGCCGAGTTGCTATTTGGCGAGGAAGAAGTCTTCGTAAAGGCCAAAGACCTTGTGAACGATGAAACGATATACGTGCGCGAAGGTGGTAAGGTGAACTACCACCACATCCTGTTTGATGACCACCAAGTGGTCTTCGCCGAAGGGGCTGCTGCAGAGAGCTTCCATCCCGGGCCACAAGCATTGAGTGCCTTAGATCATGGTCCACGTGACGAATTGCTTGGCCTCTTTCCTGAATTGGCACATGTGACAACGCCTGTCATGCCCGCAGCTCGGATGAGTTTAAAAGGCTATGAAGCCACTTGTCTGCTGAACTGATTTGTTTTCCTACGAGTAAAAGTCCACCAACGGCTGCGTCGTGTCATACCCCGCCTCCTGCAATGCGGGCTTTAGGACTGACCACAGGTTTTCAGCATCGTCAGACTCCTCGTAGGCTTTGACGGCATCCGAGATCAGGGAGACGACTGCATCGTCAACGCTCTCCCCCCCTCTCCCTGCGCCCTCGGGTGGTGGTGGTGGACGAACTGCAACATCAGCTTCGGCTGGTGCCCTTGCAACGGGACCGATACCCGCTTGTTGCGTCAGACTACGCGCGTCGATACCCGCATCACTAAGCACATTCGCCAAACCGCTACCGGGCGTGATGCCTAGGTCCCGAATCTTGGACACGATCTCCCTGGCGTTTTCATCAGAGAGGTTATCCCCGTCATAATCGGACAAGAAATTCGTCAGTTCTTTCCCCTGACTTTCGGTAAGCTTCGGCTCCCGAGATAGTGGCGGCTGCATGCCGCTTACACCTGATATCCCTTGCATCGACTTACGCTCCTGACTTTGGCCTGACTTTGGCCTGACTTTGGAAAGCCCTCAATGCATCAAATACCCAGCCATCCGTAAAGGAGCCGTCAACAAGCGCGAGTTGAATAAAATTCGAACGATTTAAGGGGCGTCGGAAAGAGCTATATTGTCAGCCCGCGCCGCCCTGCCAGATCGGTGAAATACTGCCATGCCACGCGGCCCGAGCGACCACCACGGGTCTGCTGCCACTCAATAGCCTCGGCATAGAGCGTATCCTCGTCAATCTCGACACTATGCGCCGCGCAGTAGCCACGGATCATGTCGAGGTATTCATCTTGCGTACACGGGTGGAAACCCAACCACAGCCCAAAGCGGTCCGACAGGGAAACCTTCTCCTCCGTCGCCTCGGAGGGGTTGATGCCCGCGCCCCGCTCGTTCTCGATCATATCGCGCGGCATGAGGTGACGGCGGTTCGAGGTGGCGTAGAAAATCACGTTGTCCGGGCGGCCTTCGATGCCCCCGTCCAGCACGGCCTTGAGCGATTTATAGTGCTGGTCGTCATGGCTAAAGCTGAGGTCATCGCAGTACAGCACGAAGCGATGATCCGACGCGCGCAGAAGGTTCAGCAGCCGCCCGATGGACGGCAGATCTTCGCGCTGCACCTCTACCAGCTTCAACGGCAAGCCAGCGGCCACGATATCGCCGTGGACCGCCTTTACCAGCGAGGATTTCCCCATCCCGCGCGAACCCCAAAGCAGCGCGTTATTGGCCGAGAACCCGTTGGCGAATTGCAGCGTATTGGCGTGCAACGTGTCGCGGGCGCGCTCGATCCCGATCAGCAGGTCAAGCGCCACGCCATTGACGTTAGGCACCGGCGCCAAGCGGTCAGGGTCGGCGTGCCACAAGAAGGCTGACGCCCCATCGAGGTCCGGCGCGTCACTTGGTGGCGGTGATATCCGCTCCAGTGCTGCCGCGATGCGGTCCATGGGGTCGTCAATCATCCCGTTCATTACGGACCACGATCCTCTGGGTGATCTTCGGTTGGGGCCTCATCGGCATCATCCTCGTCATCCCACAGGCCTTCTTCGCGCAGCTTAACTTCGCGGTCTTTCTCGACCCGTGCGACAAGGAAGATGGAGATTTCATAGAGGCCATAGACCACAATAAACAGGATCAGCTGCGTGGTGACATCAGGTGGCGTCACCAATGCGGCGACGATCAAAATGCCCACAACCGCGTATTTACGGGTGCTGCGAAGGCCATCGGCAGTGGCCAAACCGGCCTTCCCCATAAGCGTCAGCAGCACGGGAAGCTGGAAGCACAATCCGAAGGCCACGATCATTTTCAGTGTAATATCAAGGCTCTCATTGACCTTGCCGTTAAAGACAATGTCGATGCCTGTGTCGCTGGTGGCCTCTGTCACTTCGCCTGACGCCACGATGGCCGCAAAGAACGACGGCAGGTCCGCGAAGCCTAAGAAGAACTGCATGGCCAGCGGGACCACGACGTAATGCGCGAAAGATGCGCCCAGCAAGAACAGCAGCGGCGAAGCCACCAAGAATGGCAAAAACGCATTCTTTTCGTTCTTATAGAGCCCCGGCGCCACGAAGCGCCAAAGTTGGTAACCGATGACTGGGAAGGACACAAACAAGCCCCCCACCATCGAGATGCGGATCAAGGTGAAGAAGTATTCTTGCGGTGCGGTGTACTGCATCACCGGATTTGGATTGCCGAGCGAGCGCATGGTGTTTTCGATCGGGACCAGAAGGAAGTCCAGAATGGCGCTGCCGAAGGTGAAGCAGATAACCATGCCGACGATAAACGCCATGGCCGCGCGGATTACACGGGTGCGCAGCTCGGTCAGATGCTCGATCAGCGGGGCGGAGCTGTCTTCTATATCGCTCTCGGCGCTCATGTGTCGGCTTTCTTGGCTTTGGGCTTAGGCTTGGCGGCGGGCTTTGCTTTGGGCTTGGCTGCTGCTTTGGCTGTCTTTGGCTTCGCGGCAGCTTTGGGCTTCGCAGGGGTCTTCGGCTTCGTGGGGGCTTTGGGTTTAGCCTTAGGCTTGGCGGCTGCTTTTGGCTTCGCGGTTTTCGACTTTGCCGCAGGTTTCGCAGCGTCGGCCGCTTTGCTGCCAGCAGCCTTGATTTTCTCAGCGGCCTCCGCGCGTTCTTTTGCAAGCTTCTGGGTCTCAGAACCTTCAGGGAACTTGTCGAAATTGGTAGCTTCTCGGATTTTGTCCAAGCCCATTTTAGTTGGGTTGGTCGCGGCCTTCACCGTGTTGGCGACATCTTTGACGCCTGCCTCGTCGGCGGCGTCTTCCATCGCGCGGCTGAACTCACGGGCCATGCGTTTGGCCTTGGCGGTGAACTGCCCCAGCGTACGAAACATGCCTGGCAGGTCCTTGGGTCCCACCACGATCAAGGCCACAAGCCCGATCACCAATAGCTCGGTCATGCCTATGTCAAACATAACGCGTGCCTCCGGTTTGCACTACCGCCCTGCTCACGAGGATCAGGCTTTGTCTTTTTCGTCTTCAGGTGTCACGTCTTTGACCGCGACCTCAGCTTCGTCGAGTTCTTTGGTGCTGTCATCTACGCCCTTTTTGAACGCAGTGATGCCTTTGCCGACCTCGCCCATCAGGCCCGAAATTTTGCCACGGCCAAAAAGTACCAGCACAACGACGGCGATCAGCAGAATGCCCGGCAATCCAATATTGTTCAACATGAGTAGCTCTCCCTTAATCGCGGCCCCAAACTTGGGTGCGAGTGAATGTATCTACTTACTATCTAGGGATTAGATGAGGTGGGGAAAAGGCGCAAAACGTCGAAGCTGCGGAGAAAACCCCATGAATTGCCGCGACCTAGCGCTTGTGTGAACACTACTGACAGGTTTATGTCAGTTGTGGGGTGTCACAAAGGCCATATCGGAACAGAATCATTAAGGAGTTTTGAAATGTCCGCAGAACACTCGTCGCAAGTCGCCGAAATCGTCACCTTTGAGCTGAACGAAGGGGTCAGCGACGCTGACTATCTCGCGTTAAACCAGAACAGCCAAGCCTATATCAGCTACGCGCGCGGATATGTGTCACGCCAACTGACCAAAAGCCCTGATGGGCGCTGGACAGACTACACCATTTGGCAAAACATCGAGGATGCCCAAGCCGCACAAGCCGGCTTCATGGCACAGGACTTCGCCCCAGCGATGATCGGCGCTATCAATGGCGAAACCCTACGTATGGAGCATCAAGACGTGCTTTGGAGCCCTAGCTAACGAATGCGGCGCACCGACCGCCTTTTCGACCTGATCTTGCTACTTCGAGATGGTCGCCTGCACCGTGGCGAAGATTTGGCACGGACGCTGGAGGTATCGGTGCGCACCATTTACCGCGACATGGAAACGCTGCAGCTGTCCGGCGTTCCCGTGGAGGGCGAGCGCGGGATGGGCTACATGATGACCGCCCCGATCACCCTGCCCCCTTTGAACCTGACACTGGTAGAGCTGGAAGCCCTGCACCTTGGCATGGCCATTGTCGGCGAAGTGGCCGATGACGAACTGCAAGGGGCCGCGAAAACCCTGTCAGCCAAAATCGACGCCGTTTTACCCGAAGACCGCTCAACACCGCCCACGGGTTGGGGATTTGCTGTCTACCCGTTCAAGGACGCCGCGGGTGGCTTCCGCTTCATGCCGCAGCTGCGCACCGCAATTCGGACGCGCCAGAAGTTAAGCATCACCTATGCCACCGAAGACGGCAGCCCAAGCGAGCGGGTTATTCGACCGCTGCAAATGGAATACTGGGGCCGTGTCTGGACGGTGTCCGCATGGTGCGAATTGCGCAATGATTTCCGCATGTTTCGCGCCGACCGTATCCGCGCATTAAAACCACTGGCAGAGCTGTTCGTGGAGGAGCAAGGCAAATCGTTGGCCGACTTACTCGCCCGCGAAGAAGCGTGTCATGGGGCGGGTAATTCAGGCGGCAACTAAGGCGGGCAACTAAGCGCGCATATATTGCGAAGACATCCGGTAGTCTTTGGACGGCCCGAGCACGCGCCAATCAGTTTCCCATTTTGGCCAATGCATAAAATCATAGCTGACCTGATAATAATCGGGATCGCAGTGATGGTCATCGTCAGGCATCAGACGGTCCAGCGCAATGTTGTGAAATGGGCGCCCATCCTCGAACTCCACCGCGATTTTACCCGCGTCCTCGCCCTCAAAACCGCGCCAAGTGTAGCGGCGGGTGGCGATCATCGCGGGCTGCTTGCCGTACACCAGCTCCCCCTCTTCCACGTATTGCAGCTCTAAAGGGCCGCTGCGGGTAAAGGTGGCATATCCGGAAAACCGACCCTCAAAGCCGTTTCGACGATCCTCAATCACACGTGCCAGTTTCCACTTTCCTTCAAACTGGTCCAAGCCTTCAAGCATCTGATCCTCTTACTCTGTGTAGGTTCCGATCGTCTCGGCACCACTATCACCGACAAACTTTAACGCCGTGCTATCTGCGCTACGCGCCATCTGGTAGCAAGCCCAACCGTCCGCTGGCGGCCATTGGCTGCAATATGTGTCCCCTTCGACCCGCCAATACCCCCAACTGTCACGTCCGCTAGTATATAGCGTTCGACCCGAAGCATAAAAATGCTGGGACGCATTTTCGTACGCCAACCCGCGGTCTCGTAAGGCTGCATCAATCTCATTGCCCGATAACGATGTCCAAACAGTATCTCCCACGCAAGGACTACATAGCACAAATGTTGCGATAATGGCAGCGACGCCCTGTCTCATATGGCTTATCTCCGGTTGTTCCTCACGCGAGGTCAGTTTAAGACGCCCGCAACTGCCACGCAAACTATGAGAGCGCTTCATATGATCCCTCGTTATTCCCGCCCCGAGATGGTTGCCATTTGGTCACCTGAGACCAAGTTCCGCATCTGGTACGAGATCGAAGCCCACGCCTGTGATGCGATGGCTGATCTAGGTGTGATCCCGCGCGAAAATGCAGACGCCGTTTGGAAAGCCAAGGACGTCGAGTTCGACGTGGCCCGCATCGACGAGATTGAGGCCGTCACCAAGCATGACGTCATCGCCTTCCTGACGCATTTGGCCGAGCATGTTGGCTCCGACGAGGCGCGCTTCGTGCACCAAGGCATGACATCTTCCGACGTTCTGGACACCTGCCTGAACGTGCAGCTTGTCCGCGCATCCGACATTTTGATCTCTGACCTCGAAGGTCTGCTTGCAGCACTCAAAACCCGCGCGCTTGAGCATAAAGACACAGTACGCGTCGGCCGCTCCCACGGCATCCATGCAGAACCTACAACAATGGGTCTGACCTTCGCGCGGTTCTACGCCGAAATGGACCGCAACCTGACACGCCTGAAAGCGGCCCGCGAAGAGATTTCTACAGGTGCGATTTCCGGCGCTATCGGCACATTCGCCAATGTTGACCCACGGGTTGAAGAGCATGTGTGCGAGAAACTTGGATTGTCCCCTGAGCCGATCTCGACGCAGGTGATCCCGCGTGACCGCCACGCGATGTTCTTCTCGGTGTTGGGTGTTATCGCATCCTCGATGGAAAACATCGTCATCGAGATCCGCCACATGCAGCGCACCGAAGTGCTTGAAGGCGCGGAGTTCTTCTCCATGGGCCAAAAAGGCTCCTCCGCGATGCCACACAAGAAAAATCCGATCCTGACTGAGAACCTCACTGGTTTGGCCCGCCTTGTGCGCATGACCGTGATCCCTGCGATGGAGAACGTGGCCTTGTGGCACGAGCGTGACATCTCGCACTCCTCGGTGGAGCGCACGATTGCCCCAGACGCGACCATCACATTGAACTTCGCCCTGAAACGCCTCACCGGCGTCATCGAGAAAATGCTGATCTTCCCGGACAACATGCTCGACAACATGAACAAGTTCCCCGGTCTGGTTATGTCGCAGCGCGTTCTGTTGGCCCTGACACAAGCTGGCGTAAGCCGCGAGGACGCCTATTCCATGGTGCAGCGCAACGCGTTGAAAGTCTGGGAACACCGCGTTGATTTCCGCGAAGAGCTGCTTGCGGACGAAGACGTCGTCGCGGCTTTGGGTGTAGATGGCATCAACGAGAAATTCGACATGGGCTATCACACCAAACACGTCGACACGATCTTCAAGCGTGTCTTCGGCTAAGGCCATTACGCGACCAAAATTGTCGAAACGCCCGCCTTTTGCGCGGGCGTTTTGCGTTTTTGTGGCGTTATGGTAGCGTCTTTCGCACAGACAACAGGAGAGAACTCAGATGAAGACCAAAACATTCTTGGCCGCTCTGGCCCTCACCCTGACGCCCGCTCTTGCAGCGGCTGAATGCAGCTACGGCCAACACAAACAAGCCGCGTCCTGCCAAGCAGGGTCAACGTGGGATACGGCCACCGGTGCATGCGTAAGCAGCCCGACGGGTTAATTCGATCAAGTACTTAAGACAACAAAGGGCGGCGCATCGACTTTAGCGCCGCCCTTTGTTCATTTGTCACAAATGCGGGCTACCTCACTCGTTGCTTGTCACGTCGCGTTAATCTCTGGCCCTTCTATTCAGTAGTGCGAGAGTTATTACGGGATGGGATGCTATGGATTTGGTTGCACAGCCACGCGCGGGCGCGGGCTTTGGTATTGGCGGGAAGATTGCCACCACGGCATTTTCCTTTAGCGCCACCGACACACCGATAAAATTGAACGGGGCACAGAAGGCCGCCGTGATTGTCCAAATGATCTTGCATGCCGATGGTACGATCCCGCTGTCCATTATGTCCGAGGCCACGCAAGTGCATCTGGCCCGCGTTTACGCCTCCATGGGGCCGATCAACAAGGCCACTGTCGCCTCCGTGCTGACGGAATTCGCGAAACATCTGGAAGCTCACGGGCTTAGTTTTCCTGTCGATACAACCGCTGCACTCGACGCATTAGAGGGAAATCTAAGCGACAGCCTGCTGGAACGGATGCGCCAGATCCACAGCCCCACCCTGCCTAAAAACACATGGGAATTGATCGCAGATATCCCCCCTGAAGAATTGGCCGAGCGTATAGCATCCGAAAGCCCGCGCATCGGGGCCATCATTATGTCGAAACTTCCAGCAACAGCGTCCACCAATGTGATGGAGCTTTTGGAGCTGGAGACTGCGAACGCAGTAACTTTCGCTATATCCGAGACCGCCGCGGTGAAGCCAGAAACCGTTGATATCGTGGCACAAACGATCTTGGAGGGCCAAGAAGGCGACGCAGCAGCTGGCGCATTCGTTGCAAAACCAGTGGCGCGGGCCGCATCCCTGCTCAACGCGGCAGGCTCGACCCAGCGCGACGCGGTTTTGGACGCGTTGGACACGCTCGACGCGGCCTTCGCGGCACAAGTTCGCAAGGCGATCTTCACCTTCGCCGACATTCTCACTCGTCTGAAACCAACGGACATTCCAGCCATTATTCGCGTCCTGCCCGGCGACGAATTAAACGCCGCATTGAAGGCAGGATCTGGAGAGCATCAAGACGTTGTGGACTTCATCTTGGAGAACTTGTCGAAACGCATGGCCGACGCCATCCGCGAGGAAATGGGCGAAGCAGACACCATCACCGGCAAAGCGGCCGAAGCCGCGATGGGCAAATTGACCGCTGCCATCAGGCAGCTTGAGGAAAGCGGGGACTTGACGTTGATCGTTTTGGAGGACCCGCAAGTTTAAACGAAAAAGGGCGGCCACGATCGGCCGCCCTTTCCCATTCATTGGTTGTTACCGGTGCTTAATGAGCGACTGCACCAGACGCGCCGTTACCCTTGGCTGCGAGTGCGGCCGCGGCGGCTTCTTCTGCGGCCTCGTCCCATTCAATCGCTTCAGGCTCTGAGATCAGCGCCAGCTTCAGCACTTCGGAGACGTGCTTCACCGGAATAATTTCCAGACCCGCTTTCACGTTGTCAGGTATTTCCGGCAAGTCTTTCTCGTTCTCGGCTGGGATCAGCACTGTCTTGATGCCGCCACGCAAAGCCGCCAACAGCTTCTCTTTCAAGCCGCCGATTGGCATGGCGTTTCCGCGCAGGGAGACCTCGCCTGTCATAGCGATGTCCTTACGCACGGGGATCTTCGTCAGTACCGACACGATAGATGTTACCATCGCCAAGCCAGCGGATGGGCCGTCTTTCGGGGTTGCCCCGTCCGGCACGTGCACGTGGATGTCGATCTTGTCAAAGGTTGGCGGTTTTACACCAATCGTCGGCGAGATGGAGCGCACATAGGAGGACGCCGCATCAATCGATTCCTTCATCACATCGCCCAGCTTACCAGTGGTCTTCATCCGGCCCTTACCAGGAAGGCGCAGCGCCTCGATCGACAGCAACTCGCCACCGACAGACGTGTAGGCCAAGCCGGTCACCACGCCGATCTGGTCATCCTGTTCGGCCAAACCGTAGCGATATTTCTTAACGCCAAGGTAGTCGTCCAGATTGTCAGGCGTGATCGTCACTTCGGTCTCGGCTTTGCGCACGATCTTGGTGACGGCTTTACGGGCCAGTTTGCCGATTTCGCGCTCCAAGTTCCGCACGCCCGCCTCACGGGTATAGGTGCGGATCATTTCCAGCAATGCTTCATCGGTCAGCTCGAACTCGCCCTTTTTAAGGCCGTGGTTCTTCACTTGCTTGGAGATAAGATGTTGCTTGGCAATCTCGGACTTTTCGTCCTCGGTGTAGCCAGCCAGAGGGATGATCTCCATGCGGTCCAGAAGTGGGCCGGGCATGTTGTAGCTGTTCGCCGTTGTTAGGAACATGACATTGGACAGGTCGTATTCCACTTCCAAGTAGTGGTCGACGAAGCTGCCGTTTTGCTCTGGGTCGAGCACCTCAAGCATCGCGGATGCCGGATCACCGCGGAAGTCCTGCCCCATCTTGTCGATTTCATCGAGCAAGATCAGCGGGTTCGTGGTTTTCGCCTTCTTCAACGCCTGAATGATCTTACCTGGCATGGAGCCGATGTAGGTCCGGCGGTGACCGCGGATTTCAGATTCGTCACGCACGCCACCGAGCGAGATGCGGATAAATTCGCGCCCTGTCGCCTTGGCCACAGATTTACCAAGCGATGTCTTACCAACACCCGGAGGGCCCACGAGGCACATGATCGGGCCTTTGAGCTTCTTGGAGCGTTGCTGAACCGCCAAATATTCGACGATGCGTTCTTTGACCTTCTCCAGACCGTAGTGGTCATCATCAAGAACCTTCTCGGCTTTCGCCAAGTCCTTTTTGACCTTGGATTTAACACCCCAAGGGATGCCCAAAATCCAATCCAGATAATTACGCACAACTGTGGCTTCCGCGGACATCGGGCTCATGTTCTTGAGCTTTTTGACCTCTGCGTCGACCTTTTCTTTGGCCTCTTTAGACAGCTTGGTTTTGCCAATTTTGGCTTCCAATTCGGCCACTTCATTTTGGCCTTCTTCGCCGTCACCAAGTTCCTTCTGAATGGCTTTCATTTGCTCATTCAAATAGTACTCACGCTGGGTGCGTTCCATCTGGTTCTTGACGCGGGATTTGATCTTCTTCTCGACCTGCAGCACGGACATTTCGCCCTGCATCATGCCAAAGACTTTTTCCAAACGCTCAGCAACGCTAAGGGTTTCCAGAAGCTCCTGCTTTTGGTGAACCTCGACGCCCAAATGACCCCCAACCAAATCTGCCAATTTGTCTGGCACTTCGGTTTCAGCCACGGAGGCCAAGGCCTCTTCGGGGATGTTTTTCTTAACCTTGGCGTAACGCTCGAACTCTTCGGCGACGGTCCGGATCAGCGCATTCACTGTTTCCTCATCGCCCAGAGTCTCCTCCAACGCGATGGCTTCTGCTTCAAAGAAGCTATCATTTTCAACATATTGGGAAATTTTTACCCGCGACTGCCCTTCAACAAGTACCTTCACTGTACCATCTGGTAACTTCAGCAATTGCAGCACATTGGCCAAAACGCCAACCTCATATATGCCGTCAGAGCTTGGGTCGTCTTCGGACGGATCAATCTGGCTCGACAACAGGATTTGCTTGTCGTCTTTCATCACCTCTTCCAAGGCGCGCACAGACTTGTCACGGCCCACAAACAGCGGAACGATCATATGTGGGAACACCACAATGTCACGCAGCGGCAGGACAGGATAAGAAAGGGTCTTTTGCTCGGTCATCATATTTCCTTTTTAGCAAAATCGCCCAAGCCCCGCGTTCGCAGCAACTGTTGGGCAATCTCCGGTGTCGAGCTTAGAGGTGGGTGTCCCCTACTCCTCTTTCAAGCGTTCACCGATTTGGTTGCCATTAGTGTGAACGCCCCAAGCGGGGGATACAAGCGGATCAAGGCGCAAAATCGGCCCAATTTCCCCCTGACTGTCATTGGAAATACCAAATCCAGCCTCACTACTGCCCCAAAGCGTGTTTAAAAAAGGGAAATAACAAGTATTACAACCGTACGGATGCGCACGCATGCTCGCACTACTACTAAGACATTACCGCCGTTTCGCCATGTTTTCCGGCGGCTTAGCCTTGTTCGGCATAGCCGAACTTTCCATTTTGGAATTTGAAATATCAACCATAGGCTATATCGGCTTATTTGTCGGCGCATTGGTAATTTCAACGATCGTTGGGCTGGGCATCTATAAGACCGTTCCTCGATATCGTGGTTTTCTTGAAATTTCGGGCATGTCCGCAATCCTCACAGCAGCAGCGTTATTCTATCTTGGGAAATTTGGCGAGATGGGTACGTTTTTCGCAATATGCGCCATTGCACTGTTGGGAGCATTGACCGCTTTGATCTGGAAGGGCCTACACGGGCGATATGCTCACAAAATTGGGACCGAAACCACGTGGCGAGACCGTTATTCCGGCCATATCCCCTATCCTGCGCGATTGGTTTGGCGACATGTTGTTCCCGGCGCCGCGGAACCTAGCGATCATTGCACTGGCATGATGGCCCGTTATGATGAAGATGACGAGGATGAAGACACCGTTCACGTTACATTCAAAGGCCGCAAAGACCGTGCTGCCGTCTATGCCCTGACTTTTCTGGAACGTGACCACCCCTCGTCGTGTCGGTTTTTCTTTCAAGGAACCGAGGCTGACGGCACATTTGTTGACGGCACTTTCTCGCTTCAAACAACAACTCTAGATCGCGATTCCTGCTTTATTTCCTGCGTCGAAGAACGTGCGGGAATGAGCATCGGACGATTGCTTGAGCGTTGGTTCGACGATGCTCTTGGCTATCAACACGACAGGCTTCTGGAAATTTTAGAGAAGCGGTATGGTGACACTTACGGCCCCAACAAATCCACCATGATGAGCGCGGAGTAAGCGCGGCCTAACTGTGCTATAGGCCAAGGTCCCGATTTAAGGTAGCGTCCCGACATGACGCATCTGACCTACCATATCGACGAGCCGGAATTCATGCATGCAGCCCGCGCCTATTGGTCCTATCGGGGCATAGGTGACCTCGGCAATTGGCTGCTTGCCGCAATCGCGCTCACTTCAGGGACTGGACTTGTATATTGGGGGCTTGGTGTTGGTTGGGTCTGGATTGGCGCCGCTGTGATTTTCGCCGTCATGACCATCATGCGAAACGTTCTGTGGCGGCGCGGCTATCGAAAAATGGTGAAATACACCGCTCCAATTAACGTCACCTTTAGCCACGACATGGTTGAGACGCAGTCGGCGCAGGGACAATCCGCACTGCCTTGGACCACCTTCAAAAAGTATGTGGAAACGCCGGATTATTTCTTCCTGACATTGCCAAAGCGTGGACTGTCGATCATCCCTAAACGTGCTTGTAAAGACGAATGGGAACTCGACACATTGCGCGAACTGATTACGGCAAAGCTTCCCCGCGCAAAGATGCGGTGGACCTGATCACTACAGCCGCTCTATGTCGCCTTCGGCGCGATCCTCGTGGAATTTCTTCACGAAAGCGGACAACTCACCGGCTGCAATAGCACCACGCAAACCCGCCATAAGCTCTTGATAGTAATGTAAGTTATGCCAAGTCACGAGCATCGAGGATATCATCTCACTCGATTTGAACACATGGTGCAAATAGGCCCGTGAATACTGCGAGCAGCATGGGCATGTGCAATCCTCATCCAAAGGACGCGGATCATCCATGTGGCGCGCGTTCTTAATGTTCACCACAGCACGGCGCGTAAACGCTTGCCCTGTCCGGCCAGAGCGCGACGGCAGCACGCAATCGAACATGTCGATGCCCCGCTCTACGGCACCGACGATGTCGTCGGGCTTACCAACGCCCATAAGGTAGCGCGGCTTGTCATGGGGCAACTGATCCGGCGCGTAGTCTAGACAGCCAAACATGGCCTCCTGCCCTTCGCCCACGGCTAGGCCACCAACGGCGTATCCCTCGAACCCAATCTCGGTCAGGGCCTTGGCGCTTTCCTCACGGAAATCTTGCTCTAGCCCGCCTTGCTGGATGCCAAAGAGCGCGTAGCCCGGGCGATCGCCAAATGCGTCACGGGAACGCGCGGCCCATCGCATAGAGAGCTGCATGCTTTCATTGATCCGGTCGCGGTCTGCGGGCAATGCGGGGCATTCGTCAAAACACATCACGATGTCGGAGCCGAGCAGCTTTTGGATTTCCATCGACCGCTCGGGGCTAAGCATATGCTGGGAGCCGTCGATGTGCGATTTGAAGGTGACGCCCTTCTCGGTCAGCTTGCGCAGATCGGCGAGGCTCATCACCTGAAAGCCGCCGCTGTCGGTCAGGATCGGGCGATCCCAATTCATAAATTTGTGCAGCCCGCCCAAATTGGCGATCCGCTCCGCGGTTGGGCGCAGCATCAAGTGATAGGTGTTGCCCAGCAAAATATCCGCGCCCGTCGCACGTACGCTTTCGGGCATCATCGCCTTCACCGTGGCGGCCGTTCCCACCGGCATAAACGCCGGCGTGCGAATTTCCCCGCGCGGTGTTGAGATTACACCGGTACGTGCTTTGCCATCTGTGGCGTGAAGGTCGAATTTAAATCTCTGTGTCATAGGTCCCGCTTTAGGGGTAAATGTTAGTTCTACGCAAGGGACATGGTCACAAATGAATCGCCGCTCGCTGCTTATATCAATGCTTGCAAGTGTGGCACTGCCCGCCCACGGGCAATCGACCCGCTATGAGTTGGAGAACTCTTTGACCGAGCGTGCCAAGTGGCGCAGCTTTGGCAATAAGGACTGGCTCACTGGCGATCCAATTGAACGAGCCCGCTCTGGCCGCTCCCGCGTCAAAACATATGAGTTAGAAAATGTAGGTGGTGGCACCCCAGTGGCGCGCCTAAAGTCGCTTATTGCATTAGCCGAGGCAGGCCCGAAGGGGTATGACGCCGTGCACGTCGGCGCGAAGGTGAAAACCCCAAGGCCACCAACGCAGATGACCCTTGGTCAGATACTTGCTTGGATCAAACGCACCCCGGGACAGCCTCATGCCATAGGGCGTTATCAGTTCATCCCACCCACACTGCGGGTGTTGGTCAAACGTGCTGGGCTCCCCACAACAGTGCGCTTCTCCCCACCAGTACAAGATCAATTGGCAGATTTATTGCTCGCCGATGCAGGTCTGCAAAAGTTCCAAGCGGGTCGTCTGTCGCGCAAACGCTTTATGAATAACCTCGCCAAAATATGGGCTGGACTGCCAAACTCCTCGGGGAAAAGCCATTATGATGGCTTCGCAGGCAACCGCGCCACGATTACGCGTACTTATTTTGACGCGAAAATGCGAGAGTTCTTCCCCGCCGCCTAAGAAACTTAGCCAGATTGCAACAAGAACAAACTAAATCGTGCACCTGCGGTACTGGACGATGCTGCGTTCAATCCTTATATCTTTGCTCAACTACTCTTTATGGACGCTGAAAATGAACCAGCCAACTGAACACCTCGAAGGCGCGCCGCTGATTAAGCCGTCTTCCACCGACCATCCGCTCTACGACAGTGTCGTGGAGGCATGCCGCTCGGTCTATGACCCTGAAATTCCAGTGAATATCTATGATCTTGGCCTTATCTATACCATTGATATTACCGACCAAAACGAGGTCGCTATCATCATGACCTTGACCGCACCGGGTTGCCCCGTTGCCGGTGAAATGCCCGGTTGGATCGCGGAAGCCATTGAGCCAATGGCAGGCGTCAAGCAGGTCAGCGTCGACATCAGTTGGGAGCCACCTTGGGGCATGGAAATGATGTCCGACGAGGCTCGTTTGGAATTGGGGTTCATGTAATGTTTTCTATTCCCGGCAAACAGGCGGTTTCCATCACGGATCGGGCTGCGCAGCAGATCGCGAAGCTGATGGACCGTGACGGGCATAAGGCATTGAAAGTAGGCGTCAAAAAAGGCGGCTGCGCAGGCATGGAATACACCATGGACTACGTGGATGAAGTCGCCGCCAACGACGAAGTGGTTGAGCAAAACGGCGCCCGCGTGATCATCGCCCCCATGGCGCAGATGTTCTTGTTCGGCACTGAAATCGACTATGAAACCAGCCTGCTGGAAAGCGGCTTCAAGTTCAACAACCCCAATGTCTCCGAGGCATGTGGGTGCGGCGAGTCGATAAAGTTCGACGAGAGCCTATTCCAAAAATGAGCGTGGGCGAGGCAGACATTGCCTTCGCTCGCGAACTTTTCGTAAATATCCCAGCCATATCCACCCGCAAAATGATGGGCGGCCTTTGCCTGTACTCTGAGGGTCAGATATTCGCCCTACTCCATTCCGATGGGCAAATTTTCCTGAAATCGCAGGGTGACTTTATCCCCGAAATTGAAGCTCTTGGCGGAACACGCTGGACCTACACGCGCAAGGACGGCAAAGTGACCGGAATGCCGTACTGGTCGCTTCCCGATCAGTTTCTTGACGACCCATCCGAGGCCAGCGCCCTTGCCGCGCGCGCCTTAGAACATCTCTAAAGGACGAAGACCCTATGCGCCGTAAGCTTGCCGCCGGAAACTGGAAAATGAACGGGGTCTCTACCCAATTGGCCGAGGTCGAAGCCCTATGTGCGGCTCATCCTAGCCCCCGCGTTGACCTGCTCATCGCCCCACCCGCGACATTGATCTCGTCAATGGTCGTCAGTGCCGCCAATCACGCCTTGGAGGTCGCAGGACAAGACTGCCACGGCGAGAAAAACGGCGCGCACACGGGCGACATTTCGGGAGAAATGCTAAAGGATGCGGGCGCGTCCTATGTGATTTTGGGCCACTCGGAGCGCCGCGAAGATCACAGTGAGAGCGACGACGATGTTCGCAGCAAAGCCCGCGCCGCATTGGCTGCCGACCTTAAGGTCGTGATCTGCATCGGCGAAAGCCTGGAAGAACGCGAAGCTGCCAACACGTTGGAAATTATCGCGGGGCAATTGGCAGGCTCCCTGCCCGACATTTTGACCGGTGAGAACACGGTCATAGCCTATGAACCTATCTGGGCCATCGGCACAGGCAAAGTGCCTACACTGGCGCAAATCGGCGAGGTTCACGACTTCATCAGATCCAAGCTCCAAACCCGCTTCGGGGAAGGCGTTGGCCGCTCCATCCGCCTGCTATACGGCGGCTCAGTAAAGCCTTCGAATGCGTCCGAAATTTTTAACGTCTCCAACGTGGATGGCGCATTGGTCGGCGGCGCATCCCTTAAAGCCGAGGACTTTTCAGGCATAATCAAAGCCTTGGAAGACGCCATCTGAATGAAGCGCGTCTCACAAGCGCCAACGGATGTCGGGCTAAACCAAGATCCCTACCCCTTCTACGACCGTATTCGCCCACTAGGCCCATTGGTCTGGTGGGAGGATTACAACATGCCCGTAGCTGCGTCCCATGAAGCGGTCTCGGCCCTCCTGCGTGATCGCCGCTTTGGCCGAGAGAACCCTTATCCGCCAGTGATCCCAGATCACCAAAAACCATTCTATGCAGTCGAAGCCCACTCCATGCTGGAGCTGGAACCGCCCCGCCACACCCGCCTGCGTGGCTTGGTCTTGCGCGCCTTCACGTCGCGCCGCATCAAGGAACTGGCCCCTGAGATTGAGACCCTAAGCCACGAATTAATAGACGGATTCCCTGAGGCTTCGTTCGACTTACTTAGCGAATTTGCGCAGAAACTCCCCGTGATCATCATCGCCCGCCTGTTGGGTGTGCCCGAGGAAAAAGCTCCTGACCTTCTGCGCTGGTCCAACGCCATGGTCCGCATGTATATGGCTGCCCGCACCCGCGCAGATGAGGATGCCGCCGCACAGGCAGCCACAGATTTCAGCGCCTACCTGCGCACCTACGTTGAAGCCCGCCGTGAAGCCCCTGCCGATGATCTGATCACGCATCTGATCGCCGCAGAGGAAGACGGGCAACGTCTGTCCACGGACGAGTTGATCACCACATGTATATTGCTGCTCAATGCGGGGCATGAGGCCACGGTTCACACCCTTGGAAATGGGGTCAAAACCGCGCTTGAAACCGGCCTGAGACCGGATACGCCAGATGCCTTTGCCGAAGAAGTCTTACGGTTCGACCCGCCACTTCACATGTTCACAAGGTTCGCGATGGAGGACATCGTCGTCTTCGGTCACAGCTTCAAGAAAGGCGAACAGGTCGGTTTGCTGCTTGGGGCGGCCAACCGCGACCCTGCCGTTTATCCCAACCCCGAAACGTTTGATCCAAACAGAGCTATGCCCGCACACACCAGCTTTGGCGCAGGATTGCATTTTTGCGTCGGCGCCCCCTTGGCAAGGTTGGAGCTGTCCATCGCACTCAAGGCCCTGTTCGACAGATGCCCAAATCTGGCGCTGGCCGCGCCACCGGAATACGCCACAAGCTACCATTTCCATGGGCTCACGCGGTTGATGGTCACGCGGTAATTCAAGAATGTCGGGCCGCGCAAGCGGCTCATTTAGGTCAGGCTGGGAACACGAAGCACCGGTCGCGGCGCATGGTCAGCCATAGGGTCGTGCCAGCTTTCGGCAAGAACACAGCCGGCACCGTCGCCTTCAGCATAGAGCCGTCAGACTCCATGCGGAACTCCACCAAGCTTTCACGTCCCATGAACCGCGCCCGCTCCACAATTGCGCGCGCTGGTGTGCCATCTTGCGGCGTCGGATTGGGACCTTGCCCCTTTCGGTCAAAGTCAATTTTCAAGTGCTGGGGGCGGATCACGATCTCAACCCCGCCCCCGTCCGAATGGCCTGGCGTCAGGAACTGCCCGAAAGGCGTATCCGTCAACGCTCCATTAGACTTGCCGCGTATTACATTGATATCGCTGAAAAACGCAGCAGCGGCCTTATCAACCGGCGCGTTGTAGATATTGTAGGGATTGCCTTGCTGCACGATCTCACCACCACGCATAAGCGCTATTTCATCCGCCATGCGCATCGCTTCATGCGGCTCGTGGGTGACCAGCAAAACGGCGGTGCCTTCTTCTTTTAGCACCTCCAACGTCTCGTCACGAATACCGTCGCGCAAGCGGTCATCAAGGCCAGAGAATGGCTCATCCATCAGCATGATCTTTGGGCGTGGGGCCAAGGCGCGCGCCAAGGCCACCCGCTGCTGCTCGCCGCCCGACAGCTCATGCGGGTACATGTCACCAAAGCCCGACAGCCCAACGCGCTCCAACAACTCGCCTACCCGCATGGCGGCGTCCGCTTTGGCAAGGATCAACCCAAAGCCCACGTTTTGCGACACACTCAGATGCGGAAATAAGGCGAAGTCTTGGAACATCAACCCAATGGAGCGCCCCTCAGGCGGCACCCGCAGCCCATCGCCGCAGATCAGCTGGCCATCGACCCATAGCTCGCCACTGGTCTGACGCTCGACACCCGCAATGATGCGCAAGGTCGTGGATTTACCGCAACCCGAGGGACCGAGAAGACAGGTCACCTGCCCCGGCGCCACGCTGAGAGACAGATCTTCCACGACCCGCTTTCCTGCAAATTGTTTACAGATATTTTTCAGCTCTAGCCTTGGGGTCACGATATGCGTCGCCTTTTAACCGATCAAAACAATCGGAAAATTAGGTAACAGCCTCTCCCCTAGTCGGCAACCCTGCGTGAGCCGATCAGCACAGCTGCGAAGCCCACGACCAGAACGACCACGCAAATTGCCAACAACTGCTCGTACTTAGGCGCATCCGGCAGGATGAACGCCATGAACTCCGCCCCGCGCAAGAAATACGCCGCAGCCCCTGCAATCGCGGCCCCAAAGGAAACCACGTAAGACCACAGTGGGACAGACCAGCCGAAAACGAACACAGCAACCATGATCGGCGTTAGAAACATCGACGCCGTGCCAGAAACCGCAACCGCGTCAAACAGTGTCGAATTCCCCCACAGCGTCAGAGCACCGCCCAACACCATGAAGACCACCATGACCATACGGCCACCCATCAGCGAGCGCGGCGCGAGGCGTAGTTCTTCAACGCACAGACGTGATGCCGATGACAGGGCCGAGTCCAAGGTCGACAATGCCGACACCAGCAGAGACACCAACAAAGCAACGAAGACCCATGACGGGAACATGCCCGCCCAAGTGGTCAACAACTGCCCCTCGTAAGCCGCGCCCAAGTTCGCCGCATGGATGCCAAAGACGCCAAAGGCCAAGATGCACAAGGCAGACAGCCAAAAGGCGTGGAGGAAGGAATTGCGGGTGGTTTTGGGGTCCGCGATAAAACCGCGATCCATCATAACGGGGTCATGCGCAGGGTATGAGAACACCTGAAGCATCGCCACGGCCAACAGCACCCACCCTTGGCGCTGCCCCGACGCCCCTTCCGAGGTGATGATTGCCGCCATTGAGAAGTCAGGCGACGCGATAAGGTAGATGAAGGCTACCCCGAACACGGCCAAGAACAACACCATCTGCACCACATCCGTGCGCAAGGCAGCGCTAAGCCCACCCCACGCGGAATAAGCCAACCCCAGAACCGCAACGACGATGATCGCGTAAGTCCCTGCGTTCGCAACTTCTGGCAAAACGGCGTTAAAAATCAGGCCGACCACTAACAGGTTGGCGAATACTTCAGACAACAGACGCAAGGCGATGACCACGTTGTAGCCGCCCTTGCCTACTGAGCCGAACAAAGCCCCCAACCAATCCTGAACGGAGCTAGCTTCCCGTGTCCGCAGTTGCCCAATGATATAGCCCCCGGTCAGGAACGACAGGTAGTAGGCCGCGTAGGCCAATGTGCCTGGCGCGCCGTAATAGTAGCCAAGAATGGCAGAATTCATCAGTGAGCGGGCGAATATCCAAGTGGTGACTTGGCTCAACACCAAAGTCCAAAGCCCTGGTGCACGTCCGGCTACCTGCCCCTCGAAAAAGCCCTCGACCGAGGCACGACGGGGCGCAGTCACGAAAGAGAACACAATGACCACTCCGAAGGCGGCAATGACGTAGAGGCTAAGCATGGATATTTCCCGTCTTGGAAGTCAGTGTATATCGGCCATAGCAAAGCCCCGCCCTACGGGCGAGGCCTAAGATGAACACCAACAAAATCGTGATGGATCAAAGCGTTGAATTTACGCCGCCACCGTCCAGCAGGATGTTCTGCCCGACAATGAACCCAGAGTGCATAGAACATAGGAATGCACAGGTCGCGCCGAATTCTTCACGTGTCCCGTATCTGCGGGCTGGGATGGTTGCTTCGCGGGCCGCACGTGCGTCATCCACCGAAATCCCTTGCTGCGCGCTGACCCCGGAATCCAGTGATGCGGCGCGGTCCGTCGCGTGAATGCCCGGCAGCATGTTGTTCATTGTCACGCCAGATGGCGCGACTTGGCGAGATGTGCCTGCGACGTATCCGGTCAATCCGGCGCGCGCAGAATTCGACAGGCCAAGCACCGGAATGGGTGCCTTAACCGATTGGGATGTAATGTTAACTACACGGCCCCAGCCTCGCTCCATCATCCCGGGCACCAGCGCCTTGATAAGCGCAATGGGGGTCAGCATGTTGGCGTCGAGGGCGGCAATGAAGTCTTCACGATCCCAGTCGCTCCACATTCCCGGAGGGGGACCGCCAGCGTTGTTAACCAAGATATCGACCTGCCCTGCGGCATCCAACACCTTCAAGCGACCCTCCTCGGAGGTGATGTCGGCGGCAACCGCCGTGACCTCCACCCCAAATTGGTCGCGAATGCTTTGAGCCGCCTCTTGCAGCGGGCCATCAGTCCGAGCGTTCATAATCAGGTTAACGCCAGCCTCGGCCAATGCCTCCGCGCAGCCGCGCCCCAAGCCTTTGCTCGATGCACAAACCAATGCCGTCTTGCCTTTGATGCCTAAATCCATGTCTCGCCCTTTTGATGTGTCTTAATTTGTCTGCGTCAGTGCATGACTAGCACCCAAATTTGGCCTCGTCGATTCGTGAGTTGCGCGCCCAAACAACATCAGGCATCCGTCCTTGGCGCGTAAAAAGGCGTCAGAAGAAGGACATTGTTTCCACCAACCTACACTTTTGAGTGAATTTTAAGCGATTTCCCCTGAAATTGTTGCTTTAGACAAAAGATAAGGGGTAATGAAAACCATACTATGGCGGTGGGGTTCGCCAGAGGGTGCAAGCGTGGGGGCGCGGGTATCTTGATCTGGCTTAGCTGATAATTGCTGTACGTTTACGAGTGAGCTGCCACATGCAACATCAACTACCGACCGAATTCATCGCAAGCCATGCGTTCTTAGTCTACCCTGCCGCGGAGTTCCGCGTCACGAACGGGGTTAACCATGGCGATGCGGTTTCAGGCATCAAAGATGTGTGCCTCGGTGACGGCTACAGCTTGAAGCGCAGCGCGCAAATTTACTCCATGGACTTATCCGAGAAGCTCGGCGCTGGCCCCCGTCCGACATTTTCCGTGTCTGACGGCAGCCAGATCGAGGTGCCCGGCACAAGAACAAGCATCACGGCGCGTTTGACGTTCATGACGCAAATCGGCGCCTCCGTGGATGCGCTGATCATTACCTGCGACGCCCCCCATGCTCGCGACTACCTTTACCCGCTTGGCCCAATCGAAACCGGTGTGGAATACACGCTGATCGCGGCTGAGGACGCCCCAACCGAGGTGCCACTCGCCGATCTCACCGGCATGAGCTTTGGCCGTGGCACGCGTATCACAATGTCCGACGGCTCGCAGCGCCCAGTTGAGCTGCTCAAGGCCGGTGACCGCGTTTTGACACGCGACAATGGCATGCAACCCATTCGTTGGATGGGGTCGCGCACCGTGCAAGGTGCTGGCGAGTTCGCCCCTGTCGTGATTGCGCAAGGCGCTATGGGCAACGCTGAAACCATCACCGTCAGCCAGCAGCACCGCATGCTGGTGTCCGACTGGCGCGCCGAGGTTATGGTGGGGTCGCGCGACGTGCTGATCTCGGCCATTGATCTAGTGAATGACGACACGATCTACGTGCGCAAGGGCGGCTTCGTCGAGTACACGCAGCTGGTCTTCGACCAACACCAAATCCTATACGCCGAGGGCGTGCCTTCCGAGAGCCTGCATATGTCCAAGCAGATCCTAAACGGCCTGCCCGCAGATGTGGCGTCCGAGGTGCTGCAGCTGTTCCCTGACCTGCCGTCCGCAGAGCCAAAATTCAGCCGCGTCCCGCTAAAAAGCAAAGACGCAGTGAACCTGCTGCGCCAAGCGGGCCGGATATAACACCACCCGCTTGCGTCCCGCCTATAGAGCCCTTTATTGGTAAAGGGCTCGATTATAGCCCCTAATCCACGTAGAAGAACTCTTCGCGCACGATTTTCCCGTTTGCGACGTGGTAAACTGCGACCTCTTCCATATCGCTGATCTCGCCGTTTTCTTTGCTTTTGGCCTTCATCTTGAAGATTACCGCAAAGCGGTCATCGCCATGCGGATATGGGCCATCAACATTTGCGTCTAGGATTTCAAAGGCGCTAGCGAACCATTCGTGTTTGCCTTTGATGCCTTCAATGCCAACAGTTTCACGCCCGTTGCCCAAGTCCCTTGCCTCGACCGATACGGCGTCTGTCGCGTAAATCTTGTCTAGGTTTTCCTCTTCGCGGCCCTCGCGGCAGCCTGCGACCAATTCATTTGCGATTTCAATCAATGTCATTGGTTAATCATCCTCGTTATGTTCCTTTAATGTTCCAGACCATGCCCCAGATGCTGCAACTGATCAAGCAACCCTTCTGACCGATTGCGGAACGCCGCTGACGCCTCTATATCCCAACACATGTTAGATCGCGCACATAACCAGCCTGAATTGCCGCCCGAGATTGCTCGTCGACGGACTTTCGCCATCATCTCGCACCCCGATGCGGGGAAAACGACGCTTACCGAGAAATTCCTTCTCTATGGTGGCGCGATCCAGATGGCTGGCCAAGTACGTGCCAAAGGCGAGGCCCGCCGCACCCGTTCCGACTTCATGCAGATGGAGAAAGATCGCGGGATTTCGGTGTCGGCCTCCGCCATGTCGTTCGACTTTGATAAGTACCGCTTCAACCTTGTCGACACGCCCGGTCACTCCGATTTCTCGGAGGATACCTACCGCACGCTGACCGCAGTTGATGCGGCCGTCATGGTGATTGATGGGGCCAAGGGCGTAGAGAGCCAAACGCAAAAACTGTTTGAAGTCTGCCGCTTACGCGACCTTCCTATCTTGACCTTTTGCAACAAAATGGACCGCGAAAGCCGCGATACATTTGAGATTATTGACGAAATCCAAGAAAACCTTGCGATTGACGTGACACCTGCGTCTTGGCCCATTGGCGTGGGTCGCGACTTCATGGGGTGTTACGATCTGATCAATGACCGCCTTGAATTGATGGACCGTGCAGACCGTAACAAGGTCGCCGAGAGCATCGAGATTAACGGGTTGGACGATCCGAAACTGGCCGAACATGTGCCAGAGGCGCAGTTGAAGCAATTCTTAGAAGAGATTGAAATGGCGAAGGAATTGCTTCCCACCTTCAACCACCAAGACTTCCTTGACGGAACCATGACACCGATCTGGTTCGGTTCTGCCATTAACTCGTTCGGGGTGCAGGAATTGATGCAGGGCATCGCGGATTTCGGCCCACAGCCACAGCCGCAAAAAGCCAGCCCACGCGCAATTTCACCTGACGAGACAAAGGTTTGCGGCTTTGTCTTCAAAGTCCAAGCCAATATGGATCCCAAGCACCGCGACCGCGTGGCCTTTGTGCGCATGGCCTCGGGCCACTTCAAACGCGGCATGAAACTGACCCATGTACGCACCAAGAAACCTATGGCGATCTCAAACCCTGTGCTGTTCCTCGCCTCTGACCGCGAATTGGCCGAAGAGGCTTGGGCCGGCGACATCATGGGCATCCCCAACCACGGCCAGCTGCGCATCGGCGACACGTTGACCGAAGGCGAGATGATCCGCGCCACGGGCATCCCCTCCTTCGCGCCGGAATTGCTGCAAACCTGCCGCGCGGGTGACCCGCTGAAATCCAAGCATTTGGAAAAAGCGTTGATGCAGTTCGCAGAAGAAGGCGCCGCGAAAGTGTTCAAACCGGCCTTCGGCTCCGGCTTTATCGTGGGCGTTGTGGGCGCATTGCAATTCGAGGTGCTCGCCTCACGCATCGAGTTGGAATACGGCCTGCCCGT
This sequence comes from Litoreibacter sp., assembly GCF_039974535.1. GTDB lineage: Bacteria > Pseudomonadota > Alphaproteobacteria > Rhodobacterales > Rhodobacteraceae > Litoreibacter. The sequence continues at coordinate 261,641 of NZ_JBDWIU010000012.1, read as the reverse complement.
GCGCTTTGAGGGTTCGCAATTCACCTCTGCCCGCTGGGTTACCGGCGACAAGGACGCGGTGGACAAGTTCATCGAGGCCAACAAGCAGCACATCAGCCATGACAACGACGGCGACGTGGTGTTCCTGACCCGCCTGCAATGGGACATCGACCGCGTGGCCCGCGATTACCCCGATGTGACGCTCAGCGCGACCAAGGAAATGATGGTGTAATTCACGCCCTTCGCAGAAGTGTCGATTTGCGTCGGCACTTCTGTTATGCTTGTTATATCATGGCCAGAAATCGGCCTAAAACTAAATTATAACAAACATATAGAGCAGCGCACGTGACCACATCCCAAACACCTGAGAAGATGCCCAAAGGGCTTCTGGCCGCAGCCCATTGGGCCGCCGAACGCACCCCAGAGACACGCAACCGTGCCGTTGATCTCTACCGTGCCATCGCCATCAGTTTTGTCATATTAGGCCATTGGCTGCTGGTCGCTGGTGTGATCCGCGATGGCGAGTTGGAATTCGTCATCCTGCTGGCCGAACAACGCTGGACCCATTACGCAACCTGGTTGTTCCAAGTGATGCCGGTCTTTTTCTTCGTTGGCGGCTTCTCCAACGGGTTGTCTTGGACATCAGCGTGCAAGGATCCTGTGAAGAAATCCGCGTGGGCCTCTTCGCGCCTGTCGCGCCTGTTGAAACCCACGGTTCCTGTCGTCCTCGCTTGGGCCGTTGCAGGCGTCGTAGCGCACGCTTTGGGTGTCTCCGTTGAGTTAATCTCAACTGCATCGCAAGCCGCGCTCGTGCCTGTTTGGTTCCTCGCCGTCTATATCATCATGACCATGGCCGTCCCTGTAACGATGGCGATGTGGGATAAGCTGGGGATCACATCCGTGGGCTTGCTGGCACTTGCGGCAATCTTGGTGGATGCTATCGCTTTTGGCGCAGACCAAGGCTGGCTACGTTGGACCAATTACGCCTTCGTTTGGCTAGCGGTTCATCAGCTTGGCTATTGGTGGGGACAGGCGAAACGCCCTAAGCCTTGGGCCCTTGGTTTTATCGCTATCGGCCTCGCATGGCTCTACATCTTGATTGTGCACTTCGGCTTTCCGGTCGCCATGGTCAGCGTTCCGGGTGCTGAGATGTCCAATACCCGCCCTCCTACTACCGCTATGCTTGCCGTGGGCAGCGTACAAATCGGCATCATCCTTTTGCTCACGGATGTGGCTCAAAGATGGCTGCAGAATACTCGTATCTGGGCATGGGTCATCGTGTTCAACCAGATGATCATGTCGATTTATCTATGGCATATGACAGCGCTTTTGATCGTCGTTGGCATCACGGCCTACCTGTTTGGCGGCATCGGTCTTCACGAGGCCCCCGGCACAGGGTTATGGTGGGCCATGCGCCCAATTTGGGTGATGTTATTCACCGCCGTTCTTATCCCCTTTGTGCTGGTCTTCGTGGTGTTCGAGGCGGGAAGTAGAACAAAGGCCGAGATGCGCCCGGGTCCTTGGCAGGCGATGTTGGGTGCGTTGATGACTTGCTCAGGATTAGTGACAGCCGCCATGGTAGGGCTGGGCAAGGAGAACTCCATTGGCGTCAATTGGCTGGCGGTCGCGTTGGTCGTCTTGGGCGTACTCGTGGCGACACGCCGATTCTCTCGGAGTTAGATCGTCATCAATTGGTTGATTTTTCGTGAATTGTTGCAAACAGGCGCTTGTTTTATACCAATAAAGCGCCTGTTTTCCCGTATTTATTGACCTCTGCATCTACTCGGGCTACATGCTGCGTACCTGTGGAAAACGTCCACAAGTCGACGCAGGGACGCGTTGGAACCTGCGTCCCCAATTTCTGCCGCATGTTGCCCCATGGTGGGGCTGCGCAATTTGGATATACATGACAAAATTCACAGACCTGAAGTTGCACGCCAAAGTTCTTAAGGCGATTGACGAAGTTGGCTACACAGAGCCTACCCCCATTCAAGCCGGCGCTATCCCGCCCGCTTTAGAGGGCCGCGATGTTCTAGGCATCGCGCAGACCGGTACGGGCAAAACTGCCAGCTTTACCCTGCCGATGATCACCTTGCTGAACCGTGGACGCGCGCGGGCACGTATGCCCCGCTCCTTGGTTCTGGCCCCTACCCGCGAATTAGCGGCGCAGGTTGCAGAGAACTTCGACCTCTACGCCAAGCACACCAAGCTGACCAAGGCCCTGCTGATCGGCGGCGTTTCGTTCAAAGAACAAGACGCATTGATCGATCGCGGCGTTGACGTTCTCATTGCCACGCCGGGCCGCCTTCTGGACCATTTCGAACGCGGCAAACTGATCTTGTCTGACGTTAAAGTCATGGTTGTTGACGAAGCCGACCGCATGCTGGACATGGGCTTCATCCCTGACATCGAGCGCATCTTCCAGATGACACCGTTCACCCGCCAAACATTGTTCTTCTCGGCCACTATGGCGCCAGAGATTGAACGGATCACCAACACCTTTTTGTCCAATCCAGAACGGATCGAAGTGGCCCGTCAGGCGACGACTTCAGATACGATCACGCAATTGCTCTATGAGCTGCCCGGCACCCGCCGCGACGCTCAAGCCAAGCAAAAGCGCGACTTCCTGCGCAAGTTGATCGACCAAGAGGGCGAGAAAGTCACCAACGGCATCATCTTCTGCAACCGTAAGGTTGATGTGGATATCGTTGCCAAGTCGTTGAAAAAATACGGCCATGACGCGGAACCGATCCACGGCGATCTGGACCAAAACCACCGCATGCGCACGTTGGAAGGTTTCCGAGACGGCAAAATCCGTTTCCTCGTGGCCTCCGATGTCGCGGCACGTGGGTTGGATATTCCGAACGTGAGCCACGTGTTCAACTTCGACGTTCCGGGCCATGCCGAAGACTATGTGCACCGCATTGGCCGCACCGGTCGCGCGGGCCGTCTTGGGACTGCGATGATGATTTCGACCCCCAAGGACGAAAAGCAATTGGCGGCGATCGAAAGCTTGATCGAAACACCAGTTCCACGCGGCGACGTTGGCGAGCAAAAAGCGCCCGTGTCCAAAGCAACGGAAGCCGATGTAGCAGCCGACACCAAAGAGGAGCGCCCGACGAAGTCGCGCTCCCGCTCCCGCAGCCGTTCCAAGGCCAAAGAGGCTGAGGTGAAGGTCGTGGAAGTAGAGGCCACAACCGAAGCCCCTGCCCCTGTCGATGAGACACCCACTGAAGCAAAGGCCAAGCCTGCGAAGAAGGTGGAAGCTGCAGCTGAAAACAAGCCTCGTGAAAAAGAAGCCGCACCCAAGCAAGAGAACGCACCGCGTTCGCGCTCACGTGGTGGCAAAGGCCGTGGCCGCAACGAAGACCGTGGCCCGAAAGTCGTGGGCTTGGGCGACCACCTGCCAACCTTCATCGAGAAAAGTTTTGCGGAGCGTCGCGCCGACTAAGCGCCACGTCACACCCAATTAAAAAAGCCCCCGAAGCGGAACAGCTTCGGGGGCTTTTTTGTAAGCTATGTCTAAGAGACTTAGGCCGCCAATCTTGAAATCAGCACAACCACTTCGGGCTTCTTGCCAATTTCCTTTTGGGAGGTCTGGCGCACGATCCGCTTGATCTGCTCTTCCAGCTTGTCGTCATTGGCAACGGTCTTGGCATTGGCGCGGCCAAGGAACTGGCCCACCTCTTCCTCCAAGATGTCTTGCAACGGCGCGCGGGATTTGCCCGTCTCTGGCAGGCCGCGAAGCTCACACCACGCATCAGACAGCGGATCATCCTCTTCGTCGATCAAAATGCCAATCACCACCTGCCCGTTCAGAGCCATGCGGATACGGTCACGCACGACCCCGTCCAAAGCCCCGATCTGGACAGAGCCATCTAGGTACAAACGACCCGTCTCGATAAACTCAACCACCTCAGGGCGGTTACCGGACAGCGACACCATTGTGCCATTTGGTGCCACTACAGAGGCGATGCCATTGGCCTCACCGATCTTGGCATGCTCGCGCAGCATCCGGTGCTCCCCGTGGTTCGGGATCAAGATTTGCGGCTTCACCAGACGGTGCATTTCTTCCAAATCAGGACGGTTCGCGTGACCAGATACGTGAATATCCGCCATCTTGTCGTCGATCACATCGACGCCCATCTCACTGAAGTTGTTGACGATTTGGCCAACGGAGGTCTCATTTCCCGGAATGGTCTTGGACGAGAACAGGACCGTGTCCCCTTCGCGCAAGGATATGCCAAGGAACTTGCCACGCGACAGTTGCGCGGTGGCGGCGCGGCGCTCGCCTTGGGATCCTGTGGCCAAGATCAGCAGGTTTTCGCGCGGCACGTCGCGGGCCTCTTCGGGCAAGATGTAGGGCGGGAAGTCGGTGACCACGCCCGTCTCGATCCCAGCCTTCACCATGCGCTGCATGGAACGGCCCATCAGGCAAACCGAGCGCCCTGCCTCACGACCAGCTTCGGCCAAGGTCTTCACCCGTGCGATGTTGGACGCGAATGTCGTCGCCACAACCATGCCCGTGGCCTCGCGGACCAATGGTACGATGTTCGGGCCTACGGTTGCCTCGGAGCGGCCTTCGTGGCGCGAGAACACATTGGTCGAGTCGCAGATCAACGCCTTGACCGGCGCCAAAGCCGCCCAAGCCTCGCGATCAAACGGCTCGCCCAGAACAGGTGTCTCGTCGATCTTAAAGTCGCCAGAGTGAACCACCCGCCCGTCAGGCGTATCGATGACCAATCCAGCACTTTCAGGGATCGAGTGCGAAATGGGCATGAAGCCCACTTTGAAATCACCGACCTGAATCTGCTCGGGCATCGCCCCGATCACATTGATCTCGGAGCCGTCATAGCCATGCTCGGCCATTTTCAGCGCGGCGATATGGCCGGTGAATTTGCGGGTGTAGATCGGAGCCTTAAGGCGGCTATACAGATGCCCCACAGCGCCGACGTGGTCTTCATGCGCGTGGGTGATAAAGATGCCGTCCAACCGCTTGGCGCGGTCCGCGATCCATTCGATGTCTGGGAAAATCAGATCAACACCAGGGGTGCTGTCCATGTCCGGGAAGGTCACGCCCATGTCGACCAAGATGAAACGCTCTTTGCCCGGTTTCCCGTAGCCGTAGAGATACATGTTCATGCCGACTTCGCCCGCCCCGCCAAGGGGAAGGTAGACCAATCGTTCGCCTGCCATTTTTAGCTATTCTTTCTATTGTGCGTATTGATGACCACCAGCCCATGCATGGTCAGATCATCGTCGAATTCATCAAATAGGGCGTCTGCCTGCTGAAACAGCGGCGCCAACCCCCCGGTGGAAATTACTTTCATATCGCGGCCGCGCTCGGCTTTGATGCGGGCGCAGATCTCTTTGATCAGGCCGATATAGCCCCAGAACACACCCGACTGCATGCACGCAACCGTATTCGTACCGATTACTGCTTGTGGCTTGGTAATATCGACGTGTGGTAACGCCGCAGCCGCTTGGTGCAGCGCCTCCAAGCTCAGGTTCACCCCCGGCGCGATCACACCGCCGATATAGGCCCCGTCGCTATCAACCACATCAAAGGTGGTCGCGGTGCCGAAATCCACGACGATCAGGTCGCCGCCAAACAGGTCATGCCCTGCGACGGTGTTCACAAGCCGGTCGGGGCCAACTGCCGTGCCTTCGTCCACGCGTACATCCACAGGCAGCTCGCAGCCGTCTTTGCCCACCACAAGCGGGCGCGTGTTGAAATAGCGGTCTGTGAACACCCGCAGGTTAAAGACAACTCGCGGCACGGTGGAGGAAATGATCACTTCCGTGATCTCAACGTCGATCTTCTCGAACCGCATCAGGGTCGACAGCCAAACGTAATACTGATCCGCCGTACGCTGCCATTCGGTTGAGGTGCGCCACGTCGCGATAAACTGCTCCCCATCCCAGATGGAGAACACGGTGTTGGTGTTTCCGCAGTCGATCGCCAGTAGCATGTTTTAGCCCTTATTTCTTGCCCCGTGCATATACCCCATTGCGTACAGGGTCAAAGCACACCGATTCACTGAAAATACACGTCAGCTGCGGCAATGGCTTCCACACCTTTGGGTGTGCGTAGGATCAGGTTACCGGAGGCATCGATCCCATCAAACGTACCGGTGAATTCATCGCGAACCGTGCGTGCAGTGATCACCTCACCCAATCGCGCGGCTTTAGCCAGCCATGCCTCGCGGATGGGGGCGAAGCCGAAGGTGGTGAATTGAATTTCCCAACGCGCATATGCCGCGGCCAACTCCAATCCGAAGTCCTCCGCATCTACCGAGGCACCGACGCATTGTAAGCTGACCGGAGCAACTGCACGTTGCTCGAGATCGGCCGTATCCGGGGCGTCCTTAAGGTTCACCCCTATCCCAATGGCAAGACTATCAAGGGAGCCACCCTGCCCCGCGCTCGCCAGCAAAATGCCCGCCAGCTTGCCGCCGTGTAGCAGCACATCGTTGGGCCACTTAAGCGTGAACGCTTCCGCCCGCCCCGTCAGCGCCACGCAGGTGTCAAACAGGGCGAGTGCCGCCACGAAGGAGCGTAGCGAGACCAGCTCAGGAGGTTCTTTGGGATGCAGTACCAAGGTGCCCGCGAAGTTACCCTTGGGGTTTGACCATGTGCGACCACGGCGACCATGTGCGGCGGTCTGCTCTTTGGCGATGATCCATGTCGGGCCAGCCAATGTTCCGGCCCGACGGTTTGCTTCCGCCATGGTGCTGTCCACGCTCTCCAGCGTGATCAACCCATAGCCTTCCGGCCACTTAGTGGACAAGTGCACCAGCGGCAGCCATCGCCAAGCCCTCAATGCCGAACAGGTTGATAACGCCCACCAACATCACCGCCGCGGAGCCCATCAAGAACAGCCAATTGACCATCGGCATGGAGCCGTTCAGCTCGTCACGCTCTTCGCCAAAGTACATGTAATAGATGACCCGCAGGTAGTAGAATGCACCAATAACGGAAGCGACCACACCTGCCACAGCCAGCCATGCCATGTTGGCGTCAACAGCGGCTTTTAGGACGTAGAACTTCCCGAAGAAGCCCACCATCGGCGGTATACCCGCCAGCGAGAACATCAAGACCAACATCGCCAAGGCGCGCAACGGCTCTTTCTTGGAGTAATTTTGCAGCGCGTCGATGTCAGTCACCGGCTGGCCGTCCTTCTCCATCGACAAGATGAAGGCGAAGGTGCCGATATTCATGGTCACATAGATCGCCATATAGATCAGCATCGCCTGCACGCCTTCTGCCGTGCCCGACGCCAAGCCCATCAAGGCAAAGCCCATATGCGCAATGGAGGAATAGGCCATCAGGCGCTTGATGTCGCGCTGGCCAATGGCTGCAATCGCGCCAAGGAACATGGAGGCAATCGACAAGAACGCCACGATCTGGGACCAGTCAGCAACCGCGCCGCCAAATGCATCGTGCACAACGCGAGCAAACAAGCCCATCGCCGCCACTTTCGGGGCCGTCGCGAAGAAGGCTGTGATCGGTGTGGGCGAGCCCTCGTATACGTCAGGGGTCCACATGTGGAAAGGCGCGGCTGACACCTTGAAGGCCAAACCAGCGACCACGAAGACCAAGCCAAACAGCAGGCCAAGCGAGACATCGCCCGCATGTACGGTGGAATAGATGCCCGCAAACAATGTCGTACCAGCGTAGCCGTAAACCAGCGACGCACCATAAAGCAGCATGCCCGAGGATAGCGCCCCCAGCACGAAATACTTCAAGCCAGCCTCAGTGGACTTCGCCGAGTCGCGGCGCAGGGAGGCCACAACGTAAAGCGCCAAGGATTGCAGCTCCAACCCCATGTATAGCGCCATCAAGTCGCCCGCAGAGACCATCATCATCATGCCCACAACAGACAGGGCAACAAGGATCGGGTACTCAAAGCGGAACAACCCGTGGCGGGTCATATAATCTTGGCTGAGCAGCAAGATCGCAGCAGCTGACAGCAGGATCGTCACCTTGGCGAAGCGCGAGAAGCCGTCATCCACAAAGGCGCCGTCGAAGGCTTCGTTTGCCCCCCCACCGTTGATGCCAATCCACGCGGCAAGTGCGACAAACACTATGCTCGTGGCCCAAAGCACCAGTGGCGCGGATTTATCCTTGGTCGTATAGACCCCACCCAGCAGCGCCAGCATGGCGAAAAGCGCCAGCAAGACTTCGGGCAGAACGATATTCAGGTCAGCTTGGATCATCTTATCCGTCCTTAGTGTCCGGCCACAGCCGTGGTCACGCCGCCGTCTAGCAACGCAGTATCATAGTTGGAGACCAGCGCTTCTACGCTTGGCCCGATCAGGTCCAGCACCAACGCGGGGTAGACACCCAGCAGAATGGTCATGATGACCAATGGTGCAAAGATCGCACGCTCACGTGTTGTCATGTCGGTGATCGACTTCAGGCTTTCCTTAATCAGGTCCCCCATGACGACGCGGCGGTAGAGCCACAGCCCGTAGGCTGCCGACAAGATCACACCAGTGGTCGCAAACATCGCCACCCAAGTGTTGACTTGGAACACGCCCATCAGCGTCAAGAATTCACCGACAAAGCCCGAGGTCCCCGGCAAGCCAACATTGGCCATCGTGAAGAACATGAAGATCAGCGCGTAAGCGGGCATCTTGTTCACAAGGCCGCCGTAAGCGTCGATCTCGCGGGTGTGCATGCGGTCGTAGATCACGCCCACGCAAAGGAACAACGCCCCCGAGATGAACCCGTGGGAAATCATCTGGAAGATCGCGCCGTCAACGCCTTGCTGGTTCGCCGCGAAAATGCCCATGGTCACGTAGCCCATGTGGGCCACCGATGAATAAGCAATCAGTTTCTTCATGTCCGACTGCACAAGGGCCACCAGCGACGTGTAGATAATCGCAATGGCGGAGAGCCACAAAACATAGCTCGCCATGACGTCCGCCCCAACGGGGAACATCGGCAGCGAGAAGCGCAAGAAGCCGTAACCGCCCATCTTCAGCAAGATCGCCGCCAGAACAACGGAGCCAGCGGTCGGCGCTTGAACGTGCGCGTCAGGCAACCACGTGTGAACGGGCCACATCGGCATTTTCACCGCGAAGCTGGCGAAGAATGCCAAGAACATCAAAGTCTGCAACCCACCCACGATGGTGACGCCTGCAATGCTAAAGCTCTCGGATGCGAAAGTATGTGTCAGTAAGCTCGGAATGTCCGTGGTGCCTGCGTCCATATACATGGCAATCATGGCAACCAGCATCAGCACGGAGCCAAGCAGCGTGTAGAGGAAGAACTTGAACGACGCGTAGATGCGGTTCGCCCCGCCCCAGATACCAATAATCAAGAACATCGGGATCAGCCCCGCCTCAAAGAAGAGGTAGAACAAGATCAGGTCCAGCGCGCAGAACACGCCAAGCATCAAGGTCTCGAGCAGCAAGAAGGCGATCATATAGTCCTTCACCCGCGTCTTCACATCCCAGCAGCTGGCAATGACCAGCGGCATCAGGAATGTGGTCAGCAAAACGAAGGTGACGGAAATGCCGTCAACGCCCATCTTGTACTTCAGGCCCACCAGCCAGTCGCGTTCCTCTACGAACTGAAAGCCCGTGTTGGCGGCGTCAAAGCCGGTGTAGACAAAGATCGACAGCAAGAAAGTCACGCCAGTCGCAATCAGCGCCAGCCACTTGGCGTTGCGTTGCGAGGCTTCATCATCGCCGCGCAGGAACACGGCCAATATCAGCGCCGCAACCAGCGGCGTGAAGGTGATAACGGAAAGTAAGTTGTCCATTAGTGACCGCCCCCGACGCCAGTCTCAATTGTTGGGCCGCCAACTGCGAACCAAGTGATAATTAGAACCACGCCAATCACCATTGCGAAAGCGTAGTGGAACATGAAGCCCGATTGCGCACGACCAGCAAGGCGGGTCAGGAACGGCACGGCACCCAGTGCAACCCCGTTGATCGAGCCGTCGATGACGTTGCCGTCGCCGCGGGTCCACAAGAAGTTGCCAAGCCATTTGGCCGGGCGGATGAAGATAAAGTCATACAGCTCGTCGAAGTACCATTTGTTCAGCAAGAACTGGTAGAGGTGCTTCTGGTTCTTGGCCAAACGACCCGGCAGGCTTGGGTTCTTGATGTAGAACAACCAAGCAGTGAAGAAGCCGATTAACATCGCAATGAACGGTGCGACCTTAACCCAGTTCGGGGCGTGGTGTGCGTTGTCCATCGTGTGGTTGTCGACGCCCATGTAGATAGCGCCCTGCCCTGGGACTTGCGGCTCACCGTGATCACTCTCATCGGCGTGATCGTCATGTCCGTCGTCGGTGCCAGCAGCAACCGCTGCCATGCTCAGTGTGTTTGGATCAACCAATGCGTGGTGCTCGCCTTGGGTCATGCCGAAGAACTTCTCCACATCGTGGTGGTCGCCGAAGAATGGCTTGAAGAACACCATGCCCGCGAAGACTGCGCCCACAGCCAGCACCCCAAGAGGCACCAACATAACCATCGGGCTTTCATGCGCGTGCTCATGCGTGTGCTTGTCGCCGCGCTCCGTGCCGTAGAACGTCATGAACATCAGACGCCACGAGTAGAACGACGTGAACACAGCCGCGATAACCAGCAACCAGAAGGCGTAGCCAGACCCGCCGCCCCATGCGCTCTCGATGATCGCATCTTTGGACAGGAAGCCCGCAAAGCCGATGTGGGTCAGCGGAATGCCAACCCCCGTGATTGCCAAGGTGCCGATCATCATCGCCCAGAAGGTCAGCGGGATCTTCTTACGCAGGTTGCCGTAGTTACGCATGTCTTGCTCGTGGTGCATCGCGTGGATCACCGAGCCTGCGCCAAGGAACAACATCGCCTTGAAGAAGGCGTGTGTCAGAAGGTGGAACATCGCGACCGAGTAGACGCCAACACCAGCTGCAACGAACATGTAGCCCAGCTGCGAGCAGGTCGAATATGCAATCACGCGCTTGATGTCGTTTTGCACAAGGCCCACTGTCGCTGCGAAGAAGGCAGTCGTCGCCCCCATCACCACGATAAACGACTTGGCGTCCGGTGCGAATTCCATCAGAGGCGACATGCGGCACACAAGGAAGACACCAGCCGTCACCATGGTCGCGGCGTGGATCAAGGCCGACACAGGCGTCGGGCCTTCCATCGCGTCGGGCAACCAAGTGTGTAGGAACAATTGTGCCGATTTGCCCATCGCGCCGATGAACAACAAGAAAGCCAACAAGTTCGCCGCGTTCCAGTCAGTCCACAAGAAGTGCAACTGCGTCTCAGCCAGCTCAGGGGTGGCTGCGAAAACATCCGAAAAGTTGATGCTGTCGGTCAGATAGAACAGCCCGAAGATACCAAGCGCGAAGCCAAAGTCGCCGACGCGGTTTACCACGAAGGCTTTGATGGCAGCGGCATTTGCGGACGGCTTTTTGTAGTAGAAACCGATCAGCAAGTAGGACGCGACGCCCACACCTTCCCAGCCAAAGAACATCTGAACCAAGTTGTCAGAGGTCACCAGCATCAGCATCGTGAAGGTAAAGAACGACAGATACGCAAAGAAGCGCGGCTTGTAACTGACGCCTTCGCCGAAGTGTTCGTCATGCGCCATGTAGCCAAAGGAATACAGGTGCACGAGGCTCGATACAGTGGTCACGACGATCAGCATGATCGCGGTCAAGCGGTCCACGCGGATGGCCCAAGAGGTGTCCAACGTGCCAGATTGAATCCAGCGCAGCAGCTCGATGGTTTCGGTTGTACCGTCGAACGTCAAGAAGACGATCCAGCTCAGAAGCGCCGATAAGAACAGCAGCCCAGTGGCAATCACACAGCCCGCCTGCTCGCCGATGAACTTCCAGCCGAAGCCGCAGATCAAGGCACCGATCAGGGGACCAAAGAGGATGATGGTTTCCATAGTGACTTAGCCCTTCATCACGTTGACGTCTTCCACGGCGATGGTGCCGCGGTTTCGGAAGAAGCAGACCAAAATGGCCAGCCCAATCGCCGCCTCAGCCGCCGCAACCGTCAGCACGAACAAGGTAAATACCTGTCCTGCGAGGTCGCCGAGGTAGCTGGAGAAAGCCACGAAGTTAATGTTCACCGCGAGCAGCATCAGCTCGATCGACATCAAGATAATGATGACGTTCTTGCGGTTCACGAAGATGCCGAAAATGCCGATGACGAACAAGGCCGCCGCTACGGTGAGATAGTGCTCAAGTCCGATCATTTGGCGTTTTCCTTCAACATAGTCTCGATTTTTCTCTCAGAAGTTTTCATCACAACCCCTGCCCCGGCTTGACGTCTTTCAGCTCCATCTGCTCGCTTGGGTCGCGGTAGATTTGGCTCAATACGTTTTGGCGCTTGATGTCTGGGCGGTGGCGCAGTGTCAGCACGATAGCGCCGATCATCGCGACCAGCAGGATCAGGCCCGCCGCTTGGAACAGGTAGATGTATTTGGTGTAGATCAGCTGGCCCAAGGCCGCCGTGTTCTGCGTGTCTTCCAATGCCGGTGCAACCGCATCGCGCAGATCAGCCGCGTTCTCAGCACCTGTCCAAGCGCCGAAGACCAAGGCCAGTTCCATCAACAAAATAACGCCGATCAATCCTGCGAGCGGTACGAATTTCGCCAACTCACCGCGCAGCTCCGCGAAGTCGACATCCAGCATCATCACCACAAAGAGGAACAACACCGCAACCGCGCCCACGTAGACGATGATCATCAGCATGGCGACGAATTCCGCGCCGAGCAAAACAAACAGCCCAGCGGAGGATAGGAACGCCAAGATCAACCACAGCACCGAGTGCACGGGGTTGCGTGACACCACAACGAACATGCCCGAGGTCACGACCGTAATGGCAAATAGGTAGAATGCGAAATCAGCGAAGCCCATTAGCTTGTCCCTTCTTCGTCCAGCACTTCCGTCGCAAGCTCCATCGCTTTTGACATGGCCGGTACGCCGCCAAACATTGCCGCTTGTGCAATCGTTTCGGCAATCTCTTGTTTCGATGCACCCGCCTCGACGAGGTGGCGCACGGTAAGTCTGATCTGGGCTTCACCCTGAGCACCTTGAATCGTCAACCCCGAGAGGGTCAGCAATAGGCGCGTCTTGGCATCAAGCCCTTCGGGGCTCAACCCCTTACCCATGAATTGCTCCATCATCTCTGAGGACATGGTGGGCATAATGTTCTCGAAGCCCTTGGGCGTGAAAGCCTCTAGCGCAGGGTTCATGGTTTTCGCCATGTCCTGCCCCATTTTTATGAAGGCCTCAAAAGGGTTGCTCTGGTCGCTCATGCGTCGGCCTCCTCGGCGTCAAACACCTCGATGGCGGCATTCATCGCGTTGATCATCGCGGGAAAGCCGCCGTAAAGCGTCATCTGGAAAATGATCTCGCAGATCTCTTCGCGACTGGCGCCGACGGCACGGGCCGAGCCGATGTTCACCTTCAACTGCGGGCGAGTTTGAGAACCCATCGCCGTCAAAGCCGCGATCGTGGCCAACAGACGTGTCTTTTCGTCCACCCCGCCACGCGCATAGAATTTGCCGTAAGCCACATCCACGACGGTTTCGGCCAAGCCGGGAACCAGCGCGTCATAGCGGGCGCGTAACGCGTCCTCCATGCCGGGGTTCACCTGCTCGGACAATTCCTTGCCGCGTGCGTATGTGCCTAGGCTATCGATCATCTGTAGGGCGCGTCCATTTCTAGGTTCCGAGCGATCTCACCCTCCCAACGTTCGCCGTTCGCCAGCAGCTTGTCCTTGTCGTAGAACAGCTCTTCGCGGGTCTCGGTGGCGAACTCGAAGTTCGGGCCTTCAACAATCGCGTCCACTGGGCAGGCCTCTTGGCAGAAACCGCAGTAGATGCATTTGGTCATGTCGATGTCGTAGCGGGTGGTGCGTCGCGAGCCGTCGTCGCGTGGCTCTGCATCGATGGTGATCGCTTGCGCAGGGCACACCGCTTCGCACAATTTACACGCAATGCAACGTTCTTCCCCGTTAGGGTAGCGGCGCAACGCATGCTCACCGCGGAAACGCGGGCTCAACGGGCCTTTTTCGTGCGGGTAGTTCAAGGTGGCCTTTGGCGCGAAGAAGTACTTCAGCCCCAGTTGCATGCCTTTGAACATGTCGAGCAGCAGGAAATATTTTGCCTTGCGGCCGAAAGATACTGACATGGTTTAACCTCCCACTGCCCAGCGGGCATAGGCCCCGCCGAATGCACCGAATTGAGCAAAGAATGCGACCAGCACGACCCAGCCCAGCGACAGCGGCAGGAACACTTTCCAGCCAATGCGCATCAACTGATCATAGCGGTAGCGCGGCACGATGGCCTTCACCATGGCGAACATGAAGAAGAAGAACGCCATTTTGCCAACCATCCACAAAGGACCATCCGGCAAGAATGGGATCGGGGACAACCAGCCGCCAAAGAACAGCAAGGTGATCAGCGCGCACATCAAGAAGATGGCGATGTATTCACCGGCCATGAACAGCAGGAACGGCGTTGAGGAGTACTCAACTTGGTAGCCCGCAACCAGTTCCGATTCAGCCTCAGGAAGGTCAAACGGTGGGCGGTTGGTTTCGGCCAAGGCGCTGATAAAGAACAAGAACACCATCGGAAGATGTGGCAACCAATACCAGCTAAAGAAGCCGTAGTTGCCATCTTGCGCACGCACGATGTCGCCGAAGTTCAGCGAGCCCGTGGAAAGCACAACGCCGATGATGATCAACCCGATTGAGACCTCATAAGAGATCATCTGCGCTGCAGAGCGCAGACACCCAAGGAACGGGTATTTGGAGTTCGACGCCCAGCCGCCCATGATCACGCCATAAACTTCCAAAGAGCCAATGGCGAAAACATAGAGAATAGCGACGTTCAAATCGGCCAACACCCAAGTGTCATTGAACGGAATCACCGCCCAAGAGATGATCGCCAGCACAAATGCCAGCATCGGCGCTAGCATGAACACGAATTTATCCGCGCCCGCCGGAATAACGATTTCCTTGACCACATATTTCAATGCGTCAGCCACCGATTGCAGCAGCCCAAAGACGCCCACAACATTTGGCCCACGGCGCATTTGTACGGCGGCCCAGATTTTCCGGTCGCCATAAACCAAGAACAGCAGGGAAATCATCACGAAAGCGATCATTGCCAAGCATTGGGCGGCGATGATCAGTGCGATCCCTAGTCCAGATGAAAGAAATTCAGCCATGGTCCCTCAAACTGTTGGTATGCCGGTTTCGGCACATTCTGCGACGGCCACTTCGGCGTCGATTGTTTGCAATCCGTCGGGCAGCGCAGCCGAGATGGTGTAAACCGCATCTCCGGCCCAAAGGCCACCCTCTTCCTGTACGTTTGTGCGCACATGACGTGCAAATCCGAAACCTCGGATCAGCGCGTATTGTGCGGCCGCACATTTTCCATAATCCGCAACGTCCGCATTCGTCCGCGCGCCCTTCATCCGCACCAAAAAGCTGACGAGGTCATCGTCGAGCCGTCTGGTTTCAATGCCAAGATACTTCGGCGCAAAATAGTCCTGCGACGGGTTCTCGGTTGGGGTACAGGCCGCTAGCATGGCTGCCCCCAGAAGGAATATGCGCGTGCGCATGTCACGTTACTCCGCAGCCATCGGGGTGTTCGCCCGTGCTTTGGCATTCGCCGATAGCTCTGCCATCAATTCCGACGCGCGTGCGATCGGATTGGTTAGGTAGAAATCCGTCAAGGCGGGGCGGAAGTCCGCTTTGCCCATCTTCTTAACCTTCAACGGTGTCCAAGTGTTCTCTGGCACAACGTCGATATTCGCCAGATGCGGCACATCGGCAATCAGCGCAGTGCGCAATTGAGCCAAGCTGTCATATGGCAATGCCTCGCCCAACTCCGCAGACAAGGCGCGCAGAATGGCCCAGTTGTCTTTCGCCTCACCCGGCGCGAAGCCCGCGCGAAGGGCCAGTTGTGGGCGTCCTTCGGTGTTCACGAACAAGCCTTGCTCTTCTGTGTAGGCGGCACCTGGCAGAATGATATCCGCGCGATGCGCCCCGCGGTCCCCGTGTGAGCCTTGGTAGATCACAAATGGGCCAGCTTCGATTTCGATCTCATCTGCGCCTAGATTGAAGATCACCTCAGCGTCTTTGATGCCGTCCATGCCCGCGTCATTGGTGCAGCCCGCGTCCATCGCGCCCACACGACCTGCGGCGGTATGCAAGATCATCAGTTTCTTGTCGCCAGATTTCTCGCAGATTGCTTGAACCGTTGCCAAAACTGCTTCGCCGTCCGCTTCGCGCAACGCACCTTGGCCAATGATTGCCACGCAATTCAAATCTTGTAGCGCCGCCATATCGAGGTCGGCGACATGTGCTAGCGCAGCACGGTCCGTTCCCATATGTTCGTATTCGTAGGTGAGGTCGACATTTTCGCCGACAACAATAACATCAGCGCCGCGCGACCACGCCTTACGAATACGAGCGTTCAACACAGGCGCTTCTATACTTGGGTTCGTGCCAATAAGCAGAATTTTATCAGCTGTATCAATATCAGACAGAGACGCCGTACCAGCATACCCAGAGCGGTTACCTGCAGGCAGTTTTGCCCCATCCGTGCGGCATTCAACAACGCCGCCTTGGCCTTCAATCAATTGCTTGAGCGCGAACGCCGCCTCAACCGGGGCCAAATCGCCAACGAGACCAGCAAGTTTTTTGCCCTTCATCGCGGCAGAGGCCGCTTCAAGCGCCTCGCCCCAGCCTGCTTTGCGCAGCTTGCCGTTTTCGCGGATGTATGGCGTGTCCAAACGTTGGCGACGCAGACCGTCCCATACAAAGCGCGATTTGTCGGAAATCCATTCCTCGTTCACGCCATCATGGTTACGCGGCAAGAAGCGCATGACTTCACGCCCTTTCGTGTCCACGCGAATGTTAGAGCCGAGGGCATCCATCACGTCGATGCTTTCGGTCTTGGTCAGCTCCCACGGACGGGCGGTAAAGGCGTAGGGCTTGGAGACCAACGCGCCAACGGGGCAAAGGTCAATGATGTTGCCCTGCATGTTGGAATTCAGGGTTTGCCCCAAATAGGATGTAATCTCTGCGTCTTCGCCACGGCCCGTTTGGCCCATCTGCGTGATGCCAGCCACCTCGGAGGTGAAGCGCACGCAGCGGGTGCAGGAGATGCAGCGGGTCATATGGGTCTCAACCAATGGGCCAAGGTCCAGATCATCTGTCGCGCGCTTTGGTTCGCGGTAGCGAGAGAAATCTACGCCGTAAGCCATCGCTTGGTCTTGCAGGTCGCATTCGCCACCTTGGTCACAAATCGGGCAATCCAGCGGGTGGTTGATCAGCAAGAATTCCATCACCCCTTCGCGGGCCTTTTTTACCATAGGCGAGTTGGTTTTCACCACAGGCGGTTGGCCTTCAGGACCGGGGCGCAAATCGCGTACCTGCATCGCGCAAGAGGCCGCAGGCTTAGGTGGGCCGCCGACGACTTCAACCAGACACATGCGGCAGTTGCCCGCAATCGTCAGACGCTCGTGGTAGCAGAAGCGCGGAACTTCGACGCCCGCTTGCTCACACGCTTGGATCAGGGTCATCGCCCCGTCGCATTCGACCTCAGTGCCGTCGATGATTACTTTTTTTAGGTCGCTCATAGCTCTAAGCCTTCGATTTTTTGTATTTGGCGCGCGAGGTTACGGCGCCGTCCGATGACAGTTGTCAATCTGTTGAGGTGCCGGCCCGCTTTCATATTCCAAGCCCTAGATCGGCTAGCCATCCAATCAAAATTATGATCGCAGCAAAGACAACGCCACCCAATATTGGCTTGATCCAGCCGTAAAACCCCTTGGGACCTCTCATACGAGCTGGATTCTCCCAACCGCAGTGGATGCATTTTTGCCAGTAAAAAGATCGAAACTTTTTGCATTCGATACACCAACTCTGATCCGCGGCCTCCCAAAACATGAGATACCTCAGTAATCGCCTCTTGTCGGGGGTACGTTTTTGATCGTCCATCCATCATTCCGCAGCCACTTGGCAGCCATGTGTTTTCCACATGGTCGCGTCTTTTAAATAGTCCCAGCCAAACGCCTCGGGGCTGTCGCCCTGTGTGTTCAGCATCTCAAGTCTTTCAAGCGCCTCGTCCAAAGTCGGCGTATGCCCGATGGGCACCCACCACATGACGAAGTGCATTTTGTCCAGCACCTCAAACCACTCTTGGCGCTTCTCGTAGAATTGTTTGTGCACAGTGCCCCAGACGAATGTCTCTAGGCTGGCAGCATCTTCCCAAACGGTCAGGTTCGGCACATATTGCGGATCGCCCGCAATCGCGTGCTCGGTCGCCCCCGGCGTGCCGGAGCCTTCCAGCATCCACACAAAGCCAGGCATCCGTTTGCCTAGACCGTTGATCCGCTCAATGTTGTCGATGAACTCTGCGACACGCGGATCACCCACAGGAGCGAGTAGCTTTCCGACGTTCAATTCTGCAAGGTGATGCCCGATCATCTGGACACCTCCGCAATGTCGGCGCACGCAAACACGGCCGCCAAATTGGCAGCAGAGGCGTCGGATCCCGTTTTCATTGCGCTCGACATTCTCATTCCATCCTAGCGCGCGACACAGCGCGCGTTAAACACCAGCTTGTTTCCGTCTTGAGTGAAGGCCCAGTCGTCGCTGACAGGGCTGACCTGCCATTCCGCTTCCGAACCGCCAAAGTTCAATAAGCAATATTTCGTAGCCTCAAAGCGCACGCTTTCACGTACTTCTTCAACACCTGCACCCTTGTTTTCAACCGAGATCGCAATATCGCGCTTGTCGTCGCCCTTTGACAGCTTGGCCTTGAATGGCAAAGCTCGTTCGCTCTCTGCACCGCGAGATTTATCACGCGCCAGTGTCGAACAAGACGCCGTGGTCAACACTAAGGCCGTTATGAGAGCCGTACGGATCATGTCTTCAGTCCCGATCCGTCAATCACTTGGCCAGTTTCCAAAACACCGACGCAGAACACCTTGATGGTCAGCAGACCATCCGCGCGCGTACGCGTGTCAGGGATCGCGTTCTCGCCCTCATGGCAGGCAATCTCGATCGCGCGGATCACCGCACGGTTTTCGTCAGTTGTAGGGATCGCAGTGCCATCTTTATAGCGCATCACGATGCGCGACGTGTCAGCTGCGCGAACAGCTTCAACGATCTCAATCGGTGGGCCTTTCGGGGCCTCTTCCGTTACCGGACCGGTTGGAACACATGCTGCAAGCACAGCGAAGGCGGGGATGAAAGCAAACGCGCGCATCATTCTGCTGCCACTGCTGACACGCGGCCAGTCCGTTTATGTTTGATACGATCCTCGATCTCGTCGCGGAAGTGGCGCACCAGACCTTGGATCGGCCAAGCCGCCGCATCGCCCAAGGCGCAAATGGTGTGGCCTTCGACCTGTTTGGTCACGTCGAGCAGCATATCGATTTCCTCAACCTCTGCTTCGCCAGTGACCAAGCGGTCCATCACGCGCATCATCCAGCCCGTGCCTTCACGACACGGGGTGCATTGCCCGCAAGACTCGTGCTTGTAGAACTTCGATAAGCGCCAGATGGCTTTGATAATGTCGGTGTTTTGATCCATCACAATCACAGCGGCCGTCCCTAGGCCCGAGCGTTGCTCACGCAGCCAATCAAAGTCCATGATGCAATCGTTTTCCATCATCTCGCCGGGCAACATCGGCACCGACGACCCACCAGGGATCACGGCCTTCAGGTTGGACCAGCCGCCGCGAATGCCGCCACAGTGGCGGTCAATCAGCTCCTTGAACGGGATCGACATGGCCTCTTCGACCACGCATGGGTTGTTCACATGGCCCGAGATCGCAAACAGCTTGGTGCCCGCGTTGTTCGGGCGGCCAAAGCTGGAGAACCAATCGCCACCACGGCGCAGGATCGTTGGCACCACGGCAATGGATTCCACATTGTTCACAGTGGTCGGGCAGCCGTACAAACCGGCGCCTGCAGGGAACGGCGGCTTCATACGTGGCATGCCTTTTTTGCCCTCTAGGCTTTCCAGCAGGGCGGTTTCTTCGCCGCAGATGTAGGCCCCTGCCCCGTGGTGCAGGTAAATGTCGAAATCCCAGCCGGATTTGGCCGCGTTCGGGCCAACTAGGCCGGCCTCGTAGCATTCGTCGATGGCGGCTTGCAGCGCCTCTTTCTCGCGGATGTACTCGCCGCGAATGTAGATGTAGCAGGCGTTCGCGTTCATCGCGAAGGAGGCGATCAGGCACCCCTCAATCAACGTATGCGGGTCATGGCGCATGATTTCGCGGTCTTTGCATGTGCCCGGCTCAGATTCGTCGGCATTCACCACCAAATAGCTGGGGCGACCGTCGCTTTCCTTGGGCATGAAGGACCACTTCAGGCCTGTCGGGAAGCCCGCGCCACCACGGCCACGCAAGCCCGAGGCCTTCATGTCTTCGACAATCTTGTCGCGCCCGCCCTTGATGATTGCGGCGGTGCCATCCCAATGCCCACGGGCTTTCGCGCCCTTTAGGGAGCGGTCATGCATCCCGTAAAGGTTGGTAAAGATGCGGTCCTTGTCTGCAAGCATAGCTTTCGCGTCCTGTCTGATCTTCTTGTGTCGCGTCGCGCACCTACTGTCTGGCGTGCCACACTCGTAATAATACAACCAACGCCCATATGAACGCGGCCCCTGCCATCATGTCTAACAGGAAGGCGTATTTCGCGGGCAGTCCAAGCTGCCCCCCGATCACCTGCGCCCCGACCCAGATCAGCATCGTGGCAAAAATCACGATTGCTGCTTGTCGCGCCTGTTTGACCATGCGCGGGTCCTCTTGCGAGGGCCCGCTCATCGTTTAGTCTTAGGAGGGGTCAATAGACCCCGCCCTTTTCCACTTTCTTCGAGAACTCGGTCTGGCCGCCTTTGGCCAAGATCTTGGCTTGCTTCACCCATTCATCACGGGAAACGCGGCCTTTTACGCCCTCAAGATTGTTGTCGGCCCATTCCACTTCTTTTTTGCGCCAGCTGGCAACTTGATCGAAGTGGTACACGCCTTGCTTGTGAAGCTCGCCTTCCAATTTCGGGCCAACGCCTTTGATCTGCTTGAGATCATCTGGGCCGCCGTCACGGGCTTTGGTCAAAAGCTCTGGCTTGCCGTCAGCAGCGACTGGCTTGGCTTTAGCTTTCGCAGCAGCGGGTTTAGCAGTCTTCGCTTTTGCGGCTGGTTTGGCAGCAGTTGCGGCCTTGGCTTTAGGTGCTGCCTTCGCCTTCGGAGCGGCTTTTCCGGTTGCTTTCGCCTCAGCAGCCTTCGCTTTAGGTGCTGACTTAGCTTTTGGTTCAGATTTGGTTGTCGCAGCTGTACCCGAGGTGGATTTCGCCGCAGTTTTCGTAGCCGCAGGCTTTTTGGCTGCAGGTTTCTTAGCCGCTGCCGGTTTCTTCGCGGCGGCTGGTTTCTTCGCGGTGGTTTTCTTCGCCGCAGGCTTTTTAACTGGTGTGTCAGCTTTGGCATCAGCGTCAGCTTCGTACTTCCATTCGCCCTTGCGAGACGCTACGTCCGCTTCGCCCTCTAAATTAGCAGAAGGTTTAACTTTCGGCTCACTGCTCGCCGCAGGGGTTGTCGAGGCTGCTGCTGCCGTGGAAGCGACGGCTGATGTAGACGCACTGGCCGAGGACGTTGTCGCGTCGCCGCTCGATGCCAAGGGGGCAGATGTTGTGGAGGAGCTATCGCTACTCGCAGGCATGGAGGTCGAGGCCTCCGACTTGCCACAAAACGCCAAGTTCAACAGGAACCCGCCAGCGATCAATGTTACGAGCCCCCAGAAAGCTGCGGCTAAAAAGCCGAATTCGCGCATCGACATCAGCAATGCGGCGACCAATACGCCCGCTACCAATGATACGAGCCAGCAAACTGATTTGCAGCTCGACTGATTAGTGTTGTTCTCTCTCATTCTTCGTACTCCCCGTCTGTTTCAGACTAGTAGACGTCGCCTTTTTTTACGCGACTTGAAAATTCCGTTGCACCACCTTTGGCTAGCACTTTGGCTTGCTTCACCCACTCGTCCCGGGAAACGCGGCCTTTGAATCCTTCTAGGTTTTCGTCGACCCATTCCACTTCTTTCTTGCGCCAGCTGGCGACTTGATCGAAGTGGAATACGCCTAGTGTATGAAGAAGGCCTTCAAGTTTTGGGCCTACCCCTTTGATCATTTTCAGATCATCTGCGCCGCCGGATCGTGCCTTTTTCAAAAGCTCCGGTTTCCCGTCAGCGGCAACAGGCTTGGCTTTGGCCCCAGTTTTTGTAGCAGTTTTTGTAGCAGGTTTTTCCGCTGTTTTGGGCGCAGGTTTGGCGCTCGCCTTAGCCGGTGCTTTCGGCTTCGCGGCGGGCTTCGCCTTTGTTTCAGCTTTGGGTTTAGCCTTACCCTTGCCGCCATGTTGCCAAGGGGCCAGCAATGGAACCTCGGTTCCGTCAATGCGCTTCACCGTGTCGCCGATATCAGCCGCCAATTGCACAGACGCATTATACTGCGTCTTGCCGCTGTCAAAATCCGTCAACGATGTCAGACCCTTGCGCGGCTCTGCAGCGTAGCGACCATTTTGCGAACCCGGTGTAGGGACATCACCTTTGGACAGCATATCAATCATCTGACGAAAGCTCTTGGCGCTCAGGTCTTCGTAGTAATCTTTCCCGATTTGCGCCATGGGCGCATTGGCACAGGCACCCAAACACTCGACCTCTTCCCACGAGAACTTGCCGTCAGCAGAAATCTCATGCGGTTTCTCGGCGATCAATTCTTTGCACACCCCGATCAAATCTTCCGCGCCGCAGATCATGCAAGACGTCGTCCCGCAAATCTGAATATGCGCGATAGAGCCGACAGGTTGCAGCTGAAACATGAAGTAGAACGTCGCCACTTCCAACGCGCGGATATAGGCCATGCCCAGCTTGTCCGCCACGTGTTCTATGGCGGGGCGGGTCAGCCAGCCCTCTTGCTCCTGAGCGCGCCACAACAGTGGGATAATCGCGGAGGCCTGACGCCCCTCCGGATACTTGGTAATCTGCGCATCCGCCCACGCAAGGTTTGCGGGGGTGAAAGCGAAGCTATCAGGCTGATCGGCGTGAAGTCTGCGAAGCATGGAGGTCTGAAGCCTTTATCTGTGCGTCAAGGACGGCGCTTACGCGCACGCCCCTACGGTGGAGCGGATACCGCCGCCGGGTTGTTCGATCGCTTGCAGCTGGGCGACTGCCTCTTCTTGCACTTTGTCCAGCTTGGTGTCTTTCCAGCCCGTAAGGTTGCGGATTTCAGCGTGTGTAATGCCGTCAAAATCAATGCAGCCAACCTGCGCCATCGCGGAGGCGTAACGGCCCAAATCGATGTCATCAACACTCAACTCGGGTGAAGGAAGGCAGGCGCTCAAGGTCAAGGCGCCCACTGCGGCGAATGCGGAAAACTTTTTCATCGATCAATCTCTCCAAAAACTACGTCCATCGTACCAATAATAGCGGCCACATCAGCAAGCTGGTGACCTTTGCACATGTAATCCATAGCCTGCAAATGCAGGAACCCAGGTGCTTTAATTTTGGCGCGGTAAGGCTTATTCGTCCCGTCCGCCACCAGATACACGCCGAACTCACCCTTAGGGGCTTCGATCGCCGCATAGACTTCACCTTCAGGGACGTGGAACCCTTCGGTGTATAATTTGAAATGATGAATAAGCGCTTCCATGGAAGTTTTCATCTCGCCACGCGCTGGTGGGGTCATCTTGCCCCGCGCCATCACGTCGCCCTTCTCCACCCGCAGTTTGTCGATGCACTGGCGCATGATCGACAGCGATTGACGCATCTCTTCCATGCGGCACAGGTAGCGGTCAAAGCAGTCGCCGTTTTTGCCAACGGGGATTTCGAACTCAAGCTCGTCGTAGCACTCATAAGGCTGCGAGCGGCGCAAATCCCACGCGAGGCCAGAGCCGCGCACCATCACACCAGTGAAACCGTAATCGAGAATGTCTTGCTCGCTCACGATGCCAATGTCGGCGTTGCGTTGCTTGAAAATACGGTTGTCGGACAGCAGGCCATCGATGTCATTAAGGACATCAGGGAAAGTTGTTGTCCAAGTCTCGATGTCATCGATCAACGCATCCGGCAGATCTTGGTGAACCCCACCCGGACGGAAGTAAGCCGCGTGCAGACGAGCGCCACAAGCACGCTCGTAGAATTCCATCAGCTTTTCACGTTCCTCAAAGCCCCAAAGCGGCGGCGTCAGTGCGCCTACGTCCAAGGCTTGCGTGGTCACGTTCAGCAGGTGGTTCAGGATACGGCCGATTTCCGAGTACAGCACGCGGATCAAAGATGCGCGGCGTGGAACTTCGGTGCCAGTCAGCTTCTCGATGGCCAAGCACCAAGCGTGCTCTTGGTTCATCGGGGACACGTAGTCCAAGCGGTCGAAATACGGCAAGTTTTGCAGGTAAGTCCGGCTCTCCATGAGCTTCTCGGTCCCACGGTGCAGCAGGCCGATATGCGGGTCACACCGCTCAACGATCTCGCCGTCCAACTCCAGAACCAAACGCAACACGCCGTGCGCCGCAGGGTGCTGCGGGCCGAAGTTGATGTTGAAGTTTCGGATCTTCTGCTCGCCCGTCAGGGTGTCATCGAATTTGGAGCCGTCCATCATTTGTCAATTCCCGGAATAGTAACCTTGTCGCGATAAGCCATGACCCACAGCAAAGGGATGACTGTGAACGGTGTGATCGTAAAGATCGCAAACCACGATGGTAGGTTGAACTTTGGCAGGAACATCCAGAAAGGGATGATCGTCAGTAGCGCCATGATCAGATAAAGCCACATTGGCATTAGCCCTTCGCCCCCTCTTCAGCCTTCTCGTCACCCGGCATGATGTACTCGGCACCTTCCCATGGCGACATGAAGTCGAACTGGCGGTATTCTTGAACCAGTTTCACTGGCTCATACACAACGCGCTTCTCGGCCTCATCGTAGCGGACCTCGACATAGCCCGTCGTCGGGAAGTCTTTGCGCAATGGGTAGCCGCGGAAACCGTAGTCGGTCAAAATGCGGCGCAAATCGGGGTGGTTCGAGAACATGATGCCGAACATGTCGAAAATTTCGCGCTCGAACCAGTTGGCCGCCGGGTAAACCTCGCACAAAGACGGCACGATTTCGTCCTCGCGGATCGCTGTCTTCACGCGGATGCGGTGATTTTGGTACATCGACAGGTAGTGGTAAACCACCTCGAATCGCGCCTCGCGGGAGGGGTAATCCACCGCCGTGATGTCCACCATCGTGGAGAAGCGGCAAGCGCGGTCGGTCTTTAGAAACTCCGAAAACGCTTCAAGCGAGCTAGGTGCGATATGCACGGTCAGCTCGCCAAATGCGATCTCGGTGGTCAATACGCAGTCAGGGCGTTTCAGCTCTAGATGAGCTGCAAGTTCTTGAAGGGCAGCAGTCATCGAATGATATTCCCCGTCCGACGGATTTTGCGTTGCAACTGAAGGATACCGTAAAGCAGCGCTTCGGCTGTGGGTGGGCAACCCGGCACGTAGAGGTCAACCGGCACGATCCGATCACAACCACGCACAACGCTGTAAGAATAATGGTAGTAGCCGCCGCCGTTCGCGCAAGATCCCATAGAGATCACGTAACGCGGTTCTGGCATTTGGTCGTACACCTTGCGCAGCGCAGGGGCCATTTTGTTGGTCAGCGTGCCCGCCACAATCATCAGGTCCGACTGGCGTGGGGAGGCGCGCGGTGCTGTGCCGAACCGTTCCATGTCGTAGCGCGGCATGGCGGTGTGCATCATCTCAACGGCGCAGCACGCCAAACCAAACGTCATCCAGTGCAGCGAGCCGGTGCGCGCCCAATTGATGATGTCCTCGGTCGAGGTGACAAGGAAGCCCTTGTCCTGCAGTTCAGTGTTCAACGCTTGCGTGGCGACTTCTTTGTCCCAGCTGGCGGTGTTTGCTCCGGTTGCTACTCCCATTCGAGTGCTCCCTTTTTCCATTCGTAAGCGAAGCCGATTGTCAGCACCGCGAGGAAGATCATCATGGACCAAAAGCCCAGCAGCCCCACATCCTTAAAGGCTACCGCCCAAGGGAAGAGGAACGCGACCTCTAGGTCAAAGATAATGAAGAGGATCGACACCAGATAGAACCGCACGTCGAACTTCATGCGTGCGTCATCGAAGGCGTTAAAGCCACACTCATACGCAGAGACTTTTTCAGGGTCGGGATTTCGGACTGCGACAACGGCCGCGGCTAGAATCAAAACCAATCCCAAACCAATGGCTATTGCCAGAAAAATAAGAATGGGCAGGTATTCGCGTAGAAGCTCGTCCACGTATGTCTCCTTCTCGCCTGCATGATCACAACATGCAGAAGTATTGGCTGCGCTGATCTTTACGCCTGAGCGCCAAGGCGGTCAACCGATGGAGCCCCTGAGATTTGATCGAAAACTCCCATTTTTTGACCACATAAATCTTACTATTTTACTAGGATTTCACAGTTTACCCCCTCACAACGCCGACCGCTCGAAAACCGAGTCGCGCCCTACCCCAAGCGGCGCAGCAGCTCAGGCGACGGGTTGCCCGTGGGCTCTAACCCAATGCTGCGTTGGAATTCAGTAATAGCCGCCTTGGACTTAGGCCCCAACACACCGTCAGCGCCACCGGTGTCAAACCCGTTGACCGTCAGACGCTCTTGCAGGCGCTTGCGGTCCCTGATCGTCAGCCCGTATTTATCCGGCCCGAACGGTGTCTTAAGTGGGCCACCTCCTGCCAAACGGTCCGACAAATGCCCGACACCAAGCGCATAGTTGTCGGAATTGTTATATCGCTTGATCGCCTTAAAGTTCTGCCCCACCGAGAACCGTGGACCACCTGGGTCGGGTTGCAACCCGCCACTGGTCACTTCGCGCCCCCAAGGCTGCGAACGTTGCCAGCCGGAGCGTGCCAAATACGCGGCTGTCGACGCCAAAGCATCAGATGGATCCTCTGCCCAGATGTCGCGACGCCCATCGCCGGTGAAGTCCACCGCAAACAACTGGTAAGATGTCGGGATAAATTGCGTGTGCCCCATAGCCCCCGCCCAAGACCCGACCAAGCGATCCGGCGTGGTGTCGCCTGTTTGCAAAATCTTCAACGCGGCAATCAGCTGCTTCTCAAAGAACGCGCCCCGCCGCCCTTCGAACGCAAGCGTAGCCGTGGCAGAAACCACTGGTATATCGCCACGACGGGTGCCGAAGTTGCTCTCTACGCCCCAAATGGCTGCAACCACATTTGCAGGCACGCCGTATTTGGCCTCAATCGCGTTCAGTCGCGACCGCTCCCGCGCAAAAGCAATACGGCCAGCGGCGATCTTTTCCTCGGAGGCGACGATCGCCAGATAGTCCTCAAAGCTGCGTTTGAACTCCGTCTGATTGCGATCGCGGTCGATCACATCCGGCAAGAAGCCGACCCCGCGCAGACCCGCGCGCAAGGTGGCGTCAGAAATCCCGCTAGACGAGGCCCGTGACCGGAAGCTTTCAATCCAGCGGTCAAAGGCGGCATTGGGGACCGGACGCATGGAAGAGACCGCAGCCTTGGCAACTGGGGCTGTGCCACCACCCGCACTACAGGCTTGCATGGCGGAGGCACCGGTAAGGGCTATAAAATGACGACGTGTGAACATGGACTGCTCCCTCTTGTGGGGTTATTTTGCAGCACTGTAACCGATGCGGCCCCGTCAAGGAACGGGTCAATTCATCACATTTCCCCGTGAAAATCTCCGTGAAAAATTCGCCCCTTGTCCAACGGCTACTGGTGCAGCTATTTCAGCGCCCGCATCACTTGGCTGCCAGCACGTGGCGGAAGGTTCGCCCTGACCACCACTCCTCCCTGCCGGACGATAAATCCCGCCAGCGCATGTGCTCGGGGTCAGGATGCCATTTGATTGCGCCCAGTCAAAGCTGTCGCGGTTCCATTCCTGCATATCTTCGCTGACGTCGTATTTCGCCTTAAACAACCCAACCGTTACTTATTCCATGGCGCTTTCTGCTTGTTAAAGAAAGCCGCGATACCTTGGGCACTTTCATCACTCTCCCATCGTGTCACCAATGCCTGAATGGAGTGCGCAACCTCTGCCTGTGCAGGTGCGCCCCCCAAATGAAGCGCCAGCGCTTTGGCCTCCGCCACGGCCCCCGGTGCACAAGACAAGTAGGGGGTTATTTCCGCCTCAATGGCGGCATCCAAGTCGTCTGATAGGCTTGCTATAATTCCAAGGGCTTGGGCTTCGGCCGCATCGAACACGCGACTAGACATGAACACACGGCGTGCGTTGCCCTCTCCCATGCGCGCAATCACGTAGGGGCCGATGGTGGCGGGGATCAGGCCCAGTTTGGTTTCGGTCAGGCCGAACTTTGCGTCCGTCGTCGCAATTGCCACATCGCACACGCAAGCCAAGCCCACGCCACCGCCAAAGGCAGCCCCTTCGATGCGACCAATCACCGGCTTGGGCATGGCGTTCCATGCGCCCAGCATCGCCGCCAGTTTACCCGCTTCATGGGCACGCGTCTCGCCATCCGCGTCGATCTGCGCCCGCATCCAATTGAGATCACCGCCCGCGCAAAACATAGCGCCCGCACCGCGCAACACCACCGCACGCACGTCACCGTCCGCTGCGAGCTGTGCCGCGCAGGCCGCCAGATCAGCGATCATTTCGCCCGACATCGCATTGCGCTTATCGGGGCGGTTCAAAGTCACCGTGGCCACGCCACGCGGGTCGATCTCTAGCAGCAGGGTTTCAAACATCATGCCTCTTCCTGAGGAGTTAAGTCCTCGTAAATCCAAACCATCCGGTCACAAAACCAAGTCTTCGATATCATCACCAACATCATTCCAAACACGGCCCATTCCCACCAAAATGCCCAAAGCCCCCACGCCATCACAAGTGCTGCAGGAACCGTCATTAGCCCCAGCCAAAATGTTGCGCGTATGTGGTGGGCATCCACCTCGCCTTTACGGGTCAAATACAACTGCTCCCCAAGCACGACTTTGCTGGCCCATGTGCCCAATCGTTTTGGGGCCGGAAAAACGCGCGGGTTGAGCCACGTCCACGCACACACCAAAGCGACCAGAGCCAAGGCCCACCACCCGATCCAAAGGCGTGACCACACCGCGAGCACGAAAAGCGGCAAGATGCTAAATCGGCTCCACACAGACCAAGGGTTCGCATGGCGCGCCCATACCGTGTCATTCATCCCCATGAGGCGCTCAGCAATTGAAAGCGGTTTAATCACGTCAATTACCCTCGCATGCTTTGGGCCAAAGCCGCTGCCTCAGCCACGATATCCGCGTCGATCCCTGTGGCAAACCCTTTGGCTTCAACATGCCTTAGCACGGCCTCCGTCGCGACATTCCCTGCCGCACCGGGCGCATAGGGGCAACCGCCCAACCCACCGACAGCCGCGTCAAACACCCGAACCCCATGCGACAGCGCCACATCAATGTTCAACAAGGCCCGCCCCGAAGTATCGTGGAAATGCCCCGCGAGCTTATCCGCAGGTGCAACCTCTAGAACTGCGTGCAGCATGGCTCCAATTTGATCCGGTGTAGCCCGACCGATGGTGTCCCCCAGTGAAACCTCATAACAGCCCAGCTCAAACATCTGCGCCACCACCCGCGCCACCTGCGCTGGATCAGTTGGCCCGTCATAGGGGCATTCGGCCACGCAGGACACATACCCGCGCACCCGCATGGGGGCCGCATCCATAATCGGGACAAACCGCGCGATGCTTTCCTCAATCGAGGCGTTCACATTCGCCTTGGAGAACCCTTCGGACGCGCTGGCAAACACCGCCACCTCATCCGCCTTCGCGCTAATAGCACCCTCAAGCCCGCGCATATTCGGGGTCAGGGCCGCGTAGGACACGCCATCCCTGCGGGCAATCCCAGCCAAGACCTGCGCACTGTCGGCCATTTGCGGCACCCATTTTGGGGACACAAAGCTGGCGACCTCGATGCGCTTGAATCCAGCCGTAGACAGCAGATCAACTAAGGCGATCTTATCCGCTGTGGCGATCTTTGCGGCCTCATTTTGCAAACCATCCCGCGGGCCGACTTCGAATATCTCGACCTGCTTCGTCATGAGGGGATCTCGAAGAAGTCCTGCGGATACAGGCGCTCCCCAACAGGGGGCAAAGACGCCTGAAATGCGGGCCGTGCCGTGACCCGTTGATACCACGCCTCAAGCAGCGGGTAGCCGTCAATTTTGGTGAAATGCTGCCCAGAATAAACCGAGTAGCCGCAAGACACATCCGTCGCCGAAAATCCGCTATCTAATAGGTAGTCCCGCCCTTGCAGGCGCTCCTCCAATGCGGCGTAGCATTTGCCGATCCGCGCGGCCTCCAGTTTCATCACGATGGGGCTGCGCATGTGGTCCTCGTATAGGGCAACATGCTGTTGGGTTAGAGCGGCGCAATGCTGGGTGATGGTTTCGGCGAAATGCACCCAGACAAGCCAGCTTGCCCGTTCAGGATCGCCTGCAGCGCGGCCCATGTTGGCCTCAGGGAACCGTTCGCAGAGGTACTGCGTGATCGCCCCCGTCTCGAACAAGGTTTCGCCGTCGATTTCCAAGGCAGGCACACGGCCCGAGGGGTTAAGCGCCAGATACTCCGCCGAGCGCAGGTTTTTACCGAACGCATGCACCACTGTCTTGAACGGCACCCTTAGCTCATGAAGCAGCCACAAACTGCGCATGGAACGGGTTTGATGCGCGTGGTGAAGTGTGATGTCAGTCATCAGCGACCTCCATCCGCACCAAAGCCACGCCCGCCGTGACCTGATCCCCAGCACTGGCCATGACCTCAAGCACGGTGCCGTCAGCCGCCGCGCGCAGGGCGTGCTCCATCTTCATGGCCTCCAGCACCAGCAACCTGTCGCCCGCTTTCACTTGTGCGCCTGCCTCCACGTCCACAACCCGCACCAATCCGGGCATTGGGGCGCGGGTGACCCCGTCCCCTGCCCCTTGGCCCTCATCTCTGGCCAGCGGGTCTGGCACCGTGAAGGCGTAGGTATCGCCCCAAAACACGGCCCCGACTTCGCCGTCGCACCAAATCTGGGCGCTGGTTTTCGCCCCATCGATGGACCAAGCGCCTCCGAGATGTGCGACCTCATGCGTGGTCTCGTCGATGGTCACCTTGAAACGGCTGTGGGATAAGGTTTCCACCCGCGCGGTTTGCAACGCGTCAAAAGCAAACTGCGCCGATTGCGCCCCCCCGCCCCAAAGCGACATACCGGCAAAATCAGGCTGCCCTTGGTGAAGTCCCAAAGCCGCGATTGCCGCCAAGCTTTGCGACTTCGTGCAGGGCGCGGGCGCTGCCGTCAACGCCTCCAAGTCGCGTTCGATCAATCCGGTGTCCACTTCGCCCGCGCTAAAACCGCCATGCTCAGACAGCGCCGCAAGGAAGCCGATGTTGGTGACTGTCCCGCCGATTTGCGTGGCTTTGAGCGCACGAGTTAATTGCCCCAGCGCCGAGGCGCGATCCGCCCCATGCACCGTCAGCTTGGCGATCATCGGGTCATAATGCGGGCTGATCTCGCCACCTTCGCGCACGCCCGTATCGATCCGCGCACCTGAGGCGAACTGCAGATGATGCAGCACCCCCGTCGCGGGCAAGAAACCCGCAGGCACGTCCTCTGCATATATCCGCGCCTCGAAGGAATGACCCGTGATCGACAACTCATCTTGGCGCAGGGGCAAGCCTTCACCCGAGGCCACGCGCAGTTGCCATTCAACCAGATCAACGCCAGTGACGGCCTCGGTCACAGGGTGCTCCACCTGCAAGCGAGTGTTCATCTCCATGAAATAGAACCGATCCGTACTCAGCCCGTCGGAGGCATCCACGATGAACTCCACCGTGCCTGCCCCCGCATAGCCCACGGCCTGTGCGGCGCGAACTGCGGCTTGTCCCATGGCCTCGCGCATCTCGGGCGTCATGCCAGGGGCTGGCGCTTCCTCGATCACCTTTTGGTGGCGGCGCTGCAAAGAGCAGTCCCGCTCAAACAGGTGCACCGCTTGTGTGCCGTCGCCAAAGACCTGCACCTCAATGTGGCGCGGGGTGGAGACGTATTTCTCGATCAACACCGCCGCGTTGCCAAAGGCTTTTTGCGCCTCGGTTTGGGAAGCCTCCAACTCCTGTGCGAAGTCGGCCGAGCGGTCCACGCGGCGCATCCCCTTGCCGCCCCCGCCTGCCACCGCTTTGATCAAAACGGGGTAGCCGATTTTGTCGGCCTCGGCGGCGAGCTTGTCTTGTGCCGCATCATGATAGCCCGGCACCACGGGGACGCCCGCTTTGAGCATCAGCACCTTGGCCGCGTCCTTCAACCCCATGGCGCGAATGGCGTGGGCGGAGGGGCCGATGAAGGCCAAGCCAGCGGCCTCCACGGCCTCCACAAAGTCGGGATTTTCGGACAAGAAGCCGTAGCCCGGATGAATGGCTTGCGCACCAGATGCCTTGGCCGCCGCGATGATCGCATCCCCGCGCAGGTAGCTTTCAGCGGGTGTAGCGCCGCCCAAGGATATGGCTTCATCGGCCATCGCCACATGGCGGGCTTTTGCGTCCACATCGGAGTGCACGGCGACGGTGCCGACCCCTAGGCGGCGGCAGGTGTCGATGATCCGGCAAGCAATCTCGCCACGGTTGGCTATGAGGATTTTAGAGAACATTATCAGGTGCCTCCCTAGGGTGCACAAGTCGCCCAAACCTGTGTCTGTAGATCAGGTTCGGGCGAACTCCGTCTGCCCAGTAAATTATAAACGGAATTGAAACAGGAAACGTACTGAGCAAAGTCAGCCAGACCAAGACCCAAGCCGCGGCCCATTTTCGGAGCAGCGCCACGAGGGTGAGATAGCTCACAAAAACCATCGGCAAAACCTCAAGGCTGCCAAGCGTCAAGGCAAGATAGGTCCAAAACGCGCCGCAAATAGAGATGAAGCTTAGCATAATAAGCATCCCGCCACGCATCCGTGCCAATGGATGTGACAATGCCCAAGTTCGCCCGACGTGGACCCATTCCCACTCGATTGTTTTATCCGACGTTCGGTGTGCCGCCGACCCGCCGTAGGTTTCGCCAATGAAATATCTGTCGCGTCCGGGCATTCAACTACATCCTAAACACGCCAAAGCGTGTCTCTTCTATCGGGGCATTCAGGGCCGCACGCAGGGACAGGGCCAACACGTTGCCGACTTTGCGAGGGTCGATGATCCAGCAAGCATTCTCGCCGCGATTGGCTATATGGCCTTTAGAAAACATCGCGTTTAAATCTCTTCATAGCATTATTGAGGTGACGTTCAGTGCGGGCATCTAATGAAACGAGAAGGCATCTGATCGGGGACAACTGCGCCTCGCGAACGGCTACATCTGCTGCCAAGTCATGTGGGTAACAGTAGGCCCCCGTGGAAATCGTTGGGAACGCAATGCTTGTACATCCAGCACCTTCAGCCAAGGCGATGGATTTCTTGTAGCAATCCGCCAGAAGGTCTTCTTCGCCAGAACCCCCACCCCGCCATATTGGGCCAACCGTATGTACGATATGCGTTGCTAAGAGTCCGTGCCCATTTGTTAACTTAGCCTCGCCAGTCGCGCAGCCCTTTAGCAATTTGCATTCTTCGAGTAGCTTTGGTCCTGCTGCACGATGTATCGCACCATCGACGCCACCTCCACCTAGCAACGAACGGTTTGCGGCATTTACGACGCAATCGACATCCATTGTCGTGATATCCCCACGAACGATTTCCATTAATCCTGCCATCACATCCTAAACACGCCAAAGCGTGTCTCCTCTATTGGGGCATTCAGGGCCGCGCGCAGGGACAGGGCCAACACGTCGCGGGCCTTTCGGGGATCAACGATACCGTCATCCCACAACCGCGCGGAGGCATAGAGCGGATGCGACTGCTCCTCGAACATATCAATCGTGGGTTGCTTGAAGGCGGCTTCCTCTTCCGCCGACCAAGTGCCGCCCTTGCGCTCAATCCCGTCGCGTTTCACAGTGGCCAGAACCCCCGCCGCCTGCGGGCCACCCATGACCGATATCCGACTATTGGGCCACGACCACATAAAGCGCGGCTGATAGGCCCGCCCCGACATGCCGTAGTTCCCAGCCCCGAAAGAGCCGCCCACCACCATCGTCACCTTGGGCACCGATGTTGTGGCCACCGCCGTCACCATCTTGGCCCCGTGGCGCGCGATGCCTTCGTTCTCATATTGCTGGCCGACCATAAAGCCGGTGATGTTTTGCAAGAACACCAAGGGGATGCGCCGCTGAGAGCAGAGCTCCACAAAATGCGCGCCCTTTTGGGCCGCCTCGGAGAACAGCACCCCGTTGTTGGCAATGATCCCCACCTGCATGCCGCAGATATGGGCAAAGCCGGTCACCAAGGTCTCGCCGTAACGTTTCTTGAACTCGTCAAAGCGAGAGCCATCAACGACGCGGGCAATCACCTCGCGGATGTCGTAAGGCGTGGTCAGGGACGCAGGCACGACGCCCAGCAGCTCGGACGGGTCATAAAGCGGCGCGTCATATGTGGCGGACGCGCCATCCACCTCGCCGCCCAAATTTCCAACCGCCTGACGCGCCAAGGCCAAGGCGTGGGCGTCGTCTTCGGCCAAGTAATCCGCCACGCCGGACAAGCGCGTGTGCACATCGCCGCCGCCTAAGTCTTCGGCGCTGACGACCTCTCCCGTCGCGGCCTTCACCAAGGGGGGGCCTGCGAGGAAGATGGTGCCTTGTTCCTTCACTATGA
Source organism: Litoreibacter sp. (assembly GCF_039974535.1). Taxonomy (GTDB): domain Bacteria; phylum Pseudomonadota; class Alphaproteobacteria; order Rhodobacterales; family Rhodobacteraceae; genus Litoreibacter. The sequence goes on along the minus strand of NZ_JBDWIU010000012.1, from coordinate 226,921 downwards.
TCGTCACGTCGGACATGGCAGGCACATATGCGCCGCCCGCGGTACACGACCCCATCACCACCGCGATCTGCGCGATGCCCTTGGCCGACATCCGCGCCTGATTGTAGAAGATGCGCCCGAAGTGGTCGCGGTCAGGGAAGACCTCGTCTTGGTTGGGCAAGTTCGCCCCGCCGCTGTCCACAAGGTAGACGCAAGGCAGGTGGTTTTCCTCAGCGATCTCTTGTGCGCGCAGGTGCTTCTTTACGGTCATCGGGTAATAGGTGCCGCCCTTCACGGTGGCGTCGTTGCACACCACCATGACCTGTCTCCCCCCGACCAAGCCAATGCCCGCAATCACGCCCGCACATGGGGCAGCACCACCGTACAAACCATGTGCCGCCGTGGCCCCGACCTCCAGAAACGGAGAGCCCGCATCAAGCAAGTTCGCCACACGGTCCCGCGGCAGCATTTTGCCACGTTTTAAGTGGCGTTCCCGCGAACCTTCGCCCCCGCCCAGCGCCGCCGCTTGGGCCGCGTCTTGAACGACTCGCAACGCCTCTAGGTTCGCCGCCTCATTGGTGCGGAACGCCTCGGAGCTTGCGGATATGTCGGAGGTTAACCTCATTGCTTGCCCCCCCAGCCATCGCCAAAGTTAAGCCTAATGGCCTGCTCTGCCGTCGTCTCTAGCTTGCATTGCGCGACCACAGATTCGCCACCTGAACCACCAACCCAATATGCGAGTTCAACATCGCAAGATGTGTCTCTATGTCTGCGCCACGCATTGAGCGCATCTCGCGTCATATCAATAAGGTCGACGGATGGCGCACCAATTACCGCGCGATCTACTTCGAACTTTTCCGCCCGTACAATCTGGGACGCCTGCCCGATGGCGAGCTGCCTTTCCCAAAACGTAAACTCATCAATGATACAATCGGTCATCGCGGCATTTGATTTGTGTGGTAGCCCCTCACGGCAAGTCTTGGCACCTTCGCCTATGCATTGCTCGAGGTCTCCCGAAGAATTCTCGATACAAGATTCCATCGTTTGTCCCAGTGAGCTTAACATCACATCCTCGGCGAGAACTGGTGCTCCTGCCAACGCTGCAAACAGAATAGAGCTTAATACGCATGTGTGATATCGCATCACTGCTCCTTAAACTCGCAGTACCCAGCGGCAGATCGCCCGTCTAAGCAGGCAGCAAATTCGCTAGACAACCCTGCAAATTCGCTGACCTCGCACCCCAAGCGCGCACTTTCCGCCCCAGTGGGTTTCGTGCTCGCCACCTCTTGGCACTTTTGCGCGACATAGCCGGTCCATTGCCCCATCAGGTCGAGCAACTCAAACGCGCCCCCCGAGGTGACTGCCTCAATCACATGTGTTTGCAGGGTTTGAACCGTGCCGGACCATTCCTCTCGCATACCCCCAAGGCAGGTGACATGGGCATCCGTTCCGACCTCATGAGACACGCAAGGCTGAAACATCAGCTCCACGCATTGAGGCCAAGTCGTGCTGCCCTGCTCCATGTTTTCCAAACAAGCCAGCACGAGCACTTTATCCTGCGCGATGGTGGTGTCGGCTACGACTGGCGTGCCTATAAGGACGGCAACTAGCGGCAAGTACTTCATAGTAAATCCTTTTCCATATCCCACACGTAAATTCCCTCCATTAGAACCGCGCCTTCATTTCGCGCAAAGTTTGCAAAAACGATGTGTTCTCACGCAAGATACAGGATATGGCCTTGGGTACGGCTTCGGACCCGCCAAAAACTGATTTCTCAGCGGCAGCCGTCCAGGGGATCAATACTCCCGTCGCTATAACATCCCAAAGGAGCTTCACACTCACCCCATCGCCCCCATCATCTCGCGGCCCACCAGCATGCGCCTGATCTCGGATGTGCCCGCACCGATCTCCATCAGTTTGGCGTCGCGGAAAAGTCGCGCCACGGGAGCGTCGGCAAGGAAGCCTGCCCCACCCATCGCTTGCACGGCTTGGTGCGCTTGGACCATGGCTTGCTCGGACGAATACAAGCAGCACGCCGCCGCGTCTTGGCGGGTAATTGTGCCGCGGTCGCAAGCACGCCCCGCCTCGTAAACATAAGCGCGCGCAGAGTTCATCGCCGTATACATATCGGCGATCTTGCCTTGCATCAGCTGGAACGAGCCGATGGGTTGGCCGAACTGCTTGCGCTCCGCCATATAGGGCATGACCTCGTCCAAGCACGCGGCCATGATGCCAGTGCCGATGCCTGCCAAAACCACGCGTTCATAATCAAGGCCCGACATCAGGACGCGCACGCCGCGCCCCTCCTCGCCCAAGACATTCTCGAACGGGACTTCCACGTCGTCAAATATCAACTCGGCGGTGTTGGAGCCGCGCATGCCCAGCTTGTCGAAATGCGCAGAGGTGCTGAAGCCCTTCATAGACTTCTCGATGATGAACGCCGTGATCCCCTTGGGGCCTGCGTCAGGGTCGGTCTTCGCATAAACCACCAAGGTGGAGGCGTCCGGCCCGTTGGTGATCCAATACTTGTTGCCCGACAGGCGGTAGTGGTCGTTGCGCTTTTGGGCCCGCAAAGACATAGACACCACGTCGGACCCCGCCCCTGCCTCTGACATAGCCAAGGCGCCGACGTTTTGGCCAGAGATCAGGTCAGGCAGGAATTGCGCCTTTTGCTCGGTCGTGCCGTTCAATTTGATTTGGTTGATGCAAAGGTTGGAATGCGCCCCGTAGGAGAGCGACACCGAGGCCGATGCGCGCGCGATCTCTTCCACCGCTATGACATGGGCGAGGTAGCTCATGCCCGATCCGCCCTCTTCGTCAGGTACCGTAATTCCGTGCAGACCCAACTCCCCCATCTCGCGCCACAAGTGGGCGGGGAATTCATTGGTCGCGTCGATCTCGGCGGCCAAGGGCTTCACGCGGTCTTGCGCCCAGCGGTGCACCATCTCGCGCAGGGCATTTACATCGTCACCCAAATCAAAATTCATCGAGGCGTTAAACATGTCAGCGATCCCACTTATTGAACACGTGTTCAAATACTAGTCTGAGGATTTTCGCCGGTCAATACCAGCGCGCCATTTGCGCCGCATGAGCGATTTAGAATCAGACGCCTCCCTCAAACACGACTGGCGCAGTTAATCGTCACCATCTCAAAAATATTTTCCGCCGCCCGAAAAAAGGTAAGGAATACCCTACCTCGAAAACGGCAAAAACCGCCTAAGTCATTGCCAAAACAGCATTTACCTTGCACCTGTGGGGGTTGCGTCTCATTTTCAACACAATGTCTGTTCCGATACACTGAGTCAAAAAATGATCTATCTAGCCTTCTATAGGGGAGAGGGTCGGCCGTTTAGCGATACGCTTGTAAAATGGGTTACCCGCTCTGAGTTTTCGCATGTTGAATTGTTAGTAAGTTCCCGACCACCAAAAACCGGAGAAACCCATAGCTGCGTCACGGCGCAAGGAAAAAACGGTGGCGTATGTGAGCGCGACCTGTATTTCCGCGAAGGGGCGTATGAATTTGTTCAAGTGCCTTGGGCCCCCCATGACACATTAGAACGCGCCAAACTGCACATGGGCCGCGGCTATGACTACTGGGGATTGTTAATGAGCCAGTTCATTAACTTACGGCGCCATATCAAAAATCGGTACTTTTGCTCCAAGCTGTGCGCTCAGGCCTTGGGCCTGTCAGAAGCGCATACCTATTCCCCTGGGGACCTCAAACGCATCGTCGAGGAGCACAACCGCGTGTACCGAATGGCCCATATGGCTGCCAAACCAATCACGGTGTCGTCAGCGCAGCCCAAGGGTGTGTTCACACCGCCGCCAGCAAATCTGCCCGATCACCCAGACACTAGGTTTCCGTCATTGGCCCGCCAAGGCCGCTCGGCCTTTCAGCGCGCGGGCTTCGCTTTGAATAATGCGCGCAATGAGATCGCAATCCTCGACCGTGAATGTCAGCGGGAGGCGCATATCCAACAGGCCGGAGAGGATTTCATCCGTCCGCGACAAAACCTGCGGCCGCGCGTATCGCCAACTGTCGTAGCGAGACGTGAAGGCTACGGGCTCTGGCACGCCGAACCACTTAAGCTCCACGCCTCGTGCGGTGCATCGAGACGCAAACTCTTCAATTTCTCCAGCGGACGCCTCGGGGAGCCGAAATTGGATCGATGACCCCACAAACCCACCGCGCGGGTCGCGTTCAATAATTTGCAAACCGGGCGCATTTCGAAGCCCGGCTTCAAGCGCAAGGTAGAGCGTATTCCACGCCTCAACCTGCTGGGGCAGTTTTGCAAGCTGCGGGCGTAAAATGGCCGCTCGCAGGTTGTCCATACGACCCGAAATATTTGGAGTGTCGTATTTCACTTGCTCAAACGCCTCGGCAGGCGGCGATGCCAAGTGCCGCTCGAAAAGCATATAAGAGCCAGACAACATGATCGCCCGCGCCATCAAGTCAGGGTCATCCGAGACCAAGAACCCACCTTCGCCAGAGTTGATATGCTTATAAGTTTGGCTGGAGTAGCACCCGATAGCCCCGTGGCGTCCCGAAGGCGTGCCCTGCCAATCCGCCCCCATCGTGTGGGCGCAATCTTCAACCACCAAGACCCCCGCTGCGTTGCACATCGCCATTAGGCGGTCCATGTCGCACAAATGCCCGCGCATATGTGACAACAGCAGGTACTTTGAGGCCGAAGCCTCGATCTGTGCCTCCAGATCATCCAGATCGATGCTCAAATTTTCGGATGTCTCGACATACAACGGCTCCGCCCCAAGGGAAGCAATCGCACCCGGCACAGGAGCCAGAGTAAAGCCGTTGGTCAGAACCGTATCGCCGGCCTTCACCCCCACCGCACGCAGCGCACATCCTATCGCATAACCGCCCGACGCCACCGCTAACGCGTATTTTGCCCCCGTATAGCTTGCAAATTCTTGCTCAAGAAGCGCGGTCTCCCCCAGCTCCCCTTCAGCCACGTTATAGCGGTGCAGACGCCCGTGCTGCAAAACAGCCATCGCGGCGGCAATCCCTTCGTCTGGAATAGGCTCTTGTTGGGTAAAACTACCTTCAAAAACTTCAAACATCGCAAGGGCCTCCGTCAAATCCAGCCTAGACCTTGGCGGGGCACGGAATGAAGGTCAAGCAATCAGCCGCGACACAATTTCATCAAGCTCGTCAAAGTGGTCCATCAACGCCTCAGGCTTCAACGCCGCCACATCAAAATCCCCAGGCCCGAAGGTCACCAAGATCGAAGGCCTGCCTGCATTTGCCGACGTGTCGCGGTCGGTTTTTGTGTCCCCCACCAAAACGGATTGCGCGGGATCGCCACACGCACGCGTCACCGCCTCGATATACGGGGTCGGGTCGGGCTTGCGCACGGGCAAGGTGTCAGCCCCCACGAGGCTATGGAACACGTCGCGAAAATCCAGCTCAGCCATCAACTGCTCGGCCAAGCCTTCCGGCTTGTTGGTGCAGATGCCCACACGGTAGCCCGCGTCCCGCAAGCGCGATACCGCTTCGCGAGCCCCCGGATACAGTTTGGTATGAGTGGCAATGTCTTTGCCATATGCCTCCAGTAAAATCGGGTACTGCGCATCAAGGTCGGCCTCATCAAAGGGGATGCCCAACCGCTCAAACCCCAAGGTCAACATGGCACGCCCCCCTCGCAGTGCCGTCCCCGCATCGGTTTTTGTGGTTAAAACATCCTCATGCCCCAACCCCCGAAAACACATGTTCGCAGCGGCAAGCAAATCCCCGCTCGTGTCGGCCAAGGTGCCATCAAGATCGAAAATTACCGTGCGCATAGCGGCCTCCTGTAATGCGGCGAAACCTGTTGTGACTTAGGCGCACCTTGCGCTGCAGTACGATATCGATAGAACGAGGCCAACAAGAAGGAAAGGCCGGGCAACCGGAAAAGGTCCCAACTGTGAGCAGAACACCAATTGCACTCATTCTATTGGCCGCTGGCCAAGGCAGCCGCATGAATTCGGACCGCCCGAAAGTCCTGCACGAGATCGGCGCTGGACCGCTGGCCGTTCACGCCTTGCGTGCCGCCACAGCCTTGGAGCCTGACAAAACCGTCGTGGTCACTGGGCACGGGGCCGAGCAGGTCGAAAAAAGCCTTTCCAAGCATTACGACGACTTGGAATTCACGCGCCAAACAGAGCAAAACGGCACGGCCCACGCCGTCGACCAAGCCCGCGCGGCGTTGAGCGGCTTTGAGGGCGACGCCCTCGTCCTATATGGCGATACGCCCTTCGTATCTGCCGAGACACTGGAAAGCATGGCGGAGGCCCGCGAAGACGCGGATGTCGTGGTGCTGGGGTTCAACGCGAAAGACGCAGGTCGCTATGGTCGTTTGATCACCAACGGCCCCTCCCTTGAGCGGATCGTCGAGGCCAAAGACGCAACACCCGAGGAACTGGCCGTAACCCTGTGCAACTCCGGCGTCATCATGTGCCGCGCGCAAACCATGTTCGAACTGATCGCCGACGTCACCAACGACAATGCCAGCGAAGAATACTACCTGACCGATATCATCGGCCTCGCCCGCGCACGCGGCCTGTCCGCCGCAGCCGTCACTTGTGATGAAGCCGAAACCCTTGGCATCAACACCCGCCACGAGCTTGCCGCCGCAGAAAGCGCGTTCCAAGCCCGCAAACGCGCTGAAGCCTTAGAGGACGGAGTTTCGCTGGAACACCCCGACAGCACCTTCTTCGCGTTTGATACCGTGGTTGGCCGTGACGCCGTGGTCGGGCCAAACGTGGTCTTTGGCCCCGATGTGACCGTTGAATCCGGTGCGCATATCAAGGCGTTCAGTCATTTGGAGGGATGCCACGTCGCCCGCGACGCAGTTGTCGGCCCCTTCGCCCGCCTGCGCCCCGGCGCGGAGCTGCAAGAAGGTGCAAAAGTCGGCAACTTCGTTGAGATCAAGAATGCGACCTTGGCCGAGGGCGCGAAGGTAAACCACCTGTCCTATGTGGGCGACGCTCACATCGGCGAACGCGCCAACATCGGCGCAGGCACGATTACTTGCAACTATGACGGCGTGTTCAAGCATCGCACGACCATCGGCGCGGATGCATTCATCGGGTCAAATACCTTGCTAATCGCCCCTGTTGATGTGGGCGCCGAAGCCATGACAGGATCTGGCACAGTGGTGACCGAAGATGTGCCAGACGGCGATTTGGCTTTGTCGCGGGTACGTCAAACAAACAAGATTGGGTTTGCTCGAAAACTGATGCAAATCCTTAGGGCTAAAAAGATGAAAAAGGACGCGTAAATGTGTGGAATTGTTGGAATTTTGGGGAAGAACGAAGCCGCCCCAATCATCGTTGAAGCGCTCAAACGCCTTGAATATCGCGGCTATGACAGCGCAGGCATTGCGACAGTAAACCAAGGCGAATTGGATCGCCGCCGCGCGATCGGCAAACTCGTAAACCTCTCCGACCTATTGGTGCATGAGCCGCTCGCGGGCAAATCTGGCATCGGCCATACCCGCTGGGCAACTCACGGCGCGCCTACGGTGACGAATGCTCACCCGCACCGCTCCGGCCCCGTCGCAGTAGTCCACAACGGGATCATTGAGAACTTCAAAGATCTACGCGCTGATTTGGAAAAAGACGGCTTTACCACCGAAACTGAAACCGACACTGAAACCATCGTTCTTCTGGCCCGCCGCTACCTTGAGCAAGGCCTTTCTGCCCGTGATGCCGCTGAGAAGACCATCGACCAACTGGATGGCGCATTCGCTTTATGTTTCTTGTTCCATGGTGAAGAAGACTTGATGATCGCTGCCCGAAAGGGCTCACCCCTGGCAATCGGCCATGGTGACGGCGAAATGTACGTGGGCTCAGACGCCATTGCTTTGGCCCCGATGACCAACCGCGTCAGCTATCTCGAAGAAGGCGACCGAGCAATTCTAACCCGCGACAGCCTTGAGGTTTACAATGCCGAAGGCAAGCTGGCAAACCGCGCTGTGAAGACGATATCACTGGATGAAGCTCGCATCGAAAAGGCTGGTCACAAGCATTTCATGTCTAAGGAAATCGCTGAGCAACCCGTGGTACTCGCTGATGCCTTACGTGCCTATAGCTCCGCTGACGCCAAAGGTATTGAGTTGCCAAGCGGAACACTCGACTTCACCAAATGCGACCGTATCACGATGGTTGCTTGTGGGACGGCCAACCTCGCCTGCCAAGTGGCGAAATACTGGTTTGAGCAGGTTGCTGGCCTTCCCGTTGATGTCGACATCGCATCCGAATACCGCTACCGCAGCCCTGTTATCTCGGACAAATCCTACGCTTTGTTCGTGTCCCAATCAGGCGAGACCGCGGACACTTTGGCCGCCCTTCGCTATGCCAAAGAGCGCGCGGCTATGATCTTGTCCGTGGTGAATGTGCCCGAAAGCTCCATCGCGCGCGAAAGCGACTTGGCCCTGCCGATTATGGCGGGTGTGGAGGTTGGGGTCGCCTCGACCAAGGCCTTCACCTGCCAACTACTGGCGCTCGCAGCCCTCGCGTTGAAAGCGGGTCACCAACGTGGTCACATTGATGATGCCGCACTGGCCGCCCATATGGCGGACCTGAACCTACTTCCGGGCATATTGAACCAATCTTTGTCCTTGGAAAAAAGCATCAAGCGCGTCGCACGCAAAATAGCATCCGCACAAGACGTGCTATTTTTGGGCCGTGGCCCCATGTATCCCCTAGCACTCGAGGGCGCATTAAAACTAAAAGAAATCAGCTATATACACGCCGAAGGTTATGCGTCAGGTGAGCTAAAGCACGGCCCCATTGCATTGATCGACAAGACCGTGCCTGTGGTGGTCATGGCCCCAACGGACGAGCTGTTCGATAAGACCGTCTCCAACATGCAAGAGGTAATGGCGCGTGGTGGCAAGGTGGTTCTGATCACCGACGCCCAAGGCGCAAAGGCCGCAAGCGACGGTGTTTGGGAGACTGTGATTATGCCTAGCATCAGCCCCTTCCTCGCCCCGATCCTCTATGCGGTTCCCGCGCAGCTGCTCGCCTACCACACGGCGGTTGCCAAAGGCACCGACGTTGACCAACCCCGTAACCTAGCCAAATCGGTAACTGTCGAATGACCCCACAAGACGCGCTTGCACATCTAGATAGCTTGAAGGATGAGACCAAATTCGAGAGCCTCGCGAAGCATCACGGCGTAGATCGCCCCTACCTTGGCATTGCGACACCGGTGCTCGACCAGCTTGCAAAGGACTGGCGTGGTGACGATCTGCACACGCGTCTGACACTCGCAGCCGGCCTATGGGACAGCAACATCCATGAGGCCCGTATATGCGCTGCAAAACTGTTGACCCAAGCCCGTATTCGTCCCGATGACACGCCTGCGTGGGAGTTGTTGGTCGGTTGGTTGGCCGACTTGGATTGCGTGGCCATCGCCGATCAGGTCGCCAACGCCGCGTCTAAGCGCGTGATCTGGGACACTACCCGATTGGACGAGATAGATGGGTGGACCACGTCGGAGCATGTTTGGACGCGCCGCGCCATCTTCGGTGCCACCCAACCTTGGACCAAGCAAAACCGCGCCAAGCTAGAGGACGAGGCCATTCGTGACCGCGCTCTGGCATGGGCCACCATATTGGCCGAGGATCATGATCCCCTTATCCAACGCGCAATTGCATGGTGGCTTCGTGACTTGTCGCGCCATGATGTTCCGCGCGTGCAAACCTTCCTTGAGGAGCACGGCGAGCGGATGACCCGCTCAGCCCGCCGCGAGGCAGCCCAAATGCTAAAACGCCAAGCCTAAAGTCTGGAAACCTTCAGCGTCGCGAGATCGGTCAGCCCTAATCCCAACGCCCGCATAGCGGCTAAGGATATGCGGCTTCCGGCCGAGGCCGCCCCCTCTATCGGGATCAACTTGACCTGAACCACCGCCCCGCCTTCTGTCTCAACCGAGCCTTGGGTTTCTTCGCTCACCAATGGCGTGCGCAGCCAGAAACCTTGCTCCGTTGGGTCGCCCAGGCTGGCCACTGTGGTGCCAAGCTGAGACGTGGCGTTAGTCGGAACAGCCTTGGCGGCGGCCTTTTCAGCCTCTGTCGTTTGATCCAAGGATGCGGCTGATTGTCCGATGCTCGACACTTCAACAGATGCAGGGGCTTCCAGTGGTGTGGTTTCCACCGCGTCCTCGGGAAGGTTGATTGCGCTCAGCGGCTCAGAGGCCGCAGGAGCAGTGGTTTCGGGCCTTTTCCCCAACCCTTCAAACGGATTTTTAAACTCCCCACCGCAAGCGGACAGGGACAAGATGAGGGCGGCTGGAAGGATATATTGCTTCATAACAAATAGTTTATCTGGTCTTATTTGGATCATCAACGGTCTTAGGCGGGTTGTGGCAGTCTCTTGCGCAGACTACGCTGCCCGCATGAAAGCACCTTTGATTGACCCGTTCCAACGTGCCATCACGTACCTGCGCCTTTCCGTCACGGATCGTTGCGACTTTCGCTGCGTCTACTGCATGTCCGAGAACATGCAGTTTTTGCCGAAAAAAGAGCTGCTTACGCTAGAAGAGTTAGACCGCATGTGTACCGCCTTCATCGGGCTGGGCGTCGAGAAGTTGCGCATCACAGGTGGCGAGCCATTGGTGCGACGTGGAATCATGGGCTTCTTTGAAGGCATGGGACGGCATCTGGAAAGCGGGGCGTTGAAAGAGCTGACGTTGACCACTAACGGCTCCCAGCTCGAAAAATATGCGGCTGATTTGTATTCCGCAGGCGTGCGCCGCGTGAATATCTCGCTCGATACACTCAACGAGGCAAAGTTCGCCGAGATCACCCGCTGGGGCCGCCTGCCCCAAGTTTTACGCGGTGTTGAGGCCGCGTTGAAAGCAGGCCTGCGCGTCAAGATTAACGCCGTGGCCTTGAAAGACTTCAACGAGGAAGAGCTGTTTGACATTGCTGCATGGTGCGCTGATTTGGGCATGGATCTGACCTTCATCGAAGTGATGCCCATGGGCGATATCGGCAATGAAAACCGCATCGGCCAATATTGGTCCTTGGACGACCTGCGCGCCAAGCTGGCCGAGGAGTTCACCCTGACCGACCTGTCCGAACGCACCGGCGGCCCTGCCCGCTACATGCGTCTGGAAGAAACCGGCCAAAAGATCGGGCTTATCACGCCGCTGTCACATAACTTCTGCGAAAGTTGCAACCGCGTGCGGATCACATGTACCGGCGAAATATACACCTGTTTGGGGCAAGAGGGTAAATCCGACCTGCGCGGCCCGCTGCGCGCGTCCGAGAGCGACGGCCCGTTGGACGACGCCATTCGCGCGGCGATCGGCATGAAACCCAAAGGCCACGACTTCGACTATTCACGCCAAGAGCTTGGCGGTCAGATGTCGCGTCACATGAGCCATACGGGTGGCTAAGACATGGCTGTTGCGGTTTGCAAAGCCGTGGCTGGCGGGATGGCTCAGCTTATCTGCCGCATCGATAACTCATGAGTTCGTCTCCTTCGGCTACACCCACGGGTATTTCACTGGCGAACGTAATCTTGGCTATGGCGTCTATCCTACAACACCAATGGGTATCGTCATCGAGTCGCTTGTAATCAGTGCGGTCGCAGGCATTGCAATTGCGGTTTCCTGCGCGTTGATTAGCCACCACATAGTTAGGTTGATCCTCGCCGCAGTACTTTGGCTGATCTTATGCCGTCAAATCTACTTCATGACTGCCTATGGATACCGCAGTGATTTTGGGGCGACTTGGCTGTGGCGAGAACCATTTTGGGCGCTGATGTGGTCCCCTTGGCTGACCCCGCTCGCCACCCTGTTAGGGCTTCTCCCGTTCCTATGGAGCATCCGCAACCGATAAGCTCGCTGGTATGCGCTTGCCTCTTGTGCCACACAGTCGCCTAACCTGCCCTTAGCCTTCGAGACCACAATGACCCTATTCGAAATTCTGCTGCTATTGTCCGCCGCCTTTGGTGCGGGGGTGCTGAACACTATTGCGGGGGGCGGTACGTTTTTGACCTTCCCTGCCCTCGTCTTCGTGGGCATCCCGCCTGTGGTGGCCAATGCGACCTCCACCGTCGCGGTACTTCCGGGCTACTTGGGTGGCGCGCTTGGGTTTCGCAAAGAGGTTATGGAGTTCGACCGCAAGCAGCTGTTCCGCTTAATTGGCATCGGCCTACTCGGTGGCGCGCTTGGGTCTTTCTTACTGTTGATCTCATCAGATCGCGCCTTCTCGGCCTTGGTGCCGTTCTTGCTGTTGGCCGCGACGCTGATCTTCCTGTTCGGGGCACGCATCCGAGCTTGGGCCGCCTCGCGTTCGCAGTCTGTCACGCCCTTCGGCTTCATCGGCATGTTCGCGGTGTCGACCTATGGCGGCTACTTCAACGGCGGCTTGGGCATCATCTTACTGGCGCTCTTCTCGCTTTGGGGAATGACTAATATCCACCAGATGAACGGGCTGAAAACCTCCATGAGCTTCATTCTGTCGGTCATCTCAGTCGCGATTTTTGCAGGGGCTGGGATTATCGAATGGAAGGCCGGCCTGATGATGATGGTCGCCTCCACCGCAGGTGGTTATGCGGGGGCGCCTATCTCCAAGGCACTGCCGATGTCCGTAGTGCGCACCATCGTCGCCACAGTCGGCTTTGTCATGAGTGCCGTGTTCTTCTACCGTGTCTTTATCGCTGGGTAAGGCACCCCCACCCAGCGACTTAGCATTTGGTTAACCGGCCGAGAGCCGCTGCTCCACGATTTCGGCCCACCAGCTACATCCGGCGGGAATCGCTTCATCCGTGAAGTTGTATTCGGGGTGGTGAACTGCCGCCGTGTCCCCGTTGCCAACAAGGATATATGCGCCCGGGCGCTCCTCTAGCAAATAGGCGAAGTCTTCGCCGCCCATCACCAACGGGGCCTCTTCGCAGGCGCCGGACACTTTTGTGGCTACCGAGGCTGCGAATTCGGTCTGCTCGTCGTGGTTCACCATGACCGGATAGCCCTTCATGTAGTTCACATTCACCGTGCCGCCAAAGGTGCTGGCCACGCCTTGGGCAATGGCTGGCAACCGCTCTTCCGCCAAGTCGCGCAAGGCGGTCGACATGGTGCGAACGGTGCCCTTTAGGGTGACCGTCTCAGGGATCACATTGAAGGCTTTGCTTTCGGTCTCGAACGAGGTCACGGAGACCACGATCTGCTCCACAGGGTCCGCATTCCGCGATGCAATAGTCTGCAACGCCAAAACCAAATGGGACGCCATCACAGTGGTGTCGATGGTTTCTTGCGGTTTAGCCGCGTGGCCACCTTTGCCCGTCACGGTGATCTCAAACGTATCAGTCGCGGCAAAGAACGCGCCCGAGCGGATCGCGAAACTGCCCACTGGACGGCCCGGCCAATTGTGCATGCCGTAAACCTCGTCGATGGACCAGCGATCCATCATACCGTCTTCGCACATCTCGCGACCACCGCCGCCGCCCTCTTCGGCGGGTTGGAAGATCACGACCACGGTGCCGTCAAAATTGCGGGTCTCAGACAGATACTTTGCGGCGCCCAATAACATCGCCGTATGACCGTCATGGCCGCAAGCGTGCATCGCACCCGGTGTTTTGGAGGCATAGTCCAAGCCCGTCGCCTCAAGAATAGGAAGCGCGTCCATGTCGGCCCGCAAACCAATCGTTTTGCCAGAGGTGTTCGACTTACCTTTGATAACCCCCACGACGCCCGTGCGCCCGATGCCCTCAACGACCTCGTCGCAACCAAATGCCGCCAGTTTCTCTGCAACCAATGCTGAGGTCCGGTGGGTCTCAAACAAAATCTCAGGATTTTCATGGATATCACGTCGCCATTCGGTGATCTCGGGCAGAAGTTCGGCAAATCGGTTTTTAACAGGCATGGGAAATGTCTTTCGGAAGGAGGGATGAAGTTTTGTAATCGTAAAACGTGTTAATCAGCGAGGTGATCCACCAGCTTTTCCATAAATTCCAGTCCCGCTTTGAACTGCGAGACCTCTAGGAATTCATTGGGTTGGTGCGCTTGCGCAATGTCACCGGGGCCACAGATGATGGCGGAGTAGTCTTTTTCCTGAAACTGCCCCGCCTCAGTGCCATAGCTGACCACATGGCTGGCGTTATCGCCAGTGAGACGTCGCACAAGTTGCTCCGCCGCGCCGTCAGCTTCAGGCTGCAAGGGCGGGACGTGAAAGCGTTGGTTGATCTCTATTCGGGTCTCCGGCACGACGGCTTGCATCATGGCCTCCACCTCGGCCACTCGCTCGAACAAGGCGGCGCGGTAAGTCTCGATGTCGTCCCCCGGCACGAGGCGGAAGTCGATCCCGAACTCGCAATCCTTGGCGGTGATATTATGAGCGGTGCCGCCCCAAATCTTGCCCGTATGGGCGGTGGTAAATGGCGGGTCAAACTGCGCGGCCATCGGACTTGGCGTCGCTGACATATTCGCGTCGTTCACTTGGTTGGCCCATTCAATCAGCTTGGCCCCATACATAATGGCATTCACGCCTGTATGCATCAGCGAGGAATGAACCTCGAACCCATGCATATGGATCCACCAGCCGTAGCCCCCTTTGTGGCCAGACACCGCCTTCATCATAGACGGCTCACCCACCACAACTGCGCTGGCGGCGGGCAGATGTTTGCGCATCTCGGCGATCATCGGTGGGGCACCAAGGCAGCCGACTTCTTCGTCATAGCTTAGGGCAATTTGCAAAGGTAGCTTCACGCCACGTTCCAGCGCCATTGGCACAGCGGCCAAGGCAAGCGCGTCGAACCCCTTCATGTCGCAGGTGCCGCGGCCATAAAGCTTGCCGCCCTTCTCAACCACGGTGAAAGGATCAGTGTCCCATGCTTGGCCTTCGACCGGCACCACATCAGTGTGGCCAGACAGCACAACCCCGCCATCAACGCTTGGCCCGACATTGGCGTAGAGCGAGGCCTTGTTGCCTTCATCATTGTAAACCCGCGTGGCTGAAACTCCGTGTCCTGCAAGATAGTCCTCGACCCAGTCGATCAGGTCCAAATTGCTGACGTTGCTGACGGTCTGGAAGGACACCAACTTGTCGAGAATGTCGCGCGCATTCATGATCGCAGCACCATGTGGCCGGCCTCTACCTCGTCGTAGACCGATGGCCCTGGCTCGTGTCCAAGTGGGAATATCGGCGATGGAATGGGCTTGAAATTCAGATCCGATTCCAGCTTTCGCTGGGTAGGATCGGCAATCGGCACCGCTGACAAAAGCGCTTGGGTGTAGCTGTGTTGCGGATTCTCGAAGATTTGGCGGCGCGTGCCCAGCTCGACAATGCGCCCCAGATACATCACGCCCACATGGTGGCTAACGCGTTCAACCACCGCCATGTCGTGACTGATAAACAGCAACGAGATGCCTAAGTCGGCTTGCAGCTCCATAAACAGGTTCAAGACTTGCGCCTGTACCGACACATCCAACGCCGAGACGGCCTCATCCGCAATGATGACCTTGGGGTTCAATGCCAAGGCCCGCGCAATGGCGATACGTTGCCTTTGCCCGCCGGACAATTCGTGCGGATATCGGCGCATGAAGCTTTGCGGCAGTTGAACGCGGTCAAACAAGTCGCTGACCCGTTTGTCTATATCGCGGTTTGAGACCTCACCAAAGTTGCGAAGCGGCTCTGCCACTTGGTCCATCAACTGCATCTGCGGGTTAAGCGAGGCAAACGGGTCTTGGAACACCATCTGCATATCCTTGCGCGCCGCACGCAGGTCAGTGTTGGACATGCCCATGACATCGGTGCCGTCTAACATCACCTGTCCAGACAAGGGATCAATCAACCGCAAAATCGAGCGCCCTACGGAGGACTTCCCGCACCCAGACTCGCCAACGAGACTTAGGGTTTCACCGTGCTTGATAGAGAAGGACACATCCTCAACAGCGTGGACATTGGACACAATGCGCCGCATCAAACCGCCGCGAACCGGAAATCTTGTCGTCAGGTTTTTGACGTCTAGAACGACCTTGTCGTCATAGGTTTTTGCCGCTTTCAGCTCGCGCCCCTCGTCGCCCAGAAGGCGCATAGGTTCTGGCGCATCCTTGCCGCGCATTTCGCCTAAGCGCGGCACGGCAGCCAACAAAGATTTGGTGTAATCGTGCTGCGGGTTGTTGAATATTTGCTCAACAGGGCCGTCTTCAACCTTTTCGCCGCGGAACATCACCACCACGCGGTCAGCGATCTGTGCCACCACCGACATATCGTGCGTGATGAACATGACGGCTGCACCTGTTTCACGTTTCAGCCGGTCGATCAGGGCCAAAATTTCCGCCTGAATGGTCACATCCAGCGCCGTGGTAGGCTCATCCGCGATCAGCAGCTTAGGCTCGCATGCCAAAGCCATCGCGATGACGATACGCTGCCTCATGCCGCCTGACAGCTCATGCGGGTATTGGGACAGGCGCTGTTCAGGCTCGGGGATTCGGACTTGGCGCAGCAATTCAAGTGCGCGTTCGCGGGCCTGAGCTTTGTTCATGTCCTTATGAATACGTAAACCTTCGGTCAGCTGTTTCTCGATGGTGAAAACCGGATTTAAGGACGTCATCGGCTCTTGGAAAATCATTCCAACCTGATTCCCGCGAATCGAGCGCATGGTTGGTTGATCCGCTTGAGTGACATCAATCGGGTCACCTTCCGTAACGTCAAACAGCAGGCGACCGTTGGTGATTTCTCCACCGCCAAACTCCACCAGCCGCATCAATGATAGGGACGACACAGATTTCCCTGAGCCCGATTCTCCAACCACGCAAACGGTTTCGCCAGCTTTAACTTCAAAGCTGACATCCTTCACACCGACGACAGGGCCGTCCTTAGTTTGAAACTCTACCCGTAGGTTTTCAAAGGTGGCTATTGTTGGTGAATCAAGCATGGCTTTCCCTTTTCAGGCGTATGAGTTGAAACGCTAGTTCCATCGCGCCGCCGGTGTCAAACGATGTGCTCGCATTTTGAGCTTGTCGAATAGAAATATTAACTGAATGGTCAAATTTATATCCATTAACGATTTGCAACGCTTGCAATTTGTTTGAAAATGAGTGGAGTATCAGCAAGGCCGCAAAAAGCGACCACAATAAATTTACAAACAAACTGGGGGGTTTGGTGTCGATTTCCAATAATTTGATCCAATACCGTACGACGCCATTTGGTCGCCCCCTATTCAACAAGGAGTGACACAATGACATTAAAAACAACCCTTCTGGGGGCTGCTGCCTCGCTGGCCTTTGCGCCAATGGCGATGGCTGATGGCCATGCCGGAGAGCGTGGTCGTGACGGCAACGTGTCTATCATTTATTGGCAAGCGCCATCTATCTTGAACCCGTTCCTATCTGGCGGGACCAAAGATATCGAAGCCGCGTCAATGATCATCGAACCACTGGCTCGCTACAACGAGACAGGCGCACTGGTGCCATGGCTCGCCACAGAAATCCCAACAACTGCGAATGGCGGCGTCTCCGAAGACCTGACCTCCATCACGTGGAAGATCACCCCGGGCATCACTTGGTCCGACGGCACAGCCTTCACATCGGCTGACGTGAAATTCACCGCCGACTACTGCATGAACCCTGATGGTGGTTGTGCGCAGGTGACCAAATTTGAGGGCGTAACTTCGGTCGAAGCCATTGATGATCTGACCGTGAAGGTCACCTTCGACAAACCTACCCCATTCCCTTACGGCCCCTTCGTCGGCGGGGAGAGCCCGATCATCCAAGCCGCACAATTTGCAAACTGCACAGGCGCTGCAGCCTCCAGCTGCTCGACAGAGAACTTCAACCCAATCGGTACCGGCCCGTTCAAAGTTGTTGAGTTCAAGCCCAACGACGTGATCACCATGGAAGCCAACGACAACTACCGTGAAGAGGGCAAGCCTGCCTTCGCATCGGTGACCTTCAAAGGTGGCGGCGACGCGACGGCTGCGGGTCGTGCGGTTATGGAAACCGGCGAATTTGACTACGCTTGGAACCTTCAGCTGTCACCAGACGTCATTGCAAATATGGAAAAAGGCGGCAAAGGCACGCCGGTTGCAGGATTTGGCCCGCTGGTTGAGCGCATCATGCTGAACCAAACCAATCCATCCGCTGACCTGAGCGACGAAGATCGCTCCGTGATCCGCCCACACCCGTTCTTGGGTGATCCGGCTGTCTACCAAGCCATGTCCATGGCTATCGACCGCCCGTTGTTGGTGGAAGTGGGCTACGGCAAAGCCGGTAAAGTTACTTGTAACTGGGTTCCTGCCCCTGACGCGTTCAACTCCACCTCCATGACTTGCGACCAGCAAGATATCGAAGGTGCGAAGAAAATGCTGGAAGACGCTGGCTGGACTGATAGCAACGGCAACGGCACACGCGACAAAGACGGCGTTGAGCTGAGCGTGCTATATCAAACATCCACCAACGCGGTACGTCAGGACTTCCAAGCCCTGATCAAACAGTGGTGGTCAGAAATCGGCATCGGCGCGGAACTTCGCAACATCGACGCATCCGTGTTCTTCGGTGGTGATGCGGCCTCTCCTGATACGTTCCAGAAGTTCTACGCGGACGTGGAAATGTACGCCAACACCTTTAACGGCACGGACCCACAATCCTACCTTGCGAACGGTCTTTGCGACAAAGCACCATCGCCATCCACACAATGGCAGGGCGAAAACATCTCGCGCTTCTGTAATGAAGAGTACGATGCCCTGCACGCACAGTTGGCTGAGACTGCTGGCATCGAGGCCCGCGCTGAGATTGGCAAAAAGTTGAACGACATTATCGTGCAAAACGGCGGTATGATCCCGCTGGTGCACCGTGGTCGTTTGTCCGCACATGCCAATTCTCTTGGTGGCGTGATCCTGAACGTCTGGGATAGCGAGATCTGGAACACGGCCGACTGGTACCGCGTTAAGTAATCTCTAAACCTTGTGAGGCGGGCCTGCCCCGCCTCACATCTCCCACCCTTCCCTAAGACCTGAACCGAGGCGCCGACTTATGTTCACCTTCACGATCCGCCGGTTGATCCTTACGGTCCCGACGCTTCTGTTCATATCTTTTGTGATCTTCATGATCGTAAAGCTCAGCCCGTCTGACCCGACAGGGAACTTGCCCCTGACGATCCCTTCCGAGGTCCGTGAGCAGATCCGCGAGGCGCTTGGCGTCAACAAACCGCTGATGGTACAATACGGATTATGGCTCAAGCAATTCTTCTGGCTGGAGCCACGCATCTATCTGGAACAGGCTTTCGGCTGGGACATGGGCACCGCTGGTGAAACCCGCCTGATTTCCTACCAGACCCGCTCCCCCGTTATGGACCTGATCATGCAGCGCATGCCGCAAACCTTAATGGTGGTGGGCACGGCCTATCTGGTCGGAATTCTGATCGCGCTGCCCATCGGGATTATATCGGCCTACAAACAGTATTCTGTGTTCGACCAGATCGGCACATTGGTCTCGATGATCGGCTTCTCCGTGCCGCCATTTTTCTCGGGCGTCTTGGTGATCGTGCTGTTCTCGGTCATGATCCCAACCGACAGCTTGTTCTGGCTGCCCTCGATTTATGACACCACCCATGAGGTGGTGGATTGGGAAAGCTTCAAGTACCAGTTCCGACAGATGATCATGCCCGTGATGGTTTTGGCCTTGCAGATCACCGCGCAGATCTCGCGGTTCACGCGGGCCTCCATGCTCGACAACCTCAACCAGGACTATGTGCGCACCGCGCGCGCCAAGGGCCTAAAGGAGCAAAGCGTCGTGCTGGTCCACGTGCTGCGCAACTCCATGATCCCTGTGGTCACCGTGATCGCCCTTGGCATCCCGTCCATCTTTGGGGGCGCGATCATTACCGAGCAAGTGTTCAAGGTGAACGGCTTGGGCCAACTGCTGATCATCGCCATCCAAGGGGGCGACGTGCCAACGGTGCAAACACTGACATTCATCTTCGCGATCCTGATCGTGCTCTTCAACCTGATTGCCGATGTCCTTTACGGCATTTTGGACCCGAGGATCCGCTATGACTGATACAACACAACTTGACGCCCCACCCCGCAGCCAGTGGTGGGATGTATGGGATCAATTCAAAAGCCACAAAGGTGCGCTTTTGGGGGCCATCTTCTTCTTCATGATCATCCTTGGGGTGCTATTTGGCCCATGGATTTGGGGGATCGACCCAACGTTCATCGACATCCGTTCCCGCAACCAAGGCCCCAGCCTTGCGCATCCCATGGGTACCGACCAGCTTGGCCGTGACACTTTTGCGCGAATGATGGCAGGGGGGCGTGTGTCCTTGGCTGTGGGCCTGACCGCGATGGCGCTGGCTTTGGGCTTGGGCACATTGGTCGGGGTCCTCGCGGGCTACTACAAGAAGATTGACGGCCTACTGATGCGGACGACTGACTTGTTTCTGGCCCTACCCTTGTTGCCGCTCCTGTTGGTCATCATCATGCTGTTTCGCGACAAGCTGAACGCTGCCTTCGGGCCCGAGGGTGGTATCTTCGTATTGATGGTGGCAGCCATCGGGGCGACATCATGGATGCAAACCGCGCGGATCGTGCGTGGCGACGTGTTGGCAATCAAGGAGCGAGAGTTCGTGCTCGCAGCTCGCTCCATCGGCACCCCGAACCGGCGTATGATCACCCGCCACATCCTGCCCAACGTGCTGTCCCCGATCATGGTGTCCGCAACCTTGGGCATCGCAAACGCGATCATTACAGAAAGCGCGCTGAGCTTTCTTGGTCTAGGCTTCCCACCGGATTTCCCAACTTGGGGTCGCCTGCTGTTCGATAGCGTCGACTACCTGCAACAGTACCCCGAGCGGGTAATGTGGCCCGGCTTGGCGATCTCTCTGACCGTGTTGTCGGTGAACTACATGGGCGACGGCTTGCGCGATGCGTTGGATCCGAAAATTCGCGGGCGCTAAACTCCCGCGCAAAGCTGACAATCAAAAGGCCCGGATGCTCAACGCTCCGGGCCTTTTAAATTCCGAACATGATGGAAAGGCTTAGCCCTTCATCTTCTTCATCACCATGCCGACAACCATTTGTACGACCATGCCGCCTACGCCGCCGCCGATGAGGTTTCCGGCAATAGCGCCGATGTCCATGCCGCCCGCAGCATCACCGCCCGCAGCGCCCATCAGGCCGCCGATGAGTGATCCGCCACCTACGCCGCCGACCGCGCCAGCAACCAAGTTGCCAATACCGCCCATGCTGCCACCAGCGTTAACTTTACCGCCTGCCATGCCGCCTACGGCACCACCGACAAGTTGTGAAATAAGTGTTTCCATGAGTGTCCCTCGCTCTGTTGTCCCGTTGATCTACGCCAACCGGTGTGCGAAATGATCACTTTTTAGGCGAAACTGTCAACATATTGTGTAAATTGACGTAGCGCCTACCCCATCTTCTCTCGAATTCTGTGGACCATCCACCATACGGTCAAAATAACGATCGGAGTGGTAATTGCCGCCAAACCCAGTTTTGACAACCCAAATGCATAGGCCGCAGGTTGTGTCACATAGAGCACCAGATTGACCGCGTAATAGCTGATCGCCACCACCGACAAACCTTCAACCGTTTTTTGCAAGCGCAGTTGCAGGTCGGCACGTTGGTCCATGCTTTCAAGTAGCTTTTGGTTCTGCGCGGAGCGCTCCACATCCACGCGGGTCCGCAACAGATCGCCCGCGCGAATGGCCCGTTCCGCCATGGTTTGCAAACGCCGCTCCGACGCTTTGACGGTGCGCATAGCGGGATCAAAGCGCCGCATCATGAATTCGGTGAAGGTCTGGCGCCCCTCTAAGCGTTCCTCGCGCAGAACCTCAATGCGTTGGTTCACAATCGCCTCGTAAGCGCCTGTCGCGCCAAAGCGAAACGACGATTGCGCCAACAGGCTTTCCAACTCCGCCGAGGTCGCCAACAACTCGTTCAGCGTCTCCTCCGAGTCGGTCGCCCCTTTGGTCATCGCCATCATAAGCCCTGACAAGGTCGCATCCAGCTCCCCCATTCGAGGGTCAATTTCACGCACCCGCGCCAAGCCCAACATCGACATGCTTTTGTAGGTCTCGATCTCGCACAACCGCTGTACGATCCGTCCGATCCGGCGCCTCCCCGTCCCTTTCGCCGTAAACACAGCCAATCGCATATGCCCCGCGGCATCGATCCGAAAATCCCCCGCAATAGTTGCAGCCCCATCTAGCACAGTGCTAACGGCTAGGCTCTCTGGCACGAACCAATCATCGACAAGTTTCGAGACAACCTTCGTCCCCGGCTCTTCTTCCACACGGATCAGCGCGGAAGTGATCCGTACCCCCGGCGCGTCTGTGAGCCAGTCGGCAGGGAACGCATCAAAAGCCTTAGGATCAAACGGGCGATCCTCCAAGTTTGGCATGAACAGCGTATAGGTTACGAACTCGGTGTGTTGCTCCCACTTGAGCTTGTATTTACCCAGTTCACCAAACCAATGGGTCGCATCAGGCTGTGGGTGTTGCGCACCGTAGCGGTCTAACAGTTGGGTCAGATGAGTGTGGTCCGCACCGCGGTCTCGCTCCGCCGCTTGTTCGGGGCGTTTGATCGCCAAATAGATAGCCCCACAAGGCGCATCCAATGACGGAAACGGGCGGGCGTGTAGCTCGTTGGCCAATGCGTAGCGTAGCGGGTGGTCTTGAATAGGTGTCATGTGTTCAACCGTTGGTCTTGATCTCATGGAGATACGCCAAGAATGTTTGCAAGAAAAGAATTTTATATTAAAAATCAAATAGTTAGAAGTATGCCATGGTATGCAATTAGCTTGATAAGCCCCCCCTTTTAAGACAAGGCGTTGATTTACAACAAAACATAGCCCCAAAGCAAAAATGCCGCCCTGCTGAAAAACAGGGCGGCAAAAGCTCAATCGCTAAAGGATTAATCTTGCAGCTTGTCTTGTGTCTTCGTCTCGAAGTCCGAAGCGTCATGACGCTCGTGCAACTGCCCTTCCAGCGGACCAGAAGTCCGGTTGACCATCACACCGCGCTGGACCGCCGGACGTGCCGCGATCTGCTTTTCCCAACGCAAGACATGCTCGTATTCGTGCACGCTTAGGAACTCGCCCGCTTCATAGCCACCACCGGTGACCATGCGGCCATACCATGGCCAAGTTGCGATATCAGCGATCGTGTAGGTGTCACCTGCAAGGTACTCGTTGTCCTCAAGGTGCTTGTCCAACACATCCAATTGACGCTTCACTTCCATCGCGAAACGCTCGATCGGGTATTCCTGCTTGGTTGGGGCGTAGTGGTAAAAGTGGCCAAAGCCGCCACCAAGATACGGTGCGGAGCCTTGCAGCCAGAACAGCCAGTTCATGGTCTCAGAGCGCTTTTCAGGGTCGGCAGGTAGGAACGCCCCGAATTTTTCGGCCAGGTAGAACAGTATCGAGCCGCTCTCAAACACCCGCGTCAACGACTTGGTGTCGAACATCGCTGGGATCTTGGAGTTCGGGTTCACATCCACGAACCCGCTGGAGAACTGGTCCCCCTCGCCGATTTTGATCAGCCATGCGTCATACTCCGCGCCAGAATGCCCAAGCGCCAACAGCTCTTCAAGCATGATGGTGACCTTTTGGCCGTTCGGTGTCGCCAAGCTATAAAGCTGGAACGGATGCTTGCCGACGGGCAGGTCCTTATCATGGGTTGGACCAGAAATAGGGCGGTTGATCGATGCAAAGGTGCCGCCGGATGGCTGCTCCCACTTCCATACTTTCGCGGGGACGTATTCTTCAGTCATGTGATTGTTCTCCTTTGCGCACAGAGAACCCCGTGCAGCGCGTTTGTGCAATTCCAAAATGCGCACAGAGTTTGTGCGCAGCCATAAAATAAAACAAGCCCCGCCATTTCTGGCGGGGCTTGCAACGTCAAACATATGTTCAGCTTAGTCAATCTTAGGCAGCAAGCTGTCCAAGGACGCCTTCGCATCACCGTAGAACATCCGTGTGTTGTCCTTGAAGAACAGCGGGTTCTCGATGCCCGAGTAGCCTGTGCCTTGGCCACGCTTGGACACGAACACCTGCTTGGCTTTCCAACATTCCAACACCGGCATGCCAGCGATAGGCGAGTTAGGATCGTCCTGTGCCGCTGGATTAACGATGTCGTTGGAGCCGATCACAATAGCCACATCCGTCTCTGGGAAGTCGTCGTTGATCTCGTCCATCTCCATCACGATGTCATACGGCACTTTGGCCTCCGCCAGCAGCACGTTCATGTGGCCCGGCAAACGACCCGCAACGGGGTGGATCGCGAAGCGCACGTTCTTGCCTTGGGCGCGAAGCTTGCGCACCAGCTCAGCCACGGAGGACTGCGCTTGTGCCACTGCCATGCCGTAGCCCGGGATGATCACAACGCTGTCGGCCTCATTGAGAGCCGTGGCCACGCCGTCTGCATCGATGGCGACTTGCTCGCCCTCAACCGCCATCTGTGGGCCAGTTGTGCCGCCGAAGCCGCCCAAGATAACCGAGATGAAAGAGCGGTTCATCGCCTTACACATGATGTAGCTGAGGATCGCGCCAGAAGAGCCAACCAGCGCGCCAACCACGATCAACAGATCGTTGCCGAGGCTGAAGCCAATCGCCGCCGCAGCCCAGCCAGAGTAGCTGTTCAACATGGACACAACCACTGGCATATCCGCGCCGCCGATGCCCGTGATCAGGTGGTAGCCGATGAACAGCGCCGCCAAAGTCATCAAGAACAGCGGGAAGAACCCGCCTGTGTTGAAGTACCAGATCAAGGCCAACAACGAGACCGCAGCAGCACCCGCGTTCAACATGTGACCGCCTGGAAGCTTCTTGGCTGCGCTGTCTACTTTGCCCGCCAATTTGCCGTAAGCCACGACAGAACCTGTGAAGGTAACCGCACCGATGAAAATGCCTAAGAAAAGCTCAACCCGCAGGATCGAAATCTCAACGCCCGATTTATGCGCCAGCAATGCAGCGAAGCCTTCCAGCGCGTGGCGCTCGGCCTCGCCCATGGCCATAACACGGCCCAGCTCGATATGCGCGATTAGGCCAACGAAGACCGCCGCCAAACCAACGAGCGAGTGCATGGCTGCAACCAGCTCTGGCATCTCGGTCATTTTAACCTTGGTTGCCAATTGATACCCAATTGCCCCGCCGCCTGCGATCAGCAGAAGCGACAAGAACCAGTAGCCAGCACCGGGGCCCACAAGCGTTGCAGCCACGGCCAAAGCCATGCCCACAATGCCATACCAAACGGCGCGTTTAGCGCTTTCTTGGCCAGACAAGCCGCCAAGCGACAAGATGAATAATACAGCGGCAACAACGTAAGCCGCGGTGGTAAATCCGAATTCCATGATCTCTACCCCTACTTACGATTTCTGGAACATGGCGAGCATACGCCGTGTCACAAGGAAGCCGCCGAAGATGTTAATGCCGGTCATGAAGACCGCCAGCGCTGCCAGCAAGATCACAAGGAAGGACCCTGATCCGATCTGCATCAATGCGCCCAAAATGATGATCGACGAGATGGCGTTGGTCACGGCCATCAAGGGTGTGTGCAGCGAATGCGCCACGCCCCAGATCACTTGGAAGCCGATGAACACCGACAGCACAAACACGATGAAGTGCTGCATGAAGCTTGCCGGTGCCACAAGGCCCACAGCCAGCAACAGCGCCGCGCCAACCGCAATCAAAGTGACTTGCGTCTTGGTCTCTTTTTGGAAGTCCGCAACCTCTTTGGCCGCTTTTTCTTCCGCCGTCAGCTCTGGCACTGCCGCCTTCTTAGGGGCTGCAGCAATCGCGGCTACCTTTGGTGGTGGTGGCGGGAATGTGATCTCCTTGTCGAAGGTCACGGTCGCGCCGCGGATCACGTCGTCTTCCATGTTGTGGTCGATCACACCGTCTTTTTCTGGTGTAAGATCGAACAACATGTGTCTGATATTGTTTGAATAAAGCGTCGAGGCCTGTGCGCCCATACGGGATGGGAAGTCGGTGTAGCCGATAATGGTCACGCCGTTGTCGGTGACGATTTTTTCATCCATGACGGTCAGCTTACAGTTGCCGCCCTTCTCAGCCGCAAGGTCAACGATGACCGAGCCGGGCTTCATCGCGGCGACCATATCTTCGGTCCACAGCTCTGGCGCTTCGCGGTTCGGGATCAACGCGGTGGTAATCACGATGTCGACCTCTGGGGCCAACTCGCGGAACTTTGCCAGTTGCGCCTCGCGGAACTCTGGCGAGGACACGGAGGCGTAGCCGCCTGATGCGGAGCCGTCCGCTTGCTCTTCCTCAAAATCGAGGAAGACGAATTCTGCGCCCATCGATTCAACTTGCTCTGCCACTTCTGGGCGCACGTCGAATGCATATGTGATCGCGCCAAGCGATGTCGCGGTGCCAATGGCGGCCAAGCCAGCCACACCAGCGCCCACAACCAAAACCTTGGCTGGAGGAACTTTACCCGCAGCCGTCACCTGGCCGGTGAAGAAGCGACCAAAGTTGTTACCGGCTTCGATAACTGCGCGGTAACCCGCGATGTTAGCCATAGACGACAAAGCGTCCATCTTCTGAGCGCGAGAAATCCGTGGAACCATTTCCATCGCGATCACGCGTGCGCCCGCTTTCTTAGCGGCTTCCATGCCTGCCTCATTGGCGGCTGGGTTGAAGAAGGAGATCAGGGTTTGCCCGTCGCGCAGCTTCTTGCTTTCTGCAGTGCTGGGTTGGCGCACTTTGACGACAACGTCTGCGGCTTTCCACAATGCGGCGGCGGTCTTTACGACCTCAACGCCTGCATCTTTATATACTTTGTCCGAAAAGCCAGCCAACGCGCCTGCGCCCGCTTCGATCACACATGTGTGGCCAAGTTTCTGGATTTGCAACGCAGATTCCGGCGTCATGGCAACGCGTGCTTCGCCTTCGTAAGTTTCTTTCGGTGCCCCGATTTTCATTGAGGGTCCCCCATCGTCTAAGTGAATTTCATTCGCAGATAGATCGTCAATATCGTCGCCTTTGACGATTCACAAGCCGATGAGTGGTATACGAAAGTATACTGTATTGATTGAATAGTATCACGCAATATTCTGTCGCACTGGACGTGCGCCTCATCCGCGTTAGGGTGAAGCCAGTGGAAAAGGAAGCCAAATGGAACTTGCGGGCAAACATGCATTGGTAACAGGTGGTGGCACGGGCATTGGCCTCGCCATTGCAAAGGCACTGGCGGACGCTGGCGCACAGGTCACGATATCGGGCCGCCGGATGGACGTGCTGCAAAACGTCGCAAGCCCCTCTATGCACCCTCTCCTCATGGATGTGACGGACCCAGACCAAGTGTCGTCCGGCGTCGAGGCCGCCATCACCGCTCGCGGCCCGATCCAAATTTGTGTGCCGAACGCGGGCATAGCTGAGGGGCGGAGCCTGTCAAAAATGGATCTAAATTTCTGGCGTCGCACCATGGCCACCAACCTCGACGGCGCGATGCTGACCATTCAAGCCTGCCTGCCTTCTATGCTGACAACCGACTGGGGTCGCGTGATTGCAGTGTCCTCCATCGCGGGGGTACGCGGGTTGCGTGGCGCACCCGCCTACACCGCTTCCAAACACGGGCTTATCGGCCTAATCCGAGGGCTAAGCGAGGACTACATGGGCGGCCCCTACACCTTCAACGCGCTGTGCCCTGGCTATGTGGACACCGAAATCGTCACCCGCAGCACCGTCGAGATATCCAAACGTGCAGGCCTATCGGAAGAAGACGCGCTGAACACCATGGTCCGCTCGAACCGCCACAAACGCCTGATCGATGCCAGCGAAGTAGGCGAAGCCGCTTTGTGGCTCTGCGGCGCTGGCTCGGGCTCAATCAACGGGCAAACCGTCGAAATATCGGGCGGGCAGGTTTAAGGGGCCAACATGGATATTTTTAAGAAAACCCGCGCCATGTTCCACCTGCCCGAGAACATGACATATCTGGACGGCAACTCCCTTGGGCCCCTTCCCTATGCCGCGCAAAACCGTGTGGACGCCATGATGCGGGACCAATGGGGTGAGATGCTGATCACCGGATGGAACAAGGCAGGATGGATGGACCAGCCGTCGCGTGTGGGCGACCGTGTGGGCAAACTCATCGGCGCAGAGGCGGGCCATGTGGTGATGGGCGACACCCTGTCGATCAAGGTCTACCAAGCGCTGGCCGCAGCACTGGAGTTAAACCCCTCGCGCAATGTCATCTTGTCAGACAGCGGCAACTTCCCCTCCGATCTGTACATGGCCGAGGGGCTGATCCGCATGCTGGACCGCGACCTAGAGTTACGTGTCGTCGCTCCGAAAGATGTTGCCAGCAACTTGGGCGACGACATCGCCGTCATGATGCTAACGCAGGTAGACTACCGCACTGGCCGTATGCACGACATGGAGCAACTGACTAAACTGGCCCATAACGCTGGTGCGATCACCGTTTGGGACTTGGCCCATTCCGCAGGGGCGGTTCCCGTCGTTGTTGCTGCTGCTCAAGCCGATTTTGCCGTCGGATGCAGCTACAAATACCTCAATTCCGGCCCCGGCGGCCCTGCCTTCATCTATGTGGCCCCGCGCCATGCGGAAGTGGTAAACCCCGCCCTGTCCGGCTGGCTTGGCCATGCGTCCCCTTTCGCCTTCGATCTGAACTACAAACCCGGATCAGGGATCGAGCGGATGCGAGTGGGTACACCGCCCGTGATCCAGATTGCCGCCCTTGAGGCCGCTTTGGACGTTTGGGACATGGTCGATATGCAAGACGTCCGCACCCGTTGCATCGAGCTATCAGAACTGATGATCACCGAGGTCGAGGCACGCTGCCCCGACCTAACCCTTGCCTCCCCGCGCAACTCAACCGAGCGTGGCAGTCAGGTCTCCTTCGCCCATGAGGAAGGCTACGCCATCATGCAGGCCTTGATCGCCCATAGGGTAGTCGGAGACTTCCGCGCACCGAACATTCTACGCTTTGGCATAACACCGTTATATGTGGGAGAAGAGGACATCCTGAAGGCTGCAGAAACCCTGCAAACCATCATGGACGGCCGTCTATGGGATCGCGACGCCTATAAAACCCGCGCCCGCGTCACCTAACGGCGCAAGTGATAGGTTAAGGCCGCGTTGATCACGTAGTCGATAACCTGCGCCTCCGCGTCCAACAACACGCCACGCTTGCTTTGCAACGCCGGCAAATCGCCGAACCTAGCGCGGGCATCCTCGATGATCGTGGTGCTACATGGGACCATCATCGCCGCCTGTCCCGACAGTTGAGCAAGACGAATGGTCGTCCCCGTTTTAGGTGCGTTCGTCAGATAGGCAGGCTCTCTCCATTTCAAGGTTTCGGTCAGAGGTCCAACTTCCGCTATAGTCTCGGCGGTTTGGTAAATAACCTGACGTATCGCCAGAAGGCGCTTCGTCGTCTCAGGGGGGAACCCTTCAAATGCGCGCAAAACGTCAACGGGTGGTAATTCAGCTAAACTCATGAGCCCTCCTTTGAGATTAATCCTACACTACCTCTGATGCCGCTCACAAATCTTGCTATACTCAACACGACCCGACCTGCCAAAATGGCATAGTTTGGGACACAGGCAATAAACGAGCACCCAATGAACACCTTCCTTTTCGCATCGACATTATACCTGCTAGCGGCCTGTGTCGCAGTCCCCTTGGCGGTGCGCCTAGGGTTGGGGTCGGTTTTGGGGTATTTGACTGCAGGCATCATGATTGCCCCGCTCGACAGCTTGGTTGGATCGGACGCGCAAAGCCTGCAGCATTTCGCGGAATTTGGCGTCGTGATGATGCTGTTTCTCATCGGGTTGGAGCTGGAGCCTCGTGCCCTTTGGGACATGCGCCACAGGCTAATTGGCCTTGGAGGGCTACAAGTCGGCCTGACCACCGGCTTGATCCTAGCGGCAGCGATGGCCTTGGGGGTTCCATGGCACGCCGCGACGGCGATCGGGTTGATATTTGCATTATCTTCGACGGCTATCGTATTGCAAACACTGAATGAAAAATCTCTAATGGGAACCAACGGCGGGCGCTCAGCCTTCTCGGTGTTGTTAACCCAAGACATCGCAGTGATCCCGATGTTGGCGCTGGTGCCACTGCTTGCTTGGCCCGGTTTGAGCAATATCACAACTGCTGCTCACGGCAGTGATGGTCATGACGCTGCAAGCAATGTGATAAACATGTTGGACGGCTTGCCGGGCTGGGGCGTCACTTTGGTGACCTTGGCCGCCATCGCCCTTATCGTCATCGGAGGGCACTTCCTAACCCGCCCCATCTTCCGCTACATC
Organism: Litoreibacter sp.; assembly: GCF_039974535.1. Lineage (GTDB taxonomy): Bacteria > Pseudomonadota > Alphaproteobacteria > Rhodobacterales > Rhodobacteraceae > Litoreibacter. The sequence continues at coordinate 196,687 of NZ_JBDWIU010000012.1, read as the reverse complement.
CACCGCGCCCGCCTGCGCGAGATGTACACGGCCGTATCACTGTTGTTCGTGGTGGGGGTCGCCGCCCTCATGGTCCTCGTGGGCTTGTCCCCTGCTTTAGGCGCATTCCTTGCGGGGGTCGTCTTGGCCAACAGCGAATTCCGGCACGAATTAGCTGCGGATATTGAACCCTTCAAGGGCCTGTTGCTGGGCTTGTTCTTCATCACAGTGGGTGCGGGGATCAACTTCACAACGCTGATGGGGGCGCCGCTGGTGATCCTTGGGCTTACAATCGGCGTGATGGCGATCAAAGCGGGCGTCCTTTTCGTTCTGACACTTCTGTTTAAGATAAAGGGCCGCGACAGAATGCTGTTCACTTTGGGCTTGGCACAGGCGGGGGAGTTCGGCTTCGTGCTGACCAGCTTCACGGTGCAGCAAAACGTCATCCCAACCGAGATGGCAGAGACGTTGCTCCTAGTCGTCGCCTTGTCGATGCTTCTCACGCCCTTGTTGTTCATCGTTTACGACAAGCTGCAGCACAGGTTCTCGGATCATCGCGAGGCCGCACCGCACGACCACATTGACGAGCAGCAACCCGTCATCATTGCGGGCATTGGTCGCTTTGGGCAAGGCGTGACCCGATTGCTGAAAAGTTCCGGTTTTCAAACTACGGTTTTGGACCATGACTTACCCTTGATCCAACTGATGCGCCGCTTTGGCTTCAAAGGGTACTTTGGCGACCCTACCCGCCCCGAAATGCTACATGCAGCGGGGCTGGCCGAGGCCAAGTTGCTGGTTGTCGCAGTCGATGACAGGAGCGCCGCCAATAGTATCGTCAAATTCGCCCGCAAAGAGCGCCCAGATCTAAAGATCATCGCCCGCGCCCGTGACCGTGCGCATGTATTTGAACTGTACAAAGCAGGTGCCGATAAGATCGTGCGCGAAGTGTTCGACAGCTCCCTACGCGCCGGACGCTACGCCCTAGAGGAATTGGGACTGACCGAACATGACGCCCATGAGCAAGAAGTAGCCTTCTTCCGAATGGACCGTGCCGCCATGTCTGAACTCTCCATCCTTTGGGACCCCAACATCCCCGTTAGAAAAAATGAAGCCTATCTGGAGCGCGCAAAAGAACTTAACCGCGACCTAGAAATTGAGCTCCTCGCAAAGCTAACAAAGCCCAAGGAGCCACAAGGCGACGACACTTAACCGTCTGACACACCTGCCTCAGCGAAGGTTGCCATGCCGCTATGACACGCAACTGCAGCCTTCAGCACACCAATCGCCGCCGCCCCGCCAGAGCCCTCGCCCAAACGCAGTCCCAAGGACAACAGTGGCTCTTTGCCCAAGCCGTCCAACATTTTGCGGTGCGCACCCTCGGCGGATAAATGCCCTGCAACACAGTGGTCCAAAGCCCCTGTACGCGCTTTCTGAAGCACAGACGCCGCAGCGGTGCAGATAAAGCCGTCCAAGATCACCGGAATGCGGTGCGCACGGGCGGCTGCAATCGCGCCAACCATGGCCGCCAACTCGCGCCCGCCCAAACAGCGAAGTACCTCCAGCGGGTCACGCGACGTATGCAGCGCCAAGCCCTCGTCGACAACGCGCGCCTTATTGGCCAAGCCCGCGTCATCCACCCCAGTGCCGCGCCCAACCCAGTCGGTTCCAGTGCCGCCAAACAAGGCCGCACCCAATGCAGCAGCGGGTGTTGTGTTGCCGATCCCCATCTCGCCTGTGACCAATAGATCCGCGGAGGGGTCAACCGCGTCCCAACCCGTTTGCAAGGCTGCCACGCATTCTGCTTCGCTCATCGCAGGGCTTTGGGTGAAATCTGCGGTCGGCGTGTCCAGATCAAGGGCGTGGACGTTCATCGTCGCACCAAAGGTCTTCGCCAATTGGTTAATCGCAGCCCCACCATGCTCAAAATTCGCGACCATCTGCACGGTCACTTCCGGCGGGAAGGCCGAGACCCCTTGCGCGCAAACCCCGTGGTTGCCCGCGAAGATCACAATCTGCGGGGCGTCCAGCGTTGGGCGATCCGTGCCGCGCCACCCTGCGTACCAAATTGCCAAGTCCTCAAGACGACCTAGGGCACCTGGTGGCTTGGTCAGTTGACCATTGCGCGCCTGCGCCCCAGCCACCGCTTGCGCATCTGCGTCAGGGGCCGCCGCAAGGGCGTTGGAGAATTCGATCAATGTTGTAAACGGGGCCATGTTCTGCTCGCGATTGTAAATGCTGCTGCATCTGTTTACCCCTGAGGCACACAGATACAAGTAGATGGCGGCGTCACCTTATGAACAAATCCGACATGGCCCTCATAAAATGCGAAGATATTTGGGTGGCACTGGGCCTTTTGACCCGATTGCCCCTGCCAGATCGCACTTGGAACGAGGCCCGCCCCGCCGCAATGGCCGCATGGGCCTATCCGGTAACGGGTCTAATTGTTGGAGGGATCGCCTGCGCCATTGCCTGCATTCTTATCGCCCTTGGTTTGCCATCAGGAATGGTCGCCGCAGCGGTTTTGTTGTGCTTGAGCCTGTTGACCGGAGCCATGCATGAAGACGGTTTGGCAGATACCGCTGACGGTCTATGGGGTGGCACCACGGTAGAGCGTCGTTTGGAGATCATGAAAGACAGCCATATAGGCGCGTATGGTGTCATTGCCCTGATCGCTGGTTTTGCCATGCGGTGGAGCGCACTGACCGCCCTGCTGACAGCCGGCTGGATTTGGGGACCAATCATCGTCGCTGCCATGACATCCCGCCAAGTGATGTCATATGTCATGGGCGCACTTCCGAATGCGCGCGATACGGGCTTGTCGAATTTAACGGGGCGCCCGTGCGGGAAGGCCCCGATTGTCGGTGCGGCCCCCTGCCTCATCGTCATCCTTTTGGCATTCGGTATCTCGGGACTTCTGCTCGCCTTCATCGCAGCCATAAGTGCATTCATGTGCATCGCAATCGCACGCGCGAAAATAGGTGGCCAAACGGGGGATATCCTCGGCGCAACACAACTGGTCACTGAAATCGCAATCCTCGGCGCGATTGCTGCGCTGGTGCTCTAGTGCCCCAATAGAAAAAGCCGCCCGCCCTTATCAGGCGCGCGGCTTTGTAGATGTCATTTAGACCGGCTTAAGCAGCGACGGTGCGGCTGATCAATACGTCGTCGATTTCTTTCATCGAAGATGGCTCATCCTTGCCTTGAACAACCGCAATTTCGCGGGTCAGACGCTCAAGGGCCGCTTCATAAAGCTGACGCTCAGAGTAGCTTTGCTCGCGTTGGTCGCCATGGCGGTGCAGGTCGCGGACCACTTCAGCAATGGCGATCAAATCGCCCGAGTTGATCTTTTGTTCATACTCTTGCGCACGGCGCGACCACATTGCGCGCTTCACGCGGGCTTTGCCTTTAAGGGTTTTGAACGCTTGGCCCACAAGGTCAGGCGAGGACAGCGGACGCATGCCCACTTCGATCGCCTTATGCGTTGGCACGCGCAGGGTCATCTTGTCTTTCTCGAAGGCCACTACGAACAATTCCAGCTCGATGCCCGCAACTTCTTGCGTCTCGATGTTGACCACTTTGCCTACGCCATGTGCTGGGTAGACAACGAACTCGTTGGGGCTAAAGTCTTGTTTTTTCTTGCTCATTCATATTCGTTCCCACTCGGAAACGCCCTTCTTAAACAGCGAAAAAGACGGGCCGGAGAAATGCCTCCGGTCAATCCTAAGTCTTGTCTGATTTTCAGCACCCGAGTGAAACGTCGTATAGGTGCCCTTGTTCCTTTGAAGGCACCATACCACAGAATCGGTTCAATCAAAAGCCATGCTGGTTTTATGTCTCCCGTAGGCCTTTGACTTCGCGCAAAACTGGCGTCTTAGCCGCCCTCGCCGGGCTTCTCGGAGAAGTACTTCTCAAGCTTGCCATCTTCGCCGTCGCGTTCTTCTGCTTCGGGAAGTTGGTCTTTTTTGGTGATGATAACCGGCCACAGCTCCGAGTACTTGCGGTTAAACTCGACCCATTTTTCCATGTCTGGCTCAGTGTCAGGGCGAATAGCGTCGGCCGGGCACTCTGGTTCGCACACGCCGCAGTCGATGCATTCATCTGGGTGGATGACCAACATGTTCTCTCCCTCGTAGAAACAATCTACTGGGCAAACTTCTACACAATCAGTGTATTTGCAGGCGATGCAGGCGTCGTTGACTATATAGGTCATGAGCGGTGTCCGATTTTTCTTACGCGCTTGTCCTAATGCTCATCACAGGATCATTCAAGACCACGATCACGTGAAAGATCCAGACTGCGGCGATCTTTCTTAGTTGGCCGCCCCCCAACGCGGTCTGCACCGGGGGTCTTCGGCTTGACTAACTGTACAGGGGTTTTATCGATGAAGAGCGTTTGGGCCTCTGGTGCCGGCCCACGCCGATCGCCGCATGCGGCGATCTCCACCACCCTGATCTGATTGCCCTGCGGGAAAGTCAGTGTGTCCCCAGCTCCGACTTTGGTGGCAGCTTTGTCGACTTTATTCGAGTTCACCCGCACATGCCCCCCACTGACCAGTTTGGCCGCCAGCGTGCGCGTCTTGAAGAAACGCGCATGCCAGAGCCATTTGTCTAGGCGGATTTTGGAGGGAGCCCCGGTCAGTCTTTTTTCAGCCCCATCAGGGCTGCTGCAAACGGGTTGTCAGGATCGATGGCTTTTTCCTTCTTAGGCGGGCGAGCCTGATAGTTTTGCGCCTTGTTGTCGCGGCGCGGGCCACCCTTGCCTTTAGGTTTGCCACCCTGCTTGCCTTTGCCACGGTTGTCGCCTTGCGGGCGGCCACCTTCGCGCGGCTTGCGCGTACCAAAGCCACCCCATGTGAAGGTATAGAACACCTCCTTCTCAGGGACTGGAGCGGAAGCTGCGGCCTCAGCATCTGTCTTCTCAGCCGGAGCCTCGGGCGTTTCAGCCTTTGCGGCACCCTCTTGCGTAGGAGCTGCCTCTGCTGGGGCCGCTTCCGCGCTTTCTTCGGCTTTCGGGGCCTCGGCAGGAGCCGCTTTGACCTTGTCACGCTCGTCCTTCGCGGCCTTGTAACCAAGTCCGGCCATCAGGTTCGCGAATTGCTCCAGCGTCATGCCGGTAATCGACAGCATGTCGGCTTTGGCCTCAAAGCCACCACGGCTGTCTTCGGCACGCAGTTGGTCGGCCAAGCGTTCCAACATATCAATCCGGATCGCCCGCTCGCCCGCAAGGCGGTAGCCAGCTTGGGTGTAGTAGCCCTCAGGCGCATCAGCGACGGACGGCACAGTTACCAGACCGGGGGGCGGGGATTCGGGGAATTCCGCCAAGTCTTTTTGCAACGACCACAAAACCAAGCGCAAACGCGTAGGCGCGGGTTTCAGCAGCAAAGGCATGAAGATGGTAAACTGACCAAAGCGAATGCCGTGCTTGCGCAATGCGCCGCGCGCATCTTGGTCCAGCGCCTTCACGTCTGCAGCAACCGCGTCGCGGGTCAAAACGCCCAAGGCTTCCGACACCTGAAAGGCAAAGCCCTTGGCCAAACCGGTCAGCGTCTCGTCGTTGGACAGCGCCATCATTGGCTCAAACGCGGCCGTAATCTTGCGGTCAATGAAGTGTTGCAGGCGGCGTTTGACCTTCTCGGCCACATCCGCACCTGCTTCGTCATCAACGAAAGCCTCGACTTCTGGCTTCAGCGCGGAGGCGCCTTTCACCAGCTTGCCCACGGCCATGTCGCCCCACATCAGGCCACCTTGCTCGGTGAAGTCCATCTCGGTATCGGGCGCGTTGTAAAACTTGTCCGCGCGCAGGTTGAAATGCGGCGTTAAGGCCGCCAGCGCGGCTTGGCGCAGCATTTTGGCCTCGTCCGGGCTAGAGGTTTGATCCTGCCGGAACCGAAACCCATCAAGACGGCCGATCATCTGATCTTCTACCGTCACTTCACCCTTGTCGTTCACGTCAGCCACGAGGCTCTCCTTCTGCTTCAACCGCCGCAGCAACACTGAGGTGCGCCGGTCGACAAATCTTTGCGTCAGCGCCCCGTGCAGGGCATCCGACAATCGGTCTTCTACAGCACGGGTTTCCCCGCGCCAATGGGTTTCGTCTTGGACCCACCCTTTGCGTTGCGCAACATAGGTCCATGTGCGGATAAACGCCAATCGCTTGGACAGCGCATCTATGCCACCATCGGTCCGGTCGATACGGGCAATCTGGCGTCCCAAATAATCGCGCGGCACTTGGCCCTTGTCGTGCAAGTAGCCAAAAATCGCCTCCAACAAGGCGGAGTGTTCGCCCTGACTGATTCCCCTGAAGTCGGGAATGCGGCACACGTCCCACAGCAGTTTCACATCCTGCGGTGTGGATACCCGCGCGTCCACCTCCGTCACCTCGCGCAAGGATTTGAGGGCCAGCACGTCATCCGCGTCCCGTGCGCGGCTCAGCCAGTCATCATCCGTGTGCTTCTCCAGGCTTTGCAGCAAGCGCCCGATGGAGCCGAACTCAAGCCGGTCATTGCGCCATTGCAGCTTCTTAATCGGGGTAAATTGCGCCGAAGTGATCGCGTCCACAATCTCTGGCTCTAGGTCCTGCGCCTCGCCCGTCACCCCAAAGGTTCCAGGTTGCATGTAGCGCCCTGCCCGCCCGGCTATTTGTGCCAACTCGTTGGGCATAAGTCTGCGCATGCGCCGCCCGTCAAATTTCGACAACGCGGAGAAAGCCACATGGCTCACGTCCAAATTCAGCCCCATACCGATGGCGTCCGTGGCTACCAGATAGTCGACGTCCCCGTTTTGATACATCTCAACTTGCGCGTTGCGCGTGCGCGGCGACAGTGCCCCCATCACAACCGCGCATCCGCCCTTTTGGCGACGGATCAACTCGGCGATGGCATAGACGTTTTCAACCGAAAATCCGACAATCGCGCTGCGCGGCTTTAGCCTGCTGATCTTTTTGGAGCCCGTATATGTCAGCTCCGAGAACCGATCGCGCCGCACGAATTGCGCCTTTGGCTCCAGCGCGGCAATCGCGCTTTTCATGGTGTCGGAGCCCATGAACAGCGTCTCAAGTAACCCGCGCGCGCGCAGCAATCTGTCGGTAAACACATGGCCGCGCTCAGGATCGGCGCACAGCTGTATCTCGTCGATCGCTAGAAAATCCGCGCCCATGCCGTCGGGCATGGCCTCCACCGTGCAGACCCAATATGCGGCGCGGTCAGGCACGATACGTTCTTCGCCCGTGATCAGCGCCACAACAGAAGGGCCGCGAAGGGCAACGATTTTGTCGTAGACCTCACGCGCCAACAGCCGCAGCGGCAGGCCAATGATGCCTGTACGATGCGCCAGCATGCGTTCAATTGCGTAGTGGGTTTTGCCGGTATTCGTGGGGCCAAGAACCGCGGTCACGCGTGCCTGTTGGCTCATATCTTGCCCTTAGTATTCAGACGTCGAAACGTATCGCTAAATGTCTTGGCCGGAAACTTTCTTCTCCAGCCGCTCAATAGTTTCTTTTAGGCCTTCGCGGTGGGGATGTATAGCGGCTGCGGCCTTATAGGCGGTTAAGGCGTCAGCGTCATTTCCAAGCTCTTCCATAATGCGCCCGAGCCCTTGCATTGCGCCAAAATGGTTGGGGTTAAGAGCCAACGTGCGCTGAATATCTGCAATGGAGAGGCCGTATTGCTCTGCGTTGAAAAAAGCAGTCGCCCGCGCGTTCCAACCTTCGGCGAATTCTGGCGCATGGTCAATCAAAGCGGTCAGGTGCTCGATTGCCTTTGAAAAATCGCCCGCCTCCATCGCCCGACGCCCGCGCATCAATAGCAAATCCATCGAGGCTGACCCTGATTTGGACCATTCCGCCCAAATTTTGCGTTCAATCGCTTCCACGTCTTGTAGTTCCGGCTCAGCCAGTTGAGTGTAGAGTTCATCCAGTTTCGCCTCATCGGCATAACTCGGACCACTAAGAGCCATAATCGATACGAATGCCGTAACGAAAATATTGAGGACTGTGCGGGAAACCATCATAATGCCTGCAAGTCTAACGGGTGATTTGCGAAAATCAAAACCTACAAATGCCCGTTCAATCACTTTTATAGGAGATCTGGATCATGAGTGACGTAATCAACAAAGCCGTAGAGGCCCTTGCAGGCAAAATGGACGGCGGCTTTGACGGCTCCGTTAAGTTCGTGATCGAGGGCGAAGGCGCCATTATGGTTGACGGCGACGGTGTGCGCGCAGGCGACGACGAAGCAGAATGCACCATGACCGCCGACACCGAAACCTTTGAGGCGATTCTCTCGGGCGACTTGAACCCAACCTCGGCCTTCATGACCGGCAAACTGTCCGTCGATGGCGATATGGGCACCGCAATGAAGCTGGGGTCCGTTCTGTCGTGACCCTTACCCCTGCCCCATTCCACGCCGATGTCGCCAATGGACCCGAAGGCGGATGCGCCTACTGGCTCACCACATCGGATGATGTTCAAATACGCATCGGCGTTTGGAATGGCGGGGACAAAGGAACCGTGCTGCTTTTTCCGGGTCGCACAGAATTCATCGAAAAATATGGGGCAGCCGCAAAGGCCTTTCAGGACCGCGGCTTCTCAACGGTAGCGGTTGATTGGCGCGGGCAAGGCCTTGCCGCCCGCGCGCTCGACAATCGCCTCATCGGTCACGTCGACAAATTCAACGAATACCAAGCGGATGTCGCCGCTGTCATTGCTGCCTTGCCAGAATTGAACTTGCCTAAGCCGCTTGGGCTGTTCGCGCACTCCATGGGGGGATGCATTGGTCTGCGGGCCTTGATGGAGGGCCTCCCTGTCGTTGGAGCTGTCTTCACTGGCCCCATGTGGGACATTGCCTTGGACCCCGTGCGCCGCAGCGCTGGCTGGGTGTTGTCCAGCCTGACACGCAACACACGGTTTGAGCGACTTATAGCGCCCGGAACCTCCGAGACCTCCTACGTGTTGGCCCACCCCTTTGAAGACAACCTGCTGACCCGTGACACGGGTATGTTTGAAAACATGCGTCAGCAATTGATCGCGCATTCAGATCTTGCCCTTGGTGGCCCTTCCTTTGCTTGGTTCAACGAGGCGCTGAAAGAATGCCGCGCTTTGGCACTTAACCCATCACCTGACGTGCCAACGATCACTTTCCTTGGCACCAATGAGCGTATCGTCGACATGGACGCCATTCGTGACCGCATGGCCCGCTGGCATAACGGCGACTTGCGCATAATCGAAGGCGGTGAGCATGAGGTTGCCATGGACCTACCCGATGTTCAGGCAGAGGTCTTCGATGGCGCCGTTGAGTTGTACCTGAAAGCTGCGGCCGACGCTTAGGCGTCGACCAGCACGCCGTTCTCCAGCCGGACAACTCGGTCCATCCGACCAGCCAACTCAAGATTATGGGTCGCTATAAGTGCGGCCAAACCGGTGGAACGCGCCAAGGCCATCAACGCGTCAAACACCTGATCCGAGGTACCCGGATCAAGGTTGCCCGTCGGCTCGTCCGCCAGCAACAATCCCGGTTTGTTGGCCAAAGCACGACAGAATGCGACGCGTTGTTGCTCGCCTCCCGACAACTCACCCGGACGATGCGCGGCCCTTGATGACACGCCGACCTTCTCCAGCAGCTCAGAAGCATAAGCCTCAGCATCGCGCTTGGACACGCCTGCAGCCAGTTGCGGCAGTACGATGTTCTCCAACGCGCTGAATTCCGGCAGCAGGTGATGGAACTGATAGATAAACCCGACCTTGGACCTGCGCGCCGCCGTGCGTGCACGATCACTCCTGCCGCTTAGGTCATCCCCGTCGATCACGACGCGTCCCTTGTCAGGCGTGTCGAGCAACCCAGCAGTGTGTAGCAAGGTGGACTTACCCGCCCCTGAGGGGGCGACCATGGCGACGACCTCGCCAGCGGCGACCTCGAGCTGAACACCGCGCAGCACCGCGATCTCGTTAGGTTTGCCCGTGTTATAGACCTTCTCGACACCGTCGAGCAGCAACGCCGCATTACTCATAGCGCAAGGCCTCCACAGGGTTCATCCGCGCCGCACGGCGGGCCGGAAAGATAGTCACAACGAAGCTGAGGAACAGCGACAATGAAATAGCAGACAGCACGTCGCCCATCTCAAGGCGTGCTGGCAACTTGGAGATCAGCCGGATTGACGGGTCCCAAACGCCCCCACCAGCAACCCAATTCACAACGCCGAAAATCTGGTCAATATAGATGGCAAACAGGCACCCAATGATCATGCCAAGGATCGTCCCGATCACCCCGATGGAGGCCCCGCAGATGAAGAATACCCGCAGCACAGAGCCTTCGGATAACCCCATCGTGCGCAGGATACCAATGTCGCGGCCCTTGTTTTTCACCAGCATGATCAAGCCGGAGACGATGTTCATCGAGGCAATCAACACCAGCACGGAGAGGATCAAGAACATCACATTGTCCTCCATCTCCAACGCATTCAGGAATGCGCCCGAGCTATCGCGCCACGTCCACAAAAGCGCCCCCTCGCCAGCTGCCGAGAGCAACGCGCGTTCTTGCTTGGTGACGTTTTCGGGGTCATCAAGGATCACCTCGATCTCATCAGCCACGCCTTCGCGGTTGAAATATTCCTGCGCCTTGTCGAAGGGCATATAGACCCGCGTGCGGTCAATGTCGTAGCGGCCAACTTGGAAGATGTAGACCACCTCAAACGCCACGATACGTGGAGAGGTGCCGAAAGCTGTCTTGGTGCCATTCGGCGAGATCAGCCGAACTTTATCCCCGACAGACGCGCCCAAGCTGCGCGCAACGCCCCAACCGATGGCAATTGTCATGCCATTATTGGCCAAACCAAATTGCGACAAATCCCCTAGTTTTTGTTCCGGATCGACCACGCGGCGCACGCTCGCCAGATCATCGGCGCGGATGCCGTAGACCTCCGCGCCGGCATTGCCGCCCGATGCCACCGAGGCCATAACCTGCCCCTTCACCAAGGGAGCTGCACGAACAACACCTTCAGCCGCGGCCATCTGAGCCGTTAAGCCGTCATAATCGTCGATGACTTGAGCATAGGTTCCCGTCGATGTGGTTTGTCCCGACGAATAGACCGTGACATGGGCGTTCGCGCCCAAGATCGTGTCTACAAATTCATAGCGAAAGCCGGACCGAACAGCCAAGGTGATGATCAACGCTGCAACCGCCAAGGTGATGCCGATCAAGCTGATCCACGTCATCACGGACACGCCGCCTTCCGCGCGTTTGGCACGCAAATAGCGCCATGCGATCATCCATTCGAACCCCGAAAACGGGGGGGTAGTGGTGGGGCCGTTGCTGCTCAACTGCGTTCTCCGCTTTGCTTTTGCCGTCACGTTTGCGCTGATCCTTTATGCGGGTCAAGTCTGCGGCGGCAACATGTCGCCAACACTTCATTATTGGGCGCAAGCCGAACCTCCAAACTGAATTCAGATCATTTCTCCCAAAATATCACCCGATTTAGGGATTTTCCACCACGCTTTGCGTTGGAAATGCGCCCGATGGTACGACAATATGTCGTACACACTTATGTGAAGGACCGAAAAACAACTCGTCCGTCAAGCGCGTGAAGGCCTTCCAATTTGAAGTCTCGGTTCCTCGCCTGAATGCAAAAAAATGAAAACAGACGGTCGCAATGGGAGACAGTATTATGTCAACGAAATTAGTAATTGGCCTTGATGGGCACAGCTCGGGGGAGCGCGCATTAGAGTTCGCAAAATCTCTAGCTGAGCAGATCGGGACCTGCGAAATACACGTGATTTATGTCATTGAGTGGTCGCCATATTCTTTCCAAACCGCCGAAGAAAACGCGCAACGCCATAAACGCCGTGAAGAGGAAATCTCCACCGCGCAAGAACGGGTTGTCACGCCAGCAATCGCATCGTTGACCAAAGCCGGCCTCACGGCAAATGGCCTCGTCCGTCACGGTAATGTTGCTGACACGTTGAACGATATCGCCAAAGAAACCGGTGCTGCGCAAATCATTGTAGGCCGTTCCACCGAGTCTGGCTTGTCCAAACGCATCTTTGGCAGCTCAACCGCGAACCTCGTGATGGAAGCCAGCGTGCCCGTCACCGTTGTCAACTAAAGGGGCTGACATGAAACGTATCAATCAATTCGCGGCGTCTGCTGCACTTCTGGCCGCTTCTGCAGGCCCTGTCTTGGCGCAAGAGGCCGAAGGTCTCGATGCCCGTGTAAACGCTGCCTTCGCGGCGGCAACTGGGCCTTTTGTGGGCTTCATCTTTGCTCCACTGCCCTTTAACGTGATGGGCCAGCCCTTCCCGTGGATCGTGATGTGGCTGGTGATCGGTGCCGCAGTTTTTACCCTGTATTTCGCCTTCGTTCAGTTCCGTTTCTTTAACCATGCGATTGCGCTGGTGAAAGGCGACTACTCTGATCCAAATGACGCAGGTGAAGTCAGTCACTTCCAAGCCTTAGCCACCGCGCTGTCGGGCACGGTTGGCCTTGGCAACATTGCCGGTGTGGCCGTTGCCGTGGGCATTGGTGGGCCGGGGGCCACATTCTGGATGATCCTTGCGGGTCTTTTGGGGATGGCCTCCAAGTTCACCGAATGCACTTTGGGCGTGAAATATCGCAATGAATATCCTGATGGCACCGTCTCTGGTGGGCCGATGTACTACATCTCGAAGGGCTTTACCGAGCTGGGACTTCCTGGCGGCAAAATCCTAGCGGTCCTGTTCTCGGTGTTCTGTATCCTTGGCGCACTTGGCGGCGGGAACATGTTCCAAGCCAACCAAGCTCACGCGCAAATCCAAGGCGTTCTTGGCTTTGAGTTCTCTGGGTTGATTACTGGCTTCATCTTCGCAGCTATCGTTTTCGTTGTCATCGTAGGCGGCGTGAAATCGATCGCATCCGTCACCGAGAAAGTGGTCCCTTTCATGGGTATCCTCTATGTTGGTGCGGCACTGATCATCTTGATCGTCAACTACGACAAAATCGGCTGGGCCTTTGGCCAAATTTTCGGCGGGGCGTTCACTGGTTTGGGCGTTGCAGGCGGCATGGTCGGCGCGTTGATCCAAGGGTTCAAACGAGCGGCCTTCTCAAATGAGGCGGGCGTTGGCTCGGCGGCGATTGCGCACTCTGCGGTGAAGACCAAAGAACCAATCACCGAGGGTTTCGTATCCTTGCTTGAGCCACTGATCGATACCGTGATCATCTGCACAATGACCGCTTTGGTTATCACCATCTCGGGGCAGCTGATCATTGATCCAGAAACTGGCAACTACATGCTGAATGAAGCTGGCTCCGCAATTGCGACTGTGGACGGCAACGGTGGCGTGGCACTGACTTCGGCAGCCTTCGCATCCGGCATCAGCTGGTTCCCATATGTGCTGGCGATTGCTGTGGTTTTGTTTGCCTTCTCAACCATGATCTCTTGGAGCTACTACGGCCTCAAGGCTTGGACATACCTGTTCGGCGAGGGCAAAACCTCTGAGCTGGTGTTCAAGCTGATCTTCTGCGTGTTCATCGTCATCGGTGCCGCAGCGAGCCTTGGCCCAGTGATCGACTTCTCCGACGCGGCAATCTTCGCCATGGCGGTGGTCAATATCTTCTGCCTCTACTTCCTGATGAAGCTGGTCAAGGCAGAGTTGGCGTCCTACTCCGCGCGTCTGTCATCGGGTGAAATCAAGAAGTTTACTCACTAAGTTGAGCACAAGTTAAAACACTAAGGGGCGCCTCTTATGGCGCCCCTTTTTTATTGCACCGCTTGGCGGGCATCTAATTAATCTTGCGCAGGGCAACGGTCAGCCACGTGGGCAAACCACCGCCACCTCACCGAACGGCAATCAGTCCAGCGCAGCAACCGCTTCGGACAAATGCGCCAAACGCGCGTTCAGTTCTTTGGAAATCTCGGCAATCTCTTCTTGCAGTTGCTTCTTGGTTATCGCCACTGCCTTGCCATCGCTCAACAGGTGATCCAACTCATCCACCGCCGCGGCCAAAAGCGGGGAAATCTCCATGCGGACCTCGTCCGACCCCGCCATCGGCTTGCCCAGACGTTTAAAATCATAGCTTCGGCGTTTGGGTAGGATCGATCCGCGCGGACGGCCGTAGTTAATCTTCAGCACATCCATATCGTTTGATACCCGCACCAAAGAGTAGTGCACAATCTGATTGGGATTGCGGACGCCCATTTCGGACAGGTTTGGAGTTTCTACGCTCATCTGAATTCCTTCACGTTAATGCCGACTAAAATAGCTGGAGCCTTCACAGTATAACTTCGCACATAAAAAGCGACGATTTACTGGTGGGTGGGAAAAATTGCGAAGCAATCGGCCTGTAGCGTTTATTCCACAGGCCGAATGCGGGAAGCTTAATGGTTGGCGTAGATCGCGGCCACCTTGGCCACTGCATCCGCCGGCGACATCTCTTCGCTTTCGCCAGTGCGGCGCGATGTCAATTCGACCACGCCGTTTTTCAGACCGCGTGGGCCAACAGTGATGCGCCAAGGCAGGCCGATCAGATCCATCGTGGCGAACTTGCCCCCTGCCCGTTCTTTGCGGTCATCATAAAGCGGCTCAAGCCCCAAACCGGTCAAAGATTTATACAGGCTTTCACAGGCTGCATCCGCGTCTTCGTCGCCCTGCTTAAGGTTCACAATACCGCAGTGATAAGGCGTGACACCTTCGGGCCAGATGATGCCCTTATCGTCGTGGCTGGCTTCAATAATAGCACCCAACAAACGGGACACACCGATACCGTGCGACCCCATGTGAACAGGCACAGGCTTGCCGTCAGGGCCTTGGACGGTGGCTTTCATTGCCTCCGAATACTTGGTGCCGAAGTAGAAAATCTGACCAACCTCGATGCCACGAGCGGTCTTGCGACGTTCCTCTGGCACTTCATTAAACAGCGCCTCGTCATGCGTCTCGTCGGTGCGGGCGTATTTGGTTGTGAATTCTTCCATTACGCCTGCGCATTGTTCCACGTTGTCGTAGTCAATCTCACGATCGCCAAAGGTCAGATCGGTCACCGCACTGTCGTAGAATACCTCCGACTCGCCCGTCTCCGCCAACACCAAGAACTCATGCGTATCATCGCCACCAATCGGGCCACTGTCGGCACGCATTGGGATCGCTTGAAGCCCCATACGCTCATAAGTGCGCAGGTAGCTGACCAGATGGCGGTTGTACGCATGCAGCGCGTCTTCCTTGGTCAGGTCGAAGTTGTATCCGTCCTTCATGTAGAACTCGCGACCACGCATGACGCCAAACCGCGGGCGGCGCTCGTCGCGGAATTTCCACTGGATTTGGTACATGGTCAAAGGCAGGTCTTTGTAGCTGCTCACGTGGGAGCGGAAGATGTCGGTCACCATCTCCTCCGCCGTTGGGGTAAACAGCATGTCGCGGTCGTGGCGGTCTTTGATGCGCAGCATCTCTTCGCCGTAATCGTCATAGCGGCCAGACTCTTTCCACAAATCAGCAGATTGAATCGTCGGCATCAACATCGCCATATGACCCGCACGCTCTTGCTCCTCATGGACGATATTCTCAATCTTCTTGAGAACTTTGTAACCTAGCGGCAGCCAAGAATAGATGCCCGCCGAGGATTGTTTGATCATGCCAGCACGCAGCATGTAGCGGTGCGACACGATCTGCGCCTCAGAAGGCGTTTCTTTCAGGACGGGCAAAAAGTAGCGGGACATGCGCATGATATTTGGTCTCTCTCATGAGTGGTTGCACTTGGGTTACGCCAATGCCCGCCCCTTGCCAAGTTGGGGCGTATGATTTTTCACTAAATCGAGAAAATCAGCCTGCCTAACGGATCACCGTTTCCGCATCCAACGCTGAGGCCAAGGATGCAAACCGCGCCTGTGCCACCTCGCCAAACAGGGCTTTCGTATCAGGATGCAGCTTCAGTTTCAGGACCCGCTTTTTAGGGTGCCACTTGAGCTGCCCCATCAATTCAGGTCGTTGAACCGAGAACATCGCCCCAAACCGCATGGCTTTGCCCAGCACCTCGGCGTCGCGCAGTTCCCGTGCGGACAGCAGATCGAACAACTCTTGAAACGGGGTGCCATTGCGCGAATTCTTGTAGCGGTGCAGCAAAGCCGTTCCCAAGAAAACGCGTCCTGCGTGATCCAATCCCCCAAGATTGGCGCGGGTGGAATTGTCGAAAACAACCTCCGCACGGTAATCGGGGTGCGCGCGCCAGCTGACATCATGCAACAGGCAAGCGGCTTTTATCAGGCGAATACGCTCTGGCGAGGCCTTCTCAAACAAGGGTTCAATGAAGCGGTACAAAAACTTGCCAAATCCGGGAATACGGGCGTTCGCGGCCTCATCATAACGGCAGGCTTCGATCAAAGGATCGCGGCGTTTCAGCTCAAACGGCATCTGCTCATACAGCAAGCCTTCGCGGATCCCGTAGCTTGAAACCGCCACCGACTTGGGTTTGAACCGCTGGATCAGCGACTTGAGCACTTGAGCCGCAATCGGCACCAAACGCATCCGCGCCTCGGAATTACCGGTCATCGCCCGCAATTCGTCCACGCTAAATTTATTGATCCATTTCACAGTTTGCAGGATTGATTTGGCTGTCATTCGATACTCGTGAAGCACCTTCAACGGATAGCCGCGCCGCTCCATATCCAGCCGCGCGATTGCCCGCCAAGAGCCGCCCACCAAGAACAACGTCTTGTAGTCGCCATCAATTTGGCTGCGCAGATCATCCACAGTGTCGTCAATCACGGCTTTGCGCGCTTTGGCCCCGCCCTTGAGGCTCATCAATTTCAAAGGGCCGATTTGCGAGGACACGCGCCGCCCAACGGCCCCGTCAGACAATTCCGCCAATTCCATGGAGGAGCCGCCGATATCGCACATCAACCCTTTTGCCTCCGGCCAACCAAGAAATACGCCCTGACCAGACAGTCGCGCTTCCTCCGCTCCTTCGGCGACCCAAAGGTTCAATCCGGTCTCGCGGGCAACCTCGGCGCAGAAATCCGGCCCATCCGCGGCGTCGCGAACCGCAGCGGTCGCTACGCAAGTCATCGGCGACACGCCCATGCCCTTTGCCAACAACGCGAAGCGACGCAACGCGGCCAGCGCGCGGTCGCGGCCTTCAGGGTTGAGATGCCCCGTTTCCGCAACGCCCGCACCTAACCCCGCCATTACCTTTTCGTTAAAGAAATACGCAGGGCTGCGCGCGGCGCCGTCAAACACCACCATCCGCACAGAGTTTGAGCCCACGTCAATGGCCCCTACCCGCTTTAGCGCCTTGGATTTTGGGTCGTTGAACAGGGGGCGGCCAAAGGGGCCGTCGTCGTCGTGATGTCCGTCCAAAGCTCGTCTCGCTTTTGGTTCATTTCCCGGCCTCGACCATGCCGCTTGGCAGCCCCACACGTCAATGTGAAATGAGTGCATTGTGCTAAATTTGCCAGCGCAAACCTAGTCCGGTGTGTGGGTCAACTCCGGCACATCCCCCGCGCCCGCCGAGCCACGGCCCGACAGCGACGGGTTCTCCATGAAGAAGCGGTGACAGTTGAACGGGTTCTCTTGCCCGTCAACATCCGCCCGCACGTAGGATCCATCCGGCGACAGTACCCAACTTTGCGTGGTGTCCGCCAGATTGGCGGCCATAATCTGGCTCATCACCTGCGCTTGCACGGTCTTGTTTGTGATCTCGACTAATGTCTCCACGCGGCGGTTCAGGTTGCGGCTCATCCAATCGGCGGAGGACATGTAGACCTTGGCCTTCTTCGATGGCAGCCCGTGCCCATTGCCAAAGCACACGATGCGCGAATGCTCCAAGAACCGCCCGACGATGGACTTCACCCGAATGTTCTCGCTTAGCCCCTTGATGCCGGGGCGCACCGCGCAAATGCCGCGCACAACAAGGCTGATTTTCACCCCCGCCTGCGAGGCGCGGTAAAGCGCATCAATCACATCAGATTCGACCACCGCATTCATCTTGGCCCATATCTCTGCCGGCTTCCCCTCCGCCGCGAAAGAGGCTTCCTTGTCGATCATCTTGATCAGCTTTTTCTTCATACCCGTGGGCGAAAGGTAAAGGTTTTCAAGGTGTTCAGGCTGAGCATAGCCGCCAATGTAGTTGAACACTTTGGTCGCGTCGCGCCCCAAAGAGGCATCACAGGTGAACAGGCTCAGGTCGGTGTAAATACGCGCGGTGATAGGGTGGTAGTTACCAGTGCCATAGTGCGTATAGGTCACCAAAGTGTCCCCCTCGCGCCGCACCACCGTGCTGATCTTAGCGTGGGTTTTATAGTTGATGAACCCGTAGACGACATGCGCACCAGAGCGTTCCAGCTTGCGCGATTGGCGGATATTAGCAGCCTCATCAAAGCGCGCTTTCAGCTCCACCAAGGCGGTGACGGATTTGCCGTTCTCCGCCGCTTCGCACAAAGCCTCCACAATCGGGCTTTGGTTCGAGGTGCGGTACAAGGTTTGCTTGATCGCCACCACATTCGGGTCCCGCGCCGCCTGCGCCAAGAAGCGCACGACCATGTCGAAGCTCTCGTAGGGGTGGTGCAGCAGCATGTCCTTCTGGCGAATGGCCGCGAACATATTGCCGTCGTTGTCTTGTACACGTTCAGGCACACGCGGCGTAAAGGACGGCCATAAAAGGTTTCGAGGGGCGGCAGACACCAGCTCCCCCAAATCAGCAAGTCCAATCATGCCAGCAATTTCAATGACGTCCTTTTCGGTCACCTCAAGCGATTTCATCACCAGTTTTCGCAGCTTGGATGGCGCGCCTGAGCTCATCTTGAGGCGAACAACTTCCCCACGCCGCCGCCGCTTCAACGCCACCTCAAATTCGCGCACCAAGTCTTCGGCTTCTTCTTCAACCTCCAAATCGCTGTCACGCAGAAGGCGGAATGCGCAATGGCCCGTCGCGGAATAGCCAGGGAACATCTCCTCAATCTTGAGGACCAGCAATTTTTCCATCGGCAAGAAGCGCTGCTCGCCCTGCCCCGCAGGCATGGTGATGAAACGCTCAATTTGCGCGGGGATCGGCAACAACGCTTGCAGGGTGCGCCCATCTTTGGCCCGCTCTAGCTGCAGCGCCAGTGAGAAGCCTTCATTCGGGATAAACGGGAACGGGTGTGCGGGGTCAATGGCCAAGGGCGACAGCACCGGAAACACATTTGACATGAAGTAGCGGTCAAGAAACTCACGATCGGCCTCATTCAAGCAATCCTCGTCCAAAAGACGGATATTGCTGGCTTCCATCTCGCCTTTCAGCGCTTCCCACACCGCGTCTTGCTTGGTGATCAACGCACGGGCGTCTTCGTCAATTAGAAGCAGTTGCTCTTCTGGCGTGCGACCATCTGCCGACGGAGATCGTTTGCCCGCATTCGCCAACTCACGCAGGCCAGCGACCCGCACGGTGTAAAATTCATCCAAATTTGTGGACGATATCGCAAGAAAGCGCACACGCTCCATCAGCGGGACACGCGGGTTTGCGGCCTCGCCCAAGACACGCCAATTGAACGCAAGCCAGCTTAGCTCGCGGTTGAAGAACCGATCCGGACCCTGCGCGTCGAGATCAGCGATCTCCACGGGTTGCGGGTAATCGGCGGTCAGAAAGTCGGCACCACACATAGGAAGCGTCTTGATTTGAGAATGTAGGGTCACAATGACGAATGTGGGGATTTAGCGCGGCGGTGTCCAGATGCTCGGATGTTAATCACACGAAATTTCGGCCAAAACATCACGGGCCAAACCTTTGCCAATGGGGCGTTTCTCGGCCAATGCACGCACATCCATAGCCTCGACAAAGCCGCGAACAGCCTCAAAACTGCGGGGCAATCGCGGCATCACATAGTTCAAAAGGTCAGGCTTGATAGCAATTTGGCGGTCCGAAAACATCTTCATCACCAAGGCCATCAGCAACATATCGTCCAAGGCCTCCAACTTCGCGACCGACGTTCCCGACATGCGGCTTTGCAAGTCCGGCAACGCAAAATCCATCCGTGCTGGGGCGGTGGCTGTGGTGACCAGCAGTGGATGAGCGCCCTCTTGCATCAGGTTGTGCAAATGAAACGCCTGCACTTCGGAATCGCGCACGCCGACGATGCGGTGCAAATCCTCTACAACCAGCGGGCCTTGCGCCAAATCCACAGGATCGGCCAAATCACGCGCCGAGACGACACGCGCACCCGCGTCTTGCGCCCAAACCATGGCAAGATGGGTCTTCCCCGCACCAGACGGGCCAACCAAGATCAACTTGTTCAGCGGCCAGTTCGCCCAATCCTCAACGGCGGCGACAGCCAATGCATTGGCGTCAGCTACAAAATAATCCTCCCGCCCCAGCGCTTCTTTCGCGGGCAAGGTAAAGGCCAGTTGTTCAGACATCGTTTATTCGTCTTCCTGCGCCGAGTTGTTGTCCAACCCTTTGTACAGCCGGCTAAGACGGTATTGATCCGTCCCAAAGCGCGTCACCACGCCGATGGAGGCCGCCACAGGCACCGCTACCAGCATGCCGACGAAGCCGAACAACGACCCAAAAACCGATAAGGCGAACATCAGCCAAACAGGATGCAAGCCCACGCTTTCGCCTACCAACTTGGGTGTCAGGATGTTGCCCTCAAGAAATTGCCCAGCCACGAACACGGCGGCCACAGCGCCAATCATGACAGGCGTATCCCAAAACTGGAACAGCGCCAGTCCAACGGCCAAGACGCCGCCAATGACGGCACCGATATATGGGATAAACGAGATAAGGCCCGCGATGAAGCCCACCACGAGGCCAAATTGCAGCCCCACCAGTATAAGCCCTACGGCGTAGAACAGCCCAAGGACCGCGCAAACGGTCATCTGGCCGCGCACAAAGCTTGCGAGTGTTATGTCAATCTCCGCCGCGATCTTGCGGATCTGCGGGGCATGATCGCGCGGTATCAACGTGTCGACTTTAGCAATCAGGTTGTCCCAATCCAGCAATAGGTAAAAGGCCACTACGGGCACGACGACGATGAACACAACCGCATTGATAACCCCCAGCGCAGAGGCAAACACACTTTTGGCAAAGGCACCGCCCCGTTCTTGGATTGTAGCACCGATGGAGGCCAAGGACTGGCGCAGGGTTGAGGTCTCGTCACCAAGGGATGGGAAACGCTCGGACAAAAAATCGCGCAGGCGGGCAAATAATTCTGGCGCGCTTTCGAACAAGCCCGCCGCCTGCCCTACGATCATTGGAATGATCAGCACTGCCATCAAGATGAATACAAACAGCGCAACTAGGCTGATCACGGTGGTCGCGACGACGCGACTGGCTCCCATGCGTTCTAACCGGTCTGCCAAGGGGTCAAGCCCGTAAGCAATTGCCCCACCGACGATAAAGGGCAGCATCACATCGCCCAAATACCACAACGCCAATAAGAACACCGCCGTTGCAATGCCCCAATATTTCGCCTGATCGCGGACTGGTAATGCCATAAACTTTCCTCTTGTTAGGTCCAGATGTGACCTATGGAGAGGCCGGTTTCAAGGTCGGGCCCAATTTCACCGCGAAAACTTGTCGCACCCTGTTATAAAAATGTGATCCGAACGCTATATCTCTGCGTAACCTTATAAATTCACTCAAGTTACGACAGGAACCCCAGTAATGAGCCTCGCGCGCGCCTTCGACAAGTTCTTCAACCACGATGCCTCGGGTGGCATATTGTTGATGTTATCAGCAGTTGCAGCCCTGCTTGTCGCCAACTCGAGCCTAGCCCCGGCCTACGACAGTTTTCTGAATGCCACCTTGTCCCTGACGCTCAACGGCGGAGGCCTCTCGAAAGCGCTGATCTTGTGGATCAACGACGGGCTCATGGCGATCTTCTTCTTCCTGATCGGACTGGAGCTGAAACGAGAGCTGCTTGAAGGGAAACTAAAGAACCCCCGCGACGTGATCCTTCCAGGTGTGGCGGCCCTTGGCGGCATGATGCTGCCAGCCGTGGTCTTCGTTTACTTCAACTGGGGCCTGCCCAGTCTTGGCGGCTGGGCCATCCCCGCCGCAACAGATATCGCATTCGCCTTGGGCATACTCGCCCTTGTCGGGTCACGCGCCCCGGTGTCGTTGAAGGTGTTCTTGCTGACGCTAGCCATTCTCGACGACCTTGGCGCGATCATCATCATTGCTCTGTTCTACACCGCCGAGCTGAAAGTTGACTACCTGCTCTACGCCTTGGCACCGCTCGCAGGTTTGGCATGGTTGAACATGAAGGGTGCCCATCGTTTAGCGCCTGCGATCCTGCTTGGTGCGATTATGTGGTTCTTCGTGCTGAAATCCGGCGTGCACGCGACGCTTGCGGGGGTGATCACCGCCTTCTTCATCCCGTTGAAGGACAAATACGGCAAGTCGCCTTTGCACGCCCTAGAGCACGCCTTGGCTCCCTACGTTTTGTACTTGATCGTTCCGGTCTTTGCCTTCGCAAACGCGGGCGTGGTTTTGACCGGCCTCACCATGGCCGACTTCATCGCCCCACTGTCGTTGGGCATCATGTTGGGCCTGATCGTCGGCAAGCAGCTAGGCGTCTTTGGCTTCGTGTTCGTGATGGTCAAATTGGGGTGGGCGCGGCTGCCACATGGGGCCAATTGGCTGCATATCTACGGCGTGGCCTGCCTTGCGGGTATCGGGTTCACCATGTCGCTGTTCATCGGCAACCTTAGCTTTGAGGACCCAGCAATGATGAACCAAGTGCGCTTGGGCGTCTTGTCGGGGTCGGTCCTGTCCGCGATCCTTGGATACACCGCATTGATGATCGCGTCAGCGCGCAACAATGAAGATCCAGAAGCCCTTCCGGCAGAGTAAGTTCATCATCATCCAAAAATTCCTACGCCCACCTCTCTAAAGGTGGGCGTAGGGTTCTCCATTACCCGCGCGCTTTGCGGATCAGCGCTAGGATGTCTTTTGCGGCTTCAGGAATGTTCGTCCCCGGCCCGAAGATCGCTTTGACGCCCGCGTTTTGCAGGAACTCGTAGTCTTGCTGCGGGATCACCCCGCCACAAATCACCAAGATGTCCCCTGCCCCTGCGGCGTCCAATGCCTCTATCAGTTTGGGTGCCAAGGTCTTGTGCCCCGCCGCCTGAGAGCTGATGCCGATGACATGCACATCGTTGTCCACAGCGTCTTGCGCCGCCTCCTCAGGGGTTTGGAACAGCGGGCCCACATCCACATCGAAGCCGATGTCGGCAAAGGCCGTGGCGATCACCTTGGCCCCACGGTCATGGCCGTCTTGGCCCATCTTCACGACCAACATGCGCGGGCGGCGGCCTTCTTCCTCGGCGAAGGACTCCACGTCTTTTTGGATCGCCGCGAAGCCCTCGTCGCCCTCATAGGCTGCGCCGTAGACGCCCGCCAAAGTCTTCACCTCAGCGCGGTGACGGCCGAATGATTTCTCCATTGCCATGCTGATCTCTCCTACCGTTGCCCGTGCGCGGGCGGCGTCTACTGCCAAGGCCAGCAGGTTGCCCTCACCCGTGGTTGCGCCAGCTTCCAATGCCTTCAGAGCGGCGTCACAGACAGATTGGTCACGCGTGGCCTTGATCTTCTCAAGTCGCGCGATCTGGCTTTGACGCACTGCGACATTGTCCACATCCAGAATATCGATCGGGTCTTCTTTGTCCAAACGGAACTTGTTGACGCCGACGATCACTTCCTCGCCACGGTCCACTTGTGCCTGACGCAGAGCGGCAGCTTCCTCAATGCGCAGCTTTGGCATGCCGGAGGCCACGGCCTTGGTCATGCCCCCCATCTCCTCGATCTCTTCGATGAGCTTCCAAGCTTCTTCCGCCAGATCGGAGGTCAGTTTTTCTACATAGTAAGACCCCGCCAACGGGTCGACCACCTTGGTCACCTTGGTCTCATTTTGCAAAATCAACTGGGTGTTGCGGGCAATCCGTGACGAGAAAGCCGTCGGCAGCGCGATGGCCTCGTCAAACGAGTTCGTGTGCAGCGATTGCGTGCCGCCCAAGACTGCCGACATGGCCTCGTAAGCGGTGCGCACGATGTTGTTGTAGGGGTCTTGTTCTTGCAAGCTGACCCCTGATGTTTGGCAGTGGGTACGCAGCATCGAAGACTGCTCTTTCTTCGGCTCAAACTCCTGCATGATCTTATGCCACAAGAACCGCGCCGCACGCAGTTTGGCGGCTTCCATAAAGAAGTTCATGCCGATAGCGAAGAAGAAGCTAAGCCGCCCTGCGAAGGCATCCACATCCATGCCGTTTGCAATCGCCGCGCGCACATATTCGCGCCCGTCCGCCAGCGTGAAAGCCAGCTCTTGGACAAGGTTCGCACCCGCCTCTTGCATGTGGTAACCCGAGATCGAGATCGAGTTGAACTTCGGCATATCAGACGCCGTGTAGGCGATGATGTCCGACACGATCCGCATCGACGGCTCTGGCGGGTAGATATAGGTGTTGCGCACCATGAATTCTTTAAGAATGTCGTTCTGAATGGTGCCCGATAGCACCGCGCGGTCATGGCCTTGCTCTTCGCCCGCGACGATGAAGGACGCCAGAACGGGGATCACCGCGCCGTTCATGGTCATCGACACCGACACTTTGTCCAAGGGGATGCCGTCGAACAGGATTTTCATGTCCTCAACGCTATCAATCGCCACACCCGCCTTGCCTACGTCACCGACCACGCGCTCATGGTCGCTGTCGTAGCCGCGGTGCGTGGCCAGATCGAATGCCACGGACACGCCTTGTTGCCCCGCATCCAGTGCTTTGCGGTAGAAGGCATTGGATTCTTCCGCCGTGGAGAAGCCCGCATATTGACGGATCGTCCAAGGGCGGCCCGTGTACATGGTAGATCGCGGCCCACGGGTGAATGGCCCTTCCCCGGGCATGGAGCCCATGTGGTCCAAATCAGCCGCGTCATCCTCGGTATAAACCGGCTGGATCGCGATCCCTTCGGGGCTGTCCCACGTCAAACCATCTAAAGGACGGCCGCGCAGCTCTTTCTCAGCGCGTGCTTCCCACGCTTTTCGTCTGTCGTCGCTCATGATGGCTTCCTTCTGTCATGTCTGCCTCGCCGAATGTGCCTCCGGTCGGGTCTAAATAGGTCATTCCCGCAGAACCTGTCGCATTGGCTTTGAGCCAAGAGATATCTGCGCGGTAGTCTTGTTTTAATTTGAGCAATTGGTCGGCATTAAACGGCATGTAGCGTGCGCCCTGCCCAGCCGAGGCCAGCCGAAGTGCCGTGTCGATGTCACCGCGCTCAGCCGCGATACTTGCGAGTTGCGTCGCTGTCGCGGAGGCGTTGGATTTGTGCGGCTTTTCCAATGCCCCCAATGGAATTTCCCGCCCAAGTATACCGGACACCAGAGGGAGCGGGTTAGACACCCAGCCCTCAAACGGCCAAACCACAATCGAGGCGTTTGGGAATATGGTCTTAATATCTGCAATCAGATCGCACCAACGACGTGGCTGGGTCACGAGCCGATCTAATTTCGCAGGAGAAGGCAGACTTGCTCCCATTTCCGCGCGAAACGCCAATTGTGAGGCCCAGTGCAAATCATATGCGCGGATTGCCAAACCAATGCGCAATTTACGCCCCTCAAACGCGGGGCGAACCCGGGCCAGCCTATCCGCGGCCTGCCCATAGAGGCGGACGGCGCTCAGGTTTTGCGCCATGGTGCCGATCAGGTTTTCTTCGCTAATCACAAGCTGTTGCCGGTGTTCAACTTCTAACCGCGCAAACTCCATGCGAAGCCGCCCACATGAACGCTCACCTAGTGCTTTGCCTGGCCCGTTCACCTGTGATGGGTCTTTAATCAGCCCCGCCAACAAGCCATTGCGCGTTTTGTCCGGCCCCCAATACGCCACGCCCGCGCGACGCAACTCTGCCCGCTGGCTGTTCAACAACACCTGCAAACCGGTCGATCCGGTTCTATGCGCCCCTAAATGTAAGCAAATTTCCACAACACACGCCCCCAACGCGCCCGCCACCCTATGCGGCAAGCTGGAGCATTCGGTGTGCCTGCAAAGGCTGATCATTCGCTTAACGGGGGCAATTGGCGAAATTGTGCGCAATCCTCCCATTCCATTCCTGCAAATGCCCCCTATATTGGGGTCACAGGGAGGTGCCATGAAGCACGCTATCACACTTGTTTTTTCAGCATTATTTGCCACCAACACGCTTGCAGCAAGCCTGCCTGAAGAGGCGTTGCAAGATGGGTCACCTATCGGCCCATATGACGCAGTTGAGGCTAATTTGAGTGATTTTCTCTGGCTCAAACGGCCCATTGTGGTGTTTTCCGACACCCCAGCCGACCCACGTTTCAAGCGCCAGATCGAATTACTAGAGGCCCGCGCAGATGCCTTAGTCGATCGCGATGTGGTGGTTTTGGTGGATACCGACCCACAAGAGCCATCCGCCATTCGCGAAAAATTGCGCCCACGGGGGTTCATGTTGGTGCTGATCGGCAAAGACGGCGGCGTGAAGCTACGCAAGCCCTTCCCTTGGGACGTGCGCGAGTTATCCCGCGCCATCGATAAAATCCCGTTAAGGCGCCAAGAACTTGAAGAGAAACGTGCGACACAAGCGCTTGAGCTTGGCAATTGAGCCCTTGCTTCATTGCGCATTAACACAAAATCAGCTAGATTAAGGACAGGAACGGCATTCTGCCCTACCGCAGCCCCAAGAGGTGAGTGATATGTCGAACAAGACGCCAAAATCCCCTCCCCCTATGACTGGCCAGACGGGCCCGCGCCCCGGCTATTAGGTTTCGCAGCACGCCCCGTGCTGTTGCGCAACGCCTTTAGGGCCATTTCCCCACGCGCCAAAGCTTCCTGTTTCAAAGCGATGTAGTCGGTGTACATGCCGATACGCTGGACTTGGTCCATCTCGCGAAACAAATCCGAGCGCAGGTCGTCAATGATCGCATCCACCGCAAACACCTGATTGTAGTACCCGACCACTGGCTGGATCACCGGATCGGGCAGGATGTGCACATCCGCGACCAAAGCCGCGAAAATCGTGTCATTCCGTTCGCTTGGCACTGCGGGGATGTAGCTGCTGTCGTCTTCCATCGCGCTGACGATCCGCGACCAAGTGGCCGATAGATCAAACAGCTTCAGCGTCATGACATAATGATCAATCTCGGCAATCAGGGCGGTTTGCACGTCTTGCACCCGCTCAAGCCGGCGGCGGCGATCCCGTTTGCGGTTTTGCCAGCCGTTAAAGACCCAGCCGAGCGCAATAAACACACCACCCACAACGGCTTGCGGCACCCGCGCGTCTATGAAGTCGGCCCAAGTCACAAGGTCTATTCGAACTCCATAATGATGTCGTCCACCGCCAAGTTGTCCCCTGCGGCCGCGTTGATCTTGGCGACCTTGCCTTTGCGTTCCGCCCGCAGGATGTTTTCCATCTTCATCGCCTCAACGGTGCATAGGGCTTGACCGTCCTCGATCTCATCCCCCACTTCGACATCTACTTTGACGATCAATCCCGGCATTGGGCAGAGCAGCATTTTCGACGTATCAGCCGGCAACTTCTCGATCATCAAACCCGCAAGTTCCGCCTGACGCGGGGTGCGCACATGCACCTTTAGCTCCGCGCCGCGGTGACGCACGCGGAACCCGCCAGAGATCTTGTCGACCTTCAGCACCAGCTTTTCGCCGTCCACCTTCAGCTTGGCTAGGCTGTCACCGGGTGTCCATTTGGAGGTTACGCGCTGTGTCGTCCCATCCGCATGCTTGATCGTGGCGCCCTTTGGGTCCGCCTTGATCTTCACGTCAAAGCGTTCGCCTTGCAGGGTGACAACCCAATCCTTGCCCACCTTGCGGCGGTGGTTGTTCATGGTGCCTGAGATACGCGCGCGGCGAATTTCGGCCACGCGGTGCATCGCAGCGGCAGAGGATGCGATGCGCATCAATGTCTCTTTTGGCAGCTCAACCCCTTGGAACCCTTCGGGATATTCTTCCTCGATGAAGGCGGTTGTAATATCGCCCGACACAAATTTCGGGTGATCCATCACGGCAGCACAGAACGGCAGGTTGTGGCCAATGCCCTCCACCTCAAAGCTGTCGAGCGCCACGCGCATATGCTCAATAGCCTCGGCGCGGGTTGGTCCCCATGAGCACAGCTTGGCGATCATCGGATCGTAATACATCGAGATCTCGCCGCCCTCATAGACGCCTGTGTCATTGCGCACCGCGCGTTTGTCGTTGGCCTTCTCCGCCGGTGGGCGGTATTTGGTCAGACGGCCAATCGACGGCAAGAAGCCACGATACGGATCTTCGGCATAGAGGCGCGATTCCATCGCCCAGCCGTTCAGCTTGATGTCTTTTTGCGCCAGCTTCAGCTTCTCGCCGTAAGCCACGCGGATCATCTGTTCAACCAAGTCGACGCCGGTGATCAGCTCGGTCACTGGGTGCTCAACCTGCAAACGAGTGTTCATTTCCAAGAAATAGAAGTTGCGGTCGCCATCAACGATGAATTCCACCGTGCCCGCAGAAGTGTAACCCACGGCTTGTGCCAAGGCACAAGACTGCTCGCCCATGGCCTTGCGGGTTGCCTCGTCCAAGAAAGGCGACGGCGCTTCCTCAATCACCTTTTGCTGGCGGCGCTGAATGGAGCATTCGCGCTCGCCCAGATAGATGCAGTTGCCATGCGCGTCGGCCAGCACCTGAATTTCAATGTGGCGCGGTTGGGTGACGAATTTCTCAATAAAGATGCGATCATCGCCAAAGGAATTCGCGGCCTCGTTCTTAGAGGATTGAAACCCTTCGCGGGCCTCATCGTCGTTCCACGCGATGCGCATCCCCTTGCCGCCGCCGCCCGCGGAGGCTTTAATCATCACCGGATAGCCAATCTGCGTGGAGATTTTCACCGCCTCATCCGCATCCTCGATCAGGTCCATATGACCCGGCACCGTGGAGACCTCTGCCTCTTGGGCGATCTTCTTCGAGGTGATCTTATCCCCCATCTTCTCGATCGCGCCCTTAGGTGGCCCGATGAAGGCAACGCCAGCGGCTTCTAGCGCTTCGGCGAATTTGGCGTTCTCAGACAAGAAGCCGTAGCCTGGGTGCACGGCTTCCGCGCCCGTGTCCTTGATAGCCTGCATGACCTTGTCGATCACGATGTAGGATTGGTTCGCAGGGGGCGGCCCAATATGCACAGCCTCATCCGCCATTTGCACATGCAACGCTTGCGCATCGGCGTCCGAGTAAATCGCCACCGTCTTGATGCCCATTTTTCGGGCGGTCTTGATGACACGGCAGGCAATCTCGCCACGGTTGGCAATCAGGATTTTCTTGAACATTAGGAAAGGTCCCCTGTTACCCAGCTTTGAGGCTGGGGGTCTTGCATCAAAAAAGGCCGAGGCGTGCGAACGCACACCTCGGCCCTGTTGGTTCGGTTAATTTTCGTCGATAAGTTACTTGCAGACGCCTGCGTCGTCGCAGAACACGCCCGCAGCACCACCCAAGATTGCCCCAGTAAGGGTCGATCCACCAGTGGCCGAAGCGACCACCGCCCCTGCCCCTGCGCCGACAAGGCCGCGCTCGGCGTCGTTATCGCAGGCGGATAGAGCAAATGTTGTAAAAAGACATGTGGCGGCGATGAATGATTTTCGCATGAGGTATCTCCTTGGTTGTTCAAGGAGACCCAATACGAGGACGCATCATTTGAAATCATCTTTTTGTACGCATGGCCATTCGGGCGAAGAGTTGCGCGAAACCTTGTATTGAAGTCGGCACAATTTTGCCCGTGCATAGCCTTGCGCAAAAAAAGAGGTCTGCTCAAATGAACAGACCTCCTTAGGGGGGAAGGGTAACGGTCTTGTATTTGCAAGCTAGCTGCTGGGATTGTGCAACTGGCTTGCATAGGAACGATGCGATGCGCCGTGTCGGTAAGAAACTCCAAAAAGCGAACAACACAAAAGTAAGCGTCCTTTCGCCCAAATTTCAGATATGGCAGCGCGATATCGCTCATTATTCAATGAACTCTTCAGCAAATGCATTGGGGAACGACGCCTGCACGCGGCGATAGTCGATGCGCATCAACGCATCGTAACTCGCTGGATCGAAAGGATCCTCTGCTGCAATAACCTCGCGGCCAAAAAGCCAGCTCAGACGACCAGCGTCCAAATTCCCCCGCTCAAACGGCTCTTCACCGAAATGCTGCACCAAGGCCCAGATGAAACCAGCGTCGGCACGGCGGTCGGCAGGACGGCGGTCGGCAAACCGCTCTCGGGCTTTGATCGGGGTTGGGCCACTTTTGTTGTCGCGACGAATCGTAAACTGGAAATCGCTGCCCGGAAGGCGCGAAGGAAAGCCCTTGTGTTTTAACATGGTGTCACCTGAGTAGTGATGCCGCAACGCCAGCCCACATGGGCACGCGAACGGAGCGCACGAGGGCGGATCGGCGGCATGGTATTGTTGAATGTCTGGGAAGAGGCCGCATTCGCAAATTGCGTTGTCTGGCCGGTAGGGTTTTGCGGGGCGATGCGAAAAGCCCGCCCCGCAAATGTAGTATTAGAACTTGCTGTAAGTTGTTTCTTCAACAACTGGTTCAACAATAACAACTTCTTCTTCTTGTTGGCCGCCGCATGCTGCGACGATTGCAACGAAGCCAAAGGCTGCGAGTGCTTTGATGCTCTTGGACATCTGAGTCTCCTGTTTTGATCTGACGAATCACTAATGGGGCTAATCCCCACTCCTTCTTCGCACACATTAGGGGTCACAGAAATGTAACCTCGACGCAAGGTAGCTGTTCTATTGAAGAAAAAATATATCTCAGATGCATCGATTGCAGGACGTGTTGCTAATGCAACAATCGAATTTTGAGGTGTATATCCACCATTAAGGCATTGATTAAATGTCATAAACCACCCCAAACACAGGTTCCATCGACCACTGAGAAGACATCAAAGTACTGAACAATGCTCGGCGCGGGTTCGCCGAATACCGTCTTTTCAGCGGCTACAGAGATTACAATTTCAGTTGCATTGGGTGCGAACTTGCTAACGATTCTAAGCCCTTCGGTGTCACAGAGCGACTGAATGTCACGTTCAATCACGTCGAATCCAAAATTGCTCTGGTCTGCGATTTCGTTTGCCACCAATCGCAATCGCACCACCCTACGAACCGCTTCATAAGCACCGGCGGGTTCAAATAGCACCTCATGGCGCTGATATTGCACGTCAGATAACGCAATCAATGCATCCTGTTCAGCCGACGCCGCCCCAGTCCCGATCAACAATGCCAATGCCGCTAGCTTCATTCCGGCCGCCTCGCGACGCAATCAATCTCAACCAATGCACCAACGGCCAAAGCCGTCACCCCCACCGTAGTGCGCGCAGGTAAACGGTCAGCTGGGAAGAAGCTTTTGTAGGTTTCGTTGAACGTCGCGTAATCGCGTTCAAATTCGGTAAGGAAGCAGCGGCATTGCACGACATGGCTCAGGTCCAAGCCTATACCTTTCAGTACTGTCTCTAAGTTCAGCATAACTTGGCGTGTCTGCGCCTCCACGCCCTCATCAAGCGGGTCCGTCGTGGCTCCGCCCGGTTTGGTCGGCATCTGGCCTGTAAGGATCACCCAGCCATCACTTTCCACCGCATGAGAGAACGGGGCAACATGCGTAGGCGCGTCAGATATATTGTGAAATTCGGTCATACGAGCCTCATAATGGAATATTGTCGTGCTTCTTCCAGGGGTTCTTCAGCGACTTGCCCCGCAAGGACGCAAAGGCCCGCGCCACGCGGCGACGGGTGGAATGGGGCATGATCACCTCGTCGATGAAGCCCTTCTCGGCCGCGACAAACGGGTTGGCAAAGCGGTCTTCATAATCTGCAGTGCGTTCCGCGATCTTCTCTGCATCGCCCAGCTCAGAACGGTACAAGATTTCCACCGCCCCCTTGGCCCCCATCACCGCAATCTCGGCGGTGGGCCATGCGTAGTTGAAGTCACCGCGTAAGTGTTTGGAGGCCATCACGTCATAAGCCCCGCCATACGCTTTGCGGGTGATCACTGTCACTTTCGGCACGGTCGCCTCGCCATATGCAAACAGCAATTTCGCGCCATGTTTGATCACGCCGCCATATTCTTGGGACGTCCCTGGCAAGAAGCCCGGTACATCCACCAAGGTCAGGATCGGAATTTCAAACGCATCGCAGAACCGCACAAACCGCGCGGCCTTGCGCGAGCTGTCGATATCCAAGCATCCCGCCAAAACCATCGGCTGATTGGCAACCACACCAACGGTCTGCCCTTCTAGGCGGAT
This sequence comes from Litoreibacter sp., assembly GCF_039974535.1. Taxonomy (GTDB): domain Bacteria; phylum Pseudomonadota; class Alphaproteobacteria; order Rhodobacterales; family Rhodobacteraceae; genus Litoreibacter. The sequence goes on along the minus strand of NZ_JBDWIU010000012.1, from coordinate 164,505 downwards.
AAAGCCAGTTAGGATATTCTTCGCAAATTCTTCCTGTATCTCAAAAAAATCGCCCTCATCAGCCAGCTTAACAATCAGCTCCTTCATATCGTAAGGCGTGTTGGCATTGGCAGGCACCAATGTATCAAGGCTCGCCTCAAGGCGAGCTGGATCGTCAAAGAACGGGCGCACCGGGGCCTTTTCACGGTTGTTCAGCGGCAAGAAATCCACCAAGCGACGCACTTCGGCCAAGGCCTCCACATCGTTCTCAAACGCGCCATCCGCAACCGAGGACTTCTTGGTATGCGTGCTAGCCCCGCCCAACTCTTCTGCCGTCACAACCTCATTGGTCACCGTTTTGACCACGTCAGGTCCGGTGACAAACATGTAGGAGGAGTCCTTTACCATGAAGATAAAGTCCGTCATCGCAGGCGAATAAACCGCGCCACCAGCACATGGCCCCATTATCAGACTGATCTGCGGGACGACCCCCGAGGCCATGATGTTGCGTTGGAACACTTCTGCGTAGCCTGCCAAAGAAGCCACCCCTTCTTGAATCCGTGCACCACCGGAATCGTTAATCCCAATCACCGGCGCGCCGTTTTGAATGGCCATGTCTTGGATTTTGCAAATCTTCTGTGCGTGGGTTTCCGACAAGGAGCCACCGAACACCGTGAAGTCCTGCGAGAACACATAGACAAGACGCCCATTGACCGTACCCCAGCCTGTCACGACGCCGTCACCCGCAGGGCGATCTTTTTCCATGCCAAAATCAGTGCAGCGATGCGCCACAAACATGTCGAACTCTTCAAAGCTACCCTCATCAAGCAGTAGCTCGATCCGCTCACGCGCTGTCAGCTTACCTTTGGCGTGCTGTGCAGCGATGCGACGCTCGCCCCCGCCTTGGCGGGCCGCATCGCGGCGATCTTCAAGTTCACTAAGGATATCACTCATGGCGCGGGGCTCCCGTTCTAGTTACAATGAACCTACACATGTGCCGCGCTGCGGCAAAGGATCAAACGGCAAATTTGCAAATAATGCAAAATTCTTGAACTGATAACTGCAAAACTGCAAATAACTAAACTAATGGGTTCACCTTCCAAATTTCGCCGCCTATCGTCCGCCACATGAGTTATTCATCAGCGCGGCTATTTGATCGCGCCACCCCGCCACATCTCATTACGCTTGTCCTCCTCGCTGGAGTGTCAGCCATGAACATGTCTATATTCCTGCCGTCCCTTCCGGTCATGACCGAGGCGTTCAATACGGAATATGGCGTGATGCAATTATCGATCTCGCTGTACTTAGCTTGCACGGCGGTGCTTCAAATTCTGATCGGGCCGTTATCCGACCGCTACGGCCGCCGCCCCGTAGTGATGGGCGCGCTTGGCGTCTTCTCCGCCGCATCCCTTGGATGCTACTTCTCCCCCACAATCGAAGTGTTTTTAACGTTTCGCATGATCGGCGCCAGCGTGGCGGTGGGCATGGTGATGTCACGCGCCATCGTGCGCGACGTTGTCCCGATGGAAGAATCGGCCTCAACCATGGGGTATGTAACGATGGGCATGTCGCTGGTCCCAATGTTCGCCCCAACGGTCGGCGGCTTTATTGATGAGCTGTTCGGCTGGCGCGCCATCTTCTTGTTCACCTTCGCCTTTGGCATCGGGTTGGCATGGCTTTGCTGGGCCGACCAAGGTGAGACAAATAAGGCGAAATCCGTCAGCTTCATCGCTCAGATCCGCGATTACCCAGAGCTTTTCACCTCGCCGCGCTTTTGGGGCTATGCCCTGTCTGCAGCCTTCGCCTCTGGTGCGTTCTTTGCCTTCCTCGGTGGCTCCCCCTATGTGGCCTCCGTGGTTTATGAGCTACCATCTACGACGTCCCGCTACCTGTTTGGCGTGCCTGCACTGGGCTACTTTGCAGGCAACCTCTTCACCGGACGATATGCTGTGCGTATCGGGGTAAACCGGATGATCCTTATCGGCTGCATCATCCTTGTGGTCGGCATGGCGGGGTCGCTGATCGTGACCGCTACGGGCTTTGGGTCTGCCTTCACCTTCTTCGGGTTTTGCACCTTCGTGGGCTTGGGCAACGGCTTGGTTCTACCCAATTCGAACGCAGGCCTTTTGTCCGTACGCCCCCACCTCGCGGGCACGGCATCAGGCGTGGGCGGCGCTATTATGATCGGCGGTGGCGCAGCGTTAGCGGCACTGTCAGGCGCACTACTGGAAGGCGGCAACGGCAGCTTCCCATTACAATGGGTCATGCTCCTGAGCGCGATTGCCAGCCTCTTCGCCATCACCTTCGTCCTACGCCGTGAGAAGGCAATCGCCGCGACTTGAGAATGTAGTTTGCAAAGGTTATGCTCGGAGGTAGCAAAACTGCAAAGGCGCGTGCGACATGGCCCCTCGAAAACTCTATGCTGGCACAAAACTACGTGAACTTCGCACCCGTATGGGGCTGACTCAAAAGGCTTTTGCAGAAAAGCTCGGCGTATCCCTGCCCTATCTCAACCAGATGGAAAACAACAATCGGCCTGTCTCCACTGCCGTGGTCCTTGCTATGGCCAGCGAGTTCGGCTTCGACGTCACCGAGCTGTCGACCGGCGACGCGGAACGCATGGTCACCGATATGTCTGAGGCCCTATCCGACCCGATCTTCGCCGAAATCGCCCCGCCTTTGGCCGATTTACGCCTTGCCGCCTCCAACGCCCCAGCCCTGTCGCGCGCCTTTATCGAGCTGCACCGCGCCTATCGCCAAACCCATGAGCGGCTGGCCTCTTTGGACGAGGTTTTGGGCCAAGAAGCCACGAATTTGCAGCCCAGCCCGTGGGAAGAGGTCCGAGACTTCTTTCACTATTGCGACAATTACATCGATGCGGTGGATCACGCGGCCGAACGGTTTGCCAGCACCATTGGCGGCGACGTTTTGCGCAGTGATGCGTTGAACTTTGACTTGCAGTTCTCTGACTCAAAACAAATTCGCGCCTATGACACGGCCAGCAACACACTCCGGCTTGCAGCCAGCTCCGCGCCGTCGACACAGCGCTTTCAGCTGCTGCACCAGATTGCGCTTCTCGAACAAAATGAGCTTTTGGACGCAACTTTGGACCTCGCGCGGTTCCAAACCGACGCCGCTCGTCATATCGCCAAGATTGGCATGGCTAATTACTTCGCGGGCGCGACCTTGATGCCCTACACCGCCTTCCTAGAGGCCGCGCAATCCACGCGCCACGATCTGGAACAGCTCGCCGATCAATTCGGCGCCTCAATCGAGCAAGTCGCCCACCGCCTCTCGACCCTGCAGCGCCCCCGCGCAAAAGGCATACCCTTCTTCTTCGTGCGCGTGGATCAGGCGGGCACCATCACCAAACGCCATTCCGCCACGCGGTTACAATTCGCGCGCTTCGGCGGCCCCTGTCCCCTGTGGAACGTCCACCGCGCGTTCGAAACCCCGGGGCGATTCTTGCGCCAATTGGCCGAAACCCCCGATGGCGTGCGCTACATCTCCATCGCACGCGACGTCTCAAAACCGGGGGGCAGCTTCACGGCTCCTACGCGCCGCTATGCCATCGCATTGGGTTGCGAGATGACCCACGCCAGTGAAATCGTCTACGCCGATGATATGCTTCCTGCCGGCGCACAAGCCTTTGAACCCATAGGGATTTCCTGCCGCATTTGTCCACGAAAAGAATGCCACCAACGCTCCGTCCCACCGCTGGAAAGCAAGCTTACCGTTGACCACGACCAACGCGACACCCTGCCTTACAAGGTGGATTGATGCGCTTCCTTCTTCGCGCAATTGTCCTGCTCGCGCTGTTCTTTGGCGGGTATTTCACGCTGGAACGCTTCGTCGTCTACCCGCTTGACCCGCGCAGCATCACCCCATCGGATTCCCGCCTCAAGGTGGCGAAGGTCAACGACATGGTCGTCTGGGTTGCGGATGCCAAACGCGGCAAGCCCACCGTCCTTTACCTGCACGGCAATGCGGGCCACATCGCGAAACGCACTGCCCGCTTGCAACGGCTGATGGATCGCGGCTACGGCATTGTCGCCCCATCTTATCGCGGGGGAAATGGCAGCAAAGGCTGGCCAACAGAGACCGGAATATCAAAAGATATCAACGCGATGTATGACGCCCTTACGAGCGGGCAACTCACCGGCACGCCGACCACGCCCATCATCTACGGCGAAAGCATCGGAGCCGCCGTCGCCATCAATCTGGCCACGACTGCGACACCCCGCCCTCGCGCCATAGCACTTGAGGCCCCGTTCACCTCGCTTAAAGACGTCGCTGCTCATATGCATCCGCAATTGCCACTGGCGACGGGGTTGATGCTCTCTAAATGGCCCAGCCTTGAGCGCGCGCCCGACCTGCAATCACCCCTTCTTATCCTTCACGGCGAAAACGACGACTTCATCCCGCCCACGATGGGCCGTGCGATCTTGCAAGCCGCAGGTTCCAAGCAGAAGGAACTTTACGTGGTAAAAGGTGCGGGCCATATCAATATGTGGACAGGTGACGCGCAACGTCGCCTCTATAAGTTCCTGCAACAATTCTGAGGCCTTGATGGACCACCACGCCAAATATCCCGGATTGTCCGATCTCAAGGCCCGCGCCCGCAAACGTATTCCGCATTTCGTGTGGGAATACCTCGATAGCGCTACCGGCACCGAGGCCACGTTAAAGCGCAACCGCACCAAGTTGGACGAGGTGTTGCTGCGCCCCTCCATTCTGCACGGCGAGTTCACCCCCGATCTTGGCACCACATTCTTAGGCCGCGACTACAAGCTGCCCTTCGGCATCGCCCCTGTTGGCATGTCTGGCCTGATCTGGCCCAATGCCGAAAAGACACTGGCGGCGGAGGCCGCGCGTCTAGGCATCCCCTACTCCATGTCCACCGTCGCCACCCAAACGCCGGAAGACGTGGCACCTCATTTGGGCGAGGACGCGTGGTTCCAGATGTATCCGCCTCGCGATCCTGAAATCCGCAAGGACATGATGGCGCGCGCCAAGGCCGCTGGGTTTAACACCTTGGTAATGACCGTCGATGTACCCGTGGCCTCGCGCCGCGAACGCCAAACCCGCGGCGGGTTAACACAGCCGCCGCGCCTGACGGGGCGTTTGGCCATGCAGGCTGCGATGTGCCCTACATGGCTCAACGGCATCCGCAAAACCGGGATGCCACGCATGAAGCTGATGGACAGCTACGCGGAGCAATCGACCAGCCGCTCCTCGACGGAACATGTCGGCTACCTGCTGCGCACCTCGCCGGATTGGGACTACGTCAAATACCTGCGCGATGAATGGGACGGCCCACTGATCCTCAAGGGCGTGTCCAATGCCGACGACGCGGCACGGTTGCAAGACGAGGGCGTGGACGCGCTTTGGGTGTCCAACCACGCGGGACGCCAATTCGATGGCGGGCCATCCACGATCGAAGTCCTACCGGATGTGCGGGCGGCGACCAGCCTACCGCTGATCTTCGACAGCGGGATTGAAGGCGGCCTGGACATCTTGCGCGCCATCGCCTTGGGCGCTGACTTCGTAATGCTAGGGCGGGCATGGCACTACGCGTTGGGGGCCTTGGGCGATTCTGGTCCAGCCCATCTGGCGGACATGTTTGCCAAGGATTTGGCCTCAAATATGGGGCAATTGGGGGCTAAATCGCTCAAAAGCATATCTTCCCGACTTTTTTAGCCCCATGAAAATCAAGGGCATAACAATCGTTTAGCGCTAACGAGGGCTGGCTATACCCACCTCTAACTAGTTTACGACATGCGACTTTGGCCCTATGCATGCCGCAACTGCACAACTAGGGGTCCTCCTACCATGGCCGATTTCCAAAAAATCCTTATCGCAAACCGCGGCGAAATTGCTATCCGTGTGATGCGCGCTGCCAACGAGATGGGTAAAAAAACCGTCGCCGTATATGCCGAAGAAGACAAGCTCGGCCTGCACCGTTTCAAAGCCGACGAAGCCTATAAAATCGGCGAAGGACTTGGCCCAGTAGCCGCCTACCTCAGCATCGAGGAAATTATCCGCGTCGCTAAGATGTCCGGCGCTGATGCGATCCACCCCGGCTACGGCCTGCTGTCCGAGAACCCCGAGTTCGTAGACGCCTGCAACGATGCTGGCATCAAATTCATCGGCCCCAAAGCCGAAACCATGCGCAAACTTGGCGACAAAGCCTCCGCGCGTCAGGTCGCGGTCGATGCAGGTGTTCCGGTTATCCCAGCCACCGACGTGCTGGGCGACGACATGGACGCCATCAAGAAAGAGGCCGCAGACGTTGGCTACCCGCTGATGCTTAAAGCGTCTTGGGGCGGCGGTGGTCGCGGCATGCGCGCGATCAATTCCGAAGACGAGTTGGAAGAAAAGGTCCTTGAGGGCCGCCGCGAAGCGGAAGCTGCATTCGGTAACTCCGCTGGCTTCCTTGAGAAAATGATCGTGCGTGCCCGCCACGTTGAAGTTCAAATTCTGGGCGACAGCCACGGCCAAATTTACCACCTGTACGAGCGCGACTGCTCGGTTCAGCGCCGCAACCAAAAAGTGGTGGAGCGCGCACCAGCCCCCTACCTGTCGGGCACACAGCGCGAACAGATCTGTCAATTGGGCAAGAAGGTCTGCGAACATATCGGCTATGAGTGTGCAGGTACTGTTGAGTTCCTCATGGATATGGACAGCGGCGAGTTCTACTTCATCGAAGTAAATCCACGCGTCCAAGTTGAGCACACCGTCACCGAAGAAGTCACCGGCATCGACATCGTGCGCGCCCAAATCCTGATCGCCGAGGGCAAATCCCTCGTTGAAGCCACAGGCTGCGCGTCGCAATATGACGTCAAACTGGACGGCCACGCGCTGCAATGCCGTGTCACGACCGAAGACCCGCAGAACAACTTCATTCCCGACTATGGCCGCATCACCACCTACCGGTCGGCCACAGGTATGGGCATTCGCCTTGATGGCGGCACCGCCTACGCGGGCGCTGTCATCACACGCTACTACGACAGCTTGCTGACCAAAGTGACCGCATGGGCGCCAACGCCAGAGGCATCAATCAACCGTATGGATCGTGCATTGCGCGAATTCCGTGTGCGCGGTGTGTCGACGAATATTGCCTTCGTGGAAAACCTGCTCAAGCACCCAACGTTCTTGAACTACGAATACCACACCAAGTTCATCGACGAGACGCCTGACCTCTTCGACTTCAAAAAGCGCCGTGACCGCGCCACGAAGATCCTGACATATATCGCCGACATCACGGTCAACGGTCATCCTGAAACCGAAGGCCGCCCCCTGCCCGCTGAGGCCCGCACGCCCAAGGCGCCTGCGCCGCAAGCTCAACCTGCTTATGGTACGCGCAACATTCTGGAAGACCACGGCCCCCAAGCCGTCGCCGACTGGATGTCCGACCAAAAGCAACTGTTGATCACTGACACGACCATGCGTGACGGGCACCAATCCTTGCTGGCGACCCGTATGCGCTCGGTCGACATGATCCGTGTAGCACCGACTTATGCGTCCAACATGCCTGGCCTGTTCTCCATGGAATGCTGGGGGGGTGCGACATTCGACGTCGCCTACCGCTTCTTGCAAGAATGCCCGTGGCAGCGTCTGCGCGACCTGCGCAAGGCCATGCCAAACCTGATGACGCAAATGCTGCTGCGCGCCTCCAATGGCGTGGGCTACACCAACTACCCCGACAACGTGGTGCAGGAGTTCGTGCGCCAAGCGGCGGAGACCGGTGTTGACGTCTTCCGCGTGTTCGACAGCCTGAACTGGGTTGAAAACATGCGCGTGGCGATGGATGCGGTTGCTGAATCCGGCAAGGTTGTCGAAGGCACTATCTGCTACACAGGCGACATCTTGAACCCTGACCGCGCGAAATACTCGCTGCAGTATTACGTTGAGATGGGCAAGGAGTTGAAGGCCGCTGGCGCGCATGTGCTTGGCCTGAAGGACATGGCGGGCCTCATGAAGCCAGCCTCCGCCCGCGTTCTGGTAAAAGCGTTGAAAGAAGAGGTCGGCCTGCCGATCCACTTCCACACGCATGACACCGCAGGTGTGGCAATCGCGACGATTCTAGCCGCCTCCGAGGCTGGCGTGGATGCGGTCGATTGTGCCATGGACGCGCTGTCCGGCAACACGTCACAAGCCACCCTCGGCTCCGTGGTAGAGGCCTTGGCCCACACCGACCGCGATACTGGCCTAGACATCAAAACCGTACGCCAAATCTCGGATTACTGGGAAGCCGTACGCGGCCAATACGCAGCCTTCGAGAGCGGCATGCAGGCGCCAGCTTCCGAGGTCTACCTGCACGAAATGCCCGGTGGTCAGTTTACCAACCTTAAGGCGCAAGCCCGCTCTGTTGGCTTGGAAGAGCGCTGGCACGAGGTCGCGCAGACTTATGCCGACGTGAACCAGATGTTTGGTGACATCGTGAAGGTAACGCCGTCCTCTAAAGTTGTGGGCGATATGGCGTTGATGATGGTTTCCCAAGGTCTGACGCGCGACGAGGTTGAGGATCCGAAGACCGACGTGGCCTTCCCCGACAGCGTCATCGACATGATGCGCGGAAATTTGGGACAACCTCCGGGTGGCTGGCCGAAGGCAATCCAGAAGAAGATCCTCAAAGGCGAGAAGCCGATGACCCATCGTCCCGGCGAAAAGCTGGCACCGATTGATCTGAAGGCCACCCGCAAGGAGCTGGAAGCCAAGCTGGAAGGCGTCAAAATCGACAACGAGGACCTCAACGGCTACCTGATGTATCCGAAAGTCTTCACCGATTACGCCGAACGCCACGAGGTCTACGGCCCTGTGCGCACCCTGCCCACGCGGACCTTCTTCTACGGCATGGAACCCGGCGAAGAGATCAGCGCAGAGATCGATCCAGGCAAAACGCTTGAAATCCGCATGCAAGCTTTGGGTGAGACCGATGACAAAGGCGAAGCCAAAGTCTTCTTCGAACTCAACGGCCAGCCACGTGTCATCCGCGTGCCAAACCGCAAATCAACATCCGCCACAGCACGCATGCCAAAGGCCGAAGTTGGCAACCCCAACCACATTGGCGCGCCAATGCCGGGCGTTGTGGCTACCGTTGCCGCGAAAGTGGGCGCAGCGGTCAAGGAAGGCGACTTGCTGCTAACGATTGAGGCCATGAAAATGGAGACAGGCATTCACGCAGAGCGCGACGCGGTCATCAAAGCGGTACATGTCGTCCCGGGTGGCCAGATCGACGCCAAGGACCTGCTGGTCGAACTCGAAGACAAGTAGCTCCTGCCCCGCCTAATATCCTGCCCCAATATGTGGCGGCTGGAAACGACACAAAATTTTGCCTAGCGATGGATCATTCCCGTCGCTAGGCTTTTCTTTGCGCCCTACATTCAGGCAACACGTAGACTAGGGGATACCGAAATGAAGCTTATTGTTTTGACCGACCCGCATCTGGTCGAAGTTGAGGGGCAAATCATTGGGCTGTCACCCGTAAAGCGCTTGCGCCAAGTGCTTGAGCACGTCGCAAAGTTCCACCCAGACGCCGCACATATGGTCGTCCTAGGCGATTTGACCCACCACGGCCGCTCCGCCCAATACGCCTTGTTGCGCGACTGTCTCGACGGGGTCAAAGCACCTGTGTCTTTAATGCTCGGGAACCACGACGACCGCGAGGCCTTCTTTGAAGCCTTCCCCGACGCGCCCCACACCGCGTCCGGCCACGCGCAGCATGTGGTGCAGCTTGGCCATCATCAACTGATTTGCCTCGACAGCTTGGACCCTAATGCCAAACCCCAGCATTCCGGCATCCTATGTGGGGATCGCATGGCGTGGTTGCGCGATGCACTTGTCGCCGCGAACGGTGCGCCTGTCACCGTGGCACTACATCACCCGACATTTTCCACCGGCTTGGACGGTATGGACGACATCCGGTTGCGCAATGACGCGGAGTTCCATGCCCTGATCGCGGAGTTCCCCAATGTGGTGCAGCTCTTATGCGGCCATGTTCACCGTACAATCAGTGGCGGCGCAAGCGGCACGCCATTTGCCACCTTCAAAAGCACCTGCCACCAATCTCCGCTGACCTTGGGCCTCAAAGGAAGCGATCATTCCATCGACGAGGCCGCAGGATACGGCATCGTCTTATTCACCGATAGCGGTGTTATCGTTCACCACGACGACCTGAGCCCACGCGGAGAGCCCACAGTTGATGGTCACTCCGCCTGACACTTTCTCAGATGGCCCAAAAGGCGTGCCCGCCTAAACCGTGCCTTCAAACGGTGTCCGGTCACCCAAGATGTAGCGCACCAAATCCACGTAATCGAAAACCAGCGAGATCAGGATCACGCCCATCACGGTGCTCAGAATGACCTTTGGGATCATCGGCAGATCCGGTTTACGCCAAACGACAATCAGGAAGAAAATAAGTGGGGTCCAAAAGACGATATGCGGAAGGCCCAGAAGTTTGACGTAACCTAGGGCGCCGTAAAGCTTCTGGGTTAGCAGGCCAGATGCAACGCTCGCGATTGGCGTGATGAGGCCAGCCCACCGCGTCGGCTTCCAAAACACCAAGGTAGCTGGCAGGATAAAGGCGCAAAGGAATAACACTCTAAGCCACATCCCGATCCAAGCGGGCTGCAGTGCGATGGCTTCTTGCATGGTCATTTTGAAACTCCAGGTTGGGTTTCGCTTATGTTGTCGGTGAGGCGATCTTCGTCAATGCCAACAGGATGTCACCACATAATTGTGAAGCCATGGGGCGTTTAATAGGGACCCTGCTTCAGCCCACAGTGCCTAATATCGCTGGGATGCCGGAATGTGCATTTACGCACCAAACCTGTCAATAACACATATAAATACGCTTCTTTAAAATGAAACTTTATATATTTCACATAGTTAACAAAAACTACCGCCAGCCACATCACGTGAATTTACGTTCCAATAACGGCTTCGCTAGTGAGCGTGAGGTTTCGTTGATATCCTCTCGCCGCTTGATCGGCCAACATTGTCTCAACACGAAACAACGAAGATATAGGAAGTGAGACACCATGACTTACACAGCAACCAAAAAAACTGCATCCGCACTCTTCGCCGCAATTATCGGCGCAAGCGTCATGCTTGCTACCCCCAGCACAGCAGAGAGCTTCAACGCTCAAACCGTCCCCGCAGTATCCTACAGCACCGGTGACGCGGTGCTCATACAAGCGAAATCAAGGTATTACGGGCACAAAAGGCATCATGGCGCATCGCGTCATCATGATTTTTCGCGACACTACGGGCATTCTCGCCCTCACCAGTCTGCCCGCAGCTACAGGCGGCTAAGCCATCTTCTGAACCTCCGTCGTAGTCGTGACAGTGGCACTTACGCGCAACAACGCACACGCAACACCGGCTCATACGCGCCCGCCAGAAGCCGGTCGCGCCTCAACCCTTATAGGGGCTAATAGAAATGAATTCCGTCCCAAACCGCTCGACGAAGGCGCCAGAAGTGGCGCCTTTTAGTCGTACGGCGCTCGAAACCCGCTGTCTCACACCTTGATCCTCAGGATTTGAGCAACAACGTCTTGTTGCCCCCGCCCGCCGCACTTAGGTTGGCTGGGAACAAGATCAAAGGACGCCCCATGCGCACACCATTTCTGCCCGCCCCCAAGCAACCTCTTCGTGACATCATCGAGGGCGGCGGCGGCTTGGGCGACCTGCCCGACTGGGATCTAAGCGACCTCTACAAGGCCCCCGACGCCAAGGAATACACCCGCGACATGGAGTGGCTGGATAAGGCCTGCGCCCAGTTCGCATCCGACTATGATGGCAATCTGGCCGATCTGGACGCCGCGGGCCTGTTGGACTGCGTGACCCGCTACGAGAAGATCGACATGATCTCTGGGCGCATCATGTCCTACGCGGGGCTGCGGTATTACCAAAACACCACCGACGACGAGCGCGCGCAATTCATGGCCAACGCGCAAGATCAGATCACGAACTTCACCACCCCGCTGGTATTCTTCTCGCTGGAGATCAACCGCATCCCTGACGAGCAGCTCGACGCGCTCTTTGCCCAAAACGCGGACCTTGCCCGCTACAAGCCCATCTTCGACCGTTTGCGCGCCATGCGTCCCTACCAGCTGTCCGATGAGCTGGAAAAATTCCTGCACGACCAATCCACCGTGGGGGCCGCCGCTTGGAACCGCCTGTTTGACGAAACCATCGCGGCGCTGCAATTCAACGTGGATGGCCAAGAGCTGAACATCGAAGGCACGCTCAACCTGCTAACCGACCCTGACCGCGCCAAGCGCGAGGCCAGCGCCCGTGAGCTGTCGCGCGTTTTTGGCGAGAACGTCAAACTCTTCGCCCGCGTCCACAACACCCTTGCCAAGGAAAAGGAAGTTGAGGACCGCTGGCGTGGCATGCCCACCCCGCAAACCGGCCGTCACCTCGCCAACCATGTGGAACCCGAGGTCGTCGAAGCCCTGCGCAACGCCGTCGTTGCCGCCTACCCCAAGCTGTCGCACCGTTACTACGAGTTGAAGCGCAAGTGGCTGGGCCTTGATGTGATGCAGGTCTGGGATCGCAACGCGCCCTTGCCGATGGAAGACCCGCGCCTTGTGGGCTGGGAAGAGGCACAAAACACCGTCATGGAGGCCTACCACGACTTCGCCCCCGAAATGGCGGGCATCGCGGAGCCGTTCTTTAACCGAGGCTGGATTGATGCAGGTGTGAAACCCGGCAAGGCCCCCGGTGCCTTTGCCCACCCCACCGTCGCGGATGTGCACCCCTATGTGATGCTCAACTACTTGGGCAAACCGCGTGATGTGATGACGCTGGCGCATGAGCTAGGCCACGGCGTCCACCAAGTTCTGGCCGCAGGACAAGGCGAATTGCTGTCCTCCACCCCGCTGACCTTGGCGGAAACGGCTTCGGTCTTTGGCGAGATGCTGACCTTCCGCAAAATGCTGTCCAAGGCCAAGACACAGGCCGAGCGCAAGGTCATGCTCGCGGGCAAGGTCGAGGACATGATCAACACCGTGGTGCGCCAGATCGCGTTCTACGACTTTGAATGCAAACTCCACGCCGCCCGCGCCGAAGGCGAGTTGACCCCAGATGATATCGGGGCGCTGTGGATGTCGGTGCAGGCCGAAAGCCTAGGACCGGCGTTTGAATACATGGAAGGCTACGATACCTTCTGGTCCTATGTGCCGCACTTCGTCCACTCGCCGTTCTACGTCTACGCCTATGCGTTCGGCGACGGCTTGGTGAACGCGCTCTATGCGGTCTACGAGGAAGGCGGCGACGACTTCCAAGACAAGTATTTCGACATGCTCAAGGCGGGCGGCTCGAAGCACCACAAGGAGTTGCTGGCCCCCTTCGGGCTGGATGCTTCCGACCCTAAGTTTTGGGACAAAGGCCTGTCGATGATCTCTGGGATGATCGACGAGCTGGAAGCGATGGAAGACTAGATTTTTCACGTTCGGCCCGCCTCTGAAACGAGGGCGGGCCGGACGTGAACGTCTTACAGTGACAAAAGTGTCTGACTTCGAGATTAGGCCCGATTAAGCCCGTGTCACAGTCCCAATTCAGTCAGGCTGGGGTGATCATCAGGTCTGCGCCCTTGTGGCCAACGGAACTTGCGATCTTCCTCATTGATCGGCAGATCGTTGATGCTCGCAAACCTCCGCTGCATGAGGCCTGATGCGTCAAATTCCCAGTTCTCATTCCCGTAAGACCGGAACCAATTGCCACTGTCGTCATGCCATTCATAGGCGTATCGCACGGCAATTCTGTTGTCGGTAAACGCCCAAAGCTCCTTGATCAGGCGGTATTCCAGCTCCTTGATCCACTTTGCCTCAAGGAATGCACGGGCTTCATCGCGGTTGGTCACGAAGGTGGACCTGTTGCGCCACTGCGTGTCCTCGGTATAGGCCAATGCGACCTTGGCGGCATCACGGCCGTTCCAACCGTCCTCAGCAAGCCGAACTTTCTGGCGGGCGGTTTCCTCGGTAAAGGGCGGCAATGGTGGGCGTGTTTCCATGGGGTGAAATTCTCCTGTCAGGTTTTAAAATTCTGATACACCCTCACTGTCTCAACGGACTTTGCGCGGCAAATAAGAACTTCGTCATCTGGATTTTCTTTCACAACATGCGCCCCGAAGTCGAGATGTGCAATAACGCCGACACAGCTCCTAACCAGTTATCACCCAGAGCAAACTGGACGCACAAAACCATACCGTCAGCAGCATGATAAGCATCGAGATTTTAGCGAGCACTTTGTTTTCTCTGAAATCTTTGTAGGTACAGACGACAATGGGAAGCAGAAGAAAGTACTTCAATATTGTTCCGTAGTTATAGAAGAACCGATCAATAGAAGTCCCAAAAAGAGGTCAGTGATTTCCTGTCCAATCCTTCGCGAAATACATAAAAAATATGCTTGTACCCAGCACGATCAGAAGTGTGTAAATTGCTGAAATCTTCATGGCTATGTAGTTATTGTGGTTTGAACATAGAAACCAGAACAACGAGGTGGCGCGCGCCAAGTGATGGCTATTTCCCCTCATGCGACCAAGCAGCAGGCATTGGTTATGTAGCAGAAAATTCACTCAGGGCTCAAAAGAGCCGCTCGCGACTACACACATGAATATCTTATTAGGAATTTTCTGTCTTCAGGTCAGACTGACATGAGAGTGTCAAAATCACCTAACACTCAACATTTCGTGTATGCCGTGTCCCAGCTCCTTGATTTCGGGCTACACTCCATCAACGCAATTTCCCGCCGTGCAGGCGTGTCACCCAGGAAGGATCATCAAGATGAGCAACAGTGAAGCGGAGACCCTCGCGCGAGCAAAAGATCGCGGCTCTCATGGACGCCAGCAAGACGACGGGGTCCTTGTCATCCGCACGGTGGCGATGCCTGCCGACACCAACCCAGCGGGCGACATCTTCGGGGGCTGGATCATGTCGCAGATGGATTTAGCCGCCGGAAACATGGCGGGCCGCGTATCCCAAGGCCGTGGCGCTACCGTCGCCGTTGAAGCCATGCAGTTCCTGCGCCCTGTCAAAGTCGGCGACGAAGTCACGCTTTATGCGACACTGGTGAAGGTTGGCAGAACCTCGATGCGAGTGCATGTGGACGTCTGGGCGCGCGCCCGCTTTGCCAAGGATGGGGCTAAGGTGACCAGCGCTGACTTCGTCTTTGTGGCTCTCGACGATGATGGCAACCCGCGCCAGCTTCCCGATACCTAAGGCGTCTCGCACTACCCAAAATCGTGCAGCGTCCCTTGGATCACCGAGGGACGCTGCAACTTATCTAATGGCACTCACGCGGCAACAGCGCATCGGGAAATCCCTGAAGGCAAACCGGCCGCAAGAACCGCCTGATCGCCATGGTCCCGACCGAAGTCGCCCCGAAGTTCGTGGAGGCGGGGTATGGCCCGCCGTGAACCATCGCGTCGCTGACCTCGACCCCCGTTGGAAAGCCATTCATCAACAAACGCCCTGCTTTACGTTCCAACACAGGCAGCAGGCTTTGTGCCGCCGCGTGATCTTCTGTGTCCAGATGCAGCGTGCAAGTTAACTGGCCCTTCAGGCTGCGTGCGACGTCCTGCATCTGAGCCGCGTCTTTCACGCGAACGACCAGCCCGAGGGGGCCAAACACCTCCTCCTCCAGCTCATCGTTGGCCATCCACTCTGCCCCTGTGGTCTCAAACAGAAACGGGCTGGCCTCGCGCTTGCCGCAAGTCGTGGACAACAGCGTCTTTACGCCCTCTGCGCCCCCAAAGCGTGTCTGCCCAGAGCGGTACGCCTCCGCGATCCCGTCGGTGAGCATAGTTTGCGGCGCAACCTCCTCCAAGGCAGCTGTCGTGGCGGAAATAAACGCATCCGCGTCAGGCCCGTCGATGACAACCGCCACGCCGGGGTTGGTGCAAAACTGCCCCGCCCCCATGGTCAAAGATCCCGCCCAAGCGGTGCCAATGTCTTCGCCCCGATTTGCCAAGGCGGATGGCATCATAAACATTGGATTGACCGAGCCAAGTTCGCCAAAGAACGGGATAGGCGTGTCGCGTTGCGCACATAGATCAAACAGCGCGCGCCCCCCAGCCAGTGATCCGGTAAAGCCCACCGCGTTGATCAACGGGTGCTGGACAAGTGCCGCCCCCATCTCGCGCGCGCCGTCTTGAATTAGCGAGAAGACGCCCGCATGCACACCGCAGCTTGTGATCGCCGCGTTGATGGCTTCGGCGATGATCTCGCTGGTGCCGGGGTGTGCGCCGTGCCCTTTGATCACAACAGGACACCCCGCCGCCAAGGCCGCCGCAGTGTCCCCACCAGCGGTCGAGAACGCCAGCGGGAAGTTGGATGCGCCAAACACCGCCACGGGCCCGATCGGACGTTGTACCAGTTTCAGGTCAGGCCGTGGGATCGGGGCACGATCAGGCAGGGCCGCGTCGTGGCGCAGGTCAAGATAACCACCATCCAGAATATATGAAGCAAACAGGCGAAGCTGCCCCGTGGTGCGTCCGCGCTCCCCTTGCAGGCGGGCTTCGGGGAGGCCGGTTTCTTGGGTGCCAATCTCAGTGATCGCGTCAGCGCGTGCCTCGATCTCATCCGCAATCGCGTTTAGGAACTCCGCGCGGTCTTGGGCGCTGGAATAGCCGTAGCTCCAGAATGCCTCCTCGGCGGCTTGGCAGGCGGCGTCGACATGGGCGGATGTGCCAACCGAATATTCATGAGATGGCCCATGGGCGGGCGTAGAGGCGGTGCTGGCGTCCCCGTCTACCCAGCTGCCTGCGATAAGGTGTTTTCCGTGCGGTTTAAAAGTCATGTTGCGTCTCGCATTCTTGTCTTGGAATTGGTCATTTGTAAGCGCCGACTTAGGAGCGGTTGGCTTTCCATTCTTCGAACTCGGCCAAGTTTTTCTCGTCCGTCGCGGGGTATAGCCCGATGATGCTCGCCCCTGCCTTTACCTTGCTCAGCACAAAATCCTCATAGGCGGTCATTTCTGTCGCCTCAATGGCGGCCTCCTCGGCCAAATGGGCGGGCAGCACGATGATGCTGTCATCATCCCCCACAAGGATATCGCCGGGAAACACGGGCGCGTCGCCACAGCCGATGGGCACGTTGATATCAATCGCCTCGTTGATAGTCAGGTTGGTCAGGCTCGCGGGGCGGTGGTGGTAGGCGGGCATCTCCAGCTGGGCGATGCTCATCGCGTCGCGAAACCCGCCATCGGTGACAACACCCGCGACGCCGCGCGCCATCAGTCGCGTCACCAGTATATCGCCCGCCGAAGCCGCATAGGCGCTTTTGCGGCTGTCCATCACCAGCACATGTCCCTCTGGGCACATTTCGACGGCGTGGCGTTGCGGGTGCTTGGGGTTGCGAAATTCGATCAACTGGTTCCGGTCTTCACGTGCCGGCATGTAGCGCAGGGTGAACGCAGGACCGACCATGTTCTTCCCCTTTTGCGACAGGGGGTGCACGTCTTGGATCACTTGATTGCGCAATCCACGTTTGTACATGACCGTGCAAAGCGTCGCGACGGACACTTTCTCGAGCATGGCTTTGGTTTCGGGCTTTAGCGGGTGCTCGGTCATCTAGGGGTCCTCCATCTGCGGGTCGGGTGGTAATTTCGTTCCTCGCGGCAGAAATGTAAATTTCACAATTAGATTGCTGCGATACATAAAATGTATCAATTATACCTCTCAATTCCCCTGCATAACGAGCACTTACATGGTCCAAGGACAGTTTGAATTCTTCCAAATGAGGTGTTTCGTTGCCGTCGCCGAAGAGCTTAGCTTTCGCAGAGCAGCGGAGCGCATGAACATGACGCAACCTCCTTTATCCAGACAAATCAAAATCTTGGAAGAACGTGTTAACCTCACCTTGCTGGAGCGCAACAACAGACATGTTCGCCTCACCTCCGCTGGCGAAAGCTTTTACCACAGCGCTATCGACATCATTCAACGCGCAGAGCACGCGATCCTGAATGCCCGTCAGGCGGAGCGCGGTGACGTTGGGAACATCTCCCTTGGCTTTGTCCCCTCTGCCGCGATGAAATTCATGCCATTGATCGCCCAGCGCATGGCGCAAGAGCTTCCCAACGTGGGCCTGACCCCGATTGAAATGATGGGCTACGAGGTGATTGAATCTCAACGCTCCGGCCGCATCGATCTGGGCCTGACGCGAATGGAGCAGCCTCGCGGCGAGATAGAGCGCACAAGAGCGGTCAGCGAACCTTTCGTCATGGCCATCCCCATAGGGCATCACCTGGCGACAAAATTCGACCTTTCAATCAACGACTTCGACGGGGAACCTTATGTCTCCTACACCAAAGACAGGGGCGGCTTTTTGATGGAGACGATGGGCGCGTTATTCTCGTCTTGCGGGATAGTGCCTGACACCAAAATGGAGGCCAGCCAAACCCACGCAGTGATCAGTCTGGTCAACCACGGCCTTGGCTTCGCCATCGTGCCCAAGTCGGCGCAAGTTATGCAGCTAGAGAACATCGTCTACCGCGATGTAAAGCTCCCCAAGCAGTTCCGGTCGGACATGTATCTTGTGTCTCGCTCCGGCCAAAAGTCCGCCGTTCGTGACCGCGTGAAGGACTTGATTATCGACGTCTTGGCAGAGTTTCGCGTGGAAGGTTAGCTAGCACACCTCAGCGGCGTCGCGGCCTGAAAACCAGCACGACCTTGGCCACGGCAACAAGTACCAGCGCGCATAGGGCGGCTTTGGTTATGGTCTCCATTGCGCCCTCAATAAGCAACGCGTGGAGCGTGCTGCCAAGCGCTATCACAACCGCCAACCCCAGATGCAGACCACGCCATGTGTGGGGCTTAAGCCTCAACCTACGTCGCCCCTTCGCAACGAGGGCCGTCGTAAAAACGGCCCACATGGCCACAACGCCCCAGACGGAAAAGGATGTGGGTGAAGTAAAGGTTAACGCGTCGATGACGTCAGGCGGGCTGGTGATCCAAAGCCCTGCGACGTGTCCCACGACACATAAAACCAACGCGCCGCCGATAACGCCGTGCGCGCCTCGTCCACGTCGCGCCTCAAAGCCGGGCAAATACCCTGCCACCAACAGCGGCTGAATAAGCAATAGCGCCATCGCAAAAATACCCGCAAATCCCGCGAAGATGTAAATCGGTCCGCGCCACGCCAAAAACGGGCTAAGGGCGGCGGCCCCGATGGGCACCGCCACAACGGCCAAAAGACCGCCCCATATTAAGATGCTACGAATGCGTCCGCCCTGCCCGCTAGACCGGCTGAAGGACGAAATCCACGTTCAATGTGGTGTCACGGGAGTTGGACATAACAGGGCGTAGGAACACGGTCTCGAACCCCTCACCCTCGAACGCCAGATGCCCATGCGCCTGCCCAAAGGCTGGCACGATCTGCGGCATCTCCAGACGGAAGTTGCCCTTCGCATCGGTCAGGGTCGCCCCGTGGCTTTGCGCGTCACGCTCGTGGCCTTCGGTGGTATGCGCCCAAATCTGGATGCGTTGTCCCGAAAGCGGGGCACCATCGCCCGCCCTGAGCACGCTGCCCGTCATCCAAAACCCGCCGCCGCCAATCCGCTCCACTATTGGGGCACCGGGCTGGTAGTTGTTCGATCCACCGCGCATCGTCGGTGTTGGGGCCAATCCTTGGGCGCGTGCCGGCAGCAAAAGGCCGGACACGGCTGTCGCGGCCAGCGCACCTGTCGTCGCCAATAGCCCACGTCGGGTGGTGTTCAAGTCTGACATAGCATCCTCTCCTTTACCGTGGCGAAATCATAATTGCTTTGCGCTCGATTGATAGGGAGCGGGCGCCAATGCGGCAAGTCAGAGTTTCACAGTTCTGTGAGAACCTGATCATCATGGCCCCAATCCCAAAATAATTTATCTTTGGACCTGCTTACTTCGATGCCCCTTTGCCGGACGAACTAGACATTGAGAGCAGCATAGGTTTCGCCTAGGGATAACAAATGAACATTCTTGCTATTTCTGGAAGTGGCCGCGAGGCCTCCACCAATACAGCCTTACTTAGGGCCGTCTCGAAAATCGCTCACCCAACTCATGAGGTGGTCGTGTTTTCTGGTGTAGCCGAACTACCAGTATTCTCACCTGACGCCGAGAATGGCCCTCTACCACAGCCCGTTCAAGCCTTCGCCGACATGATTAACAAAAGTGACGGGTTGCTCTTCTCAAGTCCCGAGTATGTCAGGGCAATTCCTGGCGGCCTGAAGAACGCAATCGACTGGCTCGTATCCCGAGACGAAATCATCGCAAAGCCCATAGCGTTGATGCATGCTTCTCATCGGGGTGACGATATGCTTGCTCAACTGCGGCTGGTTTTGTCTACCGTCAGCGATAGGTTCATGCTCGACCCTTTCATCGCCTTCGATCTTCTCAAGCTATCTCCCGATGAAATACTTCAAGAACTGATGACCTCAGAAAACCGCGCGAAAGTAGAAGGTTTTATAAAGGATTTTACAGCCCGTTGTTCATGAGCATTAGCGAAAACCCGAAGGTCGTTGCCCCCAATGCCCCGCGCTGCCAAACTGATCGCAGCCAAGCAACAGCAGACGGGTAACGATCCATGACCAGAGACGAGTACAACGCATTTTGCGCCTCCCTGCCCGCGACCAATCATGTGGTTCAATGGGGCAACTCGGACGTCTGGAAGGTCGGCACCAAGCTGTTTGCCGTTTGCGGCTGGAACGATGGTAAGGACGCGTTCACCTTCAAGGTGTCCGACATTGCATGGGAAATTCTACCCGACATGCCCGGTCTACGCCCTGCCCCGTACTTGGCCTCGCGCGGCATGAAATGGATACAGCACTACGAGGAACCCGGCCTGTCCGACACCGAGCTCAAAGCCCATATTGAGGCCTCATACGACATGGCCAAATCCAAGCTCACCAAAAAGCTGCGCGCAGATTTGGGGATCTAACCCGCAGCCGCAAAGACCGCATCGATCAAAGCTTGCGTCCCCTTAGCGTCCTCCAGCGACCACGGATAATCCACGCCCGTCCCAACCGAAGCGCAGAAGGCCTCCACCTGATTGACGTAGTGGTTCGCCGCAGGGAAGCGCTCCATGCGGATATCCCCACCCTGATGCACCTCAATTTGCGCCATGCCGTAGACATTCGGATTGAACGGCGCAGTGAGTTTGATCAGGCCTGCGTCCCCGTGAAAGACTACCTCTTGGAAGGGCTGCATCCGCGTGGACACGTATCCATTATAGGCCGCCCCTGCGATCTGCCCCTGCACGCGTGACAATGTATCCACCCCTGCCACTCGTTCAATCTGGGCCGAGATTTGCTCAAACTCCGCCCCCAGTACGTAGCGCGCGCAGCCTAAGGCATAGACACCAATATCGGGCAACGCACCGCCGCCCAAATCCGCCTTGTTACGGATATTGTCAGGGTCGCGGTTGTCATATGAAAACGCGCAAGTCAGCTGTTTCAAGTCCCCCACAGCACCATTCGCCACAAGCTCCTTCGCCCGTTGCCACTGCGGATGATGGACGATCATATAGGCCTCGGTCGCCATCAGACCTGTGCGATCCCGCGCCTCAATCAAGACGTCGATGTCGCTTGCCTTCATGGCCACGGGCTTTTCTATCAACACATGCTTCCCAGCGGCCATCGCCTTCAGGCCCCACTCCACATGCAATGTATTGGGTAGCGGTATGTAGACCGCATCAATCCCATCATCTGCCAAAAGCGCGTCGTAATCCGTGTGGCGCTTGAGGTCCGGAAACTTGTTGGAAAACCTAGAGAATTTGTCGTCAGAACTGGTCGCCAACGCCGTTAATCGCGCCCCACGTGCGGAGTGTATTGCGGGGCCCATATGCTCAAAGGCAAAGTTTGCGGCACCTAAGACACCCCAGCTCAACGGTTTCGTCATGATCATCTCCTCCAACGGTTTCGCTGAAGGTTAGTGCCTCAACCGTCGCCCGCCAAGCGCCCATCGAGGGCGGCGCGAATAATATCGCGCGCGCGCGCATAGTCCGCCGCGTATTCGCGGTCGCTTGCTTCGGCAGCACTCGCACTAATGCGTTCTTGCAAGTCGCGTTCCGCCGCAATCGCGCCTTCGGACACGACGTCCATAATACTACGCCCCGACGCGTTGACCGCAGTCGGGTCCGCCCCAGCCGCCAGCAAAGCTTGCACAATAGAAACATCGCCTCCCGCAATCATCAAAGGTGGATACCCCGGCATGAAGCTTTGAGACACGTGTGACGGTGGGGGAGCATCCGGATCAGCCCCATGCGCCAGCAAACTTATCGCCAACTCTGGCTGCCCATTTAGCAACGCCAGATGCAACGGCGTGAGCCCCATCTGGGTGGTGCCCGCCACCAGCTCGGCCGGAAGCAATTTCAACATGTTTTCCGCATCCGACGCGCCTGCGAAGTAATTAAACGGTGAGGCCGCCGCATGCAGCACGTTATAGCCGCGCTCGCTGCGCACTTTGGGATCGGCACCATGGGCCAAAAGCAACTTCACCATTGAAGGAACTGCATCCATATGCCCCGTGGCCCAAATTATCGGCACCGCACCGTAGCGCCCTTGCGGGGCGTTGAGGTCTAAATTTGGGTGGGCCGTCAAGAACGCCTGCGCCGAAGCGACACTGCCCTTCAGCATCAAGTCTCGCAATTCTTGGTAAGGTTGGGGCAGTACGTCGACCTCGAAGCTATCCACGTCATCCGTCACCATGTCGAGAACCTGACGGGTGATCAATTCCTCAAAGCGGCCATTATCCCCGACCTGCAACGCCAGTTTCATCTCGGTATAATAGAGATCTAGTGCCTGCATCTTCGCCTCACTCATGGCGGCGGGATGCTTTAAGGATCGGCGCCCTTCATTCAGGTAAGCCCCTGTGACACTTAGACAAAAAATCGTAAACAACACCACAGGCGTCACGCGCGAATACATCATTCAACCACCAATTCGATCACTTCTTACTTAATCCGGCACAGCCCTTCGCCCCGCGACCACGAAAAAGGGCCGCGCATTGCACGGCCCTTGTCTCAATTCAGTTTGGCAAAAGTTAGGCGCTCTCAAGCAGCCCCTTGTCCGCCGCCAATTCACGCATGCGCTCTTGCAACTTCTCAAAGGCGCGGACCTCAATCTGGCGGATACGTTCGCGCGACACGTCATATTGTGTCGACAACTCTTCCAACGTGATCGCCTTCTCTTGCAAGCGGCGTTGCACCAAAATGTCCTTCTCGCGGTCATTCAGCACGTCCATGGCCTCCGCCAGCAATTCGCGGCGGGTTTCCATCTCGTCTTTGGCCTCATAGTCGCTTGCTTGGTCAGCGTTCTCGTCTTCCAACCAATCTTGCCACTGCGTAGCACCCTCGCCGTCAGCCGAGACCACCGCGTTCAACGATGCGTCCCCGCCAGACATCCGGCGGTTCATCGAGATCACTTCTTTCTCGGTCACGTTCAGGTCGTTGGCGATGCGCGATACGTTTTCAGGGCGCAAGTCACCCTCTTCCAACGCACCGATGCGATTCTTGGCTTTGCGCAGGTTAAAGAACAGCTTCTTTTGCGCCGACGTCGTGCCCAGCTTCACCATGGACCACGACCGCAGGACGTATTCCTGAATGGAGGCGCGGATCCACCACATTGCATAAGTCGACAGGCGGAAGCCCTTCTCTGGGTCGAACTTTTTGACCGCTTGCATCAGGCCCACGTTGGCCTCCGAGATCACTTCAGCCGTCGGCAGGCCGTAGCCGCGATAGCCCATAGCGATCTTCGCCGCGAGGCGCAGGTGGGACGTGACAAGCTTGTGCGCCGCACCGCTGTCCTCGTCATCTGCCCAACGTTTGGCCAGCATGTATTCTTCCTCAGGTTCCAGCATCGGGAACTTGCGGATTTCTTGCATATAGCGGTTTAGGCCCTGTTCAGGGCTTGGAGCTGGTAATGATGTGTAATTCGACATAGTGCGTGCCCCCCTTAATAGGTGTGCCAATACGGATAATGAACATATGAGCAGGTTGCGCCCTACTCAAGTTTTTGCAGCGCACATACACTGTGCGCCTTTCTCAATAGTTAATGTAGGAAGCCCGAGGTCGTTCGTTAAGGGGTATGTTACGACTATTCACATAAATGTCAGGAAATTAGCCCAATTCCTCTAAAAGCGCTTGAAAATCAGGCGGCAAAACCGCCTCAAACCGCATCATTTCACCAGAAACAGGGTGTTTGAACCCCAAAGTGGCCGCATGAAGCGCTTGACGTGGGAAGGCTCGGATCGCCTCTTGTGCCGTCTCTGGCAGCGCATTTTTGGCCAATTTCCGCCGACCACCATAAACTGGATCCCCCACGAGCGAGTGCCCGACATGGGCCATATGCACGCGAATTTGATGCGTGCGGCCGGTTTCCAACCAGCACTCCAGCAAGGACACCACAGGCGGCGTGCCAAAGCGCTGCAACAGCCGCGCCCGCGTCACCGCATGACGGCCCGTGTTTTTCACCACCGCTTGGCGCTGGCGGTCGGTCTTGTGACGCGCAAGGTTCGCGATCACGCGCAGGATGTTGCCCTGCTCAAACGCCACCCCCGGCAGGCCGTTGATGCGCGGGTCGGATGCCTCAGGCACGCCGTAAACAAGTGCGTTGTAGCGCCGCTCAACCGTGTGCTTCTCGAACTGCTTAGCCAGTCCCTGATGCGCAATGTCGGTCTTGGCCACGACCAATAGCCCCGAGGTTTCCTTGTCGATACGGTGCACAATGCCCGGTCGCTTCTCCCCGCCGATCCCCGACAAGCTGTCCACGCAGTGATGCAGCAAAGCATTCACCAAGGTACCATTAGGCGATCCGGGTGCCGGATGTACCACCATGCCCGCGGGCTTGTTGACCACGATCAACGCGTCGTCCTCATAGATCACATCCAGCGGGATATCTTCGGCCACGGTGTCGTAATCGACCGCTTCACCAATGGTGATCATCCAAACTTGGCCCAGCTGCGCCTTGGTTTTGGGCTGATCCACAATCACCCCGTCCAGTGACACCGCACCTTGTTCAATTAATTTGACCAAACGTGAGCGGCTCAGCTGCGCCTCCACTGGTGCAAACAAGGCCAATGCCTTATCAAGGCGCGCAGGCGGGGCGTCAGTGATCTCGACCGCGATAGTTTGAGGCGACATGGACAATAATCCCGAAATTCCGGCGGAAGAGCCCGCCAACCTAAAGTTCTTGCGACGCTTGGTAACAACCCTGACCGCAACGATGATTGTGGGCCTTGTAGTGATGATTACATTGGTTGTCATCCGCTTGAACGCTGGTGCGCCGGACATCGCCATTCCAGACTACATAACCTTACCCGACGGCACTGAAACAACCGCCTTCACGCAAGCCCCCACATGGTACGCGGTGGTGACATCCGACAATCGGATCCTGATATTCGATCGCGACAGCGGCGAGCTCACGCAGGAAATTAAGGTAAACTCTCGCCCATAGGTTCAGAGCGTGTCGTCGATAACGGCGCACGGACATGCGCAAATCTCTTCACGGATCGCATCAACTACCAACTTGAAGGGGGATGGTACCGCCTCCCCGGCTCGAACGGGGGACCCCTGGTTCCACAAACCAGTGCTCTAACCAACTGAGCTAAGGCGGCACACTGCGTGGGATTTACCCATAGGTGTGAGCGATTGCAAGACCGCTGATGCGAATAATTCGCCGAATTTGAAATTCCCTTCCGCACCCGCCCCTTGCCTCGCGGCGGCATCAGGGCTACCTCAGGGTCACGCCAAGACAAAGAGGGTCCTATGGGTATCAACAGCGAAAGCGAAATCGCCGGTAACTTGCAAATCGGTCCAACCACCGACGGCATGGTACGTATCTATGTCGAGGCCGACGGCGTTGAGCTGCCTTTCGATTTTGAGCCCGAAGAAGCCGAAGAAATTGCCGAAGAAATTCGTGCGGCCGCAGCTGGCGCCCGCACGATGTCCAAAGGCAAGTAACGCTAGTTCAAGCAGACGCCATTGCGGTAGCTGCCCACTTCGCGCACCACCTTGGACGGGGCCGCCTCAATGCGCCGCCCTGTCAGCTCGGAGCGCAGCACCCGCCCCACCAAATCCGTCAATGCCGTGACGCGGTAGCAAGACACAGTGGGTTCTTGGTGGCCGTAGCCCACGCCGCTGTCATCGGTTAGGAACATGTAGCGGCCACCCGTTTGCACCGCCGCTTGGCGCATGAGGTATTCCGCCTCAGGCCCAACCCCGCTGGCCCCAAGCCCAAACACTTGGATTCCCTTAGACGCCGCCTTGCGTGCCGCTTGCAGGTAGGTTTTGGCGCGATTGTTATGCTCCGGCGCATCGGCGACGTGGATCATCAACCGCTCCCCCTTACCACTTCGCCATTGCATACCAGCCGCCGAGGCTAAAGCTCGACCAGCCGCCTCAGGGTAGTCCCCGCCACCGCCCGCAGACTGCTGACGCAGCCAACCTTGCATCTGCGACTGTTGCTTGGTGAAGCCATAGTTTTTCACCACATACGCATCCCCATCATCGCGGTAGACCACCAAACCATAACGAATATCGACGCCACTTGCCGCCCGCTTGGCCTGACGTGTTAGCCCCTTCAATTCCTTGGTCAGCCACGCCAATTCATCCGCCATTGACCCCGTCGTATCCACCACAAACACCATATCCAAGAAGTCCGGCTTCCAGTCCCCACTAAACGGCAGTTGTACCTGCGCACGCTGGCCAGTCTTCAGGCGTTGCACCATGGGGGCACCCTGCTCCTCTGGGATCGCGCGCAACTCGACCTCGCGCAATAGCCCTGCCCCAAGGCTCGCCGGAAAGACCGAGATCATGCCGTCCACGCCCGAGTATCCAGAATAGAACGGCTCCTGCGCACCCGGCTTGCGCAATGTGATCCGCACCCCCGGTGCAGGTTTGCCGTCGGCCCCGCGCAACTGCGCCAACACGGGCGTCGACAGGTTCGCCATCGGCAGTTTTAGCTCTTTGCGCGATTTGGCCTGATAGCGGGTGAAGGCCGCGAGGTTCAATGCGTCGTCAATATCGCCCGCTGTGACAACGCCGCGCCGCGCACGCCCTGAATTGCGAGACGGAGGCAAAGGAACAGGTGCCGGTGCAATTGTCGGTGCAATTGTTGGCGCGACCTTAGCGCTTGCGGGGGCTATTGCCGGCTCAATCAACACAGGCTCACTTAACACCACTCCTTCTGGCATGTCACATGCGGACAAAATGGCACTGGTCACAAGGGCCATGCAGGGAATCATTCGGGGAAACACTCTGGGGGCTGAAAATGTCTTGATCATGGGGAACTCCAATCAATGTGTACCTTGCACATATTTCAAATTCGCTTGCTGCCGTCAAGAAAAATGTGCATATTGCGCATATGTTGGATTTGCTAGATGCCCTCCTCGCCCCGTTTGCCCGCCTCATGGTAACCCTCGGCGTCCCCTTCCCCGACTTGGCGGAGCGCCTGAAAGCGCATTATGTCGAAGCCGCACGTGAAACCTGCGATGGGAAACCAACCGACAGCCGCCTGTCAGTGATGACCGGATTACAGCGCCGCGACGTCGCCCGCTTGCGCGACTTCCGCCCCAATGAGCCGCGCCTGACCCACCTGTCACGCCTTGTCTCCCTGTGGCAGACCGAGGCGGATTACGCGGATAAACCCCTGCCCAAAAGCGGCCCCGCCCCGTCATTCGAGGCGCTGGCATGGGAAGTGCGCCGCGACGTCCACCCGCGCACGATGTTGGACACGCTGATCGCCGCGGGGACAGTATCGGTGGACGGCGAGACCGTGACCTTGGTTGAGACCTCCTACCAACCGCTGGCGGGGTCCGAGGACCAAATGGCCTATCTCGCGCGCAACATGGGTGACCACCTGAGCGCTGCAACGGTCAACATCACCTCCGACGCGCCGCCCTATTTTGAGCGCGCGGTGCATTACGCCGCCCTCTCGCCCGACCAAGTCGCCACGCTGGAACAGCAATACCGCGACGGGCAAATGCTGTTGCTTGAGAAGCTCAACAGCCAAGCCGCCGCGATGAAGGCGTTGCCAAGCGATGCGTCTCCCGTCAGATTCCGTGCAGGCGGATATTTCTACTTTGAGGACGCAAAATGAAGCGGATAGCAGCGGCGATCTTGGCACTGACTTTGGCAGGGTGTGCCACCCCCGAATACCTCATCCTTGAAGAACCGATTATCGCCGAGACCACCGTTGAGGCCGCCCCACACGCGAAGGTTGAGGAATGCGTTCCCGGCGAAGACGACGGCATCGGCGGCACCGGATGCTCGGTTGATTAAGGGGCCACTGAGGGTAACCCACGGGTTACCCAAGCCGTGCGCCGTTAACACTTTTCTTGTGTTAAAACAGCCGAACGAACCGAACGGCTTTACCTATGTTTACAATGAGTTAACTCAATCAAATCAAAATCAGGCTGGATTTGATGTGATTAGGCAAGGCGTCTAAAGTCTGGGTCGCGCATCTGGTTTAGCCTCAACGCGGCAACGCGCCCGAATTTTTGCGTTAGCACCCTGCGTCGCGCTCCGGCCAGCTTATCTTCAGGGCACATCCGAACGATCTCGGCGTCATAAGCATCAGCGATAATCAGACCTGTGGTGTCGGGCAATAGCTCGGTTGGGAAATCCCCATCCACCGCCCAAAAGTAGCGATCACACCATTGCAAATAGCCGTGCCACTTGGTGTCAGACTGGAAATCCGCGCGAGAAGATTTGCATTCAACAACCCACAACTCCCCTTTCGGCCCAAGGCCCATAACATCCACCCTTTTTCCGCGCTCGGGCGTAAATTCCTCAATGCAAGCAAAGCCATGCGTTGTTAGGTGGCGCGATACACCTCGGGCCAAAAGCTGACCGGGTTGCAAGTTAAATGGCGGTTTCAAGGGCATTCAAGGAATGTGAACAAAACGTAAACATAAATCAACTAAAATGAATCACTTGACGCGATACCTTTTGGTTTCATATATAAATGATACCAAATAGTTTCACTTACAGGAGAGCCCCATGCGCTTCCCCCTACTCGGCTTGGCAACGCTGATTACACTGCCCGCATTTGCAGAGCCACAGATTACCAATCTCCCGACGTCGCAACTCGATTGGCAAACCACCCCTGAAGGGGTCGCCTTCGCCGCACTTGAAGGAAACAGGTTCGAGAGCGCCTATATGGCCATGGTGCGCCTCCCTGCAGGCCTAGCCAGTCCGCCCCACGTGAAAACCGCCAATATGTTTGGCATCGTGGTGGAAGGGGAAATGACACATGTCGCCCATGTGAACCCGCAAACAGCACCCGTTTTATCGGCTGGGGCATTCTATAAGATCCCGAAAGACCTGCCCCATGTCTCCAGCTGCGTATCGGACGTGCCTTGCGTCGCATTCCTGTATCAGGACGGCCAGTTTGATTTCCTTCCCGTAGGCCAGCCATGATCACAGAACAACCCACCTTCAAGGCCCTCGCCGACCCGACACGCCGCGAGATACTGCGCCAATTGAGCGAGACCGACATGACCATCGCACAAGTCAGCGACAACTTTGACATGACCCGCGCCGCCGTCAAAAAACACCTCACTGTACTAAATGACGGCGGATTGATCACCGTCCGCACCCGAGGGCGCGAGCGCGTGAACGCCCTGAACCCCGAAGGCTTCGCCCCTGTGCGCGATTGGCTCAACTTCTTCGAGCAGTTCTGGGACGACCGCCTTACCGACTTGAAATCTGCCATTGAAAAGGACCACTCCGATGACTGAGGCCACCATTCGCAAATCCATCTACCTTAAAGCCCCCAAAGCCACCGTTTGGGATTACCTGACAGAGCCGGACAAGCTGGCCATTTGGTTCCATAAGCCCAAGGTCGCATTAGCTGACGGGCAAGAGTACGCCATGTATGGAACAGAGAGCGGCGACAAGCTGATGTGGGGGAATGTGGTGAAAGCGCAGCCACATGACTACCTTGAATACACCTTCACAATCGCCCCCATGGGCGGTGCCACCAGCTCCGTCAAATGGACGCTGGAAGAGGTGGTGGGAGGCACGCGCCTGTCGTTAGAGCATTCTGGCCTGCCGCAAGGCGAGGACGCATTTGGCCTGACATTGGCATTGGATAAGGGCTGGGACGATCATCTGGGCCGTATGCGAGCCGATGCCCACGCCGATTAGAGCCGATTAACATCGTCCCGCTCCCTTGCGTTGCAGCGAGGGAGCGCCTAAATCGGTTATGACGGTTCTGCCCTTCTTGTAACATGAACGCTACATTCTGGTGGCCTTAAGCAATTCCTCGGGAGCTGGCTCTGTCTGGACCCTGGTTCAGTTACCTGGTGCCCACCTGTACATACAGGTCTGCGGGAATAAGCGTTCTACGGTTGTGGTGGTTCCGTCACCTACCTTCGCCAACCGGAGCCCCGAATGCTGCGCCTTGCTTTGCCCATTGCGATTGGCCTTGCCTCCGCGTCCGCTAGCTTCGCGCAAGTCGATATCCGTTTCACCGAAGGCACCCCCACCGATACGTTCACCCTCACCAATACCGGCTGCGCATTGAGCGCGGTCACAGTGGTGATTGACGGGACGGGTAGCTACGGAGGGATGATCTTCGACACGAAAGATGGCGGCGCGGTCTCTGACGCGGCCCAGCCATTCCAAATCCTTAACGGACAGATAAGCGCGGTGGCCGTAGAGGACGCAGGGCCCTTGCTACGTTTCCAAGTGCTTGATTGGCCCTCCGAGAGTGTCGTCAGCTTCACCATTGATGTGGACGATGTGTTGCGCCACGGCGATCAGGGGCGCACGCAGGTCTCGGGCGGTGAAATTGCGGGCGCGGAAGTGCGCATCAGCAGCGACACCGCATCCGGCTTCGGCGTCTTCGACAATACTCGCCGCGCCACCGTGCGGAGGCTTTGCGGCTCTTAAGCGCGATTTACTTGAAGGCGTCGGGCTGTGCTTCACGGGCCATGTGGTCGAGCACGGCGTTGACGAATTTTGACTCTTTGCCCTCTGGGAAGAAGGCCTTTGCCACGTCGACGAACTCCACAATCACCACCTTAGGCGGCGTCTTGGCGGCAACCAACTCGGCCCCCGCCGCGCGGAACAACGC
Source organism: Litoreibacter sp. (assembly GCF_039974535.1). GTDB lineage: Bacteria > Pseudomonadota > Alphaproteobacteria > Rhodobacterales > Rhodobacteraceae > Litoreibacter. Next base: position 133,467 of record NZ_JBDWIU010000012.1, on the reverse strand, counting down.
ACGCAGGGTCGGGTCAATCCGGTCGATGGGCCATTTGGCCACCAGCGCGTGGTCGGTCATTTGGTCAATCTGCGACTGCTCGGCCACAGCGCCATCAAGCAGGGCACGAAAGGTTTCAACGTCGCCTTCAACCATTTCGTTGTCGTCGATCACCTCGCCAAAGCGGTGGTCCTCGAACTGGGTGCGCACCTTATCGATGGTGTGATCGCTGTGCTCCATCTGGAACAAGGCCTGCACGGCGTAAAGACGAGCGGCGGAGCGCATAGCGCGTTTTTGATTACCTGAAGTGGTCATGCGATCTGGAAACTCTCATCATCGTCGTTTTTGCGCGGCAAGAATCCCACGCCAGAATTGGAAGCGCCGTATTTGCGCTGCAATGCGATGAGATGCAAGGCCGCTTGCGCCGCTCCGCCCCCTTTGTTTTGATCTTTCGGGTCTGCGCGCACCTCGGCTTGTGCGCGATTTTCCACCGTGAGGATGCCATTGCCGATATTTGCGCCTTGCAAACCCAGCAACATCAACCCGTGAGAGCTGTCATTGCAGACCGTGTCATAATGCGTCGTCTCGCCGCGAATGATACAGCCCAAGGCCACAAACCCGTCGAAGTTGCTTTGGCGAAAGGCAATGCGAATGGCGGGCGGGATTTCCAGCGCACCGGGAACCTCGATCACCTCGACGCTGGCGCCTGCCTTCTCGGCCTCGGCCTTGGCACCTGCCACCATATTGGCCGCGATGTCCTTGTAGTAAGGCGAGACAACGATCGCCAACTTAACCGGCTTGTCGAACTTTGGCGTGTCTAGGATGTGGTGTTGCTCTGTTGCGGCCATGCGATCAGGCTCCTGTAATTGGGCGGGTGCCGACGATGGACAGCCCGTATGCATCTAGGCCCACGACCTTGGGCGACGGCGAATTGGTCAACAGCTCCATCTGCGACAGACCGAGGGCTGCGAGGATTTGCGCCCCCAACCCGTATTGGCGCAGAGTTTGCGGGGATTGCCCGCCCTCAGCGTCGATCTTCATTTGGGTGTCGCGCAGCAGAACCACAACCCCGCGCCCCTCATTGGCGATGGCCTTCATGGCTTGCGCCATCTCGGACGCGGGGCTTGGACCAAGACCCAACACATCCTCGACGGGGTTCAGAGCATGCATGCGCACCAACACGGGGGCATCAGTGCTTAGATCCCCTTTGGTCAGGGCGATATGTTCAGCGCCCATGGTCTCGTCGGTGAAGACCCGCATCGTCCAGTCGCCGCCGAACTCAGAGCTCACCTGTTGCTGCGCGCTTTCCTTGACCAGATTGTCGTGGCGACGGCGGTAGGCGATCAGGTCCGAGATCGTGCCAATTTTGAGGTTATGTTGCTCAGCGAAGGCCACCAGATCAGGCAGGCGCGACATGGTACCGTCCTCATTCATGATCTCGCAGATCACGCCAGATGGGTTCAGCCCCGCCAAGCGCGACACGTCCACGGCGGCCTCGGTATGGCCCGCACGCACCAGCACGCCACCATCGCGGGCGCGCAATGGAAACACATGGCCCGGAGTTGCGATGTCAGCGGCGGTTTTACCCGCATCAATAGCCACCGCCACCGTGCGGGCGCGGTCATGCGCCGAGATACCCGTGGTGACACCTTCGCGCGCCTCGATGGAAATGGTGAACGCCGTCTCGTGGCGTGACGAGTTGTAGGATGCCATGAGGGGCAAACCCAGCGCATCGATACGCTCTGACGTTAGGGTCAGGCAGATCAACCCACGACCATGTTTGGCCATGAAATTCACCGCCTCTGGCGTGGCCATTTGCGCGGGGATCACCAAGTCGCCCTCGTTCTCGCGGTCCTCGTGATCGACAAGGATAAACATCCGCCCGTTGCGAGCGTCGTCGAGGATTTCCGAGATCGGAGAAATGGCGTCTGAATAGTCAGTCATGGGCAGCATCCTTTGATGCTTTGCCAATTAGAGGGTTTGAAGCTGCTTGGGAAGGGTTCGTGCCAAATGCCGCTGTGCTCCGCCATGTTGAAGCGTTTGAGTTTAGGTATTTTTGAAGCGGTGATGGCAGGAAGGTTGCGCATTTTCGAGCAGTGTTGGTCTAGGTGGAGAAGTAGCGCTCGGATGGGATGAAACCTGCCAGCTTACCGGCGACGGACCAGTCTCGCTCAAAGCTCGTGTCGCCGATGACCAGCACGCCGTCGAGCGGCAGCCTTTGCTTGTGCAACGGGGACTGCACCGCACGGCGGATTTCGGACCAGCTTTGCGCGAAATGCGGGGCGCGATCTGTGGGCATGTGCAGGCCTTGGGCTTGCAAAGTGGCCTCGGCCTGCTCCACCGACATGGGCGCGTGGATGAGCGCTGCATGCTCCGCCTTGATGGGGATTAAAGCCGCAGCGCGCGGGCTTTTTTCTGCGTCGCGCATCATGCGCAAAGCATTGTTTGAGAAGAGAAACCCCACCACATCGCGCCCCGTAGAGGCCCGCACGGACGCGTAGGTCTTATAGGGCAGACCTAGGGCTTGAGCCCGTTTGACGCGGGCGCGCAAAATCTCGATTGGAAGGTTGGGAATGAGTTGCGCACGTGCCTTGGTCCAAGCGTGTTTGCGAAAGGCGAAACCTGCCTCCATCGTGGGGCCGTTGTTATGACCGATCTTTGCAAGCGTCATGGCGCATCCTCCCTTGATGCAATCAGACTAGCCTAAAAGATGCGTCACACAAAAGCCGGAGAGACCAAAATATCGTTGGGGTAGCTTTCGCTCCCGATTTTAAAGCCGATTTCGCCTAATTTGGTGAAACCTTGGGCGGCGTAGAAATCACCGGCCTTGGTGTTTTCGCAGTTTACCGCCAGCCATATAGGTGCATCACGGCCTCGCGAACCCGCGTGTAGCAATGCCGTCCCAAGCCCCCTGCCCTGATGACGCGGCTGGATGTAGAGCGACACCACCTCGCCCAAAACAGTACCGCCCACCGGATCAAGGCTGCCCTGATCGAGGTGAATGAACCCGTCGATACCGTCATGATTTTGCGACACGATGAGGACGTGGTCCTCGTCATCGATCCAGCCTTGAAACCGGTCAGGGGTGAATTGCGCCAAGGCAAAATCGGCGAAATGCGCGTTGATGCCTTGGCGGATGTAAGTGCCAAACCACACCTCAATCGCCAAGGCGGCGAGGCTGGAGGCATCCGCAGGCGTGGCCGCCCGCAGCTTTGACGTTATCAATTGCCCCATTCTTGCAGCCGCGCCACATAGCGGGCCAGCGTGTCGATCTCGAGGTTAATGCGATCACCGACCGTCACATCGCCCCAGTTGGTCGCGACTTTCGTGTGCGGGATAAAGTTCACGCCGAAGCGCACGCCGTCCACCTCGTTTACCGTAAGGGAGGTGCCATTAAGGGCCACGGAGCCTTTAGGGGCCACAAACTTCGCCAAATCATCCGGGGCCTCGAAGATCACGCGGGTGCTGTCGCCCTCGGTCGTCATCTCAACCACTTGAGCGACACCGTCGACATGTCCTGACACGATGTGGCCGCCCAACTCATCCCCAAGCTTCAATGCGCGTTCTAAGTTGAGGCGCGTCCCCTCAGCCCAGCCGCTGATGTTGGTTTTTGATACACTTTCCGCCGAAATCTGGACGTCGAACCACGGGGTGTCATCCGTGCCGCGCTCGATCACGGTAAGGCAGCAGCCGTTGCAGGCAATGGAGGCCCCAATGTCGATGCCCACCGGATCATAGGCGCAAGAGATACGAGCGCGCAGGTCGCCCTCCTGAGTGAGCCGGGTCACCCGCCCAACGTCCGTGATGATGCCTGTAAACATTGCTGCAGTCCCTTTTGCTACTTAACTTGGGATTAACGCGACAGGGCAACGGCTGCAAGGTTCCCGCGTCCATAAGGTTTCGATCCCACCTTGCCACAGTTACGTCGAATTCGGGCCTTACCTAGGACGCATGGGGTGGGCAATTTGGGCCCAGCTTGTATGAGTAATTGGTGAACCACGTGAAGGCTATGCTATGACCCTGTCCGGCAAGGACAAAACATTCCTGTTTCTGCAAGGACCGCATGGGCCTTTCTTCTACCGTCTTGGCAAAATGCTGAAAGCGGCGGGTGCGGATATTTGGCGCGTGGGCTTCAACAAGGGCGATGACGCCTTCTGGTTCTCCAACGACAGCTACATCCCCTATTTGGGCAGCCACGACGACTGGGAGGATGAATTCGTCCAGATCGTGGAAGCCAAATCCGTCACCGACTTGGTGCTATATGGCGACACACGCCCTATCCACGCCAAGGCCATTGAGCGCGCCCGTGCGTTGGGCCTGCGCATTCATGTGTTTGAAGAAGGCTACCTGCGCCCCTATTGGGTTAGCTACGAGCGTGGTGGCGCCAATGGACATTCGCGCCTGATGGATATGTCCGTGGGCGATATGCGCGAGGCGCTAGAAGGTCTCGATCTGGACCTGCCCGATGCTCCCGCCCGCTGGGGGGACATGCGCCAACACGTGTTCTACGGCATGGTGTACCACTACTTCGTGTTCTTGCGGAATTGGAAGTACCGCAACTTCCGCCCGCATCGCTCCCTGAGCGTGACCAAGGAGTTTCAGCTCTACCTTAAGCGCTTGCTGACGATGCCGTTCACCGCCTTGCAGCGCCGGCTGGCGACCCTTCGCATCAAGCATGGGGGTTTTCCCTATCATCTGGCGCTTTTGCAGTTGGAGCACGACTCCAGCTTTCAAATGCATTCGCCCTTCGACACAATGACCGACTTCCTTGAGCTAACCATAGAAGGTTTCGCCAAGGGGGCGCCTGCGCATCACCATTTGGTACTCAAGGCGCATCCGCTTGAAGATGGCCGCGTGCCACTGCGCCATGAAATCAAACGCATCGCCAAAAAGCTGGGCGTTGAGCACCGCGTCCATTATGTCCGCGGGGGCAAACTGGCGGGCTTGATGAACACGGCCCGCTCGGCGGTGACTGTAAATTCCACCGCGGCACAACAGGTGCTGTGGCGTGGATTGCCGCTGAAGGTCTTTGGCGAGGCGGTTTACAACAAGCCTGAGTTCGTCTCGACCCAGAGCCTACCGGATTTCTTCACGAACCCGACACGCCCTGACAGCCGTGCCTACCGCGATTACCGTCATTACCTGCTGGAGACCTCGCAAATTCCGGGCGGGTTTTACTCTGCCCGCGGGCGTCGCCAATTGTTGCGCCAAGTGGTCGACATGATGCTGGTACGCGAAGATCCTTACGACGCTTTGGTGGCCGGAACGGCGGCACCGCGCCAACAGCTGCACGTGGTGAAGTAGAGCTGCAATCACACCCGAAAGACCCTAGCGGGAACTTGCCACTGCGACGCACTGGCAACACTTATGCGTGGGCCAAGACGACAGGGCTAGCAATTCTTTTGTCTTTCGATAGGGTTAAAAGAAAAACTTGAGGCAGTCTCATAATCGAGGAGGACACCAGTGAAAAAATTGGGTCCCAGAGCTACGAAATTCGTGGCCTTTACACTAGTGGCCGTAATGGCCGCGTCTTGCGGGTTGCCGAAGTCCGGTCCCGGAAAACGCCAAATCTTCGCGGGCTCTGTCCAAAAAGAAGGCGATGCATTCATTGTGTCTGTGAACAGCCGCGTGACGCTCGCGACCGCTGTGCAGCCCGTATTGGGCTTCAGCGATAGCTTTCTGAATTCAGGTGTTGTTGGCTCGGATATTATCCGTCCAGGCGACACACTTGGCCTGTCAATCTGGGAGAACGTCGATGACGGCCTTCTGGCCCCTGAAGGCGCAAGCGCAACTGATCTGAGCGAAGTCCAAGTTGACGGCGCTGGCTTTATCTTTGTGCCCTACGCTGGCCGCATCAAAGCTTCTGGCAACACGCCAGAGGCGCTGCGCCGCGTTATTACCGGCAAACTGGACACCCAAACCCCTGACCCGCAAGTCCTCGTGCGCCGTGTGGCTGGCGATGGTGCGACAGTGTCATTGGTTGGTGGTGTAGGCCAACAAGGGCTGTTCGCGATTGAGCGCCCCACCCGCACGTTGTCATCTATGATTGCGCGTGCTGGCGGCATCTCCATTGAACCGGAAGTGGCCCAGATCACGGTTATTCGGGGTCAGCAACGCTCCAAGATTTGGTTTGAAGATCTATACTCCAATCCAAAGTTTGACATCGCTCTGCGTCCCAACGACCGCATTCTCGTCGAAGAAGACAGCCGTTCCTTTACCGTTCTGGGGGCAACTGGCGCGCAGAACCGTGTTGAGTTCGTGTCCCAAACTCTGTCCGCGATTGAAGCAATCGCGCAAGTTGGCGGGTTGAACTCCAACCTAGCGGACCCAACCGGGGTCTTCGTGTTTCGCAATGAACCGAGCGAGATCGCCAACTCCGTTTTGGGGCGTAGCGACCTTCAAGGATCACAACGCTTTGCCTATGTCTTGGACCTGACACAGCCCACCGGCATGTTTGAGGCCCGCGACTTCGTAATCCGCGACGGCGATACCGTCTACGTGACCGAAGCACCATTCGTGACATGGAACAAAACAATCTCGGCGCTGACTGGCTCTTTGACGTCCGTCAACGCCTTGTCGAGCATCGGTGGCTAATCTACCGAGCTTTGATGAAGCCGTGGGCGGGTCCTCCCCTCGCCCGCGGCTTTTCTATTTTAACGGGGGTTTCTTCACCCAAACCCGCGTGCGCCGCATTCTTGATCTATGTGGCTATGATCTGACCCTTGGAAAACCATCCTCAGAGGACCTAATTGCAGTTTGGGGCAAAAGCCCCACCTCTGGGCGCGGCGAAAAGGTTGCGGATGTCACCGATGCGAAGCTTGTCCATGTAGAGGACGCCTTCCTGCGCTCGATTTATCCCGGGCGCGATGGCGATCTTCCATTGGGCCTGAGCGTTGATCACAAGCGACCTTATTTTGACTGCGCGGGCCCATCGGATCTAGAAGACCTTCTATCAAGTGAAGCATTCGATGACGCGCATGAGTTGACCCGCGCACGCGAAGCCATCGCGCGCATCAAGACCCTAAACCTTTCAAAATACAACGATTTTGACGCGTCGGCCACGATCCCCAGTCCCGGATATGTCCTTGTCGTCGATCAAACCCGAGGCGATGCCTCGATCAAACACGGCCGCGCCACGGCGGATCATTTCCGCGAAATGTTGACCTATGCGCAAGAAGAGCACCCCAATGCGCGCATTGTCATAAAGACCCACCCGGAAACCACCGCAGGTCACCGTGACGGCCATTTCAGCACAAGCGACGCCGTTGGACGGGTTTCGCTCTACGACGAGAAAGCCAGCCCTTATGCGCTCATGGACGGGGCAATTGCGGTCTACACCGTAAGTTCTGGCATGGGGTTTGAAGCCATATTAGCGGGCCATTGCCCCGTGGTGTTTGGCCAGCCCTTCTACGCCGGATGGGGTCTATCGGACGACCGGCAGCCGGTTGATCGGCGGCAACGCAAACTGACACGACCACAACTGTTTACTGGTGTGATGCTGCGTTACTGTAAATGGTACGACCCTTATCGCGATACCTTGTGCGAGGTTGAGCAAGTCATCGACACGTTGGAGGCCATGACCCGCGCCCATCGCCAAGACAAAGGCGGCCATGTCGCCCATGGGATGCGCCTATGGAAGCGCGCCCCATTGCAAGAAATTTTCGGTCCAAAGCCCCCTGCCAAATCCGGCCAAGTGCGATTTATCGCAGATGCGGAAGCTGCTTTGAAGGCTGCACGCGGTGGGTCATTGCTCGTTTGGGCGAATAAAGAACCCGAAGGTTTTGCACTTAGGGCGCAGACGTTGAAAACCAAAATGCTGCGCGTCGAGGACGGGTTTATCCGCTCCCGTGGGCTGGGCGCGGATTTGGTCGCACCGCTGTCTTTGGTCACCGACGACAAAGGGATCTACTACGACCCAACCCGCCCAAGCGCCCTAGAAGCCCTCATTACCGAGAGCGGAACCCTGCCCCCAGCCGCATTGCACCGTGCCCAGCGCCTTAGAGCCAGCATCGTGAAACTGGGGCTCAGCAAGTACAACCTCGGTGGGGATACCTTTGAGCTGCCCACCGACGGGCGCGAAGTCATACTTGTCCCCGGGCAAGTGGAGGACGACGCCTCAATAAAACTGGGGACCAAGGACGTATCGACCAATGAAGCCTTAGTGAACGCGGTGCGCCGCGACTTTGCGGACGCCTTCATCATCTACAAACCCCATCCGGATGTGGAAGCTGGCCTGAGAACAGGCGACACCTCCGCCGACAACGCGGATTTCATCGCTCATACTGCGGACGCTATGGCGTTGATCGCCACGGCGGATCGCGTTTGCACCATGACATCCCTGCTAGGATTTGAAGCTTTGATGCGCGACGTTAAAGTCACTTGCTATGGCGCTCCGTTCTATGCGGGTTGGGGCCTAACGGATGATCGCGGACCTGTACCTGCCCGACGCGGACCTGACGCCACCTTGGACGGTTTGGTTCATGCTGTATTGATTGACTACCCCCGCTACTACGACCCTGTGACACGGCAAGCCTGCCCCGTTGAGATCGTCGTAGAGCGGCTGGCAAAAGGCACGGTTCCCCCAGCCAGCTTGCGAAACCGCTTACTGGCCAAGGCCCAAGGCGCTGTCGCTGGATACGCCCATCTTTGGCGATAAAAAAAGGCCCCCTCGGGGAACTCGAGGAGGCCTTAGATAGATCAGGTCCGGGGAGTGACCGATCTTGGGGGGATTATCTAACGATGCGCTCAGCAGCGGAGTCGTTACCCAGTGCAAAGAAGGACAGCAGGTCGACGTTTGCACGAGTGGCAGGGCGAGCGGTGAACTGGATTTGGTTTTCCGCAGCGGACCCGTTGGCCAATGCGCCGGCTTGTTGCGACCTGAACACGTCACCTCGCGAGGTGTTACCAACAAAACGTTCGGCGGCGGAGTTGTTGTCCAATGCGAAGTAGGAGGCAGCGTCGGTTACTTGAGCAAAAGCAGGAGCAGTTACGGACAGGGCGATGATTGTTGCGATTACAGTTTTCATTTTATGTACTCACTCTTGTTTATTTTCAGGCTCTTGCCCGATGTGTGTGTCGGCGTGTTGCCGTTTGATGAAACCAATATGACGCCTTCCATTCAGCGCTTCAACGCATGTTAACGGTAACAAATATCAATATTGGTGCATAAATGCACATCCATGACCGCGGACTCGCGCACCCCATAACGCCCGCGTGAGAACCCACTCACGAATTGTGAGACCATTGAAATACCAGCGAATTCGGGCGATTCTCGTTAGTGCTTGCTCGCAGCGGGTTCCGCCCCCATATCTATAGATATGCTAAAACTCGCCCCCATCCTGCTCGCCATCCTCTATGCATTGGTTTCCTATAAGTTCTCTGCATGGAAAACCGCGAAGACCTTGGACGAGCAATCCACGCTGCTGAAAGATCCTGAGCTGGACGGCCTTAATCACGACATGGCCAGCGCGTTGGACCTTCCCAAGATCAAGGTCCATATCTTTGAAATAGAACCAATCAACGGGTTGGCCGCCCCCGATGGCCGCATTTTCATTACTCGTGGTTTTTTCAACAAGTATAAGGAAGGCGAGGTCACGGCTGCCGAATTGGCATCGGTGATTGCGCATGAGTTAGGGCATGTCGCCCTTGGGCACTCGCGCCGCCGAATGATCGACTTCTCTGGCCAGAATGCCATTCGCGTGGCCCTTGCCACGGTTTTGGGGCGCATCATCCCCGGTGTTGGCGTCTGGATCGCCAATATGCTGACCACCATGCTGGCCGCACGCCTGTCACGCAGCGATGAATATGAAGCGGATGCCTATGCCTCGGCTCTGTTGACGAAAGCTGGCATCGGCACGGAGCCGCAAAAATCACTGTTCAAAAAGCTCGACACGCTTACGGGCAGTCTTGGGGCTGGCACCCCTGCTTGGCTATTGAGCCACCCCAAAACCACTGAGCGCATTGAAGCCATTGAAGCCCGCGAGGCCAAATGGGGCGTGACCCTGGATTGACACGAAGCTAGGCTGCCCTTTGAGGAGGGCCCTTCATGCCAACATATACCGGATCATGCCATTGCGGCGCAGTCACCTTTGAAGTCAGCGGCGACATTGAGCAGTTGACCACTTGCAATTGCAGCCTATGCCGCAAGAAGAACGCGCAGATGGCGCGGGTCCATAAGGACGCGTTCAAAATGACGGCGGATTGGGACACGGTCAGCCTGTACCAATGGAACCTGAAGATCGCGAAACACTACTTTTGCAAGACCTGCGGCATCTACACCTTCCACCAAAAACGCTCGGAGCCGGATTACTTCGGGGTGAATGCGCAATGCTTGGACGGGTTTGACCCCGCGTCCGTGCCTACGATACCTGCGAACGGTGCGGCCATGTCGGTGGCGGATTAGACGTCGATTGCCTTGCCCAAACGTGGCAAGCGCGCGCGTTTCATCAAAGAACGTAGGCCCAACGCCTCGCCCGACATCTCGCAGGCCACTTTGTGCACATCGCGCACGACCTGCTCGACCGCTTGCGGGGTGTCCATCCACAGGTCCATCAAAAACTCGTCAGGGCTGAGGCGTTTGACCCCCTCAAAGGCCAAGGTTTGGCGCGGGAAGTCCTTGGCGTTCATCGTGACCAGCACGTCAGCCGATCCGGCAATGGCCGAGGCCAGCACGTGAATGTCGTTCTCGTCAGGCAAGTGGAGCCGCGCCATGTCGCCTGCGCGGGGTTGGATACAGGCCTTGGGGAACTGCGACTTGAGCACCGCCACCTCGCCGCGTGCTTGCACTTCGGCCTCTGGCCCCAGCTTGACCGTGGCCCGCGCCCATTCCTCTAAGATGCGTTCGGACCACAAAGCATCATACAAGCCCAGCCGCGCGCAGCCCACCAGCACTTCACGAAGCACGGTGGGGTAGATCACGCAGGCATCAAGCAACGCCCGCATTAGTCGAGCCGCAGAACGATGGCCTTGAGGTATCCGCTTTCAGCCAGCGCAGGGTGCAGCGGGTGATCGGCCCCAGCGGAGCCCGTGTGCACAATCTGGGCCTGACGCCCAGCTCGGCCAACACCGCGCAAGCTGGCTTGGCGAAATTTGGTCAAATCAGCCGCGTGAGAACACGAGCACAGCACTAAGTAACCGCCCGGCTTCACCAGCTTGGCCGCCATTGAGCCGACACGGCTATAGGCAGTCAGCCCGTTGGACAGCGCCTGTTTGTTAGGTGCGAAGGCTGGCGGGTCGGCCACGACCACGTCAAACTGCTCTCCCTCACTTTGCAGGGCTTCCATCACCTTGAAGGCGTCGCCCTTGCGGGTGGAGAACTTGTCGGCCACGCCGGAGGCCTCTGCCCCCTTCTCGGCCAAGGCCAGCGCCGCCTCGGAGCCATCAACGGCCAAGGCGCTTTCGGCACCAGCTGCCAAAGAGGCCAAGCCAAAGCCGCCCACATGCGAGAACACATCCAAGACGCGCCCGCCTTTGTGCAGCTTCGCAGCCCACGCATGGTTGTCGCGTTGGTCAAAGAACAGGCCGGTTTTCTGCCCGCCCACAACGTCCGCCATATATGTAGCACCGTTCATCGGCACTTCGATCAGGCCGTCATGCTCGCCGATCAAGAAGGAGGACACATCATCCAGCCCTTCCAACCCGCGCGCCCGACCTGCCGCGTTTTTGTAAACAGTGGTGGCGCCTGTGACCTCGACCAAAGCGGCGGCTAAGCCTTCGCATGCGGTCTCAGCCCATGCGGCGTTGGGCTGCATCACCAGGACGTCGCCGAAGCGGTCCACGATCACACCAGGAAGGCCATCAGCCTCCGCGTGGATCAACCGGTAGAACGGTGCGTCATACAGATGCTCTCGCAAGGTCAAAGCGCGGCGCACACGTGCCAGCAGCCAATCCTGATCCAGCACGGCGGCAGGATCGCGGTCCATGACGCGGCAGATGATCTTGGATTCATTATTGATGGTGACCACGGCGATTGGCTCGCGGTCGCTATCCTCCAACACGGCCAGCGACCCAGGCTCAAGGCGGCGGGCGCGGCGGTCGGTGACCAGCTCGTCTGAGTAGACCCAAGGGGCGCCGCCACGGATGGTCAGGGCGTTGGCCTTAGGCTTCAGGCGGATTACAGGATAGGGCGAGGCGGAAAAAGGGAGGGATGTCATATCCCTCCCTTAATAGGTATTTTCAGTGGGCGAAAGCCCGTGTGTTCGGCAAAACCTTAGCGAGTGATGCCTGTATAAGCGTCCGGAGGCGTAATATCCGCCTTTGCGACCACGCGCAGTTCCTGCCCGCCGTTGAAGGATTTGCGCATAAGGCTGGCCAGATGGCTTTGAATGCGTACCTTTTGCGTCTCGCCACGGCGTTCCGCTGCGAAGGCAAGGTCGCCGCCATAGGCTTTCAAAGCTGCTTCTACTTTTATCGGTCCGTGAAGCGCCAAGCCGGTTGCGGCGTCGACCACAGTCAATGTGTAGATGATATTGTGCACGCCACCGACCGAATAACGTGCTTTTTCGGTCAACGAATGGAAGCGGCTCACTGTGATGTCGAAGTAAACTGGGCGATCACCGCGCAAATGGGACAGGCCAAGGGTTATGCCATCGTCGATGATCTTGGCAACCTGTTCATGGCGGTTACCAAATGGATCCTCGCGCCACACAATGTCAGCAATCGGGTAATATCGGTTGGCCTCCGAGGACTTCAAGTCACCGGGCACCCGAACGCGCACATCAGCCAAGCTCCAACCCGCGCTCAATGCGTTTAGCTCGGCCGCTACAACTTGACCGGTGTCAGTTGCGTTTCGTGTAGCCGTTTCAATACTTGAGCCGCTGGACGCACAAGCGCTAAGGCCTGCGGCAACGGTCAATGCTGCGATGGTCTTGATCAAATTCATTTCTCAACCCTTTCGGCGCGGTCATTCATTCGCGCATGTGTTGCGTAAGCTTGGTTAAACTTGATCAACAATTGGGGCAGAAATGAGAAAATCCCAGTTCGCTTTAATGACGAAACTGGGATTTCTTTATGTATCGTAGGCAGCTAGTGCCGCCTGTGAAGGTAGTCTTAGGCAGCTTTAGAAGCGTTCAAAGCTGGTGTCGTGAACTTGGATACGATCCACACGCGAGCAGCTGCGAACAGGCCAACAGTGTATTCTGCGCGCAATTGGCGTGCTTGGCGTTCAATGGCGTCAAGGTCGACAGTGTTTTGGTTATCGATGTTCATATCGGCACTCTTTCGTGTTTGCGTTGTTGAGTTAAACATAGGTCAGCCCAACCAGCGCGACATCCCCTAATGCCCGTATTTCCGCCATGCAAAAAACGCATAGCTACGCCGCAACCCCTTGCCCTTAGGTTATTCTACAACTTCGACAACGCTCACCAAATGACGCAACGTCGATATTGCGACAAATTCAGCTAACCTCCTTAAAGACGTCATCCTCATTTCTCGGAGCACAAAATGACCAGCCAACTAGACGATCTGACCACCATTCTTCACGGCAAAGCCATGGGCGCGATCAAGGGGACCGCCAAGCTGGTCGTTAAGGATCTTGGCTCAATCATTCTATCTGAAGAGGGCGCGATACAATCTGACGAAGACGCCGACGTCACCCTTATTGCCAACGAGGCTTTATTTCGCGCCATTCTCGACGGAGCGCAAAACCCAATCACCGCGGTGATGACAGGCAAGCTTAAGGTAGACGGCAATCAGATGCGTGCGTTGAAGGTCAGTGAGGTTTTAACCGCTTAAACTTTAAGCCGACTTTAAAATCTGCGGGCGCTCGCCCTCGGACCATGCTTTCGCGGCCTCGCCGAAGGCCCCAAACAGCGGACGCGACACAGGATCATGCGCGGCGCGGTATTCTGGGTGCCATTGTACAGACAGACAAAATCCAGGGGCGTCTTTAATGTAGATCGCCTCGGGCGTGCCATCGGGTGCCACGCCATCAATCACCACGCGCTCCCCTGCTGCCTTGATCCCTTGGCCATGCAGCGTATTGGTCATAACTTCCCGCGCGCCCATCAATTGATGAAACGGGCCGCCGTCGGTAAAGCTCACCGTGTGGCGCAACTCGAATTTTTCCTCAATCGTCCCGTCGGGTGGCATGCGGTGGTTCATCCGGCCAGGAAGGTCGCGAATTTCCGGATATAGCGTCCCGCCCATGGCGACGTTGACCTCTTGAAAGCCTCGGCACACACCAAAAACCGGCTGCCCCCGCTCAACGCATGCACGGATCAACGGCAATGCCACACGGTCGCGCGATCGGTCAAACGCGCCATGCGCTTCGGTCTCATCCTCACCGTACTCTTCAGGATGAACATTGGGTCGGCCACCGGTAAATAGGAATCCATCACATACAGACATTAAATCGTCGATATCGATAAGCGAGGGGCAAGACGGCACAATCATCGGCACAGCACCCGACACTTCCGCAATCGCCTGACAGTTCATGGCCCCTGCCATATGAGCAGGATATTCATCATTCACCAAATGTGCATTGCCAATGATCCCAACAACCGGACGCGCCATAACTCATAAACTCCGTTTTAAGTCTATGGTTTTGTAGCCCAAGTCCTAGCGCAGGTATAGATGTGCCCGCGCACAGAGGTTCTGCGCGCAGGCGAGCTGAGTAAAAACTAGGCAATTCTTTGGGCTGCGGCCTAGATCTCTCCTGTCAAACCCGCTGCATCAATCCCCGCCATAGCCGCGATAGCGTCGTTGTCCGATGTATCGCCAGTGACACCCACGGCCCCGATAACCACGCCCTTCTTGTCACGGATCAAAACACCCCCAGGCACAGGGATAACCGCCCCACCGTAGACACCATTTACTGCATTGATGAAATGAGGTTGCTGCTCAGCTCGCGCCAATTGCGCCGTACCGGCCATCCCAAGCATCACCGTGCCGTAGGCCTTGCCGCGTGCAATTTCGAACCGCCCCGGAGCCGCGCCATCCTCACGCTCAAACGCTTGCACATGCCCACCAGCATCAAGCACAACAACCGATAGTGGTTTAAGCTCTAACTCTTGGCCTTTGGCGATCGCTTTGCGCACAATTGTGCGCGCCTTGTTCAATGAAACTCCTGGCATATGTAGCCTCCTCTTATTTCAACGATGGCACTTTAACTTTGACATCATTGCTTCAAAAATACCTCGGGGTGTGGGGCAGAGCCCCACGACTTATCAAGGGGTAGAAAGGGGCAGCCCCCCGACCATTCACCTCACGTAAGACGTGGCGAAGTCAACTCGCTTTCAGCTCCAAACGACGCGCATGCAATACCGGTTCCGTGTAGCCAGAGGGCTGTACGCGCCCCTTGAACACCAAGTCGCAGCACGCTTGGAAAGCAATTCCGTCAAAATTTGGCGCCATTGGAGTATAGCTCGCATCCCCCTCATTTTGCGCATCCACAACAGCCGCCATTTTGCGCATAGCGCCCATGACCGCCTCTTGCGACACCACGCCGTGGTGCAGCCAGTTCGCCAAAGCTTGCGAGGAAATCCGGCAGGTTGCGCGGTCTTCCATCAGACCCACGTTGTTCATGTCAGGCACTTTGGAGCAGCCCACGCCCTGATCAATCCAGCGCACCACATAGCCAAGGATGCCTTGCGCATTATTCTCGACCTCACGCATGATCTGATCCTCGGACCACATCCGGTAAGTCGCCAGCGGGATGTCCAAAATAGTCTCAACATGCGCACGACGCCCGCCCGCCTTCAGCTTGGCTTGCACAGCGAACACATCAACCTTGTGGTAATGCAGCGCGTGCAGGGTCGCAGCTGTGGGGGACGGCACCCACGCACAGTTCGCGCCGGACTTCGGGTGCTCCAGCTTTTGCTCCAGCATGGCACCCATCAGGTCGGGCATGGCCCACATGCCCTTGCCGATCTGTGCGCGTCCTGACAGGCCACATTCCAAACCGATGTCCACATTACGGTTCTCGTAGCCGCCGATCCAAGCCTTGCGTTTGATGAAATCCTTGCGCGAGAACGGACCCGCCTCCATCGAGGTGTGTATCTCGTCGCCCGTGCGGTCCAAAAAGCCTGTGTTAATAAACGCCACACGGGATTTGGCGGCAAAGATGCACTGCTTAAGGTTCACCGTGGTGCGGCGCTCCTCGTCCATGATGCCCAGCTTAACTGTGTTGGCGGGAAGGCCCAGCACCTTCTCAACGTGGGTGAAAATCTCATCTGCAAAGGCCACCTCTTCCGGCCCATGCATCTTCGGCTTCACCACATAGACAGAGCCATTGTGAGAATTGCGCAGACCTTCGGACTTTTGCAAATCATGCATCGCGATCAACGTCGTGACTATCGCGTCCATCAGCCCCTCAAAGACCTCGCCGCCGTCACGGTCCAGCACCGCTGGGTTGGTCATCAGGTGGCCCACGTTGCGCACCAGCATCAGCGCGCGGCCTTTGACGACCAAGTCGCCCCCGTCGGGGGCTGTGAAGTTCAGGTCATCGGACAGCTTGCGGGTAATGGTTTTGCCGCCCTTCTCCATCACCTGCTGCAAATCACCGCGCATCAGGCCTAGCCAATTGGAATAGGCCTGAACCTTGTCTTCGGCATCTACGCAGGCCACGGAATCCTCGCAGTCCATGATCGCCGACACCGCGCTTTCCATGCGCACATCCGCCAGCCCTGCTTGGTCATGGCTGCCGATGATGTGTGTGCGGTCAAATACCAGCTCCACATGCAGCCCGTTGTTGCGCAACAGCACAGCACTTGGCGCTTTGGGATGCCCCCTATAGCCCACAAATTTCGACGGATCCGTTAGCGGCGCATCATCCACCAACAACGCTTCATCTCTGATATGATAGCGGCGTGCGTCAGCATGGCTGGTCCCGTTCAACGGGAAGGCTTCGTCCAAGAAAACCCGCGCGCGTGCCACGACCCGTGCGCCGCGACCCTTGTCGTAGCCAGCTTTCGGCGCGGCTGTGCCCATGGCATCCGTGCCGTAGAACCCATCATAGAGGCTGCCCCACCGCGCGTTGGCGGCGTTCAGCGCATAGCGGGCGTTGGTGATCGGTACCACCAGTTGGGGCCCCGCGACCGAAGCAATCTCGGGATCGACATTCGTTGTATTAATTTCGAAGTCATCACCTTCCGGCAGCAAATACCCGATCTCGGTCAGAAAAGCCTTATAGGCAGCATGGTCATGTACCTGATTTTGGCGCGCGGCGTGCCATGCATCTATCTGGCCTTGAATCGTTTCGCGCTTGTCCAGCAGGGCCTTATTTTTAGGACCCAAACCATGTGCTATGTCTGAGAACCCTTTCCAAAACGCATCAGCCGTCACACCTGTGCCCGGCAGGGCCTGACCCTCGACAAAATTGACCAGAAGGCTATCTACTTGCAATCCATGCTTCTCTACACGCGTGTTTGTACTACCGCTCATCTTGTTTTCCCTCTCATTGGGCCGCTTTTGGAATTGGGTCTTTCTTGCTATCTATGGAAAAAGTTTCCTATAGGCAACAAGCTTGGTAAGAAATAATTACCAATTGGGACATTCCCGCCTAGAAACCGCCCGGCTATGAGCTTGCACGTGGGCATGGCCTCTCCTACGGTTCGCCCTCGGAAACACCCAAGAAGGACCGCCCCATGAAGGACGCCGCAGCGACAATCGACCCACGCACAATCTACCTTAAGGACTACACGCCCCCGTCCTATTTGGTGGACAGCGTGGAGCTGACGTTCAAGCTGCATCCCACTGAGACCCGCGTGATCTCACGCATTGCCTTCCGGCCCAACCCTGATGCAGCCGACAAGACCTTCTACCTACACGGCGAGAAGCTGCAACTGATCTCCGCGACCATCGACGGCGTTGATGCGCAGGCGAAACTGACCGATCTGGGGCTAACCGCCCAAGCCCCCGACGCCCCCTTCGTCTTTGAGGCAGAGGTGGAAATCAGCCCCTCGACCAACACCGCACTGGAAGGGCTATACATGTCCAACGGCATGTATTGCACCCAATGCGAGGCCGAGGGCTTTCGCAAAATCACCTACTACCCCGACCGCCCCGACGTCATGTCCGTGTTCAGCGTCACGGTTGAAGGCAAGGAAAAGGTCAAGCTCTCCAACGGCAACGACCTTGGCGGTGGCAAGTGGCACGACCCCCACCCCAAACCAGCCTACCTGTTCGCGCTGGTCGCAGGTGATTTGGTCAACCTGCACGACACATTCACCACCAAGTCAGGGCGCGAGGTTGATCTGAACATCTATGTGCGTGATGGCGATCTGCACAAAACCCCCTTCGGCATGGACGCCTTAAAGCGCTCGATGAAATGGGACGAGGATGTCTATGGCCGCGAATACGATCTGGACCTGTTCAACATCGTCGCCGTGGATGACTTCAACATGGGCGCCATGGAGAACAAGGGGCTGAACATCTTCAACTCCTCCGCCGTTCTGGCCTCGCCTGACACGTCTACGGATGGGAACTTCCATCGGATCGAGACGATCATTGCGCATGAGTATTTCCACAATTGGACCGGCAACCGC
Source organism: Litoreibacter sp. (assembly GCF_039974535.1). GTDB lineage: Bacteria > Pseudomonadota > Alphaproteobacteria > Rhodobacterales > Rhodobacteraceae > Litoreibacter. The sequence goes on along the minus strand of NZ_JBDWIU010000012.1, from coordinate 115,006 downwards.
ATCACCTGCCGCGACTGGTTTCAACTGTGCTTGAAGGAAGGCCTGACGGTTTTCCGCGACCAGCAATTCTCGGGCGACACACGAGGCCACGCAGTGGAACGCATCGCGGATGTATTGCAACTGCGCGCGCGCCAATTCCGTGAGGACAACGGCCCGTTGGCGCACCCAGTCCGGCCCGATAGCTTCGTCGAGATCAACAACTTCTACACCGCCACCGTCTACGAGAAGGGCGCCGAAGTGATCGGCATGCTCAAAACGCTGATCGGGGACCAAGCCTACTACAAAGGCTGTGATTTGTATTTCACCCGTCATGACGGCCAAGCCTGCACCATTGAAGACTGGCTTAAATGCTTTGAGGAGGTCACAGGCCGCGACCTGACGCAGTTCTCTTTGTGGTATTCGCAAGCCGGCACGCCGCGCGTCTCCGTCAAAGAAGCTTGGAAAGATGGCACTTACACGCTGACCTTTACGCAAAGCACCCCTGCCACACCGGGCCAAGACACCAAAGACCCGCGCGTCATCCCAATCGCTGTGGGCTTGCTTGATGAGACGGGCAAAGAAGTCCAAGCCACCCGCATCTGCGAAGTCACCGACGAGGTTCACGCCTTCCGCTTCACCGGTTTGGACGTCAAGCCGATCCCGTCGATCAACCGTGGCTTCTCGGCCCCGATTATTCTGGAGCGCGACCAAAGCAACGAGGAACGCGCCTTCCTGCTGGCCCATGACACCGACCCGTTCAATAAATGGGAAGCCGGCCGTGCCCTAAGCCGCGATGTGTTGGTGCGCATGGTCGCTGAGGATGCCACCCCGGATCAGGCCTATTTGGATGCCTTGGTGGCGGTAGCGCGCGATGACACACTTGACCCGGGCTTTAAGGCTCTGGTGTTCTCCGGCCCCTCGCAAGACGACATCGCGCAAGCCTTGGTCGACGGCGGACTGACCCCCGATCCGACCAAAATCCACCTCGCCGCGCAGACGTTCAACCTGTCCATCGCGCAAGCCATGCAGGACCTGCTGCAGCGCATCTATGCCGAAATGCAGGTCACCGGCCCTTATAGCGCCAAGTCCGAGGACGCCGACAAACGCGCATGGGGCAATGCGGCCTTAGCCATGTTGTCGCGCCTTGATGGCGGAGCGCAAGCCGCCAAGCAATTCGACGATGCCGACAACATGACCCAGCAACTGGCGGCCCTAAGCTGCCTGCTGCGCGCAGAAGTGGGCGAGACGCAAAATCAGGCGTTCTACGATCAATGGAAAGACGACCGTTTGGTGATCGACAAATGGTTCGCCATGCAAGTGTCCCACGCCAAGCTGGATGCGGCTCCCAAGGCGGCACAGGCGCTGACGGCCCATGCCGATTTCGACATCACCAACCCCAACCGCTTCCGCGCGGTGTTCGGGGCTTTGGCTGGCAACACGGCGGGCTTCCATTCGCCTGACGGGTCGGGCTATGCCTTGCTGGCGGATTGGCTGATCAAGCTGGACGCGATCAACCCGCAAACCGCCGCCCGCATGTCCACAGCCTTCGAGACATGGAAGCGCTACGACGCGGATCGCCAAGGCATGATGCGCGATGCGCTGGAGCGGATCAAAGCCACGCCAGACCTAAGCGGCGACCTCACAGAAATGACAACCCGAATTCTAAACGCATAGGGGCCACAGTTCGGCCCAATTCCGCGCTATAAGAAACCGTTGAAACAAAACATAATGAGTTTGGTAAATGCCAGTAATTTTAGCGATCTTAGGTGCTCTTGGCGCAGCGATTTTTTACTATATCCGCTCACGCGGCCCAATTAGCTCGGGCCGTGACCTGATCGAGGCCGCAAGCGAAGTTCGCCTTGCCGCACGTCGTTTCGGCTTCAAGCGCAATGCCAACCGCCACCCAGCCGAAGACATTGAGGACCCTAAAGTCGCGATTGGCGGTATCGCGGTGGCCTTCTTGGAGATGGACACCCTTCCATCGCAAGAATCCCACATTGAGATGATCCGCGAAATGCAGAACGCTACGCATGTCAGCCTGAAAGATGCTGAGGAGCTGGTTGTCCTAGGACGTTGGTTGATGAGCGAATGCGGCGGTCCAGAACAGGCCGTGTCGCGCCTTGCCCGCAAGCTGTACAAACTTCGCGAAGCAGAGCAATTGGCCCCCTTGATGCAGATCCTCAATGCGATTGGCACCTCTAGCAATGATGGGCTGTCCGACCGCCAACGCGACGCGCTGGCCGACATCAAAACAGCGTTCAAACTATAAACTGAATTGAGAACCCAAAATGGCTCGTAAGACAAAGACAGTTCTGATCACAGGTGCCAGCTCTGGCATTGGCGCAGCGACGGCCGTTCTGGCCTCCAAAAGCGGCTATGACGTAGGTATTCACTACAACGGCGACTTGAAGGGCGCACAGCTTGTCGCACAGATGTGCGAACAAGAAGGCGCGATCACCCATATGTTCCAAGGTGACGTCTCGAACCCCGAGGACGTCGTGCGGATATTCGAGAGCTTTGACGCCGCCTTCCCGCAGATGGACGCATTGGTAAATAACGCAGGTATCGTGGACCAGCCACAGCGGCTGGAAGAGATGTCATATGACCGCCTGCGCCGGATGGTGGACGTCAACTTAATCGGCGCAATGCTCGTGGCCCAACAAGGCGTGCTGCGCATGTCGAAAGCTTTCGGCGGCGATGGCGGCGTGATCGTCAATACCAGCTCGGCTGCGGCAAGGCTGGGTTCAGCCAACCAATATGTGGATTACGCGGCAACCAAAGCCGGAATTGACATATTCACCAAAGGCTTGAGTGACGAAGTTGCAGCTGACGGCATCCGTGTCGCCGCCATTCGTCCCGGCTTGATCGAGACCGCAATTCACGCCAAAGGTGGCCTGCCTGATCGGTGCGACGATCTTGCAGACTCAGTCCCTATGAAGCGCCCGGGCGATGCCGAGGAATGCGCCCACGCGATTGTCTACCTCATGAGCAGCGGCGCTAGCTACATCACCGGCACCACGCTAGATGTCACCGGCGGGCGGTAAGCCTCTCCAGCACCACAAAGAAGCGATATGTGAATACTCAAACGCCCCCTGCCCGCAGCGCCAACTTCATTGGTGCCGTTCTTATGGTGGCCGCAATGGCTGCATTCGCGATTGAAGACGCAATGATTAAGGTCGCTGCGGCCCGTCTGCCACTCGGTCAGGTTATGCTGATATTCGGGTTGGGCGGCACCACAATCTTCACCGCCATCGCACTGTTTAACAAGGAGCGCCTGTATACTGCGGACGTCATATCCCCTGCCATGCGATTACGGGTCTTTTTTGAGATCGTGGGGCGATTGTTTTACGGATTGGCCCTAGCGTTGACGCCGCTATCGTCGGCCACCGTCATCATGCAGGCCACCCCTTTGGTTGTGGTTGCGGGGGCCGCGCTGATCTTTGGCGAGACGGTCGGCTGGCGCAGGTGGTGCGCTATTCTTACCGGATTAATTGGGGTTTTGATCATCGTTCAGCCCGGCGCTGATAGCTTCTCGGCTCTGTCGATATTGGCCGTGATCGGGATGCTTGGCTTCGCGGGGCGAGATCTTGCAAGCCGTGCAGCGCCCCCATCGATCAGCACCTCCATCCTAGGGCTCTACGGCTTCTTGGCGCTCGTCTTTATAGGGGGCGTGTACTCTCTATGGGACGCTCAGGCCTATATCTGGCCTGACCTCGCATCAAGCCTGTCGTTACTGGGCGCGATACTGGCTGGAACAACCGCCTATGCCTGCTTGATGCGGGCCATGCGGATGGGCGAGGTCTCAGCGGTCACGCCCTTCCGCTACACGCGCCTGCTGTTTGGCATTGGGCTGGGAGTGGTTTTCTTTGGCGAGACATTATCCCTCCCCATGGTCGTAGGGTCAGGCTTGATCGTGCTGTCCGGCTTGTTCATCATGTGGCGGGGGCAAAGGGCCACTCAACAATAACCAACCGAAAAGGTGCCGCCATGAACGACGCACAACCCAATGTGTTCCTTGCAATATGGGTGTCTTTTCGCGCCATGCCCATGTGGGTTCAGATATGGATGGTGGTCTGGCTTGTACCAGTCAACGCCGCCAGCATTTTCTTCATCTACGAGCCTTACGGAATACTGATCGCATTCCTTGCCATCATCGCGATGCTGCTGAATGTGCCGATCATGCTGATCGAGCGCCGCATGTCGAAAACCATGTCCCTGCCACATCTGCCATTTTGGACGCCACTGGTGTTGTTGATCTTGTGGATGTACCCTGATCTATCAACAACTTACGGCGCGTACCTGTGGGTGTTGGCGGCGACAAATATTGTGTCGCTCGCCTTTGATTTTGTCGATGCCTACAAATGGGCATCAGGGGACCGTGGCTAGCACTTTCCGGCCGATTAGCCGCTTGATGCGACGCTGGGCGATCCCGCTGGTCTAGCCGAAAACTGCGCCCAAAAGCGCCAGTAGCAGCAGCGCGGCGACTGCCCCGAGAGACAGCATGAAACCCAGTCCGCGCTTGGACGGGTTGCTTACATATGCCTGAGCATACAACCCGCGCCCCACAAGGTAGACGATGCCAATTGGGGCGATCAATAGGGCTGGCCAGTACTGCCCAGACAGCAACAACACTGGCAAGAACGGAACCAACACCTCAAGGGTGTTCATTTGTACACGGTAGGCGCGCTCAAACCCTTCATGACCCGTCATCGCGGGGGCCTTGAGGCCACTATCGCGGCGCTGAATACCAACCTTGTAGCCAAAGTACATAAACTGGGTGACGGCCAAAAGTGCGATTATTTCGATAAGTGGCATGCTCATATCCTATGCAATAATGAAACGCAGGCCCCTGATGACGCCTGCAAAATTAGGAAATATCTGTACAATTTCGGGCAAGATCACAAGCTGAAACGAACGGCACCTCAGTCTTGCGCAAAAACCGTGCGCACAGTCGCTGGGCGCTCCGCTGGCTTTATCTCGGCCAATCTTTGCTCCAAGGGCAATAGTGCTGCGATTTTTGCGGGGCGAGGCTGGGGTTTTGACGCACTTAACGGCTTGCAATACTTCTGTTTGCGCAGCCACCCAGCCATTTCCTTACGTTTGGACGATTTGGTCATTGGACCCCAATCCGCCGCAACGCCGCCGCGCTTGCCATTGGTCTTCCGCGCCACCGCGTTATCACGCTTAACCGTGACGGCCATGATGCGCACGGCACAACTGAGGTTGTCAGAGCCGTTCTTTAACGCCTCCCCCGTCCCGACACGGCATTTGTAACCGCGCGCAGTTCCGGGCAGTATTTGGGTAAGCCCGTACCACAGACCGCCCCCGCCAACTGCGCGGGGCTTCCATGTGCTTTCGTGCTTGGCCAAAGCGCTTAGGAAGCCGTTCCAGAACTCCGCACGCTTGTCCAAACCATTGGTCGAATATGCAGGGCACCAGTCGTCCATATCATTTGGAACCATCGTCAACAGCGGTAAGCCGTGGCCCTTTAGCGCCTCCAATGTGGTGCGGGTCCAAAGGCGCCCCTCGGGGCGAAAATCCCAACGCGCGGTTGGGATATGGTCATCGCGGGGTATTGGGCGGATGATCTCTGGCGTCGCGACACTCAACGACGCAGGTACAAGCGCAGGCTCAGCGCTTGCGTCTTGCTCCTGCGCAGCAGCAGGTGCGGCTGCCAAGAAGGCAGTAAATATGAGTGCGTGGCAGCGCATGACGGGCATAAAAAACAGAGATGAACGGTGCTGACAATGTTTATGTCCACATCAGCTCTCTATTGTTTCAATAGTCGCAACAAACCGCCAATAGGTTCAGCTTTACACGGCGAAATATAGCCAATCCGAGCCGTTCATAGGTCCGGCGTGTTGTTCATTCCCCAGTTGTAAAGCGCATCCATCACCGGCCCCAGCGCTTTGCCCTTTTCGGTTAAGCGGTATTCGGCACGTGGCGGATGCTGCGTGTATAGATGGCGGTCAATCACCCCAGAATCCTCTAAACGTTTCAAGCGATCGGACAACGTGTTTGGCGACAATTTCAGGTGTGACTGGAGGTCTGTGAACTTGCGCGCCCCCTCCAAGAAGAACTCTCGGATGATTAGAATAGACCATTGGTCTTTGACGATATTGGTCGCCCGTTGGATCGGGCAATTGGCGCGGTCAATCTGCTTCATGGCTTCGTGATACAATATGGAGTTGCTTTTGCATAGTCACTACATAATAAATAGTGACTATCGAAAATGATTCTAGGATTCACTTATGTTCGACTTCTTCCTTGAAGCCTATGTGCGCTTCTTCACCTCTTTCTTGCCGGCATTGGCCATCGGTGCCTTGGTTGTTTCAGCGACCACAGCAAAAGTTCCACCACCAAAAATCGGCAAAGCCGTCTTCATAACAGCTGGCTTTCTTGGCATTTGGCATGCTTTGGCCGCCTTCGCGACAGCGGAAGGGCTAGTTATGCCGCCGCCTACGATGATGGACCCGCCCTACGTCTTGATGCTCATGTTTGGTGGGGCATTTGGGGTGTGGGCCTTGGCCCGCTTAACCTCGCTCGGCAGAGCGATCACCGAACACACAGATCAATCGATACTAATGGCCTACCAACTGCCCCGCGTCATGGGTGGGGTGTTCCTGATCGGGTGGGCCAACGGCACGATTCCGTGGCAATTTGCCCTCCCCGCTGGAATTGGTGATATTTTGGCTGGCGTCGCGGCATGGAAAGCAATGCGGGCAACCCAAAGAGGCGACTCCATTGCGCGCCTTTTGGTATGGCGCGCGAACATCATCGGGCTGGTCGACTTTGCCGTTGCCATTGTGACAGGCCTCATCACCTCCGTGGGCTTTATGCACCTTCTGTCTCATGACGTGCCGAACATTATCAACGCATGGCCACTGGGCTTATTCCCCAGTTTCTTTGTGGGCACCTTCATGGCGGCACATGCATTGTCGATTGGCCAGCTACGCCGCGCCGACCGCAGGTCAACCCTCGCAGTATAAACAAAGCAGTCGGGCGGGGCTTTGCCACCTTGCCCGAGCTGCAATTTCTCACTAGAACGCACTCGACCTAGTGGAGATCCCCATGCTTGATTTGACCTATGAGACCCCGAAGCCCAAAGTTATTGCTGGTGCAAAGCAAGATTGGGAGCTGGTGATCGGACTTGAGGTGCACGCGCAAGTGTCCACCAACTCCAAGCTGTTCTCGGGTGCGTCGACCAAGTTCGGGGCCGAGCCAAACTCCAACGTGGCCTTTGTGGACGCGGGCATGCCCGGCATGTTGCCAGTGATCAACGAGGAATGCGTTGCCCAAGCGGTCCGCACGGGCCTTGGGTTGAAGGCCGAGATCAACCTCTACTCAGCTTTTGACCGCAAGAACTACTTCTACCCTGACCTGCCGCAAGGCTACCAAATCTCGCAGTTGTACCACCCAATCGTGGGCGAAGGTGAGGTACTGGTAGAGTTGGGCTCCGGCGTGGCGCGGACCGTTCGCATCGAGCGCATCCACCTTGAGCAAGACGCGGGCAAATCCATCCACGACATGGACCCGACCATGTCCTTCGTTGACCTGAACCGCACAGGCGTGGCGCTGATGGAGATCGTCTCCATGCCCGACATCCGTGGCCCTGAAGAGGCCGCCGCCTACGTCAGCAAACTGCGCCAAATCATGCGCTACTTGGGCACCTGCGACGGCAACATGCAAAACGGCAACCTGCGGGCCGATGTGAACGTGTCGATCTGCGCGCCGGGCCAATACGAGAAGTTCCAAGAAACCGGCGACTTTTCCCACTTGGGCACCCGCTGCGAGATCAAGAACATGAACTCCCTGCGCTTCATCCAACAAGCGATTGAGGTCGAGGCCCGCCGCCAGATCGCCATCGTTGAGGGTGGCGGCAAGGTGGATCAAGAAACTCGCCTTTACGATCCGGATAAGGGCGAAACGCGCTCCATGCGCTCCAAGGAAGAAGCCCACGACTACCGCTACTTCCCCGACCCCGACCTGTTGCCGCTAGAGATCGAGCAGCCTTGGGTGGACGACTTGGCCGCCAACCTGCCCGAACTGCCAGACGAGAAACGCCTGCGCTTTATGTCGGAGTTCGGCCTATCGGATTACGACAGCTCGGTGCTGACGGCAGACACTGCGGATGCGGCGTATTTTGAGGATGTTGCCAAAGGTCGCGACGGCAAGATGGCCGCCAACTGGGTGATCAACGAGCTGTTCGGCCGCCTGAAAAAGGACGACGACAAGGCCATCGGCGACAGCCCCGTCTCCCCCGCTCAGTTGGGCGGCATCATTGACCTGATCGCTTCGGATGCAATTTCCGGCAAGATCGCCAAGGAATTGTTCGAGATCGTCTACTCCGAAGGCGGCGACCCCGCAGAAATAGTCGAAGCACGCGGCATGAAGCAGGTCACCGACCTTGGCCCGATTGAGGCGGCCCTCGACGAGATCATCGCCGCAAACCCCGCGCAGGTGGAAAAAGCGCAAGCCAACCCCAAGCTGGCTGGCTGGTTCGTGGGTCAGGTGATGAAGGCCACGGGCGGCAAGGCCAACCCTAAGGCCGTGAACGAATTGGTGGCGAAAAAGCTGGGGGGGTAGCTGCTTGCAATTGCTTTCGAACTGAATAGTATTTTCAATAGTTCGAAAGCAATTTCTCCATGCCCCTCCCCGAAGACACTTACTCAACATCATTGCTGCTTGAGGCCTTCAAGAATTTCGAAAAAAGTTTTGAAGGCGAATTATCCCGAGCAAAAGAAGCTCTGGATACGCGTGCTGTTGTCCATCTAATTTCAAGCAATCTAACATCTGGCATTTCCGATAAGGTTAAATTCGACACATTTCGTATTGCAGTTCGAGCGTATCGCTCAAACTCACAAGAATCCGAACTCTGCTTCGAACTAAACGTGGCCATTGAGCTTGCGCAACTCAACGTTGATGTGGCTCAAAGTGAGGCGCAAGTTGCTTCTGCAAAGTTAGATTTAGCTCTTTGCCTCGAACGAAAGGGACATTGGACAGATGGCCCAGAAGGTACTTCTCTGCTGGCACAGTCTGTCGAACTATACCGAGACATTGCGAACCGCTTCGAGCAATCAGATGACCCAGAAGAGCTGAGCGATATCCGGTATTTACTGGCCAACGCGCTGCAGGCGCAGGGTCAAAGAACCCTCGGAACAGCAGGTGATAAGCTGCTAATCAAATCGATCGAAGCCCATAGAGATGCTCTATATGGATGGGCCCCTCAAGACACGCCGCTAGAGCGCGCTTCGGCCTTCAACAGCCTTGCTCGTGCCCTCGAAACTCGGGGAATAAATAGCGAAGGCGAAACTGGGCTAGACCTTCTAAGGCAAGCCGGAAATGCCTACCGGGCCGCACTAACGATATTCACAAAAGCTGACCACCCTTTGGATTGGGCGATGACAACCCAAGACTACAGCAATTTACTACAAGCCCTTGGAGAGCGTGCAAGTAGCACTGAAGGGCAAGCTCTCTTTCGGCAAGCAATCGCGAACTACCGAGAGACATTTGACGTCTACTCCCCACAGACGCACCCTATGGAATGGGCAATGGTCGCTCAAAACCTTGCTGTATCTTTAGAGAACTTGGGCAGCCGCATATTGGGTTCAGAAGGAACGGAGCTGATTGCGCAATCAGCGATAGCCTACCGAAATGCGTTAGAGGTTACCCCTAAATCCAGTCATCCTACCGAGTGGGCAATGACGACGCAAAACCTTGCAGTAACACTCTGCACTCAAGGTCAAAGAACAAAGGGGCGCAGGGGGGTCAAGTTATTGAGGCAATCTGTAGAGGCCTACAATGACGTGCTTACCGTTTTTACATTCGAAGAAGAGCCACTGTATTGGGCTTTCGCCAATTTAAACATTGGGAACACTCAATGCCAATTAGGTTTGCGTACGCGTCGAGCCAAAAGCACCCAATGGTTCCGGCACTCACTCGTTTCTTGCAACGAAGCCCTTAAGGTCCTGACAAGGGATGACTACCCCGTCCACTGGGGAATTGTAAAAAACAACATTGCCAATGCCTTATCTGCGCTGGGGACTCAAACAACCAAGGCAGAAGGGGTGGAACTATTAGAGCAGGCTATATCAACTTTCCAAGAAGCGCTTGAAGTTCGAACCAAGACCACCGACCCAGTCAATTGGGCGCTTACAATCGATAACATCTCCATTGCAGAGGTTGGCCTCGCTCAACACGTTAGAACAACAGCACCGGTCGAACATTTAGAATCTGCCCTAAAACACGTCGAATTAGCTTTGTCAGTCTTTAGCGCTGAAGACATGTCGTTCAACCACGATAAGTCCTCCCGAAGGCGTGACGATATTCTTGCACAGATCACCGCACATTCCTCAGCTTGAGTATGCCAACAGATACAACTAGATCGCGCGCGCCCTTAATCCGGATGAAGGATTTAAATCACCGTTTTGGGCGTCTGATCCCAATATTCCCAATCGATCGCCTGTAGGTCAGAGATATTGGCTTTGCCAAGGTAAAACGACCTATTCGCCATTGGCTTTAACCCAACACTCCCCAAACAAGGTTAAACTCCTTTAAGTAGAAACCTTGCCCCTGCCCTCATGTTCTGTATGCCTATGCGCAACGTGAATTAACGGAGGCTCACAATGGCCGATCTCATTACCGCCGAAAATATCGGCAACCTGCTCATGCTTTGCTTTTTGCAAGCGGTGCTAGGCTTCGACAACCTACTCTACATCTCTATCGAGAGCCAACGCGCGCCAGTGGCGCAACAAAAGGCCGTGCGCTTTTGGGGCATCATCATCGCCGTCGCCCTGCGGGTAATCTTGCTGTTCCTTATGGTAGAGCTTCTCGCCTCACTCACCGAGCCGTTCTACATCTTCACCTGGGAAGGCATTCTGACAGGCGGCGTGAACTTCGCGACCTGCGTCTTCATCTTTGGCGGCATATTCATCATGTACACGGCGGTCAAAGAGATCAGCCACATGCTGTCCGTGGAGCACCTCAACCACGATGTAGAGGGCAAATCCGGCAAATCGGCGGCCAAGGTTGTGGCCCTGATCGTCTTTATGAACCTGATCTTCAGCTTCGATTCCGTTCTGTCGGCGATTGCGATCACCGATGTGTTCCCAGTTCTGGCCGCCGCAATCCTGATCTCGGGCCTTGCGATGCTGGTTTTGGCCGACGGCGTGACTGAATTTTTGCAAAAGAACCGCATGTACGAGGTTCTTGGCCTGTTCATCTTGCTCATCGTGGGCGTGGTTTTGCTGGGTGAAGCTGGCGTTGCGGCGTCTCATGCGACCCACAATGAGGAGCTGGCTTTGAAGGTGTTCAACTACCCGGTCATTCCAATGTCCAAGTCGACCTTCTACTTCTCGGTGGTGGTCTTGTTTGCGGTTGAGTTCATTCAGTCTGGCTACGCCAAAAAGCTCGCAGCGGAACGCAACAGCAACCAAACCGGCACCCACTGACATCTGGTAAGTTGCACGGCGAATGCCTATGTTTGCCGTGCAACTTAATTAACTTTTTCCATCGGAGATGCTATGTCCGCCAACGTTATCCAAAAAATCGCATATGTGCTGCTTCTAGCCCTTGTTGCGATGGCATCGGCAGGCGCACTCTGATGGCGCAAAAATTTGGCGGCAAATTCAGCCCAGACGGCACACAAACGACATCTCAGGCGTCGACGCCCCCCTCCATCGCGAAACCCGCCAAGGGGCGTAGCCGTGCAAATCTTCTGTTTTTGGCAGCCCTTCCCATCGTGTTCACCTCGATCGGCGAAAGTGCAGCGCAGATGATTGTGGCCATTGGCGCCTTTGCGTTGATGGCGCTTGGCGCATGGCTAACCCGCGACGGCATTGATGCGCAAAGCGCCTATGAGGCCCGCACAATTGCCCGCCGCCCTGCCATTCCGCGCAAGCTGTTTGGCGCAGTGGCCTTGGGCTTGGGTGTTGGCGTCGCGACATTCGACACCTCGCTCATGGACGGCATCCTTTACGGCATCATCACCGTGGTGCTGCACCTGACTGCCTTTGGCTTGGACCCAATGCGTGACAAGTCTGTGGACGGCGTCGACACCTTCCAAACCGACCGCGTTGCCCGCGCTGTGGACGAGGCAGAACGCCATTTGCAAGCCATGTCTGACGCCATTGAAACCGCAGGCGACCGCACAATGACCGCCCGTGTGGAGCGTTTCCAAGCCACCGCGCGCAGCTTCTTTCGCACAGTCGAGAATGATCCGCGTGACCTGACCACCGCGCGGCGCTATCTGGGCGTCTACCTGCTGGGGGCCAAGGACGCGACGATCAAGTTTTCCAAACTCTACGCCCAAGGCCGCGATCCATCCGTGAAGGCAGATTACGCCTCGCTTCTTGACGATCTTGAGGCAAATTTCACCGCGAAAAATCAGGCGCTTCTGTCAGATAATCGCACCGATCTTGATATTGAAATTGATGTGCTGCGCGACCGTTTGCAGCGCGAAGGCATCCGCCTGAACGAAGGGGAATAACTTTATGTCCGACACTGTCCGCCAAAAGGCACAACAATCCACCCAAGCCCTAGAAGAGCTTGCAGCAGTGGTTCTCAAAGAACCCTCCACCGACTTGGTCCCCTTGGCCCAAGCAGATGCACCAGTTGCGGCCGACATTCGCCGCCGCATGGACGAAATCGACATGAGTGACACCAACTCGATTGTGTCCTTCGGCTCCAACGCTCAGGCTGGCTTGCAAGAGATCAGCCAATCCATGTTGGCGGACGTAAGGAACAAGGACGTGGGCCCTGCAGGTGGCAGCCTGCGCGACATCGTCACCACGATCCGTGGCTTCTCCATCTCCGAGATGGACATGCGCCGCGAACGCTCTTGGTGGGAAAAAATTCTGGGCCGCGCCGCCCCTGCCGCCAAGTTCATGGCTCGCTACGAAACCGTCCAAGGTCAGATCGACATGATCACCGACAACCTGCTGACCCATGAGCACACGTTGCTTAAGGACATCAAGTCCTTGGATGTGCTCTATGACCACACACTGAATTTCTACGACGAGCTGGCGCTCTACATCACTGCGGGTGAAGAAAAGGTCTCCGAACTCGACACGAAAGACATCCCCGCCAAGGAAGCCGCTGTAAAGGCCGCTGATGAAAACGCCCAAGTCATGGTCGCCCAAGAGCTGCGCGACCTGCGGGCCGCACGGGACGATCTGGAACGCCGCGTTCACGACCTGAAGCTGACCCGTCAGGTGACCATGCAGTCCTTGCCCTCCATTCGTTTGGTGCAGGAAAATGACAAATCCTTGGTCACCAAGATCAACTCAACGCTGGTGAACACCGTGCCACTTTGGGAAACCCAACTGGCGCAGGCCCTGACGATCCAACGCTCCTCCGAGGCGGCGGCTGCCGTGCGTGATGCGAACGATCTGACCAACGAATTGCTGACCGCCAACGCCGCCAACCTGCGCACAGCCAACAAGGCCGTACGCGAAGAAATGGAGCGCGGTGTCTTCGACATCGAAGCCGTCAAGCAGGCCAACGCCGACCTTATCGGCACCATCGAGGAAAGCTTGGCCATTGCCGACGAGGGCAAGCGCAAGCGGGCCGAGGCGGAAACCGAGCTGCAAAACATGGAAGGCGAGCTGCGCGACACGCTGGCCTCTGCCACCGCACGCGGCACTGCATCCGGCCACAACGTCGGCTCTGCCGCCGGTTAATTGGTGCGGGGGGCGCTTCATATCGCATTTGCAGGGCTGGCGGCGGTAACGCTGTCGGCCTGCGATGAGCCTGTGACCAGCCCCCGCCCCGAACAACGCGCGGCGGTCGCCCCTGCGCCCAAGGTCGTGCCAAAGGTCGCACGGCCATCCGCGCGCTCAAACGAGCTGTCGGCCTATTACGCCCAAGTACAGCGTAGCCTGTTGGCCCAAGGCTTGATGCGCACTGATGGTGGTGGCATCGACACGCCGTTCTCGAAGCATCAATTGGTCGATAATTTCGTCCAAATTGGCGTGTTCAATGAATTTACCCTAGTGGATGGCATCTACACCAACCTGCGCTCCGAGGGGCGTGTTCAGCGGTGGGAAAGGCCGGTCAATGTCTCGCTGCAGTTTGGGCCAGCTGTTTCCAAAGATATTCGAAGCAAAGACCAAAAGACCGTTTCAAATTATGCACAACGCCTGTCACGCGTCACAAAATCGCAAGTCGGTTTGACACGTAGCAAGGGCAACTTCCACGTGGCCGTACTGACAATCGACGAGATCGAGGCCTTCGGCCCAGAGCTGATGAGACTCATTCCAGGCCTAGACGAGAGCATAGCCGCACAAATCACCAACATGCCAAGGCCAATTTACTGCGCCGTTTATGCCTTTTCTGACGCCGACAATCCCGACAGTTTCCTATCAGCCGTAGCCATCGTGCGCGCGGAGCATCCCGACCTTTTGCGCAAAAGCTGCTATCACGAGGAAATCGCGCAGGGGCTGGGCCTCAGCAACGACAGCCCCGCTGCGCGCCCTTCGATTTTCAACGACGACGACGAGTTCGCGCTGCTGACCCGCCACGACGAGCTGCTGCTAGAAATCCTATACGACGAGCGCCTACCGCTCGGATCATCCCCCGCACAAGCCCGCCCGATCGTCGAAGTGATCGCGGCAGAGCTTTTGGGCGGCGACAGTTAACCCCTAAGACCATTCAATGAGGACCACATGGGTATTTTTGACTTTCTAACCGGCGAGTTTATCGACGTCATCCACTGGACCGACGATACGCGCGACACCATGGTTTCCCGCTTCGAGCGTGAAGACCACGAGATCAAATACGGCGCCAAACTGACCGTACGCGAAGGCCAATCTGCGGTGTTTGTGCATGAGGGCCAGTTGGCGGATGTCTTCACCCCCGGTCTCTACATGCTTGAGACCAACAACATGCCGATCATGACGACGCTGAACCACTGGGATCACGGCTTCAAGTCGCCGTTCAAATCCGAGATTTATTTCGTCAATACCACCCGTTTCAATGATCTCAAATGGGGTACCAAGAACCCGATCATGCTGCGCGACCCAGAGTTTGGCCCGCTGCGCATTCGCGCCTTCGGCACTTACTCGGTGCGCGTCACGGACCCAGCGCTGTTCCTGCGTGAAATCGTCGGCACCGACGGCGAATTCACCATGGATGAAATCAGCTACCAGATCCGCAACATCATCGTGCAGGAATTCACCCGCGCCATCGCGGCCTCGGGCATCCCCGCGCTTGATATGGCCGCGAACACTGGTGATCTGGGCAAGCTGATTGCCGCAGCGATCACGCCTATTGTTGCGAATTACGGCCTCAGCATTCCTGAATTCTATATTGAGAACATCTCCCTGCCGCCCGCTGTGGAGGCCGCGTTGGACAAACGCACCTCCGTCGGCATCGCGGGGGACTTGGGCAAGTTCACGCAGTACTCCGCCGCCGAGGCGATGACAGCCGCGGCCTCCAACACAGGTGCGGCCGGTGGCGGCATGGGCGCGGGCATTGGTGCGGGTTTGGGCATGGCAATGGCCGGACAATTGGGTCAGGGCGGCCCATGGGGCCAAGCTCCTCAGGCGCAACACGCCCCCGCGCCACAAGTCGCACCGCCACCTCCGCCACCACCGGTTGAACACGTCTGGCACATCGCAGATGCTGGCGCGACCAAAGGGCCATATTCCAAAGCCGCAATGGGGCGTATGGCCTCTGAAGGGGCCGTAAAGCGCGAAACGCTTGTCTGGACGCCTGGTCAAGACGGCTGGTTGCCCGCCGAAGACGTACAAGAGCTGGCGCAACTCTTCACCATCATGCCGCCCCCGCCACCACCGGCAGGCTAAGAAACTCACGGGTGGGGCAATTGCCCTACCCGATCCCTAAATACCCCCACAGCACGCGGACACACCCATTTCATGAGTGACACCCCTCTCGATCACGCAACCCCAGAAACTGAACACAGGTTTCCTTGCGACAACTGCGGCTCGGACCTTCGGTTCGACCCCGTGGGCAACGCGCTGAAATGCGACCATTGCGGCAATGTTGAACCGATGCTGGAAACCGTACGCAGCACCATTCACGAGTTGGACTTTAACTCGGCCCTCCAAGGCACGCTGGACGACTCCGAGATGGAGGAGACCCGTGTCTCCAAATGCCCCAACTGCGGCGCACAAGTGGAGTTCGACCCAGACAATCACGCAACAGAATGCCCCTTCTGCGCGACACCCGTCGTCACCGACACCGGCACCCACCGCCATATCAAGCCACGCGCGGTCCTGCCCTTTGAAGTTGCGGAACGCGACGCGCAAAAGGCCATGGTCGATTGGCTGGGCAAACGATGGTTCGCACCAAATGGTCTACAGGAGTACGCCAAGAAAGGCCGCAAGCTTGACGGCATCTACGTACCATTTTGGACCTATGACGCCGACACAAAGACCAATTACACCGGTCAGCGCGGCAAAATCTACTATGAGACCCGCACCGTAATGCGCGACGGCAAGCGGCACCAGCAACGCGTCGCCAAAACCCATTGGTCCGCCGTGGGCGGGCGCGTGTCGCGCTTTTTTGATGATGTGCTGGTACTGGGGTCCACCTCCCTACCCAAAAGCTACACCGATGCATTGGCACCTTGGGACCTTTCGCATTTGGCGCCCTATACGCCAGAATACCTCGCCGGTTTTCGCGCCGAGGGCTACACGGTCGATCTGGAACAAGGCTTCAAGGAGGCCCGCATCAAGATGGACGCAATGATCACCCGCGACATCCGCTTTGATATTGGCGGCGACAAGCAACGCATCACCTCAGCCAAGACTTCGGTGAAGGATGTGACGTTTAAGCACGTCTTGTTGCCCGTTTGGGTGGCCGCTTATAAGTACCGCGGTAAGACCTACCGCTTTGTCGTGAACGGTCAGACTGGTACGGTTAAGGGGGAACGCCCATACTCTTCCGTCAAAATCGCGATTGCGGTCATCATTGGCTTGATCGTGGCCTTGGCAGTTGGCTATGGGATGGCCTCGACTCAATAGAACGGAAATGGCCACCATGATTCTGTGTTGCGGAGAAGCTCTTATCGATATGTTGCCCCGCGTCTCCCAAGGCGGAGAGCTGGCATTTGCACCCTATGCGGGTGGCGCGGTCTTTAACACGTCTGTCGCCTTAGGGCGCTTAGACGCCAACCCTGGGTTCTTTTGTGGCCTCTCCACCGACTTGTTCGGCGAGATGCTGGAAACCAAGCTCAGTGAAGCTGGCGTATCCTCTGATTTGGCCTTCCGGTCATCGCGCCCGACCACCTTGGCTTTTGTGCGCCTCACAGATGGCCATGCGAACTACACATTCTACGACGAGAACAGTGCGTTGCGTGTCATGACGCATAACGACCTGCCGGAGTTGCCCGACACCGTATCCGCCATGTTCTTTGGTGGTATTTCATTGGTGGGCGAGCCATGCGGCTCCGCCTATGAGGCATTGATGGCCCGCGAGGCCGCTTCCCGCGTGACCATGATTGACCCGAACATCCGCCCGACTTTCATCACAGACCGCGACAGCTACGTGGCGCGGATCAAATCGATGATGGCCATGTCTGACGTTGTGAAGCTTAGTGACGAAGACTTGCACTGGCTGGAAGGTGACGGCGATTTGGACGGCCTCGTGGCCGACTTGATTAAGCGCGGCACCAAGGTTGTGCTGATCACCAAAGGCGCAGAAGGCTCGTTGGGCTACACTGCCAACTACCGTGTGCATGTGCCTGCGAACAAGGTCGAAGTGGTTGATACCGTGGGGGCTGGCGACACGTTTAACGCGGGCTTCCTTGCGGGACTGCAAAAAGCAAACGCGTTGGACAAGGACACACTTGCCAAGCTGTCCGAAGACACCCTGCGCGACGCGCTGGCGATGGGCGCGCGTTGCGCCGCCATCACCGTATCGCGTGCCGGCGCCAACCCACCATGGGTGCACGAGTTGTGAGAGCACTCCTGCAGCGCGTTTCCCATGCATCCGTGTCGGTTGACGGCATCGAGATCGGGAAATGCGGCGCGGGGCTTCTTATCTTGGTCTGCGCCATGCAGGGCGACACACCTGAGCAAGCCACACGTATGGCCGCCAAAATTTCGAAGATGCGCATCTTCAAGGATGACGCGGGCAAAATGAACCGCTCCTTGCTGGACATCGGCGGCTCCGCTTTGGTCGTGAGCCAGTTCACCTTGGCTGCCGACACCCGCAGCGGCAACCGCCCCGGCTTCTCAAGTGCAGCACGACCAGACGAGGGGCGCGCACTTTACGAGACCTTCGCCACCCAGTTGGGCAACTTAGGTGTAGCAGTTGAGACAGGTGAGTTCGGGGCAGACATGGCAGTCAGCCTGACCAATGCCGGCCCCGTCACAATCTGGATGGACGACGCGCAATAGCCCCTTTGTGCTTCACGGTATCAACTGATCCACGATGAGGTCTTAATTCTCACGGCGTGACAACATGAAGTGATTGGTGACGCCGATTGCGACCAATGAGTAGACGATATGCCCCCAAAGTGCTGCGTATGTGATGCCGGTGAAGCCCAAGAATGCCGGTTGCCCACCAATCAAATGCGCGAGCACATACAATGCAAAGACCCACTGGACCGTGCCAAAGGCAACCGCAACCGCGTACCATGGCACTTGTGGCGCAACCTTTTGCCAAATCGGGCGTGCAACGAACGCAAAGCCAATTGGGTATCCAATAATCCCGGCCGTGTAATGCAAGACTTCAGCCATCTCTTTGGAGCTGAAACCTGCGATTGCCTTGAACACCGACGCCGCCAAAGGAACCGGCGCTAGACGGGAAAAGCCTAGTGTTGGGCTAACAACCTGACCGTAAAGTTCGAAGGCACAGGTCGCCAATGCGCCTGCCATCATCAGGAGTAAAATATTGGAAGCGGTCAGTTTCATCAGGCTATCTCGCTGCTAAGTGTGTGTGGCCTTCGAGACTAGCCGATTGCGTTAACAAAGAACCAACATTTTCATGTAAGTCACGAATTTGTTAGCCATAAAGGCAAAATGATGCCTCCAACGCAGGTCATTTTCGGCACCCAACTCCCTAAGGATCAGGCCAGCCGTGAAGACAGTAAATCGCCAGAGCGGTGCAGCAGTTGCGACCCGATCATCGAGAACGATGTGTTCACTTGCTTAAGGCCTCTTAGTGTTTCTTGATGGATCGCGCTGGTCTCAATACTCTCGGGCAACCCATCGCGCAGACGAACGAGGTGGCGTTTTTGCAATTCCTGCTCAACGTCGCGCAAGTTGTCTTTCTCCGACACTAGGGTGCGCGCTGTGTTCATGTCGCTGGTCATGAGCACGCTGAGCCCAAGCTGCACATTGCCCAAAACGCGATCATGGAAGTCCGCGATCTCTTCCTGCCCGGGTTCTGAGAATTGAAGCCCCTCTTTGTTCAGCTTGCTGGCCATCTTGCTCAGGCTGCGCGTGATCGTATCCGCCGCCGCCTCCATCCCCACGGCAATTTTTGCCAGATCATGAGCGTCCCCTTCGACCAGATCATCCTCGGATTTCTTCGCCAGCAATGCCAAGAACATTTTCAGATCATGGTGGATCTTCGACACATAGGCCTCGTTCTCGACAATTGTGCGGGCCTTGGCGTCGTCCCATTCAACAAACAAGTGCCCAGCCGCGCGCAGCATAGCCTCCAAGGTCTCGCCCATTCGCATCACCTCGCGTCGGGCAAGCCCCAAGGCCCGTTCGGGGGTCTCTACGGCAGTCGGGTCAAGCGCACTCACAGGCCCGCGCATGGGTTGATCGCCTACGTTGTTTGGATGAATAGCGGTCGCAAGCTTATGCAGCAGACTGACGAACGATAAGCCTGCCAAGCATAGGATTAAGTTGAACAGCACATGCAAAGCGATGATTTGCCCCGCCACAGACGCGCCTAAGTAATCGGGCAGTCCGCCCGCGAACGCGACCATCACCGCCAAAGCCACCGCCCCTACGCCGCGGATGATGAAGTTGGATGTGGTGACCCTTCGCACTTCCGCCGGAGCGCCGAACGTCAAGGTCGTGGCGATCAAAGCGCCCCCGACGTTGGCCCCGAGGACCATGACTGCGGCGGCCTCTGTCGGAAGCGTTCCTTGCGCGGCCAAGGTCACAAGCAGCAAAATCGAGGCCACGCTAGAATGCATGGCCCATGCCAAAACGCCGCCCAAGATGAAGGCGATGGGCAAGTCCGAGGCAAGTGCTTGCAACGCGCCCGATATTTGCGCCCCCTCTGAAATTGGGGCGGTGGCGGTTCGGATCATCTCCAGCGACAAGAATACCAACCCCAAGCCAACAAGGATACGCCCCACCTGTCGCGCACGACCCGAGCGCCCCTTCAAAAACAGCACCACACCGCACACCAGAAGCAACGGCATAACGAATGACCAACGCGCCACCAAGATCGACGCGACGATGGCCGAGCCCAGGTCCGCTCCCAATATAATCGCGATACCGGCGGTGGTTTTGATGGTGCCTGCAGATACAAACCCCGCGATCAACATCGCCACAGCGGTTGAGCTTTGCAGCAACACCGCTGACCCCACCCCAGTGACAGCAGAACGGAGCCGGCTTTTCGTTGAATGGCGCAACCATCTGCGCAATTGAACGTCAAAGGCCCGCTCCACTCCGGTACGGATTAGTCGAACGGCCCACAGCAACAGGGCCACTGCCCCGGCTACGTTTAATATCAGGATCAATGCGCTGGATTCAGACATTTGGTTTCCAATGATGTGGTAGCTTTTCGTTGGACCGTTTGGACGCGCGCCCTATGTGGCCGCGCGGGCCGCGAGAGCATTTTGCACACGTGCCGGATAGTCCGTGATTATTCCATCCACGCCCATGTCGATCATATTTTGAATGTCTTCTGGCTCATTCACCGTCCACACGTTCACCCTCAGCCCGCATTGCTTGGCCTGAGCAACGTCAGCGGCCGTCACATCCTCAAAATATGGGCACCAAACATGGCCACCCAAATCGGCAATGGTCTGCGGAAGGCTGCCTTGATGATCGCGGCGACTAACCCCATCCATCCACGGCGAGCCATCGATGATGTTCGGCTCCATAGTCGTGCCATGAGTTTCAGCCAAAGACAGATACCCCCGCCGCAAATCAGGAGCGAGGCGCTTGCACGCATGGATCACCCTCCAGTCAAAGCTGGACACGATGGAGCGGCCCAACAAGTCATGGCAGCTCAACATATCAACGACAACCTGCGCCAAAACATCGGGCGGGTCATTGATGTCTGCATTCAAGGCATGTGACTTGATCTCGACATTCACGAGCAAGGTCGGCTCGGCGGTGGCCCAGTCACAAAAGGTCTCGAAGGTGGGAATCCGTTCCCCTGTCAGGCGGGCCTGATCTGGAAAACGTGACCCGTATTCGGAGCCCGGACGAATGGTGCCGACATCCAGATCATTCAATTGATCAATGCTGGCCTGAAGCACCGGGCGAGGCGGGCCATCGATCCATGCCCCCTCCCCGTCACGCGTCAATGCATGCGCAATATAGGGGTCATGGGCCACCACAGGCACGCCGCCCGCCGCGTTTTGCACGTCCACCTCAACTGCATCGACGCCGATCTCTCGCATATAGCGAAATCCGGCCATCGTATTCTCTGGATAGATGCCCCGTGCGCCGCGATGCCCAAACACAGTCACTTTTGATGGCTGCCCGACGCTAACCATCCAAACGGTCGCCAGTGTTCGGGTCAAAGAAGTGCAGGCTTGCAGGATCAACGCGGAAGGCGATTTTGCTGTCAGGTTCGGGGTGATGCACACCCGCCAAGCTGACGGTAAACGCCTGTTCGCTGTCACCAAGGCGGCCGTGCAGAAGCGTGTTCGCACCAAGCGGCTCGCCCATTTTGACGGTCATCGAAAGTGGCCCGCTTTCATCCGCGATCACGTGCTCGGGACGAATACCAACCGTGACCTTGCCTGTTGCAGGCGTGGTCGCTTCGATTTGCACGCCCCCGATGCTTAACTTGCCGTTCTCTATAACGCCGTCGACAACGTTCATTGACGGGCTGCCGATGAATTGCGCCGCGAACAGGGTTTGTGGGCGCTCATACACTTCGAGCGGTGTGCCGATTTGCTCGGCGCGGCCTGCGTTCATCACGATCATGCGGTCGGCCATTGTCATGGCCTCGACTTGGTCATGGGTCACATAGAGCGAGGTAATCCCAAGACGGGCTTGCAAGTCGCGGATCTCAAGGCGCATTTGAACACGCAGCTTGGCATCAAGGTTCGACAATGGTTCGTCGAACAAGAACACCGCAGGTTCGCGCACGATGGCACGCCCCATAGCCACACGTTGACGCTGGCCACCGGACAAATCACGCGGGCGGCGATCTAGATATTCCTCCAGCTGCAACAGCTTGGCGGCATCTTGGACCTTTGCGTCAATCTCGGACTTATCGAGACCTGCAATCTTGAGCCCGTAGCCCATGTTCTGACGCACCGACATATGCGGGTAGAGCGCATAATTTTGGAACACCATCGCAATGTCGCGGTCCATCGGTTCCAGCTCGTTCACGCGGGTGCCACCGATCTGGATTTCACCCGCACTGACACTTTCCAACCCCGCGACCATGCGCAAAAGTGTGGATTTGCCGCAGCCCGACGGGCCGACGATGACGATGAACTCACCGTCTTCGATGTCCATATTCACGCCGTGGATAACTTCGGTAGCACCAAAGCGTTTCTTGACGTCGTTGAGAGATACAGTTGACATAGTTTCTACTTCTCACTGTCCACGAGACCGCGGATAAATAGTTTTTGCATTGAGATGACGACAATCACCGGTGGGATCATGGCTAGGATCGAGGTGGCCATAATGACCGGCCACTCGGCCACATCATCACCTGACGGGAACATCTGCTTGATGCCCATAACGATGGTGTTCATTTCAGGGTCCGTCGTGATCAGCAGCGGCCATAGGTATTGGTTCCAGCCGAAGATAAACAAGATCACAAAGAGCGCGGCGATGTTGGTACGGCTCATCGGGAACAAGATATCCCTAAAGAAACGCATTGGGCTTGCCCCATCGACGCGGGCCGCCTCGGCCAACTCATCAGGCACTGTCATGAAGAATTGCCTAAAGAGGAAGGTCGCCGTGGCGGATGCAATCAATGGGAAAATTAAACCGCCGTAGCTGTTCAGCAACCCGAACCCCGCAACCACTTCGTAGGTCGGCACGATACGCACCTCAACCGGCAGCATGAGCGTCAAGAAAATCAGCCAGAAGAAGATCCGCTTGCCAGGAAACTTGAAGTACACAATCGCGAAGGCCGACAGCAGCGAGATAACGATCTTACCGACCGCAATCCCCATCGCCATGACAAGGCTGTTCAACAGCATGGTCGCCACCGGCACATTCACACCAGAGAACAGCGCCTCGCGGTAGTTGTTCAAGAACTGATCACCCGGCCACAGCGGCATAGGTGGGCTGACGATTTCGGACTGCGTCACGGTGGACGCCACGAAGGCCAACCAGATCGGGAAGAACACAACTAGGACGCCAAGGATCATCAGTACATGGCTCAGCCAAAGCGTTGCCCCACGTTTTTCGACCATACCGGGTGGGGGGTCGTTAGTATGGGTCAATAGTGCACCCTCTTCTCAATAAATTTGAATTGGACGATGGTCAGTGCGCCCACCACGACCAGCAAGATAACCGACTGGGCTGCGGATGAACCAAGGTCTTGGCCAACGAACCCGTCCGAGAACACCTTGTAGACAAGGATCGTCGTGGATTGCTGCGGCCCACCGCTGGTGATCGTGTGGATCACCCCGAAGGTCTCGAAGAAGGCGTAGACGATGTTGACGACCAACAAGAAGAACGTGGTTGGGGACAAGAGCGGCAACACGATTGTCCAGAAACGTTTCCAGAACCGCGCCCCATCAATGGCTGCGGCCTCGATGACAGATTTCGGGACTGCTTGTAGTGCCGCAAAGAAGAATAAGAAGTTGTAGCTGATGCGGCCCCAAGCCGAGGCCACAACGACTAGCCCCATGGCCTCGCCGCCGTTTAGCACGTGGTTCCAGTCATAGCCCAAGTTGCCCAAGTACCATGACACCACACCGACGCGGGTGTTGAACATGAACAGCCACAACACCCCCGCAATCGCTGGGGCAACGGCGTAGGGCCAGATCAATAGCGTCCGGTACACACCGGCCCCTTTGATAAGACGATCAGCCACCACCGCAAGGAACAAAGCGGGGATCATGGACGCCAACGTAACGAGCGTCGAGAAGATCGCCGTCGTCAGGAAGGACGTGCGGTAATACTTATCGGACAGCAGGTACTCAAAGTTACCCAAGCCCACGTATTTCATTGAAAGACCGAACGGATCAGGGATGAACAAGGATTGCCAAATCGCCTGCCCCGCTGGGTAAAAGAAGAAAACTGCTGAAACGATTACCTGCGGTGCAATAAGCAGCAGTGGCAATAGCCAACCTTTGAAAGTGACACGCTTTTCCAAGTGCCCTCCCCCCATATTGTTATTGGCAGCGGGCGCCCCAAAAGGGCCGCCCGCGCTTTCACGTCATGTTGTGCAGATTAACGGTTGGCTTGCTCAAAGCGGCGCAGCAATTGGTTGCCACGCTCTACAGCGCTGTCCATTGCAGTTTGCGCGTCTTTGTCACCGCTCCAAACAGCTTCCAGTTCTTCGTCGATGATCCCACGGATCTGGTCGAAGGACCCAAGGCGCAAGCCTTTGGAGTTTGCCGTCGGCTCTTTCGCTGTCATCTGAATGACGGCCACGTCTGTGCCTGGATTTTGCTCGTAGAACCCAGCAGCGCGTGTCGTGTCGGCAGCGGCGGATGTGATTGGCAGGTAGCCCGTGTCCTGGTGCCATTGCGCCTGAATTGGAGCGGACGACAGGTAGGACAGGAACTGAGCAGCACCCTCATATTCAGGTGACTCGTGACCTTCCATTACCCAAAGCGATGCACCACCAATGATGGTGTTCTGAGGCTCTGCCGCAACCGCTTTCCAGTAGGGAAGTGGACGGACGTCAAAGTCAAACTTGGCTTCGCTCTTGATACCGGCGTAGCCAGCGGAGCTTTCTGTAAACAAGGCACATTCACCAGCGCGGAAGTTTGCGCCACCTTCATTGCGGCGACCCGCGTAGAAGAATTTGCCGTCTTTCGCCCATTGGCCCATCGCCGAGATATGCGCGACTTGTGCTGCGCTGTTGAAAGCCAGCTCTGTGTCGGTGCCCGCGAAGCCATTGTCTTTGGTTGCAAACGGCACATCGTGGTAGGCGGAGTAGTTCTCCAAGTGAATCCAGCTCTGCCAAGCGGTTGTCAGCGGGCAATCAAGGCCAGCGGCTGCCAGCGTGTCGAGAACACCACCAACATTTTCCCAAGTGGACAGGTCTGTGTCTGGGTCAACGCCGTTGTCTTTCAGCAAGTCACGGTTCACCCACAGAACTGGCGTGGAAGAGTTGAAAGGCAGCGAAAGCATGTCGCCATCGGTGCTTGTGTAGTACCCTTTTACGGAACCGATATACGCGTCTTGATTAAATTCTGCGCCGGAGGCATCCATAACGTCTGCAACTGGGCGAACAGCGCCAACTGCGGACATCATTGTGGCCGTACCAACTTCGAATACCATCAAGATTTGAGGCTGCTCACCCGCGCGGAATGCCGCGATGCCGGCGTTGAGCGTCTCGGAATAGTTACCCTTGTGAGTAGCAACGACTTTGAAGTCGTCTTGGCTTGCGTTGAAGCCCTCTACTTGCGCCGCAACCAACTCGCCCAAACGGCCGGTGAAAGCGTGCCAGAATTGCACTTCTGTTTCCGCATATGCAGCCAATGGCGACAAAAATGTGGACCCGGCGAGCACTGCGCCAGTTACTAAATTCTTCATGTATTCCTCCCAGAAATTACTGATTTTGATATCAGCGGTGCAGCCACACTATCTCGCAAAATTAATAATGCAAGCCTATCTAAATTTAAAAAAATATAATACAATGTTATACTTAAGTCAGGGAGATGTGGACATGCGAAGCAAACCAAGAATTCGGCAACTGGAAGCGCTGAAGTCCGTCGCGGACTTCGGCTCTATGACACGGGCTGCAAAATCACTGAGCATTTCGCAACCAGCGGTCAGCCGCTTGATCTCCGATCTATCTGAAGAACTTGGATTTTCCCTACTTGAACGCAAAGACGGGCAACTCGTTGCCACCCAAGAAGCACGCTACATTTTACCCGACATTGGCAGGGTTTTAGAGATGATGGATCACATCTCAGACACCAGCCACAACCTAACCACGCGTACCGCAGGCCATCTGCGCGTAGCCTGCCTGCCAGGCTTTGCGACCAGCCATTTGCCCGCCGTTGTGTCATCTTTTTTAGAAGCCCGTCCGAATGTGACACTCACCATTGAGCCAGATCGACCAGAGCGAATCCTCGAATGGATCATTGGTGAGCAGTACGACTTCGGAATCACCGACAGCTTTGCTGGCCACCCCGCAATCGACAGCACCACGGTGAATATACGCACCGTTTGCATCTTCCCCCACGGCCACCGATTTGCGGAACTGAAAGAGGTTACAGTGGAAGACTTGGACAATGAGCGCCTGATCCACACTCGTCGCGACAGCAAGTTCTACCAAACGTTAACCGATCTGTTTCAAAAATCATCGGTCACGCCCAAACCAGTTGTCGAAGCACGACAATTCACCGCTGCCTGTGAACTTGTGGCCCTCGGGGTCGGGGTGTCGGTGATCAGTGAGCTGGATGCCAAAAGTTATGCAAGCCGGTTGGACTTCCGCCCCTTCGCTGCCGACGCCCCACACCAGCTGTCCTTGGTACGTCCCATCCACACGATGCCATCCATGATCACCCTCGACTTCATGAAGGCGTTTGAGGAAAGTCTGGCCAGCTTGGCAATATAAGTGAAGCGAGGACGACCCAGCTCATTTTTCACACTTGTTTCACGCGCCAAAAGACTGCGAAACCTCTACGAACTAGCGCCATAGTACTTAACGAGTTTCCAAGTTTTCCTCTGGTGGTGACCTCCGCTTAACGAGTTGCATTTTTTGAGCGCCGAAATAAAGCCACCCTCGCCCAACGACGGTTGCCCCCTATCAATAGCTGCGGCCCCACTAGGGCGGCGCTGCTGCGTGGCGTCCCAGCATCAGGTGTACCGAGCTCACTTCGCTTTCACTGGACTCCGCTGCACGGCTTTTGTAACACCAAATCTTCCGGTCTAGGGGGATAGATGCCATGACAAACTTTGAATACCAAGTGGTGCCAGCACCACGTAAAGGCAAATCCGCCCGCAAGATCAAAGGCGTAGAAGCGAAATTCGCCAACACCATCAGCATCTTGATGAACGAGATGGCCGCCGATGGCTGGGAATACCAACGCGCCGAAACCTTGCCATGCGAAGAACGCCAAGGGCTCACAGGCAAAACGATCAAGTATCATTCCATGTTGATATTCCGCCGCGAGGTTGCAGTCGAGGCAGAGGCCGAAGACGCGCCCATTGCTGTCCTCCCCGCCCCCGTAGTCGCCGCAGCAGAGGTTGAGGAAACGACACAAGAGGCCGCTACAGAACATCCCTCCGAGCGCACCGAACCCGTTTTCACCAGAACCGATGGCCCCGCATCGGAAGGCTTCATGGATGAGACAGAAGAAGAATCCCGCAAAGACACCTAGGTCAATGACCGTGACGAGTGTGCCCTCGCTCTAGATCTGCTTTCGCAGCACCGTGAAGCCAACAGTCATTGCTCCGAGGCAAATGATCATGGCTTCAGCCGGCGTTGCAAAGCCCGTGTAAATCAGCCCAAAACCTATTGCGAATACAAGTAAGTTCATAGCGCTGACGCTCATGACCACCTTCAATGCATGTGCTTTCGCGTTTTGCTCGGGGTCAATCATCGCCACTATTCGCGTGACGCGTAGAACGCCCCACGATGAAAGAACCAAGAAAAGCGGCACGACCAATATCATCTGCAAAACTATGTCCGCAGGCATCACCAATGCGGCAAGGATCGACACCGCGTACAGCGAAACCAAGTTGAGCACGCAGCAAACGAGCACGAAAACCGGTGTGGAGGTCAGTTTAAACACCTGGCCCTTTCCCGCGATACTGGTCGGCTGAGTCAAGCGCGCTCAAGCGTCCAAACCACCATTACTCGTCGATATCCAAAGCCAAGGCGTGAATTTTTCCAATCAAATCAGCCCCCAAGGCCGCGTGCACCGCACGGTGGCGTTGAATGCGCGACATCCCTGCAAAGGCCTCTGAGCGGATTGATACGTTGAAATGGCTCTCGCCACCTTCTTGATATCCACCATGACCGCGGTGGCTTTCACTATCATCCACCACGTCCAACCGCGTCGGAGCAAAAACCGTTCGAAGTTTATCGTCAATCTGCTCTGTTATACCCATATTTTTTCCAAACTGCTCTTCACCTCTGTGCTCAAAACACTAAAGTGTCTTCTCCGAGTCTAAAAGGTTAAGTCATGGCCCGTCCTCCGTTTGATCCATTTGAATTTGATATGTCGGCGAAAACTGACAAGGCCCGCCGTGCCAAAGGGCGCCGCGGAATGTCCGGTGCTGTCGAGACATCTCAGCGCACCTGCGAGGCACCGGGTTGTAACGAGCCGGGCAAATACCGCGCGCCAAAATCGCCTGATGTTTTGGATGATTTCTACTGGTTCTGCCAAGCGCACGTGCGCGAGTACAACCTGAAATGGAACTTCTTCGAGACCCACACCCAAGAAGAGATGGAGCGCCAGATGTCTGCGGACAAAGTCTGGGAACGCCCAACCAAGCCTTTGAAAAAGGGCGAAGAACAACGCGCATGGTCGCGCCTTGGCGTAGATGACCCGATGGCCGTTCTGGGTGAGAACGCGACACGCAATCCAGGCCGCAACCCAAGTGGCGCTGGCCGCAAGCTGCCCGCAATGGAGCGCAAAGCGTTGGAAATTCTGGAAGGTACTGTTCACATGAGCAAGCCGGACCTGCGCAAGAAGTACAAAGCGCTGATCAAGGAACTGCACCCCGATATGAACGGCGGCAACCGCACCGACGAGGAGCAATTGCAGCAAGTTGTCTGGGCATGGGACCAGTTGAAAGACAGCCGCAACTTTACCGGATAAGCGGCGCAAGAGATATACGACTGGCGAAAGGCTGACATGGATCCGCCTGCGCCCAACCGATGAATTCAAATTTGACGTAGGCCTAATGCTTGCCCTAGCTCGGAATTTGAGGCATCCCGTGAGAGTTACACTGAGGGAATGAAATAATGGCAGACGGCAGCATTGATTTGAGCGCAAAACCAACCGAGGACATCTCAGTCCGCGAAGTGTTTGGCATCGACAGCGATATGAAGGTCAAAGGCTTCGCCGACCGCACTGACCGCGTCCCAGAACTCGACAGCACCTACAAGTTTGACCGCGACACCACCCTCGCGATCCTTGCGGGCTTCACCCACAACCGCCGCGTGATGATCCAAGGTTACCACGGCACAGGTAAGTCGACCCACATCGAACAGGTCGCCTCTCGCCTGAACTGGCCCTGTGTGCGCGTGAACCTCGACAGCCACATCAGCCGGATCGACCTCATCGGCAAGGACGCCATCAAGCTGAAAGACGGCGTGCAAGTCACCGAATTCCAAGAAGGCATCCTGCCTTGGGCCCTGCGCAACCCAACCGCCATCGTATTCGACGAATACGACGCGGGCCGCGCCGACGTTATGTTCGTCATCCAGCGCGTGCTGGAGGTAGATGGCAAGCTGACGCTGCTGGACCAAAACAAAGTGATCGAGCCGCACCCCAACTTCCGCATCTTCGCGACCGCCAACACTGTTGGCTTGGGCGACACCACCGGCCTCTACCACGGCACCCAGCAAATCAACCAAGGCCAGATGGACCGCTGGTCGCTGGTCACCACGCTGAACTACCTGTCCCACGGGGCGGAGTCGGCGATCGTTTTGGCCAAGAACCCCTACTACAACACCGAAGAGCGCCGCAAAACCGTAGAGCGCATGGTGACTGTAGCTGATCTAACCCGTACCGCCTTCATGAACGGCGACCTGTCGACCTTAATGTCGCCACGGACCGTCATCGCATGGGCGCAAAACGCGTTGATCTTCAACGACGTGGGCTACGCCTTCCGCCTTTCGTTCCTGAACAAATGCGACGAGCTGGAACGCGAAACCGTGGCCGAGTTCTATCAGCGTTGCTTCGACGAAGAACTCCCAGAGAGCGCTGCGAGTGTGAGCCTTGGCTAAAAACGACAACCCAGCCGACCCGTTCAAAAAGGCGCTGGCTGAGGCGACCAAAACGCTTGCCAATGACCCAGAGCTAGGCGTCGCCTTCTCCGTTGACCCTCCGGGGATGACCAACGACCAAGTGCGCTTGCCACAAGTCACGCGGCGGATGACACGCGACGAAGTGCTTTTAGCACGTGGCACGGCGGATGCCTTTGCCTTGCGCCGCCGCTTCCACAATGACACCACTGCCAACCGCTACCTGCCGCAAGGCAACATGGCGCGCGACCTGTATGATGCGATGGAAACCGCGCGTTGCGAGGCCATGGGCGCGCGCGTCATGCCCGGCACCGCAGGCAACATCGACGCCAAAATCGGCGCAGAGGCTACGCGCAAGGGTTACGGACAAGTCACCGAAGCAGCCCAAGCCCCGCTCTCCGTGGCGGCGGGTTACCTGATCCGCCACCTCGCCACAGGCCGCGAGCTGCCATCCGATGCGGCCAATGTGATGAACCTGTGGAAGGACTTCATCGAAGGTGCCGCCGGTGGCACGCTCGAGAACCTGCAAGACGTGCTGTCCGATCAGGCCAGTTTCGCCAAACTTGCACGCCAGATTATCGACGATCTGGGTTACGGCGACCAATTGGGCGAAGACCCTGACGACATCAACGAGGACCAAGAGGACGAGGCCTCCGAGGACCAGCAAGAACAAGAGCAAGACGAAGAGGCGAACCCCGACAAAGAGGACGACGCCGAGGATGAAGACGCCGCCGCCGAGCAGTCTCAGGAGCAGCAAGACGACGCCTCTGCTGCCACAGTGCAGCTCGACGATATGGCCGACGCTGAAATGGGCGATGAAGCAGAGCTGCCCGAGGGCGAGGCCCCAATGGACCCGCCGCCCCCCGCACCGCATTCCGACGCGGACCCGAATTACGAGGTGTTCTCAACCGAGCACGACGAAGTCATTCGCGCCGAAGAGCTGGCAGAACCTGCCGAACTGGAACGCCTGCGCGCCTATCTCGACCAGCAACTAGATCCACTCAAGGGCGCAGTTTCGCGGCTGGCCAACAAGTTGCAACGCCGTTTGCAAGCTCAACAAAACCGCTCATGGGAATTCGACCTTGAGGAAGGGATCCTCGACGCGGGCCGCTTGGCGCGAGTTGTCGTCAGCCCAACGACGCCGCTCAGCTTCAAGCAAGAAAAAGACATGGAGTTCCGCGACACCTGCGTGACCCTTCTTATCGACAATTCCGGCTCCATGCGGGGCCGCCCGATCTCCATCGCTGCGATCTGTGCCGATGTTTTGGCCCGCACGCTGGAGCGTTGCCAAGTGAAGACCGAAATTCTGGGCTTCACCACCCGCGCATGGAAAGGTGGGCTAAGCCGCGAAGGCTGGCTGGCCGGAGGCCGCAGCCAACAGCCAGGTCGCCTCAACGATCTACGCCACATCATCTACAAATCCGCCGACGCCCCATGGCGCCGATCCCGCGATAACTTGGGTCTGATGATGAAAGAGGGCTTGTTAAAAGAGAACATCGATGGAGAAGCGCTCGAATGGGCGCATAAGCGCATGATTGGCCGCCCAGAGGCGCGTAAAATCTTGATGGTGATCTCTGACGGCGCGCCGGTGGACGACTCAACTTTGTCGGTCAACCCCGCGAACTACTTGGAAAAGCATCTCCGCGACGTCATCGCCATGGTGGAGAAACGCCGCGCGGTGGAACTCATCGCCGTGGGCATCGGTCACGACGTAACTCGCTACTATGAACGCGCGGTCACAATTACAGATGTCGAACAATTGGCCGGCGCAATGACCGAACAACTCGCTGCTCTATTCGACAGCGATCCCCGTGCCCGCGCGCGCGTCATGGGCATGAAGCGAACCGGATAGTCGCACGCCGACTGCCATCATTGCTTCAAAAATACCTCGCAGGGGTCTGGGGAGGTCGCACCTCCCCAGCGTAACCGCGCGTGCCACCTCCGTGTAAAGCCACACCGGCTGTCCGCTTTGCTCTTGCACCTACGCGCTATTCTTCGCACCATTTGCACAAACAAAATGAGATGCCACATGTTCCAATCCTTTGAAGACGCCACCTCACCCGACCAAGGCCCACCTCGACTGAAAGCCTTGCGACAAGGGCTTGAAGACGCAAAGTTAGACGGCTTCCTCATCCCCCGTGCTGATGCGCATCAGGGGGAATATGTGGCCCCATGTGATGATCGGCTGGCTTGGCTCACCGGCTTCACAGGGTCTGCGGGTTTTTGTGCGGTCCTTGCAGATATTGCAGGTGTTTTTATTGACGGGCGCTACCGCGTGCAGGTGAAGGCGCAGGTCGATACAGGCAAATTCACTCCCGTAGCTTGGCCCGAAACCAAAGCTGGTCCATGGTTAAAAGAGCATCTACCTGCCTCCCACAAGATGGCCTATGACCCTTGGTTACACACGAACTCCGAGGTGGAGGCCATTGAAAAATCGGGCGTTACCCTCATTCCCAGCCCCAACTTCGTCGATCAAATTTGGGTAGACCGCCCAAGCCCACCGAAGGGTAAAATCATAGTCCAACCGCTAGAACTTGCGGGCGAGACACATGCAGACAAGCGCGGCCGATTGGCAGAACACCTCAAAGATGCGACCCAAGACGCCGCCGTTCTTACCCTACCCGATAGCATCGCTTGGCTGCTCAACATCCGCGGCACGGACATCCAGCGAAACCCTGTGCCTCATTGCTTTGCAATTTTGCACGCAGACGCCAGCGTCGATTTGTTTGTAACGCCCGAAAAACTATCCGACATAGGCGACCATTTCGGCCCCGAAATTCGCCTCCACACGCCCGATGTGTTTCTTGACACGCTGGCAAATCTAAAAGGCACCATTCGGGTCGACAAAACCTCCGCCCCAGCCATCGTGTCACAGACAGTGACGGCAGATGTGGTCTTTGAGGATGATCCTTGCGTCCTGCCAAAAGCCTGCAAAAACGCCACCGAGATCGAGGGCGCGCGCAGCGCCCATATCCGCGACGCCCATGCGATGGTGAATTTCCTCGCATGGCTGAATCTCCAACAGCCGGGCCTGACGGAAATTGAAGTTGTCACCGCCTTGGAGGGCTTTCGTGCCGCGACAAATGCCCTGCGCGACATCAGCTTTGACACCATAGCCGGTGCCGGCCCCAATGGCGCAATCGTGCATTACCGCTGTACCAACACCACCAACCGCGCGGTTCAGGACGGCGAATTGCTGCTCGTCGACAGCGGCGGGCAATATGTGGACGGCACCACAGACATCACCCGCACGGTGGTGATGGGCTTGCCGACGCGAGAGCAGCAAGAGTGTTACACCCTTGTTTTACAAGGCATGATCGCATTGGCGATGGCACGCTTCCCCCGCGGTGTGGCGGGGCGCGACCTAGATGCGCTGGCGCGCGCGCCCTTGTGGCGGCACGGGTTCGATTATGACCACGGAACTGGCCACGGCGTTGGCTCCTACCTATGCGTGCATGAAGGTCCTGCCCGCATCAGCCGCATCTCTGACGTTCCCCTCAAGCCGGGCATGATTTTATCGGATGAACCGGGCTACTACCGCGAAGGCGCATTTGGCATCCGCATCGAGAACCTGATCGTGGTGCAAGAGGCCCCCGCCATGGGAGACAACCGCGACCAGCTCAGCTTCGAGACGCTGACATGGGTGCCATTTGACCGGCGTTTGATCCTCACGGACATGCTCTCTCCAGCCGAGCGGGCTTGGATAGACGCCTACCACGCGCAGATCGCCGACATGTTGGATGTGACCGGTGACGCGCAAACTTGGCTGCAAGCTGCGACACTACCACTGTAATACACGACTTTCCAAAGTCGACTGAACATGCAATGTTCCGCGCTCTGCACAAAATGACCGTCAATAGAGGGGCTTGTTCCATGGCCAATGAGATCAAATTGCGTAACGCATCCGGCACTTACTCCATCCGCGCAGCTGGGGCTGTCTTGGGCGAGAGCGCCAATGTGATCGAATTGTCGGAGGGTGACTTGGCCCCCGTTCTCTACGTTCCGCGCGCAGATTTGGCGATGGCCTTCTTTGATAAGACCGACACCTCCACCCATTGCCCCTACAAGGGCGATGCGACGTATTACACATTTCAAGCCAAAAGCGGCCCGATCCCTGATGCCGCATGGTCCTATGAGGCCCCGATTGACGGCATGGAGGCAATCGCAGGCCATTTGGCGTTCTACAGTGACAAGGTCACCGTCGAAGAGGTTTAATCTCGGCTAAGACTGACGCCAGACTTCCATTTCACGGGCGCTAAGAATGCTCTTCCGCAGCGGTTGCCGCCAAAGCGCGGTTGTATTGCTTAAGCGCATCGACCTGAAACAAGGCCCCCATGATCGTGGGCGGCTGTCCTTCCGCCCCCAGTGTGACCACCGGAAGGAAGACGTCGTTTCTGCGTTCAAACAACGGCATAGCGTCTTCCAACGTCGCATTAGGGTCGATGAAGACCCCCTGCTCAATCAACGCCCATAGGTCATCCTCGGTGGCTGCATGCTCGTGATCCTGCGCACGCATTACGTTTTGCACGCGGAACATCGACAGCAGATACGCCTGTGGGCCAGCCGCCAGATGCACGTCACGGCGCTCCAGCAACGTCAGGAAGAAGGACCGATCCACCAAGCGGCTGGCAAGGGCCGTCGACAGCGACACCGCGACCATCACCGCAAGGCCGGTTTGCCAATCTCCTGTTAGCTCAAACACAATCAAAGTCGTGGAAATCGGCGCCCCTAGGACGGCGGCGGCAACCGCGCCCATGCCCGCTAGTGCATATAGCGTCTCGGAGCCGGACACATTCGGAAACACGCTGGTTGCAATCCCGCCAAAGGCCAAGCCAGTGAGTGCGCCAACCATCAACGACGGCGAGAACACCCCGCCCCCCATGCGACCTGCCATGGTGATGGCGACAGCTGCAACCTTCAGGATCACAAAGATGACCGCCTCATAGAGGATCAACTCCCCCGTAAGCGCCGCCGATGTTGTGCCATACCCAACCCCAATGATGTGCGGGAACCAAACGGCCATGACACCCAGCATTGCCCCTGCGCATACAGGACGCAGCCACCGAGGCATCCCCGTGACCCGCTGCAAATGAGTGCCGACATCGTCCGCCCAAAAAATTGCCCGCATCAAGGCCACGGCTATCAGACCGCACGTAAGCCCCAGCAGAAGGAACGCCGGAAGCTCCACGTAGAAATCCAACGTTGTGTTCAGGGGCAGCACGAACTCTGTCACATCACCAAAGGCCAAGCGGTTGATCACAGTGCCGGCCACGGACGCGATTACAATGGGTGCGAAAGCGTGAACCGCGAAGTGGCGCAGCACCACCTCTAAGGCAAATAGCGCGCCAGCGATCGGCGCATTGAACGACGCGGAAACGGCAGCGGCAACGGCACACCCAAGCAAATCGCGCCCAGTGATCCCGTCAGCCTTAATAAGCCCACAAATCCAGCTGGAAATAACGGCCGCGAGGTGAACAACCGGCCCCTCCCGACCAGAGGAGCCACCGGTGCTAAGCGTAATGATTGATGCCGCAGCCGAGGCCAAACCTGCCCGCTTTTCAACCCGTCCATTGTTTAGCGCAGACCCTTCGATCACATCCGCCACGGACCGCACCCGCCCATCGTCAGTAAACCGATGCAATATCCATCCCGTAAGCAGACCGCCTACAATGGGGATCAAGACGATCCAATACCAATCCACATTCGTGGCAAACTCCTCCAACGCACGCACGTCTTTCGCGTTGTAAAGCACGCCTTGAATGGCGGTAATGATCTTGCGAAACACCAATGCGGCCAAGCCAGCAGCGATGCCAATAAGCAGGGCAATAAACCAAAATTGAAGCTGGGATGGCCCCTTTTCGCGCATGATGCGAAGTGCTTTGCCCAAGGCATTAATTCCGTCGTCACATTGGCCACGGAGGAAGCCGCGTTCGGAATCATTCTGTGATGGTTGCTCGGCCATAAGTCCCCGGCGCCTAGCGTTGCGTTATTCCGTCATAGGACAAAGGCCGAAGGCGGTCTAGGCCACTATACTTTCAACAGTGAGCGCGCCGCATCTTTCGCGGCCTCGGTGATCGTGTCACCGGATACCATACGTGCGATTTCGGTGATACGCGCCCCCTCGTCCAACGGGATCACGGTTGAGAACGTTTGTTCATTTCGAACTTGTTTTTCCACCCGCCAATGGTGGCCACCAAGGGCTGCAACCTGCGGGGAGTGCGTCACGACCAGCACTTGCGATCCATCTGCCAGTGACTTGAGCCTGCGCCCCACCGCATCAGCAGTCGCACCGCCCACGCCACGGTCGATCTCGTCGAAGATCATCGTGACGCCTTCCGTGGTACCTGACAGGCAGACTTTGAGCGCCAGCAAGAAGCGCGATAGCTCCCCGCCGGACGCAATCTTGTTCAACGGGCCAGAAGGCGCGCCAGGGTTGGTCGCCACGGTGAACGACACGTCATCCTGCCCTTCGGGGCCTGCGGTCTCAAGCGTCACATCGGTTTTGAACACCGCGCGCTCCATCTTCAGCGGGGCAAGCTCCGCGCCCATTGCTTTATCCAATTTCGCCGCCGCCGTTTGGCGGGTCTTGGTGATCCGGTCAGCTTCTTCTTGATAGGCTGCCATCGCATCCGTCAATGATTTGCGCAGATCGGCCAATTCTTCCTCCCCGCCGTCAAGGGCGGCCAAGCGAATGCGCAGCCCTTCGGCGAAGGTTGCCAGATCATCAGCGAGAACGTCATGCTTGCGGGCAAGGCCGCGTAGAGCGAAAAGCTGCTCCTCTACCTGCTCCAACTCCATCGGGTCAAACTGCAGCCGGTCCAAAACGACTTCCACGCCCTGTTGCGCCTCGCCCAGTTCATACACGGCGCGTTCCAAGGCCGCCAACGGCGCGTCCAGCTGCCCCTCCGCCTGCTCACCCACACCGTCAAGCCAGCGGGCTGCATCATTCGCCATGCCTTCAGCGCCGTTCAATCCAAGCGCTTGTAATGCCTTGGAAATATCATCTCTGATACGTTCCCCAGCTTGCATTTGGCGGCGCTTCACATCGAGATCTGCTTCCTCCCCCGGTTGCGGGTCTACTGCATCCAACTCGGAGACCGCATGACGCAGGAATTCTTCTTCGGCGCGAATTTCGGCCAGAGCCTTCTCCGCCCGTTTCAACTCGCGCTTGGCGGCACTCAAGTCCTGCCACCGCTTGCCAACCTTGGTTAGATCTAGCCCCGCAAAGCTATCAAGCATCTCGCGATGGGCTTTGGGGTTCAAAATGCCGCGATCATCATGTTGGCCGTGCAATTCAACCAAAGTCTCCGACAGGCTGCGCAGCAGCTCTCCGGAGGTTCGGCGGTCGTTGATATAGGCTTGCTTGCGCCCGTCAGGGTAGTTGGTGCGGCGCAGGATCAGCTCGCCTTCATGCTCAAACCCGGCCTCCTCCAGCACCGCCCATGCGGGGTGCTCTGCGGGCAAATCGAACTGCGCTGTGACTTCACCCTTCTCGGCACCGACGCGCACCAATTCTGCACGGCCCCGCCAACCAAGAACAAACCCAAGCGAATCCAACAAGATAGACTTACCCGCACCCGTCTCACCCGTCAGCACGTTGAGTCCCGGCTGAAACTCAAGTTCCAGCCGATCGATGATCAACATGTCGCGAATATCAAGTGTGCGCAGCATCTACACCACCTGCGGCGCGGGGAAGCCCCCGCTAGCCGTTACAGCCACCGGCCCCGGATTACCTGACGGTAGATGTCCTGCAACCAGCCTTTGCCTGCCGCTTCCGGCTCCAATCCACGCCCTTGAAGCAGATTGAAGCTGTCTTGGTAGAAGCCTGTGGATTGGTAGTTATGGCCCAAAATGGCCCCTGCGGTTTGCGCCTCATCCGTGAGACCTAGCGACAGGTAGGATTCCACCAAACGGTGCAACGCCTCGGCTGTATGGGTTGTCGTTTGGAACTCTTCCACCACCACGCGGAAGCGGTTGATCGCAGCGGGGTAATGTCCGCGCTTTAGGTAGTAGCGGCCAATTTCCATTTCCTTGCCGGCCAAATGGTCGAACGCTAGGTCGAATTTCAGCACCGAGGATTTGGCGTATTCACTGTCAGGGTAGCGCTCGATCACCGTGCGCAGGGATTGCAGGGCTTGGAAGGTCAAGCCTTGGTCACGGCCCACTTGGTCGATTTGATCATAGTAGCTGATCGCCAGCAGGTACTGCGCATATGGCGCATCATCATCCGCGGGGTAGAAATCAATGAAGCGCTGCGCGGAGGCACGGGAGTTTTCGTAGTCGCGGTCCGCATGGTAAGAAAACGCCTGCATGATAAGCGCGCGCTTGGCCCATTCGGAATAAGGATACAAACGCTCCACTTCCCCAAACAGGCGAACCGCCTCGTCGATATCACTCTCGGAAAGTTGGAATTCGGCACGCTTGTAGATTTCTTCGGGACCAAAGGTCTCCAGCGGGGCTTCTTGATTGCTGCCCCAAAATCCCGCAAGAAACCCGTTGCGTTCTCCGCCACGATTTCCGCATGCGGATAAGCTTGCGACAAGCGCAAACGCTGTAACTGTCTTTAGGATAAACCTGCTGCGCCCTACCATTGACCGCCAACCTCTTTGCTTGACCGTACCGGTATCCGGTTCACAGTCTCTTTGCGCTGGTCTAGCACATCTCTTTGCAGGGCAAAATGCCTTTATGCTCGGGTTAGGCAACCAGTGCCAAATCAGCTTTGCGTACACCAACACCCGGTAAACGGGCTGCTTGCTCCGCGGAACACTCAACGATGCGGAATGAAGACGGGTTCGCAAACAGCTTGCGTAACAGCTTGTTTGTCATCGCATGGCCTGCTTTTACACCGGTATAGCGCCCTAAAATGGGAGCACCCGCCAGCGCCAAGTCACCCAAGGCGTCCAGCATCTTGTGACGAACGGCCTCATCCTCGTGGCGCAAACCACCGGGGCTAAGTACGTCATCGCCATCCACGACCACGGCATTGTTATATGTGCCACCAAGGGCCAAACCCTTTTCGTGCATCATGTCGATGTCCGCCTTACGGCAGAAAGTGCGGCTGTCAGACAGCTCGCGCACAAATGTTCCGTTGCGCATATCCAGCGCCATGTGCTGGCGGCCGATTGCGGCATCAGCGAATTCGATGTGAAAATCAATCTCTAGGCCACCGGCAGGCGTCAACATCGCCATGGCTCCATTTTCCTCAACCATAACTGGTGACAGAATTTCAATTGCGTGGAGGCGCGCTGCTTGATTGCGGGCACCTGTCTCTACGATGGCCCGAACGAAATCAGCAGAGCAGCCGTCCATGATCGGAACTTCGGGGCCATTCAACTCGATCAACGCATTGTGAATACCGCAGCCTGCAAGGGCGGCCATGATGTGCTCCACAGTGGAAACCCCAACGCCCGCGTCATTTGTCAGCTCACTACACAAAGGCTTGGCACCCACAGCGGAATAAATCGCGCGGATCATGTTGTCTGCGTCAGTCACATCCGTACGCTTGAACCAGATACCAAAACGGGCGGCCGCAGGGTGCACATCCATATGAACCGGCTTGCCAGAGTGGAGACCCACCCCGTCAAAGCTAATCGTCTGTGTCAAAGTGGCTTGCACGCAAGACCCCCGATAAAGCCGTCGAATGGCTTCTTTGTTTGAATACTGTTCGCGGATCACCATGGATCCGCTTGGATTAGCTGCAAAATATGGGTTGTGGGAGGATGTCACAACTCACTCTTTATGACCGTTTGCAACATACGCAACACGGCTGACAACTTTCAGCGTCCACCTTTGAAAACAAAGGGTAAAAACGAACAAAGCCGGGCAATGCCCGGCTTTGAAACGTTACGTCATCGCAACAATATTAGTTGGCTTGGCGGCGCAGGAAGGCAGGAATTTCGATCTTTTCCTGCTCTGGGTCGGCCTGAGCCTGTGTTTGAGGTGCTGGCGAGTGAGCAACTTGCGCTTGTTGACGTTGAGGTGCTGCTTGCGCCTCTTCCTCGCCCGCGCCAGTCATGCGACCGATCAGGGAGTTGATACCGAAGCGTGGCTTCTCTGCCTGTGTTTCGACCACTTCCTCTTGCTGCATGTGCTGCTCTTGACCAGGGTTACGGCCAACTGCGGCGCGAAGGCGCTGCATAGCTTCTGGCGTCGGAGTGCCAGCCGCTTGTTGACGGGACTGGAAAACCGGCTGCGCAGGTTCTGCCGCAGCAACGGGCTGGTACGCAGGCTCTGGTGCAGGGGAATAAACCGGCTCTGGCAGGCCATCTTCGGTCACTGGTGCGGCTTCTTGTTCTTGGAACAAGGAGGGCTCGGCGACTGCGGCTTGTTGATATGCAGGTGCGGTGGCTTGGGCCATTGGTGCTGCAGCTTGAACTGGCGCTGGAGCGGCTTGCGCTTCCGGCACTGGTGCTGGTTCGACCTGACGATCAAGTGTCAGCGGTGCAGCCAAGGAGCGGCGCGTAACCGGCTGAGCCAAAAGCTCTTCGGAGGCCTCAATGCCCGTCGCAACAACGGAGACGCGCATTTTGCCTTCCATAGTCGTGTCCAGCGTGGAGCCCACGATGATGTTCGCCTCTGGGTCCACCTCTTCGCGGATGCGGTTTGCGGCTTCATCCAGCTCGAACAATGTCAGGTCGTGGCTGCCAGTGATGTTAATCAGAACGCCCTTCGCGCCGCGCAAGGAAATCTCGTCCAACAGCGGGTTGGCGATGGCTTTCTCCGCGGCTTGAACCGCGCGATCTTCGCCCTCGGCCTCGCCTGTGCCCATCATGGCTTTGCCCATCTCGTCCATCACGGCACGAACGTCCGCAAAGTCGAGGTTGATCAGGCCCGGGCGCACCATCAGGTCGGTGACGCCTTTGACACCTTGGTACAGCACGTCATCGGCCATGGAGAACGCTTCGGTGAAGGTCGTTTTCTCATTCGCCAGACGGAACAAGTTTTGGTTTGGAATGATGATCAGCGTGTCCACAACCTTCTGGAGCTGCTCTACGCCCTCCTCGGCTTG
The DNA here is from genome assembly GCF_039974535.1 of Litoreibacter sp. Taxonomy (GTDB): domain Bacteria; phylum Pseudomonadota; class Alphaproteobacteria; order Rhodobacterales; family Rhodobacteraceae; genus Litoreibacter. The sequence goes on along the minus strand of NZ_JBDWIU010000012.1, from coordinate 73,782 downwards.
CTTCATGCGCTTGCCGCCCTCAAACTGGAACGGCTTGGTCACAACACCCACAGTCAGAACGCCAAGCTCGCGGGCAGCTTGTGCGATGATTGGCGCGGCGCCAGTACCCGTACCACCGCCCATGCCGGCAGTGATGAAGCACATGTGTGCGCCAGCAAGGTGGTCAACGATCTCTTCGATGCTTTCTTCTGCGGCAGCGGCACCCACAGTAGCACGTGCACCTGCACCCAGACCTTCAGTGACCTTGACGCCCATCTGGATCTTCGCGGGGGCTTTGCCCTGCTGAAGCGCTTGCGCGTCGGTGTTGGCGACCACGAACTCAACGCCATCAAGCTCTTTCTCGATCATGTTGTTCACGGCGTTGCCGCCTGCCCCGCCGACACCGAATACGGTGATGCGTGGTTTGAGATCTGCTTGTTCTGGCATCCGAAGATTTAGTGTCATGAGTTGGGTCCGCCCGCTGTAGAAAAGGTGTGTGTACTTTTGACTTAAATGAGCCGTTTCGGCCCTTATGTTTATGCCTCGTTTCGGCAAATCCTATCGACACTGATAGCCGACGTCACGCGAAAAAGGCATTTATGCCACAAAATGTGGAAAAAATACGGTCTCAGTCGGCAGCATTTCGCTTAAACGTGGATATATGGCGGAAACTGTGAGCGCAGGCACAAGACAAAGCATGAACACCCCGCACAGGGCACAATTGCCGCGCGGAATCAGCATCAAAGTCTGGGGGCCACTGCTCGGCCTGATTTGCCTCTTACGGGCAATGTCTAAAGTATAGGATTCAGCAAGGCCCTTGTCACCCCTATTGCTGCGCCGCTTTTTTCTCTTTTAGTGACCGTAAGAACAGCCCAATCCCACCCACAAGCAAGATCAAGATGACCAACAGGTCAAAGGCGCTCATGCGGACCAATTGCAGATTGATATTTGCGATAACCCCGAACACCAAACCAATGAGCGACGCCGCCGCCAACCCCCAGCCAAGGTAGTTCTTTGAGTTATAGAAGATCATGCCAACACCGAAGATGAAGGGCACCAAGATCATACCTGAGGTAATCGGCAATCCGCCCAAGCGAAACGCCACCATCCCTATGCCAAACTGCGGGCGCACGATGATCCCGTTGAGCAGCATATAACCACCCGCACAGATCATCACAAAGCCGAGCAAGAAACTGCCCGTGCCGCCATCAGTGCCGCCTGCTCCGCGATTTGCCATGCCTTGATCCTACCAGTTGTCTTTGAACCACTTCACCGCACGCTTAAGCGAGCGGGCCGGATAGCCTTCCACCGGAATGTCGAAATCCCACCACTCATCCTGCGGGTGCGCCGCGAACAGGCAAGTGCCTACTGCGGATGCAAAACTTGGGCCAGTTACCGACTGCGGCAGGCCCTGAACGCGAAGCGGGCGACCGAGGCGCACTTGCTGGCCCAGAATACGTGTGGCCAGACCATCAAGACCCGGAAGCTGCGACGCGCCCCCAGTGAGCACGATACGTTGGCTTGGCAGGTGCTCGAAGCCAGCGGCGTCCAGGCGCACGCGGACCTCTTCCAAAATCTCTTCCATACGCGGGCGCATAACGCCGATCACCTCGGCACGGCTCACCGTGCGGCGGTCATGCTCCCAATCGCCTGTGTCTGAGGACAGGTCAATCATGTCGCGATCATCCATGCCCGTAGCCTGAACCCCGCCGTAAAACGTCTTGATCCGCTCCGCCGTCGGCATTGGAACCTGCAAGCCCTGAGAGATGTCAGAGGTGACGTGATCCCCGCCCATCCGCACAGTGTCCGCGTAGATCATGTGCTTTTTGATAAAGATCGAAATACCCGTCGAGCCGCCACCAAGATCGATACAGGCCGCGCCCAGTTCTTGCTCGTCCTCAACCAACGAGGAAATACCAGCCGCGTAGCTGGACGACGCGATGCCCGCCAACTCCAGATCACAACGCTTGATGCAGTAAAGAAGGTTCTCAATCGGGGCACGGTCCACGGACAGCATGTGCATATCCACCGACAGCGCATTGCCCGCCTGCCCTCGTGGGTCACCAAGGCCCGAACGGTGGTCCACCGCAAAGTTCACAGGCTGCGCGTGCAGGATTTCGCGGTTCTCGCCGTAATCCGGCACATCGCATGACGACAGAACCCGCGCCACGCAGTTGTCGGTGACTGCCCCGTCATGCAAATCAACACTGCCCGCCAAACCATAAGACCGCGGCTTAGCCCCTGCAAAACACGCAATCACATGATCAACCCGAACGCCTGCCATCTTTTGCGCCGCCTGTACCGCGGTGCGAATGGCGCGTTCGGTCTCGTGCATCGCGTCGATCTCGCCGAAGCGCACGCCGCGTGACCGCGTGGTCGCCGCACCAATGACGCGGAAGGAGGATTGCCCCGCCATCGACCCGATGCCGTCGCTGTCACGGAAATTCTCAGGCCCATCAAAGCGCAACACCAAGCAGGCAATCTTCGAGGACCCGACGTCCAAGACCGCAATGACGCCCCGTTGCATAGCAGCTTGGCGTTTGTTTCTCATGGCGCGTTGCGATTGGTACAGATCGGTCATGGGACGCTTGTCTCTCGTTTTTAGTTGCTGTTCACTTTGATGCCCTGCATTTCGCGCATGGATGTCAGCGCGTCAGAGGTCATACGAAGTGTGGGGCGGTCGGGATTGCGGATATCGATATGGGTGACGTCGCGCTTCAGAAGGTCTTGCGCCTCGTTCAGCGCCAGCACGCGGTCCAGCGCCAAGTCGGGCTGAAGTGGCGGCAACATAATGCGTTGGTCGCGGTTTAGGACAACGTCCCAACGACGCTCTGAAATGCGCACAACACCCAGCACGCGGTCGCGGATCGGGGACGTGCGTTCCAGCAAAGCCAAGGCTTCGGGCACGGCAGTGTTTGCCCCCTCGCCTGCGATCAATGGCAGATCAGGTCGCGCTGCACGGCTTTGCACTGCTGATACGCGGTGTCCTCCGACGTCCAGCAGCTCCAATCCATCAGGGCCACGCCAGACAACGGCAGGCACACGCTCTTCGACATTAATTTGCAGCAAACCGCCCGCGCGAACCCGCACATCAACGCGTTTAACCGCATCAAGGCTTTCCACCTGCTTACGCATCGCTTCCAAATCCAGATCGAAACTGGAGAGCGGCAAATCAACCGGCATCACTTCGCGAATGGCATTATTGAGCCCCGAAGACGCCCCATCAATCGCCATAATTTTCACCATGAATTCAGGACGTTCCTCAACGGAGCGACGAATTTCGGCGTATTTTTCGGATATAACTTTCTGACGATCCGCATCAGAGAAATACAGCCCAATTCCCGCGACAACCAACATCGCAGGCAAAAAGACACGCACGCATTTGCGGAAGGCTGGCGTCAGCCAAAGGCGCTCCATCCGGTAGGACCACCGGCTTGGGGCCGGATCATTGCTCGGCTGGGGTTTGTTAAACGGGTTCAACGGTCGCATGAGGCATCCTCCACCATCCATTGGCAAAGCTGCGCCATAGACATGCCTGTCTTTTGCGCTTGCTCAGGTGTCAGGGACGTCGGCGTCATGCCGGGCTGCGTATTCGTTTCCAGCAAGATCAGCCCATCGGCGCCCTTGCTTTCGTCCCAGCGAAAATCAGTGCGCGTCACGCCGCGGCATCCCAATGCATTATGAGCGCGCAAAGCGTAGTCCATGCAAAGTGCTGTGATCTCTTTAGGAAGGTCAGCTGGCACCACGTGGCTAGAGCCGCCTTCGACATATTTCGCCTCATAGTCATACCAGCCATCGGTCAGGATGTCCGTCACGATCAAAGCTCGGTCTCCCACAACAGATGTTGTCAGTTCGCGACCCGGCGCGAAGGCCTCAACCATCACAGTCTCCGGCATGTCACTCGACAGCTTCGGCGGGCCGTTGGCCCCCTCGTTTACCAGATACACCCCGACCGACGATCCCTCGTTGTAGGGTTTCACCACATAGGGCGCGGGGATCACATGCGCGGCCATCACATCTTCCTTGGAGGCCAACACGCTATGAGCCACAGGCAAGCCAGCTTCGCGGTAAATTTGTTTGGTGCGCTCTTTGTCCATCGCAACCGAGGAGGCCAGCACGCCCGAATGCGTATAGGGAATGCGCATCCATTCCAGCAGGCCTTGGACGCAGCCGTCCTCACCCCATCGGCCATGGAGCGCGTTAAACACGACATCAGGTTGAATTTCAGACAGACGTTCAGCCAGATCAGGACCCGCGTCCAGCTCTGTCACTTCATAGCCCGTTTCACGCAACGCGGTGGCGCAATCACGCCCAGAGGACAGCGAAACTTCCCTCTCAGCAGAGGGGCCGCCCATTATTACCACCACTTTGCGAATTGTCCTGCTCGACATATCCGCCTCAACCGCCCCTTTACTGGGGCTTATTTTGTGTCTGGGATCTTAATGACCCCTATATTTGGTTATTACCCGCTCAGGTTAGCGTTTACCGACCCGAAGCACCTCCCATTCTAGCTCTATTCCGCTGTGTTTGAGAACCCTTTTCCGCACCAATTCCCCCAAATCTTCCAACTCGGCGGCTGTAGCACCACCTGTATTGATCAAGAAGTTGGGGTGCTTCTCGCTCATTTGCGCACCACCTAGTGTGTGACCACGCAGGCCCGCCTCGTCGATCACCTTCCAAGCTTTCAGCTCATGGGTGTCGTCATCGCGCCCTGTCGAAGAGAACCCAGCAGGGTTGCGAAACGTGCTGCCCGCCGTGCGATCCTTGGTGGGTTGCGTCGCGTCGCGCTTGGCCAATTGGTCTGTCATGCGCTGGTGCAAAGCGTCGGCATCCCCCGTCGGGGCCTCCAACACAACCTCCACAATAACCATGCCGCCTGGCAAATCGGAGGAGCGGTAGGCGAATTTCAAATCATCCGTCGTCAACACCACAGTCTCACCACTGCGGGTGATCGCCGTGGCCTCGACGAAGACATCCGCCATATAAGACCCATAGCAACCCGCATTCATCCGCACCGCACCGCCGATAGCGCCGGGAATGGTGCGCAGGAAGGTCAAATCCAACCCCGCATCCGCTGCTTTGCGCGCCACATGGGCGTCCAGCGCCGCTGGGCCGCAGGTCACGCGAGTGCCCTCACACGAGATGCCATTAAAGCCGCGACCCATGCGGATCACCACCGCATCCAAACCACCGTCACGCACGATCAGGTTGGAGCCAACGCCCATAGGAAAAACCGGAACACTGGGATCAAGATCGCGCAAAAAGCTGGCTAGATCGTCACGGTCTGCGGGCTGGAAAAGCGCCATGGCAGGACCACCGACGCGAAGCCACGTGAGGTCTGCAAGCGGGCGGTCCGGCGTCAACACGCCGCGAGGGGTGGGGAAATTGCTCATGTGAATGTGCTAAATGTGAGGGCCGGTTTGAGCAAGGAGAAAGCGATCCGCACCAGACCACAGCACACCCTATGTGAGGGCGCTCGTTCAATTTATGTACTGCACTTCGGCGTGGCCTCCCGCGAGACGCCACGCCAGTTTGTCAACGCTTAGGCTTCATGCTTGTTGTGAACGATAGAGGCATAAAAGGACATGGCAATCAGAGCCATTCCAACTCCGCCTGTTATGAGTTCGTGCACGTGCGTCAGGGACTGCAGGAACATCACGATCGATAGCGCAAAGATCGAATAGAACGCCCCGTGTTCCAGATACCGAAACTCTGCCAGCGTCCCCCGCTCAACCAACATGATCGTCATCGACCGCACGTACATCGCGCCGATGCCCAAGCCAATCGCGATAAGCAGGATATTAGTTGTTAGCGCAAATGCACCAATCACACCGTCAAAGGAAAAACTGGCGTCAAGAACTTCAAGGTACAAGAAGGCCCCCAAGCCCCCTTTCGCGCCGATTGCAGCCGTCGAGCCAGCCATGTTGTCCAGATACGTTCCAAGACCATCGACCATCGTAAAAACCAACAGCCCCATCACCGCGGACGTCAGGAACGGAGCCAACTCATGCTCCGGCAACCACCGCGAAACGAGCAACACAACCACCAGCACGAACGCGATCTCGAAACCTCGGATTGATCCCCAAGACCGCAGGCGTTTTTCGAGCATCCCGATCCAATCCACCGACTTGTCTTCGTCGATGAAAAACTTCAGGGCGACCATCATAAGAAACGTGCCACCAAAGGCCGATATGGGGCCATGCGCGTGGCCGATAATGCGCGAGTACTCGTCTGGGTCGGCCAGCGCCATGTGCATGGCCGCAAATGGGTTGATCCATGCGAAAATGGCAACGATAGCGAGTGGGAAGACAATCCTCATTCCGAAAACGGCGATGAGAATGCCCCACGTCAAAAACCGCTGCCGCCAAAGTGGCGTCATCTCTTCCAGTTTGTTGGCGTTGACGATTGCGTTGTCAAAAGACAGCGCAATCTCAAGCGCAGCCAACACCGCCCCGACCATGAGAAAGGATAGAACGCCCCCCAAGTCGCCCTTGGTCACCCAGCCCAACCAGCCGGACAAACCAAGCCCGATAAAGGTCGTGATCAATGGCCATTTCAGGTAGGAAACAGAACTACGCTGTGTGCTCATACTCTAATTTCCTGACATCACGGCTGGCAACCAAAGCACCAGTTGCGGAAAGAGGAACAAAAGAATTAGCCCCAACAGCTGCACCAGCATAAATTGCATCATACCAAGGTAGATATCCTTGAGATCCCAATTGGGCACAACCCCCTTAAGAAAGTAGGCCGACAGGGCCACAGGCGGCGATAGCCACGCGGTCTGCAGGTTCACGGCGACCAGAATACCAAACCATACCATTAGGTCGTAACGCTCCAGCCCGTATACATCCAAGGCCTCCACGGTTGGCAGAAGGATTGGAACCACGATCAATACGATCGGGACCCATTCCAGCGGCCAGCCAAGCAAGAAGATCAATGCCATCACGATGATCAAGATCAAATAGGGCGACATATCGAGGCCCAGCAGCAGCTCGGTCATCATCTTTGGGGTGCCCAATGCACTGAACTCTGCCCCGAAGAAGTTTGAAGCCGCCACAAGGAACATGATCAGAACCGTGATTTCCAAGGCCTTGATCAGGCTGTCAAAGAAGCTTGGTATGGTGAACTTGCGGTAGCCGATCGAGAGCAAAATGGCACCAAAGGCCCCCATTGCCGCCGCCTCCGCCGGAGTTGCAAGGCCAAGCAAGATCGACCCCAAAGCGAATGAGATCAAGATCGTCGGGGGCATCAACCCCGCAAAGAACTCGTCCCATAGGTCTGAGAAATAGAAGCTTTCGCCCTCCCCTGAGCGGTAAATTGGCCGCCCCAGATATGCGAGGAGCGCGGTGAACAAACCAAAGACAATCGACCAGATCGAGACGCTGCCATCGCTGCCAGCACTCGCAAAGACCATGTAGAGGTGAAACGCCATCGCAATTGGCAAGGCGATCCGCAAAACGCTTAACTTGCGGTAGGCCGCGTTGGCCAAGGCTAGGGTCAGCCCCAAAACGACCAGCCCACCGAAAGGGATTATCCCCGCAAAGGTCCCGCCCAAACTCAGGCCAAAAACGCGGCATATGGTCAGGACGCCCAAACAGATCAAGGCGACCTCTGCCCCGTAGTAGTTTGAGGTCTCAGGTTGGTCTTCCTCCGCTAGGATCGGGCCCAGTTCCGGATTCAACCAGCAGCGCCCAAGGGTATAAAGCAGATAGAGCGTCGCCAGAAGCGCGCCGGGGATGAAGGCGCCGCGGAACAGGTCCAGTGTGGACACTTCCAAGACAGGCCCCATCACGATCAACATGATCGAAGGCGGGATCAAAATACCCAATGTGCCGCCAGCGGTGATCGTGCCCGCAGCAAGTTGCACGTTGTAGCCGGACCGGCTCATGGTCGCGCCAGCCATAATTCCAAGAAGGGTTACCGACGCCCCCACGATCCCAGTTGCCGCCGCAAAGATCGTCGAGACGATCAACACCGCGATAAACAATGCCCCACGCACACGGGCCATAATCATCTGGATAGAGGCAAACAAACGCTCCATCAGACCTGCCGCTTCCATCACGATCCCCATCAAGACGAACAAAGGAACCGCCATCAGCTGGTCGTTCAACATGGTGGAGTTGGTGTTCAAGGTCATCAACAAGGTGGTCAGTTTGAAATTCGCCCCCCAGATACCGAAAACGAATGCCAGAAAGATCAGCGTAAACGAGATCGGAAACCCGATGAAGATCACGAAAAGCATCGCTCCTAGCATGATCAAGCCAATCGTGGGTTTTGACAGGTTGGGTTGTGCCCTCATCAGGTCAGTAAACCACTCGCCACCTGGCACCAATTCAGGCGTGAAGATCGCCAATATAAGCCAAGCCAGCGCAATGAGGTAGACAGGCATCGCCCTCAGGAACCAACGTTCGCGCTCCTTGCCCATCTTGTGGAAGGCGCGGAAAATTTCTGGAATTCCTTGCAGCGTCAAAAGCAGACCACCAACAGGCATCGCCAAACGGGCGGGCCACAGGAGCGGCCCCCAAGCGCTGTCGATTTGCATGGTCTCCCCTCGCGAGAAGGCAAGCCACCAGAACTCGCTCGCGACGATCGTGAAAAAGATCATCGAAGGAATGAAGAACAATAAGTAGAGCGAGGCATCGACCGTTGCCTGCGTTTTGTCCTCCCAGTTCCGGTAAAGGAAGTCGGCGCGAATATGCACGCCGCGCATCAGCCCGTAGCCGGCCGCCGCCATAAACATGACGCCCGCAATCATGCGGCTGGTGTCATAGACCCACAACGTCGGCCCAAGCCCCAGTGATCGCGCAAGGTCTTCAAATCCGGCATTTTGGAGGATGGAAAACGAATTGCGCGAGATTACCTCGAACACCACCACGATGATCAATGGCACCATCAACAGCGCGATGAGCTGCCCAGCGCGGTAGTTCAGAACATCAATCGCCGCAGTAATGGGGCGCTGCCATGCGGTCATGTCTTCCGGCGTTTCACCGGGTGCCTCGGCACGTCGCTCCGCGATCAGCTCGTCTGCAATCTCGAGCTCATCTGGGTTCACCTCATCTGCGGCCATCCCCGTTCTCCCTTTTTATCACTACCCTTTTTGGGCCTTCATTTTGGGGAAAGGCCAGCGCCCATGCCAAAAATGAAGCGCGGGACCACTGGGGCCCCGCACCAAAGTTGGTTTTATTTCAGAGTGTCAGCATGTGCCTTGCCCAAGCTTGCGTTTGAAGCTTGCGCACCTGCCCAGAATGGAACCGCGATGTCCGCGAAATCTTTCTGTGACTGCCATACTTCTGCGAAGAACTCGTTCTCGTCCGAAGCGGCTTGCAGCGATTTTCTGGCTGCGGCCATGTACTCGGTGAAGTAGTCAGCAGGTGTGTCCTCAAGGATAACGCCGTGGTTTTCGGTCAGATCCTTAAGCGCCTTGCCGTTTTCGTAGATACGGTAAGACATGGATTTGGACAGCGACGCGTTTGCCGCGACTTCCAGAGCCTTCTTCTCAAGTTCGCTCAGGCCATTGTAGAAGTCGAGGTTCACGTACATGTCCGCGTTCACCACAACTTGGTGCAGACCTTGCAGGTAGTAGTGCTTCAGCACTTTTTGGAACCCAAAGACAGAGTCAGGCTTCGGGCAGCACCATTCAGCCGCATCGATTGTGCCTTTTTCCAAAGCTGGCAGAATGTCACCGCCGCCCATGGCCACCGCCGGAACGCCGATTTCTGCATAGGCCGCGCCAACCATACCCGGAGGGGCGCGGAAGCGCATCTGACGGAAGTCATCCATGGATTCGATTGGTTTCGGGAACCAGCCCAAAGCCTCAGGACCAACGGGTTGAAGCATGAACCCTTTGACGTTCACACCCATCTCGCCCCACAGACGGTCATACAGCTCTTTGCCGCCGCCATACTGGAACCAGCTCAAGAACGCGATGTTGTCCATGCCAACGCCAGCGCCCGCAACAGGTGCCCCAAAGAGGTTGGCTGCAACGTGCTTGCCACCCCAATAGTGGGTCCAAGCAAAACCGCCCTCAACAAGGCCCGCGTCAACCGCGTCCATGATATCGCGTGGGCCAACAACCGCACCCGCAGGCAGCACTTCGATGGTGAGCGAGCCGCCCGTCAGTGCGGACACGTCCTTGCCGAACTCGTTGAGCATGAAGACTTCATCAGCTGTGCTTGGCAGCACCGACTGAATCCGCAGTACTTTCTCGGCCATCGCAGCGGTAGCCGTAAGCGCCAATGCTGTCACACCGGCTGTTAAGTGTTTTATTTTGAACATGAGTGTTCCTCCCTAGTTTCAATACCTTCGCGGATCGTTTTCTTTGCTGCCAAAGGCGAAGGTGCACAGCTGGCAGTGTTTCGTTGTTGGCCAAGCGAACCGGTAGGTCCGCCCAGCGTTGAATTCTTTTTTGTGCGTGAATGGCTCATTGGCGTGCATCCTTCAGGATGAGGGCGCTCGCCTTTTCCCCAATCATGATTGCTGGGGCGTTGGTGTTGCCACTCACAATCTTAGGCATGATTGATGCATCTGCGACCCGCAGGCCGCGGACCCCTTTAACCCGCAAATCGGGATCCAGAACCGCCATCGGGTCAATGCCCATCTTACAAGTTCCGGTTGGATGGTAGATCGTCACAGAGGTGCGGCGCGCCCAATCAAGTGTCGCGGCCTCATCGTCAAATGCCACGTCTGGGCCAGGAGCATGCTCCTCGGTGACATGGCCTTTCAACGGCTCTGTCTGAGCAATCTTGCGCGCAATCTGGATGCCTTTCACAAGGGTTCGGCAATCAGTTTCTGTCGACAGGTAATTCGGGTGAATTTCGGGGTGATCGTCCATATCCGCCGAACTTAAGGTTAAATGCCCCGTGCTCTCTGGGCGAAGTTGCAGCACCGATGCCGTAAATGCCGAGAACTTATGCGGGCCGTCGGCGGGCTTATCAGCGCTCCACGGTTGTATATGAAACTGGATGTCCGGCGTCGCGAGATGGTCTTCCGTTTTCAAGAAACCGGTGCCAAGGCTCGCCGCCATGGCCATTGGCCCCCGTTGAGTGAGGAGATATTGCGCACCGATCATCGCTTGCTTGAAGATGTTGCTGGCCTCAGTGTTGATCGTGCTAAGATCGGTTTTGAAAACTGGGCGCGCTTGCAAATGGTCTTGTAGGTTTTTGCCCACACCTTTCAGCGCAACCTTCACGTCAATGCCATGCGCCTGAAGCTCATCTGGGTCGCCAACGCCAGACAGCATCAAGATTTGCGGAGACCCAATCGCCCCCGCACTCAGGATCACTTCACAACGCGCGGAGATCTTCTTCATCTGGCCATTGTGACGCGCCCAAACACCAACCGCGCGACCACCTTCAATCAGAACCTTTTCGGTTTGGGTGTTGGGCAGGACATGAAGATTCTTACGGCTCCGGTAAGGGGTCAAATACGCAGCAGCAGCTGAACACCGCCGCCCACCCTTCATCGTCAACTGGAAATGCCCTACGCCATCTTGCTCACCGCCATTATAATCTGGGTTGCGTTGGTAACCCGCCGCCACGGCAGCATCGACCCACGTGTCGACAATATCGCGCTTCAATCGAGAATGCTGAACTGAAAGCGGGCCGCCTTTGCCGCGCAATTCGTCCTTGTTGTCACCTTCCCAATTTTCCGAGCTTTTGAAGTGGGGAAGCACATCGTCCCAGCTCCAACCAGTGCACCCCATCTGGGCCCAGCCGTCGTAATCTTCGGCTTGCCCGCGAACATAAAGAAGCCCGTTTATCGAGCTTGATCCGCCTAAAACTCGGCCGCGCGGCCAAGGGATCGAACGTCCGGCAATGCCGGGGTCGGCTTGGGTTTTATACTGCCAATCACTGAGCGGATTGCCCATCGTACGAAAGTAGCCGACCGGAATATGTATCCAAGGATTGCTATCCTTCGGCCCAGCCTCAAGCAACGCAACCGAGTGCTCTCCACTTTCCGAAAGGCGATTGGCAAGCGCACATCCTGCCGATCCAGCACCTACGATGACGAAGTCAAAGTCCAAAAAATTCCCCAATGTTTAAAAAATGAGACTTTTTGTCTCGTTTTTGGTAGAAAATCACAGTACAATGATTCTAAAAAAATACATCATTCTTTTTTGGAGGGCTTTGCTTTGGCTTCATCAGATCGAATTCCAACCAACCTGAGGACGCTGCTCATCCTCGAGGTTTTGGGGCGAAGCAATCAGGCCATGACCGCCAGTGAGATCAATGAATCCCTTGGCCTACCCAAACAAACGATCCATCGCCTTTGCGCGACCCTTGCAGAGAACGGCTTCATCGCCCAACACGGAAACTCAAAGCGATATCAAGTTGCAAGAAGGCTGCGCGAGCTCGGGTCTGGCCTCATTCACAGTTCCAGAGACCACATCGCCAGACGCCAAATTCTATCTGACCTCGCAGCCAAGATCGGGGAGACCGTTAACTACGTCGTTCCAGAAGACGAAGGCATGCAATATCTAGACAGGGTTGAAACCGACTGGGCCTTTCGAATTCAGCTCCCCATCGGGACCAACGTCCCCTTCCATTGCACGGCGAGCGGCAAGTGCTTCCTTGCGAGCCTGCCCCTAAAACAACGGGAAACTTTGGTTCAATGCCTAAACTTCGAGAAAATGACCGAACGAACGCACACATCCCCCGAGACCTTGCTTGAGGAATTGGCGGAGGTTCGAAAGCTGAAGTATTCTTTGGACCGCGAAGAGTTCCTCGACGGCATGATCGCGCTGGCTGTGCCGATCACAGATGCAAATGGTCGATTTGTCTCGGCCCTTGCCATGCACGGCCCCACTCAACGGCTGTCTATCGAGCTATTGATCTCTCAGGTGCAATTGATTCAAGACGCCGCGAATAGGCTCAGCAAAGACCTATTGTCAGACTAGGGGTTTCCACCGCCTTCAAAACGCCCGGTCTTGGTGGGCTTTACTCGCGTTCGCGGATGGTTTTGGCAAAGGCTGGGAAAATCTCTGCGTTCGCGGCGATCATATGACCGTCTACCAAAATGCTCTGCCCCTCGCGGATCGGCTCGATAAAGCCGCCCGATTCTTGGACCAACAACACGCCACCCGCGATGTCCCAGATGTTCAGGCCCCGCTCCCAGTAGCCGTCATAACGACCAGCGGCAACGTAAGCCAAGTCCAGCGCGGCAGAACCCCAACGGCGAATACCTGCACATTGTGGTGCCAATCGCGCAAGGTCCTGTAAAGCGGCAGGCAGGTAGCGGCTACCACCAAAGGGCACGCCAGTGGCGAATACGGATTCGATCATTTTGTGGCGGCCAGACACCCGCAGGCGCTGCTCGTTCATGAACGCACCTTCACCCTTTTCAGCCACGAACATCTCGTCCTTGGCGGGGTCATAAACCACGGCGGATACGATTTCGCCCTTATGTTCCAAAGCGATAGAGACTGCGAAGTGCGGCATCCCGTGCAAGAAGTTAGTCGTGCCGTCCAACGGATCCACGATCCAGCGACGTGTCGGGTCCTTGCCTTCAATCTCAGCACTTTCCTCACCAAGCCAGCCGTAAGTCGGGCGCGCTTCCATCAGTTGTTCTTTGATGATGGCCTCGGCGGCGAAATCGGCCTTGGACACGAAGTCGCCAGCTCCCTTCATCGAGACCTGCAAGTTCTCGACTTCGCGGAAGTCTTTTACCAGCGATCGGCCAGCAACACGTGCGGCTTTGATCATAACGTTAAGATTGGCGCTGCCTTGCATGGGTCATCATCCTGTGGAGAGGTTCGGAGGCGCGTATAGACCTATCCCGCGCTTAGGGAAAGCCCTTGCGGACAGGGTAAATATGAACGACTGCTAACTTATGTCCACAGACCGTCCCCTCCTAGGCATCATGTTCATGATTGGCTTCTGCGTCCTTGCGCCCATCGGGGACTCGCTGGCCAAGATTTTGGGCGAGAGCATTCCTCTCGGGCAGCTCATGTTAATCCGTTTTGGAGTACAAGCCTTGGTGCTGCTTCCATTGGTCTGGATCACTGGCCGAAACGTGTTTTTTAAAGGGCGATTGTTGCGGCTGACCATATTGCGCTCCGTGCTGCATATCATCGGGATCGGGGCGATGTTTTCCTCCCTGCGGTTTCTACCACTGGCGGACGCGGTGGCCATCGCCTTCGTGATGCCCTTCATCATGTTGCTACTCGGCAAATACGTGTTGAACGAGGAGGTCGGCATGCGGCGTTTATTGGCCTGCGTGGTGGGTTTCCTCGGCACGCTTTTGGTGATCCAACCCAGCTTTGCGGCTGTCGGCGCACCCGCCTTGTTGCCCTTGGTCGTTGCCGTGGTCTTCGCCCTGTTCATGCTGGTCACGCGCCAAATCGCCAAGGACGCGGACCCGATTAGCCTACAAGCCGTCAGCGGCCTCGTTGCCTTGGCTATCCTTAGCGCGATGTACCTGATCCCCGGTACAGACGCTATTGAGCAATTCCAAATCGTGAAGCCCGAAAGCGCTAAGGTTTGGACCATGCTTGTGGCCATCGGCCTGCTGGGCACCTTCGCGCATTTGGTCATGACTTGGAGCCTCCGGTACGCGCCCTCCGCCACGGTCGCCCCTATCCAATATCTGGAAATTCCGATTGCCACGATGGTCGGCTTTGCGGTCTTTGGGGACTGGCCCAACTCGCTCGCCATGCTTGGCATCTGCATTACGATGGCGGCGGGGCTCTACATCCTCATGCGCGAACGTCGCATGGCCAAACTTGTGCCGCCTGCGGCCTAACCCTCATCATCCGCGTGATGCGCGTCGTATCCCGCCTCTAGCTCGCTTCGCAGGAATTCACCAAAGTTGATCGAGGCGAACCGCGGTTCTCCAGTCCCCGCAAGTGGCGCAATATCCGCCGAGACATGCGGATCGAAGAAGAACGGCACCGAGTACCGCTCGCGCCCCGACGCATTGATCACACGGTGCGGCGTCGACAACAAACGGCCATTCGACAAGCGGTGCAACATATCCCCCACATTCACCACCAACGCCCCGCTCAGCGGCGGCGCATCCACCCAGTTTCCCGCAGGGGTTTGCACCTGTAACCCGCCCACATCGTCTTGCGCCAAAAGCGTCAGACAGCCGAAATCTTTATGCGGGGCGGAACCATATAGATCCTCAGGCGCTTGCGCGGGTTGCGGTGGGTAATGCAGCAGTCGTAGCCACGTCGTCGGGGTGTCAAACCCCGCCAATATGCTGCGGTCCTCTATGTTAAGAGCATCCAGCGCCAACCCGATCAGCTTACGACCCAAATCGGTCATAGCATCCGCATAAGCTTCGCAAGCCTCACGAAAACCATCCAATTCAGGCCATTGATTGGGACCAGACAGATAGACATCCGAAGAGATCGCCGCATCCTCGCGCATCATCATAAAAGACGCGGATTGGTTGGGCTTGGTCACCTCCGCCAGATCAGAATTTACATCCGTTGAGGTGTTGATCGCGATATACCCACGGTGGCGGGGATCAAGGGCGATCGCGTCTTTGGTCGCATTCGGCAAGGCGTGGAACTGTGCAGAGGCGTCGAAAACCGCTTGGCGCAACGTCTCGTCCACACCGTGGTTCACCACATAGCCGAACCCCGTTTCCCCATAAGCGCGCACAAAATCGCGCGCCAAATCGGTGGTGTCCTCGCCAGCAATTAAGGGCGCGAGATCAAGAATTGGAATGCTCGTAAATTCAGCCACGGCCAGTCTCCACCCGCAGGTTGCTAACTCAGCTCCGGCGCACGCTGCAGTTTCAGCGGTTCCGTGCGGGCCAATCGGATAACGTTAGCCATAAACGGTTTGGCCGTGTCTTCGCTACGCGTCGCCGCATAAAGCCGTTTGGTCCGACCCTCTTTGGTCAAAGGCCGCGTCACATAGTCGGAATTATAGCGCACCTCGCGCACGACCCAATCCGGCAGCACCGCCACCCCGCGATTGGACGCCACCAACAGCAAGATCACCGCCGTAAGTTCCACCTGACGCACCCCCTTCGGCTCAACCCCAGCGGGGGCCAGCAACTCGGTGAACACATCAAGGCGCGTGCGGTCCACTGGGTAGGTGATTAAATTTTGGTCGCGCAGGTCTTCGGCCTCAATGAAGCCCTTCTTAGCCAATGGGTTTTGGCTAGAGGCCACGAACACCGGCTCATAATCAAACAACGGGGTAAAATCCACGCCCGGCAGGTCTTCAGGGTCCGAGGACACGACCAAATCCACCTCTTCGCGCACCAAAGCAGGCAAGCCGTCGAACGACAATCCGGGACGGATATCCACATCTACATCGGGCCAGTTCTTGCGGAACCCTTCCAGCACGGGAAATAGCCACTCGAAGCAGGCGTGGCACTCAATCGCTATATGTAAGCGACCGGTTTTTCCAACGCGCAAGCCCTCAAAGTCCGCTTGCAACGCTTCCACCTCGGGCAAAATGCGCTCCGCCAGCCGCAGCAATTTGCGCCCCGCAGCGGTCAGTTTCATCGGCTTGGCACGGCGAATGAACAGCTCGACACCCGCCTGATCTTCCAAGCCCTTGATCTGATGGCTCAGCGCGCTTTGTGTAATATTCAGCTGATCCGCCGCCTTGGCCAAGCCGCCAGCCTCGTGAATGGCACGCACCGTTCGCAGGTGTCGAAATTCGATATGCATGCGATCCTCATAATCATCGTGAAAGTTATGAATTTGTCTCACATCGAGGCTTGTGGCACAAGCAAGCAACCCCAAAAGGACCCTGATATGACCCGCCCTAACGTCTCGTTTGAATTCTTCCCGCCCAAATCCGTTGAGGCAAGCTTCCGGCTGTGGGACACAATTCAGGCGCTGGCCCCGCTCGATCCCACTTTTGTTTCCGTGACTTATGGCGCTGGCGGCACGACCCGCGAGTTGACCCATGAGGCGGTCACAGCCCTAAACAAATCCACCGACCTGCGCGTCGCGGCGCATCTGACCTGCGTCAGCGCCACCCGCGAAGAGACCATGTCTATCGCGTGTGACTACATGAAGTCCGGCGTGACAGACATCGTCGCCCTGCGCGGCGATGCGCCAAAGGGCGAAGATTTCGCGCCAACCAAGGATGGTTTTGCCTCCTCTATCGAATTGATCGAGGCGTTGAAAACCGAAACCGACGCCACCATCCGCGTCGGCGCCTACCCTGACAGCCACCCCGAGGCAGGCTCGATGGACGACAATATCGCCTACCTCAAGCGCAAGTTTGACGCGGGCGCAGATGCGGCGATCACGCAGTTCTTCTTTGAGGCGGACACCTTCTTCCGCTTCCGCGACGCCTGCGTAAAAGCTGGCATCGACAAGCCGATCTTGCCGGGCATCTTCCCGATCGAGAACTGGACCCGTGCCCGCAACTTCGCCATTCGCACTGGCACGATGGTCCCTCAATGGCTCGACGATGCCTTCACAGCCGCGATCCGCGACGATCGCCACGACCTGTTGGCCCAGTCGGTGATCAGCGAGCTGTGCACCGATCTTGTGGAGGGCGGCGTCGATGATTTGCACTTCTACACCCTCAATCGCCCCGAGCTGACCCGCGACATCTGCGCGGCATTGGGCGTCGCACCTAAAACAGCGTTGGCGCAAGTGGCCTAATACTCCGGCCTATTGCGCCCAATGGGCCTGTCTCTTACCGTCTCCCTGACACCTTAAGAGACAGGCCCGCCATATGCCCGAACAATACCAGCCAACCTCCATAGATCAGCTCCCCTCGCGGGAGGTGATTTTGTCCATGTCCGGCTTGGAATTCATGCAAAAGGTCCTCGCAGGGGATCTACCGATGCCCCCCATCGGCAAGGCGCTAAACTACAGATTGCACAGCGTTAAACCCGACGAAGTCGTCTTTCGAGGCACGCCCACCTTCGACACGCTAAACCCAAGTGGCACGGTGCATGGCGGCTGGTATGGCACCCTATTGGACAGCTCGATGGCCTGCGCAGTGATGACGCGGGTGCCCAAGAGCTCCTTCTACACAACGATGGAATTCAAGGTGAACATCATCCGCCCGATACCTCTAGATGTAACCGTGGACAGCATCGGCACGGTAGAGCACGCGGGCCGCTCCACTGGCGTGGCCACAGGCAAAATCGTCGGCATCGAAGACGGCAAACTCTACGCCACGGGCTCCACCACCTGCATCATCATGACGCCGAAATAGACGGGGCAGATCAGTTGATTGCGCAATTAGCCTGTGTTCACCCTGTAGAACTTTGCTGATCTTCACCGTTATTCTTCGAATGACCTCTTTGGCGGGCTAATGACGACCGTAGCGCTGCAAAGGTATTGTGTTCGAAGCGAGCACCCCCGAAACTGCGTGCATGGCGAACGACGTAGAATTCTCTTTCAATACACTGTCAGGAACTGCTCGACGGCACATTCGGGTGTTTCAGATACATCAGTTTCTGGATCGCTTCGCCATGGGCCTCACCGTGGCCGTGGTTGCGCTGGCACTGACGGATCGCGGCATGGACCTCTTCCAGATTTCGCTTCTCTTCGGGGTCTATTCTATCACAACAATGGCGATGGAGCTCCCATTCGGGGGCTTAGCCGATAGTATTGGACGCAAACCGGTTTTTCTTACGGCGGTCCTTGCCAGTTTGATTTCGTTGGCGCTTTTCCTGTCAGCGAATGATTTTTATGTTCTGGCTCTTTCGTTTGCCTTCATTGGATTTGGGCGTGCTTTGCGGTCAGGCACGCTTGACGCGTGGTTTGTTGAAACTTTCAAAGCCAATGCGCCAAATGTGGATGTCCAACCCGCGCTTGCCAAAGCTCAGTCGGCCAACGCTATGGGTCTAGCAATCGGAGCCGTTTTGGGAGGCATCCTGCCCGATGCATTCGGCTCAGTCGTTCAGCGGTATGGATTGAGCATCTATGATGTTTCCTACGCTGCAAGTTTTGCTGTGATGGTCGGAGTGTTGATTTACACCATGCTTGCCATCACTGAGGAACCACGCCCCCTTAATCCCAACGCCCTCAAACAAGGGTTCGCCAACGTCCCATCGGTGATCACTCAGGCCAGTCGTCTTGCGTTGAAGCACCCTACGCTTTCGGTCCTGTTGGCGGCGCTGGCGTTTTTCCTAATGGCAACCAATCCGGTCGAGGTGATCTGGCCGACATACGCCAAGCCAATGTTGGATCAGGGCTACGCAAATACCGCTATTGGGGCTCTGACGGCCTGCTACTTTTTCTCAATCGCGTTTGGTGCATCGCTGTCTCCCCACATCAGCCGAATATTCAAGCGTCGCCACGCGGTCACACTGTCGGTAATTTTTGCGTGTCTCGCGGCTGTTCAAGTCGCACTGGCGATGCAGGATGGAATAGTCGGCTTTATTGGCGTTTTTATTGTGTACTCCATCGCTCTTGGGGCAAGCGAGACACCTGCCAGCAGCATCCTGCATAGCTGTGTGGAAGATCGTCAAAGGTCTACAATGCTGTCTCTGCGATCCCTAATACAGCAGTTGGGGGCGGCACTAGGGTTGGTCTTGATCGGAGCCATGGCCGATGTTTACTCCACGCCGGTTGCATGGATTTTTGGCGCGGGTTTTCTATGCATGGCAGCGATCCTAATTGGCGTACTTGCAATGCGGTTGGGGGCGATGCCGGAATAGCTAACATTCCTGCGCGGCGCTGCATTAGACAATACAGGCGGCCGTCGCCCCAGGGTAAAACCTTGGTAAAACCGTCGTAAAATCGTCAGTGTGGAGGTCGGCAAGCTCTACGCCACAGCCTTCCACTACCTGCATCATCAAGTCCCCGAAATTGGCGGGGCAGGTCAGTTGATTGCGAAATAAGCCTGTGTCCGCTTTGCGGACAAACCGGACGTAGCCGACCACGTCGCCAATAGACCGCTTTTCAAATGCTGCAATGGTAACGAAACGCATCATGAGCGGAAAGCAGACTTTCGCTGCGGGTGCACACGGCTAGCGAACAGAATTGATAGCAGCCCTTCTTGATACCGCGCTCAAATATGCTGTGGTCAGTCTGGTGGCATCACGGAGTCCAATTTTTATAGTGCCACCATCGTAGCCAAGGCCCAACCGCGAGAAAACCGTGATGACCTAAGAAACAGATTGGCCTTACATCGGCAGTTCCAGATAGCTGACTCGTATGAATTCTTGCATTCTATCATGAAGGACACGCGTGTGTTCATGTGCAAGTCTGTCTGCGGCCGCCTCATCTCCGGCTTCTATGGCATCGACCATCTGGTGGTGTGCTGGGCTCAACGGAAAAGCGCTCTGTTCACTGCGCACCGATGAATAGTGAAGGTGCAATAAGCGTCGGCCTTCGTCGAGCAGCCGCGCATATGCACGCGCGAGGTACGGATTTCCTCCTGCATCAGCAATTGTCATGTGGAAGACCTTGTTCGCCTCTGATAGCGCCAAAGGTTCTCCCTTTTGGCAAAGAACATCATAGATGTGCGCCGCCTCACGCATCTGTAAAACCTGATCAGACGTACGGTGTATTGCCGCCAGCCGCGTCGTGGCGCGTTGCAAATAATCAATGGCTTCGATGAAACGCGGCAGGGTACCGATATCGATAGGAGCAACGATCGTGGAGCGATTGGACAAGGTATGCACCAAGCCATCCGCCGCCAGTCGAACAATAGCCTCACGCACGGGAGAACGCGACATTTCAAACCTTTTCGAAAGGCTCGTTTCGTCCAATGCGGAGCCTGGAGCGAGCTTCAATTCAAGAATCTCATTGCGTAGATCTTCATAGACACGGCGTGCACCATCCCCCCGTCGCTTGATGGGGGCCACTTCGGCTTTGTCAATTTTGGCCATATTCATCGTCCTCGCATGCCTTTAAATCAAGCAGTTATGATTTTACCGGTCATTTTGCATAAAAATGTTTGACCTGTCGACTTTCTGTCGACTAGCCTCTTCAAAAATCATGTCGACAAAGTGTCGGCAAGGTAAATTGGAACAACCCAACATGGAGATGACAATGAAACAATTGATGTATGGTGCCCTCGCATTGGGACTTGCCGCAGGTGGTGCACAAGCACAGGAACAAAGTCGATTGGACACAACACTCGAACGTGGAAAACTGCTTTGCAGTGGTCACAACGGAAGCTTCTTGGGCTTTGCCGAAGTGAATGACCAAGGCGAGTGGACAGGCATGGACATTGATCTGTGCAAAGGCCTTGCAGCCTCCTTGTTTGGGCAGTCTGAAGGCAACCTTGAAATCGTACCGATCTCTTGGGCGCAACGCTGGCCTGCCCTGCAATCGGGCGACATCGATGTTGTGATCAAACTGTCTGGCTGGACACAAAGCCGCGATACCGAATTGAATTTGTCCTATTCTCAACCGTATTTCGTGGGTGCCTTCCACGTTATGACCCATGCGGATCTGGGCGCTGAAAGCGTTGCTGATCTTGACGGCGGTTCTATCTGTGTCTCCGCAGGCACCTCCACTGAACGTGTGCTGGCCTCGTACCTTGAAAACAATGAGATCGAGGCTGAGGTTGTTGTTTTTGAAAGCGGCGACGAGGTAAAAACCGCGTACTTCAACCAACGTTGCGATGGCCTGATCTTGTTCTCTCCGCCCCTCGCGGCAACCCGCGCGACTTCTGAAAACCCAGAAGATCATGTAATCTTGCCTGACGTTTTGGGGCTTGAGCCAGAAGGCATCATCGTCCCAGAGGGCGACCCTAAGTGGCTCGATGTGATGAACTGGATGCTCAGCTCCCTGTGGTTTGCCGAAATTAATGGAATTACGCAGGCGAACGTAGATGAGGTTCGAGCCGACCCAGGTTCCGCACAAGTCGAAAAATTCTTGGGTGTGACGCCGGGGTACGGTGAACGATTGGGGCTGTCCGATGACTGGGCGTACAACCTGATCAAAGAAGTCGGCAACTATGGTGAGATCTTTGATCGCAACATCGCCGAGCCGTACGCGCTTCCACGTGGGATGAACGAACTCTACACAAATGGCGGCGTCTTCTACCCGCTGACGATTGACTAACTTATCGCCATCTCAGGGGCTGCCCTGTGGCCCCTGAGAACACGCTTCGGAGAACGCTCATGTTTGCTGCATTAAAAGACAAATCGACCCGCGATAGCGCTGCGCAACTCGGCTTTGTTGGAATCTTCATTCTTCTAATCGTCGTCTTCGGCTTTACCGCACGCAGCAACCTTGAAGCGCAGGGAATGACGTCTGGTTTTGGCTTTTTAGAACGGGCGACGGGCTGGGGGATCAGCTTTTCATTGATCGATTTCAGCACTTCGGACACCTACCTCAAGGCGATCTGGGTGGGCATTCTCAATTCTCTATTTCTGGGTGTCATCGCACTCACACTTGCGACTGTTTTGGGTGTCGCGATCGGCGTTATGCGTGTCTCAGGGAACAAGATGGCGCAGTTGATTGCCACCACCTATGTCGAAATTTTCCGTAACCTTCCTTTGCTGCTTCAAGTCTTTTTCTGGTATGCGATCCTCACAACGCTGCCCCGCCCGCGTGACTTCGCGGATGCCACGGGCCCGATTTTCTTTACCGGACGCGGGGTTTATCTGCCCGGTTTGAACGTCACTGGGCTTTCGGTCTTTCTTGTCTTCGCAGCCCTAGTGGTCACTTTTGGGCTGTGGATCTGGTTGAAAAGCGCACGAAAGTTTGCACGTGTCTCCATGTCTCAGAAAAAAACACGTGCGCGAGGGATCTGGATCACGTGGTTGGTCCTGTCCGCTGGCTTGCTTTGGTGGGGCCGCATTCCAGACTCCTCTCTTGTCAGTCAACCTTTCCTCAAGGGACTGAATTTTCGCGAAGGTATTCGTATATCGCCGGAACTGATGGCCTGTATCGTCAGCATTTCTATCTATGGTGGCGCTTATATTGGTGAGATCGTGCGTGCTGGCTTTAACGCCGTTGGCAAAGGTCAGAGCGAAGCCGGTCACGCGCTTGGACTGTCGCAGTTTCAGACGT
Organism: Litoreibacter sp.; assembly: GCF_039974535.1. GTDB lineage: Bacteria > Pseudomonadota > Alphaproteobacteria > Rhodobacterales > Rhodobacteraceae > Litoreibacter. Next base: position 50,897 of record NZ_JBDWIU010000012.1, on the reverse strand, counting down.
TTGTTTACATCCGCCTGCCCCTGGCGATCCGCGCTGTTTTGCCAACCCTGATCAATCAGTATGTCTGGCTGTTCAAATCAACAACAATCGGGATCGCCGTTGGATTCGTCGACTTCTTCATGGTGATTTCCACATCGATCAATCAATCAGGCCAGACGCTGGAACTGATTGCGATCTTGATGGGCGGCTTCCTTGTGATCAACTATTCTATGGCCTGGGTGCTTAATCGCGTGAATGACGCGATTAAGCTCAAGGGCAATCAGCTGAGGACTTGATCAATGGCTAAGACCTATCACCCACCATCGGTCATTGAGGCAATCCGTGCGGACTACTTTTCTACGCGTTTGAATTCAGTTGTAACTGTGACCTTTGCCACTTTCGTGGCTTGGGCCATCTGGCAATTGGTAAATTGGGGCCTGATCAACGCCACGTTCAGCGAAGAAAACAAAGATGCCTGCGGGCATGGTGCAGGAGGGGCCTGTTGGGCAGTTATCGATGCACGTTGGCGCTTGGTTCTCTTCGGCCTGTACCCGTTTGAGGAACAGTGGCGCTCAGGGATTGCCTGCGTTGCGATAGTGATCACGGGCATCTTGTCATGTGTGCCGTGGTTTTGGAACGCTCGTCGTTTGTCTGGCCTATGGGTTGGTGGGTTTTTGGTGTTCTACATCCTCATGCGCGGCGGCATTTTAGGTTTGACGCCTGTGTTTGAACAAAACTGGGGTGGCCTGTCGCTGACCATCTTCATCTTTGCGACCACCACCCTTTTAGGCATGCCGCTTGCCATCGTTTTTGCCTTGTTGCGCCGCTCTGAACTGCCATGGATCGCGCGCACCATGGGGGTTGTGATTGATACGATCCGCTCACTTCCGTTGCTATCGATCATGTTCACCTTTGCCATCGTCTTGCCCTTTGTCCTGCCTGGCTGGATGATTGGTGACAAATTGTATCGCGTGATTGTCGGTTACGCATTGTTCTTTGCGTGCTATCAGGCCGAGATCATTCGCGGCGGCATGCAGGCACTCTCCCCGGGACAAGAAGAAGCCGCCAAAGCACTTGGCATGGGGTATTGGCACCGCATTGGCTACATCGTTCTGCCGCAAGCATTTCGAAATGCCCTGCCGCCAACGATCAACCAGTTGGTGATCACGTTCAAAGAAACGTCCCTAGTGGTGATCATCGGCTTTTTCGAAATCCTCGCATCTGGCAATGCCGCCTATGGCAATGCGGACTGGAATTTCGCCCATGTCGAAGTCTACTGCTTTGTCGGTTTCATCTATTTCATCTTCGTTTTCGCCTTATCGCGCTATGGCGCGCATTTGGAACGCCGCATGGCTGTGGCCCAAAGATAGGAACGTCTAATGACTAATTCACACGCTGTTCGCATACAAAACATGGATAAATACTACGGGACCTTCCACGCTCTTAAAGGGATCGATCTATCGGTTGCTCAAGGTGAAAAGGTCGTCGTCTGCGGTCCATCCGGGTCAGGTAAATCGACGCTGATCCGGTGCATCAATCGCTTGGAGGAATATCACGCAGGCTCTATCAATGTCTTTGGCACTGAGCTGGATGACAACCTCGATAACATCGACGAAATCCGCCGCGAAACAGGCATGGTGTTTCAACACTTTAACCTGTTCCCTCATATGACCATCCTTGAAAACTGCACGCTCGCGCCAATGCTGGTGCGCAAACAATCGCGCGCTGAGGCGGAAGAGATTGCAATGGAATACCTGCACAAGGTCAAAATTCCTGAGCAGGCTGATAAGTTCCCTGGTCAACTGTCTGGCGGCCAACAACAACGCGTGGCCATCGCCCGTGCTCTGTGCATGAAGCCAAAAATCATGTTGTTTGACGAACCCACCTCCGCCCTAGACCCAGAAATGATTGCAGAGGTTTTGGACGTGATGGTGAAGCTTGCCGATGAAGGCATGACCATGATCTGCGTGACACACGAGATGGGCTTTGCCCGTCAAGTCGCGGACCGTGTTGTCTTCATGTCTGACGGCGAGGTTGTTGAACAAGCAGACCCTAAAACTTTCTTTAACGCGCCTCAGCAAGAGCGCACCAAGGCCTTCTTGGGCCAGATACTAGGACATTAAGTATGACGAAGACTGATAGCCACTCAACACATGATGCTGAGCAGGACGCACGCAACGACAACATCCTGATCTATGTGAACGGAGATTTGGTTCCCAAGGCTGAAGCTGTGGTTTCTGTGTATGACAGTGGTTTTATGCTTGGCGACGGCATGTGGGAAGGGATGCGCCTGTATAATGGAAAATGGGCCTTCTTTGATGAACACATGGACCGCCTGTTCAATTCCTTGAAGTCAGTGTCGATTGATATCGGCATGGGCCCAGACGACATTCTGGACATTTTGAACAAGACCGCAGAGGCCAATGGCATGACCTCTGATGCGCATTGCCGGTTGATGATCACCCGCGGGCGCAAAGCCAAGCCGTTTCAACATCCCGGCCTAAGCCGTTTTGGCCCAACGATCGTTGCGATTGTTGAACATTCCAAACCAGCGACCAGCTTGCTGGCCAAAGGTATCCGCTTGGCCACCGTTCCGCAGGTGCGCGGTTTGCCCATGAGCCAAGACGCGAAATACAACTCACATTCCAAGCTAAATTGTGTCATTGCGTGCCTGCAGGCCGAGCAAGCCGGCGCAGATGAGGCGCTCATGCTTGATCCGCATGGCTTTGTGAACACCACCAATGCGTGTAACTTTTTCATTGTGCGCCGCGGAGAGGTTTGGACCTCAACCGGAGACTACTGCATGAATGGGGTGACACGGCAAAAAGTGATCGACGTGTGCCGCGCCAACGACATTCCCGTACATGAGAAAAACTACTCGCTCTATGAGGCCTATGGCGCAGATGAGGCGTTTTTAACGGGTACATTTGGCGCACAAACGCCTGTGGCCGAAATCGATGGCAAGTCCATCGGCAATGGCGACCACACCATGACCAAACGTATTCGTGCACTGTACAAAACACTCGTCGAAGAAAATACGCATGGATAATATGAAACAACTCAACACGCGCGGCCTCGTTTTGATCGGGTGTGGCTTCATCGGCCAAGCTCTATTGGAAGGATGGCTCGTGGCTGGGTTATCTCCAGAGGCCGTCACCATTCAGGACCCAACCCCGTCTGATTGGCTGTCCTCGCAAAGCGGCATTCGGTTGAATACGTCTCTTCCGGAAAAGCCGGCCGTGGTCGTGATCGCGACCAAACCGCAAACCTTGGACGCGCTCCTTCCCGATCTTGCACAATTTTCCGGTGGCGACACGGTTGTAGTTTCAATCGCTGCCGGCGCCCCCATCGGCCTGTTCGAACAGCATTTGGGTACGCAGACACCGATCATCCGCGCAATGCCTAACCTACCTGCCTCCGTTGGGCTTGGGGCAACAGCGATGTTTGCAAATACGGCCAGCACGCCTTCAGATGTTGAGCTTGCAAAATCACTTTTCGACGCTGTCGGATTGTCAGTTCAACTTCCGCAAGAAGACTTGCTCCATGTTGTCACAGGTCTTTCTGGATCTGGTCCCGCATATGTCTTTGCAATGGCCGAGGCGATGACCGCAGCAGCAGCAGACTTGGGCCTTCCAATGGATCTCGCCAAAACGCTTGCTCTACAAACGGTGGCAGGCGCTGGAAAGATGCTCGCTGCACCAGGAGCCGATGCCAGCACGCTACGTGACGCAGTCACCTCCAAAGGCGGTACAACCGCCGCTGGTCTTGATCAAATGATTGGCAGTGACGCGTTGACGGACCTCATGAGCAACACCATAAATGCCGCGCAGTGCCGAAGCCAGGAACTCGCTGCAGCGAACACTACAAAATTGCGGTAACACTAGACTGAGATAAAGAGCTCTGCAAAATTGAGTGAACCTGCTTAAACGGACCACTTGCATCGATGTACATTGCTTTAACCGCACGGCTGGCCTTGGTTACGAAACTCGTTTCGCGGCTGCAGCGAAAAGGAAGCAACGACCGCACTAACTAGTCATGCTAAATGTCCGGTTTGGGCCGTGATTTCAGGATCAGTTTTGCCGGTTTCCCGAAAGCCGATTTTAGCTGCGATGCAGAAAAACGGTAAAATGGGCTCCAAGCAGCCATTCTCTCGCTTCTCGCATTGCTCCTAGAATGTCACAACCAAGCTTGATAGGTACGCCTCATGACTGATCTTGTAGAAATCAAAAGTGACCGCCTTAAAGCCATACGCAAAGGGCGCAAAATCGGGCGACCGAAGCTCGCCAAACTGTCCGGCCTTACGGAACGGAAATTAGCGAAGATTGAAGCAGAGGCCCTATCAATTCTGCCTCAAGCAACTATCGCCAAACTCTCCGACGCGCTTCAAGTGCCCGAGTTGACCCTAACGGGCGCTTTCCCACTCACGCAGGGCGATCTAAACCCAATTGAGAAGCCGCAATGCACGAGCGGGTGCTGCGGTTAAAACGGGCGATCTAAGGCCCCGCCTCTGGGTTAGCCCAATGGGCGTCCACATGACTGCGAACGCCCGCCAACAGTCTACCCTTCCAAGCACCACCGCATAACGGCCTTTTGCGCGTGCAAACGGTTCTCCGCCTCGTCAAACACGACCGAATTCGGCCCGTCCATCACCTCGGACGTGGCTTCCTCGTCGCGGTGCGCGGGCAGGCAGTGCATGAATAGTGCGTCCGGCTTGGCGTTATCCATCAAGTCCTTGTTAACCTGATAGCCACGCAATTGATTGTGGCGACGCTCGCGCGCGGATTGTGGGTCATGCATCGACACCCAAGTGTCCGTGACCACCAGATCAGCGCCCTCAACAGCTGCCTGCGGGTTGCGCTCGGTGGTGTAGAGCCCGTTCAAAGCTTCCTCAGGGTCCAAGGGTTGCGGGCCAGAGAACACCAGATCAAACTCGAACTGCTTGGCCGCATGCGCGAAGCTGGCAAACACGTTGTTACCGTCCCCAGCCCAGACAACCTTTTTGCCTTTGATCGGACCGTTGTGCTCCTCAAACGTCAGGATGTCGGCCATGATTTGGCAGGGGTGCGTGCGGTCGGTCAGCCCGTTGATCACTGGCACGGTGGCGTATTCAGCCATCTCCAAAAGCGTGTCTTCCTCAAAGGTGCGCATCATGATCAGATCCACATAACGCGACAACACGCGAGCAGTGTCAGCAATCGTCTCGCCGTGGCCCAACTGCATGTCAGAGCCGGATAAAACCATCGTCTGCCCGCCCATTTGGCGCACACCCACATCAAAGGACACGCGGGTCCGCGTCGACGGCTTCTCGAAGATCAGCGCGACCATGTGGTCCTTCAACGGCAGCTCTGCATCCAACGCGCCCTTGGGCTTTCCGGCACGCGCCAACTTGGTCGACAACGCCGTGTCAACAATCCGGCGCAGGTCGGCAGGGTCGGTTTTATGGATATCTAGAAAGTGGTTCACTCTTTGCCCTCCAAGGCTGTCGCGGCCCGATCCAAACGGTCCACGGCCTCCCTAATTTCTTCGTCGCTAATCGTCATGGCGGGCAGCAACCGGATAACATTATCCCCGCCCGGAACGGTCAAAACTTGCGCGCCGTAACCTGCGTTCACCACGTCCATATTTGGCACCACGCACTTCACGCCAATCATCAGGCCAGCGCCGCGCACCAGCTCGAAAATCGTCGGATGCGACGCCACCAACCCCTCAAGGCTTTGGCGTAGTAGGCCGGACTTGCGCGAGACCTCCGCCAAAAAGTCGTGATCCGCGACAATATCCATCACAGCACAACCCACGGCGCAGGCCAGCGGATTGCCCCCATAGGTGGAGCCATGGGTGCCAGCGGTCATCCCGCTCGCCGCGTCCTCTGTCGCCAAACATGCGCCCAAAGGGAAGCCGTTGCCGATGCCCTTGGCCACCGCCATAATGTCGGGGGTAATGCCCGACCATTCATGAGCGAACAGCTTGCCCGTCCGACCCACGCCACATTGAATTTCGTCCAAAACCAACAACGCGCCCGTGCTGTCACATAGGTCGCGCAAGCCTTTGAGGCAGGCGTCGGGCAGCGGGATGATCCCCCCCTCGCCCTGCACAGGCTCCACAATCACGGCGGCAATGGTGTCGTCCATTGCAGCTTGCAGCGCGTCATGGTCGCCCGCTGGCAGGTTGATGAACCCCTCAAGCAGTGGCCCAAATCCGGTGGTCAGCTTTTCGGCCCCCGCAGCCGAGATCGTCGCCAGCGTCCGCCCGTGGAACGAGCCGGTGAAGGTGATGATGTTCACCCGCTCCGGCTGGCCTTTGTCGTACCAGTACTTGCGCGCCATCTTGATCGCGCATTCCATCGCTTCCGCGCCGGAGTTGGTGAAAAACATCGTGTCGGCAAAGCTGGCGTCGCACAGCTTTTGCGCCAAGGCCTCTTGGTTGGGCATCTGGTACAGGTTCGACGTGTGCCATAGCTGGGAGGCCTGATCTTGCAGCACCTTGACCAAGGCGGGATGCGCGTGGCCAAGCCCCGTCACCGCGATGCCTGCGCCCATGTCTAGGTATCGCGTGCCGTCTCGCTCGATCAACCAGCTCCCTTCGCCAGTCTCAAAGCTCATTTTCGCCCGTGAATAGGTCGGCAGTACGGCAGGTATCATCGCGTTTGGTCCCTTTACGCAGAGGAATTCCAGATATGTTAGGAAGTTCCGTGGCAAGTCAATTTGGAATGAAGAATGAAGGTAGGTGGTGCGCAATGCGCACAGATGATCGGACGCTAGATTAGCGTCGGCGTCGCAATATGGTGATGTTTGCACGTTTGATCATGGCATAGCCTCTAAGGTGCCCACGCAGGTGTGTCTAGCTTTTTCTCTATTCTGAGGCCGTCAGGATGCCTGCGTCAAAATGGCCGAGTATTTTTATCGAATAAAGGAAGCCGAAGCCGTGTTTTCTGTGTGTACGTTCACTCAACATAGGAAATAATCCATGAAACACACAAACCGACTACGCGTCTGTGCCGCCATGATTGGCGCCCTTGGCCTTAGCACTCAAATCTCGTTGGCAGGCGGGCATATTTCTTCGGCGCAGGTCGCGTTGCACAACATTGATGGCACACAGGTCGGAGCCGCTGAAATCACTCAAAGCCCGCATGGGGTTTTGGTCCACCTCAAAGTCACAGATCTGCCCCCGGGCGCGAAGGGCGTGCATTTCCACAGCAAGGCCCATTGCGCGGCGGACACTGGCTTCAAGTCATCTCACGGCCACCACGGCGAGGCCAAAGGTGAACATGGGTTGCTCAATCCCATCGGTCCGGGCAAAGGCGATCTGGGCAATCTATATGTTGGGGAAAGCGGCGTCGGCGAATTGCAATTCTTCAAGCCCGGGGTCTTCTTGGATAAAGGCGATCAGCCGTTGTTGGACGAAGACGGCACCGCAATCGTCATCCACGCCAATGAGGACGATCAAATCACACAGCCCATTGGCGGCGCAGGTGTACGTATCGTTTGCGGCATCGTAAAGGCTGGCTAAGCCGCCAGCGCGTGGCCCCTTCTGGCCGCGCTACCCCAACTTTGCACGGATCCCTACAAACAAGCAGTGATCCCAACTTGTATCCCGACGCATTGGGCTCTAAATTGGGGGCAACTGGAAAAGAACACACCGCCCTTTCCATCAAAGTTGGGGCGGTTTGTCGTTTTGAAAAGGCTACACCGCATGTCATGGACCGATGATCGCGTCGAAGTGTTGAAGAAAATGTGGGGCGAAGGGAAATCCGCCTCGCAGATCGCTAAGGAACTCGGCGGCGTCACCCGTAACGCCGTCATCGGCAAGGTGCACCGCTTGGGACTGTCCAACCGCTCCGCCGGTGCTGGCTCCTCGAAAGCTGCGGCAACGCCAAAGCCCAAGGCCGCGCCCAAGGCCAAGCCTGCCGAAAAACCCAAGGCGGCCCCTGCCGCCGCTGCGACGCCTGAGCCAAAGCCTGCCGCTCCCGCGAACAAGCCAATGGTGCGCCCAAAGCTGATCGTGACCGCTGGCCAGCCACTGCCACCACAGCCGTCCGCCAATGAGATCAGCCCAGAGGCCTTGGCCTCCGTTCGCGAGGTCGAAAAGAAGGCAAAGAAGCTGTCCGTGATGGAGCTGACAGAGCGCACATGCAAATGGCCCGTAGGCGATCCTGCTACAGATGACTTCTGGTTCTGCGGCCTTCCAGCTCAGGCCGGAAAGCCCTATTGCGAGGCCCATGTGGGCGTAGCATTCCAGCCGATGTCCGCACGCCGCGACCGTCGCCGGTAATCAGAACACGGCCTTGCTAAAAGTGAATTTGCGCCATACCTTAACCGGTGTGGCGTTTATTTTTGCGCCCCCGTTATTTAGTCAATTTATAGGTGCGCCGTGGGTAACCAACGCTTTGTTATGACCAAATGGAAGGCCGATTGGGGCATCCAATTCTACATGCTTCAAAACCCCCTTTCCCCATCCTATGTGACCACATCTGAGCCCGAAAAAATTGGTGACATGAACGGCCCCGCCGGAAAGAAAATTCACGGCCATAAGCGATACAGCAGAAGTGGCCGTGGTTATGGGGCCTCCAGCATGAGACCCAGCCTAGGCGTCACTCGCAGATCCGGCCGCGAGGGCTTGGCGGAGGTTGCCTTGCGCGCTTCCTCTTTCGCCTACACCATGTCGATGCACACCGCGCTCTACCGCGAGGTCAAACAAATCAACAATCAGATCGCCAAAGGGATCAAAAAATACGGTGGCGTTTTGATCGTTGGCCGCGTCCACATGATGCAATATCCCAATCCAGACACTGGCATGCGTATGGCCTATATGAAGGATTGCTACTGTTCGGATGGGGGGGAGTCTGTTGACGCTGTATTCAAACGCGAAAGCCGCGAGCAGGCAACGATTGGCCCGCAGCGCGGCAGGGGTGGCCCGCCACGCGCCTTTATGAGCGCCTCGAAGTTCCCGACGCCCCCGTCGATCGGTGCGCCCCCCTACGGTCAGGTAGAAGAACGCTTCTTGATGTGGGCGGAACCCGCCAGCAACAGCAGACGGCAGCTCAAGGACATCCCCGCGGTGATGAGCGCCCGCTAAGCTAAAGGCCGCTATTTCCGCCTAGGTTCACAATCATCCCCGCAAGGCAATTCGCGTCGGCTCTATATTTCGCCGACCTGATACTTGTCGGGTTCTGAGGGGCACGCTAAGCAACTGTCAAAAGGCCTCACATTTGACGGTCTGTCCCCTACCAACGCCGGCTAGGTTACTTTTAAAGCCAGGTTACTTTTATAGGATGTCAATTTTGGCTACTTCAACACCACCCTCATCCAATGTACTTCCGCTGCAAGTCTTCTTGGGCATCTTAGTCGTCATTAGCGCCTGTGATGTGCTGACGCTTTCTATTCCGGCTGCGTTCACGCAAATTGATTTTCAGGGGACCCCCAACAATACGATTGGGTCGTTAATTGTGACGGGGTCTCAAATGGTGAGCCACTTTGGCCATCTCGCCTTGCTATGCCTTCCGCCCGTCGTGATTGCGGCTTTCTTACCCGTAAACGCCGCAAGGCCAGCCGCATTCGCGGTCAGTGCTTTCCTTCTTTTCGTGGCAGGCGCATCCGTCGTGCTCTCGGAGCTGGCAGCGCCAATCCTCACCCACATGCATACTAAGGTCTATCTGTTCTTATCATCAGGCCTCTCTTTGTTGTCGAGCATCGTGCCAATTTGCGCTGCTATTTGGATCTCAACAACATTCGGCACGCGCAACCTGACACGGTTCATCCTCGTCCTATCCGCAATAACTCTCGTCGTTCAGGCGCTTTTGGTTTGGGGCGTGTCGCCCCCCTACGCGGGTCATTACGCCTTTGCGCTGTATACATTTTCCTTCGCGGTGACCTTCAAGAACGCCCCCCATAGGCTGCGTCTTTGGGGCGGTCTGCTGGTGGCGGCTTGGCTTGCGCACGTTGTCCTCTTTTGGGGGCCAGATCTTCTTGCCGCATCTGCGATATCCCATGCGCCCAGCCGGTTTGAAACGTTCTTGAATGTGCTGACCCAAAGCCCACCAGCGCCGCAGTATAGAAACGTCACCATCCCGCTTCTGTTCGCAGCAATGCTCGTGTTCTCTAGCCACAGGGCAAAGCAAGCCACGCTGTGGTTCCCTGCCCTAGTGGGCGCAATCATTTTTACCTATGCAAGCATGACAAGCTTCAACATCTTCGTTTTTTCCCCGAAACAGGCACTCATCCAGATGAGGATGGGGGCTCTAGGCTTAGGCGCGGCCAGCCTGTCAGCGCTTTTGTGGTTGATGTTGCTCGTGGCCCCATTTGCTATGCTCTTCGCCTCCGTGCGGCTCTACCGAAATGTGCCAGTCACAAGGCCCTCCCCCAATATCGCGCATGATACGGACGAAGGGCCATTTGGGGGCGGCTAATTCCCACCCAACAATCCACGCAACGCATCTTTGGCTTTGTTCTCAAGGCCCTCTTTCAACGCGTCTTCGGCGCTTTGGCCCTGTTGTACGCTCACGCCCAGCTCGTCCTTAAGCTTGGCGGCGGCCTTGGCTTTCAGCTCGTCCTCCTTGGCTTTCGCTTTGGCCTTCAACTCATCTTCCTTGGCTTTCGCGGCGGCTTTTAGTTTTTCTTTTTGCGCCTCCAGCTCGGTGTCGATCAGCGCCTTCAGGTCAGGACGGAAGCGCACGTCGCTCCACGGCCCCTCAACGATCACCGGCACGCGAATGCCGCCTTCCAAACGCCCCGCCAAGGCAACTGGAACCAAGCGATACTTGAGGGTCTGCCCCCCCAAATCAACCACGCCGCTGCCCGTCGCCGTCATCAACTCCGCCGCAAAGTTCAGGTCCGAGTTGCTGAGCACCCCGCCATCGATCGTGTAGCTGGCGGTAATGTCGTCAAACACCGTCTTGGAACCGTCGCCCTGATAGGATGCATCGAGGTTTTTGATCATGCCAGCCACGTCCAGCCCCAGCAATTCGCCGCTGCCCACGTCCATGCGCCCGGACCCTGACAGCCCGTTCATGATCTCGTTCATCGTGTTGCCCACGCCCAAGAACTTGATCGACATGGACGCATCACCCACCAAGCGCTCAAACCCCGCAAAGTCGGTCAAAACCTTCTGCATCGACACGCCGCTGGCCTTCATGTCGCCGCCCACGGACAAGCCACCGCGGCCATTGACCACGAATTGCCCGGATACGGCACCGCCAAACACGCCAACTTTCGCCAGGTTCAAAACCAAGCGCGACCGGTCCAGCGTCCCCGCCATATCCGTGGCCGCCAATTGCAACGATCCCAGATCAAGCGAGTTCACCTTCAACGAGAACTCCCCGTTCACGCCCGACAAACCGGACACATCGATCCGCGCGTCCGACCAACCGCCCGCACCTGCGTTCGCCGCCCCGTCCCCTTCCGAGGTGTCCGTGCTCATGGCCGAGAAGTCGATGTCCCCGCCTGCCATGCGCGCCGTCACATAGGGCGTGTTCTTCAACGCCACATCCAAGTCGCCGGTGAAGCGATTGTGGTCCAAATCCAAGGTTGCTCCGCGCAGGAACATTTGGGCGTCGGTCATCGTCAGCTCGCCAGATACATTCACCTTTTGACCCAGCCCGATGGGGATCAACGGCGGGGTTTGGTCAATCATCGCGAACAACGCTGTCTGGTCGTTCACCGCACCGGTTAACGCGCCTTTGGCCTGCACGGGGTCTATCCCAGCGTTGCCCTTGAATGTGACCGTGTTGCCGCCAGCACTTGCGGTCAGATCCACGCCTTGCACGCCGCCATCCAGCATTTGCTGCACGCCGTTGATCGTGCCTGCAACCTTCACGGATTGCCCCTTGTAGATGCCAGACATGTCCACCTGACCGGTGCCGCTCAAATCCGCCAATCGCAGCGTCGCGTCCAAGGCGCTCAGCGCGTAGGATTGGCCCGCTTGGGCGTCCACAAACTCAACCGAGCCATTAGTGATCTGCGCCAAAGGCAAAGACACATCCGTCGCGCCTCCCTCATCGCCGTCGTCCTCGCCGCCAAGCTCAGAGAGGAACTCCCAGTTGGCTTGGCCGTCTTTGGATTTCTCCAGTCGGATCACAGGCGATTGGATATCAAAGGCCTCAACTACAATCTCGCCGCCCATCAACGCCGAGAAGCCCACGCCCATCTCCATCGAGGCGGCCTCCAGCATAGGCCCTTTGCCCGACCACTCCGCGTTGGAGATCGCGACGTCTTCCAGCTTCACGCCCAAGCGCGGGAATATCTGCGGCGAGACCTCCCCCGCAATGCTAAGCGCGCGGCCGGTGTTTTTCTCAAACTGGTCTTCGGCGATACGCGCGATCTTGTCGGTGGGGACCAAGAACAACCCCGCCACTATGATCACGGCAAAGATGATCAAGGTGATCACAATTCGAAAAATCCAACGCATGGGGCCTGCTCCTCTGATGGGCTTTTGCCCAAGTTAGGCCGTACACGAGCGGGCTACAACGTTTTAGCGCAGGCGGACGCATAACATCACTTCAAGCTACCAAATTGAAGGCCCTAGCCATGAACGAAAGTGGGGCAAATAAATTGTCGGCTGTCATCAAAATTGGTGACGCTCGGAATTTGGGCGCGGAGTAAATTAGGTCAATTACTCAAAACAAGGGGTTCTGGATCAATGAGAAAGTTAAGTTGGGGCTTGTTTGCCCTTCTAGCCATCAGTGCCTGCTCTGTTGAGGAAATCCCGATACTTGTGAAGGTTGCCACCTCGCCATTGCCAGACGGCAAAGTAACAATCGACGGCACCGACTACCGCGTTCGACGCGCAATCGCATTGAATGGCAGGTCAGCGGGCGAGGAAGTTTGGGCCATCGTCGTGAAAGGCAAGGCGTATTCTTGCGTAACCGCAACGGAAGCGGGCTGCGAGTTCACGTTGCACAGGGCCAAGAGGGAAGAAAGAAGAGAGCGCGATATGGGGTATTGAGTCTGACCAAGGATTCAGAGCTTTAAACAACAATAAATATATATTTCAAATAGATGAGTGAAAAAATGTACAAGCTTCAACTCGCCGCAATACTATCGACCTTCGCGCTTAGCGGCTGCGAATTTGCAATCCCAGGAAGCGTCTCAAAGACCGGAAAAACCGAGGAATTCGTACTTGCAGAAAAAGTCTACACCGCCGAGGAATTCGCGGAGAAGCTTTTCGGTGTCGAAACCCTGTCGAAGCCGCCACTCCGGTCTGAATTCGACCTCGACACGGCCTACTATCAGGTCAAGGTCCAGGGCAGTCCCGTAAGGTGCAAAACCACAACCACCGAGAGCTGTAAAAAAGCGGTCTTCGATTACGAAACCGCAATGCAACGCCAAAGTGGTATGGGGTATTGAGCGACCCTCGGCGCGTTACTCACAGATGTTCTCTTTTATGAAACAGTTTGACCCGATGCAGCCGTCTTCGCCGCCTCACACAGCGGCGCCTCGAACTCCGACTGCCCAAAGGCCGACGAGACACAGCCAAGCGAGACCGCCACCCCAATTCCCACAGTACCTAATCGCATGGCTTAAGCCCCCGAACATCTCTGTTTCATCCGACACTAAGCCTCATCCAACAACACCGAGAAGCCCGTATCAAAGCGTGGGAATATCTGTGGCGACACATCCCCCCAATGCTAAGCGCGCGGCCGGCATTCTTTTCAAACTGGTCTTCCGCGATGCGGGCGATCTTGTCGGTGGGGATCAAAAACAACCCCGCCACGACGATCACGGCAAGGATGATCAAGGTGATCACAATTCGAAAAACCCAACGCATGGGGCCTGTTCCTCTTATGGGCTTTTGCCCACGGTAGGCCCTCCGCGCGCAGACTACAGCGGTTTAGCGCGGGCGGAAGCTCTGGCGCAGGATCAAATTTTTATTTGGGACAAAACCGCAGCTTCGCCTTATCGCCCCAATGACTGCCACAAACATGGTGCTTCGGCACGGGAACCATTTAAACTCGCTCGCAACAGTTTGCACTGAAGATCGCTATGCCTAAAAGTTATTATTATGAGGTTCAGCCATCTTGAATGAAATCATATTGATCTTTTGCTCAAGCGTCATTTTTAGAGAAGCAAACGTAATCCCTTCCGAAGAAGAAATTTAACTTGTCAAAAAGCTAGTCACGCGTCTAAATTGTGGAAGGAAGACGGAGCAGCAAAAGGCCAAATTGCGCTCTTTTTTTCATGACTAGCTGCCTTGGACGGCACGTAGATGCGGAGGGTGTAGCTTTAGCTTCCTCCGCATCCACAAACACAACATCGAGTATTATCGACGGCTCATCAACTGAATTTTTACCACTTTTATGCACAAAAAATGGTTGACGAAAGTCTTTTGCAAGAGCTTCCGATTCCTTAAAAACGTGGTCTGTGTTAATACACAGAAAGTGGGGTTTTAAAAAATCAATAGAAATTGGTTGTTTATCGTCAAAAACTAGAACCTTGAGCTCCCTATCCACAGGCTTATCCACAACGGAATTTCGAAAGAAGTGTTTTTTGATAAAGGGTTAAAAAGCTTCACAACATTTCTCCAATCATAGAAATTTCTTCCAGTTATTGTGTCTTTCACTCAACCTCGCTCCGTTTCCACCCATACTTATTGTTTCGAAGATTGGCTGATTCTTCATTTCTACAATTTCCATTTCGCTCATTCAGATCAGGACCACACACTCAAAGGATAAAGTACTGTCACGAAAGAAACCCTACTCGCAGATATTCTTCTCAATAAAGCAATTCGACCCAATGCAGCCGTCCCAGCCTTCCAGCTTCACGGCCTGAGACTTCTCGCCGAACGCGCCGTCGATCAGCTCCACCGACTTCGTCTTATCCAGCCTGAAAATCCGCTTGGACGCATAATCCCGCCCCTTGGTGCAGCCGCGGGTTTGGTAGCCGTGCATATACAGCTTGCCGTTGTTGCCAATCGCCACTTGGTGCACATCCACAAGGCGCGGCGCGCATCCTTTGCTGGCGTCCTTGTCGTAGACCATCTCAACCACACGCCCCGTCTTCGCCGCCTCACACAGCGGCGCCTCAAACTTCGACTGCCCAAAGGCCGACGATGCGCAAGCAACCGCGACCACCAACCCAATTTCTACAACGCCCAACCGCATGGCTTAAGCCCCCTCGTATCTGTGTTTCATTCGACCCTAAGGCGGCGGGCGATGTTAGTCCCGCAAAAACGCCACAGTCCACAGCGACAAATGCAGCCACTTCCCCCTGACGCCCGAGCAGCGTATACGCCCCCTCATGGCTCAGAACCCTCCAAACCTCCGCCCCGACCTTGCCCCGAAGCTCAAGCTCTCGGAGGCCCCGCGCGACAACCAGCCCAAGATCGGCATGGTGTCCCTCGGATGCCCCAAAGCCTTGGTCGACAGCGAGCGCATCCTCACAAGGCTGCGGGCCGAGGGCTACGCCATCTCCCCCGACTACTCCGGCGCCGAAGCCGTGATCGTCAACACCTGCGGCTTCCTCGACAGCGCCAAGGCCGAATCCCTGGATGCCATCGGCGAGGCCCTCACGGAAAACGGCAAGGTCATCGTCACCGGTTGCCTCGGCGCGGAGGAAGACTACATCCGCGGCACCCACCCAAGCGTGCTCGCCGTCACGGGGCCGCACCAGTACGAACAAGTCCTCGACGCGGTCCACCAAGCCGTGCCGCCAAGCCCCGATCCCTTCATCGACCTCCTGCCAGCAACCGGCGTCTCCCTCACCCCGCGCCACTACAGCTACCTCAAGATCTCCGAGGGCTGTAACCACAAGTGCAAGTTCTGCATCATCCCCGACATGCGCGGCCGCCTCGCCTCCCGCCCGCAAAAGGCGGTGATCCGCGAGGCCGAGAAGCTGGTGGAGGCCGGCGTCAAGGAGCTCCTCGTCATCTCCCAAGACACCTCCGCTTACGGCACCGACTGGAAAGATCGCCCCTCCAAGGCGCCCATCCTCGATCTGGCCCGCGAGCTTGGCCAGCTTGGTGCGCAAAAGGACCTGTGGGTGCGGCTGCACTACGTCTACCCCTACCCGCATGTGCGCGAGCTGATCTCGCCCATGGCCGATCCCGCCAACGCCCTGCTGCCCTATATGGACATCCCCTTCCAGCACGCGCACCCCGATGTGCTCAAACGCATGGCCCGCCCTGCCGCCGCCGCGCGCACGCTGGACGAGATCACCGCATGGCGCGCGGAATGCCCCGACATCACCCTGCGCTCTACGTTTATCGTCGGCTATCCCGGCGAGACGGAGGCCGAGTTCCAAACCCTGCTGGACTGGCTGGACGAGGCGCAGTTGGACCGTGTCGGCTGCTTTCAATATGAAAACGTCGATGGGGCGCGCAGCAACGCCCTGCCCGATCACGTGGACGCCGAGGTCAAACAAGACCGCTGGAACCGCTTCATGGAGAAAGCCCAAGCCATATCCGAGGCCAAGCTGGCCGCCAAGGTCGGCACCACCATCCAAGTGATCGTGGACGAGGTGGACGCAGAGGCCGCCACTTGCCGCACCACATCAGACGCGCCCGAGATCGACGGGAACCTGTTCATCGACGAGGGGTTTGAGGGCTTGAAGGCTGGCGATATGATCAACGTGCTGGTGGATGAGGCTGGGGAGTATGATTTATGGGGGCGTTTAACGGCGGAGTAGCAAATGTTTGACGATAGTTTTTTAGATCGTGTCCATCGATTGCAAAATGGACTTGTTGCAGAGGCCACAGGTCAAAGCTTTAATGGAGGCGATGCAGAATACAAAAAACTACGCCAAGAAATCGCAGGGTCACCACTTGTAAAAGATCTGTCGCCAGATTTCCTACGGCGGTGCAGCGGATTGGAACAGTTCTGGGGATGGATCAAATATGAAAAAACCACATATGCTGAACGAAGAAATCTAATCTGGCAGGCCTTTGCCCCAATGATAGAAAGATTGGAGTTTGACGAGACAAATCCAATCGCAAAAATCACAACTGAGAAACTAAAAATACACGGGGAAGCGGACGTCCACGCGTTTTGGGACAAGGCAAACAACAGAGTTACAAATGATCCCGAAGGCGCTATCACCATGGCTCGTACGCTTCTTGAAGCAACGTGCAAAGCTATCCTGAATGATCTTAACATTGAGTATTCTAATAAAGATGACATCCCAAAACTCTGGGGAAAGTGTGCAAAGTCTCTGAACCTAAGCCCAAGTCAGCACCACGAAATAGTGTTCAAGACCATTCTTGGTAACTGTACTTCGATCGTCGCCAATATTTCATCACTTAGAAATAAACTTGGTGACGCACATGTCGACCAACCAAAACCGATCAAACCAAAGCCGCGACACGCTTCTCTCGCTGTAAATCTTGCAGGGACAATGGCGACCTTTGTGACGGAGACTTGGCAAGCTCAAAAGTCTCAGAACAGTTAACCAAGCTCTTTACACTGCCAATTCAGAACAATTGACTAAGTGAAAAACGCCTCCCGCCCGGCATCGCCGGGCAGCGCCCGGACCTCCCCCATGGGGAGGGCGCTTCGCACCCGCCCCGAGGTCCAAGCACTCCCCTAAATGCTCCACCCAGACCAGCACCCGTTCGGGGCTTCGCCTGTATTACGCCGACACTGTCTTCGACAGTTTCCAAGACGGCTTCAACCCTCCCCTAAACGGCCCTCACCAATCCTTAACGCTTCCCGCCGCACGCCCCATTAACCAGCCCAAATACCCACACCTTGCCCGACACGTTGCAGACGCATTGCATACCCGTCGCAGACACTCATTTCCCCAGTAAACACAGGCGTTAACCACGCCCAGCGCCCCCTTCAGGTCGCAGGCCCAAAACGCCCCCCGTTCGGCGCGTTAATCTCTCGCCTCGAAATACATCCGCACGCAGTCCTGCACCCGCCGGAACCGGTCCCCGCCCAGCTTCACCCCACCAAACCAGCGGGTGACCACGATAACCTCGCCCACCAGCTCCTCGCGCTCCAACATGCGCAGGATCACCATCCCCGCTCCGCTCTCGCCGTCGTCGTTCTTTACAGGTGTGCCGTCAGGCAGGATCACCGCCCATGTGTTATGCGTGGCCTTGGCGTATTTCTTGTTTCGGCACAGCGACTTAACAAACCCCGCTGCCTCCTGACGCGTGGTCACAGGTGCGCCAGATACCGCATATTTTGAGCCGCGATCGGTCAGGATATTTTCAAGCTGGATCATCCGCGCACCCTAGGTCAGAAGTTTTTTCGACGGAACCCCGTCGGGCAGTCGTTGAAAGGGAAATCGATAAGATACAGGACCCGCCCAATGACCAGCCTCAAGACGATCTCACTCGCGTCAGCCATCCTCATCACCGCGGCCACAGCCGTTCTGGCTCTTAGCCAACGCATTGAAGATCAACACTTAAATGTCTCGATCTGTGCTATCGGGCTGGACGCCGAAAACCCAAATTCACTCTATCCTGCCTGCCCAAAGTAGCTCAGTTTCCCGCAAGCAAAACCACCCAAGCCACCCCCGCAGAAAACGCCGTCAAAGCCACCCCAGCGCTGGCGGCGTCCTTGGCGTATTTGCCCAGCGGTTCATGCTCCAAACCGGATCGGTCAACAGCCGCCTCGACGCCTGTATTTAAAGCCTCTGCGGCCAATATCAGCAGGCCCAAGGCAAGGATCAAAGCACGTCCCTCGGCGCTCAATGGCACTGCAAAAGCAAGCCCTGCTGAACAAACGTTCAGAAAAATCCAAAACCGAAAACTCGGCTCACCTTTCCACGTGGCAACCACACCTTGCCACGACCAAAGACAGCGGTTTACAAACCGCTGCCATTCGCGTCTTGCAAACTCGTTCAAAGCTGAGAATTAACGCGGCGCACGGTCTCAATACGGCTCGCGTTGGGCGGATGCGTCCCCAGGAATTGATCGCCCGGATCAGGGATTCGATTAAAGAACTGCGCCCCCAGCACCGGATTATATCCTGACCGCTTGGCAATAACTGTGCCCAAGGCATCGGCTTCCAGCTCGTTATCCTTCGAATACGCCCTCGCGCCAACCGTGCCGCCCAACTGCTGACCAGCGTTCACATCCAAACCAACAGAGGCAGCGATGATGCCGCCGATAATGGCTCCACCAACCGCTGTTTGTCGCTGTTCCGACAAGTGGCGGGAGATATGGTGCGCCGCTTCATGCCCCATGACAAAGGCAATCTCGTCTTGGTTCCGCGCATCCGCGATCAAGGCGATGGTAAATCCAATGATCGGGCGCCCCGATCTATCCAATGTCTGAAATGCGTTTGGCGGCTGATTGGTTCGCTCATCCACAACGATCTTGAAGTCGCAATTCTGATCAGGAGTTCGCTGACGGCATTCACGTTCCGCAATAGGCTCCACGCGGCGAACCACGGCACGGAAATTGGCTACGGCATTGCGTGAAGATAGCTGTGGTGGCTCATTTTTCTTAGCCTTTACAGTTGGTTTTGGAGCTGGCTCAGAGGCCGGCGTGTTCGCCGTCTCAACCGTGCATGCTCCCAAGGCCGTGGCGGCTAACAAAGATAGCAATAAGCGCATCAATAAACCTCTTACATTTTTTATGAATGTAGCCGGACTGGCTCGGCGCGCCAAGCCCACAGATGAGCATTTGCAATTTCACGGCCTCCCACCCTACGGTGAGCGTAATGAAAACACCGCAGGAGACCCAATGTTCACAATCGAGCACGAGTTCGACGCCACCCTAGTCACTCTAATTGATGAAGGGGATCGTCACCTCCAAGGCGACGTCTCCATCAACGCGTTTGAGGATTGCATCACAGTTGAGCAGCTCGACCCACACACTGATCGCGTGAACAAGTTAACAATATCCATGCAGCAAATTCGCGACCTCGCGGCGGCATTGGACCTACCGGAGGGCAGCTATCGGCTGTCAGGCAAGCCATGAATAAGACCGGATTTTTCTGGGATGAGAAGTGCTTTTGGCACGCGGGCGGCGACTTCGCCTTCACCCTACCCCTTGGCGGACTGGTGCAGCCTCTAGCGGCTGGCGGGTTACCCGAAAACCCCGAAACCAAACGCCGATTGAAGAACCTTCTCGACGTCACTGGCTTGACCAAGGAGTTACACAACGCCTCGGCCCAACCCGTCAGCTGGGAGGATCTGTTGCGCGTTCATCCTGAAGCTTTTTTACAGAAGTTCAAAAATGCGTCAGATGCGGGTGGCGGGTCGCTGGGATTGCGCACCCCCTTTGCGCAAGGCGGATTTGAGATTGCCACCCAATCGGCTGGCCTCGCCAAGGAGGCGCTGTTTTCGGTTCTGCAAGGGGAGATGATCAACTCCTACGCTTTGTCACGCCCACCTGGCCACCATTGCTTGCCAGACTTCCCCAACGGGTTCTGCTTACTGGCCAATATCGGCATAGCGGTTGAGGCGGCGTTGGCGCACCATTTAACCGACCGTGTGGCCATCATCGATTGGGATGTGCACCACGGGAACGGCACGGAAGCCGTCTTCTATGACCGTGATGACGTGCTGACCATATCCCTGCACCAAGAACGCAACTACCCGATGGATACAGGTGACGCGGAAGATCGTGGCGTTGGCGCAGGCGAAGGCTTCAACATGAATATCCCGCTGCCCCCCGGTGGTGGTCACGCTCTCTACATTGAGGCAATGGAGCGTTTGGTTCTGCCCGCCCTGTCTGACTTCCAACCAGACGTCATTATCGTGGCCTGCGGATACGACGCCGCCGCAATTGATCCACTATCGCGCATGTTGGCCACCGCCGAGACGTTTCGCGCCATGACCGAAATGGTGATGGACGCAGCGGCCGATCTTTGCGGCGACCGATTGGTTCTGGTCCATGAAGGTGGCTATTCAGAGGTTTATGTCCCCTTTTGCGGCCACAGCGTTTTGCAGCAAATGTCCGGCAGCTCAATCACCGCGCCCGACCCTATGGCCGACACGTTGAACCTTCGTCAACCATCCGAGCGTTTGATGCGAATGCACAGTGAATTCATCACCGAATTGGAAGACCTTTTCCGGTGAATTACACATAGGCCAACGCAACCCTAGAGGACGGAAACGAGCACCAAAATACTGAGCACGATCAACGCGATACCCGCCAGCTCCTTGCGGGTACTCCGTTCTTTGAAGATGAAGTAGGAGGCGATGAAGGTGAAAACCAGCTCCACCTGCCCAACGGCCTTCACATAGGCCGCGGTTTGCAGGGCAAAAGCCACGAACCACCCGAAAGACCCAAGCATCGACGTCACACCGACAAGTGACGACACCCGCCATGTTGCGACCACACGGCTGATCTCGCCTTTGTCGCGCCACGCCAACCAAATGGCCATGATCAGCGTCTGATATGCCGTCACCATCGCCAAAGTCACCCCCGCGCGCACAAACACGTCAGGGTTGTCAATTTGCAAAGCGGCACCGCGATAACCAACCGCAGACACGCCGAACAATAGTCCCGATCCCAAGCCGAAGCCTGCCGCCTTATTCAAAAAACGCGCGCCACCTTTGGGCGGCTCCGAGAGCAACAGCACACCAGCAAAGCCGATCACAATAGCGATAACGCCCAATCGCGATATCCCCTCGCCCAACACCAGCAGCCCGATCAGGGCAGTCAGCATCACTTCGGTTTTCTTGAACACGATCCCGACCGCAAAATTCCGCTCCGCAAACAATGCGACCACGCAGGCCGTGGCGAGTATCTGAGCAACCCCACCGGTCATGGCGTAGGCCCAAAAAGTGCCGCTGAGAGATGGAAAGGTGGTCTGCGTCGCAGTCAGATACGCCCAGATACCAATTGCCACCAGCGGGCTGGAAAACAAGAAACGAGAGAAGGTAGCACCCCCTGTCGACAACTTCGTCGACTTCAGGTGCTTTTGCAGCATGAACCGCAGGTTTTGCATGAAGGCAGCAAACACTGAGACATAAATCCAAAGGGCCAAAGGTCTCTCCGTTTTCCACCTGCCGCGTGTCTACACCCCTGCGGGCTTAGCCGTCCAGCGTCTCCTTGGAACGGTGCCAAAGAGGATGCGCTACGGGGTCTTTAGGCATAAGAAAATGGCGCGCAAAGATCGTGTTGTAGGAACTGTACAAATACCCCTCATTGCACGCTAAATACCTGTCCCGTTGATTGCGAAAAGTCGCTGGAAGATCATACCAAGGAACGTCTGGGTGCATGTGATGTACAGCGTGCAAGTTGTTGTTCAGGAACAGTAATGACAAAGGCCCGCGATCCTCGATGATCACTGTGCGTGCTCGGGATTGGTCATGGGCCCGATGCTCCAGAAACGTTCTGACCTTAAGAACTGACAACGCAAGATAGACCGACATCAGATAGGCCCAAAGCGGCATCGCCGATTGCAACACGACCCAAATCAAAACGGCGGAAGTCGCAAGATGCACACCCCAGCTCGCAGCAATATCACGGTCGATCTGTTTGGCATCGGTCTTCATGAAAGACCATTGCCCCAAGACAGGACCCAAAAGCATCCGCCCCGCCAAGGTATTGTTAAAAAGACAAACCCTCTTTGCCCAATTGGGCAATGCCAGCCAGTTGTCCTCGGTCCGAAAATTGCTCTCGGGATCATCATAGGGGTCGGTCAAATTCGCATCACGGTGATGCGCCAAATGGGTGTCGCGAAAACGGCCATAGGGGATTGCCAAGTTTAAAGAGGCGCAGACCAGCGTCTCGTTCAACCATTGCCACCGCGTCGGGTGCCCGTGAAGGACTTCGTGCTGCAATGATGATTGCTGAGCAATTGCCAAAGCCGACAAAATGATGCCTACCACCAACGACCAACCCGACACCCAAAACAATGCGCCCCCCCAGATGACGTAGGTTGTCACCAGCAAGATCATCGTAGGCCATTCAATGTTGGCTTGCGGTCTACGCATCCTCGCGGCCCTCTCGCAGGGTTCCCCATGTGATCCGCGCCCAAACCCGTTCATAAATTACATAACTCACAAGTCCGATCGTAGAATTCGCAAGCGCCATGCCGCTTCCTAATGACAGCGATCCCGTCGAAGCGTAGCCCACGCCAATCATCGACACGAACCCTACAAGGGTCCAAATCACGGCCTTCACTATGCTGCGTTGCTTGCTTTCCATGGACCAATCCTGAGGTGCGTATCTGATTTAAACCTCTTATCGGGCAAGCCTGCCATTTGGCGTATGGTTCACATTTTTCTGCAATCGTGACATATAACTACATATGTTGATAAATATGGACAAACGAGATCGTGCGGAGCTGTTTCGAACACGGATCGCGACCGCAATGGACGCTAAAGGGGCCAGCCAAAGCGCCCTAGCACGGGAGATTGGCGTCGATCGCTCAACGGTCTCACAACTCTTGAAAGCGGAGACCGCGCGCCTGCCCAACGCCCAAGTGGTGGCGGAATGCGCGCGGGTGCTCGGCGTGTCCGCCGATTGGCTTCTAGGCCTGACCGAACGCCCTGAATTGGCCACAGATCTATTGGCCTCCGCGCTCACATTTACCAAAGCCCCCCGTGCCTTGGTGGATGAGCAGATCTTCAGTTGGCACCAAGAAGCGCAAGGCTATAAAATCCGCCACGTCCCCGCTGGGCTGCCTGACATGCTCAAGACCCACGAGATGCTGGAATGGGAATATACCCCCCATTTGGGGCGTACCACTGCACAGGCCATTGGGGCATCCGAGGACAAGTTGACGTGGATGCGGGCCTCTGGGTCTGACTATGAAATCGCAGTCCCTTTGCATGAACTGCACGCCATGGCGGAAGGCTGCGGATACTACGCAGGATTGCCGCCCGAGGTCCGTCGTGGACAGATCGAGCGGTTGCTGAAGCTTCATGATCAACTTTACCCGACCTTGCGACTGCATGCCTTCGATGCGCGGAAATTATACTCTGCGCCGGTGACCATTTTCGGGCCAATGCTTGCGGTGATTTATCTAGGTCGCAACTACCTAGCATTCCGCGACAAGGAACGCGTACAGGCCATCACAGAGCATTTCGACGGGTTGGTAAGAGAGGCCGAAATGTCGTCACGCGACATACCAAAACTGCTACACAACCTCATGGGAACAATGGATTAGATAGATTATGGCGCTACTCATTTCAGGCCCGAATTAAACTTTGGGATCAGGGTTTTCCGTATGCCCGTCAACGGCGATCACCTGCCCAGACACCAACCGCGCCGCGTCTGATCCAAGGAATACTGCCATATTCGCGATATCCTCCGCCTCAACAAAGCGGCGCATGGAGGTGCCTGACGCATAGCCATCATAAACCTGATCGCGGGTCATGCCTTTGGCCTCCGCCTCGCGTGACAACACGCCTTCCATGCGCGGCCCCTCTACAGCACCTGGACAGATTGCATTGGCACGAATGCCGTGCGGCCCCAGCTCCATCGCCAGTGTTTTCATCAACCCGATGATCCCCCATTTCGCCGCCGAGTACGGGGCGCGGTTGGGGTAGCCGTAGATACCTGCGGTGGAGGACGTCAGGATAATGGACCCACCGCATTGGCGTTTCATCATCGGCGCCGCATATTTCGCCGCAAGAAACGCCCCCTCCAGATTAACCGAAACGCAGCGCTGCCAATCGGCTAATTCCACATCCTCAATCGCAGCAGTGGGCCCCGCGATGCCCGCATTGGCGCACAGCACATCCAGCCCGCCCCACTCTGCCTCGACGGCATTGAACAGCTCGGCCATTCCTACCTCATCGCTGGCATCCACCGCCGTGGCGTTCCACTCAGCGGGCACCGTGGAGACATCTAAATCCGTGACCCAGACCTGCGCGCCTATAGCCGCGAAGGCCTGCCCCATCGCGAGCCCGATGCCGGACCCCCCCGCTGTTATCAAAGCCCTCATCTTTTGCCGACCGCAGCGCCCGCCCCTTCAGGAGCCGCAAGCGCCGCATGGGCCGCCGTGATCTCACCAAGCTTTGCCGCTATCTCGGCCGAGGGCTCAGACGCGCGGCGGGTCTCTAGGGAGACATGGATCAACATATGCTCGCCCGTGGCCAGCAATCTGTCGCCATCATACATGCGGTGGAACAGGTGCATCTTCTTGCCCTGTCCCTGCATAACTTGGGTATCCACATGAATACGCGTGCCCGCATGGACCTCGTCGATGTGGCGAATATGGGTTTCCGCCGTGAAGTAGCTACCGCCAGACGCGATGTACTCCGCGTCGCATCCGATCATCTCCATGAAGCGATCCGTCGCATCGCCGAAGGCCTGCAGATACCGCGCCTCGTTCATGTGGCCGTTGTAATCCGTCCAATCGAGGGGCACCGCGCGTTGCACGGTCAGGATTGGGGCCGAAATATCACCGAGCGCCGGCTTGGCAGGCTCCGCACGGTTCAACACCGCGCCTGCGCCAAAATCTTGCGCCTTGAGTGCGCGCATCATCGACACGAGATTGTTGTCACGAATACGTTCTAGCTCGCGAATGCTATGCATCCCCGATTGCGCGTCGGATTGGCTGGCGATTTGCTCGACCAGCTCATCGGTCAGCTCTGGCACATCCATCAGCTTGGTCCACGGCCACGACAGACAAGGGCCAAACTGCTCAATAAAGTGCCTCATGCCAGCCTCGCCACCCGCAATGCGGTAGGTCTCAAACATGCCCATCTGCGCCCAACGCAAGCCAAAGCCCATGCGGATGGCCTCGTCAATTTCCTCGGTGGTCGCAACACCGTCTTTGACCAACCACAGGGCTTCGCGCCACACGGCCTCTAGGAAGCGGTCCGCAATATGAGCGTCGATTTCTTTGCGCACATGAAGGGGGAAGCAGCCGATGGAAGTCAGGATGTCCTTGGTTTTCTGGATCATGCCCGCGTCATTGGCAGGGCTTGGCACCACCTCGATCAGCGGCAACAGGTAGACGGGATTGAACGGATGGGTCACCAAGATCTGCATGGGGCGCGCGGCACCCTCTTGCAACTGCGACGGCTTGAAACCCGAGGTGGACGACCCAATCACTGCATCCTCGCGACATGCAGCTTGTACGCTGGCGAAGACCTTGTGCTTGATTTCCAAACGCTCTGGCACGCTTTCTTGGATCCAATCGGCGGGGCCAACCGTATCCGCCAAATCTGCGTGGAAGCTTAGCGTACCTTCATCAGGCATCGCCCCATCGGATAGGCCCGGCAAGGAGCGGCGGGCGTTGGCCAAGACCTCGTTAATCTTGCGTTCAGCCTCTGGGTCAGGGTCGAACACCCGCACGTCCCAGCCCATAAGCAAGAACCGCGCGGCCCAACCGCCGCCAATGACGCCACCACCGAGGATTGCTGCTGTTTTAGTCATCGCGACACCTTCCTGACCTTTGCCAGATCATACCCATTGAACTCCAATATTTCCCGCGCGGCCTTCAGGCGGTCCGAGCGCAGGGTCTTCGTACGGTTAAGGATCATGCCAAAGCGCCCTGATGGTGTCCCCAAAACCGCTGTGCGGTGGTCCTCGTCAACCCAGATTACCCAGATCGGGTCTGTACCCTCTTGGGTTAAGCGGCCAAACTGGCCGATCGCCAGCAATGGCCACTCAGCACCCTCTGCATCTGCCGCCAAGGGGGAAATCGCGGCTTGGGGGATGTAGCGGTATCCACCCGCCTCTGCGCGGAACGTCACGCGACTGATGGCCACTTCGCGTGGGGTCTGCTCGAAGCTTTCAATGACAACCCAATCGCCGGCAAAACGTTTGGCATCAAACCGAATGGACGAGGTGATGGCAACATTCGTGTCGCGAAACCCGTCCGGCACAAAGGCAGGTTGCGGCTCACAAGCCGCGAGAGCCACGAGCCCCAAAGCCGCAAACCAACGCCTCACCCGCGTGGAGCCTGCTTCACAAGCCCCAGCTTTTCACGCACCGCGTCTGGGCCGATGATCTTCGCGCCCAAGCGTTCGGTGATCTCAATCGCACGGCCAACAAGGGCCTCGTTAGTCGCCAAGACGCCGCGGTCCAGCATCAGGTTGTCTTCCAGCCCGACGCGCACATTGCCGCCTGCCAGAATGCTAGCCGCCGCGATTGGCATCTGATTGCGACCCAAACCGAAGGCCGAGAACGTCCAATCCTCAGGAATATTGTTCACCATCGCCATGAAGGTGTTCAGGTCATCCGGCGCGCCCCATGGGACGCCCATACAAAGCTGCACCAAGGCTGGACCCTCGAGCACGCCGTCTTTGACCAACTGCTTGGCGTACCAAAGATGGCCAGTATCAAAGGCCTCAATCTCTGGCTTTACGCCCAATTTGGTCATCATCGTGCCCATAGCCGTCAACATGCCCGGCGTGTTGGTCATGACGTAATCGGCCTCGGCGAAGTTCATCGTGCCGCAATCCAGCGTGCAAATTTCAGGCAGGCATTCCGCGACATGGGCCACGCGCTCCTCGGCGCTGACCATATCGGTGCCGGCCACTGTCGGCAAAGGAGCTGTCGTCGGGCCGAAAACCATGTCCCCGCCCATGCCTGCGGTGAGGTTCAACACCACGTCAATCTCGGCATCGCGCACGCGATCAGTCAGTTCACGGTAAAGTTTCAAATCGCGTGACGGCACGCCAGTTTCAGGGTCACGAACATGGCAATGCACCACTGCCGCACCGGCCTTGGCGGCGGCAATCGCGCTATCGGCGATCTCTTTAGGAGAGCGCGGGACATGTGGACTTTTATCTTGCGTCGAGCCTGATCCGGTGACGGCACAGGTGATAAAGACTTCGCGGTTCATTTCTAATGGCATATCAACGCTCCCTTTTGACGTAAGGGCGCAGCTTTCGACCCGCCGCGCAAGATGGTTTTCGACTTCTAAGCGTTTATTGGCGACAAGCTTTAGTAGGGCATCGGGACGGTTTTATGGGCGGCAGTGATATCGTCCAGCACCTCTTGGCCCAGCACCAAATCCTTGCCTGCGATAATATGGTTCAGTTGCTCCATTGTGGTGGCCCCAACAATCGGAATAACGCGGAACGGGCGCTGGCAGCACCAAGCCAGCGACATATGGACGGGGTCCAAGCCATGTTTCGCCGCAATATCAAGGTAGACCTGCGCTGCTTCGCGCACACGAGGCGACTCGCGCCCACCAACGGTTTTGTTGATCGACTTACGCGAGCCTTCCGGCACCGCGCCCCCTTGGTATTTTCCGGTCAGGAAACCAACGGCCAAAGGCGAGAAGGCCAGCAAGGAGACCTCCTCATTGTGAGACAGCTCTGCCAGATCGGTGTCGAACAAACGGCACAGCAAAGAATATTCATTCTGGATGGTTTCCATGCGCGGCGCGCCCAAACGCTCCGCGATTTGTAGCCACATCATAGTGCCCCAAGCGCTCTCGTTACTGGTACCGATGTGGCGAAGCTTGCCCTCCTTCACCATGTCGTGCAGCGTGCTTAGAATTTCCTCCATATGCGCCACGGTCGCCGCGCGATCTTGGTCGGTAGGATCATACGCCCAGTTTTTTCGGAACATGTAGCTGCCACGGTTGGGCCAATGCAGCTGGTAGAGGTCAATCATATCCGTCTTCATCCGCTTGAGAGAGCCTTCAACCCCCTCACGGATCGTCTTGGCGGTGATTTCCTCACCGTCGCGAATGTAGTTACCTTTGCCCGCCACCTTTGTGGCCAAGATCACCTCGTCACGTCGGCCGGTTTTGGCAAACCAATTGCCGATAATTTCCTCGGTTTTGCCTGCGTTTTCCTTGTTCATCGGGTTCACCGGATAGGCCTCCGCCGTGTCGATGAAGTTGATGCCAGCGTCCAAGGCGGCCTCAATTTGCGCGTGCCCTTCGTCTTGCGACGTCTGCGTGCCCCATGTCATTGAGCCCAAGCAATATTGGGAAACCATCAGGTCGGTGCGGCCAAGGCGAACTGTTTTCATCAAATAACCCTCTGTCGTGGTTTGCAGCAATGTAAAGAGGCAGCCTACTTACCTACGGCAGCGTGGCAACCTCAAAAACGCCGCACAGAACTGTGAAGTTGAATTGCATGCCGCTCGTAGAAAAAATGTGTAGGGTCAACCCAGTTAGATTAGGTTCCTAAATGCCCCACTTAAACCGCCGCGAAATTTTCGCATCTCTTGCTTTGATGCCCCTAGCTCGTGCGGCTTGGGCGAAGCCGGTGAGATACGACTTACAAGCTGACCGATCCACCGTCGGGTTTGTCTACCAATTGAGCGGGCAAGACGCCAAGGGCAGCATGCCCGTGACACGTGCTTCGGTTGAGATCGACTTTGACGCACTGGTGAATTCCACCATTGACGTCGAAGTTAACGTACGGCGGGCGAAGGCGGGACTTATATTTGCAACCGAGGCCCTGAAATCCGCATCCGTTCTGGATGCCAAAACCCACCCCACCATCCGCTTTCGGTCCACCGAAATTCGCCTAAACGGTCGGGGCAGCCTGTCCGATGGAGCCGAAATAGACGGGCTTTTGACGATCAAAGGCACAACCAAACCAGTCACATTAAACGCAGCCCTCTTTAGACAAAACGGCACCCAAGCTGGCGACCTCAGCCAGTTGAGCTTTCGAGCGAATGGGCGCGTTAGCCGCGCGACCTTCGGGGCCACGGGCTACAAGGATTTAGTTGCGGATACGATTGATCTAGACATCATCGCCCGTGTGAAACGGCGCTAAAGGGAGTTTGGGTCGATCAGCGTCAGAACGCTTTGATTCAACTCGCGAAACGGGCGGATGTAGCAGGTCACGACGGCCCAACCGCGCTCCATATCCGTTAGAAATGACGTGAAGGAATGTGGCGACGCCGTCGGCATATTGCGCACCTTTTGCGCCATAGCTTGGTGACTTTCATCATCGTTCCATCCACGGTTTGACGTCCCGCCAATCCGGCCCAGCGCCAAGAAATCCGCCCCTGCCCCTTTGGAGCGCGGCAATATATGATCCACATCCTGCCCGTCAGACGTGCGCGGCATCACCGCGTCAAAGGCGGCGCGGTAGCTGGTATAGGCAGGGTTCACATAAACCGTAGCCCACTTTTTGCGAGACAAAACAAACGCATTGGACAGCCCGCGCCCGCCGATTTTGTAAATAGAGACCTCGGGCTGCTTCATATCTGCGGCATCGATGGCAGGCGCAGGCCACAACACGCCCTGTTGGCGCATCATCGCGCCGTATTGTTTTGCGGTGATCATGTCCAACCTCGCCCGAAATAAAATAACTAATTCCCTTAGTATTTAGCAAACTCATCCCACATTCCAGAAATTTTCCGTCCCAACGACACCTTCTGACGCAAACGCGATAGCGTACCGCATGACTTCAGGGGAACATGAGGGATCGCAAAGGATAGCCCCATGCGCCTGTTGATTTCCTTCGCGGCCCTGTTTCTATCGGTCGTTTTGTTGCAATTGTCCTCCGGCGGGGTTGGCCCGCTGGACGCATTGTCTGGCCTGACGCTCAATTTCACCAAAGGCGAAGTAGGCTTGCTTGGCTCGGCCCATTTCATAGGTTTTTTTATTGGCTGCTGGTGGGCGCCGCGCGCTATGGGGTCGGTTGGCCATTCCCGTGCTTTTGCCGCGTTCACCGCCACAGGGGCCATCGGGCTACTGGCGCATATGTTGATCGTAAACCCCTATGCATGGGCGGTAATGCGCATCGCCTCTGGGTTGTGCATAGCGGGGTGCTACACGGTGATCGAGGCATGGTTGCACTCCAAAGTTACCAACGAGACCCGCGGCCGTGCCATGGGCACCTACCGCTCGGTGGATATGGGCGCGTCGTTGATTGCCCAGTTGATGATCGGCGTATTGGAGCCTGCGTCCTACGTCTCTTACAACCTACTAGCGCTGCTATGTTGCGCCTCCATTCTACCGTTGACGCTGACCACCGCCCGCCCGCCAGAGACCCCAACCGCACCACGGCTGCGCCCTATGCTGGCGTTCGCCCGCTCGCCACTTGCGGCCGTTGGGGTGGTCGTTGCAGGGCTCAACAGTGCGGCGTTCCGGATGGTTGGGCCTGTTTATGGTCAAGACGTAGGGTTGCGAGCAGACCAGATCGGTATTTTCCTTGCCGCCTTCGTGGCGGGTGGGGCCTTGGCGCAAATCCCGTCGGGTTGGCTCGCCGATAAATACGACCGACGCTGGGTTTTAATCTGGCTCTCTGTGGCCTCTGTCGCGACCAGCCTTTTCACCGTCATGTCTGCAACCGGAGGCACCACTTTGGTGTTGTTGGGCGCTGCGGCCTTTGGTTTTACCACCTTCCCAATCTTCTCTGTGGCGTCCGCGCACGCACATGACTTCGCCACCTCGGACGAGCGGGTGGAGTTATCCGCTGCGTTGATGTTCTTCTACGCGGTGGGCGCCATAGCCTCGCCGCTTGGCGCATCAAAGCTGATGGAGGCCTACGGTCCAGAGGCCCTGTTTGTCCTGATGGCACTCGCGCATGTGGCCCTCGTCGTTTTCGGGTTGAGCCGCCTAAAAGTTCGCGCAACACCGGAAAAACGCACAGCATATGTTTACGCGCCGCGCACCTCATTCACCATCGGCAGGCTGCTTAGACGCCACCGCGACCGCAAATAGGGCCGTCTTTTGCGCATTCCGGCACTGGCAGGAGGCGCAGGCTTGGGCTAAACCAGCGCAACACTGGCCAAGGACGACCACATGACCCGTATCCTCATCACCTCCGCTATTCCGTATATCAACGGGATTAAGCACCTCGGGAACCTCGTAGGCTCGCAGCTCCCTGCGGATCTATACGCGCGCTACAACCGTGCGCGTGGGGCAGAAGTCATGTTTATTTGCGCCACTGATGAGCACGGCACGCCTGCCGAATTGGCCGCCTCGAAAGCTGGCAAGCCTGTGGATGAGTTCTGCGCCGAAATGCACGGCGTTCAGGCTGACATCGCCAATCGGTTTGGCCTGTCGTTTGACCACTTTGGCAGATCCTCCAGCGCGCAGAACCAAAAGCTGACGCAGCATTTTGCAGGGCGTTTGAAATCCGAAGGTTTCATTGAGGAAGTCTCCGAGAAGCAGGTCTACTCCAACGCTGATGGCCGCTTCCTGCCGGACCGCTACATCGAGGGCACCTGCCCCAACTGCGGCTACGACAGTGCACGCGGCGACCAATGCGAAAACTGCACCAAGCAGCTGGACCCCACGGATTTGATCGACCCACGCTCCGCCATCTCAGGGTCTACCGATTTGGAAGTGCGTGAAACCAAGCACCTATATCTGCGCCAGTCCAAGTTGAAGGAT
Source organism: Litoreibacter sp. (assembly GCF_039974535.1). Lineage (GTDB taxonomy): Bacteria > Pseudomonadota > Alphaproteobacteria > Rhodobacterales > Rhodobacteraceae > Litoreibacter. Next base: position 18,811 of record NZ_JBDWIU010000012.1, on the reverse strand, counting down.
AAGCTCGACGCTTGGATTACCTCTAAAGGTGACTGGCCGATTTTGACGACCTCCATCGCAAAGAAGTGGCTGCATGACGGCGATGGTCTGCGCGACCGTGGGATCACCCGCGATCTGAACTGGGGCGTCCCCGTCAAAGACGGCGACAACGACTGGCCGGGCATGGAAGGCAAGGTCTTCTACGTGTGGTTCGACGCGCCAATTGAATACATCGCCGCAACCAAGGAATGGGCCGACGCGCGCGGGCTGGATGACGACGCATGGGAAAGCTGGTGGCGCACCGATAAGGGTGCTGACGACGTTAAATACGTCCAGTTCATGGGCAAGGATAACGTGCCGTTCCACACGCTCAGCTTCCCCGCCACGATCATGGGTTCGGGCGAGCCTTGGAAGCTGGTCGACTACATCAAGTCGTTCAACTACCTGAACTATGACGGCGGCCAGTTCTCGACATCCAAAGGGCGCGGCGTCTTCATGGACCAAGCGCTGGACATCCTGCCCGCCGACTACTGGCGTTGGTGGTTGTTGAGCCACGCGCCGGAGACGTCTGACAGCGAATTCACGTGGGAAAACTTCCAGTCCTCGGTGAACAAAGACTTGGCGGATGTGCTTGGCAACTTCGTCTCGCGCGTCACCAAATTCTGTAACTCCAAGTTCAGCCCAGCGGTGCCAGATGGCGGCACTTACGGCGAACGTGAGACCGCGCTGATCTCTGACCTCACCACCAAAATTCGCGCCTATGAGGGGCATATGGCCGCCATGGACGTGCGCAAATCAGCGGCCGAGCTGCGCGCAATCTGGACCGCCGGCAACGAGTACCTGCAAGAGGTGGCCCCGTGGTCGACCTTCAAGACAGACCCAGAGCAAGCCGCAGCCCAAATCCGTTTGGCGTTGAACCTGATCCGCGTCTACGCAGTGCTATCCGCACCATTCATCCCAACGGCTTCGGCCCAAATGCTAGCGGGTATGAACACGTTGAACATGGACTGGCCGGACGACGTGGAAGCCGCCCTTGGCAAGCTGCCAGTGGGCCATGAATTCACCGTGCCAGAGGTTCTATTTGCCAAGATCACCGACGATCAACGCGAGGAATGGGCCGAAAAGTTCTCGGGCACGCGCGACTAGATCCAAGCAAGCGCTACCATGGCCAGCACAAGGTAGCGCCCGAACTTGGCAATCGTGACCAGCAGCAAAAACGGCCCGATAGGCTCGCGCATGACACCCGCCACAACCGTGAGCGGGTCCCCTATGAGCGGCAGCCAGCTTCCCAGCAATGACCACCGCCCATAGCGGCGATACCATCCTTGCGCGCGGGACAATTGCGCCTGTGAGACGGGGAACCAGCGTCGATCTTGGAACCGCAGCAAGTGACGCCCCAAGGCCCAATTGATCACCGCGCCCAGCACATTCCCGATGGTCGCAACCGCAAGGAGTGCAGCAAGGGGGTGCTTTCCTGCCAGCATCAAGCCCACAAGAACGGCCTCGGACTGCAGGGGCAAAATCGTCGCAGCAATCAAGGCGGAGGCGAACAGCCCAAAGTAGCCTATCACTCCTTGCCCCTTGCCCGCGTCGCCATGATCGGGATCAGGATGCTGAGAACTAACAAGCGTCCCACGTGACAGGCCGCCACAAAACCGGGGTTGGCCCCCAATACGGCGCCGATAACTATCATCGTCTCTAACCCGCCCGGCGCGAAGGCCACCAAGACATGTGCAAGGGGCATATCCAAGAACATCGCCACAGGAACGGAGAATGCTACCGCAAGCAGGGTAGTTAGAACCGTGATCATCACCCCGCCACCGGCAAAACTGATCAATTGCTTGCCGCTGGTATCGGAGAACCGCGACCCGATGAGCGTGCCCATCAGGATAAGGCAAGCCATGGTAATTTTAGGCTCCAACACCCCTGGAGCGAGGTCAGACAGATGCGCCACGGACGACACGAGCATCGCGCCGATCAAAAGCGGTGCGGGGACGCGAAGGCGCTCCAACACCCAACCGGTCGCAAGTGACAACACGACCAACACGGCCACATAGCCAACGCCCAAAACCTCGCCCATGGGGGTCATGGCTTGCGACATATCCAAGCCCATCATCGCCGCCAGCGCAGGCACTGTCAGCGTCAACAGCAAGACGCGCACGGATTGGGCCACTGTTACACGGGTAAGGTTGACGCCGTAGGTCTCGCCTAAAGCAATCACAAAACTCAAATGCCCCGGCGCGGAAGCCAGAACAGCGCTTAGGCGGTCGTAGCCAAGCAGGCGACTTAGCATTAGGCGGCTTAACACCATGGCCAATACCAGCATCACCGCTAAAGCCAGAAAGGCCAGCGGCCAGCGCAACATGGCCGCGGCAGCCTCTGCGTTCACGCCTGATCCGATGCCTATCCCGATAAACAAAAATGCAATGTCACGTAGGAAGGGTGTAATTCCAAGACGCAGGCCAAATACTGACAAAATCGACACCAGAATTGCAGGGCCAGTCAGCATATAAAGGGGAAGGTGAAGCAGATACCCCAAGGCCGCCCCCGCAACCCCGATCCCTAAAGACCAGACGGAGTTCCACAAGGCAGGCAAAGTTGGAGGCGTGAGCATGGTCCGTAAGTACCACTGCGACATACAGAAGTAGAGAGGTTGGCGTGCGAAAACTTTCAACTCTTGCACAAAATACTATCTGCCGGCATTTGATCTGGCTCCGTGGTTATCCAAGCGAAGCCACGGAACGCCGTTTCCTGAAGATAAAGAAATCAGCGCAGAAAGCGTCCTTTGATCTTTAAGCTCCCGAAACGCCCCGCTATGGTCGCGCTACCTTGCGTGGTGGAGTGGTCGACACATGAGATTTATTATCCTTGAGTCTGTTTGATAGACGACATACCAAACAAGACGCTGCGTAGATAAGACTGTTTCTGGCCCGAAAGGCTCAGAGATGAATTTAGAAGAAAACGCCAGATGCGGGCGTGGTGGAATGGTAGACACACCAGACTTAAAATCTGTTGGGCGTATGCCCGTGGGGGTTCGAGTCCCCCCGCCCGCACCATTTTTATTTTTTATGTGAATTCCACATAAAAAACGCGCCCCGATGGGACGCGTTCAAAACTCTTACAAGATACCAACCTTATGCAGCTTCGGCTTGGTTCCGACGTTCGCTTTCCTCGCGAGACAGAGCGACAGAGGTGCGCACACCATTGCCGACGAATTCCATCAGGCCAGAAACAACACGCTCGTTAGGGTCGATGCCAGCGCAGCTAAGCACTTCGCGACCATCGCGAGAGCGTGCCCAGCGAGCGATTTGCTCGGGGCCATTCCCATATTTTTTGTCATCCGCAATCGCATCATCGAGTGCAGCCAGTACAACAGCCGCAAACAATTTGCGCGCGCGTTGACCTTGTTCAAAGTTGAAAGCGTTGCCATCAACGAAATCAGCAGCCATTTCGTTTCCTTTGTTTTTGCTCTTGTATCTTTGGGCGTAGAGGGGTTGTGACAGATACTGTCCGATTCGTCATTGCATTTATGGAATACCAGTTATGCGCTCAACGCATATCCAAGGATAACCCTTAACTGTATCTAGTCTTCTTGCCTCCCTATTCCTCCCAAGATATAGGTTCGATCCGAACCCAATCAACCTTTTGCCAAGGAAGTGACACAATGCCTAAGATTAACGGAAACGAAATCCGCGGTGGCAATGTATTGGAACACAATGGTGGCCTATGGGTCGCCGTAAAGGTGGACCATGTAAAGCCCGGCAAAGGCGGCGCTTTTGCCCAAGTCGAGATGAAAAACCTGCGGAATGGCTCGAAATTGAACGAACGCTTCCGCAGCGCCGACAAAGTAGAGAAAATTCGTCTGGAGCAAAAAGACCAACAGTTCTTATACGAGACTGACGGCATGCTGACCTTCATGGACACAGAAACCTACGAACAAATCGAACTTCCTGCCGACCTGCTGGGCGACCGCCGCCCCTACCTGCAAGACGGTATGATCGCTGTCGTGGAATTTCACGAGGCCGAGGCGCTTAACGCATCCCTGCCCCAAAAGGTAACCTGCAAAGTTGTGGAAACCGAGCCTGTCATCAAAGGCCAAACCGCATCCAAAAGCTTCAAGCCGGCTGTTCTGGACAACGGTGAGCGCATCATGGTGCCGCCATTTGTGGGTGTGGATGAAGACATCATCGTTGACACCGAGTCCATGGAATACTCAGAGCGGGCTTAAACCGCGATCCAGCGCTCCGGCAGAATATCCGGATTCGCCATCTTAGGATCAATAAACCACTTCGCAGGCCCGACCACACGCGCGTCCGGCCTGCGATCCAGCCAACCGCCCCACCACGAAAATGTGGAATTGGCGATCACATGATCCTGACAACATGACATGAGCCGCAAGTCCTCGTAGTGCTTGTCGGGGCCGTTGTGTCCAACAGCCGTCACATCATAGGGAAGCGACAAGTTTTGACGCACCCAATCTGGATCGTCCGAGAACACGAACACCTTCAATTCACGGCCACCCTCTGACAGCCGCTCAAGCGCGCGCAAGTAATACGCCTCGTCGCAGGTCGCATAAGTGGCGCTCCCCTTAGTGGTCCCTAGGTAATCCCCGCGCCGCATGTGCAGCGACACACTATGGCCTGCGCTCGCGATGCGGTCGGCAAACTCGGCGTTCTGCGCATCGGGAGCGGTGACAATGCGAAGCTCATCACCCAATTGCTCCAACACATCTGCAAAGTAACGCTCTGATTGGAAGTACCCGTGCAGGTAACTGTTGTCGGGCGCATTGGCGATAGCCGCTTGGTATGCCAACCCACGCTCCCGAACGAACTTTGGATCCCGCCCGAAAGCCCGCCACAGTGCATAACTGATACGCCGGTCCTTGGCGGGAGGAAGCTCGGACGCCTCCCCAATGCGGGCCTTGATGTTGAAGTGATCCAAGGCAAATGCCCAATGCGAACCGGGAGGAGCTAGGCGCGCATCAAGCACAAGCTCGCGGCCCAAACGGGTCGAAACAGCCCGTGCGGCGGCGTATTGAAACAACTGATTACCTAAACCACCAAAAATTCTGCTGTAGATCATTCAGTTCCCCAATGGGCCAAGGCTTGCCCCGCACCGCAACGTTTGTCATATCTGTCGGCATAACTACCCTAATTGCAGGCTAACCTGAATGCGTATTTCACTCAAAATCTGGCTACGCCTTCGGCGCGAACCTTGGCGCAGAGCAGCCTACACCGCCTACCGTCAATGGAAGCGCGACAAGATGGAGGCAAAGCGGTACAATTTCGATCAATTGGGCCCGGACAGCATCGTATTCGATGTGGGTGGTTTTGAGGGAAACTGGGCACAGGATATTTTTGATCGCTATGGCTCTACCGTGCATGTGTTTGAGCCCCATCCCACATTCGCGGCCGCGCTACAGGACCGATTTAAAAACCAGCCTAAAATCATCGTTCACGACTTCGCCCTTGGAAGCGAAAACGGCACGTTGCACCTATCTGATGACGGCGACGCCTCTTCCGCAGTTAACGATGTGGCAGGGGCCGTGTCAGGCCAAGTTAAATCAGTGTCCGCCTTCATGGCAAATTTTGAATCTTCAAGCATCGACCTGATTAAAATCAACATCGAAGGCGGCGAATATGATCTCCTTCCCGCACTTGCCACGTCGGATGATCTGAAGCGATTTGGGATCGTTCAAGTTCAGTTCCATCAGTTCAAAGAAAGCGACGGCGCGCTGCGCGACTCTGTTCGCGAGAACCTGGCGTCCAGCCATCGCGAGGCTTGGTGCTACCCCTTCGTTTGGGAAGAATGGCACCGCTCTTAGGAGTAACCCAATCGCTTGTCTTGCTGCACAGTGCGCGCCGCGCGGCCAAGATAGTCGGCATAATGTTTTGCGCGCTCGGCATTCTCTTGGATCGCAGTTTCTCGTGCGGCAAAACCTTCGATACTGACCCGCTGTAATGCGTCACATATCTCCGCTTGAGATTTGCAAATGATCATACCATCGGGGTTAAAATACTCCGCGATATTCGGGCAGCCCCAATAAATCGGAACCGTCCGGCAAAGGGCTGCGTCCACGATCTTTTCGGTAAAGTAATCGCCTTCCCGAATGTTCTCAATCACGACGGAATAGCGATATGGGGCCAACCCATCTTGCTTCAGCTCAAACGGTTTGTATCCCCGCCCCATCACGTCGACATCCAGCCCTTCGTCACGAACATGGTCCACGATTTCATGACGCAACCTGTGTCCCTCCAAGTCCCGCTTGGCGGAGGCAATTAGAGACGTCATATGAGACTTCTCAGTTCCGATCGATGCGATGTCATCGATGAAGGTAAACCCAAACACGAAATGCAACGCATTTGGGGCCTTAGCCAAGAGCCGTTGGTTCTTGGTCAATATGCGGTGGAACCGCCAGTGCAACCTACCCGCGCTATTCAGATGGTGCGCATGGACTGCGTCTGGCTCCACGATCATCACTGACACCTTCGCCCGAACTCCAAACCAAGGCAGGTAAAACATTGGCTTACGGGGGAATGTTATAAGATGATCGTCTGGCCGCAAGTTCGCCACTGTGCCTTGCGCAAGTCGCTCAGGACGGCCCAATGGCCAAATTAAGTCGTCTAAAGATACTTTGGCTATCCCAAAGGTCGGCCAGCGGCCGTAGGGAACCACAGCAAAGGCCGTATCAGCTTCGTTCATTTCCGTCTCTTCACCACAGGTAGGGTCGAGCCGTATATCGCATCTGGATGCGGCGGATGGCCCTCGGTTTTCCGCCAGTATGCGGCGCCCCCGCGCTTAAGCCACAAGGGCAAGCACAGCAATAGCCCAACTACAAAGCCACCCGCGTGGGCCCAATAGGCGACCCCTGCCCCATCAGCGCCAAGGCTTGCCACCCCGTTGAAGAGTTGCAGAGCAAACCAAACCCCCAGCATGACCCAAGCCGGCAGGGAAAAAACCTTGAAGAAGATAATGAAAATCAACACGATATCGACCTTCGCACGAGGAAAGAGCAACAGGTAGCCCCCCATGATCCCAGCAATTGCGCCAGATGCGCCGACAACCGGAATTGCGCTATCGGGGGCCGCGAGCAGTTGACCAAAGTCAGCGGCAACTCCTGCTGCCAAATAGAACAGGGCAAAACCGAAATGGCCCATTTGGTCTTCCAAATTGTCGCCAAATATCCACAAAAACAGCATGTTGCCTGCAAGGTGCATCAAGCCCCCATGCAAGAACATTGAAGTGAACAACGTATAGGTCTCAACTCCCGCGCTGATCTCAACCGGTTGCATCCCCCATGTTTGAAAGAACACACCGATCGCAGCGGCATCGTTGAACAATGGCCAGTAGCTGGCAAATATCCCGATGTTCAGCGCGATAAGCGCGTAGGTCACATAGGGGGTGCGTTCGGAGGGGTTGTGATCACGAAATGGAAACATGCGCCAACGCTGACGGATTGGGCGTGGAGGGTCAAGCGCCCACCTCCGCCAACAATGCCGCGTTGCCTCCCGACGCGGTGGTATCGATGCAAACATGTCGCTCTGCCAGCGTATCGCATGGACGCGGGGTCTCCGTTAACAGCTGCAAGATAGCCCCTGAACGCGTCGCGAGCGTTTGACGTATGGCACGCGCCGTATCCTCGTCGCCCCACCAGATCACACCGGAGATATCCGTCGCGGTCTCCACCTCCTCAATTGATCCTTCCCGCGCGTCACCACCCGCTTGCCTCACGGCTTCTATCTGGGCAGCATGGTCAGGCCCCAAGCATAGGAACGGAGGGCGTGCCTTGGTTGTCAGACGGTTGGTCTCCCCAGTTGGGCCAGGCATGTCGCACACCTCAGGCATGTCACCCGCACCGTTGCTTTGGGTGAACTTGCCTACATACAACGGCCCCCCCGCTTTGGGCCCCGTACCTGACAGCCCTTCGCCGCCAAACGGTTGCGACCCAACAACCGCGCCGATTTGGTTACGGTTCACATAGACGTTGCCCGCGTGAACACGGTCCACAACTGACTGGACGCGGTCATCAATCCGGGTGTGCAGCCCAAAAGTCAGCCCGTAGCCTGTTGCATTGATCTGGTCGATCACCTTGCCCAACTCATGCGACCTGAAGGTTGCGACATGCAGCACGGGGCCGAAAACCTCTTCCTTCATCTGCTCGATACCATCCACGCGCAGCAAGGTTGGAGCAATGAAATTACCAGACGCGGGCACATCAATGGTATGCAGCAAGCGGCCTTCTACGCGGGCCACTTCGACGTATTGGGCTATCTTGTCACCTGCGGTTTCATCGATGATTGGCCCCACATCCGTGGCCACATCCCAAGGGTCGCCCATACGAAGCGCATTCATCGCGCCCTTCAGCATCTCAATCAGCCCATCCGCCACGTCCTCTTGCACATACAAGCAGCGCAACGCCGAGCATCGCTGCCCCGCCGACTGAAACGCCGAGGCCACGACGTCGCGCGTCACCTGTTCTGGCAAGGCCGTGCTGTCAACGATCATAGCATTCAGCCCGCCCGTCTCTGCAATCAAGGGCGCGTAGGCATTGCCGTTTGTGGCCAAGTTTTGATGAATACGCATCGCCGTCGCGGTGGAGCCGGTGAAACACACCCCGTCCACATTGGGCTGCGCAGTCAATGCCGCACCAACGTCGCCCCCACCGGGCAACAACTGCAAAGCGGTCAGGGGAACACCAGCCTCATGCAACAAGGACGTGGCGAAATGCGCAATCAGTGGCGTCTGCTCGGCAGGTTTTGCCAGAACCGCATTGCCCGCAGCAAGTGCTGCAGCGATTTGACCGGTGAAAATGGCCAGTGGGAAGTTCCAAGGTGAGATGCACACAAAACGTCCCCGCGCCGCGCCTGTTAGCTTGAAGGCCTCGCCCGCATAGAAGCGCAAAAAGTCGACCGCCTCGCGCAGCTCGCCGACGCAATCAGGCATCGTTTTACCCGCCTCACGTGCCAGCAATGCAAAGACTTGCCCCGTATGAGCTTCAAACAGGTCAGCTGCCTTGAGCAATACTGTCGCACGCGTTGCGGCGTCCGCCTGCCAAGGCTGGGCCGCATGCACGGCATTCACCGCATCTTCACCATTGGCCAACTGTACGCGTCCTACTTTGTCGTCAGGATTAGACGGCGACTTAATTTCGACCCGCTCCGCCCCTTTAAGGGTGACCGCGCACAGTGGCCCTGCATCAGAATGAAGATCATAGAACTCTGTGCGCGACACATTGATTGCGGCCATGTCGGTCGGGTCAGTCCAGTCCCATCCCTTAGAGTTCTCGCGCTGCGGAAAGATGTCCGAGGGCAATGTAACGGCAGGAAAGCTCAGGCCTTCCAACTCTGAAAACGGGTCTGAGGCGACCTCCTCGGCGGGGACATTTTCATCCACGATTTGGTTCACAAAAGAGCTGTTGGCCCCGTTTTCCAGCAAACGACGCACCAAATAGGCAAGCAGGTCGCGATGCGCCCCAACAGGGGCATAGATACGACAGCGCGTCTGCTCGCCCTGCAACACGATGTCATGAAGGCGCTCGCCCATGCCGTGAAGACGTTGAAATTCAAACGCATCGCGGTCAGACGCCATATCAAGGATTGCAGCGACCGTATGCGCATTATGCGTGGCAAATTGCGGGTAAATTCGATCCGTCAGGCCCAGCAATTTGCGGGCGTTGGCGATATAGGACACATCCGTGGCCTGTTTGTGGGTGAACACTGGGTAGCCGTCCAAGCCCATGACTTGCGCCCGCTTGATTTCCGTATCCCAATACGCCCCCTTCACAAGGCGCACCATGATGCGACGATCCAGCGATGAGGCGAGTGCGTAAAGCCAGTCAATGACGAAGCCCGCACGCGGCCCATACGCCTGAACCACAACGCCAAACCCGTCCCAGCCTGCAAGTTCGGCATCATCCAAAGTTGCTTCGATCACGTCCAGTGAGATGTCCAAGCGGTCGGCTTCTTCCGCGTCGATGTTCAGTCCCACACCGCCATTGGCAGCTAGACGGCACAGGTCTCGCAAACGAGGCAGCAATATTTCCATGACCCCGTCTCTTTGCGGCGCCTCGTACCGAGCATAGAGCGCGGAGAGTTTGACCGAGATACCGGGGTTGGAGCGAATGTCATCCTGTGTTGCGGCCTTTGCGATGGCCGTTATCGCGTCCGCATAGGCGTGGTAGTAGCTGAGCGCATCTGCATCGGTGCGCGCCGCCTCGCCCAGCATGTCGTAGGAATAGGTGTAGCCCTCGGCCTCCTCCGTTTGCGCGCGAGACATGGCATTTTCAATGGTCTCACCCAGAACGAACTGACGCCCCATCTCTTTCATCGCGCGGGAAACGGCGGTGCGAATAACCGGCTCTCCAAGACGTTTCACCATGCCGCGGATTTGGCCTGCAATGCCTGTGGCCTCTTCCTCAAGCACCTTGCCGGTCAACATCAACGCCCAAGTCGACGCATTCACCAATGAGGACGCGGAGTGCCCTAAGTGACGACCCCAATCTGACGGCGCGATTTTGTCCTCAATCAGCGCATCCATCGTCTCCGCATCGGGCACCCGCAACAGGGCCTCGGCTAGACACATCAGCGCGACCCCTTCGTCGGTCGACAGCCCATACTCGGCCAGAAACACTTCCATCAAACCAGGTTTTGCGGACTCGCGAATTTGCGTAACCAATTGCGCCGCCGAGGCCGCGATGCGCCCCCTATCAACATCCGAAAGGCCCGCGGTCGCGATCAACCTATTGAGGAACTCACGCTCATCAGGCAGTATGTGGGCGCGCATGTCTTGGCGCAGGTCATTCAACGTTGCATTGGTCATATCAACGGCCTCTATCTGGTCAGGAATATAGACAAGCTTAAACTCCCCGTTGCAAAATTTTCTCCGGTAGATCACATATAAGACTCAATACTTCCCGCAAATTTGAAAAATGGCAGGTCAAATGACTGACGACCTTGACACATATGACACCGCGATACTGAAAGCCGTATCCGCCAATGGGCGCATCACCGTGACCGACCTTGCGGAAATAATCAACCTTTCCAAGTCGCCCACGCAGACCCGCCTGCGCCGTCTGGAAAAGGACGGATACATTCGCGGCTACACCGCCCAACTGAATCCCGTGAAGTTAGGCCTGGCGCATATTGCCTTCGTTGAAGTGAAGCTAGACGACACGCGTGAACTGGCCTTGCGGGCCTTCAATGAGGCCGTGCTCGCGACCCCTGAAATCGAGCAATGCCATATGATTGCAGGAAAATTCGACTACCTCATGAAAGTACGCACAACTGACATGCGCAGTTACCGCCGTATTTTGGGAGAGCAGGTCAGCGCCCTGCCCCATGTGGCCCACACTTCCACACATGTGGTCATGGAAGCCGTCAAAGAGGACGCTTTGTAGCACCGCCCCCTTTACTTCCTTGCCCTTTCGCGGCACCTCGGTTGCGTTAGCGAAGTGGAGCGACAATGACCAAAGCGATCATGATACAAGGAGCCGGTTCCAACGTCGGTAAGTCCATGCTCGTCGCGGGCCTTTGCCGCGTGTTTGCCCGTCGCGGCATAGCCGTTCGTCCCTTTAAGCCGCAAAACATGTCCAACAATGCCGCCGTCACATCCGATGATGGGGAGATCGGCCGCGCGCAAGCCTTGCAAGCCCTAGCCTGCAACGTCGCCCCGCACACCGACATGAACCCCGTGCTGTTGAAGCCGGAAAGCGATGTCGGCGCGCAAGTCATCGTCCACGGCAAGCGCTATGCCACCTTGAAGGCCCGCGACTACACCAAAGCCAAGCCCGAGCTTTTGTCCAAGACGCTGGAGAGTTTTCACCGCCTTTGCGAAGCCGTCGACCTGATCGTAATTGAGGGCGCGGGCAGCCCCGCCGAGATTAACCTACGCAAGGGCGACATCGCCAACATGGGCTTTGCGGAGGCCGCCAATGTGCCTGTGGTCCTAGTGGGTGACATTGATCGCGGCGGCGTGATTGCGCAAATCGTGGGAACACATAGCGTGCTGCCAGATGAAGACCGCGACCGGATCAAAGCCTTTATGATCAACAAGTTCAGAGGCGACGTCACCCTGTTCGATGATGGCATGGTTGAAATCACAAAGCGCACGGATTGGGCACCGCTGGGCGTATTGCCTTGGTTTAACGACGCGTGGCAACTGCCCGCCGAGGATGTGATGGACATCTCCTCCACCTCCCGCAAGGGCGATGTTGTGAAGATCGCCATGCCAAAGCTGTCGCGCATAGCCAACTTCGACGACCTTGATCCGCTGGCGATGGAGCCAGGGGTTTCCGTCGAGATCATAGAGCCGGGCCGCCCGCTGCCCGCCGACGCCGATCTGGTTTTGATCCCCGGTTCGAAATCCACTATTGGCGATTTAGCCTTTTTGCGTGCGCAGGGTTGGGACATCGACCTGATGGCGCATGTTCGGCGTGGCGGGCACGTGCTGGGGATTTGTGGCGGCTATCAAATGCTGGGTCGGATCGTGTCTGACCCCGACGGCATCGAAGGTTCTCCGACCTCGGTTGAGGGCTTGGGGCTACTGGACATTCAAACCATCATGGCACCGCAAAAACGGCTGGCGGAGGTTGAGGGCATCCATCTGGCGACAGCTGCGCCCTTGGCAGGCTACGAGATACACATCGGCGTTACAGACGGTCCTGACACCGCGCGACCATGGCTGCAAATAGACGGTGCGCCTGCGGGTGCCACATCAGCTGATGGAAAGGTCGAGGGATGCTACGTCCATGGATTATTCACATCTGACGCTTTCCGTCGCGCCTACCTGCAAAAGCTTGGAGGCACATCGCATGTGCAAGATTATAGTGCATCCGTAGAGACCGCTTTGGAAGCACTGGCGGATCATCTAGAGGAACATCTGGATATTGAGACGCTGTACCAACTCGCGGCGACAGTGGACGCTAGCTAAGCCTTACTCAAATTCCCGCGTCAGAAGCGCACGATGAATTTCACGGCGTACAAGTTTGCGAACGTTGCGCGTTATGCGCTCCCCCAAATCGCCAGACAGCTCTTGACGAACGATCTCCGCGACCAAATCGCGTAACGCGTCTTCGTCGATGAAATTGCTGTCATCAAGATTTGACAGATCGAAATCATCTTCAGCTGGCTCTTGTTCCTCATCCATTACAGTGGCCGCCGCAACGGAGGCGAACTCCGCTTCTTCAGTCATCGGCTCAGCTGTTTCATTGGGCTGAATTTGATCCTGTTCGGCATCAACTATAACATCGTCCACTTCGGCTTCGGCTTCGGCTTCGGCTTCGGCTTCGGCTTCGGCTTCGGACACCGCCTCTATTTCATCGTGCTCGACAATCTCTTCAGCGACGCCCAATTCTGTATCGTTTTGAGGCTCATCCACCCATTCTTCCGCTGCATCAGCTTTCGCGGCGTCTTCAGAACCTTCGTCGGATGCAACCGTGACTTCCCATTCATCAGCGGGGGCCGCTTCTTCCGCCTCATCGCTCTGCCCGTCATCCGGTGTCTCGGCTTCCGGCTTGGAATGACCATGGCGAATGAAGTCAATCACTGGGGCGCTTTCTACCGGCACCTCGTCTTCGTAATACTCATCGTCGTCCAAGGCAGCCCAGTCAGCTTCATCGGCTTGTGCTGAACTGTCTTCATCATCAGATGACTCGTCCAAAATGGTGCTGCGTAGGTTCGACATGTCGGTGTGGCGAAACTCTGGGACCGAATCCTCTGCGCCCGAATCCTCTGCGCCCGAATTCACCCGAAGAGCGGAGGTCAAAACCAGCGCATCAGCGACCTTCGGCTCGCCTTTAGGGGTGTCCTCATCCTTGGGCTCCGGAGCCTCAGGTGCATTGCTGGCTTGACGATCCTCAGAATTCGTATCCGATACGAGTCTACGAATGGAGGACAGAACATCTTCCACATCTACATTGGTTACCGGATCAGACATACGCTCAGCCCCTACACTTTTCAGGCAAGATACCCGTCGCATGGCAGCCTGACAACCGATCGTTAGATTAGTTAGTTCTTTTGGTACCGTTGCAAGATGCGGTCCAACTTCTTACCAGCCTTCGAAGTGGGGACTGGTGCACCTGAGGCAGCTTTATAGTAGTCGGATGGATCGTAGCGCTCGACATTGAGCTTCAAATTGTCCGCGGTCAGCAGGCCCATCGACGCCAAGACGCTATAAGCTGCTGAATACACCTGTGTTTGAGCGACCACAAAGTTCGTGCGCGCATCGGATAAGTCTTGCTCCGCATCCAACGCATCTAGCGTTGTACGCGCGCCAAGCTTGGCCTCTTCTCGCACGCCATCAAAGGCCGTTTGTGCGGCGCTAATTTGACGCTCGGTCGATGCGACCTGTGCGCGAGCCACGGCCAGTTGCGCCCAACTATTGCCGACACCTTGCTCTACAGAAAGCACTTGTTGATTCAATTGGGCCTTAGACGCGTGAACCTGTGCAAGCGCCTGCCTTACCAACGCAGAGAGCTGCCCGCCCTGATAAATTGGCACATTCAAAGACAACCCAATGCTGGCGCTATCGGAGGTGCCGCCGAAATCTGAGTGTGAGACACCGCTGGTTGCAGACAAACTTGGTCGCGTTCGCGCTTTGGTTGACGCGTAACTAAGTTCGTTTGCTTTGATCTCATGTTGGATCTGTTCGATTTCGGGGCTCATCTGCCGCGCAGTTGTCTTAGCTGCCACCAAGTTAGCGGGTAATCTTGGCAGGTCAGAGATACTCTCCAGCTTCGACGGTGTGCGACCAACCGCAATTTTGTATAATTCACGTGTAATTTCCAATTGCCCCTGGGCGTCGGCCAACTCGCCACGCCCAAAGGCCAGTCTCGCTTCCGCTTGGGCGACATCTGTGCGGGTCACCTCACCCACCTCAAACCGGTCCCGGGCAGCCCGTAGCTCTTGCGTGATCAACCTCAGGTTACTTTGGCGCACTTCAAGGACACGTTGGTCGCGCAAAACTTGCACATATGCGTTCACTGCCTGCAAAAGCACGGCTTGTTCTTGTTGAACCAATTGACTGCGCACGGCCAGAACCGCTTCCTTGGCAGACTCAACGCTCAATTTTGAACGCCCAGCATCCCAAAGCAACACTTCTGCGGTCAGACCAACCGTTGCAGTCAGCGTATCCCCAACCGAAGACGTATGATTTTGAGTTAAGGAAGCACTGCCATTCACTTGAGGACGCAGCGCAGAAAGCGCGATTGCGACCCCTTCGTCTTGCGCGCGAAGCAACGCTCGACTTTGTTCTAACAAATTGGAATTATTGTAGGCCGCCGTCAAAGCGCTCGTGAGTGTTTCTGCCGAGGCTAGAAGCGGTGAAAAACTCAGTGTCAGGCCTAAGATTGCGCTATTCAGGAAACGCCGCGACATATCAGTCCACCTATTTGTGAAAAATCTCGTAAAACCTCAAGAGCAGGGCGACAAACACCCTACTTAACAGCAACTTAAAGCTCAAAAGCCGTTTCAGCTACGAAGCCAGGCAGCAAAGGGGCACCAGCGTTGAATGCAAGACTCCAACTGACCTTCCCGCCAATTTTGCGCCCCAACCGAGCTTCACCCAGAGCATTCTGCGTGAAAATCGCCAGAATGCGACCACCTTCTTTGAGTTGATTTATAATCTCATCGGGAATGACCGTCACGCCGCCTTCAATGCATATCACGTCGTAGGGACCCGACTTTGCGGCACCTTGAGCAAGCGCCCCGGTCACCACAACGGCGTTGTCCACGTTTTGCTCGGCTAAGGCCAGTTCAGCATCGCGTGCCAAATCTTCGTCTTCCTCAACGGCGACTACGGCATCAGCCATATGCGCGAAAATTGCGGACGAATATCCAAGGCCACACCCGATATCCAGCACCACATCCGAGCGTTGAATATCAAGCGCGTCCAGCATCTTAGCAAAGGTGCGTGGTTCAAGGACCACTCGCCCCCCACCAAGATCTACGTTCTCACCGACGTAGGCCACGTTGCGCATACTCTGCGGCACGAACGCTTCGCGCTGCACGGCAAGCATGGCTTCAATGATAGGGAACTTGGTCACATCCGACGGGCGCACTTGCGTGTCGACCATCATTGTACGGTTTGCAGCATTATCAAGCATACTAAACTCATTAGTCTAGTTTCAGTTGAAACAGGTTTGACACAGATTATGGGACACAGCAACGCTGAAGTAAGGCAACTCGCAAATCCCTGCCAAAAATCGCATTGACCAGCGGTGTTCAGCCAACGACGTTCAACCTGAAGATGCGCACAAGGCTTGCTCTTACACCGGCAACGATTGCAATAATGGGCTCTCCTAAGCCCTTGCGTGACCAATTCGCTTGGTCTAGAGAACCCGCACACCGTTGAGGCGAGTTGGCGGAGTGGTTACGCAGCGGATTGCAAATCCGTGAACACCGGTTCGATTCCGGTACTCGCCTCCAATAAAATCAATGGGTTATGATTTTTTTTGCTCATTGGATATCACCTCTGGTATCAGTTTCACTTTTTGTTGTCGCTTTGTTCGATTGCTTGCTTCGTTTCATTGCGGCTTCGCTTGCACGCATCTTTTGACGGGCCATTCCTGCATATTTGATAATCATCGCTTTCGAGCTATGGCCGCTATAGCTAGCAATTTGATCGTCCGTACAACCTGCTGCAGCTAATTCCATCACACCGCGGTATCGCAGGGCGTGCTGATCATGAGCTTCAACGCCCAATCTTACGCGCTCCGCATACATAAGGCGACCATTTCGACGTCGGGGAACATGCTATGTTTGATGTTGATCGACGTGATGTTGCCGCTGTTATCGGTGTTGACGAAGAGAACGCCGCAGCGATCCCAGAAGTTCTTGCCGTCTTTTTCGCCGGATTTGACGTTCAGTTTCAGTGTTTGAGTAGCCATTTGTTGATCCTCACTTTGAGTGTTTCGATGAACATGACCAAAGCTGGCACAAAGGGGCTGTCAGCGAGAAACTTGCCTCGCGAGGAATGCGCTGGCGCAGGGGAATTTTCTTGTTGAAGCGGGGTTTGTCCCGCGTCTGGCACGGCTGCCCGCTTATGTTCAGCAACCAGAAACACGGCGTTGGGGATCTGAATTTGCCAAGCGGAACCTGACCTGAGTACCGTTCAAGCCAAAATGCTTCAAAGACGCACCAAGCGCGCATCCTTATTGCAAAATTAGGGAAAAACAGCTAATTATGAGGAACAGAAAAGGAGAAAGCAGAAATGTCCGTCGTGGCTTCCAAGATTTTGGGAACTGTGAACGCACCCTATG
Organism: Litoreibacter sp.; assembly: GCF_039974535.1. Classification (GTDB taxonomy): domain Bacteria; phylum Pseudomonadota; class Alphaproteobacteria; order Rhodobacterales; family Rhodobacteraceae; genus Litoreibacter. The sequence continues at coordinate 1,578 of NZ_JBDWIU010000012.1, read as the reverse complement.
GTGCGAACCTTTCTGCACATCAACTCGCCGCCTGCATTTCCAGCCTCGAGACAATGAAAGAGGCTTTCGGGCCAGTTTTTTCTTTCTTTACAGAGGTTAAGCCAAGCCTTCAATCTGATTTCATTCAAGAAATGGGCATTGAAGACGGTGCGAAAACTGTCGCGACCTACCTGCAAACACAATGCGCGAACCCCATTTCATTCGCCGCATAAGCGCACTCATATGAACACTCCCTCTCCGAGTCGTTGGAGCGACCTTTTTGACATTGCCGTATCGATTATCGAGCAAGCAAACAAAGACACGACCATCATTGATCGATGGACTTTGGGCGGGGGCACCGCCCTTATGTTGCAGATCGATCATCGCGAAAGCCATGACATCGACTTGTTTGTGGGCGACCCGCAACTGATGCCATTTTTGAACCCAGAGACGCAGGATTTCACACTGTCGTTGCATCCAAGCAGCTATACTTCAGACGGCACCCAGTCGCTCAAGATCGTTTTTGACGAGGTTGGCGAGATTGATGTCATTTGCAGCGGATGGCTCACCGACGATTTTGCGACCACTCACGAAGTCAACGGGCAACAGATTTTGCTCGAAACCCCCAGCGAAATCATCGCCAAAAAGGTATTCCACAGAGGGTGGAACCTACAGCCGCGTGATATGTTCGATATTGCAGCCGTGCGCCAAGTTTACGGCGATGAGTATGTAATCAATGCCCTTTCAGATTTCCCTGAGCAAGCTGTTCTGGCCCAAGATGTTGCAGAACAGTTGAGTCCTGACTTAGCCCAAGGGATCCTTTCAGGGTTAACGGTTCGCGAGGACTTCTCTGACGTAGTCAGAACCGCCCAGAGGTCAACAATTGAGATCCTCTCAAAAATTCCCAGGTAGCGCCCAGATTGAGAAGACATCTCTTGTACAAAGACGAAGTTGAACATTTTACGCCATAGCGTAAATTGGATATTTTGCGCTGTAGCGTAAGCTTTCTTTGAAAACGGATCACACCTCCAACCCCGTTGAACGTACTTGCTCTGGCGTTACGGCCTTGTTCGCCAGCAAATCAGCTACCTGACGGCGGGTGATGTGTTTGCACAGGGGATGACATCCGAGGATCCATTCGACCAAACTGGCACGGCCTTTTTCTTCGGCCTTTCGCGCCTTCTCGCTGTCAGCCTGAACTTGGGCAAGCCCCTTCTCCCATCGGCGCATTTTGAACCAGTTATCCGCAAAACAGACCTTGCTGCGCGTGTAGCTTTCGGTTTCGACAGCATAAGCTTTGACGGCCAGCAACATATCCTCGACTTCAACGCCCGCCTGCACCGCCGCTGCAATTTGCTTCAGACAGGTTCGTCGATCTCGAAGCCGATCCTCGGGATAGGCCGACAGGATCTTTCCAAATTCTAATTCTTCAACCTCCGCCGCCGCCTCGCGCGCGCTTACGCCAGAACGGCATATCCGTTGTGTGAACACGTACACACAAGGTGACGACAAACAGCGATCACAAGTTCAATATCGCGCCAAACCTGCTGGATCGCAACTTTGCGGCCGATGCGCCCAACCAGAAGTGGGCTGGTGACA
>NZ_JBDWIU010000011.1:0-470878 GCF_039974535.1 Litoreibacter sp. | reverse complement strand
AGGGCGCGGTCACGCGGGACCAGAGCCACGCGCAAGCTGTAATGCCAATGAAGCGAGCATGGCGAGGACCCACCCTTTGGCCTGCGCAGGGGGCGGTAGCCCTAAGCAGTGATCCATCGGACTGACCCGATGGTGGGGATCGCTAGCCAAAATTCGGTATTGGTGTTTTCGAAACGATGATCATCCATTACCGTCAATTTATTGACTTATATATTTGAAGGGTGACCCCATTACGTTGCGGGAGCATTCTCAGCATTTTTGATTTGAAAAGTATTGAAAGCATTTCGTTGTTGGAGCAAATAATTTCATTTGAAGACGTTGGCAGTACGGAACCGCTTGGGCGTCAGTTCGGCGCTATCGAACCTGCGACTGTGCCAGACGATTTTCTTGGTCATTTCTTTGGTGCTGAAACATCTTTCAACGACGTCGAGGAAGATCAAGCACCGGCCATGATGACTTACGCAATCGTCGACGCGGCCAAGGTGCCTCAATTTGTACAGATCATTGAAGCCTCTGGGTTAGAATTCCTTGCTAGTTTCCTTCGAAGCCTCAAGGTATTGGGCGTATCTGTTTCCACCTAGATGCTGAAGAACTCGGCCTCAGTCACTCCTTCAAACGTCACTGAGTGAATGCCGCCGTAGTTAAGCACTAAACTGCCATCATCTGTTGTAGACGTGTAAGGTGACGGCAAGTCTCCCAGTGTTAGTCCTGACAAAGTCTGCCCGTCAATGATTAGCGTATCGATACCGACCTCGAAGTCTGTGATGGCCTCGATGGCGGCCTTTGACGCTCCTGCATATGCAAACTCGAATGTGTCGGCTCCTGCGCCGCCTGTGAACGTATGATCGCCACCTTTGTTTAAGTTAGAAAATAGGTAATCATCCCCGGCACCGCCATCGACGATACTGCTGTCAATTACGATAATCGTATCATCGCCGTCCTCACCATAAATGGTGTTCGCCCCTCGTTCGCCCCTGATGGTATCGTTGCCTTCGCCGCCATAGATGGTGTCATTACCGTTACCCGAATTGATCACGTCATTTCCAGCGAAGCCGTAAATAGTGTCTGCACCGTCTGAAACAGTGTCTCCCTCAGCATCGAAGTAGTTGATGTCGATCAAATCATCACCAGAAGTCCCTACGGTTGCTGTTGATGTCGGCCCTGTTTCGACAAAGAACGCCTCTGCGCTCACACCATTCAGAGTGACAGAGTGAACCCCTCCATAGTTGATGACAAGGTTACCGTCGGCAGTGGATCCTGTCGTGAAGTCACTAGGCAGGTTCTCAACTAACAGGCCAGACAACACCTGACCTTCGACCATCAGCGTATCCACACCGACCTCGAAATCCGTAATGACTTCAACAGCGGCTTTCGAGGATCGGGCATGGTTGAATTCAAACGTATCGGCACCTTCGCCGCCCGTGAACGTATGATCGCCACCTTTGTTCAGGTTCGAGTATAAGTAATCATCGCCCGCTCCGCCATCAACGATACTGTTGTCTATGACGTAAATTGTGTCATCCCCGGCACCGCCATAAATGGTGTTGGAGCCGCGACCGCCGTTGATCGTATCGTTTCCGTCGCCGCCGTAGATGATGTCACTGCCATTGCCGGAATTGATCGTGTCATCCCCGCCCAGACCATTGATCACGTCTGCAGTGTTGCCGACAGCCTCGCCTTCAGCATCAATGAAAGCGGCGTCGATAATGTCGGAACCTTCTGTACCTTCGACGCTGCCCGTCGGAAGGATAGTATTGGATCCTGTGATCCATTCTGCGATAGATATACCTTGCAAGAGGATCGTGTCACTGCTCCCGTAGGTCACAAGAACATCTGTCCCTTGATCCACGGCAGTCACGCCAATCGGCAAAGCCTCGATGTCGATGAACTGGCCTTCGATTTCCAACTCGTCTGAAGTCGCATCGAAATCGGTGATCTGATCTGAACCGTCTCCGCTGGTAAAGCTGAAGACATCTGCGCCGGTTCCACCCGTGAGCGTGTCGTTGCCTTGCCCACCAAGGAGCTTGTCGTCTCCGTTGAGACCAGCAACTGTGTTGTCGCCAGCGTCGCCATGAAGCTCATCATCATGTTGAGAGCCAGCCAGATTCTCAACATCTACGAATATGTCGCCAAGCGCGTCTCCGGTGTTAAGGAAGGTATCATCTAAGCTCACGAATACACCCTCCGATGCATCCGAGTAATCGGCAGTGTCTTGTCCGTCGCCACCGTCCAACACATCGGCCCATGCACCGCCAGTCAGCATATCGTTACCCGCGCCACCAGCCAGCCTGTCTAAGCCATCACCGCCTGACAGGGTGTCATCTCCAGCATTGCCTATCAGATTGTTGTCGCCTGAATTTCCCGACAATGAATCGCTGTTGGACCCGCCTTCGACGCCGGAAGTTTCTTCTGAGAAAGTGTTGAATCCTCCATCGCTCAGATTAACAACTTGAGCCTCGAGATCTGCAATCACTTCTACTGACTGCATCGCATAGCTGACCTGAATTGCATCAAGTTCGCTGCCGTCGCCGGTTCCATCAACAGGAGGCGGCGGTAATTGTTCGCTGCCCTGATTCCCAAGTCCAGCTGCTCCGGTCCCAAGTTGATAGGTCGTGCCATCATGGGTGAGATCTTGATAAATGAAGAAGTTATTTTCCGCGGTCAAAATGTCTAGCGAACTCACAGTTAAGCCAAAGTGACCCAAGCTGTAACCAATCGTTACGTCTGCGGTCGTCTTATCAAATTTCCCATTTGCGTCAAAATTTTCAGCACTTGGATCGAGAACAATGTAACCATCCCAAAGTAGGCTGCTCATGGTGCCATCGAAGCCAAGCTGAAACACCGAGAGGTCCAAGAACACTGCGAATTCAAGTGCCGTGACCTTCTCGAAATTCCCTGAGGGTTGCCCAGGGAGATATTGGTGCCCGGAGAAGGTACCACCAAAAATCATGTCAGTACCGGTAATCACCGTACCATTGACCGAAAGAACGTCACTCGCGCCGCCGGAAACATTGTCGCCGATCCGTGCTTGAATAACATCACTGCCGTCGTCTCCACCACCAGAGAGGCCAGTATTATTGCCGCCAGAAAGGAGGATATCGCTGCCACCACCGCCTGTGAGAGTGCCGATGCCCGTCAAGATATCCTTCCCGCCCCCGCCACTCAGGCTGTCATCGCCGCCTCCGCCAGTCAATATATCGTCCCCGTCCCCACCATTAAGGCTGTCATCTCCAGCACCACCTATAAGAGTGTCTGAACCACCTCGACCAGCCAGGATTGATCCAGAGGCGGCGGCTATCAATGTGTCGTCCGCCGAAACAGAGCCGGCACCACTATTGAATCCTGAGAACGTAAAGCTGTGCCCGCCACTCGATCCAATTCCGGTCTCAAGGTTGAGCTCTCCACCTTGAGTGCCAAACAACTCAATCGCCATCTGGTCATCACCAATGAAAGTCTCAAATCCAGTGAAGTTATCGACCGAGAACCCATTAAGCAGCTGCGCTGACAAGTCGTCGCCCACTGCACCTACAGAAAGACTAACACCTGCGTCGACAACGTTAAGCGTGTCTGTGCCAAGTCCACCATCAACGCTGTCACCAGGAGCGGGTGGGCCGATGAAACTTCCTTCTGGATCAACTACCCCAACCTCGCCGTTGGATCGGGCATAAACGGTATCATCGCCGCCGTTTAAGCTGACTTGGTTTTTATTGCCATCAAGATATACGATCTCAACGCCATCGGAGCCGACAACGTTCTCAAAACCTTGAATTTCAAGAGTGCCTGCGGCGGAAGTTATCGACCCCGCTGGGGCATCACCAATCGGCTCTAACGGAAGTCCACCAATGTCGCCTGAGTCAACAAACTCACCTTGGAGACGGATCGTCGTCTCCGTGCTGTTTGCTCCGTTCTCTATCTGAAGCGTGTCAGTGCCTTCACCTGCATCAATGCCGCCGTTGCCGCCGGAGTTGAGCTCAAAGAAAGACGGAGAAAACAATACTGTGTCATCCATGCCAGAAAGGTGTAACAACTCAAAATTCACGAAGTGGTCACTTGAAAGCGATGGTGATGCAATCGAAGTTGCCGCATAGACATTGCCAGTCCCACCAGCCGAAGCATTTTCAGCAGTTGCTTCGACGTCATAAGCAACACTAATTCCTGAAAAAAAATCGGCATAACTCAAGTTGTCCGTATCGCCGCCCCCATCAAGGAAATCATTTCCTAGCGAGGCGAATACCGCATCATTTCCTCCGCTGGTATGGACGTAGTCGTCCGACACCCCTCCCAACAGGACATTAGCGTTATCTCCTAGGACTACCAAATTACGCGTGTCCGGAGCAAGATCTTCTAATGAGATCTCACCAACAACAAATTCTGTGTTATCAACGAAAACGACATCAACATTTTCGGAGCTCAATGGGGTATAATTGCGAAATTCTTCTAGCTCAAAATTGCTGTCTCCGACAGCTAAACTACCGGCTGTTGAACTGGCAGAAAAATAAGAAATTCTCGGTGGATTACCCATAGCAACGTGGACAATGCTCTCAATTTCTACCATCTGCCCCGCCATTTGTTCCGGATCGAATAATGAGCTTACATCCGAGGACACAGGATCTTTGGCGGAATCCGTCAGCGAACCGAAGTAGATATGCGCAAGCTCATGGGCCAGAGCAGCTTCGGCACTCATATTTTGGACAGTTCCGTCGGCGGCTAAATACAACACTTCATTTTCGACGCCATCAAAATCGATCCTAACTTCGTGCCGCGTACCGTCTGAACTCACATAAGCGGAAGCTTGATTAGCCGCCTGACCATCGGCATCTATAAGTCTGTAATTTCGAACAGTGTCAGCTGAAATTCCATTAAGCATCTGCAGCAATCTTTGATCGCCTTGAGACGCAGCTTGCTCTGCTATTCCGTACAAGGACGTTAATACGTCTCTAGCTTTGGCCTCGAAAACCGAAACACTCTGGTTGGAGGTGAATGAAAAGGATGCAAGTAAATCTTCAAGTATCATTCTGTTCCTTAATATTTGCTATTCTGCAGACTTGCCACAGGTCTGGAAGTAATTTCGCGTCTCACTACATAGCTCTTCCGCTATCCCAATTGAAATAAAGTGCTCTTGAAGGGATCTCGAAAAAACTCTGGTGTTGAAATTTGCAGCGCAGTCAAGAACATTTACGCCATCTTCAGCTAATTTCGTTTCTCGAGTAAAAGTTTCGCCTGCCGGTTCACAATTTATCGTCTCCTCTAGGAGGCGTTCAACGATGTAAGCTTCAAAACCAACTCGTGGAACGATACCCCAAAGCCTTGCTGGACCTAGCCCCTCAAACTCCATTACGCCAAATGGAGACACGCTCAAAATAACCGTGCTTATACTGTGGCGAGTTTGGGGGACTGTGCTCGCGGAAACAGAAAGGCTGCAAACTACAGCCACAATTAAAGAATATAATAGTCTATTCATAGAATTCACTACCTACAGCTTCCACCAATTAATTCAATGCTTTCCATTTGCATTTTCATCAAATTGGGCATGAACTTTAAGCGCTCATTAAGGCGACACTAACGAAGGTGAGGAAGCCCTTCAAGGTCTGAGACCAGTTTATTAATATAGTCCCAAAATGTTCAGAATGAGAGTGCCCGTCCGATGAAGGTTCTCTGGCTTGGAGGTTTCAGCGAATGCTGAGAACACCCAGCTGGCTAGTACTGTCGACATTAGAAAAAAGACAAAAAATGGCTTCTAAACTTCAAATGTGCGATTGCATTCATTCTACTCAATCCCGTTTCACACATTGATACCTCGCGGTCAGACATCACCCAGATGTGACCTTAGCTTCGTCAAAAAGGGAGCTTTCTGAAATAGCCAACTTGTGGCGCATTGCTCGCAAGTTCAGGTTTTCAATTTCAGGGGAGGTAGGCGGCAAAACTGTAATCCAACCCATCAGGAGGTTTTCAAATCTCATCCAATATTAGAGTAATTGATAGATACTCAAAAGGTAAGGAAATCCTGACCGTCGTCAGTTTTTTGGAGCCAAGATATGCGGCGCGTTGTCTGCGATGCAAGCGTCGCGTTTCGAGCGTCTTTCGTTTGATCCATTCCGTTGCCTGACAGGGTATTGCGCAGCAATGTCCCGAGAAGGGCGTTGTTTCAGAATGGCTTTGTCACGTCCGAAGTAGACGTCGGCGGGTGTGCTGTGTCTGACGTCAGCGCCTATGGGGCCAAATAGGGTTATTTGCTAAGAGAGTGTTTGTTCTCATCGTCACCACTGAGGAGTGGACAATGAGAACGACAACGAAGAACCTCAGCGAGAGGACCACCAAAGACATTAAACGCGCCACGCGCAAGCATTATTCATCCGAAGAGAATATCCGGATCGTGCTAGATGGCATGCCTGGCGAAAACAGCATTGCAGAGCTGTGTCGCCGTGAAGGGATATCGCAGGGCATTTACTACAAGTGGTCCAAGGACTTCATGGAAGCTGGTAAGCGCCGTCTTGCTGGAGACACAGCGCGTGCCGCAAACACTGATGAGTGTTAAGGGACTGCGCTGCGAGGCAAAAGACCTCAAGGAGGTCGTTGCGGAACAGGCGCTCGAATTGCGTCTTCTCAAAAAAGCATGCTCGGCCGCTCTCGGGACATTGCTGCGCAATGCCCTGTCGGGCAGTGGATGGGGACGACCGCGAATGGTGGGGGCCAATCACCCAATTGATTGTGCATGGTTTGGTGCAGGTGGAGCTGTCATGGCTTCAAATCCTGCGAGTGGGTATCCAAAGGCGGCGCGATAGCCCCTATGGTCAGGGGGCTTCGGGGCAGGAACGCCCCGGTGTCGATGGGTGCAGGGAGAGCGAAATCTCCTTGTGAGGGATCAAACACCGATATGTTTGGATGGTCATGGTAGGGTTCAACGCCGCATCATGACCATTGGCTTAGGGGGATAAAACGGGGGAGCGCAGCAGCCCCCTTTTCAAGAGGTGTGGTACTACCACACACATCTTGCGGTTACTCTTAAACTGGAAGATGGCCGAAGGGTCGCAGCGAAAACGGGTCACATGACCCACATCTCGCGGTTATTCTGAAATGGGGATTAAGCAGCAGGGTAAATACAAAATCGGTTCACGACAACTCATGGTAAAACCAAAAAAAATAGCTTCCTTAGACATTTTGACTGTCTTCTAGGGCGTCAACTATATCTAAAAATAGAGAGTCATTTGTGTCTGAATAATTTGACAACCTATTGAACGAAACCTGAAGGACATCTTTCAGTTCAATTAGTAATTCTAGCAAATCCAAATCTAGCTTAACATTTTGAAATTCCAACTTAGCCGTGAGCTTCGATCCATCGCATGCTAGCCTACTTCCATCTGGCAATGTGTAGGAGGTTTTAGTTGAATTTATGCATGCAGTCATAGCTGCGCCAAAAAGGTTCAGCAGCTCAACATAGACTAAGTAATCTGATTTGGGTTTTGCATCTTCACTACACAGTCTAGTCGCCTCATCTCTAAGATGAATCCGCCCCAAATCATAAGGATCAGGTTCAGCGCCAGCAACTGTATTAATATAAAGCTTCATTAACGTCCTCCAAACATAGGATACATGGTTATGACGCTGTCATCTACAGTATCGACAACAACCTTATAATTTGCTCGCAGCTCGTTAATCGTCATTCGACGCTCAAACGTTTTCCGTCGCTTGGCATTCGAATGTTTCAGATAAAAATAAGTGAGACCGGCACCGGCATTGGCACCAATTATGAGTTCAAGAATTTGGATTTCTTATGTTGACTGGGTAAGCAGGCAGTTTTTTATCACATCTGACGCCGACCCCATATACAAAGTCATTGTCATTCAATTTCTTTATATCAATTAGAGTTTATTCAGTCGGCGCATTTCATAGTTCACGTGGTTGCGTTCGATGTTCTTCAGTGCTGCAACCGCTTTCGCAGCAGCCTCCTCCCACATGGCTTTGTTATTAGAATCAAGCAATATTTGTGCATCAACGGCGCTCAGAATATACTTGGAAAAATCGAGAAAGGGTACTCGAACTTCTTGATTGTTTGCGTAGGTCCAGACTTCAATGTAATCGAACCGTCCTTCTGGGCCGCCTTCGTCTTCGGCTAAATCAGCAGGGAAATCACAAGTTTTGTCTTCTGGGTTATAGCCCCGACCTTCTGAAAAAGAGGAAAGAGCTTTTAGGAGTTTTTCATCTGTAAGCACATTGAAAAATGCTTCAATTGGGTACAAGTCTTCGGAGAGAGAAAGTCTTTGTATCATATATTTATCTCCGGGAAAAATGATGTGACGACCCCATCGGTCGAGTAGCCCCGCATTGGTATACCTTCGCTTGTCAGGCCAGTCCATTCACGAGGGAGAATTCCTCTCCCTGCCGCCAACGCATTATCAGCGGCTTCTTGCCCCATGCGTATCATATCACCGTCACTCAAAATGGTGCTATCATAAATAGTCTTCTCAAAGCCTTTGCTGCGCATAAGCCCAGTTGGGTTGCCTCGCGCATCAAGTGCTGGCAATTGATATTCTACATGCTCGACCCCTTTTAGAGTGGGGTGTGGCGTTCGGCTTGTTACAACGCCTCCTTCCGCAGCAAGTTCGCGTTCAAATACAGCCTTGTCATGCGCACCACCAATTCCTCGTTTCCTAGGAACGTTGAGGTCGCGCTTTTTCATATGATCGCCGATGTCACGACTCATTTCCGCGCGCTTCCGCACAACGGTTATATTTGGGCCATCTTTTCGCAAGCTGTCCGGATTAATTTCAACCTTCCGTTGGTTCAAACGCTGTCGAATCCGCGCCACGCCATCTGCCCCCGCACGGGTAGCGGCTTCTAGTTCGTCATGCAGGCCTTTGCCGATTTTGGCCAGTGCTGCGATGGCTTTGCGGAACGCATCAAGTATGTCCGCCAGAACGCCGAGGCTTTTCGCCTTCACTGCCATGCCCCTCAGTTTGGCTATGAATGCAACAAACCGCCCCGCGAGAAGTGCTACTCCAGCCCCAGTCAAGGCCGCGATCACCGCCAAAACAATCTCGATCAGCACCTCGGGCAGGATGAAGCCGGTGACCACGCCTACCATCTCGGACCAGAAATTCGGCACCATGTTCATCGCCACGGACATGATGACATGGAAGACGTTCTCGAAGGCCGAGGTCTCGCTGGCGATGAGCACCATGCGCTCGATCCAGTCTTGACCGTTGTCGATAAGTTGCGCAAAGAGCGTGCCCAGATCGCCGGGCAGATCGCGCAAAGTATCCAGCGCGGCCTCCATCAAGTCTACCGTACCCGAAGCCAAATTGCGCATCGCCGCCATGATGGTGTCGATATAATCGGACAGGTCATCGATGCCATCGATAAGGTCCGAGACGGCCTCAAAAGCGGTTTCGCCCAGTGATGTGCCGAAGACATAGACCGCGCCGAGGGGACCGCCCCATTTTATTAGATTTTGCTCCATGGGCGTTTGGCGCGCGACATATGCATCAAAAGCCTCGCCTGCGTCTTCGGCCAAACCTTTTGCGCTTTGGTAGGCCGAGATCGCTTTTTCGCTGACCCCACCCCAAAAACTGGCTTCGCCCTCGTACCAAGACGACAACCCCTTGCCGATACCGCGCAATCGCGCCTCAGGGATGGAAAGGAGGCCTTTTTCCTCCCATTCGGCCACGTAAGGTTGCAGCTTTGTAAGGGCATCATCCCGAAATGCCGTGAGTGCCGCGCCGAGGTCCTCCATACCGCTGTCGGCCTCGCCCGCGCCTTGTGCCACGAGCGATACATCCGTGATTCCATGGGCAACCTCGATCAGAGGCGTGGTTCCCATTGTAGTCAGTGGTGCGGTCGGCGCATCGCCGTCCTGTTGACCGTGTGCGGCCAGTGGTTCAGTGCGGATTGCGCCATCCACCACAACACCCGTCGAATCTTCGACTTTCACGCAAGCGTCTGTCAGCGGGGTATTCCATGCATCAACGTAGCAGGCCTCGACCATGATCTGCCCCGAACAGGGCAAACAAATGCGGTCCATCTCGCCTTGCGACGCGGGTGCGTCCGCCTGTGCCTGCGCCGCAACGGCGCTTGGACTGGGTGTGGCGGAATTTCCATCGGTCATCAGAACACCCCTTCGCCATGCAGGACATCCATACGCCGTTGCATTTGCATCAGCTTGGCGTCCTCGCTCTGAGTGGAGCGGCAGATGTTATAGAGATCATCGTTTGGGTCCCGCCGCTCGAACAAGTCCCCGTAGAACAATTGCCAACTGGCTAGCACATGAATGTTGCGCACCTTGCGGATGCCGTAAGCCCCCATGCGCAAGGCAACCCGTCCAACGGTGTCGATCAACACATCACGCGGAACGTCAACGGTTTTGTCTGGAAAACACCGTCGTAGAGCCGTTGCGATATCAGCCCGACGGCGTCGCTCTTCGCCTTGCGTTAAGGCTTTTTCCTGCACAAGTGTCAGCTTGTAACCTGCCTCAGTGGGGTGTTGTTCACGTTCGGGCGCATAATGCACGGTGGACACATCTTGAGTGCTACAGCAAATAACGGCGTCAGCCATCTTCGCGTTGTAGCTGTGAAAGAAAGACGGGCTACCGATGGCATCAATGGGATTAACCCCAAGATAGGCTTGAGTGGCATGTGGCTCCCAAAAACGGAAATATACCGACGCACCAGCACTGTTCTGAACCTTGGTGAATTTCCGAAAATGCTGCCACAAAGCCTCAAGGCTTTGAGTCGAACGAAGGTAGATTCCCGCCTCATTGCCCCACAGGTGCCAAGGCGCATCCCCTTGGGTGAAGAGGTTTTGCGTTAGCTTGTTTTCTTCCTTAAGGCGCACAATCCAAGGGGCGACATCACCAAGTTGGTCAAATGTATCGCCCTTGTAAAAACAGCGGTGCTCTAGACCTGATGTCGCAAGAAGTTCGGCAAGCCCCGCCACTTTGGCGGCGTCAAGGATTGCATAGGTGTAGGATGGTGGCGTCTCGGCGGTTGCGTCAAGCTGACCAAAAAGCGGTTCTTTAAGTGCCTCAGGGACATAGGCCTTATTGTCTTGCCCGAACTGATCACCAAGAGGTGTGACATCAAACTGCTCAACGCGCCCAACCTCTGAGGGGGCTTTCGCCTTCAGGTCCGGTGCTTCAAGCCCAGCCGTCCACAAATCCAAATCGTCTATATGCACTTAAAAAATCGCCAAAAGACACTATAATTATTAACGGCAATATGCTCCTAAATGGCCACCCTCAATGGAGGAAAACCTTACCTAAAGTGCAATCTAATCTATGATCAAAGCACATATTACGGCCATTGAGCTGGCCCTGACCACCGCCCTCGCTCAATATGAGGAGACGATGGGGCAGGTGTTTCCCACTGTTCCAAACCTCGTCCCAATCGCAGATGCGAACTTTTGGGCTGTGGCTGATATCAATGATGGCCCCTTGACGATCACGGTCAGCACAGGGCTGGTTGCAGAGCTGAAAAAGCTATGGATGAACGCACTTGCAGATGATGACTTCAAAGCAGGTGTGGGCGGCCCAATCGACGCGAGCGCAGAGGAGATGACACATCTGGGTTTCGTCTGGTTGATGCTGCACGAGCTGCATCATTTCGAAATGGGACATTTCGAGTTTGCAGGGCGGCTGTGTCTGACCGAAGCACACGCGCCGTCTACGTTTGGTGTTGTATCACGGGCGAAGTCAAAATCTTCGCCAACATTGACGAAGATAGACGCAGGTGATCTACCTAAGGTCGAACCTTGTCTGGAGATGCAGGCAGATCATGACGCCATAGAAATGCTGATTGATGCGTATTCGCCAGATGAATGGGAAAGCCTTCGAGTGCGGACAGCGGCCATCTCGGCAGTGATGATGCTAATCGAGCGTGAAGATGCCAAGAATAATCATGAGCATTCGTCACATCCAAAGGCTGCAACGCGAATATTCCAATTGCTTGGTCACGTGATTGAGATGCCCATGATCCAAGCTAAAATCGCCATGCAGCATCCTGAGTTGGAGATTGAACCCATCGTCCATTCAGATGAGGAGCAAGCCGCGTTCAATCGAGCCGTGGTCATTCCAGCTTTCTTTGACGCTGTGAACCTTGCTCGCATCGCCGATGCAGGAACTATCCGCGAAGACCTTGGTGAAGCCCAAGATTTTTTCCGAGATGTTCAGGTCGCTAAGTTGGCTGATCCTAGCAAGTTTGATGATCTGACAACTGAAGGAGCGGTGGAATGGGGTAGGTTGATGCTGTTCAATCCAACATTGGTGCAGAGTCAATGAGGGCGGGAACCGGACCTTCGCCGCAATGGCGAACTAGCTTTGCAATAGTCCGAAAAGCCGACATTCAGGAGCCGTTCCGAATGTGACTTTTTGTTGCGCCGAACTTTACAACCATGGCACGATTGGTCATGTTGTCCGACAAGCTCGGTTAAGAGCTATTAGTAGGATACGTGTTCACCCGCTTCACAGTACCCCCATACTTTCAAGTCCAGTAAGACGGTACACACATTGTTTAATTTTTTAGCCAAGGAAGGATAGCATTTATGGCACTCAAACCAGGACCAAAGCCGATTGCAAAATCTACGGGAAAACCGGATCAGCGTCGCCGAGACAACAAAACCACACCAGGGAACACACCGTCTCTCAAACCTAGCAAATCTAGCAAGCTCCCCTCAAAAAAATGACACCGGATGACCACTTAATGCCGCATAAATTGTTCCGAAGGCCTTACTTCCAATCGGAACCCTGACGTAAGCTTCTCGTGATTAAGTAAGAGTATCGGGCGACATGGAAATCCTTGAACTAAACGATCCCGAGAAAGTGGCACGACTTCTAGAGCGCTATATTCAGTCCGCTCACCTCAATTTCCTATTCGGCTCTGGCGCATCGATGCCAGCCATCCAACTTGCTGGCAATGTGGAACAGGAAATCGATCAGCACTTAGCGGCTTCAGAACATGACGAGGCAAACAAAAAAGCTCTGATGTTCATCGAAGAACTTGAGTACCAGCATGGCTTTCTGCCAGCTGGATACTCGGAGGGCGACGATACTGACATTACGCTCAAAAATTACCTTCATTTCTTAGGTTCTATCGACCGTATTCTCTTTGAGCGCAAAAACATCCTTTTGCCCCGCCAAGCCAACGTCTTCACGACGAACTACGATGAGTTTTTCGAGGTTGCGGCATCGCTCCTACCTTCATTGGTTCTAAACGACGGCTTTAATCGACGCATAGGTAACTCAGGCTTCGAGTATGCACCGGAATTATTTTTCGACCGAGTTTACAGGTCGGGTACGGTGTATCAGCATCAATCGGAAATACCGTCGGTGAACCTAGTCAAAGTTCATGGATCGATCTCGTGGAAGCGTAAAGCCGACGAGAAAATCATGCTTGGAGAGCCAGAAAAAATTCAACTCACAGCGATCCAGAAAGACAACCCACAGGAAGTTAGGGATGCGCTTGCAAAGCGAGCTGTGATCTTACCCAACATGCGGAAATTCGAGTCCACACTACTGGATCGAGTATATTTTGACCTTTTGCGTTTATACACAAACGCAATGGAAATGGAGAATGCCTTACTCTTCGTTTTTGGTTTCTCATTTGCTGATGAGCATATCTTGGACATCACTCGGCGAGCACTGCGCAACCCCACCGCAAAGGTTGTAGTATTCGCCTTTAGTCAGAACGGTGCCGCCGACCTTGAAGCAAAATTCTCAGCCTACCGTAATGTTCTAATTATCAAACCTACGGATGATCAACAGATTGACTTTCCCGCGCTAAACTCTCTGTTCGATATGATCGGTGCTATCCCCGAGGCAATCCATGACTAATGCTCGGCTTCAGCAGGAAGCTGTACTTAGGGTTGGCGAGGTGACAGAGGTCACAGGCCGCAAAATTTCAGTAACTGTAGACAAGGATAAGAACCTATCTGAACTGTTCTTTGACGGTGAGTTGATCCGCAACGTAGCAGTGGGCAGCTACATCGACATTCGAAAAGGCTTCGTTAGTTTAATAGGAAAGGTAGATGGTGAATACGCTCGTCCCGACGCGCTCTTTCTTGCTGAAGCCACCAAAGTTCCCAATTCGAAGAGGTCGCTGTCAATTGCTCTTGTAGGCTATGTGGACCGTTCCGGGACGTTCTTTGGGGGAACCAAGGAGTTACCCTTAGTAGGCAACGAAGCCTACTTGCTGACCAGCGAGAAAGTTCATCAAATACATAACCTCGTCTCGGAAGACGCAATACCTTTGAATGTCGCGGTTTCGGACTACGAGGGGTTTGAGATCAGCCTTCCAGTCGACGGATTGATGAACAGTCACATCGCGATTTTCGGCAATACAGGCAGCGGTAAATCGAACACGGTTGCTTTGTTGTATCAGACCTATATCGAAACTATGCGGAAGAGAAATCAGGCATTGTTTGATCAGAGGGTGCGAATTTTGTTCTTCGACTTCAACGGGGAGTATTCTCGGGAGAATTGCCTTACCCCAGATAAGACCGTTTACAATCTATCCACCAGACATGATCAGGGCGATAAGGTTCCATTATCCGAAGCTGGGTTTCTAGATTTTGAAACTTTGGCCATACTTTCGGATGCGACAGAGAAAACTCAACGTCCGTTTATAAGAAGAGCCTTAAGTTTAACTAATCGGATTGGACAAGGCGAAGATGGCAGGGACCATCTGCGAAGCATGCTGCGTATGCAGATTACACAGATCTTACAAATGGCGGACAAGGAGCGGGCCTTTCTCCTGATCGACTATATGCGCCAAATTTTGCCTGAGTGCGAGGAAGAAGGGGTCGATGTGCCTCTTGAACGCGACCTAGAGTGGCATAACACAACGGCTCAGTTTATTGGCGCTGGCGAGTACCTGACGAGTAATCCAAATGCGATACCAAATACAGAAATCTATCAACGAGTTGAAGCCTACGATTTTGCGAACGATATTATTATCGATTTCATATCAATTTGTTACGTGCAGCTGGTTTGGGATGTCCTCAACAATCGTGCTCAAAACGAGCATATTGCCCCGGCAATCAATAAATTGAAAAGCAAGCAGGCAGACATAAGAAAAGTTTTTGATCCTCAGAACACTGGTGATGTCTTCAGCAACAACGTGGTTGTCATAAACCTCCACGACGTAAATATCGAAATGAAGAAAACGCTTCCTCTTTTGATTTCTAAGCGCGTCTACCAGGAACAGAAAGACCGCGCCGACACGGACACTGCGTTGAGCATCGTTATTGATGAAGCTCATAACATTCTATCTTACGAGTCATCTCGAGAAGCCGAAAGTTGGAAAGACTACAGGCTAGAAACCTTCGAAGAAATCATCAAAGAAGGCCGGAAGTTTGGGGTCTTCATAACCGTCTCCAGCCAACGCCCGAGTGACATATCCCAAACGATCACGTCCCAAGCCCATAATTACTTTATTCATCGGCTGATCAATAGTCGTGATCTGCAATCCATTGCTACCGCCGTGTCTTACATTGACAAAATCACTGAGGAGTCGATCCCGACGCTGCCAACTGGAACTTGCATATTCAGCGGGATGGCAGGCCAGATGCCAATGAAGCTAGCTATGAGGCCTCTACCCGATATGCAGCAGCCTAAGAGCACGACGCGAAAGTTGTCTCACATCGTGCCGTCAGCACAAGCTGATGTCATCGATCTAGACACTTAGGCTCTGGCCTACTCTTGGCAGTTCGATGATGCCAGTTTTGGTTTTGGACGTCTGCTTTTGGGAAACCAACTCTGGGGCATTCGCTCAAGCTTGAACGGCAGGAATGGGCCGCCAGTGTCGTAGCGGTTTTGGCCCTTCACTCCAAAACCCGCACTTTGGCTTTGAATAGATCAGCGTCTGCCTCATGCACCCACGACACAAGCTTATCCAGTGCCATCGGGATATCAGGTGTTTGGGTCGTGACCATTACAAACTCATGCAGCCCCAAGTCGTGGCTTTCGACCAGCGGATCAGGTTTGCCTTCACTGGTTTGAGGCAGAAGGTTTGCGCCAACGACAATCTGTGCAGTCATCGCGCCATCTTGCCCTAGCGGGACAGGATGCCAAGTGTTTCGAATACCCTGCAAAAGTAGGGCATAGCAATCAATCGCGCTTGTGAGTTCGAAGCAAAATTCTTGGCCTAGCTTGATAGTTGTTTGAGCGGCATCCATAGCGCTAGCGCGTTGCACAATGCCCATCTCCTGCTTGATCGAAAGGAGCTTTAGCTGGCCTTCAACGGCTTGCTCATCGACAATTTTCTTCCACCTCATCTCTGGCGTGTATGGAAATATCTTTGGAGCCTCGCGATGCGCCACCGTGAAATGCTGCTTTAGTAAAAACTCATACAGAACTTTGGCCCTGATCTCAGAATACGCGCCTCGCTGGAGGTTGCGCCGAGATGAGGGGCTTAACGACCATGGTTGATCGAACGGGATTTGCAGGAAATCATCAAAGTATTCGTTCGCGAGTTTCGCCGCTGCAACGATTGCCGTGTAGAGCTGCGCCTTGTGCTCGGTGCTGGTTGGGTCAAAAGGCATGCGGATTATACTCCTATGGCAATATCTGCCATTTTATGACATACTGTTCATAGGAGGACCAGATATGGCCAGCATGAATATATCATTGCCCAGCCCAATGCGGGATTGGGTCGAACAACAGATGAAGTCAGGGCGGTACGATAACGCCAGCGAATACATGCGTGACCTTATTCGCCATGATCAAGACCGTTCATCCAAGATCGCCTCAATGCAGCGTTTGGTTGATGAAGCCATGGCCAGTGGTGATAGCGACAAATCCCTTTCTGAAATCCGTGACATTGCCAGACACCAAGCGAGTGCACGCACTTCGGGATGACTTATCGTCTTTCGAAACAGGCAGAATCCGACCTTATTCAAATCTATCTCACAGGTGTTGAGCAGTTTGGCGTTGCGCAAGCTGAAACGTATCAGGACAAAATTGATGAAATGATTGCGCTGATTGGCGACAATCCAGAGATCGCAAGGATACGCGAAGAAATCTCCCCGCCTGTGCGCATCCATCCTGTAAAGTCACATGTCATCATCTATCTTGTTGATGACCATCGTATGGTGCGTATTCTGCGGGTTCGTCATGGGCGCGAGAATTGGCCTGTGAACCCCATCGCATAATATTCTGCGTATCGCCGCTACCCGATTATACCCTTTCAATACCTTAGATCGTCATTGGTTTGCCATGATATGGACAGGCTAAGCGTATGGGATTGTTCAAATTTCTCTTGCGTGATCAAGCGAAATGATGGATGATGTTCTATATTTGTTCCAGCTCCAATTGTGTCGCTGACACAACGAGCGGACGTATCACCCATACAATTTAAAGAAAGGAAACTGGCCATGCCCCGTAAGCCCAATAGTCGTGACTCGCTGCCACCAAATTTTAACCCTGAAACAGCGCCACCAAGCCTCGCCATTGATTGGGATGCGTACCTTCCATTGCTTGAGGACGAAGATATTTCTGATGCTGAAAAAGAGGAGCTGATTGAGGCTCTGTGGTACATAGTGATCAGCTTCGTTGATCTTGGGTTTGGTGTTCATCCTGTTCAACAGGCTTGTGGACAAGGTGATGATCCGCTCAGTGATACGCCACCTGATCTGTTATCCTTGATGAAACAGAACACTTACAACCAAGATGATAATGAGGAGGAGAGATGGCCCTAGATACAAAACAATCCCCAAACCCCACTAAGACAGTGATCTATTGCCGTGTGTCGTCACGGGCGCAGGAAGAGGATGGCCATGGGCTGGCCAGCCAAGAAACCCGATGCCGTGAGTTTGCAGCAACCAAGGGCTATGAGGTCTCGGCTGTGTTTCCTGATACGATCACTGGCGGGGGTGACTTTATGAAACGCCCCGGCATGGTGGCGCTCTTGTCCTTCCTCGACGCTCAACCAAACACGCCGTTTGTCGTGATCTTTGATGATCTCAAACGCTTTGCACGAGATACGCGGTTCCACCTCGATCTGCGCGATGCGTTCCGTAAACGCGATGCGACCATTGAGTGTTTGAATTTCAAGTTTGATGAAACGCCCGAAGGTGAGTTCATCGAAACCATCATGGCTGCGCAAGGAGCGTTGGAGCGTAAACAAAACGGACGACAAGTCGCCCAGAAGATGAAGGCTCGTATGCAATCGGGCTATTGGGTGCACAACGCGCCAGTTGGGCTGCGCTACAAAACCATCAAAGGGCAGGGCAAAGTATTGGTTGCGGATGAGCCGATAGCCAGCCTCATCCGCGAAGTCTTAGAGGGTTTTGCAATTGGGCGCTTTCAAACGCAGTCGGAAGTGACGCGATACTTAGAAGGAAAGCCAGATTTTCCTTACAATAATGATGGGAGGGTCCGCGATAAACGCGTGTCCGACCTGCTGCGCCAACCGCTCTATGCAGGATATATCTGTAGTGAGGTCTATGGGCTGAACTGGCTCAAGGGCCAGCATGCGCCTTTGGTCTCAATGGAGACGTTTGAGAAAATTCAAACGCGACTTCGCGGCACGGCCTATGCCCCAGCTCGTAGAGACATCGGCAGCGACTTCGCATTGCGCGGTGTTGCAACATGCGGCGACTGCGGGTCGTTGCTGCGCTCGTCGTGGGCCAAGGGCAAGTACAAGCGTTATCCTTACTATCTATGCCAATCCAAAGGATGCGATAGCTACGGCAAGTCGATTCCACGCGATAAGCTGGAAGGGGCATTTGGTGAGATGGTCAAAACACTAGAGCCAAGCCCGAAGTTATTTCTTTTGGCAAAGACCATGTTCAAGGATGCTTGGACTGCGCGTCTGGGGCAGGCCAAGGACGTCACACGTTCGGTCAAACACCAAATAGCCGATGTTGAAAAGCAAATCGAAGGTTTGCTAGGGCGGATCATGCAGGCATCCAATGATGCTGTGATTGGTGCGTATGAAGACAAGATTGGCGAGCTTGAAAAGGCTAAGGTTAGGCTAACGGATAGTTTGGCATATCAAGCCCCACCACAGAGGAGGTTTGAAGAGATGCTAGAACTCTCCCTGAAATTACTATCAAGCCCTTGGAAACTATGGGAAAGTGGTCAGCCAGAATTGCGTCGAACACTGCTCAGATTGGCCTTCACAGAAGGGTTTTCTTACCATCGAATTGAGGGTGCTAGAACTCCAAAAATATCTATGCCATTCAAAGCTTTAGGCGTGTTTGGAGGGGGTGATTTTAGAGATGGTGCTGTGAGGGAGGATTGAACTCCCGACCTCACCCTTACCAAGGGTGTGCTCTACCACTGAGCTACCACAGCATTTTCACTTGCGTGTGGGCGGGGTATTAGGGGTAATTCCGCACCGGTGCAAGCCTAATCTGGACCCTTTTGTCGCCCTGCGTTAAGACAGTCCCATGAGCGACCAAACACCCCCCAAAGGCACGTCTAAGCCTCAGCATCATGCCGCCATCCGCGAGGCGCGTTTGAAGGCAGCATTGAAGGCCAATATGGGGCGTCGAAAGCAACAGGCACGCGCCAGAAAAAAACCCGAGAATACGGGCGATAACGAGAATAAAGGGCAGTAAACATGGATAAAATTATCGTCACGGGCAATGGCCCGTTGAACGGGGAGATCACGATCTCCGGGGCAAAAAACACCTGCCTGAAACTTATGACCGCCGCACTTTTGAGTGACGAACCGCTGACGTTGACCAATGTGCCACGCTTGTCGGACATCGGCACATTGTCGGAACTGCTGGAATCGTTGGGCTGCGAAGTCGCCCTTTTGAACGGCGGCAACGTGATGGTGCTGTCCGCAGGGACGATCACCAACCGCAAAGCTGAATACGAAATGGTGCGCAAGCTGCGGGCCTCCTTCAACGTGTTGGGGCCGCTGGTCGCCCGCGAAGGGGAGGCGACAGTCTCCTTGCCGGGGGGCTGCGCCATCGGCGCGCGCAAGGTGGATTTGCACCTGATGGCACTGGAAAAGCTGGGGGCGACAATCACGCTGGACGAAGGCTACGTGCACTGCTCAGCCCCGAACGGGTTGACGGGCGCTGTCATCGAGTTCCCATTCGTCACCGTGGGCGGCACCGAGAACGCCATAACCGCCGCGACCTTGGCGAAAGGCACCACTGTCATTAAAAACGCGGCGCGTGAGCCGGACACTGTGGATCTGTGCAAGTGTTTGACCGCCATGGGCGCGAAAATTACGGGTGCGGGCACGTCTGAGATCACCATCGAAGGTGTCGACCGTCTACATGGCGCCACTCATGAGGTAATCGCAGACCGCATCGAGCTTGGCACATTCATGATCGCACCTGCAATTGCAGGCGGCGAGGTTGAACTGATCGGCGGCCGCCGCGACTTGGTTGATGTGTTTTGCAAAAAGCTGGAGGCCACGGGCGTTGTCATCACCGACACCAAGCGCGGTTTGAAGGTCTCTCATAATGGCGACCGCTTGCAGGCGATTGACGTGGAAACCGAACCGTTCCCGGGCTTCCCAACTGATTTGCAGGCCCAAATGATGGCCGCTCTTTGCACCGCCGAAGGTACATCTAAGCTGCACGAGACTATTTTCGAGAACCGTTTCATGCACGCTCCAGAGCTGATCCGCATGGGCGCCAATATTGATGTTCAAGGGGGCCACGCGACGGTAACGGGTGTGTCTAAGTTGAAAGGTGCGCAGGTCATGGCGACTGACCTGCGGGCCTCTGTGTCCTTGATCTTGGCGGGCTTAGCGGCAGAGGGTGAAACCACCGTTGGGCGCGTCTACCACCTTGATCGCGGCTACGAGCGGATCGAAGAGAAACTCGGCGGCGTTGGTGCATTGATCAAACGGGTGCCTGAATGAGCCAAGATGCAAGCTTTGAAGATGGCGCCGAGAAGCCGCTTCGCTTGAAAGGTGAAACTGCGGAGGATGTCACCGTGATATCCTCCCTCGCGCAAGACGCCGTGTTTCCTATGGCCGAGATGTCGTGGAAACCGGCGCAGCGCCGCTTTGCCTTGTTATTGAACCGCTTCCGCTGGGAAGATTTGCCTGCAGCTGAGCGCCGTGGCCGCGACTTTGAACGCGTACGCGCGGTCTTGGCCTTTGACGATGTGACAAAGGTGTCCTCTAGCGGGCTTGATCGTTCTGACCCTGAAATGGTGCTCTCGTTACTGGCCATAAAATGGGACGCGGGCGATGACGGGGCAGGGCGCTTCGAGTTGACCCTCGCAGGTGACGGTGCAATCGCGCTGGAGGCTGAATGCGTCAACATAACTTTCCAAGATGTGACGCGCCCTTATGTGGCTCCGTCTCGTAAGTCACCCAAACACCCTGAATGATACGCTGGTTGGGCGCGGATGATCTGGCCCAATGGCGCGACCTTCGCGCCGAGGCTCTGCGACAGAACCCCACGGCATTTCTCACAACGCTTGAGGAGTTTCTGGCCAAGAGCGACGCGTCTGTTCAGGCCCAGCTGTCGCGTGGTGCGACCCTTGGTGGATTTCTGGGCGGTGAGTTGATGTGTGCCTGTGCATATAGCCGCAAATCTGCGCACCGCCAAACCCAGCATCGTGCGGAGATTACCGCCGTATATGCCCGACCTGCCGCGCGGGGCAGTGGTATTGCGACTGAGTTGATGCGCTATTTGGAGCAACATGCTCGTGCCCAAGGCGTGACGCAGCTCGAGCTGGATGTTGAAGTTCTCAACAGTGCGGCTATCCGTTTCTACGAAAAACTGGGTTACACGCAGTATGGAGTTTTACCCAGTGGGACCTTGACTGATGACATAGCCCGCGACGATTTATTGATGGTGCGGCTTTTGGATCGTTGAGCCTCTGGTGCATGCGCGGTAAAGAAGCGACATGCCTATGTATCTCAACAGCGCTGACGCTGACTTCGACACTCAATTCGCCCAGCTTCTGACCATGAAGCGTGAAGACAGCCCCGATGTGGATGCTGTCGTCGCAGGGATTATATCCGACGTGCAAAAGCGCGGCGATGCGGCGGTGATTGAGCTGACCTCCAAGTTTGATCGCATGGATTTGACGCCTGAAGCTATGGCGTTCTCCAAGGCGGAAATGGACGCGGCCATCGCTACCGTCCCTGCTCATGACCGCGAGGCGCTGGAACTGGCAGCGGAACGCATCCGTGCCTACCACGACCGCCAATTGCCCCAAGACGAGACTTGGGAAGGCCCGCACGGCGAAATGCTAGGCTGGCGCTGGACACCCGTCGAGGCGGCGGGGCTTTATGTGCCGGGTGGTTTGGCGAGTTATCCCTCATCCGTTTTGATGAATGCCATCCCCGCGCAGGTCGCTGGCGTGGAGCGTTTGGTGATTTGTGCGCCGACGCCCGACGGTGTCGCGAACCCGTTGGTCCTTTTGGCCGCGCGACTGTCAGGGGTGGAAACGGTCTATCGCATCGGCGGCGCTCAAGCGATCGCCGCTATGGCATATGGAACCGATACAATCGCGCCAGTCGATAAAATCACGGGGCCGGGCAACGCCTTTGTAGCTGCGGCCAAACGGCGCGTCTTTGGGCGTGTCGGGATAGACATGATCGCAGGCCCATCCGAGATTTTGGTGATCGCCGACAAAAACAATGACCCCGACTGGGTGGCGGTGGATTTGCTGTCGCAGGCCGAGCACGACGAAAGTGCGCAAAGCTTACTAATCACCGATGATGCTGATTTCGGCGCATTGGTTGTGAAGGCCGTCGAGGCACGCCTTGAGACGCTGGAGCGCCGCGATATCGCCGCCCCAAGCTGGCGCGACTTTGGTGCGGTGATCATTGTGAAGGATATGGATGAGGCTGTCGCGCTGTCCGACCGGATCGCGCCTGAACACTTGGAAATTGCTTGCGACAATGCCGATGAGGTTGCGGGCCAAGTTCGTCACGCGGGCGCTATTTTTATTGGCGCTTACACGCCCGAAGCCATTGGTGACTATATCGGCGGACCGAACCACGTGCTGCCAACCGCACGTTCGGCGCGGTTCTCGTCTGGCCTGTCGGTCATGGATTTTGTGAAGCGGACGACGCTTGCCCGCATGACGCCCGAGGCGTTAAAGGCAATCGGCCCCGCCGCCGAAACACTTGCAAAGGCAGAAGGATTGGAAGCGCATGGATTGTCTGTCCGTGCGAGATTGAATAGGTTGAATGAAGAATGAGTACACTCTGCGAAGTCACCATTGACGACAGCGGCTTGCCGACCCCCACACCGGAGATCGAGCAGGAGCGCAAAGTTGCGATCTTTGATCTGTTGGAAGACAACAGCTTTGCCCTGCCACAAGACGGCGCCCCCGATGGACCCTATAAGCTGGACCTGTCCATTCGCGAACGCCGCTTGGTCTTTGAACTAGACACCGAAAACGGGCAGAGGGCGGCGGAATTTCACCTGTCGCTTGGACCATTCCGTCAGGTGGTGAAGGACTACTTCCAAATTTGCGAAAGCTATTTCGACGCGGTCAAAAAGCTGCCACCCAGTCAGATCGAGACCATCGATATGGCACGGCGCGGCATCCACAACGAGGGCGCCCGCGTCCTTGAGGAGCGACTGGAGGGCAAGGCTGAGATCGACAATGACACCGCCCGCCGCCTGTTCACGCTCATTTGCGTCTTGCACTTCGGGGGGTAGGGGATGGGAGCGGATCAACCACAATCGGTCTTGTTCTGCTGCGATCATAACGCCGTGCGCTCCCCCATGGCCGAAGGGCTGATGAAGCATTTGTACGGCACGGACATCTACGTCCAATCCGCTGGTGTGAAGAACGATCTCGACATTGACGGCTTCTCGGTCGCGGTATGCAACGAGTTGAGCATAGAGCTGTCGCGCCACCGCACGCGGTCCTTTGAGGAAATGCAGGAATGGGGCGATGACCTGTCGGGGTTCGATCTAATAGTAGCTCTTAGCCCTGCATCCCAACGTCAAGCACTGGAGCTGACGCGGGTTTATCACTTGCAAGTAGAGTATTGGCCGATCCTCGACCCCACAGGTTTGGGCGAGGGGCGCGAGGAAAAGCTAAACTCCTACCGCATGGCCCGCGACCAGATCAAAGACCGCATATTGGGCCGTTTCGGGCCGCCTACTAACCGCTAACCGTTAGTAAAACATCCTATATGTCGACAATTTAGCCGCCTTAGGGCTGCAAACACCACAATGCACTTGAAAACCCGACACTCTCGGCGCATCTAGTGCCACGCCCACACTTTGGTGGGCACAACAACGGAGTGAACATGGCCAAGGAAGAACTGCTCGAATTCCCCGGCGTCGTGAAGGAACTCCTGCCTAACGCGACATTCCTGGTCGAGCTGGAAAACGGCCATACGATCATCGCGCATACGGCAGGCAAGATGCGTAAGAACCGCATCCGTGTTCTGGCAGGCGACAAGGTGCAGGTTGAGATGACACCCTACGATCTGACCAAGGGTCGGATCAACTACCGCTTCAAGTGACCGCTGCGACCCGGGAGGCCGGGTTGAAGCTCGTGCTCGGCTCCGGATCGCCACGGCGACTGGAGCTTTTGGCGACTCTGGGGATCACCCCCGACGCCATCCGCCCCCCTGATATCAATGAGGACCCGATTGGCGCTGAGAAGCCGCGCCAATACTGCCAACGCATCGCCCACAGTAAGGCCGAGGCGTTGACGCTGGCGCAGGGTGAGGTCGCGCTGTGCGCGGACACCACCGTCGCCTTGGGACGTCGCATCATGGGTAAGCCCGCTGATGCTGGCGAGGCCGCGCAGTTTTTGCTGTCGCTGTCAGGGCGCAGGCACCGCGTGATCACGGCTATGGCTGTGAAACGCGGTGACAAAATTTGGACTGCTGATGTGGTCACCACCGTGAAGATGAAGTCCCTCTCGGACGAAGAGTTAAACGCCTACCTCGCCACCAACGACTGGCAGGGCAAGGCGGGCGGCTACGCAATCCAAGGCCCAGCGGGGGCGTTTATCCCGTGGATACAGGGCTCCTACACGGGCGTGATGGGCTTGCCAGTAGCCGAGGCCGCACAATTGCTGAAAACCGCAGGATATGAGGTCGCACCATGAAGGGCGCATTGATCGTTTTGGGCGAATTGGCCGGCCGCGAGGCCGCCGCACGCATGGTGGACGGCAAGTTGGACGACTTGTTGTTGGCCCCCGACGACAACGCGCCACCTGCGCCCGGTGCAATCTACCGCGCGGTGGCGGATCGCCCGTTAAAGGGGCAGGGCGGCATGATGCTTAGCTTGCCCGACGGCCAAACGGCTCTGTTTCGCGGCGCGAAGGGGCTGAAACCCGGCACTACGATGCTGGTGCAAGTGACCTCCTACGCAGAGGCGCATAAGGCGGTGCCGGTAACCGACCGTTTGATCTTCAAAGGCCGTAGCGTGATTGTGACGCCGGGTGCCAAGGGGCTGAACGTCTCTCGCCAAGTGCGCGATGACGACATGCGCGAAGAGCTGCTGGAGGCCTTGCACCGGTCCCGTGCGCCTGAGGCAGGGCATGGGGTGATTATTCGCACGGGTGCCGTTGGGATTGACCCCGACGATATAGCGGAAGAAACCGACAGCCTGTTGGATTTAGCCGATGCGGTGCTGGCCGATACTGACGGCGCGCCGGAGCTGTTGGTCGATGCCATCGGCCCGCATGATCTCGCGTGGCGCGATTGGCCACATAAAGATCAAACAGTGCAGGGATTCGACGAGCACGGCGTTCTGGACGCGTTGGCAGAGATGGACCGCGAGGAAATTTCCTTGGGTCAAGCCTCGATGTTCATAGAACCCACACGCGCCTTGGTTGCGGTGGATGTGAACACTGGCGGGGATTTCTCGCCTGCGGCAGGGGTGAAGGCCAATCTGGCGGTGGCGAAGGCCTTGCCTCGTATGTTGCGCCTGCGCGGCTTGGGCGGGCAGATCACGCTTGATCTGGCGCCTATGCCCAAGAAGGACCGCAAGCAATTTGAGGTGACGCTGCGCAACGCCTTTCGCGCGGACCCTATCGAGACATCTCTGGTCGGATGGACGCCTTTGGGGCATTATGAGCTGCAACGCAAACGCGAACGCCAGCCGGTTCCCAAAGGAGTTGCACAATGAGCTGCCCGATCTGCTCAAAAGACACGGTGCAAGCGCATCGCCCGTTTTGCTCCAAGCGCTGCGCTGACATCGATTTGGGCCGCTGGATGACCGGATCTTACGCCATTCCCAGCCAAGACCCTGATGATGATGACGAATTGATGGAAGAGTTGGAGAAAAAGCTGGGCGAAATCGCCGCAAATGGCACAAGTGGTGGCGGCTCCAAGCCACATTAGCAGCTTCGTGGCGAGGTTTTTAACTTTTCGTGCACAAGCCTCTGGACACCGCCAAATCGCTGGCCTAAGTAGTCCCACGTTCGCAGGTAAACACCCTATGCGAACACCCGGTGCCCGGGTAGCTCAGGGGTAGAGCAGTGGATTGAAAATCCTCGTGTCGGTGGTTCAAATCCGCCCCTGGGCACCATTTAACTATCTGATATATTTATGTAATTTCATCGTGTACCTGCTCTCCTATTAAGGTTTGACAGCTTTGGAGAAGGGTTTGACGAACTTCCGTTCGCTGTTCATTTGCTTGGTCGAGTGTTCGTATTGTATCTTGGTTCTTTACAGCGAGGTCCGCTGAGCGGCTGTAATGGCCTGCCATCGATGTGGTTCTCTGCCCCTACAAATTCGCGATGCGGCGGTCATCAACGCCTGCTTCACGTAGCGTCGTTGCAACTGCGTGGCGCAGTCCCCTCATGGTTCGTCCAGGAGTGATTTGATCGTTTTTTCAAGTTTTCGCTTAAGACCGTGAAAGGCACTGGAGAGCCCATCATAGCTCCAGGGACGACCATAGGTGCTGGCGAGGATCGTAACAGCGCTATGCTCGGGTGCAGCATCAAGTGCGGATTACGGGCTGGCTTGGGCAAAATGTATGGAAGGTTGCGCTGGCTCGTAGCTGGCGTCACGGGTGGTTAATTTAACTGCTAAAAAAATCAAGTATTGAGAGGTCGTTGATTTTAAGGAATGTCTTCCATGCCTTTTAGGTCATTGGCGCGCGGGGTTATTTTATTTTGATTGGAACGTTATAGCTGCGTTTAGCGCCTTTTGGCGGGGCGGGAAACGGTCGGGCATTCTGGACCACCTGTAGGGCGGCCTTATCAATTTGGCTGGAACCGGAGCTACGTAAGATCGATAGCTTCGAGAGGCCACCGCTAGACGATATCGTGAAGCTTACTACCGCGGACCCGCGTGTTTTTACATAGGGCTTGCGTACGCGGGCAATGCGTCTTTGGATTTTGCCGGGATAATTGCTGACTGCGGCATTTCCGTTGCTTCGCTTGCGTGAAGAGTCTCTACCTTGTGTCTTGTTGCGGGTTTGGGTGCTGCCGGTTGCTGAGCCTTGCGTGTTGTTTACTTTACCCTTCTCCCGCTTGGCTTTTGGCGCTTTCCTTGCTGCCGGAGTGGCCTCGGCAATTTTTGCGGGCTTAGGTGATTTTTTTGGGACGAGCTTCGGATCGCGTCGGGTAGGTCTTGGGGAGGTTGCGATTGGGTCATCAGGGGCGGCGCTGATGATTTTCTCGACGGGGGTGGCAGGTGTCACTGTTTGTGGTTTAGTTGGCAAGGCCTCAGCAACCTTTTGCGTGAGGACCGCCAAGGCCGTTGGATCTGCCAATGGGTTTATCTCAGGGGTTGTGCTTTGGGTTGGGGCAGGTGCGGTATGTGTCAACGTGGTCTGTGTCTTGGGAGGGGGCGGCGTAGTGTCCGGTTGTATGACTTCGCTGATATCTTCGACTTCGGTAGGCGAGATGGTGCCCGCACTCATATCCGCAAAGCTGGAGCCGAGCTTGGCTTGCGCGGCACCTGCACTGGCTTCGATCTCCACCGTTACGTCCGGAGCAAATGCGCCTGATGCACCAATATGAACCCCAGCAGCGATCAAAAGCGCGCCGAACTTAAATGGGCGCGATGTTGCGATCATTCTAGGCCCCGTTCGGTGACAATCATGATCTGCCCCGCTCCTGCACCACGTAGATCGCGTGCGATCTTCATTAAGTCTTCGGCGGGTAGTTCACGATCTGGAACAAGGCGAACTTTACTTCGGTCGTCTTCGCTCAGGCCCGTGACATATGCGGCGGCATCTGATTGATCTTCACCGTGATAGGTCAACCGGCCATCAGAATGTACGACCAGCGTATCTGGTGGAGCGCGCCCTTCAAGGTCCTTGGTGTTGACCAAGGTGAGGGTTTTATCCAACGGTTGCGCAAGCGTTCCAGCGACCATGAAGAACACCAGCATCAAGAACACGATATTGATCAACGCAATTGTTGGTTCGCGTTGGGGTTTGGCTTTAGCCAGCTTGCGCATATCAAGCACCCCCTAATACTGAGACGGTAATCTTGGGGAACTCTCGCAGCGCGACCAACAGATTCGTCAACCTTTGGGCGTCAACATCATCCTTGAGTGCAACAATTAAAGTAGCCTCGGTGTCTGGTAAGGCGATCGTTAGTTCTGTCATCTCGACTTCGTCACCGTTGAGGTTGATGCTTTCTTTGGCCAACTGCATGAAAACAGGCGGAGTGTCGTTTTTCGGGGTGCCGACACCTGCGGCTGCGGCCAGCTCCACTTCCGAGAACTTGGAGAACGTGGAGGTGAGCATGAAAAATAGTAGCAGCAAGAAGATGACGTCGATTAACGACGTCATCGATAGCTTGCGCCGCCTTTTGCGGGCTTTAGCCATGGGTCGTTACCATATTAGATGCATCTGTGGTGCCGGTCTGCCCAGTAGGGGCCAGCATCGTTTGAATAGCCTTCTCAGCGAAGACGCGTTCGCCCTCCATGCGGCCTTCGAACCAGCTAAGGACCAGTGCCGTGGGCATTGCTACAACCAATCCAACAGCTGTAGTCAGTAATGCTACCCAGATGCCGCCAGCCAGAATTGACGGGTCAACTTGCGCGCCTGCGTCTTGCAGCGATTGAAAGGCTTCGATCATACCCAAAACGGTCCCGAACAGTCCCAAAAGTGGGGCCAATTGGGCTACTGAATCTAAATAACGCAAACCGCGTTCTAGTTTGCCGAAGCGCAATTCTGCCTCGGATAATAAGCGATCAGATGCGTGGCTATGGCCCGATAGCGCCATGTCAACAACTGGCGCAAGGTAGCTGGTGGATCGATCTAGGGCTGCGCGCGCTTGAGTGCGGTCATTCGCGTCCCATGCTGCGATGGCGTCAGACAGTGCCTTGTGGCGCCCAACACCGGCCGAAGAGAATTGCCATAGTTTGTAAAGGATCACTGCAAGTGTCAGCACCGACACGCCCATCAAAATGACGACGACGGGTCCGCCGACTTCTGCAATCTGGTGAAGTGGTTTCAAAAATTTTGATAGAGTTTCCATTAACCCAATACCTCTACTGTTTTGATGCGGGAGACAGGTTTAAGTGTCGCGTCGCAGATCCCTTGGTCGGGAGCGGCGCATGTGCTGGCACCGTTGAACAGGATGCGGCTTAGGTCGTCGCAAGCCAGATTAGGCACCGCAAACTGCCGTACGCGCGGGCGCTTTTGCGGCAGGGTGCCGAAGTCGAACAAGGTCATACTTTGGACTGCGCCAGTAGATCCAAACAGCACGGTTTCAAACACCGCCTTTTCAATTTTTGAGCCGGTATCGTTGATGACCATGAAGCTAAGCGTGCAGGCGTCTGCGCCGGCTTGAGTTGTGTTTAGCTCAACAGTCAACTCGCCGATTTCAGTGTCCTGCGCCCACGCAGGGGCAGCGGCAAGCAAGCAAAGGAATGGCAAAATACGTAGCATATTGGCTCCGGTGTTGTGGCTTTGGTAGATATCCAAAACAGTTAGAAAGATGAGGCGGAGAAACTCCCCGCCTCACGTCGCGCTAGAAGTTCAGCGTCGCGCTGAGTTTGAACGAGCGGCCTGGCTCGTTCAGTGGGACGACGACTGAATATTCTTGTCCGTAGGTCGCGCGGTTTGTGTAGGTTTCGTTAAAGAGATTGTTGATCTCGCCGCGAACGGTGAGGTTTTTTGCTCGCTTTGGTTTGTATTCCGCGAAAACATTCACCACCTCGTAGGAAGGTAGGGGCTGGCCTAGACCACCTGTATCGACGTCAAAGGTATCCGTTTCTTCCAACACGATCTGAGCGTCCGCACCAAAGGTGATGCCATGCTGTGGCAAGGTGTGGACCGCTTCGATGGTGATGATCTCGCCGATTGGCGTCGTGAAGTAGAGACCTGTGTCTGAGTCGGATGTGCCACCGTTAATCTCGGTGTCGATATTGGCGTAACCTACACGCAGGAAACCATGTTGCCAGTTGTAGCCGAAACCCAGTTCAAACCCTTCTGATGAGAAATCGGTCGTCAACCCAGGGCCGCCGCCATAACTAGGGTCGCGAGCGTTATCGACGTCGGTTTTGAAGTACTTTGCCTTCAGATCCCAACGTCCGAAATCGGCCTTGGCGGATAGAAACACGTTATCAGACGTCACTGACTCAATGCCGCCGGTAGGGTATGTCCATGTGGGGTTGATTATGAAGTTTTCGGCCAATGCGACGCCACCCCATACATGGGAATAACCGGCGCCAAGGGTAAGCACTTCATTTACGTCATATTCACCGCTGATGTTGCCTGATAGGCCTTCGTCACTCGATTTGCTGCCATCGACACCCGTGAACTGTTGGAAGTCGGCTCGCCCACCAAATGACAACCGTGCGCGATCAGATAGGTCTAAGCGTGCTTGTGCATAGATGCCAACATTGTCGGATTTCTCTGTTCCGGCCTCGTTGAACGTGGCGTTTGCCAGATAGCGGTAATCGAGTTCGGCTTCGTCAGAGAAGAAGTCGATACCGGCCGTCACAGTGCCGCCTTTGACGACAAAACGGTTCTCGATCTTACCGTTGAAGCTCTCGGTGGTGCCAAATGTCAGTTGGTCAGTCTCTACAATGTCGAGGTCAGTGGCGCTGTAAGCGAAAACAATCGTTGGGTCCCAGATGCCCCCCAATTGGTCATTGCTATAGGTGAACACGACATTTTCGCGGGTCAGGTCGTAATTTCGTGTCAGTGGAACAGGACGACCGGCGGTAAGAGCACCAATGTTTGCGCGGTAAGGGCGCGCATCGTCGTCGTTGACCTTTTCGTATGACAGCTCGAAACGATGACCCGTGTCAGTGGTATAGGCAGCCTTGGCCAATCCGCTGAACAAGTTGCTGCCCGAACCTGTAATGTCCACGCCGTCGCCATCTTCGCGCAGCCCGCCGTCGGAAATTTTGAAGAAACCTAGGTACTCCAAGTTGCCGTTGCGACCATATAACGAGGTGCTGTTGGTGAACAGATCGCCGTTGCTGTCGTATTCGCTTTTGACAAAGCCGCCGAAGTTTAAGTCTGGCGCAAGTAGGTCTTCGACATCCTTGGTTTCATAGCTTACCGATCCGCCAATGGCTGCGGGACCAGAGTCGGCGGCTGCCACGCCTGGCTCGATACGAACAGCTTTGAGCAGCGCGGGGTCAATAAGAGTGGTCGCATTGTGGTGGAAGATCTTGTTGTTCTGGCGTGACCCATCGATGCTCACGGAGAGGTTTGTTTCCTCAACCCCATTCACAAACAGCTTTTGTGACGCTGGGATTGAGCTACC
This sequence comes from Litoreibacter sp., assembly GCF_039974535.1. Classification (GTDB taxonomy): domain Bacteria; phylum Pseudomonadota; class Alphaproteobacteria; order Rhodobacterales; family Rhodobacteraceae; genus Litoreibacter. The sequence goes on along the minus strand of NZ_JBDWIU010000011.1, from coordinate 439,299 downwards.
GACTGCAATCGTAGGCTGGCTCTTGTAGAGATCTTGCAGGTCTTCGGGGTTCTGACGCTCGATGTCTTCGGCGGTGACTTCGACGGAGTTCTCGTCACCTACACCCAATACAATTGTGTTAAGATCAAACGGTTCATCAGATTGTGCGAATGCACCAGAGGCTGCAAGCCCTGCAGAAGTTAAGATGAAAATTGGGAGGGTCTTCATTGTTAGCAGTACCTTAATACGTTGAAAGATGAGTACTAAGGTTGCTGGGGTGGTTCCCTTGCTGCCGTGTATTTTATGTTCTGGCTTTTGGGTCGATTAGATCAACCAGAGGTGGGGGGCGACCAATTAAGGCCGGTAATGTTTTCGCGAAATGCGAATTTTTCAAGATGCCTGTCAATGACGTCATGCGCCGTTGGAATGTCTTCACTGCCGATGCTTGGAAATTCCACCGTCAAAGTTTGATCATCCGCCGTCAGTCGTGCTGATCCCATAGAGAACCTTGCGTGGCCCGAATGAGTGTCGTGCTCGACCGAAATTTTATGGCCGAAGTGCTTGCAAAGTTGTTGCAAATACTTGGAACTATTCGGTGTGTCTATTCGTCCGACGATACGTGGCATTGGCGCTCCCATTTTACCTGATTAAAAAGCTAAGGAATCTCTGGACACCACATATTGCAGGTTTTAAAGAAGGTCAAACCTTAAACGCAAAGCCATATCACCACAAAATTAGGTGCTAGCCATGCAGCATGACAGGAGACGTCATAATGCTAAAACAACTAGCCATTGTCCTTATCGGGTTGTCCTCCCCAACTCTCGCACAAACCGTTTCAGTAGACACATACACTGGGACCGTCGAGGTCGCGATGAATCCGGAAAAGATCGCCGTGTTTGACCTTGCAGCCATGGATAGTTTGCAAGCATTGGGTGTGAAGGCCAACGGGTTGGTTTCCCCAGTTTACCTGCCTTATCTGGAGGCCGCAGTCAAAGGAACGAAATCCGTGGGATCACTGTTCGAGCCGGACTTTGAAGCGGTCAACGCGATGCAGTTTGATTTGATCGTTGCCGGCGGCAGATCTTCGACACAGGCGCCTGAATTGGCAAAGATGGCGCCGACGATTGATATGACGATTTGGGAAGACCCCATTGGGCAGGGATTGGCGCGGCTTGAAGCCTATGGCGCGATCTTTGGCAAGGTTGAAGAAGCGGCAGCACTTGAAGCAGAGTTTCAGGTGCAACTTGAAGCGACCAAACAAGCTGTCGCGAATAAAGGCAACGCGTTGATCGTAATGACCAATGGCCCCAAAGTGTCTGCCTACGGTTTGGGCGGGCGTTTCGGGTGGCTGCACAGTGCTTTGGATTTGCCCGAAGCGGTGGCAAGCGTTGAGGAATCCACACATGGTGAGGCGATTAGCTTTGAATTTATCCGAGAAGCTAATCCGGACATCTTGATTGTAATCGACCGCTTTGCTGCGATTGGTCGAGAGGGAGCCAATGCCAAGACTACACTTGATAATGCTTTGGTTCATGGGACCAAGGCATGGGCAGAGGGCAAAGTCGTGTATTTGGACTCTGCACCGATCTACATCGCTGGCGGTGGCATTCAGTCCATGAACAAAACGCTAAAAGAGATTGCGGCGACGTTTTAAGGTTAGGCGGATGGCGCGGTATTTTTGGGCACTGTTCTCTTTCGGGTCCTTGTGCCTTTTGTCCCTTATGGTTGGGGTCATTGATCTGACGGCTGATGTGAAGGCGTGGCAGGTATTGGTGACAAGTCGCCTGCCGCGTACTATCGCCGTGGTGATAACTGGTGCGGGTTTGGCCATCTGTGGCGCGATAATGCAAATGCTGGTCCGCAACCGTTTCGTGGAGCCAATGACTGCGGGCACAGGGCAGGGTACGGCATTGGGTATCTTGCTGGTTACACTCTTCGTGCCGCAAGCTTCGCTTTTCGTCAAAATGGCGTTGGCATCGGTAACCGCACTTTGTACCAGCATTGGTTTTCTGGCTATTGTGCGCCGCCTGCCACCTACGCAGCCGTTGCTCGTGCCTTTGGTTGGTATTATCTATGGCGGCATCATTGGCGCGGGTGTGACTTTCGTCGCGTATCAAGCCGACCTTTTACAATACCTCGATGTTTGGATGAACGGTGAGTTCTCGGGGGTTTTGCAAGGTCGCTACGAACTGCTTTGGATCGCCGCAGTGGTAACAACAATCAGCTACTTTGCGGCTGACCAATTCGCGATTGTGTGTATGGGGCGGGTCGCCAGTGTGAACCTGGGCCTGAATTATGAACGGGTCGTTTTGATTGGCTTGGTGGTGGTTTCGGTTGTGACCTCATTGACGGTTGTGACGGTCGGTATGATCCCTTTCATCGGCCTTGTGGTCCCCAATATTGTGTCGCGCCTTTATGGAGACAACCTACGTGCGACTTTGCCCTATATCGCGATCATCGGGGCGAGCTTTGTGTTGATCAGCGACATTCTTGGGCGCGTTCTACACTACCCTTACGAGATCCCTGTTGGCACTGTTTTTGGCATCATCGGTACCTTGGTATTCCTATGGTTGCTTTACGCCCCGAGGCGTCATGGCGCGTAACCGATTGCTTACCTTAGGTGTGGCGTTGGTGCTTTGCATGCTGGGGTATATGACCCTTGGTGCACAAGGGGGGTGGGGGTTTATCCTACCATTTCGAGGGGCAAAGCTTGCAGCGCTTTTGTTAGTGTCACTGGCGATACCAACGTCTACGGTTTTGTTTCAAACCATCACCCAAAACCGCATTCTGACGCCCGCAATTATGGGTTTTGATGCACTTTATGTGCTGGTCGTGACGACATTGGTCTTTACGTTAGGTGGGCAGGAATATGTGCGTCTGCCGGCAATGGGGCAGTTCGCCTTGCATGTTATCCTGCTGATGATCGCGTCCTTTCTTTTGTTTGGAACCCTTCTCGGACAGATGCGCCAAGACGTAGTGCGCATGATCCTCACGGGGATCATCTTCGGGGTTTTATTTCGCTCAATTACCAGCTTTTTGCAGCGTATGATCGACCCAAATGAATACGCAATGATTCAGGTTAGTTCTTACGCGCGGTTCAGCCGGATCGAGACGGAGCTACCACTGATCGGGGCGGCCCTGACCGCGGTTTCAATGATATTCGCTTGGCGCATGCGTCACCGGTTGGATGTTTTAGAACTTGGACATGATGTGGCAATCAATTTGGGTGAAACCCCGCGCCGGATCACGTTGCAGGCGCTTGTGATCGTCGCGGCGCTGGTGTCGGTGTCCACGGCTTTAGTCGGGCCGATTGTGTTTCTTGGTTTACTGGTCGTAAGTCTTGCGCATTTACTTGTGCCTGCGGCAAGGCATGCGGTGTTGGTGCCTTGCTCGATCCTAATATGCGGGATCACTTTGGTGGGCGGACAAGCGGTACTTGAGCGCGTGTTGGGGTTATCGACACCTTTGTCAGTTGTGATCGACTTGCTGGGCGGAGTTGTGTTCTTGGCACTTTTACTTAGAAGGATGGCCAAATGATCAAGGTCTCGAATGTATCTTATGATATTGGCGGTACGCAGATATTGTCAGACATCAGCCTCGACATCCAAAAAGGTGCGATCACTGCTTTGATCGGTCCCAACGGCGCGGGGAAATCTACGCTACTCTCGCTTATTGCACGTCTGATGCCGTTACAAACGGGCTCGATCACGGTTGATGATCTTGAGGTTGGAAGTTGCGCGTCGGACATATTGGCACAAACTCTTGCCATCCTTCCACAAAGCTCTGATGCCGCACCGCGTTTGACGGTCCGCGATTTGGTCGGCTTTGGGCGCTATCCCTATCACAAGGGACGCGCAGGTCCGGAAGACTTAGAGATCATTGCACAAGCGCTGGACCGATTTGAATTGAATGACTTGGCGAATAGGCAGTTAGACACATTGTCGGGCGGTCAAAGGCAACGGGCGCAAGTGGCAATGATCCATGCACAAAGCACTGAGTATGTGTTGCTGGACGAGCCGCTCAACAATCTCGATATCGCCGCGTCTCGTGCCTTGATGCAACTTCTCCGAAGGTTAGGCCGTACGGTGGTGATCGTCCTGCATGACATCAACTATGCAAGCAGCTATGCGGATCAGATTGTGGCCATGAAGGGCGGAAAAATTCATTCGATTGGTACTCCGTTAGACGTGGTCAGAAGCGAGTTGTTAGAGGATGTTTTTGGCACGGGCGGGTTGGTACATGACGTGGGTGGGCGCCCTCTTGTTCAGGTTTGAATTTGACAAAAGTGGGTGCCGTTTGATCTAGGTGGGAGGACCCCAGTGTAAGAGGTTTTGTCTAAGTCGGATTTGCTCCGAAAGGGAAAAGAAGCGATGCACGCTAAGGAAAACGCCGATTTTAGGGGCCATATGTCAGCTCACTCTCAGTGCTGAAGGACAATTTTAGCGGTTTTCCGCCGCAACAGTATTTCCTTCAGCGCAGTGAGAATTGGTATTTCAGTAAGCGTCCCCACGACAATTGCAGCTAGAACTAAAGGCCGGTGAGGCATGGTCGCGGCCGTTAATGCCAGTATCAACGTCGCATTTCGAGCAGTCATGGTCATACCGAGTAACGCGCGCTGCGGATATTCTTAGCCGCCAAAATGCGCAAAGGCTTTACCGACGAAAAATGTCGCGCCAAAGAGCAATAATACCGCGATTGCAACGAGTGTGAAGGTTTCTGGCCGGATAGCTATTACCCCAATATTTACAGCAAAAATTTGGACAGTGAGAACAATAAGCACCAGCGCGGTGGCATGTCTTGAGTACTGGATATATGTTGCCCTGTCTCAGGCGCAGTTAAACCCACTGCCGACCCAACCACGATCGCGAGGATAAAGAACGCTGCAACTTTGGTCTGTGCCGAGGCGGTGTCTTCGGTTGGTGGTGTGCTCTTGATGAGAAACCTCTGGACCGACAAGAAAGAAGCCTGGCATGGAGGTGGACTCGTCTTGTGACGTCAACAACGGCATACCGTTCAGGGCGTAGCCAATCCTTCCGACACTCGGTCGGTGCCAGACCCAAAGCCTGTGGCCAGAATTGGTGCTTTTTCCGAAAGCCATGAATGGCCATCCCCAGACAGAATGCGCACGTCACCTTGTTCCTGCTTGAGCGCAATGACATCGACATTTGGCAGCAGCGAAATCGAGAACGATTCCTACGCGGCACTAAGCCTTTGGTGCGTGTAAGGGGACAGGCTACAGCTGGGGTCTTTGTCGCCGTCTAGCCACCGTGCGCTGCTATCAAGCACGACCACCTCTTTGTCGTTTTGATCCATGCCAATGGCGGCATCAATGCCACTTTCATAACCACCGATGACATAGACCTGACCCCCTGCAACGTCTTTCCAGCTTGGCATCGAGCTGTAGTGACGGCCCAAATTTGCACCAAGTAGGTCGTCATCCGATGGATCGCCGATATGGCCGCAAGCCCAAATTACGAAGTCTGAAGAAATTCGACCATTGTTGGTTTCAATATCGAATCCTTCATCATCGTGTTTTGGTTCAACAGACTGCACATCTATGCTGCATTGGACATTGACGCCAAAGGTATTCGCAGCCAGCGCTCGATATTCGGCATAAGACTTTCCATCTGGATGCTCACTGCGCAAGGACCACCCAGGAGAGCTGTCATAGCTAATCGCGTTCAGGTTGGTGATGCCAAAAACATTGCCTTGAAAAGAGGGGGTTATGAACCGTGCCTCCGTTGGCCAATCCAGAAATCTATGCCCAATTTTGCCGCGTTCTAGCAACCAAACATCGGGAATGGTTAGGTCTCGTAGAACCCGTGCAACCCCTAGTCCTGCGGGTCCAGCGCCAATGATTGCCACACGAATGTGGTCTGGCATGCCCATTTTGTCTTCGCAAATCATAGTGACGTTGGTCTACTTAACATTAACTCCAGTGACATCGTGCAATCGGCGCTGCGTACCTGTGGTGTTTCTCTAAAATGTCTGGGAGAAAGGTCCGGGCGGGACATATGGGCATAGTAGTCGCGGGTTTCGGGCAGCTGTGTTACTTATGTGTTATAGTATAACAATTGATGTGTGTATCGCCAACGCGTTGCAATGAATCTCGCCTATACATTCGTCGACACGGGTTTCGCCGGCATTGGTTCAACACTGCAACTCGACCTGTGCGGAGAAGCCGTCTCGGCACAGGTGATTGGCCATCTCTTTACGATGCCACCTTTGAATGAATGCGAAGCTAACGAACAGCCTTAGCCATCACCAAGAAGCAGACATTCATATGCTTGCTGTGAAACCGCATTGTGTATCGCGATGACATCGCGAACATCGAGAGACCTAGAGCGAGTTTGTTACACTCTCCAGAACTTCTGTGTGTTTGAATTTGACCCGTTAGTTAAGACCGCGTCATCCCACCGATTGAGACACTCCGTCTCTGACGACGGGGCAGGGTACGAAATGAAGAACGATCTGTCGCCCAGACCTTGAGTAAGAACGCGATGAACCCAATGGCGCAACTATCAGAATTCGGTCTTTGCGAAACTAAATCGCACAATGTAGGAGTGAGTTTAAGATCTGCTAGGCGGAGATCGTAAGGGCTTTCCATCAAATCAACCATTGCAGCGGCCACTTCTCTTGCACGAAACGTCAAGCTGTTTCCGTCTGCACTTTGTTGAGAAGGAACGCGGGTTCCATTAGCGAGAGCCCTTCTTCAACTCGACGACTTCGGATGAAAAAGTCGCCCCTTCTAACTTCAACAGGAGGATGACGGACATGCATGGGTTGGGTCAATGGCCGCTTCGAATTCGCTGACGTTCTGTTGAGGTGTCAGAAGTAAGAAAAAGTACGCATTCGAGCCGGTCGGTAAATTAGAGGATAGCGATGCTGTTGATTCGAGCATAATCTGGTTACTCCTACCCCACGCAGCAACCTTGAGACACAACCATGCTTCACAGTGACTCGGCCAACACCCCGGCAATCGAAGATATGATCGAGGCATTTCCCTTACCGACGCTGGTCATCTCCGGCGCAGGGACGCTCGCATGTATGAACGCTGCTGCAGAAGTGCGGTTTGGCAAAAGGGCACTAGGACGACATTTGACGACAAGCTTACGTCACCCCAAACTGGTGGACGCGGTTGAGCTCAGTTTACTGGACCGTGCGCCGCGCAAAGTTTCTTTTCAAGTCGTCGAAAACGGAAATGATGTTTTTTATGACGTGCATCTGCGCGCAATCGCCGGCACGCCCCTGCTGATCCTCAGCTTTCAAAATGCCACCGAGGTCGTGCTCGCCGAACAGATGCGCAGCGATTTCGTTGCCAATGTCAGTCACGAATTGCGCACGCCTCTCACGTCTTTGATGGGGTTTATTGAAACTTTGCAGGGGCCTGCCCGAAATGACGCAAATGCACGGGACCGTTTTTTGACAATTATGTCGGGCGAAGCCGAAAGGATGAATCGCCTCGTTGGGGATTTGCAATCGCTGAGCGGCGTCGAAGCTGGTGAGCACGTCCGCCCCAAGACAATAATTGATGTAAGAGATATCTTGCAAACGATGCTGAGCAACATCGCGCCGTTGGCGCAGGATAGTGGCGTGGCGCTGCGCTGCGATCTGGGTGAGATCCCCATGCAGGTGACGGGTGACAGCGATCAGTTGATACAAGTTTTCACCAATCTCGTTGAGAACGCGATTAAATATGGTGGTGGGGGGGATCAAGCCGTTCAAATTTCAGTGTCAGTTGAAACACATGATCCGGTTTTGCGTGGCCCCGCCGTAGCAATCAGCGTCAGTGATCATGGACCGGGGATTGACCCCATCCATTTACCCCGTCTGACAGAGCGATTTTACCGCGTCGACAGCCATCGCAGTCGCCAAATCGGGGGCACCGGATTGGGTCTGTCGATTGTAAAACATATTCTGAACCGTCATCGGGGGCGATTGAAGGTCGACAGCCAATTGGGAGAAGGGTCTCAGTTCACAGTCATATTGCCATCGGCCTAAGGCGAGACAAAATATCCACCTGTCATAAAACTGTAACATACCTGTCGCAAAACCGAAGCATGCTGTGCCGATAAGCATCGCAGGGCCACCAAGGGAGTGGCCTTTGATCCGGATATGATAGGAGATTTCATGTCACTCTTTAATCTAACAGCGTCTACGCTGGCCATCGCTGCTGTATCTGCCACCGCCGCCACCGCGCGCGATAACGTGCAAGTTGCAGGATCGTCTACTGTGCTTCCTTATGCTGCAATCGTTGCCGAAGCCTTCGGCGAAAATTTTGATTTTCCAACGCCGGTCGTTGAATCAGGCGGGTCCTCTGCTGGTCTCAAGCGGTTCTGCGAAGGCGTGGGCGAAAATACTGTCGATATCGCCAACGCCAGCCGCGCCATCAAGGCATCTGAAATTGAAGTTTGCGCTGAGAACGGTGTGACCGATATCATCGAGGTGCGTATCGGCTATGACGGGATTGTCTTCGCCAGCGATATCGCCGGTAACAACTTCACCTTTACGCCCACAGACTGGTACTTGGCCGTGGCTGCCGAGTTGCCTGTTGATGGCGCAATGGTCGCGAACCCCAATTCCAACTGGTCTACGATCAACGCTGATCTGCCGGAGCAGAAAATTCAGGCGTTTATCCCTGGAACCAAGCACGGCACACGCGAAGTGTTTGAGGAAAAAGTGTTGTTGCAAGGCTGCATCGACAGTGGTGGATTTGACATGATCATGACCCTCAACGGGGGCGACGAAGACGCGGCTGAGCAAAGCTGCATGAGCGTCCGCACCGATGGTCTTTCGGTTGATATTGACGGCGACTACACAGAAACGCTGGCGCGGATCGAAGCGGATACCAACGGTATCGGCGTATTCGGTCTATCGTTCTATGAAAACAACACAGACCGCCTGCAAGTCGCGCCTATGTCAGGCGTCGTGCCAAACACAGCCAGTATCGCCTCTGGTGAATACCCTGTGTCACGCCCGCTTTATTTCTACGTTAAGGCGGCACATCTGGACGTCATTCCAGGCCTTCAAGACTATGTGAGTTTCTTTGTCAGCGATGAAATCTCTGGTCCTGATGGTCCTTTGGCAGAATACGGTCTGGTCTCAGACCCAGAGCTTCTTGAAACCCAAGACGTAATCGCGAACCGTACCTTGCTGGACGGCATGTAACACAGGTCGCGAGGCTGACATCTCGTCAGCCTCGCCGCCGAAGGAATGGAAGCTGCTTTATGTGGGGCTTTTTAACACTTTCGTCTTTGCCGGTCTTGTTGGCGGGTCTCGCCTTGATAGGATTGGTCGGGGCGCAAATCCGTGCGCATCATGCTGCTGGTGGCGACTTGCGAAGTCTAGCCGCTTTGCCGCGCGCCCACGGAACGCACGCAATTCTCAGCGTACTTGTGCCAGCGATGACATGTCTTGTTGGCTTGTCATTGGTGCAGTTGATTGGGCGCAGGCTGGATGTCGAAACCCTATCTGATGGGGCCATATTCAGGGCGGTGCTGGTCGTTTCGGTATTGGGATGTGGTATCGCAATACTGCGGTCGACGGCTCAGTTTCGTGCACGGGCAGCGTCCGAAGCTTGGATCAAATCACTATTGATAACAGCATCCGCCGTAGCGATCTTGACCACCGTTGGCATTGTGCTGTCGATGTTGTTCGAGGCGGTGAATTTTTTCCGCCAATATGCGTGGCAGGACTTTTTCTTTTCCACCGATTGGTCCCCGAATTTTCGTGGCGACAGCGCGCTTGGGTTTCTGCCTTTGTTGTGGGGCACCTTCTATGTCAGCCTCATTGCCTTGACGCTTGCTGTGCCTGTGGGCCTGTTTGCGGCGATCTATTTGTCCGAATATGCAGGGCCACGGATGCGAGGTATCGCGAAGCCGCTGATCGAAATTCTCGCTGGAATTCCAACAATTGTTTATGGGCTCTTCGCACTGATCACCATCGGTCCGATGCTGCGAGACTATTTTGCGCAACCGCTTGGACTGGGCGGCAGTGCATCCTCGGTGATGACGGCGGGCATCGTTATGGGCATCATGTTGATCCCGTTTGTGTCGTCGTTGTCAGATGACGCAATCAATGCGGTGCCCCAGACTATGCGTGATGGGTCATATGCTCTTGGTGCCACGCGCTCTGAAACTGTGCGGCAAGTCATCATCCCTGCCGCTTTGCCCGGCATCATGGGGGCCGTGCTGCTGGCCACAAGCCGCGCCATTGGGGAGACAATGATTGTCGTCCTTGGTGCGGGGGCGGCCGCACAAATGTCATTGAACCCGTTTGAAGCGATGACGACAATCACCGTCAAAATCGTGAGCCAGCTTACAGGCGACACCGATTTTGCCAGCCCTGAGACGCTGGTTGCCTTTGCGCTTGGACTGACGTTGTTCACCTTTACTCTAGCGTTGAACGCGTTGGCCTTGATGATCGTTCGCAAATATCGGGAGCAATACGAATGACCCGCCCAACCAAGTCATTATTCGTCCAAGATGATCGCATCAAGCGGCGCAACGCCGCGGAAAAAAGGTTTCATGCCTATGGTCTGGCGGCTGTGGGATTGGCTGCCCTTGCGCTTGTTGTGTTGCTGACGTCTGTGGTTTCAAACGGGGCCAGTTCATTTCGCCAGACCTATGTCACGCTGGAAATCGCCTTGCCTGCCGACAAGTTGGACAAGGGCGGTGAACGTGATCCCGCGGCAATGGCCAAGGTTTCCACCTTTGGCTACACCCCCTTGTTGCGCGATGCTTTACTTGCGCAAATTACGGAATTGAATATCACCACGACATTGTCCAACAAAGATGTCGGCAACATGATCAGCAAAGAGGCCGCGGCAACGCTGCGCAACCATGTTCTTGCGAACCCGCAGCTTGTTGGTGGAACCGTGTCGTTAGAGGTGCTGGCCAATGGCCGTATCGATGGCTTTTTCAAAGGCCGCGTCACACTCGAAAGCGCCGCGCTGGACGGCAATACCTCCCCCGAGGCCTTGCAGATCGCCCAAAGCCTTGCGGATGCGGGGATCATGGAAACACGGTTCAATTGGTCGTTCTTGACCGCCCCTGACGCCAGTGACCAGCGGCCGGAAGCGGCGGGCTTGGGTGTTGCTATTCTTGGATCACTTTACATGATGCTGGTCGTATTGGTTCTAGCATTGCCTATTGGCGTGGCGGCAGCGGTCTACCTTGAAGAGTTTGCACCCAAGAGCCGCCTGTCTGACCTGATCGAAGTGAACATCAGCAATCTGGCGGCTGTTCCATCCATCGTATACGGGATTTTGGGGTTGGCGATCTTCATTAACTTTATGGGACTACGGCAATCGTCGCCTTTGGTTGGCGGGTTGGTGCTGACACTGATGACCTTGCCGACGATCATCATCGCAACCCGCGCGGCACTCAAGGCAGTACCACCCTCAATCCGCGACGCGGCCTTGGCGCTTGGTGCGACGAAGATGCAAGCGGTCTTCCACCATGTCTTACCGCTCGCCGCACCCGGCATCCTTACCGGCACAATTATTGGGTTGGCACAGGCCTTGGGTGAAACTGCACCACTTTTACTGATTGGCATGGTGGCTTTCGTGCGCGATTATCCGGCAACTTACAGCGAAACGGCGGGCCTGTTTGGGGAGGCTGCGACAGCACTACCTGTGCAGGTCTTCAACTGGACGCAGCGCGCCGACCCCGGTTTTGCGGAACGCGCATCTGGCGCGATCATAACCCTGTTGGTGTTTCTAGCGGTGATGAACACGGTGGCCGTTCTGCTGCGCCGCCGCTTTGAACGCCGCTGGTAGAAATAGATATCTGATGAAAGTGAACACATTGACCCAACCCGCCCCAGATACAGCCGAGCCAAAGATCACGGCCAGAAACGTACAGGTCTCCTATGGCGGCAACGCTGCGATCAAGGACGTGTCCGTGGACATCCCCCCCAACACGGTCACCGCCTTTATCGGGCCGTCAGGCTGCGGTAAATCAACGTTTCTGCGAAGCTTGAACCGGATGAACGACACGATTGATACTTGCCGCGTGAGTGGTGAAATAAAAATCGATGGCGAAGATATCTACGACCGCGCTGTCGATCCGGTGCAACTGCGCGCCAAGGTCGGGATGGTATTTCAAAAGCCAAATCCGTTTCCTAAATCAATCTTTGACAACGTGGCCTATGGCCCAAAAATCCATGGAATGGCCCGTAACAAGGCCGCGTTGGAGGTAATCGTCGAAGACGCGCTCAGAAAGGCAGCACTTTGGGATGAGGTCAAAGACCGGCTCGACAAAACGGGCACGGGGCTTTCGGGTGGGCAGCAACAAAGGCTGTGCATCGCACGGGCGATCGCAACGTCGCCCGAGGTATTGCTCATGGATGAACCTTGCTCCGCGCTTGATCCGATCGCGACGGCGCAGATAGAAGAGCTGATCAACGAGCTGCGTGAAAACTACTGTGTCGTGATCGTCACCCATTCGATGCAACAAGCAGCAAGGATCAGCCAAAAAACAGCGTTCTTCCACCTTGGAAGTCTGGTTGAATATGGCGACACAGATCAGGTATTTACGACCCCAAGTGACCCCAGAACCGAAAGCTACATCACCGGTAGGATTGGATAACCCATGACCAACGCACACATATCTTCGGCTTTCGACACCGATCTTGAAGCTGTTCTAGCGCAAATCATGAAAATGGGTGGCATGGTTGAAAACGCCATTCGCCTAAGTATGCAGTCGCTTGAGACTCGCGATGAAGAGCTTGCACATCAGGTTCGCGCAGCCGATGCAGACATCGATGCGCTCGAAGAGGCGATCAATGAAAATGCGGCTCGCATCATCGCCTTGCGTGCCCCTACTGCCATTGATTTGCGACTGATCCTGAGCGTGATCAAGATCAGCGGCAACCTTGAACGGATTGGAGACTACGCCAAAAACATGGCTAAACGCACCGAAGTATTGTCAAATGTCGATCCGATCAGCGACAGCACTGGCACCCTGCAACGGATGACCCGAGCCGTCGAGATCATGCTGAAAGACGCGCTTGATGCCTATATTCATCGTGATGTAGCACTTGCCGCTGATATCATTGCGCGCGATGCCGAGGTGGATCAGATGTATAATGCGCTGTTCCGCGAACTGCTGACGTTCATGATGGAAGACCCTCGCAATATTACGGCTTGCCTACATCTGCATTTCATTTCGAAAAACACAGAGCGCATGGGGGACCATGTGACGTCAATCGCAGAACAGGTCATATATTTGGCGAATGGAAAGCAACCCGATGAAGCGCGGCCGAAGGCAGACACAACATCTACAGTCACGGGGGTCTGACGGATGGCATCTCCACAAGCGCAAATCCTGCTTGTAGAGGATGAACCTGCTCAGGCAGAGGTCTTAACTTACAATCTGAGTGCAGAAGGCTTTGCTGTGCGCCACGCGACCAACGGCGAGGAAGCGATGCAATTGATCGACGAGGAACTGCCCGATCTTGTGATCCTCGATTGGATGATGCCATTGCTTAGCGGAATTGAGGTCTGTCGCCGGATCAAAAGCCGCGACACCACCAAGCATATTCCAATAATCATGCTGTCCGCCCGTTCCGAAGAAGTTGATAGTGTGCGTGGTCTGGATACAGGGGCGGATGACTATGTGACCAAGCCTTATTCAGTCAAAGAACTGATGGCCCGCGCCCGCACGCAATTGCGCCGGACCCACTCTGCAGCTGTTGTTACCTTAACTTACGAAGATATTGTTCTCGATCCTGAAAGCCATCGCGTCAGTCGAGCTCATCAAGAACTCTCGTTGGGCCCACTCGAATTTCGGCTTCTATCGAGGCTGATGGAACGACCCGGCCGGGTGTTCAGCCGCGAGCAACTCCTCGATCTCGTCTGGGGGCGTGACATATTCGTGGACTCGAGAACGGTCGATGTCCACGTCGCAAGACTGCGCAAAATATTAACGCGCTTTGGGGGCGCTGATCCAATCCGTACAGTACGGGGCGCGGGATACTCCCTTGGATGATATTTTGACTTGAACTAGTGAGCCATTTTTCCCTGCTTGAGTGCGCGGAAATTGTTAAAAGGCCGACTAAGAGAAATAGGCCCCAAAGGGTCCAATACCGCCTTTGGAGACTAGGAATAGGGTATACGGGCATTCCAAACCGAAACGCTCACCCAACTGGACGAAGGCCGTGATACTAGATGTGTTAGCCCCGTAGCGCTCTAAGTTTGCTCGTCGGCCCCCCAAATCATTGAGACCCATGCATCGTGATTTTCAACGGTAATATTAATCGTGGGACTAGGCGACTTGGAGCTCTAACCGTCTTATGACCATGTAGGTGACTGCGATCCCCGTTCCAACCATCAATGACGTGTAACACAAGGGCCAGCCGGTAGCGGAACGCGGGCAGGTCGGGAGGCCTACAATCTCGGCCGTGGTGCCAGCCAGCGCCAGTCCAATAACTGGCGCTGCTCCGGCGAAGAATAGCCAGTCATTGGGTTTTCGCCACATAGCGGCAGCGACACCGATTGCAGCATAGCAGATCGTGACAAGATAGCAGGCCGGAATGAAGCCGATAGACGGGCAGGCATCACCTGTCCGGAATTGTGCAACTGAGATCGGTACGATCCCAGTTAACACAATTCCAGAAATGATGACCAAGCCAAGACGTAATATGCGGCTTACAATTTGGCTCATCAGTTCGCGTCTTGAGGTCTCAGAGTTTCATTGCGAAAGCTCCCTGACACGGTCTTCTCGGTCCCATCCAAGTAGCGGATGGCGACGGATGTTGCAGATTGCGCACCAAGACCAGCGATGATGATATGGCTGCTATCAGATGTCAGACCCTCACCCGAAACATAGGGTTTTGACAAGGTAGAGCCATCCTCCAAAGTGATCGTCGCAAATGCGCCAATGGCGTCCAAGCCGTCGCCAAGATCGATCTTCAAGAAGCCGTCGCTTGCATCACCTTTGCTCAGGAACGCTTTGGATTTGCCTGCGATGTTGATGTGCACCACGTCAGGGCGGCCGTCACTGTTGAAGTCAGCTGTGAGCGGCACGATGGAATAACGGCGATTGATCACGCCCGCTTCCGCGCCGATCTCCGCAAACTCGCCGTTTGGTGTCTGTACCATCATGCGGCCAGGCAAACGTAGGAAGCCGATCTTGTGGATCGGGGAGGTGACGTAGTTTTGGGAGGCGATTAAGTCATCGCGGCCATCTAGGTTAAGGTCCTCAAACGACATACCCCAGCCAAATTCGAAGTCGGCAATCTTCACCTCCTCTGCCACGTCCTTGAACCCGCCAGACCCATCAGGTTGAAAGAGTACATATTTGCGGAACAGCGGTTGGTCATCGCGCAGGTCACCATTAACCATGAAGGTCGGTGGCGTATCGCCGATGTTGGAGAAGACGTAATCTGTGAAGCCATCGTTATTGTAGTCCGCAATGCCGATACCCATGACATAGGAATACTGCCCGGAGTTCGGGTTGTCGGTGTTGGTGAAGTAACCGGTGCCATCATTGACGTAAGTTCGAATGTGGCCCGTGTCATGTGCCACGATCAGGTCTAGATCGCCGTCACGCTCAAAGTCACCAAATGTCGCTTGGAAGGTGTTGTGCAAGTAGTACAGGCCACGTTCCTCGGTTTCATTTGTGAAGCTGTTGTCACCGTTGTTGATGAGGAGGGCAGAAACCCCTCCGTAACCCTCTTTGTTGAAGATGTTCAGTCCCTCAACGAGATCGACGTTGATGTAGCCGGACACATACATGTCGAATGCGCCGTCGTTGTTGACGTCGGCCACAGCCACAGAGAGTGCCGTTGTTTTGTCATCCAAGGGCGTGTCGAGCAGTTCGCCGGTAAAGACGCCGTCCTTGTTTGTGAACAGCGTGATACCTTCACGAGAGCTGACGATCAGGTCTGCTTGCCCATCGACATTTGCATCAAGAACCAAAGCGCTCAGGGATGTGCCATCGGCAGATTTGGTAATGCCAGCTACGCCTGCGATTTCGACAAACCCGCCGTTCTCGAACCGGTACAAGACGTTTTCTTGCTGATATCCACCACCGATGAACAACTCCTCTACGCCGTCACCATCAATATCAATGGCTGCGGACGCAGTGAAAGACAGCGATGTGTCATCAGAGTGCTGCTGATCAAATGGCAGCTCAATCTCATCAAATGTGGGAATGAGCGTTCCAGCTAGATCTGTGTCATAGGGGTTTTGCCGGTCAGTGAGTGTTTTCACGGACAGAACACCAAACATTGTCGCCGCAACGGGCAACATTACCATCGGTATGTATTTTAGTTTTTTAAGCATGTGACGAGCTTTCGTTTTGTAGGTCTTTTGAATTGATGATGAGCGATGCCGAGAACATTACGAAGTAAGCGACGTTAAGCGCTATGGGCATGATGTATTTGCCAATTGCTGGAACAGTGAAGAAGATGATGAAGGCGACGATGATCAAACAAATTGGGTTCAATGCCGCCATGGCGCGAGGATACAGGGAGCGGCCCGTCAAGCAAAGCCAGACGAAGATACCCGAAACGGCTAAGACAGCTATACGCACCACCATTAGCAAACTCTCATACCGCAATTCATAGAGGACCAACTGCTCCGGGATGCCGCCAGCAGCAACCAACTCAACAGCCATCGCACGGGACCCGATCCAAACAGCGCCGACGATGCAAGCATATGCCATGGAGAAACCCGCGATGCGCGCGGCTATCTCATTGGCAGGTCGCAGCATTAGGTAGATGTGGAAGGCCCCAACAACGTAAAGTGGCGCACCAAGGACACCAAAGAAGTGACCTATTGTTGCCCGCTCACGCGTCACGCCTTCAAAAAAGGCGAAAGTGTCTGTGTAGCGTGCGAGCGCGTCGTAGTGTAAAAGGAACTCACCTATTCCAACTAGGATCGCGGCTGTTAGCCCGACCAGTCCGGTGATTGCCCTTAAGCGTTTTTCTGTCATTTCCTGCCGTCCCCTACGGTACAATAGTAGTATTTTCTCTTGTTGCGAAAAATTCATCTATGCACACATTCATCGGTGTGCGTTCTCCGGCTTTCAGCTCGATCAAACACCTCAGTTGATAGTTTGATGTTCGCCAAGCCAAGAAGGATACAGGTGTTCGAAAATATTTAGTATCGGGTTAAGTTGTAACTCCTGATAATGTGATGTGAGACTTCAAATCCGCATACTTCTCGTTACAAAATTCGTTGAAACAATGCGGAAAAATTCGAGTCTGTTGATCTTGAAATGTGCTGAAACGCATCGGAGGCGACGAGGGTTTCAAGTTGGGTATCCGTGTCGGCCTGAAAGACAACAATGCCATCCATAAGGGACGGCAGGGAGACGTCCGCTGCACCTGCCTTTCGGGTCGCGAGTTGAGCGACGGCATTACCTGCATACACAACTTCAATCTTGTTTTCACCAGCCAGACCAACCAACGCGTCGGTGATATCCGCCCCGCGGTAATGGTAAATCATGTAGGCCTTGTCTTTGCGTGGATCTGATGCAGGAGGCGGGTGAGATACGGGTTGGGTGAACCCAAAAGTGAACCGTGTGACCGCAGCCGTTCGCAGAAGGCTTACCACCTTGAAATATGCGCTTTGAAGCATCGACAAAAAGAGCGGGCCGGATGGGTAGCGCACGATTAACACGACATCGCGGTGATCTCTCGGATCACCTGCAATAATGGTCGTTACCTTTCCTTTGACAACAACCAGCCCCCCGACCTTGAAGACGCTGCGGGCCGCGAGGAGGTTGTATATGTTATACAACACCAAAGAGCGGGTATCGAACCAGTTGACCGCGAAGACGGGCTCATCAAGCGAGATGCTTTGCGACACAGGTATCATGGAGATTTCTACGTTTTTGGTGACTTGCACCATGAGGTCTTGGGGCATTCTGGTCTCCTAACAGGCGTCTTGTAGATATCACTTGGCATCTTCTTTTTTTTTGCGATGAGCGCCGGATTGCGTCGTTCACCATCCTTGAGCAGTTACATTTGCGAGGGTCCGACCCGCTCGATTTGAACAGGCTGACCAGAAAACGCGGCATTCCCCGTTAGCTCATCTACACGAAGATGGTCGGTTATGTCATTGACGCTCACACCGGGTTTGGCCTCGGCGTGGCGCAGTTTTGTCCCCTCGCGAGTGTGCCCGAACCCATGCGGGATGCTTAATACGCCTCGCATCATAGTATCGGTTACTTCGGCGGGGAGAATTATCGCGTCTGTGCGGCTAGAAACCCTTACGTTATCGCCATCGCGGATACCTTGGTTGCGGGCATCGTCGGGGTTTATCATGACAGTGCAGCGTACCTGACGGGACTTCGACAGCTTTTCGTATTGATGCATCCATGAGTTGTTGGTCGATAGGTTGCGGCGCCCAATTAGTCGAAAGCCGGTGCTGTCCAGCTCTGGGTCAAGCGCGCTCAAACGATCAAGAAACACCTGCGGTGCAAGCTCAATCAGCCCATCATCTGTGTGCAATCCCTCGGGCACACGCGGTCGCAAGGGACCTAAGCTGATGCCATGGACGGAGTTAACTACTTTTCTCAAGGAAAGCCCCGTAAACAACCGTTTTGGATGGCTTAGCCATCCATACGGCCCCAATGCCAAACCAAGGCTCACAATACGGCGCGGGGTAGCAAATCGTTCAAACCACGTTTTACGCCCACTGATACGTCTTGTGAGTTCGGACAGCACCTGCCAATCAAAGGGGCGATCTTTGGCGACGGGCATTAGCGATTGGGTGAATTTTGCATTGTTGGACACTGAAATGATGTTGAAAATCATGTCGTAATGATCAATTTCGAGACCCGTTGGCGTGGGCAGTATTACATCCGCATGACGTGTCGTCTCATTGATGTAGTTATCAATTGAGACCATGAAGTCCATCTTGGGAAGCAACGTGTCCAGCCGTTTGCCGCCGGGGGAAGACAGAACCGGATTTCCGCATATCGTCAAAAAGGCTTTGATCTGGCCGCGTCCTTCAATGGCCATTTCCTCAGCCATGGCGGACACAGGTAACTCTCCATAAAACTCTGGCAATTGACGCACTCGGCTTGCCCATCGCGCATGCCGAATGCCCCCTTTTGCACCGCGAACAAGCTCAATGGCGGGGGAGGGGAACATCATACCGCCAGATTGGTCGAAATTACCGGACACAATATTGATGAGGTTGATCATCCAATGGCACAGCCCGCCATGCGGTTGCGTTGACAGTCCCATGCGCCCGTAAAGGACCGCGCGGTCCTGAGTGGCATATTCATGCACCAATGCCTCAACCGTGGCCACCTCAAGGCCCGTCATCGGGCTGGTGTATTCGGGAGTATATTCAACAACTAAGCTTTCGAGTTGCTCAAATCCCTTTAGGTGCGCACCTAGATCGCCGAGCTTTATATGCCCATCACGGAACAGAATATGCAGGAAGGTCAGAAGGAAAAACACATCGCGCCCGGGCCTAATGAAGTGATGTTCAGACGCGAGCTTTGCTGTCTCGGTCTTGCGTGGATCGATGACGACGACCTTGCCGCCGCGTTGCTCGATTTTGCGCAACCGATCCGTAATGCCTGCGGCTGTCATGATTGAGCCATTCGACGCTAGAGGATTGGCACCCATGATGATCATATGATCGGTCCGGTCAATGTCCGGAACTGGTATCCGAAACTCGTGACCGAACATGTAATGCGCTGCGAAGTGGTGCGGTAGTTGATCCATGCTGGTCGCGGAAAACACGTTCTGCGACCCGATTGCGCCAGTTAATGATTTCACAAAAAGGAGCATCCCCAAATTGTGCACAATTGGGTTTCCAAGATAAGATCCAACGCTGTCGGGCCCATGCTTGGCGAGGGTGCCTTTCAAGCCTGCTTCAACCAATTCATAGGCCTCGTCCCAGCTTATCTTCGCCCATCCTCCCTCTACTCTTTTGACTGGCTGAAGGAGCCGGTCGGGATCTGTTTGTATAGCACCTAAAGCGGGTGCCTTGGGGCACATGCTGCCCTTTGAGAAGGGATCCTTTGTGTCAGGTTTGATCGTGATCTTGTCGCCATGAGTTTGAACCGCAATGCCGCACATGGCTTCGCAGAGGTTGCAGACACGAAAATGAGTTCTTTTGGACATGGCTCAGGGTTTCAGATTGCTGGGTTTTGGCTCATTTAACTGTCTATGTGATGTCGTGAGGTGTCGAATGGTTACATCGATGACGAGATAACTCCGACATAAGGTCTATCGCCCAGGTGCTGCTTGGGAGATAAGAGGGGATGACCAAAGATGACGCGAGCCGACCCTCTACCGAATTACGAATGACAGAGGAGGAGTCCGCGCAATTTGTACGTGAGCATTCTGATTGGATGCTCGCCGTCGCGTTTCGCATCCTACGTGATCAGGCACTTGCAGAAGATGCGGTGCAAATAGCATTTACCAAGATATGGGCGAAGCTAGACTCATTTGAAGGTCGCTCAGCCATGCGAACTTGGATGCACCGGATCGCAACGAATGAGGCGTTGATGGCCTTGCGCAAAATCAAACGTCAAAATGAGCACCCGATTGACGAGTTGCTGCCTGTTTTTGATGGTAGCGGGTGCCGTGTGGAATTCGACGCAACGGAGGTGGCGACACCTGAGGCTTTGCTATCGCGACGTGAGACAAATGATCAAATCCGGCGCGCAATAATGTCGTTACCGGAAAAATATCGTATCGTATTATGCCTTCGAGACATCGAAGGACTAAGCACATCTGAGACCAGCACCGCATTGGATCTCAGCGAGGCCAACGTCAAAGTGAGACTGCATCGCGCCAGGGCAGCCCTTAAGAAATTACTTGAACCGCACGTGAAAGAGCACAAGCTATGAGCCAGACACAATCCCGCAAAACCGCTCGTCCGCTCGCTGCGATCATGTTCCGTCTGCCGTTGATGATCGATTGCGCCACGTTTGAAACCTTCATTGTGGACTACTTCGAAGGAACATTGACCAAGCGCCAGCGCTTTGTGTTTGAGCTGCACTTGCGGGTTTGCCGTGAATGCCGCGAATATTTGAGCGAGTACAAAGCCACTATGGCTCTGACCAAAGATCAATTCGAAATCCCGTTTTCACAGATGGGGATGGGGGATGTTCCAGAAGACCTTATCAAGGCTGTAATTGCCGCGCGGTCGGGCAAACACTCCGGTTGATTTGAGCGGCGAAGGCCACGGGTGGCCTTCGATCCCCGACATGCGGTTCATATCCACTGAAATCCTCTCGGTGAAACTCACCCGCCACGACCTGCTTCATCCATTTCGTGCGCGCCCGAATAGAGCGAAAAGACCCCTCAATACATGCCGCCTTCTTCACGCTCCGGTTTGTTGGCTTGGGCTTTGCGTTTCTCGAGCACCTTACCGAATGCAACCTTGCATTCATCCAATGTTGCCGCGCAGGTCGTAATCTCACGCGCGGCACCGAATATCACGCCGGTTGTACTCCCATCAACTTGAGGGTCGGCACCTTCCGGAAATAACCGATAAACGGCGCGTTGGGTTTCAGCCGAAGAGCCATTTACAACAAACCCAGACTGGTTAACTTCAATTGCTTCATAGACGTCATAAGTCACGCCGTCATAGGTGTATTTCGCCACCAAACGATTATCAGTGTAGTTGATCTCGCTACACGCGCTTAACGCAAAGAGCGCGGCTGCAAAAAATAATCTATTTCTCATGAAATTCTCTCCAACTGGTTTATTTGACCAGAGCTACCTGAGAAGTTCACATCTCTAATCACCAAGATTGGTGATTAGACGAAAAAGGACGGGCATTACGTCGTCATCCGAAGGCTGGTGTAAGTCACAAATCGCCCACGACGTTGTTGCGGATCATTGAATGGTCGGCGGCGAATGGCTGACCACTACGGGTCTAATTGGGCTTCAATGAATGAACGCACTTCTGAAAAGGATCGGGCAGCATCTTTTGATGAAAGGCGCTCCAAATGATGTCGTGGTGAATCCCAATAGTTCACCTGAACCTTAACGTTCCGCTTCAACCCGTTCTCGGCCAACGCCATCGCATCATCGAAATGGAGGTCATTTTCGCTGGTGTGGATTAGCAAGGGCGGCCACGTGTCTTGATCTGCAAAAATGGGCGATGCCAACGGGTCATTGGCGGAATGTGATCCCAGATAAAGCCGCGCGCAGAACGCGGCGGTCTCCATCCGAAACGGGCTTTCTGCCGTGACGCTTTTGGTGATGTAGGACCAACCGCTCAAGCTTAAATCCGCCCATGGGGAAAACAGAATGATACCTTTGGGGAGCGGGCTAACCTGTTCTTCTATCAAAATTTGCAGGGCCCCAAGCACCACAGATGCTCCCGCGGTATCCCCGCCTAGAAACAGCGGGCTTTCGTCCCCCGATTTCGTAAGTTCTATAAATTGCGCGGCGATGTCTTTTGCGGCTGCGGGGAAGGGATGCTCCGGCGCAAGGCGGTGCGTTCCGGGGACAACTTCACAGTCCGTCTGCTCGGCCAGACGGGTCATCATGGTCTTTTGGCGGGCGGAAATGGGGAAGATGAACCCGCCTCCAGGGACATAGAGCACGCGGGCAGGGTATTCCGGCCGTGAAGCCGGGTCTAAATACGAACCATGCGCATTGGAGATTGCGTATTTCGGCCTTGGCAGAAAACTTGGCAGTGTTTCCATCTGACCCGAAGTATAGGCTCCCCGCATCTTCGAGATTGTGGCTTCCGCCAGTTCTTCAGAGGTCGCCGCGCGCAGCCCTGCGCGCAATCGCGAGATTAAAATGCGCTCAATCAGCCGGTTCTCAATCTTGGCAATGGCTTGATCAGCCAACTGGCGCCACCATCCCGACTCCGTCGCGATCCGTTGCACAATACGTTGTGCCTCGAGCGCAGCAAGACGCCTTGCTGGGGTTTCGTCTAGAATTCCTACTTCAGCCATCACGCTCACGATTTACGGATTTCTTTATGTTTAACGCCAATTCTGCTACAGTTTATGTGAACTTGTCGAGCGATTTGAAAATGACCGATCAATCTGATCCATCTCACCACGCTGCCACACGGAAACGTATCGTCGAAGATGTGGAGAGCCTAGGACTACTCGAATTCGATCAGGCTGCCGATGCAGGACGCGCACGTCGGCTCGCGGACATCATGGAGCAACTTCCTGATCATGTGATTAACCAGATCGATAAGCGCCTGACATGCGAGCTTGAGACAGACAATTCATCCATTGAAAACCTGACCGAGAGTTGTGGGATATCCGCCGCTGAAAAGAAGCTACTGATAGCACTTGTAGCCGGTCAAACGGTTGGCCAGCATGCGGAAAATGTGGGCATTTCAATCAATACTGCACGAACCCATGCGCGTCGGTTGCTTGAGAAGACCGGATCCCAAAATCAGGTGGACCTGATTAGAAAGCTGATACGGTAAGGGCATCCGTTGCGCCAAAGTATGCCCGCGATTTTAGGGCAACTGTCGCAAGAAGGGTTTAGCTGACCCCGCCAATCTCTTGAATTTGCTTCCAAACCGCGTCCACGCCTTCACGCGCTTTCAGGTTGGTGAAGAAGGTGGGCAGGCCGCGTCTCATACGTGCGGCGTCACGTTCCATCACCTCAAGGCTCGCGCCGACATAGGGGGCGAGGTCGGTCTTGTTGATCACCAAAATGTCCGAGCGGGTCACCGCAGGCCCGCCCTTGCGGGGGATTTCCTCTCCGGCGGCCACATCAATCACATAGACCGTCAGGTCGGCCAACTCTGGGCTGAAGGTCGCGGATAGGTTGTCGCCACCGCTCTCGATTAGGACGATTTCGACGTCGGGGTGGCGCTCCACCATTTCGGCCACCGCCGCGAGGTTGATCGAGGCGTCTTCGCGGATCGCAGTGTGTGGGCATCCGCCTGTCTCCACCCCGATGATGCGGTCGGAGGGCAGCACTTGCATGCGGACCAACGCGTCGGCGTCCTCTTGGGTGTAGATGTCGTTGGTGATCACACCGATGGAGTGACTGTCGCGCAACCGCTCTGACAGGGCGGCGGTCAGCGTGGTTTTGCCAGCGCCCACAGGGCCGCCGATACCGATGCGAAGCGGGCCGTTTGGGCTGGTCATGTGCGAAAAATCCTTGAGTATTGGGTTTCATGTTTCATCGACGCGATGTCGCCCAGAAACGCGGTGGAGTTAAGCCGGGATACGTCCCCATGCACGGTGTCGTCGGCAATTTCGGGCAAGCGCGGGGTGAGGCGGTGGAGTATCGCTTGGCCCTCGGTTTGCCCAACGGGCAGCAGCCGTTGCCCCGCCGCAATGAGGTTGGAGGCAAAGGCCTGCAAATACATGATCTGCGTGAGGCCGATTGGCAGCCCGGCACTCGCCGCCGCGGCCCCAAGGGCGACGGGGTAGGTGTAGGACGACAGCCCCGTCCCCCATACAGAGCGGGTGACAGTCGCAAAGCTGGCCCCTTGTTGCGAGGTCTCCAGCAGCCGGTCTTTGCTCGCGGCGAAGGCCCGCGCGGTGGCGTCGATCTTTGCCAACTCAGCGTCATTCGCAGCCT
Organism: Litoreibacter sp.; assembly: GCF_039974535.1. Taxonomy (GTDB): domain Bacteria; phylum Pseudomonadota; class Alphaproteobacteria; order Rhodobacterales; family Rhodobacteraceae; genus Litoreibacter. Next base: position 414,822 of record NZ_JBDWIU010000011.1, on the reverse strand, counting down.
TCATCGCGGCGGCGATAAGCAGGGCGTCAGACCGCCCGCCGCCATGGTTCAAGACGTCTGCCAGCCAGCCCTCAAGGCTGGCCGCGTCTTTGACCCAAGCCTGATCCACCGCGCCCTCTAGCCCGTGCGAGTAGGCGAACGCGCCGATGGGGTAGGCGGGTGACAGCCATTGGGCCAGCGTCAGGATGTGGGTTTCAGTGGCTGTGGCCATGGGTCCGTCCGTGGCCGTATGCGCCGCCCTCTGGGGTGAAGGGCTCATTGATGTCGCGCAGCGTCGCTCCCAGCTTTTGCAGCATGTCGCGTAGCACATGGTCGTGCTGGATCAGCAGGCGGCCCTCTTCGAGCTGGCATGGGGTGTGCCGATTGCCGATGTGCCACGCCAGACGTGTCAGATCGCCGATGATTTCCAGCAGGTCCTCATGGGCAGGCACAACCTCAATCAAGCGCCCGTCGTCCAGCTGGAAGGCGTCGCCCTTGTTGAGGGATGTGGTCTGCGCAAGATCCACCAGAAACTCGGCGCCGCTGGTCGTCTTCAGCACCTTGCGGCGCAGGAAACGGGCTTCGTAGGTCAGGGTGACCTGATCGTCGCCATGGTGGCTATGGATCACTGTTTGGGCGGTTGGAAGTGGCACGGGCGGGGTGGCTCCTTAAAACATGAAGTAGCGCTGCGCCATCGGCAGCACTTCTGCGGGCTGGCATGTTAGCAATTCGCCGTCGGCACGCACTTCGTAGGTTTCGGGGTCCACCTCCATCTCGGGGGTCGCGTCGTTCAGCAATAGGTCTTTCTTGCCGATGTTGCGAGTGTTGGAGACGGCGACGGTCTGCTTGGCCAAGCCCAATGTAGCCCCGATGCCGGCGGCTTGCGCGGCTTCGCTGACAAAGACCACGGCCGAGTTCTCAACAGAGCGCCCGAAGGAGCCAAACATCGGGCGTGAATAAACAGGTTGCGGCGTGGGGATCGATGCATTCGGGTCGCCCATCTGCGCCATCACGATGGTGCCTGCCATCAAGACCATCTCAGGCTTCACCCCAAAGAACGCGGGGTCCCAAAGCACCAAGTCGGCGCGCTTGCCTTCCGCAATCGATCCGATCTCGTTGCTGATGCCATGCGCAATCGCAGGGTTGATGGTGTATTTCGCAATGTAGCGGCGGACGCGGAAATTGTCGTTCTCGCCGGTCTCCTCGCTCAGACGCCCGCGTTGCTTTTTCATCTTGTCGGCGGTTTGCCATGTGCGGATCAGCACTTCGCCCACCCGCCCCATGGCCTGACTGTCCGAGGCGATGATCGAGAAGGCCCCCATGTCGTGCAAAATGTCCTCGGCGGCGATGGTTTCGCGGCGGATGCGGCTTTCGGCGAAGGCCACGTCCTCGGGGATGGATTTGTCCAAGTGGTGGCACACCATCAGCATGTCGAGGTGTTCTTCAAGCGTGTTCACCGTGAAAGGCCGCGTCGGGTTGGTGGAGGAGGGGAGCACATGCTCCTCGCCGCAAATCTTGATGATGTCGGGGGCGTGGCCACCGCCCGCACCCTCGGTATGGAAGGCGTGGATCGTGCGGCCCTTCATGGCGTTGACCGTGTGCTCGACAAAGCCGGATTCGTTCAGCGTGTCGGTGTGGATCATCACTTGCACATCCATCGCATCGGCGACCGACAGGCAGCAATCAATGGCGGCGGGGGTGGTGCCCCAGTCCTCGTGCAGCTTAAGCGCGCAGGCCCCGCCGTTGATTTGCTCTTCCAACGCCGCCGGAAGCGAGGCGTTGCCCTTGCCCGCGAAGGCTAGGTTCATCGGGAAGGCGTCGGCGGCCTGCATCATCCGCCCGATATGCCATGGGCCGGGGGTGCAGGTGGTGGCCAGCGTGCCGTGGGCGGGGCCTGTGCCGCCGCCGAGCATGGTGGTGAGCCCGCTGTGCAAGGCGTCCTCGATTTGCTGTGGGCAGATGTAGTGGATGTGGCTGTCAAAGCCGCCTGCGGTCAGGATGCGACCTTCGCCTGCAATCACCTCTGTGCCGGGGCCTACGATGATGTCGACGCCGGGTTGGGTGTCAGGGTTGCCGGCCTTGCCGATTTTGTGAATGCGCCCGTCTCTTAAGCCGACGTCGGCTTTGTAGATGCCGCTGTGATCCACGATCAAGGCGTTGGTGATGACGGTGTCCACAGCCCCCGCCGCGCGGGTGACTTGAGACTGCCCCATCCCGTCGCGGATGACCTTGCCGCCACCGAATTTAACCTCTTCGCCATAAACAGGGGCGTTTGCGCCCTCGGCGGCAAGTTCTGCGGTGAGATCGCGCTCGACTTCGATGATCAGGTCCGTGTCGGCAAGGCGAAGGCGGTCACCGGTGGTCGGGCCAAACATGGCTGCATATTCGCTACGGGGGATTTGGGTGGGCATTAGAGGTCTCCCATGACGTGTTGATTAAATCCGAAAACGCGCCGCGCGCCCGCAAGGGGCACCAGCTGCACCTCGCGGCGCTGACCTGGCTCAAAGCGCACGGCCGTGCCGGACGCGATGTCCAACCGCAGCCCATGCGCCGCCGCGCGGTCAAATTCCAGCGCAGGGTTGGTTTCCGCGAAGTGGTAGTGGGAGCCGACTTGCACCGGACGGTCGCCGGTGTTGGCAACCATCAAGGCGATAGCCTTACGCCCCTCATTCAGGGTCAACGCGCCGCTGGCGGGGATCAGTTCACCTGGGATCATGGGGTAGCCTCCTTTAGCGGATCGGGTTGTGGACGGTCACCAGCTTGGTGCCATCGGGAAAGGTCGCTTCGACTTGCACGTCGTGGATCATCTCGGGGATGCCTTCCATGCATTGCTCGCGGGTGATGACTTGGGCGCCTGCTTCCATCATGTCCGCAACCGAGCGGCCATCTCGCGCGCCCTCAACCACCGCGTCGGTGATCAGGGCAATGGCCTCTGGGTGGTTCAGCTTTACGCCGCGTGCCAGCCGCTTTCGGGCGACCTCGGCGGCCAAAGCGACAAGGAGTTTGTCTTTTTCGCGAGGGGTCAGGTTCATGTCAGATCATCCAGCATCTAGGCAGTTGGTTGTGGGTCAAATGGTTCAGGATCGGAATTAGGCTAAGGCGCAGCTCGTGGCTGTCTTGGGCAAGGATGCGCAGGACTAGCAGGTCGTCGCCAATCACACTTGCGCCGGCTTGGGGGGGCAGCATGGCACGCAGCTGGGGTAGTTGGCCCTCGGCGTCCGGTGCGGTGTAGATCATTATGGCCATGGCCCTTGCGCCGCCTGCGATATGCGGGCGATCCAGATGCGCGGCCATATCTCCGGCAAAGCGGGTGGCGTCCATAAACAAAGGCTGCCCGTCGCGCCGGATGGTGATGCGGTCATGCAGCCGTATGTCGGTTAGCTGCTCCTTCATCGCGAGGCGGCCAAAGGCCAAGGGTTCTAGGATCAAGGCCTTCGCGTCGGGGGCGAGGTCGACGTTCAGGGATCGGTCTAGGCTGCTGCCGTTAAACAGAATGGTTTCTTGTGGCATCCAGTTGAGCTGCGCATCGTCCGACACCTGCAAATCAGTCTGCATGCGGCCGCTCTCAGTGGGTTGCGCGCGGTAGGCGCGCTCGGAGGCTTGGGTGGTCATCACCAGCTCGCAACCACTTGCGACACTGGCCGAGATGTTGAACGTGTCGCCCCCTGTGATCCCGCCTGCGGTGTTGACCAGCACGGCTTCCAAGGCTTGGGATTTGGGGCGCGGGAACAGGCAACGCAGCGATCCCGATTGGCGCAACCCGTCCAGCACGGTGCCACGCACACCGGGTTTGACCGATAGCGATACCTGCCCAACAGCGCGGGGCTGCACGGCTTGGCCCGTCGAGGGGGATATGTGGGTGGACAGAGTTATTGGGGGCCTCAAGCAGACGCAGTTGCAGCGGTTTTCATTGTGCCACTTTTTCGGCTGCGTCGGCCTGAGGTCACTTGGAAATCTAGCAGATAGGCGGCTCAACGTTGAAATCGCCTAAGATTTGGGCTGATTTGCAAATCACGCGTATTTTTTGTGCGGTTTTGAATCCGCGCGGCTTCGCTACATATTATTGCTGAGCCGAGGCCAGCGCCAAGCCATCTGTCACGGCAGTGAATACTTCGGTGAAGGAGTGCTCGGCATGTGGGAATTGCCCCTTCATTGTGTCCGACACCATCGACATCAGGCTGGACCCCCCGACATAGATCACCTTGCTCACTTGTTCAGGTTTGGTGTTTGCAAGGCGCAAGGTCTCTTGGGCCCCATTTCGCAAGGATTGGGAGTGGTCTTGTAGCGTTGAGGTCAATGTGTCCAAGCTCAGAGGCGCGTGTAGGTCTCGCTCTATTTGGTTCAATGTGATCTGGGCGTTCGCATCGCCAGAGTTCGCAGCAATCTTCCCGCGCTCCACTGCAAAGGCCAATTCGTGCCCTAGCTCATCGTCCAACACGGTGACCAATCGGCCAAGCTTATCCGGCTCATAGGCCAGCTTCGCCATCTCAGCCACCGAACGCCGCGTCTTTGCCGCGTATAGGAAGGGGATTTTCTCCCATGTGGCGAGGTCGTTGAAAATGGCATTGGGCATTGGGGTCGCCCCTTCGCCAATGACCTTTCGCAGGTCGCTGCCTTTTCCAAGCAGGGGCATGACGCTCTCGATGCTGATGGAGCGGTCGAAGTCCGTCCCGCCAATGCGCACGCCGTGGTTCGCGAGGATCGACACCCCCGTAGAATTTGACCGAAACAGCGAGAAATCCGACGTCCCGCCGCCGATGTCGACGATTAATCCCAACTCGCCAGAGCTTTCCAAGGCACCGCTCGCGATCGCGGCGGCTTCAGGCTCTGGCAAGAAGCTTACATCCTTGAAGCCCGCCGCAAGGTAGCAGGCGCGAAGGTCGCCTTCGGCTTGTTGCTCGCGGGGGTCATCCACGCCGTGGAACACAACAGGGCGCCCCGACAAGGCCACCTCAAACGCATGGCCCGCGTCTGCTTCCGCGCGGATTTTGATCTGGCGCAGAAAGCGGGCGATGATGTCGACGAAGGTCACGCGCTCGTTCAGGATTTGGCGGCTCTCGTGCATCAGGTTGGTGCCCAAAACACGCTTCAAGGCCCGCATGAAGCGCCCGTCATCCCCATCTAGCAACGCTTGATTTGCTGGCTCGCCGATCAGGGTTTGCCTCGTGTCGAAGTCAAAAAAGAACGTGGTGGGAAGGGTTTGGCTGCCCTTCGTGATCTCCACCAGATGGGGCTTCCCATCTCGTAGATACCCCGCCGCGGAGTTGGAGGTGCCAAAGTCGATGCCCAATGTGGGGGCCAAAGTGGGGGCCAAGGTGGGGGAACGTGATGTCATCTCTTGGCCTCCTGCGATCTAGCGAAAGCCGCGTCTCTAGGCACGCCCAGCGCGGAGGTCAAGCGGCTTAACCCTCAGCGACGTTGACGACACCGCTGATTAGGTTTTCGCTCAGTAGAAGCTCATCCAAACTTGCACGAGGCTTGGCAAGCTCGGTGAGGTAACTGTGCAGATGTTTCGTCTCGTTTCTCGCAAGCGCGATTGCCTCTTCAGGCGTTACCGATTTGAAGCGAATGCTGTCCGTTGCGCGCATCTGCGATAGGCGCTCAATATCGGGGCCGATCACACTTGCTATTTTGGGGTAGCCGCCTGTGGTTTGGTGATCCGACAGCAATACCGTCGGAACCCCGTCGCCTGAAACCTGAATTGATCCGCGCAAAATCGGCTCGGACGGGATCGACAATGCCTCCGACAGTGTCAGCTTCGCGCCGTTCAACCGCACTCCCATGCGGTCAAAGCCGTCGGTCAGGTGGTAGGGGGTCGAAAGGAGTGTCTGGACGGATGCCGGATCGAAATGCTGGTCTTGCGGGCCAATGACCACATGCGCCGTGCCATTGGGTTGCGCGAAGGCGGGGCAGGGGATGTCCCCCAATCGGTTACTGCGCGTTTGGGCGTTTTCAATATCAATAGTTTGGCCGGATTGCAGACTTCCACCACCGAAGCCCGACATGGAGTGCGTCGCGTTTGAGCCGAGCCATTCGCCCGCCTGCATGTCCCCGCTAAATGCGAGATAGCTCCAGCTTCCCCAAGCGCCCCCCCTGATGGCCAGCTTTTCGCCCGCTTCAATGGTTTGCACGGTCCAAGAGTTGGATTTCGCCCCAGCGCACTCCACAGAGAACCCGCCGCCCGCCACCGCAAAGCTCACGGCTCCTTGAAGGCATTCAACGACCAAGCCGCCCAAGGATACCTCGATTAACGTGGCCCCTTGCGGGCGCCCAAGAGCCGCGTTTGCAATTGCAAATCCCGTTCTGTCCATCGGGCCGGATGCGGAGACACCGTAGCGCAGTTGACCGAACCTTCCAGCGTCTTGGACGGATACCAACGGGCCTGCATGGATGACGCGAAGACGGGCTTGGCTCATAGATCCTCGCGGCGGATACGGTTGAATGAGACGCTGTCGCCGACATCAAACAAGAACGGCTTATCGGGGTCTGCGGTCATGATCTTGGCGGAGGTTTGGCCGATGATCGACCACCCAGTGGGCATGATCAATGTTGTGCAAAGGCATTGAGGCCCTGCAATCATCACGCGCCCTGCTGGGATGTCGCGCAGGGGGGTGGTTTTGCGTGGGACTTGAATGGCGTCAGGCACCCCTGCCAGATAGGCGTATCCGGGGGCGAAACCATACATGCCCACGCGAAAGGTGGCGCTGCTATGGGCTGCGATCACGTCGTCCGTGCTCATGCCGCAGGCTTTGGCGACGTCGTCCAAATCGGGTGCGAATTCGGCGTCATAGCATATGTCGAGCGTGTGATGCTTGGTTGCTGCATCACTCACGGGTGTGACGGGGAGCAGGTCACGGATTGCGGCTTCTACGAGGGTATGGTCGGTGATCAAAGGGTCGAAAATCACAAGTAAATTGACCAAGGCGGGTACGACTTCTGAGACGCCATCGATGCTCGCTTCGATGATGGAGCGATCTAGGGCTACGACCAAACGGTTTACATCGTCAGAAATCGAAGTTCCAAATTCCACCAAGACGGCTTGCTCGGCCACAGGCTTGAAGGTCGGTAGGCTCATTTTGCACAAAAGCTCGAAATGGATACGCCTTCGGCGCTCAACCGTTCGTGGATTTCGCGTGCCATCGCAACGGCCCCTTGGCTGTCCCCGTGAACGCATATCGAATGGGCTTCGAGCGGGATCGGGTCGCCGTCGATAACCGGCATCAAGCCGCTCTCCAAGACCCCTAATAGGCGGTCCGTGGCCTCCGCCGGATCATGGATCATTGCGCCGTCTTGTCCGCGCGGGACCAATTGCCCGCTGGATAGATATCCGCGGTCGGCGAATATTTCGGAAAACACGTCCATCCTCGCGGCGCGAGCGGCCTGTTCTAACTGCATGCCTGAAATGGCGAGGATGCTCAAAGACGGGTCCACCTGCGCCACGGCGGCTACAATGGCATCCGCCACCGCGCGGTCTGCCGCTGCCAAATTTCCAAGCGCACCATGGGGTTTTACATATTGCACCTGAGTGCCTGCCATTGAGGCCAAAGCCTGTAGTGCCCCGATTTGTGCGGCAACCATGCGGCCGATCTCGATGGGGGGCATCGGTATAACACGCCGCCCGAACCCCTCGCGGTCATTATAGCCCGGATGCGCGCCAACGCTTACGCCGTTCTCATGTGCGAGCTGCAGGGTCTTATACATGGTTTCAGGGTCACTGGCATGGCCACCACAAGCGATGTTGGCACTCGAGACGATCGACAGCATCGCCGCGTCATCCCCCATGGACCACGGCCCATAGCTTTCCCCAAGGTCGGAATTTAAATCTATACCTTTATTCATGCCCCTATCTTTGGATGCTGACGGGCGGGAGTTCAAGCTCATCAAGCATCGCATCCCGCATCACGAACTTTTGCGGCTTGCCGGTCACCGTCATGGGCAGCTCGGCTTTGAAACGGATATGCAGCGGCAGCTTGTAGTGGGCGATCTGGCCTTTGCAAAACGTTAGAATGTCCTCGGCTCGGGTGTTGCTGCCCTCTTGCAAGACGAGCCACGCGCAGACCACCTCGCCCAATGTGTCGTCGGGGATGCCAAAGACCTGCGCTTGTGCGACGTCCTCATGGGTGAACAAGAACTCCTCGATCTCGCGTGGGTAGATGTTTTCGCCGCCGCGGCAGATCATGTCCTTCAAGCGGCCCGTGATCTTGACGTAGCCCTCGCCATCCATGGTCGCCAAATCGCCCGTATGCATCCAGCCGTCGCGAATGGCGTCACTGGTTTTGGCGGCCTCGCCCCAATATCCCTTCATCACGGAGTACCCATGGGTCAACAATTCGCCCTGTTCCCCGTGGGGAACTACCGCGCCGCTCTCGTCCACGATCTTCACTTCCACATGCGGATGTATGCGTCCCACAGTGCCGACGCGCTTGTCCAGCGGGTCATCAAGGCCGGATTGAAAGGACACAGGTGAGGTTTCGGTCATTCCGTAGGCGATGGTCACGCCCGACATATGCATGTCGCGTTGCACCCGCTTCATGATCTCGCGCGGACAGGGGGCGCCGGCCATGATGCCGGTGCGCAGGTGGCTCAGATCGAAGTCTTTGAAATCTGGTAGCGCCATCTCGTTCACAAACATGGTCGGCACGCCAAAGAGGGCTGTGCATTTCTCGTCGTGGACCGCTTGTAGCGTGTCGCGTGGCTCAAACCCCTCGCTAGGGACCACCATTGCGGCCCCATGTGCCACGCAACCCAAGGTGCCCATGACCATCCCAAAGCAATGATAGAAGGGCACTGGAATGCATAGGCGGTCATGGTGGGTGAAGCCCATGGTCGCGGTGGTGAAATAGGCGTTATTGACGATGTTGTGGTGGGTCAGGCAGGTGCCCTTGGGATGCCCCGTGGTGCCAGAGGTGTATTGGATGTTGATGACGTCATGAGGGTCAAGGCTCGCGGTGACCGCGTCCAGCTCGCGCGTGTCGTCGCGTGGGATGTCATCGAAGGCCAAGAACCCGTCAGGCGCGTCGCCCATCGCAATCAGATGGCGCAGGGCGACGGGTTTGGGGGCCACCGCGCGGATCATCGCGATGTAGTCCGAGGACTTGAAGCTTTGGGCGGTTACCAATGCGGCGCAGCCCACCTTGTTGAGGGCGTAGGCCAGCTCTGATTGGCGGTAGGCGGGGTTGATGCAGACCAACACGGCCCCGATCCGCGCCGTTGCAAACTGGGTCAGCAGCCATTCCACCCGGTTCGGCGACCAAATGCCCACGCGGTCACCTTTGCCCAAGCCCAAAGCAAGAAACCCCGCAGCAAGGCGGTCTACTTGGTGGGCGAATTCGGCATAGCTCCAGCGTATGTTCTGCTTGGGAAAAATGCAGGCGTCTTGGTCGGGATGACGCATCTCCGTTTGTGCCAGTAGGGCTGGTATTGTCAGGCCTAACAAAGGCGTATCCTGCGCGCCAACAACATGAGATTGCCCGCCGGTAGGGCGTCTTGAGGTCATGGTGATATTCTCCCTATTGCGGAAGGTAGCACAGCTTCAACTCAATGCAGCGGAATTTTCGGCGCGGCACATGATGTGGGATATTTGCTTGGGGTAGGCCGAACTTGGCCATCAGAGTTAGATGGCCCGCATTAATTTTTGCTCTACTTTAATAGTTCGACCATTTCGGCGTAACCTCTTGATAATGCGTGCTGCAACGGCGTGACCCCTTCGCGGTCCCCGATGGATTTGTCAGCGCCTGCGTCTACGAGTATCTGAACCGTTTTTGTATGATCTGGTCCCCCGTCTCCCAGTACAACGGCTTCGATCAATGCCGTCCAATCCAAATTGTTAACGTGATCCAGTGGCGCGCCGCCCTTGACCAAGCGCGCGACCACCTCGTGATGGCCCAAATGTGCCGCAGCAATAAGGGCCGTCCCGTCATAAACACTCGTGATCAGGTCCGGCTTATTGCCCAGCTTCATCGCCAAGGACACCATTTCAGGATCATCTGCGACTGCAGCAATTGTCACGACATCATAGATGCGGTTCTCCAATGCGTTCATGTCGGCCCCACCCTTGGCAAGGGCGGTGACCGCGGCGTCATGTGATGCAAATGCGGCAACATGCGCAGGCGTGCGCCCCGCTTGGTCGCGGGCGTTCAGGTCTGCGCCCGCCGCGATCAGGCGATTTATCTCGTCAACCTGACCCTCATGGGCCGCCAAATGTAGGCCGGTATATGAGGCGATTTCGGATGCCGACGGCGCAGTTTGCGCATTTGCAGAGCCAGTGATGACTAGGGCGGCTGCCAAGAATGTTGAGCGAAGCATTGTGCGACCTTTCAATTGAGGTGGTCTGTCCCAAACAGGGGGCAAACACGGATAATGCTCGATCAGCATCTGCCGGATCAACTCCTAGAGGTCACAACACTTATCAATTCCGCGAGACGACGCTGCAGCCGTGCCGAATTGATCTCGTTGGTCCATTGTTGTTTGGAGTCTTGTTGAGCTGCTTTAGAGCGTTACCAGCGCTGCCTCATGTGCCTTGAGGCAATATCTGGCGGTTTCACGGAAATTGTTGAGCACCTCCAAATCGTCCGCAAATATGCTTTCCAACTCTTGCCGCGCGGCAGTGTTTAGCCCGCTCACTTCTTGGTTTCCGTAGAAAAAGCTTTCGCTCCAAGCGCCATTGGCGCAAATAATCTCATGCTGAGAAAACATGAGGTGGATATAGTCAACATGCGCACGAGGCGATAACTCGACCCCCTCGTTTCCAACCAAATGTTTGGCGGCTACGAGAACCTCATTGGTGCCAAAATTTAAGTCATTCATGGGTGCTACCAGTAACATTTGATGTTGCTGGGATACTTCTAACACCTCTGTGTTACCGCATGATCCGATCTCGAAGCGGACGGGTGAAAATTGGGCCTGTCCGTGGGTGCGCGCAGTGCCAACCCAAGTTAAAACCTGATCGCCATTGTCGCGGGTTGTTACCAGATCTCCAACCTTGAGGGTTTCAATAGGAACCCTCCCATTTGGTGTTTGAATTAAGGTGCCTCGCACAAAACACGGCGGTCCTAAGTCATCGACAGGAAAGGACGTTGATGGTGTGACAAATGTCCTCGCATCAGCCGTTCCATCAACCAATATGCTACCATCATTTGGGGTGAAGAATGGCCCCCCGCTGGTGGTGAATGTAACGCCCGTGATGAACACGCCATCAACGGTTACGGTGTCACCGACATAAACATTGGTAATGGTGAAGCCGTTGATGGTTTCACCGACTTCAATCAGCCCATCGTCATCAGTATCGATGAGGGTGATGGTCGTGACGGTAAGGGCGTCGCCAACGTTTACCTGAAATATGTCGACTGGATAGGCTTGATCTGTGTGTGACGTGGGCATCTAACGCCCCCAGAATGGAAGGGCCGGAAGACGGTCGGTCAGGGGGGTGGACATCAACTGAGCGGTGTCAGCTGCATGCGTATCGGATATCGGGTTATGTGGCATACCTGATGCGGCCGCCCCGGCGTTTAAGGCCAACGGGCGTGCGGGATGCAGTATTGGTGTCGACGGCAGCGTCATTAACCTTGCTCCAAATATAGCAACTCCCCCCACTACATTCGTGATCAACGAACATATGAGACTTGCATCTCTAAACCTTGAGCATTGATTGGGGCTTAATTGTGTCGAGCGAAGGGGGAATTCCATGGGGATTTTCCCAAGAATTTGCCTGCAGGCTTGACCCTAGGTACATACGCTTTTCAGATTAATTCTGCATGTTGGACGTCGTCAAAGCTGCCATTCCTGCCCTGATCAGGCTGGATGGCGACGTGATCACCGGCGCAAATGTCCGTTGAAAGCAGCTTGAGGCTGTGGGCACCCCACCAAAACGAAAAGATCCATTAGTTGCGACGGCGGCGCGCCACGACCTTCTTCTTCAAATTCGGCTTCTCGTTATCTTCGCGCGTGTCGAGTTGCTCGCGTAGCACGCGGCCTTTGACCTCTTCTACTTCGCCACGCTTCAAAGTAACCGGGTGTAGAGCCAGTTACGTAACCTCTAATATCCTGACCGAATATTGCTGCTCCGACAGGAAGTGTTTCCCCGGTTCATGGGTTTGTTGCGAGACCGTTGATTTCTACAATTTTGTTTCCGCCGTCATCAATAAAGGCAACTGTGAGGTGAGCTCCCGCTCCAAGAATCGCGTGCTCGCCAATTTGAATTGTGTACGTTGGTTCAGTCATTACGATATCCTTTTATCTCTCCGCTCGCGTCAAAACATACGGGTAGAAATTGCTTCCGCCCAACACCTAATCCGGGTGCGTTTTTATTTTCAATATAAACCCAAGGGTACTTTTTATAAGTTTGCGTTCTTCGAACATCATCATTTCCGGTGCCTGTAAAATCATCATGGTTCAGGCAAACTTTTGCAGGCTCCAATAATACCGACACCTCGACAGGGAAATCCATAGTAGAGATTGGCTGGCTGGGTTTGTAGTTAATAGTATAGCGAATTTGACAAGTGTCGCTCACCTTGGGCTCTAATTGCCAAATGTCTTTGGCAATTTCAGACAGGGTATTCACGATTAAGTCTCTGTATCTGCCCGGTTTCAAGTCGGAAGCGTACGATCTAGTTATGTTTTCATAATTACCGGCACTGCAGCCATTTATGGCTGGCGTGAGATTGGCGCTTTGGATGGAGAGAGTCGTGCATCCTACCAAAAAAAGCAGAAGCAATACGAAGGAAAAGTATCGTTTCATAAAGTACATTCGGACCACCATTCTTGCCTAGGTAAAATCTTTCACAAAGTTATATTTTTTGTCACGTTCAATCTATGAGAGACGGTTCAATAGCTCATGCTATCTGCCCTCCCAGAAGAATTGGTAGGTTTTTGAGCGGTTTCCTCTAAAGTGTGTTAAGTAAACGACCGCTAACTTGATACACTGCGCCACAGTTGGAGCCGACATTCATGCGAAGTACAGCATTTCGTAGAGTGGGCTCCAAGCCCTCATCGTAGCAGCCAATCAACACCTCAGCGCAGACCGCATTGCTAAAAAAGCCTTGGGTCGGCTCAAACTAGTTGCGTCTACGGGTTGAACGGGGCTTTTTCTTCAGCATCGGCTTCTCGTTGTCTTCGCGCATGCCGAGTTGTTCGCGTAGCACGCGGCCTTTGACCTCTTCGACTTCGCCACGCTTCAGATCGTTCAAGCGGAACGGGCCATAGCTGATACGGATCAGGCGGTTCACTTTCAGGCCGACCTCGCCCATCGCGCGGCGAATTTCGCGGTTTTTGCCTTCGCGAATGCCGACAGTCAGCCAAGCGTTGGCCCCTTGCTGGCGGTCAAACTCAACTTCCATGGGTTGGAACTTTTCACCCTCAGACACCACACCGCGGCGCAATGGCTCCAGCGTGTGGTCTTCCGGCGTGCCGTTCACCCGCACGCGGTATTTGCGCAACCAACCCGTGGAGGGCAGTTCCAACTGCCGCTTCAACGCGCCGTCATTGGTCAAAAGCAACAAGCCTTCGGAGTTGATGTCCAAGCGTCCAACGCTGACCACACGGGGAAGCTTGCCGCGCAACGCGTCAAACACGGTCTCGCGGCCTTTCTCATCGGATTCGGTTGTCACCAAATCCAGGGGCTTGTGGTAGCGCCACAGGCGGGTGGGTTCCGGCTCGGCCACGGGTTTGCCATCGACCACGATCTCATCGTCGGATGTGACGTTGAGGGCGGGGGACATGATTTGCTTGCCGTTGACGGTCACGCGGCCAGCTTCAATCATAGCCTCCGCGCCACGACGCGATGCAAGGCCCGCGCGGGCCAGAACTTTTGCGATACGATCGCCTTTGGGTGTGTCATTGCTCATATATGGGGGCCTACGCCCTTGGCGTGGCGTTGTGAAGGGGGTATCCGAAGTCATGGTGTTTACCTCGCATATGGATTTGGCGCTGAAAGAGGCGCGATTGGCCGCTGACCGCGGCGAAGTGCCTGTGGGCGCGGTGCTGGTGTCGCCTACGGGTGAGGTATTGGCCGCCGCGGGAAACCGGACGCGGGAATTGAACGACCCTTCAGCCCACGCCGAGATGCTTGTGGTGCGCGGTGCCTGTGCCGCGCTGGGCACGGAGCGCCTGACGGGCTGCGACCTCTACGTTACGCTGGAGCCCTGCGCCATGTGCGCGGGCGTGATTGCGGCGGCACGAGTGGCGCGGGTGTATTACGGCGCGTCGGACCCAAAGTCTGGCGGCACGGCGCATGGGGCGCGCGTGTTCTCGCATACACAAGCCCACCACACACCCGAGGTCTACGACGGCATTGATGCTGAGGCCTGCGAAGCGGTGCTGACCGAGTTCTTTGCAGCGCGGCGTTAGGACGATGGCAACTTTCTGCCTGCCCTAAGGGAAAGACCGTTCACAAACGCGAATTCTTTTGCTATGCACCCATTGTGCAACCAAGCAACTAAGAGGAGGGCACATGATGACTACTGATCTACGCGCCCCGTCTCCTTGGTTCGGCCTTGTGATGTCCCAACACGCATACGCGTTTGACGGCGCCCGAGCCTGAAGCACCGCCGGCACAATTTGTGCCACCCTTTCCACATTCTAAACCAACCACTTCGATAGCCCGACCACACGCCGCATTTCTGCGTCCCGTGTTTGGGGGTCGATCAATCCAGAAAGGCCCCACCACGCATTTTTGCATGGGGGACAGTGACTAAAATGAATGCATTACCAATTGAGCCAAACACGCCCTTGAAGGACACGCTTGATGATCTGATCAGCGATTACGGCCTGCGCCATGTGGTGCTGGCCTTGCTGAGCAGGTTGGCCAAGCGGACAAGGCCCCCGGATACCAAGGTCGAGCTGAGGGCAAAAGATGTGCGCCAGCTTGACCTATTGAGTGATCATCTTCGGGCGGATCTGGGCTTGCCGCCTGCATCGCCCTGTAGGACGTATGTCGATCTGCATGCGCTTTGGATCCGGTCTCATTAGGGGCAAATGTGGGGCGGCGTGATCCGCCCCACAACTGAGACGCTTGAAGCCTGTCAAACGCGGCGCTAAACGGGGGGCAAGTTTGGCTAGGAGATATTCATGTCCATCGACACCGCAACCGCCGCCCGAGTGGCAAAGTTGGCCCGCATTGCCGTGCCGCAAGACGACCTGCCGAAGCTGGCTGATGAGCTGAACGGCATCATCAACTTCATGGAGCAGCTCAATGAGGTGGATGTCGAGGGCGTGGAGCCGATGACATCGGTTACCCCGCAGCGCCTGAAGCGCCGCGAAGATGTGGTTACAGACGGATCGCAGCCGCAAGCCGTGATGAAAAATGCGCCAGATGCGCGTGAAGGGTTCTTTGCTGTGCCTAAGGTGGTTGAATAATGTCTGATCTGAACAAACTTGGAATTGCCGAAGCCCGTGACGCGTTGCGCAAAGGCGATGTGACATCCGTAGAGCTGACAAACGCTTGCCTTGGGGCAATTGAAGACGCCGGCACGTTGAACGCCTTTGTGCACAACACTCCAGACATCGCCAACACCCAAGCCGCCGCCGCCGATGCGCGGATCAAGGCAGGGGATGCGCCAGACATGTGCGGCATCCCGTTGGGAATTAAGGATTTGTTCTGCACCAAAGGTGTGGCGGGTCAAGCGGCCTCGCGCATTTTGGAAGGATTCAAGCCCGAGTATGAAAGCACCATCACGCAGCAATTGTGGGATGCGGGATCGGTCATGTTGGGCAAGCTGAACATGGACGAATTCGCCATGGGATCGTCCAATGAGACCTCCGTTTACGGCGACGCGGTTAACCCGTGGAAGGTTGACGACCGCAAGCTGACACCGGGTGGCTCTTCGGGTGGTTCGGCCTCGGCTGTGGCGGCTGACTTGTGCATGGCGGCAACAGGGACCGACACTGGCGGCTCGATCCGCCAGCCTGCGGCTTTTGTGGGTATCACCGGTTTGAAGCCGACTTACGGTCGCTGCTCGCGCTGGGGTGTGGTGGCGTTTGCATCGTCGCTGGATCAAGCGGGCCCGATGACCAAATCCGTGCGCGACGCAGCGATTATGCTGGGTGCTATGGCAGGTCATGACGCGAAAGATTCGACAAGTGCCGAATTGGCTGTACCGGACTTTGAAGCGGCTTTGAGCGGTGACATTCGTGGCAAAAAGATCGGTATCCCAAAAGAATACCGCATGGACGGCATGCCCGAAGAGATTGAACAGCTTTGGACGGACGGCACCGCAATGCTGAAAGACGCAGGCGCTGAGATCGTTGATATCACCTTGCCGCACACGAAATATGCGCTGCCCGCTTACTATGTGGTAGCGCCTGCGGAGGCGTCCTCCAACCTTGCGCGCTATGACGGCGTGCGGTTTGGCCACCGTGCCAAACTGGGTAAGGGCGACGGCATCACGGAGATGTATGAGACAACCCGCGCCGAAGGCTTCGGCCCTGAGGTGCAGCGCCGTGTAATGATCGGCACTTATGTGCTGAGCGCAGGCTTCTATGACGCATATTACAATCGCGCCCGTAAGGTTCGCACCTTGATCAAGAAAGACTTCGAGGACGTGTTCGCCGCTGGCGTCGACGCGATCTTGACGCCCGCGACCCCATCGGCGGCTTTTGGCCTAGGAGAGATGAAAGACGCGGATCCGGTGCAAATGTACCTCAACGATGTCTTTACGGTCACAGTCAATTTGGCAGGCTTGCCGGGTATCTCTGTACCCGCAGGGCTAGACAAACAAGGGCTTCCACTTGGGTTGCAACTGATTGGCCGTCCTTGGGAAGAGGGCGATTTGCTGAACACGGCCTATGCGCTGGAGCAAGCAGCCGGATTTGTGGCGAAACCCGCCAAATGGTGGTAATCTCCCAAGCAAGTTAGAAAATATGAGGCGTATGATGCGTAGTTTGTTTGCAGTTTTAGTTGTTGCTGGTGTTGCCGCTTGTTCGCCCACCGTGCCTGACAGTGGTACGGGCGTTGGATTTGACAATTACGACACCTATCTGTCGCAACAACAAGCGAGGGATGCCGAATTGCGCGCGCAAAATGGGGGGCGGCAATCGATCGCGCCTGCATCGACTGATGTGCCGACCAATGGCAACGCAACCACCGCTGCGCAACAGACGGCGAATGACGCCGTCGCGGCCGTTCGCTCGCCATCTGGGCAGATCGCTCGCGGTGAAAGCGTTCCCGCTGGGATCGAGAACACTTCGCCCAATGCGCCGAACCTGAACAACCCGTCCATTTCTGACGAGCAGGACTTCCAAGCGGTGTCCAGTCGTCAAAGCATTGAGAGCGACGCGGAGCGCCGTCTTGCCCAAAGTGCGGAATACCAAGTGATTGCGCCGAAAGCGGTTCCAAACCGACCGGGCAGCCGGATACAAACGCCAATTCAGTTCGCCTTGGCCACGAGCCATCCTATTGGGCAAAAAGTGTACCGCCGCTCTGTGTTTTCGGCCAGTAAGGCACAGAAAGCCTGTGCGAGCTACAGCTCGTCCGAACTGGCGCAAGATGCGTTCTTGAAGGCTGGCGGTCCGCAAAAGGACAAGCTGGGTGTCGATCCTGATGGCGACGGCTACGCCTGTGGCTGGAACCCGGGCAAATATCGCGGCGTTGCCAACCGAGGCTAGGGGCGTGACCCCCGAATGGTGTCCCTCGCCAAACTTTGGCGATCGCAAAGATGGCCTAACCCCTAAGCTTGTGGTTCTGCATTACACGGCCATGGAGAGCTGTGAGGCGGCGTGCCGGACCTTGTGCAATCCCGACAATGAGGTGTCTGCGCATTACCTGATCCGTAAGGATGGGCATGTCATTCAAATGGTCGAGGAAAGCAAACGTGCGTGGCACGCAGGGGCTGGAACGTGGCAGGGGCGTGGGGACGTGAACTCGCGCTCCATTGGGATCGAGATGTCGAACACTGGCGTGGTGCCGTTCTCTGCGCCATTGATGAACAGCCTTGAGATCTTGTTGCGCGGCATCATGGCGCGTTGGGATATTCCGGCCTCGGGCGTGATCGGGCATTCGGACTTTGCACCGGGCCGCAAGATTGATCCGGGCCGCAAATTTGACTGGCAGCGGCTGGTGCGCGGCGGGATGGCAGTTTGGCCTGATGCGCCGGATGCATTGGATGCGGAGGTCGACATGGCGCGTTTCAACACTGCGGCCACCTCATTTGGCTACCCCATTGATGTGGATGCTGAGACGAGGCTTGCAAGCTTTAGGCTACGGTTCAATCCAACGGCTTCGGGGCCGCTATCCGTGCGCGATGTTGCCATGGCCGAGGCTTTGGCCCGCGACTTCGGGATTGACCAAGACATCGCCGAGGCGTAGGCGGGGCCTTGCGCGGAGGGCCGGATGACCGCGGGCCGCAAGGCTCGAGGAAAGTCCGGACTCCACAAGGCAACGGTGCCGGGTAACGCCCGGGCGGAGCAATCCGACGGAAAGCGCCACAGAGAAGAAACTGCCCCCGTATATCGGGGGTGAGGGTGAAACGGTGGGGTAAGAGCCCACCGCGCCGCTGGCAACAGGGGCGGCAAGGCAAGCCCCACCGGGAGCAATGCCAAATAGGAACCGCGTGAAGGCCTCGGTCTTCGGGGATGCTTTGTCCCCAGCAGGTTCGGGTTGGCAGCTAGAGGGCTACGGGCAACCGTGGCTTTAGAAGAATGGTCATCCAGAGGGGGCAACCCCTTGGACAGAATCCGGCTTACAGGCCCTCCGCGCATATTCGACTTGATCAAAATGAGCCGCTTTCGCGGCCCACCTTTGTTTGATTTGGCAGTCCCTTGGACGTGGGGCGGCTTATTTACCCAGTGCAATGCCCTCGCGGCGCGGATCAGCCCCGCCCAGCAAGCCGTCTTGGGTGATCGCAATGGCATGGATGCCTGAGGTCAGGGCGCGCGCGTTGGTCTCAAAACCCAATTCGGTGAGTGGTGCTTCGAGTGCCGTTGCCGCCGTGCCTTCTTCCAGATCATAAGTGCCGAAGCGGTTCACCAAGTGGGGCAGGGAGATCGCGGCTTGCGGGTCTAGGCCCCAATCGAGATGCGCCACGATGGTTTTTGCCACATACCCAATGATGCGCGACCCGCCCGGAGATCCCACCACCAGCACAGGCTTGTCGTCTTTGAGCACAATTGTTGGCGACATAGAGGAGCGAGGGCGTTTGCCCGGCTCTATGCGGTTGGCAATTGGGACACCGTCTGAGTGGGTCTTGAAGGAGAAATCCGTCAACTCATTGTTCAGCAAGAACCCACCGGGGGCCATCAGGCGCGACCCGAAGCCGTTCTCGATGGTGGTTGTCATGCTGAGCGCGTTGCCGAATTGGTCAACGATTGAGATGTGGGAGGTTGAGGGCAGCTCTATGCTTTCGTCGTCAGCCCAGAGCAGCGCGTGATCAAACGGCGGCTCACCGGCAGAGACCTCCGTTAGGGCCTTGTCATTGCCTAACAGGGCGGCACGAGAGGCGAGGTAGTCGGGGTTAACCAATCCTTTCGTGGGCATTGGCACATAGTCGCTATCAGCCATGTAACGGCCGCGATCTGCGAAGGCGAGACGCGAGGCGTCACCGATCAAGCGCCATGCCTCTGGGCTGTCTTTGCCCAACGCCGCAAGATCATAGCTGTCGAGCATTCCCAAGATTTGCCCAACGGTCAACGCACCTGAGGAGGGTGGCCCCATGCCGCAAATATCATGGCTGCGGTAAGTGGCGCAAACGGGCGCGCGTTCTTTGATCTCGTAGATGGACAGGTCGGTCAGGGACAAGACGCCGGGATTGCCTTGCGCGTTGTTCACCGTGTCCACGATGCCTTTGGCGACATCCCCGGTATAGAACGCCTCGGCTCCGCCGCTTGCGATGGCACGCAGGGTTTGCGCGTAGGGCGCGTTCGTGAGCGTGCTGCCCTCAGCTATCGGAGCTCCATTGGGGAGGAAATAGGCAGCGGTTCGCGGGAAGCGACTTAGGCGTTCTTGGTCTGACGCCACAAGAGAGGCGAGGCGCGGTGACGTCGCAAAGCCATCTTCGGCCAATGAGATAGCGTCATCAAAGAGCATTGGCCAATCAGCGGTGCCCCACTTGGCGTGGGCCGCTTCCATCAAAGCGGGCGTGCCGGGGGTGCCGACCGAAAGGCCGCCCACGACGGCGTCGAAAAATTTCAATGGCTCGCCGGCATCGTCTTGGAACAGTCGCGGTGTCACGGCGAGAGGGGCCGTCTCCCTGCCGTCCAGCGTCGTCATCTCGCCTGTAGCACCGTCATACCAGACCAAGAACGCCCCACCGCCCAAGCCGGAGCTTTGCGGCTCCACAAGGCCTAGCACGGATTGAACCGCGACCATCGCGTCCGCTGCAGTGCCGCCGCCCGACAGGATTCGCGCGCCCGCCCGCACCGCCAATGGGTTTGCGGCTGAAATCATCCAATCCGAGGCTGCTACGGGAGCACCGCTTTGTTTGGTTTCTTGGGACGTGGCGGCCTCGGGCGCGAAGGCGTCGGCGGCGTCTTGTGAGGCGGCGGGAAGAGCCGCGAGTATCATGGGTAAAACTGGCAATAGGCGCATTGGGTAATTCCTTTATCCGGTAAATACAGACTTTATTAATGACTTTAGCGAGAAGTTTGGCAAGTGAGGAAGGGCTGACCTGCTTTCGCGGTTGACTCGGCCCACCAAGCGCGTAAAAGGCGGCTTCAACAGTATTTCCGAGCACCCAATTCAGGTGTGCTCGACCCAGAGGAGAAGTGAGATGGCGAAGCCAACCACGATCAAAATCCGCCTGAACTCGTCCGCTGGCACGGGCCACTTCTATGTGACCAAAAAGAACGCCCGCACCATGACCGAGAAGATGGTGGTGCGCAAATACGATCCCGTAGCGCGCAAGCACGTTGAATACAAAGAAGGCAAGATCAAGTAAGATCTGCTGACCTTTGAAGAGACACAAAAAGCCGCGCCATTGAGCGCGGTTTTTTGCTTTTTGGAGGTTGGGATTCGGGGTTTGGATGGGGGCGAGGTTTGGTCATCGGTGAAACCTGAGCAGAAACATTCGTGTAAATCGAATGAGATGCGAAATTTAAGGGATTATCCCTTGATGGACTCAGGGCGCGCCATTACCGTGCCTACAACATATTGGGGGTATTTGACGTGAATAAACTATTACTATTGTCAGTACTGGGTCTTGCTGCCTGCACAGAATCGCGCGGAGTTCATGAGGATTGGGTGGAAGGTGCGCATTTTGCACCAAGTTCGGCTTCAGAATATCATGCGCGTGCCGCACGTGGCGAGCCTGGCGTGTTTCCTGCACCAAGCGGGTACTCGATTTTCACTGAACAACAACGCATCGCATCAGGGGCTGCCGCATCTGATGGAACCATTCGCCAAGGTACGGCATCTTCGCGTACGGGCCAATTCACTGGGCCTGGTCGGACTGAGACCGGCGCTGCCGTTGGGAGCCGAGGTGGCTCGGCCAAACGCGGTACTGCCACGCGCAACAGCCCATTTCGTGCAAACGCGTTGGTTGCAGCTAAGTCGGCAACCAAGGGTGGCAAGCGCGTGAATATCGCGGATACGTCATTGAGGGTCTTCCACATCGATGTAGGGGACACGTCCTATGCGGTATTCCGTAAGCCGGCGTTGAGCGGGGATGTCACCATCGACAGTGCTAAAGGCCCAAGCCTTGCAGCGGCATTGCCGTCGCTGACAGGATGCCAAAGTGTTGCGGGGCCATTCAAGGTCGGGCCAAATGGGCGGTCAAACACACATATGGTTTACGCTTTAAACTGCGGCTAGCTCCTCAGTGAAAGCAAAAAAGGGCCAGCTAATTGCTGGCCCTTTTTTGTTTGTGATGTAGGCGGCGATTACTCGCGGCCACCCATGAACTGCAACAGGAACATGAACATGTTCAAGAAGTTCAGATACAAGCTCAGCGCGCCCATGATGGCGGACTTAGCAAGCCATTCGCTCGCGCCGTGGCTGGCCATCTGGATGTATTCGTTCTTCAAACGCTGCGTGTCGTAGGCTGTGAGGCCCGCGAAGATCAGCAAGCCAAGCGCGGAGATCGCGAATTGAACCGCAGAGGACTGCAAAAAGATGTTCACAATCATCGCGACAGCCAAGCCGATGACGCCCATGATCAGAAAGGACCCCCAACCGGAGATGTCTTTCTTGGTGGTGTAGCCCCAAATGCTAAGCCCAGCGAAGGAGATAGCTGTGACCAAGAAGGTCTGTGCGATGGAAACTCCAGTGTAGACTGCGAAGATGTAGCTGATCGACAGCCCCATCAGAGCAGCAAAGCCCCAGAACACCAGTTGTGCTGCGCCAGCGGACAGACGGTTAATCATTGCGCCCATGCCGAACACAACGACCAAAGGTGCGAACATCACAACCCAACGCAGTGGCGTGCCGAAGATCGCGGCCAGCATTGCTTCATTGGAGCCAACGGCAAATGCCACGCCGCCGGTGATCAGCATTGCGATCGACATCAGGCCGTAAATTTTGCTCATGTGGGCTTTAAGACCCGCGTCAATGGTGGCGGCGGAGCGGCTACCCGCGCCAACAGACCCCATTGTTTCATAATCAGCCATGAAAACTCTCCCATTCAGGCAGGTTGATACAGTGCTTGGCGGACACCAAGCGTGTTATGCACCCAAAATGGGGCAGCGCGCGGCGTTTTTCAAGTTATTCTGGAGCGAATTTGTCATATATCGCTAAGGTTTGTTTAAATCGGTACAGCAGTTGAGTCCTTGATGTTCTCCATGACGAAGCTGGCTGAGATATCTCGCACTGGCACGAGGGCGAGCAGCCGTTTGTAAAACCGGTCATAATCAGGGACGTCGGCAACCTGAACGCGCAGAATATAATCCAAATCCCCACTCATACGGTGCGCGCCCGTTATCTCAGGCAAGGATTTCACGGCTTTATCGAGGGCCGCGATCCATTCAGGCGTATGGTCGGCTGCGCGCATCATAACGAAAACCATCAAGCCTTTCCCCAGCTTTGCGGCATCGACCAAGGCGACACGCCCTATAAGAACGCCGCTTTCCTCTAGTCGTTTGACGCGCCGCCAGCAGGCGTTTCGCGACAGATGTACCTCTGCGGCAAGTGCATCAATGCTCAAAGTGGCATCCCGTTGGAGCAATTCAAGGATTGAGAGATCTGTTTTGTCTGTAATTTCCGTCATGATTGGGATAATATCCCAAAGTTTGTCAAATTGACAGTTCTATTTGAGATGATTTTACCATCCCCTTGAGGCGATACTTGAGGAAATCAAGTTAGGAGAGAGCAATGTCAGACAACATTCATACATCCAGAACCGAGGGTTTCTTCACCGCTATGCGCGCCCATCCTGCCTCAGTTGGTGAGACTTACTTTGGCCATATGCGCTTTGCGTTGCGGTTCTCGGGTTTGCTGTTCGCCGCAGGTGGCGCCGCATTGGTTCATGCGATCTTGCCAGCCCTGTTTGAGACCACCGCAGGTGACATGATCAAGCGGTTAAACGCCATGATCGTTGACAGGCATTGATATGTGCCGATTGGCTGCATGGATTGGGGCACCCGCGCCGCTTGAGAAAATTGTCATTGATCCCACGCATTCGCTTCTGACCCAAAGTCAGGACGCGGCCGAGGCCAAGCTGTCGGTGAACGGCGATGGGTTTGGTATCGCGTGGTACCAAGATGGGGAGGCGCAGCCGGGTTTGTACCGCGATGTCTTACCTGCTTGGTCTGACGGAAACCTGCCGAGCCTGTGCAGGATGATCCGCTCAAAGGTGTTTCTGGCCCATGTGCGCGCGTCCACAGGGGCGGAGACATCTAGGCTGAACTGTCATCCGTTCAGCTATGGGCGGTGGTCCTTCATGCACAACGGTCAAATCGGTGGCTTCTCGCGTATGCGGCGCAAGCTGGAGGCCAGCCTTTCGGACGCGCTTTATGAGCGGCGGCGCGGGAGTACTGATTCAGAGTTGTTGTTTTTGATGATGGTGAATGAGGGGTTGGAGCGTGATCCCAATGGGGCCGTGCTGCGTGTGCTCGACCGAATTCGCGCCGAGCGTGTGTCCGGTGACAAGCCAGACCGGATCACTTGTGTGATGTCGGATGGTGAGAAAATATACGCGTTGCGTCATGCAAGCGATGGCCGCGCGCCGACGCTGTATTACAAAGAGGGTGCGACGGGCACGGTGCTGGCGTCAGAACCTTTAGAAGCGGGCGAGCCTGATTGGCGCGCGTTTGAGTGCGATGCATTGAGCGTTGTGACGAAAAATGGCGCGCAAGTAGAGCACCTGCGCGCCTGCGCCTAAACGCTTATTTCCAATGAACTGGCGCATCCCATACGGGGCGGTTGGCTTCGACCTGCGCCTCATGGCGGGTGAGGCCGAGATCGGCCAAGCGTGTGTCGTCTAGGGCTGCCAAGGCGCGGCGCTGGCGATACAGGTCAATGTAGCCCATAAGCCCGGTTCTAGGTGTTGATGGGCGGGAACATGCGATGGAGGATGCGAAATCGGTCATTGGCTCATCTTTCGTTTCTGTGATGTAAATCCACTTTTGGATCATTTATGTTGATCTATATGTCATGCTGTGCTTCATATGAGAAATGAATGGTTTTGACGCAATGCATCACAGGAATTGATATGGCCCGAAATTTAGACATCACTTCGCTTCGCTCTTTTGTCGCTGTTGCTGACAGTGGGGGCGTCACCAAGGCGGCGGGCTATCTACATTTGACGCAATCGGCTGTGTCTATGCAGTTAAAGCGGTTGGAGGAGGCATTGGATGTCCCCCTTCTGGATCGCTCCAACCGATCCGTGTCCCTTACTGCGCAGGGCGAACAACTGCTTAGCTATGCACGCCGGATGTTGGCATTGAACGATGAGGTCTACACCCGCCTGACTGCAAAGGAGTATGAGGGCGAGATCGTGCTAGGCGTGCCGCATGACATTATCTACCCCTATATTCCACCGATCTTGCGGGAGTTTGCCGCAGATTTCCCCCGTGTCCAGATGCGCTTGGTCTCAGCGCCAACCAAACGCCTGCGCGAAATGTTTGGCAGGGGTGAGTGCGATGTGATCCTAACCACTGAGGAGCACCCCGGGCCGGGGGGCGAGGCCTTGGTGACCTTGCCGCTTGTTTGGATTGGCGCAATTGACGGCACCGCGTGGAAGCAAAAGCCGCTGCCTGTGGCGTTTTGCAAGAACTGCATTTTCAGGTCAGGGGTTTTGAAGCGCCTTGATGATAGCAATAGTGACTGGGATATGGTCGTGGATTCAGATTTGGACAACGCGGTTGAGGCCGTGGTGAGCGCCGATCTGGCCATCCACGCGGCCATCAAGGGCGTGTACCCGCGTCAAACCGGACCGATTGAACATGATGGCGCTTTGCCTGATCCGGGCCAGTCGCGCATTGTCTTGTACATGCAGGCGAAAGACGACCCCGTTTTGACAACGCTGCGCGATATGATCCGCAACACCTATCTGTCAGAATGGTCACCTCAAGATGCGGTTCAGCTTACGGCGTAATCACAACCTTGCCGGTTGAGCGACGCGTGCGCAGCAGCTCAAAGCCCTCGTTGGCCTGATCAAGCGGTAGGGTGTGGCTGATATGGGGGTGGAGTTTGCCAGCCTCATACCACTTTGACAGCTGAGTTAAGCTGTCGGTCAAAACCTGCGGCTTGAAGCGCAGGTAGCCGCCCCAGTAAAAGCCGATGACGTTGATGTTCTTGACCAACAAATGGTTGGCGGCGATTTGGGGGACTGCGCCGGACGCGAAGCCAATCGTCAGCACCCGCGCCTCTGGATTGCAGGCCCTTAGCGCGGCGGTGAACAGATCACCGCCCACAGGGTCATACACCACATCCGCACCTCCCAAGGATTTCACGACCTCACGCAGGTCATCGTCGCCATCTGTATCAATCACGTGGTCGGCACCGGCCTTGCGGCAAATCTCCAGCTTGTCGGCCCCTCGAGCGGCTGCGATGACCGTAGCCCCCATGAGTTTGCCCAACTCCACCGCAGTTAAGCCAACACCGCCCGCAGCACCCAACACCAGCAATGTATCACCGGCTTTAAGCTGCGCACGGTAATCAAGTGCGACATGCGACGTGGAGTAGGCCACCTGAAACGCTGCGGCGTCCTCAAAGCCCATAGCATCGGGCAGGGGGACGCACAGGGAGGCCTTGAAGGTGCCGAATTCAGCCAACCCGCCATATCCGCCAAACACGGCCACTCGGGTCCCAATTTCAGGGGAAGTTACGCCGTCGCCGTGGGCTGCAATGGTGCCGGAGACCTCCATTCCCAGAGTGAAGGGCAAGGCGGGGCGCTCTTGATAGCTGCCTTTGATCATCAGCAAATCACCGAAATTTAGGCCACAAGCTTCGATTTTCACCAAGACTTCGCCGTGTTGGGGTTCCGGCGTGGGGATGTCATTTACAACTGGGGGCTGACCAAGTTCGGTAACCTGAAGGGCGCGCATCGGGATCTCCTGTTTGTCGTTAACTTGAGCCTAACGACACCTAAGCGCCGAGGCCAACGCGAAATTGGCGAGCTCTTTTCGGCGAAGCGATTAATGAATTATTTGTACTATGGCGTGAAAGCTCCTTGGGATTGCAGATCGGGAGGCGCAGATGGCGCATGAGGTTGATATTCATATCGGCAAGCGGTTACGGCATCGACGGTGGATGGTGGGTATGACCCAAGGCGAATTGGCTGGCGCGCTTGGGATACGGTTTCAGCAAATCCAAAAGTACGAATCCGGTTCAAACCGTGTGTCTGCGTCCCGCCTTTGGGATATAGCGCAGGTGCTTGATCTTCCTGTGGGGTACTTCTTTCATGGCTTGGATGGCGGGCTGGAACAGGGGCATGAAGACGCCTCGAAGGCGAATATTGAGGCAAACACACTCATTCGGTTCTATCGCTCCATGCCGGATGTGGAACGGCAGCGCCTGCGCGGTGTGGTGTCCCAGAGTGCCGTTCCTGATGCGGTGTCCCCTTGATCCCAACGCGCCAGCACGCAACAAGGGTGGTAACGCAAAACCACGCTGCATGGGGCCTTCATGGACAAATCACGACAAGACGAATTGCTCAAGCTGGCACACCGGTTAGCCGATACCGCGCGACAAGAGACGTTGCGCTACTTTCGTGGCGGTGGGTTGGAGACATCTAACAAGCTGGAGGACGGGTTCGACCCTGTCACGGTTGCAGACCGCGCCGCAGAGCGTGTGATGCGTGATCTGATCGAGGCGGAGCGCCCTGATGACGGCATTTTGGGCGAGGAGCTTGGCAACAAGGCAAGTACTTCTGGTCTGACATGGGTTCTAGACCCGATCGATGGTACGCGCGGCTATATCTCCGGCACCCCGACGTGGGGGACGCTGATTGCACTGCATGATGGGGCGGAGGTGATCATGGGTATGATTGACCAACCCTACATTGGCGAACGTTTCATAGGTGGGTTTGGGCAAGCGACATTTACGGGGCCGCACGGTGGCAATGTGCTTGCGACCTCCCGCGTAGAAAATCTGTCTGAGGCAAAAGTGTTCTCGACCTATCCAGAAGTGGGAACATTGGCAGATGCAAAGGCCTTTGGGGCGGTCGCCAGCAAATGCCAGTTGACAAGGTTCGGCATGGATTGCTACGCCTACGCGTTGCTGGCGGCGGGGCAGATTGATTTGGTGATCGAAGCTGGATTGCAGCCCTATGACATCCAAGGCCCCATCGGGGTGATCGAGGCAGCGGGTGGCATTGTTACCGATTGGACCGGTGGTCCTGCGGATCAAGGTGGGCGGGCCTTAGCCGCCGCCACGCCTGAGTTGCACGCCCAAGCGCTGGCTATATTGTCCACTCATGTCTGAGCTTCTCATTCAATCCGCTCAATCCATTCTCACGATGGACGATCAGCGCCGCGAGCTGTCCGGCGCCGATATCTTGATCCGCGACGGGGCGATTGTTCAGATAGGCGAGGGGCTGCAAACGACGGGGCGCGTGATCGGCGCAAAAGGCTGCGTTGTAACACCGGGCTTGGTGAACACACATCACCACCTCTACCAAAGTCTAACCCGCGCGGTCCCCGGCGGGCAGGACGCCTTGCTGTTTGGGTGGCTGCAAACGCTCTACCCGATTTGGTCGCACTTCGGGCCGGAGGAGATGTACACCTCCGCGCAGGTTGGCTTGGCTGAATTGGCGCTGTCGGGTTGCACCATGACATCCGACCATTTGTACCTGTTTCCCAACGGCTCCACCTTAGATGACACAATCGCGGCGGCGGGGGATGTGGGGCTGCGCTTTCACCCGACGCGCGGCGCGATGAGCATTGGTGAAAGCGATGGTGGGTTGCCACCTGACAGCTTGGTCGAGGCGGAGCGCGATATTCTCAACGACAGCATCCGTGTGGTGGATAGGTTCCACGACACGCGGCCAGAGGCGATGGTGCGTGTGGGCATCGCGCCATGCTCGCCATTCTCGGTGAGCCGAGAGTTGATGCGCGACGCGGCGGTTCTTGCGCGTGACAAGGGCGTGATGCTGCACACCCATTTGGCGGAGAACGATGAAGACGTCGCCTACAGCCTTGAGAAGTTCGGCTGCCGCCCCGGCCAATACGCCGAAGACCTTGGCTGGGTTGGGGAAGATGTCTGGCACGCCCATTGCGTGAAACTTGACGGGGAAGAGATAGATTTATTTGCGCGGACCCGCACAGGCGTGGCGCATTGCCCTTGCTCCAACTGCCGCCTTGGCTCGGGTATCGCACCGGTGCGTGCGATGCGTGACGCGGGCGTGCCGGTGGGCTTGGGTGTGGATGGCTCCGCCTCCAACGACGTGGGCAACCTTATCGGCGAGGCGCGTCAGACGATGTTGTTGCAGCGCGTGGCGCGTGGGGCGGATGCGATGTCTGCACGCGAGGCGCTTGAGATTGCGACGCGTGGCGGCGCACAGGTTCTTGGGCGCGGCGGTGAGTGCGGACAATTGCGCGAAGGCTACCGCGCCGACATTGCGATTTGGGATGTGGGCGGCGTTGAGAGCGCTGGCTCATGGGACCCCGCAGCTTTGCTGTTGGCAGGCCCTACACGGGTCAGGGACTTGATCGTTGAAGGGCAAGAGATCATTCGCGATGGCGAGTTTGCGCGGTTTGATCTTGCTGCTACGATTGCGAGACAAAACAAGTTGGCCAAAAAGCTGGCGGAGCGAATTTAGAATAGAAGGTTAAGAGTATGATGCGTCAATTCTGTGCAATCGGGGCGGTCGTCGGGGCACTAACCGCGTGCACGCCGGACGAGCCGGCCAATTCGCCACCGCCAGTTGCGGGACCTATCACTGCTAGTGCTACGGCGGTGACGCGTGCGGATGTGGGTGCTTTCTTAAATGCTGCGCGCGCCGACAACGGCCTGTCGCCTTTGCGCGCTAACCCGCAATTGGCCGCCGCTGCCCGCGCCCATGCCCAAGACATGGCGCTGGTTGGGTTCTTTAGTCATGGTGGATCAAACGGCTCTTCGGTATCGGACAGAGTGCGCGCGCAAGGGTACAACTTCTGCTTCGTGGCAGAGAATATCGCGCAAGGTCAACAAACGGCGGAACAGGTCATGCAAGGCTGGATGAACAGCCCGGGCCACCGCAGAAACAACCTATCTACAAATGCCGCTGAATATGGCGCGGCCCGCGCAGATGGGGACTATTGGGTTCTGGTGTTTGGCCGCTCGGGCTGCTGAAGATTAAATTTTAGCTGGTTGGCCGCCGACCCAAACGGCCTTGGTTGCGCGATCATCGCCCATCATGATGGTGGGGAAGACGGCCTCCCAAATGTCGCCTGCGCGTTTGCTGCGTTGCTCAATTGCGGGGGTAGAGGCAAGGTCTAGGACCAGCAAGTCAGCCTCCATTCCTGCGGCCAAATTGCCGATTTTCTCGCCCAGATGCAGAACCTCGGCCGAGCCGCATGTCGCCAGCCACATCAATTGCGCAGGGTGAAGCGGGGTACCTTTCAACTGGCTCAACTCGTATGCGGCGGCCATGGTGCGCAGCATAGAGAACGACGACCCGCCGCCCGTGTCTGTCGCCAAGCCTACCCTTTGGCCTTGGGCCTTCATGCGGGCCATCTCGAAGATGCCGGACCCAATGAACGTGTTCGAGGTGGGGCAATGCACCAAGCCTGCGCCAACGTCGCGAAGGCGGGCTTCTTCGCGTTCGGTCAGGTGGATGGCGTGGCCGAATACGGCGCGTGAGCCTAACAGGCCGTGGGTCTCATAGGTGTCGAGGTAGTCGCGGGCATCGGGAAACAGGTCTTTGACCCAAGCGATTTCCTCATGCTGCTCGGAGATGTGGGTTTGCATCAAGCAGTCTGGATGCTCCGCCCAAAGAGCGCCGAGGGCAGACAGTTGCTCTGGCGTCGAGGTCGGGGAAAAACGCGGGGTGATGACGTACTCTAGACGGTCCACGCCGTGCCATTTCTCCAACAGGGCCTTGCTGTCGTCATAGGCAGATTGAGCCGTGTCGCGCAGGGTATCTGGCGCGTTGCGGTCCATGCAGGTCTTGCCTGTCAGTGCCCGCAAACCACGCGAGCGGGCCTCGGTGAAATAGGCGTCGACGCTGGCGGGATGGATGGTGGCATAGCTCAGCGAGGTTGTGGTGCCATTGGACAAGGCGAGATCGAAATACCGCTTGGCAATCTCGGCGGCATAATCGGGGTCGTTTAGGCGCGTCTCCTCGGGGAAGGTGTAGCTGTTCAGCCAGTCGATCAGGCGTTTGCCCCAGCTGGCGACAATTCCGGTTTGCGGGTAGTGCAAATGCGCGTCGACAAATCCGGCCATGATGAGCGCGTCACCATAGTCGATAACGGTCGCGTCTTCAGGAGTGTCCACGCTATCCGCAGGCCCCACCGAGATGACCTTGCCGTCGCGCACGATCACCGCGCCGCGACGTTGAACCGACACCGCATCCTCGAAAGGAACCTCAAAGGGGTCGGCGGAATAGCTGAGGGTTTGGCCCAGCAGAATGTATGTTTCTGTTTTCATGGATTTGTTGGTACAGCGCGGAATTGGCAATGTGAATTGAATATTGCGGCTGTTGCTCATGCGCGGCCTTCGCTATGACATAGGGGAGTTGCACCTCTAGCCTCGGGAGCTTTCACCTCATGGCCGATGATTTGACGGAATTGCCTGACGCAGTTGAAGCCGACTACATGCTAGAGCGGTCTTTAACCGCCACAGTGACCGCAGCTTTGAGCGAGATGGACACTGCAGCAATTGACGCGGCACTTGAGCCACTGCACCCCGCCGACATCGCCGACCTTATAGAGCAAATCAGCCCGAACGAGCGGCGCGCCTTGTTGGGTTTGTGGTCGATGGGGATCGACGGCGAAGTCCTGTCCGAGCTTGATGAGAACCTGCGCGAAGAAGTCATTGGTTACCTACCCAAGGGGGTGCTGTCCGAAGCCGTTCGCGAGATGGAATCGGATGACGTTGTCGATCTTGTCGAAGACCTAGAAGACGACCAGCAGGAGATGATCCTTGGCGCCTTGAAAGAGGTGGATAGGGTCGCAGTTGAGCAGGCCCTGAGCTATCCTGAATATTCCGCGGGTCGCTTGATGCAGCGCGAATTGGTCGTGGCGCCCGAGCATTGGGA
Organism: Litoreibacter sp.; assembly: GCF_039974535.1. Lineage (GTDB taxonomy): Bacteria > Pseudomonadota > Alphaproteobacteria > Rhodobacterales > Rhodobacteraceae > Litoreibacter. Next base: position 383,302 of record NZ_JBDWIU010000011.1, on the reverse strand, counting down.
CGTAGGGCAGACCATTGACTTTCTACGCCAAGACGATGACCTGCCTGAGCAATTCTACCACGTCATTTTGGTCGACCCCGCCTACCACCCAACCGGATATGTCACCTTAGGCAAGCTTCTGGGCAGCCCACGCAGCGTTCTCATGTCGAAGATCGTCGAGGACAGCTTTCGCACCATCCCCGTGAACCAGCCTGAAGAAGATGTGGCCTATGCGTTCAACCAGTACCACCTGATTTCCGCCCCAGTTGTGGACGAGGACGAGCGGCTGGTCGGCATCATCACCATTGATGACGCCATGGTCGTTTTGGATGACGAAGCCGAAGAAGACATCCTGCGTCTTGCGGGGGTTAGCGGCGAGGAGAGCCTGTCGGATAGAACGTTGGAAACCGTGCGGCAACGACTGCCATGGCTGGGCGTGAACTTGGTTACGGCCATTCTCGCAAGCGTCGTGATCGCGCAGTTCGAGGCAATATTGGCGCAGATGGTGGCCTTGGCCGTGCTGATGCCCATCGTAGCCTCCATGGGGGGCAACGCGGGGACGCAATCCTTGACCGTGGCAGTGCGCGCCATAGCAACCAAAGACCTTACAGGATCCAACCTTTGGCGTGTTGTGCGGCGTGAAGCGTTGGCGGGCTTGCTCAACGGTTTGATATTCGCGGTGGTGATGGGAGTTGTCGGTGTGATCTGGTTCGGCACCCCGATGCTGGCGGTGGTGATTGCGGTGGCGATGGTTGTGAATATGGTCGTCGCCGCCTTGGCGGGTATCTTGATCCCGACCGGATTGGAAAAGCTTGGCATTGACCCCGCGCTGGCGTCAGGAGCGTTTGTGACAACGGTAACCGATGTGGTCGGCTTCTTTGCCTTCCTCGGCTTGGCGGCGATGCTGCTGGTTTAGCCTTGCGGCATTTGCAGCGTTAGGGTCCGTCCGCCTTTTGTGTATTTCAACTGACTTTCGCCAATGGCGGCAATGTTCCCACCATCCACGCGATCACCAACACCTACTTTTTTGATGCGCCCGTTTGGCATACGCACCAATGCACTTCGGTTCGAGGACGTCCCAACCACACCGACCAACGCCACTTTCCCTAAGGCAATTGCGTTGTTGTCAGTCGCGGCACGCGCCACGGTGGCACTGACTGCGCCAGTGGGGGCAGCGCGGCTTGCACGTGCAACGGCTGGACCAGTGGCACGGCCAACAGCTGCGGTAGAGGCCGCTGCAGCTTGGTTGCGTTCAGCCGGTTCAGCCCTGCGTGCGCGTGCGACCACCCGCTCAAAGTTACGCGGACGGCCGCCGGGGCGAACAGACCTCGCCACGGCTTGCGCAGTGGGTTTATCGATTTCAGCTTGGGCTGCTGCTTCAGCTGCGGCGCGGGCTTCTTCGGCTAATTCTTCTGCGGCATCGGCTTCCGCTTCGGCCAACGCGCGTGCAATTGCGTCTTCGCGTGCTTTGGCTTGGGCTGACTCTGGGCGCAGTTGAGGGCGAATTCGCGCCAGCTCAGCGGTGGAGCGGCCTGCTTGATTGACGCGTTCAAATTGCTCTTGCAGGTCGGATGGGCGCACGGTTGGTTTGAAGCCCGCCAACCGTTGATCGGCAACGGGCGCGTCCACGGTTTCTTCTTCAGCGACGTCTACGTCCACTTCGGGCTCTTCTAGGGTGGCATCTGCCTCAGGCACCAATCCTTCGGGGCGACGCACAGGCGCGACAGGGGGGCGGCCTGAAAAGACCAAAACGCCGTCGGGGTTTTCGGCCCCTTCAACTGATGGTTGAACCAAGCCGCGCGAGTCCAGACTGCGCAAGATTGATGCGGCTGGCGGGGCAGAAGGTGTTGTGAATTCAAGCGCTTGTGCCGCTGCATCGAGGCTTGATAGGGCAGGGGCATCTTCAACAGTTATCTTAGGATCTAGTGAGCTTTGATACAGGTCATTCAAGTTCTGCGAGAGAGGTGTCGCACGCAAATTAGGGGCAAGTTGCCAAGCGCCTGACGTTGCATAGGCGGTTTCTGCCTCGGTTTGGGTCATCGGCAGGAGCGGCGTAATTTCTTGCGCAGGGGGCTCAATTTCGGCGGTCTCTTCGATGGCCGGTGCCGTGAATTGCTCTTCTATGGATTGCTCTGGCAGTGAGGCGAGGCGTTCGTCATCCTCGGCTGGGATGGTCTCTTGTGTCGGCGCGATTTCAACAACTTCAGTCTCTGGCGTTTCATCTCCAAAGAACCTGAATGCAGAATCTTCTGGTAGAAAATAGGACGAAAGCGCCGCGAAAAGCAGCAAGGCCAAGATTAACAAACCAGTAAGGATTAGCCCCAGAAAACGAGGTTTTCCGGCGGCCTGACGTGCGGCCAACTCGGCGATAGGATCGGCCTCAAGTGTTGCGGCAGCCAGCGCGTCTTCTTCTTTTTTGCTGGCGCGGCGTTCTTTAGCTTTGCGCGCAGTTTCGCGGAGGGTCGCCATCCCGTTTTCAAGGCGCGATGGACCTGAGGGCGCCGACGGCTCCGCAGGTTTTGCCGTTGGGGCAGGGACAATCGCGGGCGGTGCTTTCTCGGTTTTTATGCGAGGTTCAGCGCGGCGGGTTTTAGGCTCCGGAGCCTTAACCTCACTCGTTGGAATGGCAATGCGCGGTGCGCGCGACGAGACTTTCGTGCCAGCTGGGTCCGTCGCTGGGCCAAGGCTTGGCTTGCGACGTGATGAGAAGGCGGCTGGGGGGGTGACGGGAAGATCGGGTTCTTCAACCACATCCTCCACGGTGTTCTCCATGTCCACATCGCTGGCCGCTACGACGGGTTCATCGTCGTCAAACTTAGTGATGATTTCTTCTGGCTCGCTGGGCTCTTCTGGCGCGGGATCTTCGATCTGTGGCGGCTCTGGAGCTTCAATCTTAGCGACGTCTTCAGCAGACAATACAATGAATGCGCCAGCGTCTGTTACACCGTGGCCGCCGATGGAGGGGAGGGGGCCAAGATTTGGCGAGCCGTCAAAATGCGCGGAGTCAGGGAGCGCGGTGAACCCGACAGGGTTGAACCGGTACGGGCCAAGGAAGCCTTCGGCCTCCTCAAGCGTTTCGCGTGCAACCGCGACCACCTGAACCGTGGGCCCGTCGCCTGAGATGTCATAGCTCAATTGCGCCGGAGTGTAGGGCGTGCGCTCTTCTAATGCTTGTTCGACGTCGGCTCTGACATTGCCCTGTGTCTCTATCGTTGCGTATAGCAATTGCGAGGGGGGCAAGATCAGCTTGGTTGTGAAGTCGGGGCCTTCGATGGCCTCGGCCTTGTCACGCAGGGCTACAAGATCAGCACCAAGGTCTGCGCTATCCAATTTTGCGTCAGCAATCTCTACCCAACCAGCGCCAGATGGGTGCCGGTGCAAAAGAACGATGCCGTCCTCGGATAGATTGAGGGCAAAATTTGGTGTCATGCGGGGCGAGCCATGTGATGTGTTTCCTGCAACATCAGCGGCAAAGCCTCTGATGCGCATAGGTTATATTACATTTGACGCGGAAGAAAGTTAAACCGCCTCCAACAAGGCTGCCGGAGGCGAAAAGCTGTTAGGCTGTGGTTTTTGACAACGCTTGATCCAAATCAGCGATCAGATCTTCCACGTTTTCGATCCCGATAGAGACGCGGACCATATTTGGCCCCGCCCCTGCGGCTTCTTGCTGCTCCGCCGTCAATTGGCGGTGTGTGGTGGAGGCAGAGTGGATAATCAACGACCGTGTGTCGCCCAAGTTCGCCACGTGAGAGAAAATCTCCAAGCTGTCCACAAGCTTTACGCAAGCGTCATACCCGCCCTTTACTGCGAAGGTGAACAAGCCGCTGGCGCCTTTGGGGCATACCTTTTTCGCGACCTTGTTGTAGGGGGAAGACTTGAGGCCCGCATAGGTGACCGCGTCGATGCGTGGGTCTTTCTCCAACCATTCGGCGATTGCCTCGGCGTTGGAGACGTGGCGCTCCATACGCAATGATAACGTCTCGATCCCCATCAATGTGTAATGCGCCGCCTGCGGGTTCATTGTCATGCCCAAGTCGCGCAACCCGATGGCGATGCCGTGGAAGGTGAAGGCGAGGGGGCCGAATGTCTCCGCAAATTTGAGGCCGTGGTAGGCTGGCTCCGGAGCGGAGAGGGACGGGAATTTATCCGATGCTGTCCAGTCGAACTTGCCGCTATCAACGACGCAGCCACCAGTGACCGTGCCGTTGCCGGTTAGGTATTTGGTGGTGGAGTGGACAACCAACGTGGCGCCCAACGCGATTGGGTTGCACAGGTAGGGGGTCGCCGTGGTGTTGTCGATGATCAGCGGGATGCCGGATTTGTCGGCGATGTCCGCGACGGCGCGCACATCCATTACGTGACCGCCCGGGTTTGCGATAGCCTCGCCGAAAATGGCGCGTGTGTTCTCGTCTACGGCAGCTTCCACCGCATCCAAATCATCCATATCAACGAACTTAGCTTCCCAGCCGAAGCGCTTGATTGTTTGGGAAAATTGCGTGACCGTCCCCCCATATAAGCGTGTGGAGGCAATGATGTTGCACCCGGGTTGCATCAAGGGGAACAGCGCCATGATTTGCGCCGCATGACCGGAGGAGCAGCACACTGCGCCGACACCACCTTCAAGCGTCGCGATGCGTTCCTGCAATACGGCGACCGTGGGGTTCGTCAGGCGCGAGTAAATATAGCCAACCTCTTGTAGGTTGAACAAGGCTGCGGCGTGCTCGGCGTCTCGGAATACATAGGCGGTGGATTGGTAAATGGGCGTTTGGCGCGCACCTGTCGCCGGATCGGGGCGTGCACCTGCGTGAATTTGCAGTGTATCAAAGCCGTAGCTCGTTGGTTCAGACATTTCGTTCTCCCTCGGTTTTTTTGTTTAAATGCAGACTAGAGTCTTGGCAACGACGCGGCAATGGTATGTAAGTCATAGTCATGTTGACACCATTTCATCTTGCCTATCACATCACCGATCTGGACGCCGCGCGTGCATTTTACGGAGGGATTCTGGGCTGCAAAGAAGGTCGTTCAACCGACACTTGGGTTGATTTCGACTTCTTCGGGCATCAGCTTTCGCTGCATTTGGGCACGCCTTTTGCAAATGACCTCACGGGTAAGGTCGGCGACCACATGGTGCCAATGCCACATCTGGGGCTGGTTTTGGGGTATGATGACTGGCGATCTTTGGCGGACCGCTTGCAAGATGCGGGGACCGATTGGGTCTTGGCACCTTCGGTCCGGTTTGAGGGGGAGGCAGGGGAGCAGTGGACGATGTTCTTCCGCGACCCGTCGGGCAACCCGATCGAGATCAAGGGCTTTCGCGACCTGTCTGGGGTTTTCGCCAGTTAACTACAGCTTTGACGAAATGACGCCAGTGTTGAAGCCGCCCATGCGCAACTCGCCAAACAAGCGTTGATATTCGATCTTGGGGCAGCGGTCTTGAATGACGGTTTTGCCCGCCGCTTCTGCCGTCGCTGTGGCGGCTTCATGAATGACGCCGATTTGCATCCATATTGTGCGCAGGCTTGGGAGGACGTTTAGGGCCTCGTCCACAATGGCAGGTACCGCGTCTGGTCTGCGGAAAATATCCACCATATCTACCCCTGCGTCTTTCGGGATGTCCGACAGGCTCGCGGCGATGGTCTGGCCAAACAGAGTTTTCCCCGCATGGCCGGGGTTTACGCCGATAACGGTGTAGCCCTTTAGGGTCAGGTAGCGTGCCACGTAGTAGCTGGGGCGCACCGGATTTGTGGATACCCCAACGCATGCAACCACTTTCGTGGTCTTCAATATCTGCCTGAGGTGCGCATCTGAATAGGTCATCCGAAATGTATGGAAGCGAAGCCTTTAACGATCAAGCCATAAAAAGGCGCCCATGGCTGGGGGTGCCACGGACGCAGTTACGGAACGAGGGACAGTAAATTGGGGCGCGCAGTTCCGGTGCTGCGCCCATGCATTAGAGGTGGGGATGCGTTTCGCAGATTGCGAGGCCATTTACAGAAACGTGAACTAGTCGAAGATATCTTCGATCTCGTCCCAAACTTCTTCTATCGCACGATGCCAAAACGGCTTTCGTTGCTTGCGCTTACGCTGGGTTGGCGCTTTCTTGAGCGAAGTTGCGCGAGCGGGCTGTTTACTCTTTGATGGGGAAGGTTGCGGCGTCTTCAACCATTTCATGTCATGCAAAGGTGCGCCGCAACTGCCGCAGGCCAACTCATGCCCATCGCGAGCGGTGGGCTTGAGCATGGTGCGGGTGCCGCAATAGCAGCAGGTGGCGATTTTGACGTTCGGGCGCATTGGGGCCTCTTAGCTTGGCTTACCCACAGCATATAGGGACACCGCCGCCGCATTCGAGACGTTGAGTGAGCCAAATTCGCCCGCAGGGTCGATTCTGGCCAAAGTATCGCATGTTTCTTTGGTCTTTTCGCGCAGGCCCGGACCTTCGGCCCCAAGGACCAAAGCCACTGGTTGGTCTTGCTTGATTTCCTCAAGGGATGTGTCGCCGGTCGCATCCAAACCAACGAGCAAGTAACCCATTTCGCGCAGAGCCTCCATCGTCGTGGCGAGGTTCTTGATACGCAAATACGGCTGGCGTTCCAAAGCGCCCGAAGCGGTTTTCGCCAAAGCGCCCGTTTCTGGTGCGGAGTGGCGGTGCGGGGCGATGACTGCGCGCGCACCGAAGACTTCGGCGGACCGCAGGATCGCGCCGACGTTATGCGGATCGGTGACACGGTCCAGAAGAATCACGCGGGCGTTTTTGCCACGCGGGGCACAAAGGTCGGTCAGGTTGCCCCAATCCAGTGGCTTCACTTCAAGGGCGGCACCTTGGTGGACCGACTGCGGATCAATGGGAGCCGCGAATTTGCGCGGATCGCTGATCTCGGGCTCCATGCCTGACTTGGCGATGTCTTCAGCCAAGCGGTCGGCGGCGTTCTTGGTCACAATAAGGCGTAGTCGTTCGCGCATAGGGTTGGACAGCGCATCGCGCACAGCATGGATGCCAAAGAGCCAAACGGTCTCGGCGGCGGCAGCGCGGCGGTCGCGCTCTTTTTGGATGACCCATGTGGGTTTTTTCTGCTTCATAAGGGGGTCTAGATCATCTGAGGAAGAAAAGCGCAAGCGGTGGTGTGTTTTCGTGTTGACGAGGCAGTGGATGGCTTATATCTCAGCCGCCAGTGGGCGACAGGCCGCAAGGTGTGGCAGGGGACTGTAACTCCCTCGCGGAGACGCACGCCTGGTTCGATTCCAGGGTCGCCCACCACTTACCTTACATCACTGATTTATATACATCTCATCGCGTGGTCGCCATTGGGAGAATTTCGTTATGCGTTTTGGAGAAGGGTGGAAGAATGTACGAAGACATGATGTTCTACTTTCTTATCGACCGAGATGCCGAAACGGTCTGGCGTTTTGTCAAAGATGAAGGGCTTTTTGGTAGTTGTGCGGAATATGAATTCCCGATGAATGCGAACCATCCGGAACGGCGATTTACCGAAGTAGGTAAATTACTTGGCTTCCTATTGGCTGCAGCTAAAAGCGAGTCTGAAAAACATGAGTATATTGTCTACCTGAAGAACAATGTCTCACGAACCTTCATCATCGCTTTCTTGACAGACGGCGGAATGGCGTTAGGTGTGCCCCCATTAGGGAAGTCACCCGAAGGGCTTGGAGCTTATGCCGAACAATTTGGCGGCATCTTTGGGTATCTTTCACCCAGCTATCCCGAAACAGCGAGCAGTGAGAAGTTCAAATGGCGTGCGCCAACCCTGTATCAAGGCGAGCGCATGCGCGTTGTTGGGGAAGTGGCTGAATACGACGTTTAGTCGAACCTCTCAGTTTATCTGCACATCTTTGCGTTCGTAGCTGTGCTCAAACGTCGTCCCGTCGTCAAACTGCAACTCTATCGTCACAGTCTGCAGGCTATCCAACGGTGCAACCGCATAGGGCAGGTGGGTTTCCATCTTTAGCGCCATTGGGGAGGCCTCGCTGCGATAGCAAGGCTCACCCTCCCAATTTTGCAATTCACCACCGTTGAAGGAAAATCTGATTTGTTGAATTCCGCAGCGGTAGGTCAATAGCGTGGTCATATATAGCAGGTCTTGGCCGTCATATGGTCGGATAGCGATCCATTGCGGTCGGATCAGCTCCAACACCGGCTTAACCCCAACAGAGGTCGTGAAATCCTGCGCCACAACAGGCAGGGGCAGGGCAAGAATTAGGGCGGTCAGGAAGGCGCGCATGTTGGACACTCCGTGTTGGTGTTGCGGGAACTATCGCCCGAGAAGACCAGCGGTGGCAAACAATTCCCGCATGAGCACCCATATGGCTTCCGGTGCGCCGTGTTTCACCCTATGCTGCCTGTAATCAAAAGAAGAGACGACATGGCCAAGAGTAGCAAAGCAAACACCAAGAAAAGCGCCGCCAAATCAAAAGCCGCTAAATCATTGAAGCAGCAGCCCTTTAATATCCTGATGGTTGGACAGGGTGGCCGTTTGCAGTTTGAGGCCTTGTTGCTTGTGGCGTCATTGCGCCAAACAAACCCTGATTTCAAAGGCCGTGTGATCGTGGCCGAACCGCAGATGAATCATCGTTGGGACAGTGACCCGCGCATGGCCAATAGCGATGTAATCGCCATGCTTGAGGTCTTGGGGGCCGAGGTTATCCCCTTTGAAAATCAAGTCTTTGGCTGTGGTTATCCGTATGGCAACAAAATCGAGGCGTTGCAGGTTATGCCCGAAGGGGAGCCTTTCTTGTTCCTCGACACTGATACATTGATTACGGGGGATCTCAGCAAGGTCCCGTTTGATTTTGACCGTCCAACGGCCTCGATGAAGCGCGAGAACACTTGGCCGCAGCAAGAACTATACGGCCCAGGGTACAACCAAATCTGGGGCTCGCTTTATGACAAGTTCGGGCTGGATTTTGAAAGCTCACTCGACACCAGCTACCCAGATGAATACTGGCGCCGTTACCTGTATTTCAACGCGGGCTTTTTCTACTTTCGTTGCCCCAAGGAATTTGGCGACCGCTTCTTGGAATATGCGCGCCTCATCCGTGACGAGCCGCCAGAAGAATTGGTCTGCCAAGAAATGAAGCCATGGTTGGATCAGGTGGCGTTGCCGCTGACGATCCATTCATTCGGCGGGGGGCGTGTGCCAGAGGTCTCTGACATGTTGGACAACGAGGTGACCTGCCACTACCGCGTGTTGTCGCTGCTTTATGCGCGAGAGAATGACGAAGCCGTGCGGATTTTGGAAGAGGTCGTGGCCCCCAACAAGATCAAGAAAGTGCTTAAGCAGTACGAGCCTATCCGCCGCATCGTGTTGCAGCGCAAGGGCCACAAGGTGCGCGAGATGTTTGACCGAAATAACCTGCCACGCCGCGAGCAGGCCATTCGCAACCAGATCAAACGCGCAAAACTGTGGCTGCGCTGAGGCCTTAGCCGCGTGACGCTTTTTCTGCGATGCCCGATTGTCCGGTGCGTGCTTCTAGCACGGCCATAACGTCGCTGAGCGGCACATCACGGGCCGCCAGCATAACCAGCAAGTGGTACAGCACGTCCGCGGCCTCATCGGTCAGGTTCTCGCGGTCGTCTTTTGCAGCCGCAATAATGGCCTCGATGGCTTCTTCACCGAATTTCTCAGCGCATTTCTCCGGACCTTTGGCGAGTAGCTTCGCCGTCCAAGAACTGTCAGGTGCTGCGGTTTTGCGCGCAGCGATGATGGCTTCTAGATCTTCGAGGGTCATGCGCCCAACCTCATGTTTAGCCCAGCGTTGGCCATATGGACCTTTGCTTGGGCGATGGTGTAATCGCCGAAGTGGAAGATAGATGCGGCAAGCACCGCATCTGCGTGGCCTTCGGTGACGCCTTCCACCAAGTGATCCAACGTCCCGACGCCCCCTGATGCGATCACGGGAACGGTGACGGCATCCGCAATGGCGCGGGTCAGCGGCAGGTTGAAGCCCGCTCGCGTGCCGTCGCGGTCCATTGAGGTGAGCAGGATTTCTCCCGCGCCCTTAGCGACCACGGTTTTGGCAAATTCTACGGCATCGATCCCCGTTGGCTTGCGTCCTCCATGGGTGAATATCTCCCATTTTCCTGGGGATACGGTTTTGGCGTCAAGGGCCACCACAATGCACTGCGAGCCAAAGCGGTCTGCGGCCTCGGCCACCACATCGGGGTTGGCCACAGCCGCCGAGTTGAAGCTGACTTTGTCCGCTCCTGCTAACAGCAGCTTGCGCACGTCCTCATGGGTGCGCACGCCGCCGCCCACTGTGAGCGGGATGTAGCAGGCCTCGGCCGTGCGGGTGACCACGTCAAACATGGTGCCGCGATTCTCGTGGGTGGCGTTGATGTCCAAGAAGCACAACTCATCCGCGCCAGCGGCGTCATAGGCCTTTGCGGCCTCAACAGGGTCGCCCGCGTCGATCAGGTCTACGAAGTTCACGCCCTTGACGACACGGCCGTCTTTGACGTCGAGGCAGGGGATGATGCGGGTTTTCAACATGGCTGGATCTCCGAATTTCATCGGTGGTTTAACGCCAAAATCTTGCTGATGCCAGTGAAGTGACTGGTCTTTTGCTCGAACCTGCTGTGTTGTTCGTCTATTATTTATAAGGAGACCCAACATGCGTCAGATAATTATGTCTGCAATCCTAATTGCGAGTACCGCCATGCCAGCCGCCGCCGAACTAATTACCGTAAAATCCAGCAAGCCTGTGGCTGAGGCCATGGACGCCCTAGAGGCCGCCGTAGGCGGTGCAGGCGCGACCGTCTTTGCCCGTGTAGATCACCAAGCAGGGGCAGCTAGCGTTGACTTGCAGATGCCAGCCGCGCAGGTGCTGATTTTTGGCAATCCTAAGCTTGGAACGCCGGCAATGAACGCGGATATCGCCGCCTCGCTTTATTTGCCGTTGAAGGTGGCGGTGCATGAGGCCGATGGCGGCTCGGTCCTGATCTATGAAGATCCCGCGTCTATGTTTGCCGACCTCGACATCCCGCAAGACGCCCCCTTCGTGAAAACGATGCAGGGTGCCTTGGGTAAGTTGACGGGCAAAGCCGCGAATTAAGCCGTCGCGCTGTCCCGTGTGTTCGCCACTCGGGCCAGTGCATTGCGTGAGATGAGAATATGAAACGGCATAATGGCGGCGAGGTAAAACTTGCCGCCTATGTTATGTGGATGCACCCAAGTCGCGAGTGATACTTTCCCGTCCTTGGCGATCACGGACACGCGAAAGTTCAGATGCTTATCGTTGAAGCCCGCGATGACCTCTTCGTCGCTGCTATGCTCGACCGGAAAGGGCCCGATTTTATCATCAGCGTCGGGGCCGTCTTGGGACAACCCAAAAGGTGAGGTGACAACTTTGCGCAAGAGCAGCAAGGATTGTGCCCACTGTGGAAAATCGGTGATAATCTCGGCGGCCTGGCGAGCGGGCATCGGGCTGTGCGTCGCGTAGCAATCGAGAAAATCACCGTGCTTAACAAAACCCTGAAGTTTGCTGTCTGTTGGAAGTTCGATGGCTTTGACGTCTTTAAACATCTGTATTACCTCGTTGTTCAGCCCAATAAGGCTGCGGTATGGCCGAGATAATACAGGCTTTAGCCTCGATTAAACTGCGCTATCTGCGCGCAGCCCATTAGCCCTTCAGAAGATCCAAAGCTTCTTTTAGATCAATCGCCCCATCATAAAGCGCGCGGCCTGAAATTGCGCCGTCAAGCGGCGCGCCCGATGCTTTGAGGGCACGCAGATCGTCCAGAGAGGACACGCCGCCCGAGGCAATGACCGGAATGGACACTGCATTTGCGAGTGCTGCTGTGGCCTCCACATTGGGGCCTTGCATCGCGCCGTCGCGGTTGATGTCGGTGTAGATCAAGGCGGCGACGCCTGCGTCCTCAAACTGGCGGGCCAAATCGGTGACCTCGACATCAGTTTCTTCCGCCCAGCCACGGGTGGCGACCATGCCGTTGCGTGCGTCCAACCCGATGGCCACTTGGCCTGGAAACGCACGAGCGGCTTCGCGCACAAGATCGGGGTTCTCTACCGCGACGGTTCCAAGGATCACGCGGGCCAAGCCTTTATTCAACCAGCGTTCAATTGTTGCCATGTCGCGAATGCCGCCGCCCAGTTGGGCGGGCACCTTGGTTTGCTCTAGAATGGCATCGACTGCCGCACCGTTTACCGGCTCGCCCGCGAATGCGCCGTTCAGGTCAACCAGATGCAACCATTCGCAACCAGCCTCTATAAACGCCATGGCTTGGGCGGCGGGGTTGTCGTTGAAGACGGTGGCTTGCTCCATCTCACCTTTGTACAAGCGCACGCAGTTGCCGTCTTTGAGATCGATTGCGGGGTAGAGGATCATAGCGTTTGGCCTTCAGTTGAGCAGGATTTTCGGGGTCTATTCCACATCCACGCCCCAACGTCACGCTTGATTTGTGTCTAGGATTTCGCACGATGGTTCCCAGAATAGGGAGGAACTCATGAAATCACTTAAATTGGCAGCCGCTTTCGCGCTGGCTTTTGCGGGTCAAGCTATGGCTGATCCAGCTGAAGGTGTCTGGAAAACACAAGTCGATGATGGCGCTTTTGCGCATGTCACCATAACCAAATGTGGAGCGGCCATTTGTGGTGCTATCTCGCGCACGTTTAATGAGAGCGGCGAGTATAAATCCCCCAACATCGGGAAGCAGATCGTGCGATCGATGAAGCCAGTTGGGGGCGATCAGTATGAAGGCAAAGTTTGGCGCCCGTCGAATGACAAAATCTACATCGGAAAGATTGATCTAAACGGCAACAGCTTGAAGCTGGCTGGCTGCATTGCTGGGGGGCTGCTTTGCTCCAAGCAAACTTGGACGCGCCTGAAGTAGAAATAGTTTTAACTAACTTGATGAAAAAGGCCGGAGATATTCTTCGGCCTTTTTTGCGGCGGTTCACCAAATCTTATCTCGGGAAACAGATTGTTTCGAAAGGCTCAATAATGATCTGAGAGGTTGAATTCGTGATGAAGGTAATTCTTGTACTGGTGGGCGTGGCTTTGCTCGAGATGGGATGCTCCCCGATCAATGTCGCAGTTCCATTGTCCGGCGCAGAGGGTTGGATGGAAATGCTATCAGACGGTGGCGCCAAAGGCGTGCCTGTTTTGTCGATGACGTGGTAAGCGTCACGGTGCCCAGTTTAGGAAGTTCGCGATCATTCGCAAGCCGGTGGCTTGGCTCTTTTCAGGGTGAAACTGCATCCCGATCATATTGTCGCGTCCGACCACGGCCGTGATGTCCCCGCCGTAATCCACATGCGCCAAGCGGTGGGCTGGGTCTGATACGCGAAAGCTGTAAGAGTGGACGAAATAGGCGTGGGCGCCGGTCTCGATGCCGCTTAGTACAGGGTGCTGCAATCCTGCGGCCCCAAGCTCCAAATCATTCCACCCCATATGCGGGATTTTCAACGTGGCGTCCGATGGGGTGATTTTCGCAATTTCCCCGCCGATCCAATCGAAGCCCTTGGTGTCTTCATATTCGCGGCCCCATGTGGCCATCATCTGCATGCCAACGCAGATACCCATGAAGGGGCGAGACTTGTTGATAACGCCATCTACTATGGCCTCAAACAGGGCTTCTCGGTCGCTTGTTAAGGCGTTTCGGCAGGCAGGGAATGCCCCATCTCCGGGCAAGACGATACGGTCCGCGCGGGCCACATCTTCAGGTTTTGAAGACACAAGAATTTCGCCGCCACCCACTTCGGCAGACATGCGTTGGAACGACTTTTCAGCCGAATGTAGGTTGCCGCTATCGTAGTCGACAAGGACGGTCAGCATGTTAGGGCTCCGGTCGTTCAGTGTGAGGGTAAAGATGACGCCTTAGAGCGTAATCAAAGGGTACCTTTGGTGGAGGGAATCGCATCTGATTTGCGCAGATCCGTTTCAACGGCGCTGCGCAGCGCACGTGCCACAGATTTGAACGCGGCCTCCACGATGTGGTGGCTGTTGAAGCCGTGCAGGCGGTCGATGTGCAAGGTGATGCCACCGTGGGTCGCCAACGCTTGGAAGAACTCCTGCACCAGTTCTGTGTCGAAGGTGCCGATCTTTTGGGTCGGGATGTCGAGGTTGCAAATCAGATACGGGCGCGCGGACAGGTCCAAAGCGCAACGGATTTGCGCGTCATCCATCGCAAGGTGACATTCCCCATAACGGCGAATTCCACGCTTATCGCCCAAGGCCTTAGCCAAAGCTTGCCCCAAGGCAATGCCCGTGTCCTCGACTGTGTGGTGGTCGTCGATGTGTAAATCACCCTTGGCGCGGATGGTCATGTCGATCAGCGCGTGGCGGCCCAGCTGGTCCAGCATGTGGTCAAAGAAACCGACGCCGGTTTGGTTGTCATAAATGCCAGTGCCGTCCAGATTGATCTCTACCGAGATATCAGTCTCAGCCGTGCTGCGCGTGATTTTGGCGGTCCGCATGGGGCTCTCCTTTGGGCAATTCGTGTGCGTTATACGCAGGTGGTGCCTCTAGGCCAAGGGCTTGCGGCACACACGGGGTGAGGTTGTCGCGAAAATACAAAGGGGGGGCTTCTTGTGCAGATGCGACGCATGGCAGCTTTTCTCGCACTATCTAATGTACCCTAAATGTAGGCAGCCGCCGCGAAAATTCCGCGCTGAGGTCATATTTCGAACACTCGTATCTAGTCGATCTGCTCACAGAAGAGTGACAAGGGTTTTGAAGCGGTGACAGAGTTAAATGCGGATACATCAGCCAGCGCAGTGGCGATGGCAACTGAGATATTGGGATCTGGGTTTACGATTAACTCAGCGACCTACTCAGGCGATGATGCCTCTTCCGGGATATACACGGATGGGGACACGTCTAACCCGAATGTCCTTCCTTCTGACACAGGTGTAATCTTTTCGACGGGCGTGGTGTCTGACTTCGCGAATGCGACGGGCGCGAACAATTCCGCAAATGGCACGACCACCAACACTGGCGGGATCGACGGGAATAGTGCCTTTAATGCTGCAGCGGGCCAATCCACATTTGACGCGTCGTTTCTAGAGATCAGCTTTACCCCAGAACCGGGGCAAACGTCGATCAACATCGAGTTTCGCTTCTACTCCGAAGAGTACAATGAATATGTGTACTCCAATTTCAACGATATCGCATTGGTTCAACTCGACGGGATTACCCAGCCGATTTCGGTTGGGGATGGCGAAATATCGGTAAACGGTATCAATGACGCGGCGAACTCTAATCCGGCCAACGGATCCGAGGCCAACGATCCTAACCCCGGAAACGGTCAGTTCGATAGCGCCAACCCCAATCTGTATATCGATAACACTGACGGAAGTTTCGAGACCGAAATGGATGGCTTCACCGTAACGTTGTCCTTAGATATTCCCGTCACACCCGGCGTTACGCAGACGCTCATGATCGGTATCGCTGATGTTGGCGACTCCTCCTTCGACAGCTCGATTATTATCGCGTCGAACAACGTGCCGGATACAACCGACACTGATCCGATCGCAACGGATGATACGGGCATTGAGACATGGGGTGTGAACCCTAAGACCGTTGATATTCTGGCCAATGACACGGATCCGACAGGCCAAGCGTTAACAATTACCCAGATCAATGGTGTGAATGTTGTGGCGGGGCAGGTTGTTTCCCTGCCGACCGGCCAAGATGTGACGCTAAACGCCAATGGGACGATTACGCTTGTTAACACTGGCGGTAACCTTGGTGAGACATCGTTCAGCTACACCGTCGAAGACACCGACGGAAACACCGATAGTGCTTTCGTCACCTTCGATGCCGCGCCTATTTGCTACTGCGATGGTGTGATGATTGCCACGCCAAGCGGGCAACGTCGGGTCGAGGAATTACGTTCGGGTGACTACGTGTTGACCCGTGATGACGGCCCGCAGCCCATCCGTTGGATCGGGAGCCGTGACATGCTCGCAGACGCACGCCATGCGCCAATTGAATTCGACGCAGGCGCTATCGGAAATGATCACGTACTTCGGGTCTCTCCGCAGCACCGCGTGTTATGTCGCGGGTATAGAGCACAAATGTACTTTGGTGAGGAAGAGGTCCTCGTCGCAGCAACACATTTGGTCAACGGCCGAAACATCCGCCAATTAAGAGGTGGGCTGGTCAGCTACAATCATTTGATGTTCGATACGCACCAAATCATCACTGCGGACGGTGCGCTGAGCGAAAGCTATCAACCGGGCGATTACAGCTTGCCTGGTTTGGACGATGCGGCGCGTGAAGAACTGTTTGAAGTGTTCCCGGAACTTCGCTCGAACGTCGGACATTATGGCCGCGCCGCTCGTGTGAGTGTTCATGGAGCTGTGGCGCAACTTCTGGCGGCATAGATCGGGGAGTAGGCGGCCAAATTTACCTTGTTATAAACGAAGAAAAGCCCCGGCTTCCGCCGAGGCTTTTTCGTTTGACCAGATGGAGCGGGCGAGGCGATTCGAACGCCCGACCCTAACCTTGGCAAGGTTATGCTCTACCCCTGAGCTACGCCCGCGCCGTCTGGTAGGCCGTGATTTAGCGATGGTGCGCATGGGCCGCAAGAGGGAATTCACAACAAATGCAAAAAACTTTTACAAGTCGATGCTGCCGTCCTGATTTACCTCGGGTTCGGGGTCCGGCGTGGTCTCGGCCTTGGGTTTGCGGCGGATAAGGATATCCCCGTTCGGGAGGACCTCAGGTGCCTCATAGGCGTTCAGATCGGACATTTTTCCCGAAAGCTGCTCCATCAAGGGCAACATGTCGTCGGCGAATCCCTCAAATAACTCTTTGAAGTTCTCGGCCAAAGGGGCGAGGTCACTTAACCCGAAGGGGGACTCAGTTTCTTGCGCATTGGCACTGATTGGCGAAAGCGCGATGGCGCAGATCATAAATAGCTGTTTCATGGTTTGAATATGGGGCGGTTGGCCCGAGAATTCAAATTCTACAGATCGATGTCAATCGTCACAGGGAAGTGGTCCGACGCCATAAGCAGTGCTTCACGGACCTCGGGCGTTTCCCAGCACTCAGGGTCATCGAAGGGATGCCAGATGTGCCACTTGGGGGATTTCGCCTTCAAATCGGGGGACACCATGATGTAGTCGAGCAAGGCGTTCAGAAACCGCTTCTCACGGCTCACATAGAACCGCGACGTTGTGGGGCGTGCGCCAAAGGGCTGGGTCATAACGGCATGTGCATGGGGATCAAACAAAGCAAGCTGCGCGTCGTCGCTTTCGCCTAGTACAATCTCGACACCTGAGCGGCCGAACAGCTTCTCGTAGCCATCCAAACCGGGGCCGTCGTTGAAGTCCCCCATGACCATAATGGATTGGCCTGCATTCATGTGGTCCGTAACCCGCGCCCGCAACCAAATGCACTGTGCAAGCTGTTTGCGCCTGTTCGCGATCGAGATGCGCATGGCGTCGGCGTCATTGCGCGCCCCATGCGGTGCCTTGGATTTCAGATGCGCGCCGATCAGGCGCAGCGTGTTGCCGGCCTTGGTCGTTAGGGCCACTTCCAAAGGAGGTTTGGAGAACACGACGTCGTCTTTCTTGGCGTCGATGTCCAAGTCCATCTGGAAGGCTTGGTCAAATAGCGGGGCGGCTTCGCTTTCTTGTGGATCATGCACCGCCGTGACGACATTCGGATCGTACAACATCGCGATTTCTTGCTGGGTGTTGTTGTCAAAGCCAATCAAGGCTTTGGAGGTGCGCAGCCCAAAGTGTTTTGCGAAATTTTCCAACGCCTTCGTGCCAGAGCGATGGGGGGAGGTGTCAGGCGCCTCGATAACCATCACAACATCGGCGTCCATAGATTGGAACACCAAGCCTAGGGCTTTCACCTGCATCGCTTTGGTTACATTATGGCGCGAGGACCAGCTGTCATCCTGAAGCAGCTCATTGTTCTTATCGAAGAGGTAGGTGAACCATTCGACGTTGTAGGTCGCAATTCTCATGAAACGGGTTCTCGATCCGATAGTATTTCTTCCCAAGCAGCGTTGATGCGAATAAGGCGACGCTCCGCCAGCTTCACGGCCTCATGGGGGACGCCGCGCGCAGCCATGATGTCGGGGTGGGATTCTTTTACCAATTTACGCCAGCGCATGCGGATGTCTTGCAGGCTCATGTCTGGGCTTGCCTCCAGAACCGAGTAGGGGTCGGGCGCAGCATCTGGAACAAAGCGGGCCCGCAGGCAGCGGAACTCCGACTCGGTGATCTTGAAGATGCGTGCAACCTCGCTGAGAAACTTTTCCTCAAGCGGGTGATAGCGGCCATCGGCCATCGCAATGTGGAATAGACCCTCCATCAGATCGTAAAGGGTCGAATGGTTGTCGTCGAACATAGCCGCGACTTTGCGGGCATAGTCGTCAAAACCAGCCACGTCCTGACGGGCGAGGTTAAACAATTGCGCGGCTTGTGCCTCGTCCTCCGGCGGGATGGTGAAAATTTCGCGAAAAGCGGTGACCTCGTCGCGGGTCACAAGCCCGTCCGCCTTGGCCATTTTTGCACCAAGGGCAATGACGGCAATCGTAAAGCCCACGCGCCGCTCTGGCGGCGTGCGAAGATGCTCGAATACAGCGAGCAAGCTCTCACCCGAAGCGAGCGCCGATAGCGCGTTTGATATGCGGCTCCAAACTGACATGGCCGACAGACTAAACTATACAGTTCAGCTTGTCAGAGATATTTCTGCATTAGTACAAGATCGATGAAACGCCCGAACTTATGGCCGACTTGCGGAAGGGTTCCTACGGTCTCAAACCCCAGTTTAGTGTGGAAATTCAAGGCGGAGGTGTTCTCCGAGGAGATGCCGGCAACAAGTGCGTGAAGTTTTGTTGCACGTGCATGATCTTCCAGCGTTTTGACCAGTTTGCGCCCCAATCCTTGCCCGCGCGCGCAGGGGGCGAGGTGAACCGTTATCTCGACTGTGCGGGCATAGCCTGCGCCAGCGCGGAAGGGGCCATATTTGGCGTACCCCACCACTGCGCCGCCTGCACTGTCGTCCTCTGCAACAAGGTAGGGATGAGCGCGTGCGGCATGATTAGATAAGCCCTCGATCACATCATCCTGCGTGATTGGGTCGGGAGAGAAAGTAATCGTTGTGTTCGCAATAATGGGGTTCAAGATCGCACAAATGCCAGCGGCGTCCTTGGCCTGTGCCGGTCGAATAAGCGTCATGACAGGGATCGCGGTCCCAATGGGGTGTCGAAACTGGCGCTTAGGCTTGGGGTGTTCGCCTCCTCAAATAAGATGGTGTCACGCGGCAAAAGGGGCGCGATGGCGGCGGCGATCTCGACGGCTTGGGGGTGGCGCAATAGGACAGTGCTTAGTCGCACGTTCTGGTCGGGCAGCATCGGCGCGGGATGCATTTCACTATGCCATTGGATCAACGCCGGTCCCCAACCACCCCACGGCAAGATACCGTCGTCGGGCACAGCCATGGACCACTCGAACTCACCGCGCTTGAAGGCTATGGGCGTGCCGAAGCCGTCGGGCAGGGCGTCCAAGGCGGCCTCTATGTTTTGGGTCGACACTATCCAATTGGTGAGCCGTGGAAGCCCCGAAAAGTTGTCGATGTTGAACCAACGGGGGCGGTTTGGCGCGACTCCATTGGGATCAACAGCAATCACTTCGAAGTATTCTTCATCACCGAGCGACAACAGATGGTTATGCGTTGCCATAAGGGGATGTTCTCCCCTTGGGGTCAGGGGCGCGCCAAGTGCGTCTTCTACATGGGCGCGCCCTGCCTCCAGCGTCTCAGAGGTCAGGGCAAGGTGATCTAGTTTGAGGAGTGTCATGCGGAGCACGGTAGCGGCATATACAGGGGCTTGCCAAGAGGGCAGCGTCAGGCAACAACACCGTTATGGATGATCTGACCCAGATAAAAGCCGCCGCACGTAAGGCGGCCTTCGCGCGCCGCAAGGACGCCAAATCAACCGGCAATGATGCTGCAGCCGTCGCGCATTTGCTGGAGGCGGTGCTACCGTTCAAGGGGCGGGCCTTGGCGGGCTATATGCCGATCCGCACGGAAGTTGACCCAATGCCGGTTATGGCGGCAATGGCCGCTTGGGGGCCGGTGGCGGTGCCGGTGATCAAAGGTGCAGGCCTACCGCTGGAATTTCACCGTTGGGAGCCAGGATGCGACATGCACGAAGGTACGTTTGGCGCATATATTCCGGTGAACGCAGAGGTGGTTGTCCCCGACGTCTTGATCGTGCCGCTCGTTGCGTTTGATCGAGGCGGCGGGCGTTTGGGCTATGGCGGAGGCTTTTATGACCGAACGCTGGAAGGGTTGCGCGCGCGGGGGCAAGTTACTGCGCTGGGCTATGCATTCGCAGCACAAGAAGCGTCCGACCTGCCGTTGGAGCCTACGGACCAACCACTTGATGGCGTCGTCACTGATCAGGGCGTGTTGCGCATGTCGGGCAATAAGCCTAGGTCTGCGTCATGAAGATTTTGTTTCTCGGAGATGTAATGGGGCGCGCTGGGCGTGCCGCCATTGTAGAGCGTTTGCCCAAGCTGCGCAGCGATTGGGCGTTAGATTTCGTCGTGGTCAACGGCGAAAACGCCAGCTCAGGCATGGGGCTGACCGCAGCCCACGCTAAAGCGCTGCTGGACGCTGGCGCGGATTGCCTGACCTTGGGCGACCATGCGTTCGATCAGCGTGACATGTTGCAATTCATCGAGAAAGAACCGCGCATCGTGCGTCCCCTTAATTTCGCCAAGGACGCGCCGGGGCGTGGTCACGGCATTTATGATGCTGGGCGCGGCCGCAAGATACTGGTGACACAAGTTTTGGGGCAGGTGTTTATGAAGCGTCCGTTTGAAGACCCGTTTGGCAAGCTGGAGCAGGTTCTCAAAACCCATCCACGTGGTGGGATGGTGCAAGCCTCGCTGGTTGATGTGCACTGCGAAGCCACGTCCGAGAAAATGGCCATGGGCCATTGGTGCGACGGACGCGCAAGCGTTTGCGTGGGCACGCACACCCATGTGCCGACGGCGGATGCAATGATCATGCCGCAAGGATGTGCCTACCTGTCTGACGCGGGCATGTGCGGCGACTACAGCTCGGTCATCGGGATGGAAAAGGCGGAGCCTATGCGCCGTTTCGTCACCGGTATGGTGAAAGGCCGCTTCACCCCCGCGATGGAGGAGGCGACGCTATCTGGCCTCTATGTTGAAACCGACGATCGCACCGGAGCGGCGACGCGCATCGAGATGGTGCGCCAAGGCGGCCGATTGGCCCAAGCCGGACCTGCGTGAGCCAGTTCCTATGAATGAACGCAACGGTCTCTTTACTGCGTTATTCGTAATGGGTGCAGGATGGGGGCTAACACAGCCGCTTGGTAAAATGGCTGTTGATGGCGGGCACCGCCAGTTTGGCCTGATCTTCTGGCAGGTGGTGATCACTGGCGCAATTTTGGGCGCGATATGCCTGATGCGCGGCAAACCCATCACATTTACCCGCAACCAACTTTGGGCCTGTTTGATCATTGCCTTGGTCGGGACGGTATTGCCCGGCGCAGGAACCTATGCGGCGCTGGAGTATTTACCAGCGGGTTTGGTGGCCATTTTGTTGTCACTGGTGCCGATGATGGCGTTTCCAGTGGCGGTGTTGCTTGGAAACGAAAATTTCCAATGGTCGCGCTTGGCTGGTTTGGCATTTGGCCTTTGCGGGGTGCTTTTGATTGTCTTGCCCGAGGCCAGCCTGCCGGACCGCTCGATGGTGGCCTTTATCCCGTTGGCCCTGATTGCTCCGTTGTTTTACGCGGTGGAGGGCAACTACGTGGCGCGCTGGGGAACGGCGGGCCTTGATCCGTTGCAGCTGTTGTTGGGCGCAAGCGTGATTGGTGCGCTGATCGCGGGGCCACTGGCGCTTTGGCGCGGGCAGTTCATCAATCCCAATATATCTTACGGCCTAGCTGAATGGGCCTTGATCGGGTCTTCCTTGATTCACGCCTTTGTGTATTCGGCCTATGTCTGGCTTGTGGGCCGCGCGGGGCCAGTGTTTGCAGTGCAAGTGAGCTATCTTGTAACCGCATTCGGGGTTGTGTGGTCAATCTGGCTGCTGGGCGAGCGCTATTCGCTTTGGGTCTGGGCTGCCTTTGCTATATTGCTGTTTGGGCTGGCGTTGGTACAACCGCGGGCACCAGCTAAGCCTGACTTAACGGAGTCCTAATGGAACTTCTCGACCTTTCCCAAAATACACGCGCAATCTTGGCCCTTCTGGTCGTCATAGGGATGTTCGCGCTGTTCGTGCGCGAGACATACCCGACGGAAGTGGTGGCCATCGGCGGGGCGTCCGTTTTGCTGGCAACTGGCGTGTTGCCCTATGACGCAGCGCTGAGCGTTTTATCCAACCCTGCGCCTTGGACCATTGCGGCGATGTTTATCATCATGGGCTCTTTGGTGCGCACCGGCGCGCTGGATTGGTTCACGCAGGTCGCGGATCGCAATGCTGCGAAGAATCCGGCCTTGGCGCTTGCGGGCATGTTCGCTTTCGTCGTGATCTCCTCGGCCATCGTGTCCAACACGCCGGTTGTCGTCGTGATGATCCCTGTATTTGTACAATTGTCGCGCACATTGGGGGTGTCGGCTTCCAAGTTGCTGATCCCACTGTCCTATGCGGCCATCTTGGGGGGCACGCTGACGTTGATCGGGACCTCCACAAACCTGTTGGTTGACGGTGTTGCGCGGGCCAACGGTATGGCGCCATTTACAATCTTTGAGGTGACCCCACTGGGCATCGTTTTGGTCGTATGGGGGATGATTTATCTGCGCTTCATCAGCCCGCGACTGCTGCCGGAGCGCGATAGCATGGCGATGATGTTGTCCGACCGCTCCAAAATGAAGTTCTTCACAGAGGCCGCGATCCCGCCCGAAAGCAACTTGATCGGGCGCGAGGTTCTGGATGTGCAGTTGTTCAAGCGTGACGGGGTACGTCTCGTAGATGTGGTGCGCGGCGATACATCGCTGCGTCGCAACCTGCAAAGCGTGACATTGCAAACCGGTGACCGCGTGGTCCTTCGCACCGAAATGACAGAGTTGTTGTCCTTACAACGAAATAAAGAACTCAAACGTGTGGATCAGCTGTCTGCCGTTGAGACCTCGACCGTCGAGGTTTTGATTACGCCGGGTTGCAAAATGGTGGGCCGCTCGCTTGGATCCATGCGTCTGCGTCGCCGTTACGGTGTGTACCCTTTGGCGGTGCACCGCAGAAACCAAAATATCGGCCGCCAGTTGGACGATCTGATTGTGCGTGTTGGTGATACATTGTTGTTGGAGGGGGCGATGGAAGACATCTCGCGCCTTGCCAGTGAGATGGAGCTGGTGGACGTGTCGCACCCGTCGGCAAGGGCCTTTCGTCGCTCCCATGCGCCCATCGCTATTGCGGCCTTGTTGGCGTTGGTGGGCTTGGCGGGCTTTGGCGTGGCACCGATCTTCCTACTGTCCATCCTTGCGGTTGCGATTGTGCTTTTGACCAGATGTATCGACGCGGATGAGGCGTTCTCGCATGTGGATGGGCATCTGCTAGTGTTGATTTTTTCCATGCTCGCCATCGGGGCGGCGCTTGAGGCTTCAGGCGCTGTGACCTTGATCGTGGAGGCCTTGGCCCCATGGATGGTCAACCTTCCACCCTTCTTTGTGGTGTGGGGGATTTATCTTCTTACCTCCGTGCTGACAGAGCTGGTGTCGAACAACGCGGTGGCCGTGGTGGTGACGCCAATTGCGATCGGTTTGGCCTCGACCATGGGAATGGACGCGCGCCCGCTGGTGGTCGCAGTGATGGTGGCCGCATCGGCGAGTTTTGCCACACCGATTGGGTATCAGACCAACATGCTGGTTTACGGCCCCGGCGGGTATCGATTCACCGATTTCATGCGGGCGGGTATCCCGCTGAACCTGTCCATCGGGCTGTTGGCGTCCTTCGTCATCCCAATGATCTGGCCGCTGATGTAGCCTGCCAATTCGTGCAGGCTCTGTATTGGGGTTTCCCTCATGAGGACGCGCGATGTAAGTTATCTGCGAACAATTTCTGCGAGGCTATATGCGCATCACCACCTGCACACTGTTTGCGACCATGGCCCTTGCCGTGTCCGGATGTGGAATCGTGAAAGACCGCGTTTTTGGACGCAGCGAACCCTTCGAGGTGCCGGCCCCATTGCCAGAACGCGCCACCCGACCCGTCGTTGTCGCACTAGAGTCCGATGCGGTCATTGTCGGGATGGACGATGGCATTCAGTGTTTGGGTAGCGCGGGTGCGGCAGGGCGCTCCAACGGGTGGACAGGCACGCTGAGCGAGTGTCCATACGCATTTACCTACGAAGTTGTGCTGGCAGCGGGAACGCTTCCGGGTCAAGTGGCTTTGCGCGAGACTGCGCGCGAGCTGGTTATTGACGAGACCGAGATCCCATTCAGACCACTGGCAGTGGTGACTATTACCGACCTGTCCGGTCAAGCGTACCGCTTCGAGAGTGACGCGGGATTCTAAAGCGGCCAGAACGTCAGAATGGCGGGGATCGAGACTGCCACAACCAGAATTTCCAACGGTAGGCCCATGCGCCAGTAATCACCAAAGCTGTAGCCGCCTGGCCCCAAGATCAGGGTGTTGTTCTTGTGCCCAATGGGCGTCAAGAAGGCGCAGGATGCGGCGACGGCGACGGCCATCAGAAACGGGTCGGGGTTCACGCCCATGGTTTGCGCCATCGTGATGCCAACGGGGGCCGCGACAATCGCGGTGGCGGTGTTGTTCAACACGTCCGACAGGGTCATCGTCACAATCATGAGAACAGTCAAAACCGCCCAAGCCGGCATGCCATTGGTCAAGGCGACCAAGCTGCCCGCGATCAATTCGGTGCCGCCCGATGCCTCAAGTGCCGCGCCAAGCGGGATCATCGAGCCAAGCAGCACGACCACTGGCCATTCGATGTGGGTGTAGAGCTCCGACAAAGGCACAATGCGGGCCAAGACGTAGGCCACCACCACAATGCCAAGTGCGACGGGCAGATAGATAAGCCCCAAGGAAGCCGCGACCACCGCCGCCGCAAACAACCCGATTGCGAGCCATGTTTTCTTGTCTTCGGTTACGGCCAAGCCGCGCTCGGCCAAGGGTAGGCAGCCCAGCCAGTCCGTCACATCGTTGGCGCTGTCTTGGGGGACAAGCAGCAACAGAATGTCTCCCGTCTCGACCACGGTTTTACGTACCTGTTTGCGAATGCTTTTGCCGCTACGCGAAATGCCCATCAGGACGGAACGTTGGCGCCAAGGTAGCCCAATTGCTTGCGCGGTTTTACCGTTTATGCGGCTTTGCTCGGTGACCACGACCTCGATGATCTTCACGCCTTCGCCGTCGGCACGCAGGTGCTCTTCGCGCTTCTCGTCGGCGAAGTCCAAGGATAGGGCCGTGCGGAATTCGTCCAGCGCATCTGGCGTGGCTTCAAGCACCAAAGCATCGCTGGCTCGCAGGTCGGTGTTTTGCGCGGTGCCGTAGCGGCGCTTGCCGTCACGAACCAGCCCCAAGATGGCCACATCGGCCTTCTCTGCATCTTCTTGCAACTCGCGAATGCGTTTACCGATTAGTTTTGAATTTTCAGGGATCGTTAGCTCTGCGATGTAGTCGGCGTAGTCGTCCATCGGGTTGCCGGCGCGACCTTCGTCGCTGCCTTGGGGAATAAGCCGCCAGCCAATGACGGCCACAAATAGAAGGCCCACGATGGCGGTGATGCCACCCACGGGCGCGAAGTCGAACATCTTGAACGGTTCGCCCAGCATATCCTCGCGGATGGATGCGATGATGATGTTTGGCGGGGTGCCAATCAGCGTCGCCATGCCGCCAAGGATTGTGCAAAATGACAAGGGCATCAGCGACAATCCCGGCCCGCGCCCTGCTTTGCGGGCGGTTTGAATGTCGACAGGCATCAGTAAGGCCAAGGCCGCCACGTTGTTCATAAAGGCAGACAAAACGCCGCCGATCAGTCCCATCAACGCGATATGCGCCCCAAGGGATCGCGCACTGTCAATCAAGGTGCGGGTGATTAAGAAGACCGCGCCAGATCGCACCAGCCCAGCCGAGACCACCAAAACAAGCGCCACAACCAGTGTGGCGGGGTGTCCAAAGCCATCAAATGCGTGCTTGGCGTCCACCACGCCCAGCACCACGCCTGCCATCAGGGCCGAGAAGGCAATCAAGTCATAGCGCCAACGTCCCCATAGCAGCAGGGCGAAAACGACTCCGAAAAGGGCGAATAGCGTGATTTGTTCTTGTGTCATATTCGAACTCTATCGGCCTTTGGCATTCACCGGAAGCGGGGAAAAGCGCGCTACATCTTGCAGATTGCAGGACGCTTGCATAAAAGCGGGACAACTCAGCATTAAACGGGGAGAGACCCATGGCCGGCCACTCAAAATGGGCAAACATCCAGCACCGCAAAGGTCGTCAGGATAAACTGCGCTCCAAACTGTTCTCCAAGCTTGCCAAGGAAATTACCGTGGCGGCCAAAATGGGTGAGCCTGACCCCGACAAAAACCCGCGTCTTCGCCTTGCGGTGAAGGAAGCTAAGTCGCAGTCGGTGCCAAAGGACGTGATCGATCGCGCGATTAAGAAGTCGCAGGGTGGCGACGCGGAAAGCTATGACGAAATTCGCTATGAAGGCTACGGCCCCGGCGGCGTGGCTGTGATTGTCGAGACCATGACCGACAACAAAAACCGCACCGCGTCTACCGTGCGCTCGACGTTCACAAAGAACGGCGGCAATTTGGGCGAAACCGGATCCGTTGGATTCATGTTCGATCGCAAGGGTCAAGTGATCTATCCGGCGACCGTGGGCGACGCGGACACTGTGATGATGGCGGCAATCGAGGCGGGCGCCGAGGATGTGGATTCGTCCGAAGAGGGCCATGTGATCATTTGCGCCGACACGGACCTGAACACCGTCTCAACTGGGCTTGAAGCTGAGTTGGGCGAGTCGGATTCCACCAAATTGATCTGGCAGCCCACCACGACCACCGAGCTGGACTTGGAAGGCATGACCAAGCTGATGAAGCTGATTGACGCGCTGGAAGATGACGATGACATTCAAAACGTCACCGCTAACTTCGAGGCCAGCGACGAGGTCATGGCGCAGCTTTGACCTAAAGGGCGCGCCTACCGGCGCGACGCGATTATTTGTTGGGGCGTGGCCACTGGCTGCGCCCCAACGCGTTTGTAATTAGGTTTGGATGAGGGCGGCCCGCGCGTGCCGGACAACGGATTTGGTCAACGGCTTCAGCGGCTCTGCGGTTAGGCGCGACACCTGCCAATATAGCGCCACATCCATCGGCGCGTTTGGTGAGACCTCCTCAAGGGTGCCCGCGTCGAGGTGAGATCGGCACAGGGTTTCGGGGTTCATCCCCCATCCCAACCCCAAGGTAGCCGCCTCAATGAAGCCTTGGGTCGAGGCGAGGCGGTGTTTTTGCAAGGTCACCGATTGCCCCGCGACACCTGCGGCCCAGTCCATTTGCAGGCGGTCCTTGTCGTTGAAGGTCATGGCGGGGGCGGCCTCAAAGGCCTCAACCGTGGGGCCGTTTGGCATGTGGCGGTTTATATAGTCGGGTGAGGCAGTCGCGATGTACCGCATGGCCCCAAGGGCGATGCTATCGCAGCCCTGTACAGGCCCCGCATGCCCCGAAATCGCCGCGGCCACTTCGCCGGACCGCAACCAATCCGCGCTGTGGTCCTGGTCGTCTACGATAAGATCATAGAGGAACCCGTCGTGCTCGGCCAACGCGGGCAGGAGCCATGTGGCCAAACTATCTGCGTTTACCGCGATGCGAACGGGGGTGGGGTCGTCGCTGACGGGAAGCGCGAACTCCACCGATTTTTCCATCAAGCGCACTTGGTCGGTGTGGGTGGCCAAGCGGTTGCCCGCATCAGTGCCGGTGCAAGGTTGTCCGCGTTTGACCAACACCGCGCCCACGCGTTCCTCTAGCTGCTTGATGCGCTGCGAGATCGCGGATTGGGTCACGCCCAATTGCGCGGCGGCTCCGTCAAAGCTGCCGGTTCGGATGACGGCGCTTAGCGCTTCTAGTTGGCTGTAGTCATGCATAAGTATAGCTAATCACGATTAAGAATGATTAGCTATACTCCACACCCACTTGCCTTTAGCACCAGTGCAACTTCTTTAGGCGGGACGCTGAATATGCCAATCTTTTTCTCGGGCTTTGCCCTTAGCTTTACCTTGATCCTGGCAATCGGGGCGCAGAACGCGTTTGTGTTGCGCCAAGGGATCCGCCGCGAGCATGTATTGCTGTGTGTGGTGATTTGTGGCGTGTCTGATGCGCTGCTGATTGCTTTGGGCGTCACCAGCTTCGGGGTTCTAAGCGAGCAGATGCCGTGGTTGGGGCCGATCATGCGGTACGGGGGGGCGGTTTTCTTGCTGGCATACGGTGCGATGTCGTTCAAATCGGCACTTACTAGCACGGAGGCATTGGACGTGGAGGGGCGCGCGCGTAGCGATTGGCGCAAGGTCGCCGCGACCTTGTTGGCGCTGACATGGCTCAACCCGCATGTCTATTTGGACACGGTGATCTTGCTAGGCTCCATCGCGTCGCAATTTGGCGAAGATCGCGTGATTTTCGGGGCGGGGGCCGCGACTGCTTCTTTGGTGTTCTTCATCCTGCTTGGATTTGGTGCCCACCTTTTGGCACCGTTCTTTGTGCGACCGAAGGCGTGGCGCATATTGGACGCGCTGGTTGGGGCGACCATGTGGCTGATCGCCTTTGGGCTGATCTTTAACGGATAGGGCTTGCGCCCGCCCGCGCATGGGCGTCAGGTGGCGCAATGGCAAACACTCAAAATAGACCCGTAGCGGGCGCCGTCTGGATGCTGGTCACGGGCCTTATGTTCGTGGCGGTGACGGCGATTGTAAAACATGTCGGCTCGGAGCTGCCCGCCGCGCAATCCGCCTTCCTGCGCTACCTTCTTGGGTTGGTGTTCCTGATCCCCATGATCGGGCCAATTCGCAGGGCCAAACTGACGCCGCGCGCGTTAAAGCTGTTCGGGTTTCGCGGGCTGGTCCACACGCTTGGCGTGACATTGTGGTTCTACGCGATGACGCAAATCTCCATCGCTGAGGTGACGGCGATGAATTATATGTCACCGATCTACGTCACGCTGGGGGCTGCGTTCTTTCTAGGCGAGAAGCTGGCCTTTCGACGGATCATGGCTGTGGTCGTGGCGCTCATTGGTGCGATGATTATCCTTCGGCCGGGGTTCAGAGAGCTTTCGCCGGGCCATTTCGCGATGCTGATCACGGCGGTGATGTTCGCGGGGTCGTATCTGACGGCCAAGGTCATGGCGGATGAGGTCAGCCCCGCAGTGGTAGTGGGCATGCTGTCTATCATGGTGACCATCGGCTTGGCCCCGTTGGCCGCACTCGTTTGGGTGACGCCGACGTTGACGCAAATTGGCTGGATGTTCCTGCTCGCGTGTTTTGCCACCGCTGGGCACTATTCCATGACGCTGGCGTTCCAAGCGGCCCCCGTTACGGTGACGCAACCGGTGACGTTTTTGCAGCTGTTCTGGGCAGTGCTTCTGGGCGCGTTGGTCTTTGACGAGGCGCTGGATGGCTGGGTGATTTTCGGGGGTTTGGTGATTTTGGCCTCGGTCAGTTTTATCACGTGGCGTGAGGCGATGTTGAAACGCTCCACCACCCCAACCGTTCCCGAGACCAAGGTGTAGTGCTTGTTATCTGGACGGACTGACTTGCCGGGTGGTTTCACAACTTCATGAGGGGGCGAGATTAGGTTTCTCAACCAATTGGTTTGTGGTTATCGTAAGCAGCTATAGAACTGGGATAGGTCTCAACTTGGCCCGAGTGACAATATCTGTTTTGGGAGGTTGAGATGGAACACGCGCATGGGTCTTTGGAGCTTGTATTGCTGGGCATCCTAGCCTGCACTTTCGTCTACTCGCTGCTCACGAATGCGATCGCGAAAACGATCATAACATTGCCGATTGTCTTCATGTCAGTGGGGTACGTCAGCTCACACTCGCTAGAAATAATGGCCGAACCTGAAGTGTTGGATGCAGGCAAGCGCCTGATAGCAGAGATTACATTGGTTTTGGTTCTGTTTTCTGATGCGAGCCGCGTTCGCTTGGATGAGCTGCGTCGGAACTTTCAGTTTCCCACCAGAATGCTCATCATCGGGATGCCGCTATCTTTGGTTCTTGGTATCGCTGTGGTCTATGGCATGAGCCCCCATAATGGATTTGCAATGGCTTTGCTGACTGCCGCAGTCCTGGCCCCGACGGATGCGGCCCTAGGCCAGACAGTGGTGTCGAGCCCGGATGTGCCCGACAGGTTGAGCCAAACTATCAATGTCGAAAGCGGCCTCAACGACGGGTTGGTTTTGCCCTTCGTTTTGCTTGGCGCGATCCTAGCGTCGGCTGGCATGAATGACGCGCAGACCGATGGCCTTGCGACCTCCGCAATATTGCAGATAGTTCTGGGTCCATTGGTCGGCATCGCGTTCGGGTGGGGCTTTGCCAAGGCGATGGACCTCGCTCAAAACCGCGGTCTTATGGCAGAGGCCGCAGGCGGTGTGGCGTTCTTAGTGGTGGCGTTCGCCACGTTCATTAGCGCCGAGATTGTTGGTGGCAACGGGTTCATTGCAGCCTTCGTCGCGGGTATGACCTTCGGACATACTTTCAAGAACAACATCCACTTTATCGGCGAGTTCATGGAAGGCGTAGGCCAGCTGTTAACGATGCTCGCATTCTTAATATTCGGCGCCTTGATGTTGCCCGATGCGCTGGCGCATATGAATTGGAAAGCGATAGTCGTGGCACTGCTGTTTCTGACCGTTGTCAGAATACTGCCCATTTGGGTGTCATTGCTGGGCACCGGCTTACCCCTGCGTGAGAAGTTGTTTTTGGGATGGTTCGGGCCGCGCGGGCTGGCCTCTATATTGTTCACCATGATCATGGTGGACGAGTTCGATTTCCCCGGCGAGCAAGAGCTTCTGGCATGCGTGTCTATGACCGTTTTCCTGTCGATTATCCTGCACGGGGTCTCGGCGGCTCCTTTGTCAAAATGGATTGGCCGCACAGCCAAATAACCAAACCGGCGTGTAACTGACGGCAAAATACCCGTTCCTGAAGGTGTGAATTTGGGGGCGCGGTGGATCCTGTCGGCGCAGGCTCTCTTTGCGCGAAGTTTTTATTGATTGACGAGTCAATAAAAAACCAGCAAGCGTATTTCCATGCCAAAGCTTGGAATGGAACCTATACGCCGCGAGGCCCTTGTAACCGCCGCCATCGCTGAGATCGGGGCAGCGGGATCGCTTGATGTGACCGTCAGCGCGATCTCCAAACGTGCGGGCATGTCCTCGGCGCTGGCGCATCATTACTTTGGGAACAAAGACCAGATATTCCTTGCCGCCATGCGCCATATCCTTGCGGGCTTCGCTGTAGAGGTGCGCAGCCGCTTGCATGTGGCCACCACTCCGCGCGCACGCCTCAAGGCCCTCGTGGAGGCGAGCTTCGCGCAGTCCTGTTTTGACCCTGAGGTGATATCTGCTTGGCTGAACTTCTACGTGAAGGCCCACACCAGCCCCGACGCCATGCGGTTGCTGCGGGTGTATCAAAGCCGCCTGCGCAGCAATTTGATCCATGCCCTTCGCCCGATTGCCCCTAAGCCCGACGAATTGGCCGACGCCATCGCCGCGTTGATTGACGGGCTGTATATTCGCGCGGCCCTTGGGGCGCCAATCTCAAACGACCCGGCTGCCACGATCCTTGCCTTCACAGCCCCACATTTGGAGGAGCAGCCGTGACCCAGCCGAACTTCCTGATCTTCATGGTGGATCAACTCAATGGCACGCTGTTCCCCGACGGCCCCGCCGACTGGCTCCATGCGCCGAACCTCAAAAAGCTGGCGGCAAAATCCACGCGGTTCCAGAACGCCTACACCGCCTCGCCTCTATGCGCTCCGGGGCGGGCCAGCTTCATGACGGGGCAACTGCCGTCACGCACGGGCGTCTACGACAACGCGGCCGAATTTGCGTCCTCCATCCCAACCTTCGCGCATCACCTGCGCCGCGCGGGGTATCAAACCTGCCTGTCGGGCAAAATGCATTTCGTGGGGCCTGACCAGCTGCACGGGTTTGAAGACCGCCTGACCACAGATATATACCCCGCCGATTTCGGCTGGACGCCAGATTACCGCAAACCCGGCGAGCGCATTGAGTGGTGGTATCACAACATGGGGTCGGTCACTGGGGCAGGAGTTGCGGAAATCTCCAACCAGATGGAATACGACGACGAGGTGGCCTTTCATGCGACCCGCAAGATTTATGATCTGGCGCGTGGTCGCGATGCCCGCTCTTGGTGCCTGCTGGCCAGCTTCACCCATCCCCATGACCCCTACGTGGCGCGCAAGAAATACTGGGATTTGTATGAGGATTGCGAGCATCTGATGCCGCAGGTCGGCCCGATCCCCTATGAGGACCAAGACGCCCATTCTCAACGCATCTTAGACGCCAACGACCGCGATAACTTCAACATCTCCGACGACGATATCCGCCGCGCACGCCGCGCCTACTTCGCCAATATCTCCTACCTCGACGATAAAATCGGGGAGGTGATGGAGGCGCTGGAGGCCACCCGCCAAGATGCCACGATCTTGTTCGTGTCCGACCACGGCGACATGCTGGGCGAGCGGGGCTTGTGGTTCAAGATGAGCTTCTTTGAGGGGGCGTCGCGGGTGCCATTCATGGTCTCCTCGCCGGATATGGAGGCGGGGTTGGTCACGGACGCGGTCTCCAATATCGACTTTTGCCCGACGCTGTGTGACCTCGCGGGGGTAGATATGTCGGAGGTGATGCCTTGGACGGACGGGCAGTCCATCGCGCCCTTGGGCAAGGGGCAGCGCCGCGACGAGCCGGTGGCGATGGAATACGCCGCAGAGGCCAGCTACGCGCCCCTTGTGTCCCTGCGCTACGGCAAATGGAAATACAACCGCTGCGCCTTGGACCCTGACCAGCTGTTCGATCTAGACGCGGATCCGCATGAGTTGACCAACCTCGCGGGCGAGCCTGCACAGGCCGGAACACTCGCCTCCCTGCGCGCCAAGTCCGAGGCCCGTTGGGACCTAGACGCCTATGACGCCGCCGTGCGCCACAGCCAAGCTGGCCGATGGGTGGTTTACGAGGCATTGCGCAAGGGTGGCTACTACCCTTGGGACTACCAGCCGCTGCAAAAAGCATCCGAGCGCTACATGCGCAATCACATGGATCTCAACACGCTAGAGGAAAGCCAGCGCTTTCCCCGTGGCGAATAACTCGAATTTTCAGAACACCCTGCCGGAGCCATACATCATGCAAAATGCCCAACCCACCGCCAGCCACTTCATCAACGGTGAATACGTCGAAGACACCTCCGGCGCACCGATTGAATGCATCTACCCCGCTACGGGCGAGGTGATCGCCACGGTTCACGAGGCCACGCCCGCTATCGTGGATCAGGCCTTGGCGGCTGCCAAAACGGGCCAGAAAATCTGGGCGGCGATGACGGGAACGGAACGGGGCCGCATTTTGCGCCGCGCGGCCGACATCATCCGCGATCGCAACCGTGAGCTGTCGGTGTTGGAAACATTGGACACTGGCAAGCCGTTGCAAGAAACGTTGGTGGCGGATGCGACCTCCGGCGCGGATGCATTGGAATATTTCGGCGGTTTGGCGGCGACGTTGACCGGCGAGCATATCCAGCTCGGCCAAGACTGGGTCTACACCATCCGCGAGGCATTGGGCGTCTGTGTTGGCATCGGGGCGTGGAACTATCCAACACAGATTGCGTGCTGGAAAGGGGCGCCGGCTTTGGCGTGTGGCAACTCGATGGTGTTCAAGCCGTCCGAGACGACGCCGCTCAGCGCCTTGAAGGTGGCGGAAATCCTGCATGAGGCGGGCCTTCCCGCTGGCGTATATAACGTGGTTCAAGGTCGCGGCGCGGTGGGGGCATCTTTGGTGAGCGACCCACGTGTGGCGAAGGTGTCGCTAACAGGATCCGTGCCAACGGGTCAAAAGGTCTACGCCGCCGCCGCCGCAAGCATGAAGCATGTGACCATGGAGTTGGGCGGCAAGTCCCCGATCCTTGTGTTTGAGGACGCCGACATCGACAACGCCGTCTCAGGTGCGATCCTTGGCAACTTCTATTCCTCGGGGCAGGTCTGTTCCAATGGCACGCGGGTGTTCGTGCATAAAAGCATCAAGGCGGCGTTCCTGAAACGCTTGAGCGAGCGCTTGGAAGGTGTCGTCATGGGCGACCCGATGGATGAGGCGACGAACTACGGGCCTATGGTGTCCGCCGATCAGATGAACATCGTCTTGGGCTATATCGAAAAGGGCAAGACCGAGGGCGCGACGCTGTTTGCAGGTGGCAACAAGGCGGCGCGCGACGGATACTTCCTTGAGCCCACGGTGTTCTCGGATGTCACGGACGACATGACCATCGCGCGCGAAGAAATCTTCGGCCCCGTCATGGCGGTCTTCGACTTTGAGACGGAAGAAGAGGTCATGGCGCGGGCCAATGACACCGAATTTGGTCTGGCGGCAGGCGTGTTCACCAGTGACATAACCCGTGCGCACCGTGTGGTTGCGGGGTTTGAGGCGGGAACGTGCTACATCAATACCTACAACCTTGCCCCAGTAGAGGCACCCTTCGGTGGGTCCAAGGCATCCGGCGTTGGGCGTGAGAACTCCAAAGAAGCGATCAACCACTACTCGGAAGTGAAGACCGTCTATGTGGCGATGACACCAGTAGAGGCGCAGTTCTAAATGAAAGCGGATTACGTCATCGTTGGTGCGGGCTCTGCGGGCTGCGCTATGGCCTACCGATTGGCCGAGGCTGGGAAGTCCGTGTTGGTGATCGAGCACGGGGGCACCGATTGGGGGCCGTTCATTCAAATGCCCGGCGCGCTGAGCTACCCGATGAACATGTCGCGCTACGACTGGGGCTATAAGTCCGAGCCGGAGCCGAATTTGCAAAACCGCGAGCTGGTCACCCCGCGTGGCAAGGTCGTGGGCGGATCGTCGTCGATCAACGGCATGGTCTATGTGCGCGGCCACGCTGGCGACTTTGACCATTGGGCGGAGCAGGGGGCGGATGGTTGGTCCTATGCTGATGTGCTTCCCTACTACAAACGTATGGAAAACTGGCGCTCTGGTGGGCGCGGCGGGGATGCCTCATGGCGGGGTCGCAAAGGTCCATTGGCGGTCACCCGTGGGCCTGGAAAAAATCCGCTCACCAAAGCTTTTATCAAAGCAGGGCAGCAGGCGGGCTACCACGTCACACCGGATTACAACGGCGAGCAGCAAGAGGGCGTGGGGCCTTTCGATGCGACAATCAAAAACGGGCGACGTTGGTCGGCGGCGAACGCCTACCTGCGCCCCGCATTGAAGCGCGAAAATTGCACATTGGTTCAGGCCTTGGCGCAAAAAGTGGTCATAAAGGATGGTCGCGCCACGGGGGTTGAAGTCCTGCGCGCAGGCAAGACGGAGGTGATTGAGGCAGGCAAGGAGGTCATCCTCGCGGCGTCCTCCATCAACAGCCCCAAGCTTTTGATGTTATCTGGCATTGGCCCTGCGCAGCATTTGCGTGACCACGGGATCGACGTTGTGGCGGACCGCCCGGGCGTGGGGCAGAACTTGCAAGATCACTTGGAAATCTACCTGCAAATGGCCGCGTCCAAGCCGGTCAGCCTGTACCGCTATTGGAACATTCCGGGCAAAGGTTGGGTCGGGACGCAATGGCTGCTGGCAAAGCTGGGGCTTGGGGCGTCGAACCAGTTCGAATCCGGCGGCTTCATTCGATCAGCAGCAGGGGTGCGCTACCCAGACATCCAGTTCCACTTCCTCCCCATTGCGGTTCGCTACGACGGGCAGGCGGCGGCAGAGGGGCACGGGTATCAAGCCCACGTCGGCCCAATGCGCTCCAAGTCGCGAGGGCAGGTGACGTTGCGCTCAAGTGATCCTGCGGACGCGCCCAAGATCGAATTTAACTATATGTCCCATCCCGACGATTGGGAGGAATTCCGCAAATGTGTGCGCCTCACCCGTGAAATTTTTGGGCAAGAGGCCTTTGCAGAGTTTTCGCGCCACGAAATTCAACCCGGCAATACGGTGGACAGCGACGAGCAGATCGACGCCTTCATCGCGGAGCATGCAGAAAGTGCCTACCACCCTTGCGGCACGGCGCGCATGGGGCGCCGGAACGATGCGATGGCCGTGGTGGATCCTGAGTGCCGCGTGATCGGAGTGGACGGCCTGCGCCTTGCGGACAGCTCGATCTTCCCGCGCATTACCAACGGCAACCTGAATGCGCCGTCTATCATGGTGGGGGAAAAGGCGGCGGATCATATTCTTGGGCTTGATCCCTTGGCCAAAGATACCGCGAAGCCGTGGTTCCACCCTGATTGGCGCTCTCAGCAACGTTAAGGGGGGCATTGTGTGGATGCGCCCGCAGCGCTTGGTTTGTGATCTGACGGGGTAGGCTTGGATCGATTGAGGTTGCAGCAACGACATATGTTTCACAGGCACTGCGCTTTTTGCCGAAGGATACCGCAGCGCGCGTGTAGGTTTAGCAAACTGGCAATCTCACGTTTTTGTGAATGAATCGTTTTTGCGCCAGATTCAGGCTGGGGGTTCAAGTGCTTACAGGCTTTTGAACGTAGGGGGATTAGCCTGCACGGAAAGGTGAACAACCGTCATTGTCATATTGGCGATTGTTCCGATAATGTCTT
This sequence comes from Litoreibacter sp., assembly GCF_039974535.1. Taxonomy (GTDB): domain Bacteria; phylum Pseudomonadota; class Alphaproteobacteria; order Rhodobacterales; family Rhodobacteraceae; genus Litoreibacter. The sequence goes on along the minus strand of NZ_JBDWIU010000011.1, from coordinate 346,554 downwards.
CTGGACAACGCTTGTGATCGGAGTGCTCATGGGGCACGTGACATATCAAGCGAAGCGTGACATAAAAATTCTAGCTTAGATCGATCTGGGCCGAATACTTGATTAAACTGGAGACGATGATCATGAAAACTATCCTTGCCGCTACCGCAGCTACATTGGCTTTTGCCGCACCTTCTTTCGCAGACACATCTGCTGCTGAACTGTTCGCAATGAGCAACGCATCTGCTGCTGAAACAATCATCCGCGAAACTTCCATGGGCGATGTTACGACTGCCCGTGTACGTTTGGCTCTTGGCAACATGAGCGCTGCTGAGCGTAAAACCTTCTTCGAAGCTGACACCATCGGTCGTCAACGCATCCTGAAGAACGCTAAATTGTTCGGCGACAGCAACTCCGCTGCCGAAATGGCGTCCGAAACTGTACGGGCTGCTGCAGGCAACTAAGCCGCCTTACACGAAGATTTTTCGGGCGGGCTTCGGAGACGGTGCCCGCCCGTTTTTCCTCTAATACCCTGTTAGTCACAGGTGCTAGGTTTTCCCCAACGAAAGGCTCTCCTATGTCCAATACAACAAATATCAGCCTCACCCGCCGTGGCTTTTTTGCAAGCACTAGCGCTGCTGCTCTGACAACGATCGCGGCACCTGCTGCCGCAAGTGTCGAAGCAGGCAGCGCTTCGGATTTCGTTTACGAAGTTACGCGCACGACAGACGAATGGTACGAGCTGTTGGGCGAGCAAAGCTACGCCATCATGCGCGAGGGTTTCACAGAGGCACCGAAGTCCAGCCCTTTATGGGAAGAAACTGGCAAAGGCAGCTACCACTGTAAAGGGTGTGACCTGAAGCTCTATGAAGGCACCCAGAAGGTGGTTTTGGACAAGGGTTGGGTGTTCTTTTATCACTCCGAGCCTGACACGCTTTTGACTGCGATTGACGGTCAAGTTCCGCAATACGGTGCGATGGCCGAAGATGCCGCTTTGATCGAGCTGCACTGCCGTCGCTGCGGCAGCCACGCGGGTCACCTTGTGATCGTTGCTGGTGGGATGAAGCACTGCATCAACGGCGCTGCTTTGGACTTTAAACCAGAAGTCGCCTAAGGCGCATACGAATAAGTGGCAACGCGCAGAACGAAGTGAGAACACCTCTTTCCCTGCGCGCTGCTACACGCTATCCTAGTTGGCATGAGTAGTTTTAACGACGAAGACGCCTTCGAGGCCGCAAGCCTTCCCTTGTCCCAACGCGCCATGGGCGCTGCAATGGGAGCACGGGCCGCCCCCTATTTAGATGGACTAAACCCCGCGCAACGCGAGGCCGTGGAGACCTTAGATGGTCCCGTTTTGATGTTGGCGGGGGCTGGCACTGGCAAGACCAAGGCGCTGACGTCGCGCATTGCGCACCTGTTGACCACCGGCAGCGCGCGCCCCAATGAAATTCTGGCCGTGACCTTTACAAATAAGGCCGCTCGCGAGATGAAAAACCGCGTGGCAGGGCTGCTTGGCGAGGCGGTCGAGGGCGTGCCTTGGCTAGGAACCTTCCACTCTATTTGTGTGAAGCAGCTGCGTCGCCATGCCGAATTGGTTGGGCTTAAATCGAATTTCACTATCCTCGACACAGACGATCAAATTCGCCTTCTCAAGCAGTTGATCGTGGCGGAAGGGGTAGACGACAAGCGCTGGCCCGCACGTCTGCTGGCCGGCGTTATTGATAGCTGGAAGAACCGCGCATGGACGCCCGATGCCGTACCCACCTCGGAGGCTGGGGCCTATGACAACAAAGGGCCAAAGCTCTATGCCCAGTACCAAGAACGCCTGCGCACGCTGAACGCCTGCGACTTTGGCGACTTGCTGTTGCATATGGTCACCATCTTCCAAAACCACCCCGATGTGCTGGAACAATACCAACGCTGGTTCCGCTATATTTTGGTGGACGAATACCAAGATACCAACGTCGCGCAATATATGTGGCTGCGTCTGCTTGCGGCGTCTCATAAGAATATCTGCTGCGTCGGGGACGATGACCAATCAATCTACGGGTGGCGCGGGGCTGAGGTCGGCAACATTTTGCGCTTTGAGAAGGACTTCGAGGGCGCAAAAACTGTACGATTGGAACAAAACTACCGCTCAACCGAACATATCCTGGGGGCCGCCTCCGGCGTGATCGCGGGCAACAAGGGCCGCTTGGGTAAGACCTTGTTTACCGAGGCTAAGGGCGGCGAGAAGGTGCGTTTGATCGGCCATTGGGACGGTGAGGAAGAGGCGCGCTGGATCGGTGATGAAATCGAATCCATGCAAAGCGGCACACGCGGGATGGACCCCATCGGCCTCAACCAAATGGCTATCCTCGTGCGCGCATCCCACCAAATGCGCAGCTTTGAGGACCGCTTCCTAAGCATCGGGCTGCCATACCGCGTCATCGGCGGTCCGCGCTTCTACGAGCGCTTGGAAATCCGCGATGCCATGGCCTACTTCCGCCTGATCACCAGCCCCAGCGATGATCTTGCTTTTGAGAGAATCGTGAACACGCCCAAACGCGGGCTTGGTGATAAAGCCGTGCAGAAAATCCAAATTATGGCCCGCAGCAATGGCGTGTCCTTGCTTGACGGCGCGAAGCTGTTGCTCGAGGCGAAGGGCTTGGGCGGAAAAGGCGCCAAAGAGCTGGCCAAATTGGTCGAAGGGTTGGACCGTTGGGGGGATGCCGCGCGTATCGGCGATATGTCTCATATTGAGGTGGCCGAAATGGCGCTGGAGGAATCCGGCTACACCGACATGTGGCAAAACGACAAAACTCCCGAGGCACCCGGTCGTCTTGATAACCTCAAAGAACTGGTCAAAGCGTTGGAGCAATTCGAGAATCTGCAAGGGTTCTTGGAGCACATCGCCCTTGTCATGGATAATGATTCTGAGGATTCCACCGAAAAGGTCTCCATCATGACTTTGCACGGGGCCAAAGGGTTGGAATTCCCCGCTGTGTTCTTGCCGGGGTGGGAGGATGGCTTGTTCCCGTCGCAACGCTCCATGGACGAATCTGGTGTCAAAGGCTTGGAGGAAGAGCGCCGCCTTGCCTATGTCGGCATCACGCGGGCGGAAAAGCTTTGCACGATCTCTTTTGCGGGCAACCGCCGTGTCTATGGCCAGTGGCAAAACGCATTGCCGTCGCGGTTCATCGACGAGCTGCCGGAGCGCCACGTCGACGTGCTGACGCCTCCGGGTATTTACGGCCATCAGGCGGGGTCAGCTGGCGATATGCTTGATGCGCTCGGTGGCAGTGATCTGCACGAGGCGGCGGCCAAAGCTAATGTTTACAACTCACCGGGATGGCGTCGCTTGCAGGAACGCCAGTCCAACCGCAGTACACCACGCGCAGGCGCGTCGGGCGGCGTGACCATTGACGCGCAAGCGGTGTCGTCCTTTACCGTGGGTGACCGCGTGTTCCACCAAAAGTTTGGCTACGGCGAGATCATGGCCGCGGAGGGGGACAAGCTAGACGTGTCGTTTGACAAGTCGGGCGACAAGAAGGTTGTCGGTAAATTCTTGGTCTCGGCCGATAGTGCTGGCGACGTGCCGTTCTAGGCCTGTACGACGAGGGGGTAGAGGGAAGCAATCAGCAAGGCTGCCATCGTAAAGTTAAAGATGCGAAGGCGGGAGTTGTTGGTCAACAACCGGCGCAATTGCTGCCCTAACACTGTCCAGATCGAGACCGACGGCGCATTCACAAGGCCGAAAACCAACGCGACCATGGCAACCGCGAACATGGATCGGTCCGGTGCGTAAAGTGTGATTGCCGTTAAAGCCATAGCCCAAGCCTTTGGGTTTACCCATTGAAAAGCTGCGGCTTGTGTGAACGTCATCGGGGTTCCGTCTGCCTTGCCATCTTTCGGGGCGGCGGCATTTGCGATCTTCCACGCAAGCCATGACATGTAGCTGATCGAGGCGACCTTCAAGATGAGGTGGCTCACAGGGTATAGGTCAAAAACTTGGATCAACCCGATGCCGACCAAGAAGATCATTAAGCAAAAGCCGATGGAAATGCCCAACATGTGGGGGACGCTGCGGCGAAAGCCGAAATTGGCGCCGGAGGCCATCAGCATCAGGTTGTTTGGCCCCGGCGTGGCGGAGGATACAAAGGCAAATAGGATCAGGGCGGTCAGTAAATCATATGTCATGCTGGTGAATTTAGTCTCTGTATAGCGAATTTAAGTTGCGTTTTGAGTTGCATGCTGGATTAATTCACAATTAATGAGCGTTATGGATCAGATAAACGAAAAGATATTGCGCGAGTTGAGCCGCGACGGCCGGATCAGTAATCTGGATTTGGCGGACCGCGTGGGTTTGTCGCCCTCCGCATGCTTGCGCCGTGTCCAAGACCTTGAGCGTCGCGGTGTTATCCAAGGGTATCGCGCGGTGTTGGATCGCACCCAGCTTGGGACGGGTTTCGCGGCTTACGTGGGGGTGGGATTGTCGGATCATTCCAAGGCGTCGCAGGAGGCGTTTGAGCGCTCGATCTCGCGAAGCCCGCAGGTGGTGGAATGCCACAACATAACTGGCACCATTGAATACCTGCTGCGCGTCGAATGCGCTGACCTTGCGGCCTATAAGGTGTTCCACACGGATGTTCTTGGGGCGCTAGATGCGGTGAGCTCGATCACGTCATATGTGGTGATGGGGTCCCCCAAGGACGATCGCGCCTAAACTTCAACTGACATTCAGGCACAAAAAAACGGTGACGCGGGAGGAGGTGCATCACCGTTTTTATGTGTGGCGCCGACCTGGGAGGAGGTAGGTCATTGCCGGGTAACGGGCCAGCCTCGGGAGGAGGTGAAGCTGTACCGATCTGGTCAGCGGCGGCACCTAAGGGAGGAGGAAGGTGCCGCCACTAGAACGAACTCAGCTTAAGGGAGGAGGAAAGCTGAGAACGTAAACTTATTTGCCGTAAGCTGCCTCATATGCGACTGCTTTGATGCTGCCGCGGCTCATGCCAAGGTCAGCCAATTCACGACCGCTCAGGGCTTGCAGCTCGTTCAAAGTTTCGCGGAATACGCGGTTCTTTGCGCGGCGCTCAGCCAATTCGTTTTTGTATGCCACCAGGCCTTCAAGGAATGTCGGCGCGGTGCGGATGCTAGTAGTAAAAGCCATGTCCATTTTCCTTCGTTACTGTGAGAGCGTGCTGTCATCTATTTGACTTGTTCGCCTCTGTTGATTTCAATTTAGCTAAATGCTGCGCTGCAACAAGAGACACGTTAACAATGCCGCCATGCAGAAAATGCATGGCTTAACCTCTTGTTTTGTTTGCTTTAGGCCAGTGAATTCCTCACGGATTCGTGAGCTTTCTTCGATCGAGGTAACGGTTGGCCGTTCTGGGGGCGGTTTGAGGCCTTAAAACAATTCATCTGTTGAAAGCTTGGGGGTTGCTCTTACAGTCGCGGACGCTCACTTAGTGACTAACGACAACACATCTATATTAGGACGCTCTGATGACTGTGACACGCGACGCAATACTTGAAGCCCTTCGTGTACTGAAGTTGCCGGACGGCGAAGATGTCGTCGCAAAGGATATGGTGCGCGCCATGGCGGTGGACGGGGGCAATGTGCGCTTCGTGATCGAGGCCGCTCCGGAGATTGCAAAACACCTCGAGCCGCTGCGCGCCGCCGCGCAACAAATAGTAGAGCGCATGGACGGCGTTCAAAGCGCCTCCGTACTGTTGACGGCGCATTCCGACAAAAAGCCCCCATCGTTAAAGGTAGGTAAGCACCCCGAACCCCAAGCCGGCCCAACCAAGCCCATAGGCGTGGCCCGTATTCTGGCGGTGGCCTCCGGTAAAGGGGGTGTGGGCAAGTCGACCCTATCGTCGAACCTGGCTGTAGCGCTGGCTAAGCAGGGCCGCCGTGTGGGGCTGCTGGACGCCGATATATACGGCCCCTCCCAGCCACGTATGATGGGGGTTAACAAACGCCCTGCGTCACCGGACGGCAAAACCATCATCCCGCTCAAGGCGCATGGGGTAACGATGATGTCGATTGGCCTGATGATGGACCCCGACAAGGCCGTCGTTTGGCGTGGCCCTATGTTAATGGGGGCGTTGCAACAAATGCTGGGGCAGGTGGAGTGGGGCGAGCTGGACGTGCTGATTGTTGACCTGCCGCCGGGCACGGGTGACGTGCAGCTCACTCTTTGCACGAAGTCCGAACTGTCAGGGGCCATCGTGGTGTCCACCCCACAAGACGTGGCGCTGCTGGATGCGCGCAAGGCAATTGATATGTTCAACACGCTGAAGACCCCCGTGCTGGGTTTGGTGGAGAACATGTCTATGTATGTCTGCCCCAAATGCGGACATGAGGCGCATATCTTTGGACATGGCGGCGTGAAGGAAGATGCGGCGAAGTTGGGCCTGCCATTCCTTGGCGAAATACCACTTGATATAGATGTGCGCCTTGCGGGCGACAGCGGCACACCTATCGCGGCCGGTGATGGCCCCGTGGCGCAAGCCTATGCCAAGCTGGCTGAGGGGTTGGTCAAAGGCGGCATGGCTTGACCCAAGCCCTCTAGGTGGCTTAACAGGCGGTAGGGCTGCAGAATGCCCGCCGCCCGCTTGGCTTTGTCATTGGTGAAATTCTGCATCGACCACGATCACATCTGCAACTGACGCGCAGGGTGATGGCAATGCGGGCCCCATCAAACCGACTTCGCGTCATCTTGTAATGGATGATCAAATGACACTTCCCGACCCAATGCCTTCGGTTGACGACCTGAAGGCTCAAGCCAAGCGATTGCGATCGCAGCTTGCCGTTATGAACACGCCCGTCTCTCATTCTCAGTCGCTAGAGCTTTTGGCCCAGCAAATGGGGCTGCGTGACTGGAACACTCTACAGGCCCACGCCTCGGCCATGTCCAATCACCGCCCGCCTTGGGCAGTGGGGGACTTTGTGCGGGGGCGCTATCTGGACCAGCCTTGCTCTGGGCGCATCTTGTCGCTGACCGCGATTGCGGGTGGGCGGTTCCGTATGTCCCTGCATCTGGACGAGGCCGTGGACGTCGTGACGTTCCAAAGCTTCTCGTCTTACCGCCAGCGCATCAATGCCACGGTGGATAGTCACGGGGTGAGCGTGGGTAAGCGCTCTGACGGGGTGCCGCATCTGGTGCTCCAAAGTTAGCGACTAAGTCGTTGAGGGTTGAAAAGCCGTGTGAGGGCGACTTCACGCGGCTTTTCGCCGTTTGGGCTGTGGATAACTTGCGCCGCGAATCAAAATGGGCTCAAAAGGGGGTGATTCGGATGGGATTTCATGGGCGTTGCATGGGATTTTACCTAAAAAGCCGAATTTCGTGGGAATTTATGGGAAAAACCTCAAAAAATTTGAACCACTACATTTAGTAGGTGCTCACGCCCACGTTACAAATTGAGCCAAATATTACACCTATTTCAAGGTGGAGAGTGACGTGGGGAACACTCATTCCCATCCTGTCCCGTAAAAACCCATTGATTACCATATGGTCCCATGGCACAAAGTTCTCACGATAGAGACGGCAACTAAAAAACAAGGGGCAACTAAGAACCCCAAGGCGACCAAAAGGTTTCATACAGGCACCGACTTTATCTAACGACGTTTGACCCTGCGCGAGCAGACATCCCCCCAGGTGGCGCGGGTCAAACACCTCCCTAAACGGGAACGAGGGCGGCGAGTTGATCAGTGGCAGCAGATCAACTTGCCGTTTTCCGTTTTAGGACCCGAAAGTTAGAAAGGTGGCGCGGACAGTGGCACAACGGTTCAGAGGTGAAGGCGTCCATAAAGTGGACAGCAAGGGCAGGGTCTCAATCCCAGCCCTGTTTCGCCGTGTTCTGGAAGCCTCTGACCCCGATTGGACCGATGGTCTGAATCCCAACGTCGTCATTGTGTACGGCGGCAAAAATCAAAATTACCTTGAGGCCTACACCCTAGAGGCCATTCAAGAAGTCGACGATAAAATCGCACGTTTGCCGCGTGGCTCCAAGCAGCGTCGCGCGCTGGAGCACATCTTCAACTCGCAATCCTTGCCTACGCAAACTGACGACACCGGTCGTTTGGTTCTTCCCGCCAAGCTGCGTGAGAAGATCGGCATCACAGGCGAGGCTAAATTCGTGGCCATGGGCGATACGTTCCAAATTTGGGCACCAGATGCCTTCGATGATCGCAATTCTGACATCGAAGACTGGCTCGAAGAGCAGGGCGAGGACTTTGATCCGCTCGAATTGCTGGAGATGGCACCAGAGCCATCCGCCGCGGAGTAGCTGATGTCTACTAAAGTGCCGCGTGAAACAAACCCCGATGCGCCGCACCTGCCGGTTCTTATTGATGCAATCTTGGACAATGTAGCGCCGCAAGGCGTTTGGGTCGATGGCACCTTTGGCGCTGGCGGCTATACCAAGGCATTCCTTGATAAAGGTGCGAGTGTCATTGCGATTGACCGTGACCCGCTGGTGTTTGAGATGGCGGCAGATTGGGCGGCGAATTACCCGAACCTGACGTTGAAGCGCGGCACATTCTCCGAACTGGACGAACTTGCTGGCGAATTAGTTGACGGCGTGGTCTTGGATCTTGGCGTCTCCTCCATGCAGCTAGATCAGGCCGAGCGCGGCTTCTCCTTCCTGCGCGACGGCCCGCTGGATATGCGCATGGGTCAGGAAGGGCTAAGTGCCGCTGATCTGGTCAATGATGGCTCCGAGGTCTTGCTGGCCGACATTCTGTTTCAATACGGCGAAGAACGCGCCTCACGCCGCATCGCCAAAGCGATAATTGCTGCACGTCCCATCACCACAACGGCCAAACTGGTCGAGGTGATCGAGAGCGTTTTGCCCCAAGGTAACCCAAGTAAAAGCCATCCCGCGACCCGCAGCTTTCAAGCATTGCGCATCGCGGTGAATGACGAATTTGGTCAACTCATAAGTGGGTTAGAGGCCGCGGAGCGCGCCTTGAAGCCGGGCGGCGAGTTGGCCGTTGTGACCTTTCATTCTCTGGAAGATCGCATCGTGAAGAAATACCTCCAAGCCCGCGCTGGTAAAACCGGCGGGGGGTCGCGCTACGCACCTGAACAACAGGTCGACGCGCCGACATTTGAGCTGATCACCCGCAAAGCGGTGACGGCTGACAAGGACGAGCTGGCGCTTAACCCGCGTTCGCGCTCGGCCAAACTCAGAGTGGGACGGCGTACCGACGCCCCCGCTGCAGACAAGGGGCGGGCCGGATTGGGCCTTCCGAAACTGACAGGACAGGAGCTTTTGTAATGCGTGGACTATTTTATACAGTGTCGGCCCTTGCGGTCATGGGGCTTGGATACTGGGCCTATTACGAGAATTACGAGACACAAGATGCGCTTCGCACGGCCTCCGCGTTGCAAAGTGAAATCGGGTCTTCGCGCGAAACCATGTCGGTATTGGCCGCTGAATGGGCTTACTTGAACCGCCCAGAGCGCCTGCGCGATTTGGCAGATTTGAACTTCCCTGACTTGGAGTTGCTACCGATTACGCCGGACCAATTTGGCGATGTGGCCCAAGTGACCTTCAAGGGGCCGGAAGTCGAATTCGACCCTAACGATCTAAACGGTGCCGTCGATGTGCGCGGCAACTATCTGGCTGAGGACGGAGAGCAATATCCATGATCCGCACCCCGCTGCGCCCCTTGGCGCGAATTCTGCATGCAAGACAGAAGGGCGAAAACCCAGATAAGATCGAGCGCGACAACATTCGCGCCCGTCATGAGGAAATGCGCGACAAGATGCGCCAACGTGCTGAAAGCCGTCTGCTGTTTGTGGGCGTGTTTTTCGTTATTGCCTTCATGCTTGTCGGCGCACGTATGACAGAATTGGCCTCGACCGAGGCAGTGGAGCCTCAGGCCTCCGCGTCTGGCGCTAAGATTGTGGCGCAACGCTCTGATATTGTTGATCGAAATGGCCGTGTTCTAGCGACTAATCTGATCACAAATTCCCTTTACGCCCAACCTCATCTGATGATCGAACCGGAACGCGCCGCCAATGAGCTGGTCGCCATCTTCCCCGATCTCGATCTGGAGCGCTTGAAAAAAGATTTCACTGGTTCGCGTAAGTTCCTTTGGATCAAGAAAAAACTTAGCCCAGAGCAGCTGCAAGCCGTGCACGAAATTGGCGATCCAGGCCTGTTGTTTGGGCCACGCGAAATGCGCCTCTATCCTAATGGCAAACTCGCAGCTCACGTTCTAGGTGGTGCGAGCTTCGGGCGCGAAGGTGTTCATTCGGCTGAAGTAATCGGCACCGCCGGCGTTGAGAAGTCTTTCGACGAATTCCTGCGCGACCCAGCTATGGACGGCGCACCTCTTCGTCTGTCTCTCGACATGACGATCCAAGCGGCCTCGCGTCAGGTGCTTGAGGGCGGCATGAAGCTGATGAACGCCAAAGGTGCGACCAGCATTTTGATGGATGTGCACACAGGCGAGGTCGTCTCGATGATCTCCTTGCCGGACTTCGACCCCAACACTCGCCCCAATGGTCTGATCAAGGGCGACCCGTCTGACAGCCCGCTCTTCAACCGTGCGGTTCAAGGCGTGTATGAGCTTGGCTCAACCTTCAAGATTTTCGCAGCCGCGCAAGCATTGGAAGTTGGATTGGTCAATCCAAACACCATGATCAACACCAAAGGCCCAATGCAAAAAGGCCGCCACAGAATTCGCGACTTCCACGACTATGGCCCAGCCCTGAGCGTGACGGATATTATCGTGAAGTCGTCCAACATCGGCACGGCGCGGATGGCGCTGGACATCGGCGCGAAACGTCAAAAGGAATTCCTCAACTCGCTCGGTTTCTTTGAGCCTACTCCGGTAGAGCTGGTCGAAGCCCCCGGCGCTAAGCCTTTGTTGCCAAAACGTTGGGCCGACATTCACACGATGACAGTCTCCTACGGCCACGGCATGGCCGCCAGCCCACTGCATCTTGCCGCCGCCTATTCGACAATGGTGAACGGCGGCACACTTGTGAAGCCCACGTTGCTGAAGCAAGAGGGCATTGAGAAAGGCCCACGCGTCATCTCAGAGCGCACATCTGCGCAAGCACGCTCCATGCTGCGCCAAGTCGTGCAACGCGGCACTGCGTCTTTCGCACGTGTTGAGGGCTACGAGGTTGGCGGCAAGACCGGCACCGCAGATAAGCCGAAGCGTCGCGGCGGCTACCATAAGGATAAGGTCATTGCGACATTCGCGTCTGCCTTCCCGATGAGTGACCCTAAATACGTGCTGATCGTCACCTTGGATGAGCCATCCGAAAACTCCGGCAAAAAGCCGCGCCGCACGGCAGGTTGGACCGCTGTTCCGGTGGCCGCTGAAATGATCCGTCGCACCGCACCCCTTTTGGGCTTGCGGCCAGCGCTTGATCGCGGTGAATTAAGCCGAGTTGTAAACACAGCGTCCCGCTAGGTCTCGAACCTCTTGGGGCGAGACCAATCCGAGGGGCAATATGGCACGCACACGCGCAAGCCTGAATGAATTGGGGCTCACCGCTCAAGGTGGGGCCGAGGCTGAAGTTACAGGCCTGTCGGTGGACAGCCGCCTTGTGAAGCCCGGGCATTTGTTCGCGGCATTGCCCGGCTCAAACGTCCACGGCGCGGAGTTCATCCAATACGCCTTGCGCATGGAGGCAGGCGCGATCCTGACCGACCTCAAGGGCGCGGACATCGCCGCCGAAGAAATCGCCGCCTCCGGTGCGGCGCTCATCGTCACAGAAGACCCGCGCCAAGCATTGTCCTACGCAGCCGCCCTTTGGTACGGTGCGCAGCCCAGCTCTATGGTGGCGGTTACGGGCACCAACGGCAAAACCTCCGTGGCCAGCTTTACCCGTCAAATTTGGCTGGAAATGGGGCTGGATGCCGTGAACTTCGGCACCGCCGGTGTCGAGGGCGCATTCACCGCCCCCATGACCCACACCACGCCAGAGCCGATCACGCTACATAAGCTTTTGTCCGAAATGGCCGGCCAAGGCATCACCCACGCAGCGATGGAGGCGTCTTCCCACGGGCTAGAACAACGCCGTCTCGACGGGGTTCACCTGATCGCCGCTGCTTTCACGAACTTCACCCAAGACCACCTCGACTACCACGCCACCTTCCACGAGTACTTCAACGCCAAGGCGGGCCTGTTCCGCCGCGTGTTGGCGCAGGACGGTGTGGCGGTGATCAACATGGATGATCCCAAAGGGGCCGATATGGCCGCCATCGCCAATGAACGCGGGCATCGTTTGTTACGCGTCGGGGGCGGCGATAGCTGCGACCTACAACTCCTTGGCCAACGATTTGACGCAACTGGCCAAGACCTGCGCTTCTCCTTCAACGGGGATGTGCACCAAGCCCGCCTTGATCTGATCGGCGGCTTCCAAGCCTCCAACGTCATGGTCGCCGCTGGTTTGGCTATCGGGGCAGGGGCCAAGCCCGAGGACGTGTTCCAAACCTTGCCAATGCTGACAACCGTGCGTGGCCGAATGCAAAAGGCTGCAACCCGCGCCAATGGTGCGGCGGTGTTTGTCGATTACGCCCATACGCCGGACGCGCTTGCCACGGCCCTCAAAGCCATGCGCCCGCATGTGATGGGTCGCCTTGTGGTGGTCTTTGGCGCAGGCGGGGACCGCGACACGGGCAAGCGCCCGCTCATGGGGGCGGCTGCGCGCGAGCATGCGGATGTGGTCTTCGTGACCGATGATAATCCACGCTCCGAAGAGCCGGCAGCCATTCGCGCCGCGATCATGGAAGCTGTGCCAAATGCCACCGAAGTGGGCGACCGCGCGGAGGCCATTTTGCGCGGCATTGACGCGCTCGGCGCAGGAGATACGCTCCTGATTGCTGGTAAGGGCCATGAGACAGGTCAGATAGTTGGCGACGATGTGCTGCCCTTTGATGATGTGGAACAAGCAAGCGTGGCCGTCGCCGCGCTGGAGGAATTGCTATGACGCTCTGGACATCTGACGAGGCGGTCGTTGCCACAGGCGGCACATCTGCCACCGGTTGGGAGGCCACAGGCGTCTCAATTGATACGCGCACGCTAGAGGCAGGCGATATGTTCGTGGCCCTCAAGGACATCCGCGATGGGCATGACTTCGTGGCCCAAGCGCTTGAGAAAGGCGCAGGCTGCGCTTTGGTGTCCCGCATTCCCGATGGCGTGCCTGCGGACGCTCCTTTGCTGGTTGTTGACGATGTTTTAACGGGGCTTGAGGCCTTGGGACGCGCTGCACGCGCCCGCACGGATGCTCGCGTGATCGGTGTCACTGGCTCTGTCGGGAAAACCTCTACCAAGGAAATGTTGCGCACGGCGCTTGCTGGACAAGGTGCGGTGCATGCAGCTGAGAAAAGCTACAACAACCACTGGGGCGTGCCCCTGACCTTGGCGCGGATGCCACGCGACACGGATTTCGCGGTGATCGAGATCGGCATGAATCACCCCGGCGAGATAGCGCCGCTCGCCAAAATGGCCCGCCCACATGTGGCGATGATCACCATCGTCGCACCTGCGCATTTGGAAGCCTTCGCAAACGTCGAAGAAATCGCCTTTGAGAAGGCCGCGATCTTTGAGGGCCTAGAGGACGGCGGCGCGGCGGTCATCAACGCCGATTTGCCGACAACCGAGTTGTTGCTGTCCAAAGCGCCCCCCAAGCGAGAGACTTTTGGCGAGGCGGAAAATGCCGACTGGCATCTGGTTGAGGCCACCTCTGGCGATGCCTCCACCGTATGCCGCGCAAGCCATGACGGCACACCATTGATATTCAAGCTTGGCGCTCCGGGCAGGCACTTCGCGATGAACGGTCTGGCTTGTCTGGCCGCTGCTGTTGCTGCGGGTGCAGATCTGGGCCGTGCGGCGATTGAATTGAGCAAGTGGGCACCGCCCTCGGGCCGCGGCCAGCGCAAGTTTATTCACCTTGATGCGCAAATGCCGGAGCAGGGGATCGACCTGTTTGATGACGCGTATAACGCCAACCCCGCGTCCGTTGGCGCGGCGTTGGATGTGCTGGCCTCGGCCTCGCCGCCCGATGATGCGGGCCGCCGCGTGGCTATTCTTGGCGATATGAAAGAACTGGGTGCTACGGAAAACGAACTGCATGCTGGTTTTGCAACTCACCCAGCGATGGATGACATCGGGCAGGTCCATTGCGTAGGCCCGTTGATGAAGCATCTTTATGACGCGCTTCCCGCCTCCAAGCAGGGCCTTTGGGCCGCGACAAGTGCCGAGCTGGCGGATAGCCCCTTGGCTTTGGTCCGCGCGGGCGATGTGGTCATGGCAAAGGGATCTTTATCGATGAAAATGGCTCTGATCGTTGACGCCATCGAAAATTTGGGCCAAGCCGTAGCTAATAAATAAGAGGGACACCGCTACATGTTGTATTGGCTCACCGCATTCTCAGATGGCGGCGATATCTTTAACCTGTTTCGTTATATCACTTTTCGTGCAGGTGGGGCGTTCTTCACAGCGCTGATTTTTGGCTTCATGTTTGGTCAGCCCTTGATCAACTTGCTCAAGCGCAAGCAACGCAATGGCCAACCCATTCGCGATGACGGCCCGGAAAGCCACATCCTGACCAAGCAAGGCACGCCAACCATGGGCGGGGTGCTGATCTTGGGCGCGCTGATCTTGTCCACGCTGATGTGGGCGCGGCTTGATAACGGCTTTGTTTGGATCGTGCTTTTGGTGACCATTGGCTTTGGCGCTATCGGTTTTGTGGATGACTATGCGAAGGTGACCTCCAATTCCCACGCGGGCCTTTCTGCGCGCATCCGGCTGATCCTTGGGTTCATCATCGCGGGGATCGCGGGCTATTTCGCGACGACTTTGCATCCTGACAGCTTGGTCAATCAATTGGCTTTGCCGGTCTACAAGGACACTCTTGTTAACTTGGGCTTCATGTTCATTCCCTTCGCAATGATCGTGATTGTGGGGGCCGCGAACTCGGTCAATCTCACGGACGGCCTTGATGGGTTGGCCATCATGCCGGTGATGATTGCTGCGGCGACTATGGGCGTGATTGCTTACGCTGTGGGCCGCGTCGACTTCACCGACTATCTTGGCCTGCACTATGTGCCGGGCACGGGCGAGCTGTTGATCTTCATGGCGGGCCTCATCGGCGGCGGGCTTGGCTTTCTTTGGTATAACGCCCCGCCGGCTGCGGTCTTCATGGGCGACACGGGGTCTTTGGCCTTGGGCGGCGGGCTTGGCACGGTTGCGGTGCTGACTAAGCACGAGTTGGTTATGGCCATCGTTGGCGGCTTGTTCGTGGTTGAGACCATGTCGGTGATCATCCAAGTGCTGTACTTCAAGAAAACCGGCAAACGGGTCTTCTTGATGGCGCCAATTCATCACCACTTCGAGAAGAAGGGCTGGGCCGAGCCGCAAATCGTGATCCGTTTCTGGATCATCTCGCTGATCCTCGCAATGATCGGCCTTGCGACCTTGAAGGTACGATGAAAACGGCTCTCGTCACTGGCGGCAATCGCGGGGTCGGTAAGGCCATCGCGATGGGGCTGCGTGACGCAGGGCTAAAGGTAGTCATAGGTGCGCGGGACGCCAAAGGCGGGCGTCAGGTGGCGGATGAGTTGGGGGTCGATTTCAAACACCTAGACCTCAACGATACTGCCTCGATCAACGCAGCGAAGGTGTGGCTTCCTGACGTGGATGTGCTGGTCAACAACGCGGGCATCCTTGAGGAGGTCGCATTGTTGGACGAGGGCACGAATTTCGCGCGGTCCCTGCAAATCATGCTCAACGCCCCTTATGAGCTTATCCGCGCCGCCGCATCCGGCATGCGCGATAGGGGTTACGGGCGTATCGTGAACCTGTCCTCCGATTGGGGCAGTTTCAAAGAGGGCTTCGGTGGTGGTGGCGGTTATGCGGTGGCAAAGGCTGCCTTGAACGCGTTGACTCTACGGGCCAGTCAGGAACTTCCCGATACAATTAAGATCAACGCAATGTGTCCAGGATGGGTGCAAACCCGAATGGGTGGGGAGGGGGCGACACGGTCCCCCGAAGAGGCTGCGAAAACGGCAATCTGGCTCGCCACTTTGGACGCTGACGGACCAACAGGCGGATTTTTCCGCGATAAGAAACCAATGGAGTGGTAGCAAATGCCTCACGCTGAAATCAAATATAGTGCGGATATGAACCTTGATACACAGGCCATGATGGGCCTGATCGAGACCACAATCAGCAACCACGATAGCGGGGCGGGCGCGGTCAAATCCCGCGCTTACCGCATCGAGGATTACCGCCACACCCATGTTATCATCAACATCACCGTGCTGCCCAAGGCGCATCGCGATGCGGAGTTCATGAACGCCTTGCTGAATGATCTGTCTTCAGGGCTGAAGGCCATGATCGATCAAGCCTGCGCCTTCTCGCTAGAGCTGCATTTCAACGGGGCTTACTACGCGACTGACGATCTGAAAGGGCCCGCCACATGATCCCCGTTCAGGGGTTTTCGGGCGCAACTGTCGCCGTATTGGGCCTCGGGCGTTCCGGCTTATCTGCTGCGCGCGCACTGCGGACTGGCAAGGCGAACGTCGTCGTCTGGGACGACAACGAGACTGCCCGCGAGGCTGCCGTATCCGAAGGCTTCACCATCCGCGATCTGGGCAAGCAGGGCGCGCTTGACGGCGTGACCACGCTTATCGTCTCGCCCGGTATCCCGCATCTCTATCCCTCCCCCAACAAGGTCATCCGCGCCGCGTGGGAGGCTGGGGTGCCTGTCGACAACGATATCTCTTTGTTCTTCCGCTCCTTCGCGACATCCGAGTGGGACAATTTCGAGCGCATGCCGAAGGTCATCGCCGTGACCGGATCGAACGGCAAATCCACGACCTCCGCCCTGATCCACCATATCTTCGAGCACGCCCAACGCCCAACTCAGCTTGCGGGCAACATCGGGCGCGGGGTGCTGGATATCGATCCCGCCATCGACGGCGAGGTCGTCGTGTTGGAACTCTCTAGCTACCAAACCGACCTTGCCCGATCCCTCACGCCCGATGTGGCGGTGTTCACCAACCTTAGCCCCGATCATCTGGATCGCCACGACGGTCTGGGCGGTTATTTCGCGGCCAAGCGTCGACTGTTTTCCGAGGGCGGGCCGGACCGTTGCATCATCGGTGTGGACGAGGACGAAGGCTTGTATCTGGCGAACCAAATGGGTGGCAGTGCCACAGATGACCGCGTGATCCGCGTCTCTTCTGGGCGCAAGCTGACGGGCGATGGGTGGAATGTCTTTGCCAAGAAGGGCTTCCTTGCGGAGTGGCGCAAGGGCAAGCAGATGGCCTCGATTGATCTGCGCAAAATTGGGGGGCTACCGGGCGCGCATAACCACCAAAACGCATGTGCGGCCTATGCGGCTTGCCGCACGGCGGGCCTCGCTCCACGTGTGATCGAGGCGGCGTTCCACAGTTTCGCAGGCTTGCCGCATCGCTCCCAATTGGTGGGCGAGGTGGATGGCGTGAAATTCGTCAACGACAGCAAGGCCACCAACGTGGATAGCGCCGCGAAGGCGTTGCAGGCCTTCACCAACATCCGCTGGATTTGTGGCGGGTTGGAGAAGGAGGGCGGCTTGGATGCGCTCTTGCCCCATGTGGGCGGCGTCACCAAGGCCTATGTGATTGGCCGCGAGGCCGCGAGTTTCGCCATGCAGCTGGGCGATTTGCCCCATGAGGTCTGCACCGATATGGCCAGTGCCGTCTCTCACGCCGCCGCAGATGCCGAGGCAGGTGACACGGTCCTTCTGGCCCCAGCCTGCGCCAGTTTCGACCAATACGACAGCTTCGAGAAACGCGGCGACGATTTCATCGCGCAGGTTGAGGGTGTGATGGCAGAGTAAGGCAACTTGCTCGCAATATGGGGGCAATGTCTGAGGTGCGGACGAAGGGTGAATGCGCTGCCGTTGGGCCAATGGCTGCTTTCGGACGCTGAATGATGGATGCTACCTGTGAGAATTGGGGTGTGGCGCCTTGTCTGGGCCACACCCCGCTTCTCAACATTCGCGCATCACACCAATTTTCGCTCAATCAAACTTTGCGCCGTAGCAACGTAACTGTCGGCAATGGGGATTGGCGCGCGGCCCAGTAACGCGCGGCCGGGTGCTTCATCCAAGGTCGGGTTATAGCCCAGCTCTTTGAGGCTTCCTCGCACGTCTGCATCAACCAAGGCGACAAGCCGGATGAACCAATCGGGTGCCTGAAACTTTGGCACCTTTTTGCTGTAAGCTGGGAACGCCTTTTTCAGACAGGTTGCTAATTGCATGATTGAATAGGAATCAAAGCTGGCAATCGTACGTGCGCCAACAACCGAGGGATCAGTCAATGCGGCAACATGCATATGCGCCAAATCACGCACGTCTACGGAATGCATGTGCAAATGCGGCGCAACCGGAATTTCACCGCGCAAGAACCGCTGAAACAACGCACCCGACGTTCCCGGATCGGAATCCAGCAATGGTCCAACGATAAAGCCTGGGTTGATCACGGCCAGCTCAGTTTTTGTCGTCCCTGGCTTCAGAATATCCCAGGCCTTCTGTTCGGCGCGGATTTTGCTTTCCACATATGCATTCACGTCCCCATCCGGATCAGCCCAATCGGATGCGTCCAAATTGCTTGGCCCTGATTTGCCTCGCCCAGGCACAATCGCCGCGATAGATGACGTCAACACGACCCGTTCAACACCCGCGTCTCGGGCCGCACTCAATGCACGCTGTGTGCCTTCGACCGCTGGGGTGATCAGCTCCGCCTTGTCCTTAGGCATGGACGTCACAAAGGGGGATGCTGCGTGAACCAGATAATCCACTCCATTGCAGGCTTCGATCCAACCGGCATCCTTGGTTAGGTCCAGCTCGACAAATTCAAGATGGCTGACATCGCCCCCTGCCTCCTTAATGGCTATTTGGGTCTCCGCGCTGCGCGACGGCGTACGCAAGCTGCCGCGAACCTTATAGCCAGCGCGCAGCAACGCCACCGCAAGATGGCCGCCCAAATATCCTGTGACGCCCGTAAGTAGTACTGTCTTCATTGTCTTCTCCAAGTTTACGAATCTAACAATAATCGTTCATATCGTAAATTCAAGCCAGCGAGATTTGTTTTTGGCAATTGACGTCAGCGCACCGGAAACCGATGTTGGCCCCATGAAAGATCAACGACAAAATCAGATACTCAGCGCCGCGAAGACCCTGTTTTTTGAGCGCGGGCTCCGTGCGACGACGATGGCAGCTATCTCGGAAGCGGCTGGTATTGCCAAACCGACCCTGTACAGCCGTTACAAAGACAAAAACGCAATTTTTCATGCCATGATTGCATCCATACTGAATGACTTATGGGAATTGATGGACGCTGAGTTCTCGAAATCGGGTTCTATTGAATCCCGCCTGACTGCAGCCTTGGTGGCCAAATATTGCGCTGTATTCGATATGCTTCAATCGCCTCATGTCGCCCAAATGATGGAAGACAAGGTCCTGTACGCGGGCCACGCGTTTGAAAAACTTAACACCGACGTGACCAAGCGGATAGAGAGCATGATTTCCGAGGGCGGTTACACGAACCCAAGCGAACTAACGCATCTCATCTTGTCTTGCGCGTTCGGCATTCACAGAAACGCACACACCCGGGAAGACGTCGCTCGTGACATCACAGCCGTGGTTTATGCACTTTTGGCAGCAGCAAAATAATTTTAGCTTTAGATTGGTGTGACGGTCGTTCCCGATAGATCACTAGCGAAAGCGGCCATTTGTCGATGGTGCAGCATCGGTCATTCTGGACTCAAAGCCGCCGTTGGCGAAATCCGAATAGGCTCGGGATTCACCGCCCGTAGGCTGCTTCCCGCTCCGCGTCGCTCACCACATAGGGCTTTACCACCGACCGCCCGTCCTCGCCAAAGAACGGGTTCTTCTTCCATGACCCTGTAATCCGCGCCTTAAGCATGTTGCGGATGGTGTAGGCTGCAAACCGCAGCAAGCTGCCGTGCGGCTTGGGTACGGGGCCCGTTGCGTGGTCGGGTTTGTATTTCACAGTCACGGGTCCCAAGGCATCGCGCTGCGCAATGTTGGCGGCCATGAACCCCACAAACGACATTTTCGGGGTGCCCATCGTGTTGCAGATCGGCGTGTTGCAGCAGGTGGTGTGCCAGCGGTAAAGCCCCTTGGGGGCGAGCTGCAACAGTCCCAACTTGTCCGCGCCAGAGGTGATTTCCACCTGTGATGGTTGGGTCTGGAACAGGTCGGTGCCGCCCATGTTGTCCAATACCTGTGCGCCTTGCTCAAGGTGATGCGCGAAGGCGCGGCAGTCCTTGCAGTAGCACATCGCGTGGTTGCCGCTCGGCGCGTCGGCGTCGTGGATCACGGCTTGGAACTCGCCACATTGGCAGGACACATTCAGGCTTTGGCTCATCGATACGCTCCATTTTGACCCTGTGCAGTTTGGCAACAAGCGGGCAGCCGCGCAATTCCCAAACTTGAGGGTGGATTGCGGGCGTCTTTCCAGTTAACATTGCGGGATAGACCCGAAAAATCGGGCGATTGAGGCAGTTAAGGCGGTAATTCTCATGACTGAGATGGTGTATGGCACCGCTCTGGTGCAACCAGGCGAGCCAATTCTACCCAAATGGTGGCGTACTCTAGATCGCTGGTCGATGACCTGCGTTTTCGCATTGTTTGGCATTGGGCTTTTGTTGGGGTTGGCCGCGTCGCCGCCCTTGGCTGAGAAAAACGGCCTTGATCCGTTCCATTACGTGTCGCGACAGGCATTCTTTGGCACCTTGGCTATGGCGACCATGATCGTGGTGTCGATGATGTCGACCCATCTGGTACGCAGGCTCGCAACCCTTATGTTTCTCGCCACATTGGTGGCGCTGGTTATGTTGCCTGTGTTTGGGACGGACTTCGGCAAGGGGGCCACGCGTTGGTACTCTTTGGGATTTGCCTCTGTGCAGCCGTCCGAGTTTCTTAAGCCAGTGTTTATCGTCACCTCCGCGTGGCTGATCTCTGGGGGGCAGGAAATCAACGGCCCGCCCGGCAAGCTTTATTCCTTTATTCTGACCGTCGTGGTTGTGGGCTTTCTGGCCATGCAGCCCGACTTTGGCCAAGCCTGCTTGATCCTGTTCAGCTGGGGCGTGGTCTACTTCGTGGCCGGCGCGCCGATGGTGTTGCTGGCTGGCATGGCCGGTGCGGTCGTCTTCGCAGGCTTCACCGCTTATTCACTGTCCGAGCACTTCGCGCGCCGTATCGACGGCTTCTTGTCCGCGGAGATCGATCCGACCACGCAGCTGGGCTATGCTACAAACGCCATCCGCGAAGGCGGTTTTTTTGGTGTGGGCGTGGGCGAGGGGTCTGTTAAATGGTCCCTGCCGGATGCGCATACCGACTTCATTATTGCCGTGGCAGCCGAGGAATACGGCCTGGTTATGGTGCTGTCGATCATCGCACTTTATGCAGTTTTCTCGATCCGTTGCTTGCACCGTTTGATGAAAGAGCGTGATCCGTTCACGCGCCTCGCGGGCACGGGCCTTGTGGCCATGTTTGCAATGCAAGCCTTCATCAACATGGGCGTGGCCGTGCGCTTGCTGCCTGCAAAGGGCATGACGCTTCCGTTCGTCTCCAACGGTGGGTCGTCGTTGATTGCGGGCGGTATTGCCCTTGGCATGCTGTTGGCGTTCACACGTCAGCGCCCACAAGACGAGATGCGCGACATTCTTCTTAGCCGTCGGAGCCACTGATGTCTGAAGCCCCACTTCTTGTAATCGCGGCAGGCGGCACGGGCGGGCATATGTTCCCCGCACAGGCCTTAGCCGAGGCGATGTTGGCAAGGGGCTGGCGGGTCAAGCTGTCCACGGATGCACGCGGCGCGCGCTACACGGGCGGCTTCCCCCATTCGGTGCAAATCGAGCAGGTTAAATCCGCAACCTTCGCGCGTGGCGGCATTGCAGGTAAACTGACCGCGCCCTTCAAGCTGGCGGCGGGCGTGATGACGGCCATGATGGCGTTTCGCAAGGATCGCCCATCTGCCGTTGTGGGCTTTGGTGGCTATCCTAGCTTTCCAGCAATCTCTGCCGCGTATCTGATGAAGCTACCCCGTGCCATTCACGAGCAAAACGGCGTGCTGGGGCGGGTGAACAAAGTCTTCGCCAAGCGCGTTGACGCGGTCGCATGCGGCACTTGGCCAACCGATCTGCCCGAAGGGGTGGAGGGGACATTCACCGGAAACCCCGTGCGCGGGGCGGTGTTGGAGCGCGCCTCCGCTGGCTACATCTCGCCCGGAGACTATCCGATGAGCATCGTCGTGATCGGCGGCTCCCAAGGCGCGCGCATCCTTAGCGAAGTCGTGCCAGCCGCAATCGCCGCCTTGCCTGACGCATTGAAAATGCACCTGCGCGTGGCCCACCAAGCCCGTGACGAGGACGCCGAAACCGCCGCTGCGACCTACGCGCAAGCTGGCATCGACGCTGAGGTGCAACCGTTCTTCGAGGACGTGCCCAGCCGCTTTGCCGAGGCGCAACTGGTGATCTCGCGCTCTGGTGCGTCCTCCGTGGCCGATATCTCGGTCATTGGTCGCCCTTCCATTCTTGTGCCATTCGCCGCTGCAACCGCAGACCATCAAACCGCCAATGCGCGTGGGTTGGTTGAGGCGGGGGCAGCCATCATGGTCCCCGAAAGCCAGCTGACGCCTGATGCGTTGGCGGCAAGTATTGAAACCATTCTAACCAACCCCGACGGGGCGCTTCAGATGGTGCATGCGGCTTTATCCGTATCACGCCCTGACGCCACGGAACGGCTGGTAGAAATCGTAGAAACTCTCGCAAAGAAGAGCTCATGAACGCATCCGCTACAAAACTCCCTCTCGAACTTGGCGCCATCCACTTTGTAGGCATCGGCGGCATTGGCATGTCCGGCATCGCCGAAGTGCTGTTGAACCTCGGCTACACGGTCCAAGGCTCTGACATGAAGACCTCCAAGATTACGGACCGCTTGGCCAAGCTTGGCGCTGTGATCTTTGAGGGCCAGCGCGCCGAGAACTTGGAGAACGCCGATGTGGTCGTCATCTCCTCCGCCATCAAGCCCGGCAACGCCGAGCTGGACGAGGCCCGCCTAAAAGGCCTCCCCGTTGTGCGCCGCGCCGAAATGCTGGCCGAGTTGATGCGCCTAAAATCGAACATCGCCGTCGCGGGCACCCACGGCAAAACCACCACCACCACGATGGTCGCGGCGCTGCTGGACGCGGGCAATATCGATCCCACGGTGATCAACGGCGGTATCATCCACGCATACGGCTCCAACGCGCGTGTGGGGCAGGGCGAATGGATGGTGGTCGAGGCCGACGAGAGCGACGGCACCTTCAACCGCCTTCCCGCCACCATCGGCATCGTCACCAACATCGATCCTGAGCATATGGAGCACTGGGGCGACTTCGACACCCTGCGCCAAGGCTTCCTTGATTTCGTCTCCAACATTCCTTTCTACGGGCTCGCCGTTTGTTGCACTGATCACCCCGAGGTGCAGGCGCTGGTGGGCAAAATCACCGACCGCCGTGTGGTGACATTTGGCTTCAACGCGCAGGCCGATGTCCGTGCGATCAACCTGACCTATAAGGCGGGCGTGGCGCATTTCGACATCGCGCTGCAAAACGACGACATGGTGATCGAGGGCTGTTCGCTCCCCATGCCGGGTGATCACAACGTCTCTAACGCGCTAAGTGCGGTCGCAGTGGCGCGGCACTTGGGCATGAAGGCCGAGGAAATCAAAGCCGCACTCGCCAGTTTCGGCGGGGTGAACCGTCGCTTCACCAAGGTGGGCGAGGTAGACGGCGTCACCATCATTGACGACTACGGCCACCACCCAGTGGAAATCGCCGCCGTCCTCAAGGCGGCGCGTCAGGCCACCGAGGGGCGCGTTATCGCGATCCACCAGCCGCACCGCTACTCCCGTCTGCATTCATTGTTCGAGGACTTCTGCTCCTGCTTCAACGACGCCGATGTCGTGGGCATCGCGGATATCTTCGCGGCTGGCGAGGATCCCATTGAGGGCGCAGGCCGCGATGATCTGGTCGCAGGTCTCTTGCGCCACGGGCACCGACACGCTCGTGCCGTGGTGGACGAGGCCGACTTGCTGCGCCTCGTGCGCGAACAGGCCCAAGAAGGCGACATGGTCGTGTTACTTGGCGCGGGTACAATCAGCGCATGGGCGAATGACTTACCCGCACGTCTTAGTGATAAAGGTGGGAAATGACAGACTTCCCTAGAAGTTTCCCTTGCGTCATCTTAAGGGTGTCTGACGCAAAATTACCCAAAGGTTTGGCAGGTTCAGCATGAATATGTCTTTGATAGCGGCTTTCGTATGGGTCATCGCGGCGAATGTGCTCGCGATGCTCCCCAGCAACGACAACCTGTGGCGCAGGGCCTATGTCCTGATCGCCATCGGCGTGCCGCTTCTGGGCTGGGTCACCTACGAGAACGGTCCATGGATCGGGCTGCTATGTCTGGCCGCTGGCTTCTCCATCCTGCGCTGGCCCCTGCGCTACTTGGGCCGCTGGGTGAAACGCAAAACCGTGGGCGAACCTGCGGAGTGATCTGATCTTGCGACGCCCATGCCCTTGGGGCACTGTGGCGGCATATGGATGAAATTTCAGAAATTGTTGATTTCGACAGCCTAAAGGCTTGGCTCGAAGCACGTCCCAAAGAGGACGCCGTTGTCATAGCGCACCGCGCCGCACAGCGCGTGCTGCCTATTGTTTGGCAGGATTTCACGCGAAGGGGTGAGTTGACACCTCTCCCGTTTCTGCGCTGTAATTTAACCTCTGGGGAGGTTTGCTACGCAGGCTCCCCAGAGGTTAAGGCCGCCGCCAATGCCGCCAATGCCGCCGCCAAGGCCGCCGCCGCCGATGCCGCCGCCGCCAATGCCGCCGCCTATGCCGCCTTTTCTGCCGCCAATGCCGCCGCCAATGCCGCCTATGCCTCCGCCAATGCCGCCAATGCCGCCTATGCCGCCGCTGCCTATGCCGCCGATGCCGCCGCAGTTCTTTGGAATAACGTCAGGCAAGATGCAGCATCTTTGACGGCAGGACAAAACCTGAGCACGATTCCTTTATGGGCTGATGACGACAATCCGTTGCAGAAACTCTGGGTCGACCTTGTGCCAGAACTACGCGCGCAATTCACAGGCTCCGAACAGTCCGCACGGGCAGAGGAAGGTATCGATTATTCCTTTTGGATAGATTGGTACGAACGCGCATTAAAAGGCACGGAAACCCGCTGGGAGATGATCGCTAAGATTGCGTTGATAGCGGATGACGTTTGGCAGGGTGATCCCAGCGTTTTGATGGATAAGATCAACGCCATTTGGCAACGCAAAACAGATCAAGGTACTCCAACGTCGCAAGCTGCTGTCGTCGACTTTTCCTTCGATGCTCAGTTACGCTTGATGAAAGCCTCTGGGTTTGATGACGACGCAGCCCATTTGCGCGACCCTGCTAAAGTTCAGTCCTTTCTTGATGACATCGAAGAGATGCGTGATGCGTTTCAAGACTTCTCTGATTTTGCGGCTGAGAAATCGACGCAAACAAATGCGCCACGCGTTCTGTCGATGGGGGCTGATAAGCTACTTAAAGAATTTCAGCGCTGCAAAGATTTAGACCATCTTCGCGCACGCCGGATTTTGACGCTTGGAAAACAAGTTCAAGGACTGTTAGGCGAGGAAGCTAATCGCAAGGAATTGGGCGAGACACTGTCCGAGATGCTCGAAACCGATCTCGAGGCGTTAAATGATGTTTGCCGTAAACATTTTCTTCCTTCGGTTGCGCGACTTGAACCTCTCGATGATTTGGATATGGGCGATGTGCAGCCCGCAGATCTTCTTGTTCGGTTTGAAAAAGCCCTAGAAACGGTTGAACATGCGGACGGTGACAATCTGCAACCGTTGGCCCCCGAAGACCTAACGCTTTTGCGTGATATGCTATCCGAGTTGCGCGATACTGGTGCGTCTTTGGCCGAAGCTCGCTCTGATGAGTATCGTGAGACTACTCGTAAGCGCTTCGCACGTCGCGCAGGTGCGCTTGGCTCCACAATTGGACGCTATGTCCAGAAGGGGTCCGAAGTTGCCAACGACGCAGGCAAGAAGTTCGACGACACAGTCAAACAATACAAGCGGTACGAAACCATCCAAGGACTGCTCGATTGGCTTCAGACCTTCATCAGTGGTGGAGGAGGTTGAGCATCGCGTGAGGTGCATTTGAATGCCACACACCATGCCCGACAAAAGTCCGACAGGTTGCCGACGCTTTGCAGACCAGCTTTTTATCAGTCCCGAAGGTAGTCCACGCGGGCGTCTCCGGCGCTCATTCCCTCAGAGCCGCGATCAAAGCGCAGGTACGCAATCGCACGGCCCTTTGACTGGGTATAGAGCGTCCCCGCCGCTTTCCCATGCGCATCAATAGGCGTGCCCACGGGGGCCTCTCCCTTGACGTCAACCAAGGTAAGTCCTTTGCGCAGCTCGGTTTTATGCTTCATGCGGGCGGTGACCTCTTGGCCCACATAGCAGCCTTTTCGGAAGTCCACGCCCTGCAACCGCTCAAAGCCCACCTCTAGGATGAAGCTGTCATCAGGGATCAACTCGACGCCGATTTCGGGGATGCAATGGGCCACGCGGATGGCATCCCAATCCACATCCGTCTGCGCCTCAAACGCAAACCCCGCCCCATACCCCCGCCACCCCATCGCCTCATGACGAGGATCGATGAACGCGCCTTTCGGGATGTCGCCAACCCCGCGGGTCACATCCGCGTCAAGCTCTGCCAGTTTCACATCAGCGCGCAATTTGTAGAAGGTCAGGCGGCGCATCAGGGCCTCACCATAGGCCGCCGCGACGTCGATCAAAATCGCCTCACCCCAAGGCACAAGGAAAAAATCCACCTGAAACTTGCCCTGAGGGGTCAAAAGTGCCGCATAAACCAAGCCATCCGAGAGCTTTTCCAGATCATTGGTCACCAGACCTTGCAAGAAATCCACGCGGTCAGTTCCGGTTACTTCGATCAACATGCGTTTACTATCTGACATTCCGGCACCTCATACATTCTTAACCCTGTTATATAGGTGGCGGGCGCGGTTATAACAGCCCCGATATGACCGCACCATTTTCCATAGTGATCCCGACCCTGAATGCCGCCGCAGATTTGCCCGCGACAGTGAACGCCCTGTTGCCGGGGCTAGAGATGGGGATGATCCGCGATTTGATCGTCTCGGACGGGGGCAGCACCGATAACACCTTGGAAATCGCCGAGGAAGCAGGGGCGGTCATAGTGAATGGCCCCAAAGGGCGGGGCGGGCAACTGCATCGCGGGGCCACGGCCTCGAAGGGCGAATGGCTGATGTTCTTGCACGCGGACACCCAACTTGCCCCCGATTGGGTTGGGGCGGCCGCCTTGCACCGCACGGAGCATCCCAACCTTGCCGCCGCGTTTCGGCTGAAATTTCGCGCCAAGGGTGTCGCGCCCAAGCTGGTCGCCTTTTGGGCCAATTTGCGCAGCGCGACGTTGAACTTGCCCTATGGGGATCAAGGCTTGCTGATGTCGCGGGCACTCTATGATTATTCAGGGGGCTACCCTGATCAGTCGTTGATGGAGGATGTGGCGATGGCACGGGCCTTGAAAGGGCGCATCCGGTTGCTTGACACTCACGCGGCGACGGGCGCGGAGCGCTATGAAAACAACGGATGGTTTCGTCAAAGTGTGCGTAATTTCAGCACACTGACCCGTTACAGCTTTGGCGCAGACCCTGAGGCCTTGTCGAAGCGATATCACAAAGGTTGATTGACCAGCTCACCGAATGCGAATTGACGGGCTTGAGCCGCGTCTCTACCTCTTGTGAAATAGTTTTCCGTGCCGAGAGGTCTGTCTCATGTCCAATTCACCCAACCTGTCCCATGGTCGCCACACGCTGGCCATTCCTGGCCCATCGGTGATGCCGGATCGCGTGCTGCAAGCGATGCACCGCCCGGCGCCAAATATCTACACGGGCGAGTTGATTGACCTGAGCTATTCATTAATTCCGGACCTGAAGGCGGTGGCGCGCACGCAAGGCCATGTGGCGATGTATATCGGCAATGGGCACGCCGCGTGGGAGGCCTCCTTGGCTAATGTTTTGGAGGCCGGCGATAAGGTACTGGTACCCGGGGCAGCTCAGTTCTCCCTTGGGTGGGCTGAGACTGCGCGCAAACGTGGGTTGGTCGCCGAGCAGATGGATTTTGGTCGCCGCGCACCAATTGATCCGCAAGCGGTTGAAGATGCTCTTCGGGCGGACAATAGCCACGAAATCAAGGCTGTTTTGGTGGTTCAGACGGATACGGCCAGCTCTGCTCTGTCTGACTTGCCCGCCATCCGCGCAGCAATGGATGCGGCCGGTCACCCTGCGCTGTTGATAGTTGATAGCATTGCCTGTTTGGGCTGTGATGACATGCAGATGGACGCTTGGGGCGTCGATATTATGGTGACTGGGTGCCAAAAGGGGCTGATGGTTCCGCCCGGCATGTGTTTCGTGTTCTTCAACGATAAGGCCGCCGCTGCCCGTCAAAAGATGGAGCGCGTGTCTGGGTATTGGGACTGGCATCCACGGGCCAACCCCGAGAGGTATTACGAAATGTCTTGCGGCACGGCGCCGACGCATCACCTTTACGGGCTACGTGTGGCGCTTGATATGATTGTGCATGAGGAGGGCGTGGAGAACGTGCTGGCTCGACATGCAACCCTTGCGCGTGCGATTTGGGCGGCTTGCGAGGTTTGGGGGCAGGGCGGTCCGCTTGAGTTGAACATGACTGATCCGGCGACACGTAGCCACGCGGTGACTTCCCTTCGCATAGGCGCGCCGCACGGCACGGATTTGCGCAACTGGCTGACCTCGCAGGCAGGGGTTACCTTGGGCATTGGTCTGGGCATGTCGACAGAGGACGATCCCATGTCTGACGGCTTCTTCCGCATCGGTCACATGGGCCATGTGAACACACATATGGTGATGGGCACGCTTGGCTCGATTGATGTGGCGTTGAAGGCTTTGGATATCCCACATGGTGACGGCGCGTTGAGCGCCGCTGCACTGGTCTGCGCGGGGCAATAGCTGGCCCTATAAATAAAACGCCGCAACCGTTCGCCGGAATGAATACTTCAGCTATGGGCTTGTTCTAATCGATCAGCCCATTATCGGTCCAAGAGCAGCTATTCCCGTCTTGGAACCGCACGCAGAATCGCGTGAATAATCAGGCTAATGAATAATGAGACAGCGTAGCCGAACGCGGCCCATAGGATGAACAACCCTGTGAACAAAACCACATAGGCCATCACCAAAAACGGCATGGTGTAATCTTCTACTCTTCCTTGGGGCTGATAAGCCATCGCGTGTCCTCTCTTTGAGTGAGATTAACGTAGTTGAATGCAAAGAGAAGTCGCGATTTTGTTACTGTGCTGCGGCTAGGGCAATAGGTAGGGCGGTTTCCAGTAGCTCCATATCAGCAGCGGAGCCGCAACTTAAGCGAATGGCGCGGTCTTGCGGGGCGACAAATGGCATCCGCACGAACAGGCCTTGCTCTAACAAACTGGCGAGTACTTTGCGGGCGAATTCCCCGTCTTTGCCGCAGTCCACCGTTACGAAATTGGTGGCTGAGGGCAGGGGCGTCAGGCCATTATCCTGTGCGATTTTTGCAATCCGGTTTCGTGAGGCGGCGACTTTTTCTTGGATACCAGACAGGTAGTCCTGATCAGCGAGTGCCGCCAAAGCGCCTGCTTGGCTGATGCGGCACATGCCGAAGTGGTTGCGGATTTTGTTGAAGGCATTGATGGTCTCTGCCTCGCCCAAAGCATAGCCCACCCGTGCCCCCGCCATGCCGTGCCCTTTCGAGAAGGTGCGCATGCGAATGACGTTCGGGTTGGATAAATCCAACTCTGGTGCGGTGCCGTCCGGAGCCAGCTCGATATAAGCCTCGTCCAATATCAGCAGGCAATCATCGGGGACCGCGTCGATCATTCGTTGCACCGTGGTGGCGTCGTGCCAACTGCCCATAGGGTTGTCGGGGTTTGCGAAATATATCAGCCGAGCGTTCGTCTCTTTGGCTTTGGAAAGCAGCGCGTCCGGGTCTTCATGGTCGCCGATGTAGGGTACCATATGCAGCGCCCCACCGTATCCGGCGACATGGTAGTTGAACGTCGGATAGGCGCCCGCAGAGGTCACAACGGCGGTACCCCGTTCCACATAAAGGCGCACCAAATACCCCAACAGCGCATCAATGCCTTCACCAACCATGATGTTCTCGGCGTTGATCGCATGATGAGCGGCCAAGGCGTGGCGCAGATCGTAGCTTTCTGGGTCGCCGTATTTCCAAACATCGGCGGCTGCAGTTTGCATCGCGGAGATTGCCTTGGGTGAGGGGCCAAAGGTGCTCTCGTTGGCCCCAAGCCGGGCTTTGAAAGGAGCGCCACTGGAACGCTCCAACGCCTCTGGCCCTATGAAAGGAACGGCTGCGGGTAGACTGTCGGCGAGCGGGGTAAGAAACGGATTTTTCATGGGACTGAGTTTGATCGGGTTTCGCACTGGCTTGCAAGGGGGCAGGTGCATGCCCATGTCTATTAGACGGAGGGACCAACTATGCCACAACTCACTCGCCGCGGCTTCATGGCCGCCACTTTGGCCACAGGTGCTAGCCGCGCGGTGCCTATTGCCGTCAGGACACGTAAACCTCGCGTCATTCTGGAGCTGGTCTATGACAAGGCTCTTGGCATGATGCGCGCAGTGGAGCGCGTGGTTAGGTAACTCTGGCACAAGGGCCCATCTACTCCCGGCCTCGGACCATGAGCTTGGTCATTATAAGGATCGCTGACGGTCTTGCTCGGGAAGCGATATTGTCTCGCCGTTGAGCTTCATGCCGTAAAACGCGGACGAGATGTTCATGCGCCGCACAAGGCTATTCTCACGAGTTTTACGCGGTGATGCGCTGCGTCGATTAAACTATACGACCAAAGCGGCCAAGGCGGAGTAAGCATTCATCTTGGGTTTGGTGCCTGTGGTTTGCGATAACCCATTTGACTGCGTGTTGGAGCGCTCCGCAAAAATTGCGGCAAAAAGCCTAAGTGTAATTCGTGCGGGAAAGCGTTTGATTGATGGAGCGCAGACAGGCTCGAATGCGCGTGTTTAGATGGCGAATTCAGGTGAACAGTTGGTATTCGTAGAGAACCGGATCATATGGCGGCAGTGATAGGTGAAGTGTAGGCCTAATCTTCGAAAGAGGCGGCTGAGGCGTCCCCCAGCCGCGCTCCGAAGATCGCGCTTGGCGGTCTCCATCCGGTCCGGCCATCGGCTCTCCAGCCTGTACCGGACCTTGATTGGGCCACGATTCTCGTTTCCATTTGGTTAAAAATACTCAAGTTTTCCACCCGATGCAGGTGATAGATTTTGAGTATTTGGAACCAAATGGAAATATGAGCGCCTAGTCTAGTTCAGCCAGTCGCGCGAGAGCGGCTTTGAGTTTGCCTTCCTCGTCCTCGCGCGCGGCTAGGTTTTCTTGTGCTTCGGCGACCACTGCAGGGGGGGCGCTTTGGGCGAACTTTGGGTTGTTTAGTCTGCCGCGTAATCCGCCTAGTTCTTTGGCGAGTTTACCTAATGACTTTTCTAGGCGGGCTTTTTCGGCGTCGACGTCGATGATGCCTGCGAGAGGTAGCGCGAAGCTGCCGCCTGCCACAGGGATCGTGACCGAGCCTTTGGGAGATGCGCCTTCGGTGACGCCTTCTACGCGTGCGAGCTTTAGGATCAGCGCGGAGTTATTGGTGAAGGCTGTGCGGCCAGCGCCGTCTAGATCGACCTGAACCAGCGGCACTTTCAGGCCAGCGGGGACGTTCATTTCACCGCGTGCGGAGCGGACGTTTTCGATCAATGCGATGACCCAGTTCATTTCGACATCGGCGTTTTTGTCAATGAGTTCAGCGCCGTAGGTTGGCCATTCCTCATGCACCAGCATGTTGTCGCGCTTGGCAGTCTCGCCCCAGAGCTCTTCGGTGATGAAGGGCATAATTGGGTGCAGCAGGATCATGCATTGATCCAATACCCATGACATTGTCGCGCGGGTCTCGGCCTTCTCGGCGTCAGTACCATCGAGCAAAAGCGGCTTGGAGAATTCCACATACCAGTCGCACACCTTGCCCCAAACGAACTTGTAAAGCGCGTCGGCGGCGTCGTTGAAACGGTAGGCCTCTAGGGCCGCGTCGACGTCCATGCGGACCTTTGCGGTTTCGCCCACGATCCACTTATTTACCGTAAATTCGAGGTCTGCAGGCGGTCGGCTTTGCGTCGGCTTTGTGTCTGGCCCCGCGTAGGCCTCGTTCATCTCAGCAAAGCGGACGGCGTTCCAAAGCTTCGTGCCGAAGTTGCGGTAGCCCGCGATGCGCTGCATGTCGATTTTAAGCACGCCACCAAGCGAGGCCATCGCCGTGTTGGTGAAGCGCAGCGCGTCTGCGCCGTATTCGTCGATGATTTCCAGCGGGTCGATGACGTTGCCGGTGGATTTCGACATCTTCTTGCCCTTGGCGTCGCGCACGAGGCCGTGGAGGTAGACGGTGTCGAATGGGATTTCATCTACTACGGCGAGCTGCATCATCATCATCCGCGCCACCCAGAAGAACAGGATGTCTTGGCCGGTGATCAGCGTGGAGGTTGGGAAGTATTTTTGCAGCGCGTCGGTGTCTTCTGGCCAGCCGAGTGTGCCGATGGGCCAGAGGCCGGAGGAGAACCATGTGTCGAGGACGTCGGGATCGCGCCAAATTGGGATGAAATTAAGAGAACGAATAGACTGCTCAAGCATCTCAAGGTCATCGTCTTTCTTGTAACGATCGGCAATTCCCTGCAATTCTGTCAGCACCAATTGTGCTTCTTCAAAGCTAACGACCTTGGTTGGGATGCCGTATTTCTTGTAGATCTTTTTGTAGCGATCAGCTGCTTCATTGGGTACATGCGTGGGTTCGTCGCAATAAACCCATGGAGTGTCAAAGCCCGGTAATACTTCGCTGCTGACTTCCTTAGGGAAGATTGCGGGCCCATACCAAACCGGTATCTGATGTCCCCACCACAGCTGGCGCGAGATGCACCAAGGCTCGATGTTGTCGAGCCAGTTGTAATACACCTTCTCGCCGCTCTCGGGCATGATTTTGACGTCGCCATTGCGCACGGCATCCAGCGCGGGGCCGACGATTTTGTCTGTCTCCACGAACCATTGGTCCGTCAGCATCGGCTCGATCACCACTTTGGAGCGGTCACCGAAGGGCTGCATGATTGGCTTGTTCTCAACAAAGGGCACCAGCTTGGAGCTTTCTTCGCCGGTTTCCTCATCGATGACAGGGACGGACGTCATAACGGCTAGGCCTTCATCCGTGATATCTTGGATGACCTTTTTGCGCGCCTCGAAGCGGTCCATGCCGCGGTAGGCTTCGGGCACCATGTTCATCGCGGCGATCATGGCCTCGTCGAATTCCTGCTCGCCATTGGCGATGGCTTGGGCGGTGGCGGCTTCTTCGGCATATGGTTTGCCGTCGGCGCGTAGGGCGGCCTTCGTGTCCATCAGGTTGTACATCGGGATGCCGCCGCGTTTGGCGACTTGGTAGTCGTTGAAGTCATGCGCGCCGGTGATTTTAACCGCACCGGAGCCGAAATCCTTGTCGGGGTATTCGTCGGTGATGATCGGGATCAGGCGGCGCAGCTCTTTCGGGCCAACCGGAATTTCGCAAAGTTTCCCGACGATTGAGGCGTAGCGTTCATCAGACGGGTGAACGGCCACAGCCCCATCACCCAGCATGGTTTCTGGGCGTGTGGTGGCGATGGAGATGTAGTCGCGGGTCTCGCGCAGGGTCTCATTGCCGTCTTCGTCTTTCTCGACATATTCATAGGTTTCGCCACCGGCCAGCGGGTATTTGAAGTGCCACATGTGACCGGGGGTCTCGATGTTTTCGACCTCCAGATCGGAAATCGCGGTCTCGAAATGCGGGTCCCAATTGACGAGGCGCTTGCCGCGATAGATCAGACCCTTGTTGTACATCTCAACGAAGACCTTGATGACGGCATCGTGGAAGTTGCCTTCCTCACCTGCGGGCGCACCGGGGGCGCCGGACATGGTGAAGGCCTCGCGCGACCAATCGCAAGACGCGCCCAATCGCTTGAGCTGATCGACGATGATGCCACCGGATTCAGCCTTCCAGTCCCAGACTTTCTCGAGAAATTTTTCGCGACCCATGTCGGTGCGCTTTGGCTCACCCAATTCGGCCAGCTTACGCTCCACCACCATTTGGGTGGCGATGCCCGCGTGGTCGGTGCCCGCCTGCCAAAGCGTGTCATAGCCTTGCATGCGTTTCCAGCGGATCAGGATGTCCTGCAGCGTGTTGTTGAACGCGTGGCCGATGTGCAAAACGCCGGTGACATTTGGGGGCGGGATCATGACCGAGAAGGTTTCCGCCCGCTTGGCATTTGCGCCTGCGGTAAAGCAGCCGGCGGCCTCCCAAGCTGCGTATAAACGGCTCTCGGCCTCGGCTGCGTTAAATGTCTTTTCCATCGCCATGATCTTCGTCCTCATATCGGGTTGAGGATCATGTACCGAAGCCTAGGCGCGAGGGAAAGGGGCAGCGGCTAGATCAACGCGTAGATTGCGAGGACGGCCAGCGCGATGTTGGACAGGAGGCCGCCGACATACATCAACGTGCGTGGCCCCCCCGCGACCTTGCCGACGCCGGAATAATAGACAGCCCAGAAGGCCAGCCGGAAGATTACATACGCCACCGCCAGCAGGTTTACCGTGGCCGCGGCGGCCCCCGCCACCACCGCCATGAGCAAGGCGAAGCCAAAGGCAGGCAGGTTTTCAACCGTGTTGCCATAGGTTCGCAGCGCCCGAAAGCTAAGCTTGGAGTGGTTGTGTTTGAGCGGCTCGCCTGGGATTTGCTCCTCATTGACGAACGCCAGTGGGGCGCTCAAAAAGGACTGTATCAGCGCGATGAGGGACGCTACCGCCAAACACACAAGGGCGATCTTATAGGCGGCGAGGGCGGGGTAGAGGTCCAATAGTGTTTCCATATCTGCGGTCCTACATGTCCATGTCGAGGGTTTGAGCGACCTCGAGGGTGCCGCCTGCGCTGAGGTGGGGACAGGGTTTGGCCATCTCTATGGCAGCCTCGATGCTGTCGGCCTCTAGGATCGTTATGCCGGCCAGTGGGTTGCTGCCACCGTCGGGGGTGACGCTTTGGTCGGCGTGGATGGTGTGGGAGGGACCAACTGCATGGCCGGGATCGATGACCGCGTCGCCGAGGCCATGCATCCATGCCTTCCATGCAGTCATGTGGTCCATGCCGTCCTCTTTGGATTCAAATTGCGGGCTGCCGTGATAGGCCAGTACGAACTTAGGCATCTGTTTCTCCTCTGGATGTTTGCGTCGTGGGGGCACAATTGCACCGATCTAAATATGTTAAAGAACATTTTAAAAATATTGTTAGGCTAGACCGGACACAGGAGATTGCAGATGCCGTACAGCAAAGAACACACACGGAAAACAAGAGCGAGTATCATCGAGTCGGCGCGTATTTTGTTCAATGTCCATGGCTTTCAGAGCGTGACCATTGACATGGTGATGAAGCGGGCTGGGCTAACGCGGGGCGGATTCTACACCCACTTCAAGAACAAGGAAGAGTTGTTCGCAGCCGCGATTTCCAGCTTCTTGATGGGGCGGGGCGCGCAATGGCGGGATGAGGCGGGGATCGACGTGACCCAAATGCGGGCTGAGACGGCGGAGCAGATGATTTCCAGCTACCTGTCGGACGCCCATTTGGGGGATGTTGAGGACCAATGCCCGATGATTGCCCTGCCGTCCGACGTGGCCCGCAGCGGGGATGAGGTCAAAGGAGCTTATCAGGAATTGCTTACGGCGATGGTTTGGTTGTTCGAGAGCAGTTTGGAGGCGAAGGGGAAACCCGACCGCAGCAAAGCGCTATCGCTTGCGGCCACCTGCGTTGGAGGCATGATTTTGGCGCGGACGTTGCCCGATTCAGCCTTGGCCGAGGAGGTGCGCGCGGCGGCCTTGGCCTCCGCGCTGGCATAGGAGGCTGGTATAGAGAGCTAGTTGCGCGAGGCGGCTTTCTTCATCTGGGATTTGGTCGCGGGCACAAAGGCTTGCGGTCCCTTGGCGACGCTCCCGTGGAGGCTTTCAGAGGGGTCTTGACCCACCACACGGGCGCGACGTTGCCAGAACAGCTTGCCCCATTGGCGCCACGTGCCAACAGAAGGCGCGTCCACGTCGCGCGGGAACCTTGCGCGCCAACCGTCGGGCAGGGGCAAGCCGCAGTCTTCGGCCTTCTCCAGCATCCAGACCAGCGGGATATTGGCCAAGGGGCGGGACTTGTTGTAGCCCATCAAATGCCCGCCGATGTCGCCATGCGCGCCTTTGAACCAGACTTGTTCCAACACGCCCTTATAGCCCTCGCGGCTTTTCCACAGGACGGGCTCAAATATCTGGCGGGTCTCGTTCAACGCCAAGGCATGATAGCCGTGCTTGACCGAGCACCCGAGTGCATGGTCGTGGAACTCATGCTCCACTGGAGAGAAACGCCACAGCAGCGGGGCGCGGAACCCTAAGGCGCGCACCGTGTCCCAAATACCGATCATTTCGATGTTGGCGTCGTCGTGGCAAAACTGTTTGCGAAATTCCCTCGCGGCGTCAGACCCGCGCGAACGGCGGTAATGGCGGTAGGCTTGGCGTACGTTGCGTTCAGTGGCATCTTCAGCGCGCAGCAGACCGACCTGATCAATAACCCCCGCAAGGCTGCGCACGGCATAGGCCCCGCGCGAATACCCAAACAAAAAGATGCGGTCACCCGGGCGATACCGCGAGGCAATGAAGCCATAAGCGGTGCGGATTTGGCGGTTGATGCCTACGCCCGCCATCACATCTATGACGTGGCGCAAGCCCTGCCATTGGATGCCTGCTTGGTAGTTCAGCGACAGCGCTTTGTTGGGGGCCATTTCAGAGAGCATGCGAAAAGTTGTGCCTGCATGTGTCTCAAACCCGCGATCCATGGAGGACATAGTCCCGTCAAGGATGATGACGTGAGTAACCGGCCCGCGCGGGCCTTTCGGGTGAACGGATTGCGGCATGGGGCCAAAGCCCACCATTGATTTCAGGCGGTTGGACATAGGGCGAACGTATCCGCCAAGCCTTTCCATTCCCTTATACCAACGCACTTTGCTCTCTCCAGTTTTACGGTTTCCCTCACATTAGGAAGAACCGCGTGACGCTTCCAGTAAAGGACGGTCACATATTTCTCATAGGTGTTACAGTCGCCCAAATGTCAAGAATGTTCCAGCGCGGATATCGCCTCAATGTGAAGGTAAGGCTCTGTATCCTTTAGTGATAAGCACCATTCCCACGCCAAGCAGCCCCAAGCCGCTGATGTGTTCTATGTTCAATTTAGGCGAGGCAACTTTGCGAAACGTCCCCATCGCCAGCATCGCATAGCCCAAGATGAACGCCGCATCGAGGGCCACGAAGACCGCACCATAGATCAGGGATTGGGTGACCACGTTCAGCTCTGGCGAGATAAAGCCTGGGAACAATGCGACGAAAAACACGATGGCTTTGGGGTTGGTGACGCAGGAAAAGAAGCCCGCGAAGAAGGTGGCGCGGGTTGCGATCTGCGGGGGGGTATCGCCGTGTTTAACCGACCTCAGTGAGCCCCACGCCATATAGAGGATGAACATGCCGCCTGCCATTTGCAGGTAAGGCAAGATCACCTCCGACAGGCCAATCAATGTTTGCAGACCAATGACCGAGATGACGATATGCACGACCGATCCCGTCGCGTCACCTGCCACGGTGGTTAACGCGGCCCGTGGCCCGTAGCGCACCGCTTGCGAAGAAGCCAAGGCGACCGCTGGGCCGGGGGTGGCCACGATCAACATGGTTGCGGCAAGGAAGCTGAGAAACAAGACAGGATCCACTTAGGAAATCTCCTTTGGGCGCTATTGATCGGCGCCTTTGTTCAACATCTGCCACACACGCTGTGGGGTAAAGGGCATGTCGGCTTTACGCACGCCGTGGTCCCACATGGCATCAAGGGCCGCATTGGCGACGGCGGCCAAGGCGCCCACGGTGCCAGCCTCGCCGCAGCCCTTCATGCCCAGCACATTCGCGGTGGATGGCACAGGTTCCGAGTGGAAGTTGACCATCGGGACATCCGCCGCACGGGGCATGCCGTAGTCCATGAAGGTCGCGGTCAGAAGCTGGCCAGTCTCATCATAGACGACATGCTCTGAGATGGCCTGACCGATGCCTTGCACCACGCCGCCGTGAACTTGGCCTTCCGCCATCATCGGGTTCATCAAGACGCCAAAGTCGTCGACCACGGTGTATTTGACCACCTGCGTCTCGCCGGTGTCTTGGTCGATCTCCACCTCGGCCACGTGGCAGCCGTTGGGGTAGGAACGCCCGGGCAGGGTGGTGTTGGCGGAGATGCTCAGAAGGTCGTCGCGGTTTTCATTACGCGCGATGTCTGCGGCCTCGATCAAGGTCATGACGGTGTTGGAGCCATCGCTGCGGAAGGCGCCGTCGGTGAAGGCCACCTCCTCGACGCCAAAATGGTCGGCCACGAAGGGGCGGTACGCCTCGACGGTTTTCTCAGCCACCGCCTTGTTGGCCGTCCCTTGTGTGGTGACAGACCGCGACCCGCCCGTGCCGCCGCCCGTGGCGATGCGGTCGCTGTCGCCTTGGATGATGTCGATCAGTTCGGGGTCGATGCCTGTGTATTCATGCAGCATCTGCGCATAAACGGTCTCATGCCCTTGGCCGTTGCTTTGGGTGCCTACGAAGAGGTTAACGCGCCCTGTGTCTGCGAACTCTATATGGGCGGTCTCATTGGGGCTGCCGAGGATGCTTTCGATGTAATAGCACAGGCCCAAACCGCGCAACTTGCCCGACTGGGCGGATATGGCTTTGCGGGCTGTAAACCCTGTCAAGTCTGCCTCGACCTCCGTGCGCTTCAGAACCTTGTGGAAGTCGCCCACGTCGTACAGCTCGCCCGTGACGGATGTGTAGGGGAATTGATCCGCCGCGATGAAATTCTTGCGGCGCAATTCCAGCGCGTCGACGCCCAATTCGCGGGCGGCGTAATCTATCGCGCGTTCCAGCACATAGATCGCCTCGGGGCGGCCCGCGCCGCGGTAGGCATCTACCTGAGTGGTGTTGGTGTAGATGCCTTGATTGGAGAAATAAGCCGCCTGCACGTCATAGACCCCCATCAAAACCTTGGAGGCCAGATCGCTTTGGATGAACTGCGCGAACCCCGAGTTATACGCACCCATGTTGCTGACGGCGTTGACGCGGTAGCCGGTGATCTTGTGGTTTGCGTCAAAGGCCAGCTCCGCCGTAGAGACCAAATCGCGCCCGCCGTTGTCTGACAGCATGGCCTCCGTGCGTTCCGCCTGCCAGCGCACGGGGCGGGCAAGTGTTTGGGCGGCTTGGGCCACGAGGAAATACTCGGGGTAGTCAAACGCCTTCATGCCGAAGCCGCCGCCCACATCGGGGGTGGTGACGTGAATGCTGTCTTTGTCGATCCCTAGCGTTGATGCGAGCGTTCCCTTCAGCCCCCACACCCCTTGGCCAGAGTATTCCATCCGCAAGCGCCCGTCTTGTGGTGCTGCCCAACAGCCGCGTGGCTCCATCGAGTTGGCGATGATGCGATTGTCGGTGATGTCCATTTTGGTGGTGAAGGCGGCGGCGTCAAAGGCGGCTTGGGTTTTCTCGGCGTCGCCGATGCCCCAATCGTAGGCCACATTGTCGGGGGCCTCGGGGTGGATTGGCACGCCCCCTTGGGCGAGGTCCATATGCACGTCGAGATCGTTGTAATCAAAGTCGATCAACTCTGCGGCGTCTTTGGCCTGCTCTGGGCTGTCGGCGATAACCATCGCGATGGCTTCGCCCACAAAACGCACGCGGCCGGTGGCCACGATGGGGCGCACAGGGGCCGCGCCCTTGCTGCCATCGCGGTTGGTGATGAGGGAGGCGTTCATGGCGTTGGTGCCGCCTGCGGCTTCAAAGCTGTCGGCGGTGAGGACCAAATGCACGCCGTCTGCGGCCTTTGCCTCGGTGACATCAAGTGTTGTGATCTCGGCATGTGCGACGCTGGAGCGGAACACATATGCATGGAGCGCACCCGCTGGCACCGTGTCATCAAGGTAGCGCCCGTCACCTGTTAGGAACCGCGTATCCTCGCGGCGTCTAACGGGTTGGGATGTGCCGAATTTGCTGTTGGCGAGGGTCATGAGCGGGGCCTCCGAATTATATCTCGCCCGACAGTAGCGGTCGCGGTGGTACTGTCCAGTCCCGTTAAGCCCGACTATGTGCCGCGCGGCTTGGCACGTAACGTTGGGTCGGCCACGGTGGGGTCTTCGGGCCAAGGGTGGCGCGGATATTTCGCGCGCATATCCTTACGCACATCCGCATAAGAGCCGGACCAAAACCCCGGTAAATCCGTGGTGACCTGTACGGGGCGCGAGGCGGGGGACAGCAATGTTATCTTGAGCGGCAGGCGATCGGGTCCTGTGCGCGGGTGCTCGGTGACGCCAAACATTTCTTGCAAGCGCACCTCTAGGGCAGGGGCACCGTCCGCGTAATCCAGCGCCAAGTCGCGCCCCAAGGGGGTGGTGAATTTCGCAGGCGCGCCTGCATCAAGCAGTTGCATCTGGTCCCAGTCCAGCCCCGCACGCAGGGCCTCGGCCACGTCCACGCCTTTGAGCTCCTCAACCGAGCGCACACCTTGCAGATAGGGCAGAAGCCAGCCTTCCAAGCTGTCCAAGAGCGCGTCGTCAGACCAATCGGGCAGTCCATCGCGCATGTATAAAACCCGTGCACGTAGGTATTTGGCGGGTTTGGACCATTTCAACGCGCCCAGCCCCAATTGGCGCACACCCTCCAGCATGGCTTGGGCGACATGGGCGGGGTCGGCGTCTTTCCATGTGCGGTCATCCAAGGTCAACGCGCCGAATCGTTCCTGCCTGCGGGCCAAGACCTTGCGGTCACGTTTGGACCATTCGCACAGCTCCACCCAGTTGATCTGCGGACCATAAAGCGCGCGCAATTCGCCCTCGCTTATGGCGCAGGCCAGCCGCACGCGGGCCTCGCGGGCGTCACCGTCCAGATCAAGGGCGACGACCAAGCGCTGACCGGCCAAGCTGTCGCCATTGTCGAAGATTGCGCCTTTGCCGCCCGACAACACGTAACGCGCATCTTTGCCCGCACGGCGCAGGCCGACGCGGTCGGGGTAGGCGAGGGCGGCCATCTCGCCCAAGCCGCGCTGGGTGTCACCGGCAAAGCGCCTCAGGCGTTTCGCTTCGGCGCGCACACGCTCCACCACGCCGCGATTGGCGTGGGGTGGCACGGAGCCGCCCAACAGCTTCATCCGCGCGGCCACATCTGCACCCGCATTGCGCCCCAAAGGATCGCGCTCCCCTAGAAGGGCTGCAAAGGCGGGGCCGTTCGCGCCGGAATTCGCCAGCATATGCCCCAAGCGCGGATGCAGCGGCATTGCGGCCAAGGCGCGGCCGTGGTCGGTGATGCGGGGGCCTTCAAGTGCGCCGAGCATTTCGAGCAATGTCGTCGCCTCGTTGAACGCGTTTTCGGGCGGGGGTGTTAGGAAGGCGAGGTCTTGCGGAGCGGCCCCCCAATTGGCCAGCTCAAGCGCCAAGGCGGTCAGGTCTGCGGCCTCGATTTCGGCGGGGGGGAAGGCGGGCATGGCCCCTTCTTCGGCGCGGGTCCACATGCGGTAGCATATGCCCGGCTCCACACGGCCAGCGCGGCCTTGGCGTTGGGTGGCCTCGGCGCGGGACACTTTTTCTGTCACCAATCGCGACATGCCGGAGCCTGGATCAA
This sequence comes from Litoreibacter sp., assembly GCF_039974535.1. Classification (GTDB taxonomy): domain Bacteria; phylum Pseudomonadota; class Alphaproteobacteria; order Rhodobacterales; family Rhodobacteraceae; genus Litoreibacter. Next base: position 304,657 of record NZ_JBDWIU010000011.1, on the reverse strand, counting down.
ACCGCGCACGGCGGGCGCGGCCTGTGTCGATGACGACGCGGACGCCCTCGATTGTTAAAGAGGTTTCCGCGATGGAGGTGGCGAGCACGATTTTGCGCGCCCCATCTTCAGGGGTGATCGCCGCGCGTTGCTCCTTGAACGGCAGCGCGCCAAACAGCGGCCGCACCACAGCCCCTTTGGGTAGGTTCAGCGCATTCATCACGCGGCGGATTTCGCCTTCACCGGGCAGGAATACCAGCACGCCGCCGGTGGTCTCGGATACGGCTTGGTTGATCAGGTCGACGGCTGCGGTCTCGAAGCGGGTGTCTTTGTGGGTGGGGCGGTCCAGCCAGCGGGTCTCCACCGGATGCGCACGCCCGTCAGACGTCACGATGGGCGCGTCATCTAGCAGCTTGGCCACGGGGGCGGCGTCGAGCGTGGCGGACATCACCATCAGCTTGAGGTCGGGGCGCAGGGCCTCGCGGGCCTCCCAGACCAAGGCTAGCCCAAGATCGCCATTCAAAGACCGCTCGTGGAATTCGTCGAACACCACACAGCCGACGCCCGACAATTCGGGGTCACCTTGTATCATGCGGGTCAGGATGCCTTCGGTCACCACCTCGATGCGGGTGGCCTTGGAGGTCTTGGCCTCGCCGCGCATCCGGTAGCCCACGGTTTGGCCCACCGGCTCATTCAAGGTTTGCGCCATGCGCTCGGCGGCGGCGCGCGCAGCTAGGCGGCGGGGCTCTAGCATGATCAACCGGCCCTCAAAGGCGCCGGCCTCCAGCAAGGCCAGCGGCACGCGGGTGGTTTTTCCCGCACCGGGTGGGGCTTGTAAGACGCAAACGCCCTGATCGGTCATGTGACCGACAAGGGCGTCTACTACATCTTCAATCGGAAGGCTCATGCCCCCGCTTACCCTGCATTCACGCGAAGGTCTATTTCCGCTTCATCACCGCAGTGCCGTAAAGCGACTGGGTGACCACTTTTTCCACGCGGTAGCGGCCGTCGGCGGTCTTGGCGTAGAACAGGTTGAAGGGGAAGCGGGTCTTCTCCGCCATGTCTTCGGCTGAAAATCCCGCCAAACGGCGGTATTCGCCGTCGCATTTGATCATATCGCCATCGGCACGCGGACTGCTTAGCTTCACCTGCGAGCGGCGTTTGCCGTCGTACATTTTGACATCCAGTTTGCAAACTTGGGCTTCGCCCACATCGCGAAAGGCGGCGTAGAGTGCAGTCATCGGGTCTACGGTGCCCTTTTGGGTGGAGGGTTTCACGCCGTTGGGTGTGGACACATAGTCTGACACCGTGGGCACGCCGCCTTTATAGCTCATAGAGGAGCTGGATTTGCGCTTGCCGGTATCGGCCTTCTCGTCATAGCGCGTGGGGCTGAAACGGTTGCCTTTGACGCGGCCACTGGTGCTGGCGGAGTATTTCACCTTGGCGACCAAGCCGACCAATCCGCCGCTTTGCAGCACGCCAGATGCCTTGTAGGAGCCTCCGCTCTCTTGGCCTTTGACGGTCAATGTACCCGCTGTTAGCCCCCGAATGGAGACCGAAAACTTCGCGTCCGTCGATCCGTCAGCCGCAGCCATTTGGGGTGCGGTCAGCGCCAGTGTTAGTGTTAGGGGCAGGGCGCAAATGCCCAAAATCTTGATAAACTGCTTCATATCTTAGCCTCGTTGCATCACTTATGCGTCTCAGACATATTGGCCCCAGAACCCACGGTTAACACCCCCCGATTGCGGGGAAACAAGCGAAAGATTGCCCAGCCTTGAAACATATTGACGATATGGCATTGAAGATACGGGCAGGTGACCGGCGGGCTTTGGCGCGGGCCATAACACTTGTGGAGAGTGCGCGGGATGATCACCGCGACCAAGCTTTGGCCTTGATAAGCAAGCTGCGCGAGGATGCGCCGCAAGCGTTGCGCATTGGGTTGTCGGGCACGCCGGGGGTGGGGAAATCCACGTTCATTGAAGGCTTCGGTCTGCACCTCACGGGGCAGGGCCTGCGGGTGGCGGTGCTGGCCGTTGATCCTAGCTCTACCCGCTCTGGTGGGTCGATTTTGGGGGATAAAACCCGCATGGACCTGCTGTCGCGTGATCCAAATGCGTTTATCCGCCCCTCGCCGTCGCAGTCGCATTTGGGAGGCGTGGCGCGTCGCACTCGCGAGGCGGTGACCCTGTGCGAAGCGGCTGGCTTTGACGTCGTGTTGATTGAAACCGTCGGCGTCGGCCAGTCTGAGACCATGGTGGCCGAGATGGCGGACCTGTTCATATTGCTACTGGCCCCTGCGGGCGGGGATGAGTTGCAAGGCGTGAAGCGTGGCATCATGGAGATCGCGGACTTGATCTTGGTGAACAAGGCGGACGGCGACTTGAAGCCGGCGGCGACCCGCACGCAGGCAGATTACGCCGGTGCGCTGCGTCTTTTACGCAAGCGGGTGCAGGATCCCGATGGCTTCCCCAAGGCGCGGATCGTGTCGGCCCTAACGGGGTTGGGGTTGGAAGACGCTTGGGGGGACATGCAAACCCTAAGCGACTGGCGCAAAGAGCACGGCCATTGGGACACGCGGCGTAAGGCGCAAGGCGTGCATTGGTTTGAGGAATCGGTCCGCGCAGGGCTGTTGGCGCGGATCAATGCGGACGAATCCGCCATTGAAGCGATGCGCCTTTTGGCATTGGATGTCTCTGAGGGGCGTTTGTCGCCGGATCATGCGGCTGCAAAAATGCTCGATGGCTTGGCGTAATCGGGCTTTTGGGGCAGGCTCAGCGCTGGATTGGGCAGTTGTGGGGCACATCCGTCAGAAACAGGGTGCTTCCAGCGCCAAAAGGCCTTTTCTGCCCTTGACCCTCTAAGAATCTCCGCCTATTCCACGCAGACCGAATTCAGGGCATCGTATGTGCGGTGCCTTCACTTGTTTAAGACCGGAAGGAAACGCATATGTCGCGCGTCTGTGAACTCACTGGCAAGGGCCCGATGGTCGGCAACAATGTCAGCCACGCTAAGAACCGTACTCGTCGTCGGTTTTTGCCGAACCTGAACGATGTTACTTTGATGTCCGAGACCCTGGGTCGCGGCTTCAAGTTCCGCATCTCCGCTGCTGCGCTTCGCACAGTGGATCACCGCGGTGGCCTCGACAGCTTCATGGCAAAGTCGAAAGACACAGAGCTGTCCACGAAGGCTCTGAAAGTCAAAAAAGACATCGCGAAAGCCCAAGCAGAAGCTTGAAGCTAACGCACATCGCTTTGAAGCGGCCTCGCCTGAATGGGCGGGGCCGTTTTCGTTTGTGTAGTTCGCGGCGTTCGGGGACAGACAAGCTTGCGTGATGCGGCAATTGGCGTGTTGGCTCCGACCCTTAAGGGCATTACTGATAGCGTTATGAGACTTATCTCTCGCCTATTTACGGCACTTCTGGTGCTCACCATGATTGCTACCACGGGATCGATGGCGGCAATGCGCGACAGTACGTCTGGCGCGCAGGCTATGGTGATTTGCAACGGTGCTGGGTTGCAGACGATCCTGATCGATGCCGATGGTGAGCAAGTAGATCCCGCGCCGATCTGTCCAGACTGCACCATGGTGCACGTGCATGCGGCGACAAGCGCTCCTGAACTGGTTCTTCAAGGTGAGGTTCGCAAGTCTGAGTTGGATTTGATGGCTCACAGTCAGCCCTATATCCGGCACAGTTACTTGGCCTTGAAAGCCCGTGCGCCGCCGATTGGCTGAATTGATCTACGCGACTTAACCAAATCGACAATCAATCAGACGAAAGGACATGGTCTATGTCTTTGAAACTTATTTCTTCGGCCTTGTTGGCCGCCACGCTTTCCACTGCAGCCTTTGCGGATCAAGGTGCCATCAAGGTCACGGATTCATATGCGCGCAGCGCCACGGCAAACGCCAAGACAGGGGCAGCGTACATCACGTTGATGAACACAACCGAACAGGACGACCGGCTGTTGAGCGTGTCCTCATCGGCTGCCCAACGGGTGGAGCTACACACCCACAAGGTAGACGACGGCATCGCGCGGATGTTGCACGTAGAAGAGGGCTTCCCGATTGCGGCAGGCGACATGATCGACATGAACCGCGGTGGCAATCACGTGATGTTTATGGGCCTGAACGGGGCATTTGAGCAGGGCGCATTGGTGCCAGTGACCTTAAGCTTCGAGAAGGCCGGAGACATTGAAGTCATGGTGCCAGTTGATCTGGAGCGGAAGCCCAAAGAAGGGCACTCTGGGCATGATCATAGTGACCAAAGTGGCCACGATGATCATAGCGGGCACGCTGACCACTGACTTTGTGAAGACGTGAATGTTTAGGGGCGGCTCTCGGGTCGCCCTCGCTCGTGTTATCTTGGTGAGATGCCATTGGTGACCGATGGTGTTGTCTCTTGATTTTTTTAAAATTTTATCACAAATTGAAGACTAGCTGGGGAGCTATATCTGTGAATATTAAAGTGCTATTTGCCTGCTTAGGCAATATTTGTCGCTCGCCTTTGGCCGAGGGCATATTGAGATCAAAAGCCAATACGTCGAAGCTCGATCTTATCGTCGACAGTGCCGGAACCGGCGGTTTTCACATTGGTGATCCGCCGGATGCTCGGGCCATAGTTGCCGCGAGGCTTAAGGGCTATGATGTCCAAAATTTTGTCGCTCGCGTGATCGATGTGAACGACTTTTACAAGTTCGATTTGATCGTAGCGATGGATGAAGGTAATCGCGAAGACATTGAGGCTTTGCGCCCTGAAGGGGTGCTAACTCCTGTTGTGCTGATGTCGTCCTTTGCCAAGGATGCAGGCCCTGTTGAGGTGCCTGATCCATACTACACCGGCAAATTTGAACCAGTAATAGCGCAGCTTGAAGCCTGTTGTGATGGGTTGTTATCTCAGCTCTTGGCGCGGCAATAGCTTGCGGCGTTAGAGCCAAATTCTTTGTAGCGCTTCCAGAATTTCTCGTGGCTGCGGTTGTCGGACTGACGGATAACCTGTGCCCGATGGGGGTCTTTGAAGAAGGTGGCTGCCAGTCTTTGATCCCCTGAATCCAAGGTCAGGTCGGCAACTTGTTGTACGCAGTTGCACAAGGATCTTGATACCGCCTTGCGATCTGACTTTAAGCACGCCCGCTCGATTTGGTCCGCACTCGCGACCCCGCCGGCTGAAACACTCACCACTAGGGCTATAGCCGCAAACTTAAAGGTCATTATTCTGCTCCACCTTAGGCGCGAATTTTTCTGCGCTCTGTATTTATGCAGATCATAAGACAAACGCCGTAGAGAATTCAATCTCCACGGCGTTCACAATTTCGATGAGTAGGTCGTTTAGTTGTGTGGCAGGTTTGAACCTAGTGCCAGACCGTTAGTTCCTTGTGTCCCGCGTAGTGCAGGGAAGTTCTCGACGAAGATCTCTACGACGGGCGCAACTTCCGATCCAGCTCCGTGTTTTTCGCGAGGAAAAATCTTGGTGTCAGTTTCATTGAAGCCGGCGTGGCGAACAACTTCGGCATGGTTGAATTTCCCGTGCCGGCGAACTTTAGTCAAATCAACGCCATGGCCGTTGGGCCGATAGTTGATCGGCGTGGTGAAGCTGCCAACGGTTTTCGTGTTGGTGTGGGTATGGGGGTAGATGGCTTGATCGCCAGCAAGTGCGGGGGCGGCAGCCAGAAGAGTTACAGAGGTAAGTACATATCGAAACATTTATAAACATCCTTTGGAAATGTCAGGTGCTGCAGATGCCTTAGTAATCTATTAACGTCTTGAAATCGTCAAGTTTTCGCCATTTTTCAAGATGTTACGTCTATATATGGTGCCGCGTGAGCGTCAAAATGCCACCATGAGTATGATTGTTTCCCTTGGGGCAACGGCGAGCGGGATAGAGATCAATTCCGTGAGTAGACTGATTCTCTCGTATGCGAGCGGTGTTCGCCATAAAGCGGGCGTCGATGACTGCTCTGGAATTGGGGGCAACACTCCAAGCTTGGCCAGTTGTGGCCCGAGGACATCCTTGGATTAACGATTGTCTCAATTGGGGCCGCAAGATCGACGCAACCCATTGACCAGCCCTTGTTTCCAACGCATATCCCTACCCATGACCGAGCTTTCAAAAATCCGCAATTTCTCCATCGTGGCCCACATTGACCACGGTAAATCCACGCTGGCCGATCGCCTCATCCAAGAGACGAACACTGTCGCCGAACGCGACATGAAGGACCAGATGCTCGACAGCATGGATATCGAGCGCGAACGCGGTATCACGATCAAGGCCCAGACGGTGCGGATCGACTATAAGGCCGACGATGGAGAGGATTATGTTCTCAACCTGATCGACACACCCGGTCACGTGGATTTCGCCTATGAGGTGTCCCGCTCCATGCGCGCGGTTGAAGGCTCGCTGCTGGTGGTCGATAGCTCTCAGGGCGTCGAGGCTCAAACGCTGGCCAATGTGTATCACGCTATTGAGGCGGATCATGACATCGTGCCGGTTCTCAACAAAATCGACCTGCCCGCCGCCGATTGTGACCGCGTAGCCGAGCAGATCGAGGACGTCATCGGAATCGACGCCACTGACGCCATTCAGGTGTCCGCCAAGACGGGGCAGGGCATCCATGAAACACTTGAAGCCATTGTCACTCGTTTGCCGTCCCCTGAGGGCGTGCGCGATGCGCCGCTAAAGGCGATGCTGGTGGACAGTTGGTACGACAGCTACCTCGGCGTGATCGTGCTGGTGCGCATCATCGATGGTGTGCTGAAACGCGGCGAGCGGATCAAGATGCTCTCCAACGGCTCCACCCACCATGTGGACCGCATCGGGGTGTTTAAGCCCGAGCTGACGGATATCGCAGAGCTTGGGCCAGGCGAGTTGGGCTTCCTGACCGCCTCCATCAAGCAGGTGCGCGACACCCGTGTGGGCGACACCATCACCCACGAGAAGAAGGGCACCGATGTGGCCCTTGATGGCTTTAAGCCGTCGCAGCCTGTGGTGTTCTGTGGCTTGTTCCCCGTGGACTCCGCACTGTTCGAAGACCTGCGCGATGCCATCGAGAAGCTGGCGTTAAATGACGCCTCGTTCAGTTTCGAGATGGAGACCTCCGCCGCCCTTGGTTTTGGCTTCCGCTGTGGCTTCCTTGGGTTGTTGCACCTTGAGGTGATCCGCGACCGGATTGAGCGCGAGTATGACATCGATTTGATCACCACCGCGCCGTCGGTGATTTACCACGTCTACATGCGCGGTAAGGACGGGGAGGTCGGCGAGAAAATCGACCTGCACAACCCTGCGGATATGCCCGACCTGACCCACGTGGACCATCTGGAGGAGCCGCGCATCAAGGCGACGATCCTTGTGCCGGATGAATACTTGGGCGACGTCCTCAAGCTATGCCAAGACCGCCGCGGCATTCAAGAGGACCTGACCTACGCCGGTTCGCGCGCGATGGCTGTGTATGATTTGCCTCTCAATGAAGTTGTGTTCGACTTCTATGATCGCCTGAAATCCGTAACAAAGGGTTACGCGTCCTTCGATTACCAAATGACGGGCTACCGCGAGGACCGTTTGGTCAAGATGCAGATTTTGGTGAACGACGAGCCGGTGGATGCGCTGTCGATCATGGTGCACCACGACCGCGCCGAGCAGCGGGGCCGCGCGATGGTCGAGAAGCTCAAGGACCTGATCCCGCGTCACATGTTCAAAATCCCGATCCAAGCCGCCATCGGTGGCCGCATCATCGCCCGCGAGACGCTGGCCGCCATGCGCAAAGACGTGACCGCCAAATGCTACGGCGGCGACGCGACGCGTAAGAAGAAACTGCTGGAGAAGCAGAAGGCGGGTAAAAAGAAGATGCGCCAGTTTGGTAAGGTGGATATCCCGCAGGAAGCGTTTATTAGCGCCTTGAAAATGGACAACTAAGGCTGTTCAGTTTTAGTGCGGGTAGGCTGCAGCGTTTTGCTTGCAAAGCGCTTGCGTGCGCGGTCAAATAGCGACGGATAGTTAAGGCTAGGCGTGTAGAATTTGCACAGATTATATTTGGACGAAGTCGGTACAGACGATTTAAGTTGCTTGGATCAGGATAACCATCGATATTTGAGCCTGACTGGTGTGATGGTTAACTTGAACCATGTCGACGAATTCTTAAATCCGCAGTTGCGATTGATAAAAAATACTATTTTTGACTGCGATCCTGATGAAGTAATCCACTTTCATAGATCTGACATTGTCCGCCGAAAGAAAGTATTTGGTCAACTGAATGACAATGCCAAACGGGCATCATTTGACGATATGATGTTGAATTTCATTAGGAGTGCGGAATATCGCGTGATTACCGTCGTCATAGATAAACTAGCTATGATCCAACAAAATCATTGGGAAAGCCGACACCCGTATCACTATCTTCTTGAAATTTTAGTCGAGAAATATGTCCAACTTTTGGAGAGGGTGCAAGACTTTGGCGATATAATGCCGGAAGCTAGGCAAGGCAAAAAGGACACTGCTTTGCAGCAGGAATTTACGCGATTGTGGGAAAATGGTACAAGATATCGTGAGCCGGCCCTCGTGCAACGGAGGTTGAAGGCCAAATCACTTAAGTTTCGAAGAAAGACCGACAATGTTTCGGGGCTGCAGTTATGTGATCTAATCGCACACGGAAGTCATATGCATGTAAGGAGTATTCAAGGACATGCAGTCGAACTCGGGCGGTTTTCTGAAACTATTAGAAATGTGCTGGTGGCTCATAAATACGACCGCTCAAACAATGGGCGCATTGATGGATACGGCTTTAAGTACTGCCCATAACAAAAATGGAGCCGCTAGGGCTCCATCCGGTGGATTGTGTACCATCTTCTACCAGCCGCCGAAGCACTGGGTTGACTGATATATGGGCTCAATAGGTGAACAAGTCAATAATCATCAAGATGTACGGTGAATTCTCAAGCAAGGTTAGACTCAGTTAACATCCCCCCACCTAAAACGCCCGCTTAACCGCCCGCGCGGCACCGCTTACGTCTTCACCGATTCCCTCAACCGTCTCGCATCCGGCCAGCGCTAGGGTCGCGGCCAGACATAGTATTCCTATGCGTTTCATCTGCTCTGCCTCTTGGTTTTTGTTATTTTGCGCAAGTCTACCAAGGCGAGGGCGGTGCTGCTAGCGGGGGCGTGGTGTTCGGCCCAATCCCGCCTAGCTGCCCAAATAGACGCGCACCGCCGCCTCGAACTCGCGTGGCTTTTGGGCGTGTAGCCAATGGCCAGCGTCTGGAATTTTGGCGAATTTAGCATGTGGGAACAGCGACTTGATCGCGGGTCGATGGGCGGGCAGCACATAGTCGGACGCCGCCCCCGACAAGAACAGCGCGTCCCCGTCGAACTGACCTGTTAGATCTGGAAAGCCCACGATTTTGTCCATCTCGGCCGTCAGCACATCCAAATTCAACCGCCATCCCTTTGCGGGCACATCCACCGATTGGGCGATAAACTCGGGCACGCCAGCCTCCAACCCCGTGAGCTGCGGCAACACGTCGGAGCGGCGCTCAACGTTTGTGAAATCCACGCGGCGCATGGCCTCAATCGGGCCCATTTGCGTGTGGACATAAGCGACGGGGGCGATATCCGCGACGATCAGTTTGTTAACCAATTCGGGCCGTGTGGCAGCCAGCACCATCGCGGCCTTGCCCCCCATGGAATGCCCCAATACGTCCACCGGCGCGCCGATGTCTTCGATCACCTGCGCCAGATCGGCGGCCAGATCGTCGTAGCTGTGGCTGTCGCTCCAAAAACTATGGGCGTGGTTGCGCATGTCGACGGTGATGACCTGTCCGCGATCCGACAGGCGTTTGGCGATGACGCCCCAATTGCGCCCCGACCCGAACAGGCCATGGGCGATTAACAGAGGCTTTGCGGCACCAGCCGTGCCAAATGTGGTATAGTTAAGCATAGACAAAGCCCTAGCAGCTTCCCGCCGCCCGTGAAAGTGGTCTAAGGAGGGGCCATGGAAAAGGTCGTCGTAGAACAATTGATCGAGCGGGTTTCAGCGCTGCTGCGTGAAAAGCTTGGCATTCGGGGGGTGTCACTTGAGGCACGAGTGCGGCGCGCGGGGCGCAGTTTGCCCCGCCATGTGCGCCATGCCGCTAAAGAGTTGGTGAACGCTGAAAGCATGTCTCATGACCCCCTGATGCTGCGCCGTTTGGACGGAATGCGGATCAGTGCGGCCTATGATATTTGCGTCAAACATCTTGATGGAATTGACGAAAAGGCCAATAAATCAAAGGCCGTGTTCGGATTTGCCGCCACATTTATCGTGCAGATTTTCGTAATTGCAGGCATCGCCATCGCGGTGATGAAATGGCGCGGCCTGATTTAACGTCCCTAGTGTGCAGGTTTGATGAAGGTATCGTTGCGTAGGTCACGCATGGCTTCGCGCAGCTCGTCTTTTGTGTTCATCACAATGGGCCCGTGCCATGCAACCGGCTCTTCAATCGGCGCGCCGGAGATCAGCAAGAATCGGATGCCCCGCTCGCCGGCTTGAACCGTCACCTCATCACCAGTGCCAAATTGAACAAGCGTCCGGTTTCCTGACATGTCGCGAATGTTGACTTCCTCGCCCATGACCTCCTTCTCCAGCAGAACGCCTTGCGGGGCGGAGGCATCGCGAAACGAGCCAGACCCGTCAAACACATAGGCAAAGGCGCGGCGATAGGTATCGACCTTGAAGACCTTGCGCACACCCGCGGGCACAAAGATGTCCAGATATTGCGGGTCAGCGGCGATCCCCTCAACAGGGCTTTTCTGTCCCCAGAATTCCCCGATGATGACCTTCACACGGGTGCCGTCGTCGTCGATGATCTCGGGGATGTCCTTGCCTTGCACGTCTTGGTAGCGTGGGGTGCTCATCTTTAGGGATCCGGGCAAATTCGCCCAAAGCTGGAAGCCATGCATCTGCCCTTGGGCGTTCCCTTTGGGCATTTCTTGGTGAAGGATGCCCGATCCCGCAGTCATCCATTGCACGTCGCCCGCGCCCAAAGTACCAATGTTTCCAAGGCTGTCGCCATGCTCAACCGTGCCATTCAGCACATAGGTAATGGTCTCGATTCCGCGGTGTGGATGCCACGGGAAGCCATTGGCGAAGTCGTCGGGATGCTCGTTGCGAAAGTCGTCGAACAGCAAGAACGGGTCCAGCATGGTCGGATCATGAAAGCCAAATGCGCGGTGCAATTTTACGCCAGCCCCTTCCATCGTTGGCACAGCAGGGGTCGCGGCTTTGATCGGGCGGATCGACATGTCGGATCTCCTTTGCGCAAAAGGTAGCGCTGCAGGCACGATGCGTCCACCGCTGCCTCTCGCGCAGATTGCGTTCATTTTCGCACAATGCGCTGCAGTGTCGCGTTTGACGTAGACGGGTCGCGAAGGCTCTTTCACCGTTGGGTAAACACTAAGGGAGGCAAGACATGCGAATAGGGTTTATCGGGTTGGGTAACGTGGGGGGCAAGCTTTCTGGCTCGCTACTGCGCAACGGTCATGATGTGATAGTGCGGGATTTGGACGACGGATTGGTCGCGGCGGCTGTGGCCAAAGGGGCGAAATCAGCCGATAGCCCGCGAGAACTGATGGATGCAGTTGATGTCGTCATCACCTGCTTGCCGCACCCAACCATCTGCGCGGCGGTGGTAGAAGGCGAAGACGGGCTATTGGAAGCGATGGGGCCAGGAAAGATCTGGTTGGAGATGTCCACAACGGACGAGGCCGAGGTCAAACGCCTTGGCGCGAAGGTATTGGCGACAGGGGCGGCGGCGGTCGATTGTCCTGTCTCCGGGGGGTGCCACCGAGCGGATACGGGGAATATTTCTATTTTTGCAGGATGTGACCGCAGCACGTTCGAGGCGGTCTTGCCGTTGCTTACCACTATGGGGCGGCGGGTGCTGCATACTGGTGATCTTGGGTCGGCCTCTGTCTTGAAGGTGCTGACCAACTACTTGGCGACGGCCAATCTGATCACCTGCGCCGAGGCGCTGACCGTCGCGAAAGGGGCGGGGATGGATTTGAATGTGGCCTATGAGGCGATGAAAATTTCGTCCGGCACTTCATTTGTGCATGAAACCGAAAGTCAGGTGATCTTGAACGGGTCGCGCGACATATCCTTTACGATGGATCTTGTCCTAAAGGACATTGGCCTGTTTCAGGAGATCGCAGACCGCGCGGGCATATCGCTTGAGATGAGCCCGTTGATGATCGAGATATTTAAGGACGGTATTGCGCGGTATGGGCCTCGCGAATTGTCGCCAAATATTATCAAACGCCTGGAGGATGCCACTGGCCTCGATGTGACCGCACCGGGGTTTCCTGCCGAGATGGTTGATGAGGAACCGGAGGAGCAAGGCTACGAGGTTGTGCCAAATCGCGGATGATGGGCTAGCTTCCAAGCCCGTGTCGCGGTAAGCGGTGCGGGCACAACCGGAAGTGAGATCTATGGCAGAGCATGAAAACGACGAGCATTCTGAAGTGATTGCAGGGCTGGTCCCGTCTGCCCCGCGCAGGTTTTTCGGCGTGGCGGTACTCTATGCTTTGGGGGGGTTGCTGCTTTATCTTGTTTTAGTTCAGCCACCTGAAGGCTTGCATTTGATCTTTTTGCTGGGACTGATCGGGGCCGCTTGCATCTATGGTGGATACCGGATGTGGGACGTCACAGGAGAAATGATCGAATTAACTATGGACGAGCTGCGCACGTCTGATGGCCGCGTCATTTGCCGGATAGATGACGTGGAGAAGGTGGACCGTGGCTTTTTCGCGTTTAAACCGTCCAACGGGTTCTTGATGAAGCTTAAGCAGCCGCACCCTAAGGCTTGGGCGCCTGGTTTGTGGTGGCGGGTCGGCAAGCGTGTTGGTGTCGGGGGGCTTACCTCGGGCGCACAAGGCAAGGTGATGGCTGATACGTTGGCCGCGCTGATTGCGCACCGTCAGGGTTTGATTGACCTAGACGGCATTAACTAGAAGCTGGGCGAGGGCGCGCGAGACGCCCCCACCGATGATTTTTTACAGACCTTTGGCGCGGTAGCTGCTTGAGATGCGATCGATGGACACAAGATAGGCCGCGATACGTAGATCATGTACGTCGTCACGCTCGTGCCAGACCTTACGCATCGCCTGATAGGCCGTGCGCATCGTGTCGTCCAAACCGGACCGAACCAGCTCAATCTCGCCGGCACCCTGCAAGAAACGGGCCTTGAAGTCGGGGCTGAGCTCCCAACCTAGACCTTTGTCACCCGATAAGCGTTCCAACTCATTGATTAGCAACAGATGTTGCGCCTCTTCTTGGCGCTTTCCCATGCGGCCAAAGCGGATGTGGCTCAGGTTTTTCACCCACTCGAAGTAGGACACCGTCACCCCGCCCGCGTTGGCATAGAGATCAGGAATGATCACGCAGCCTTTCTCGCGCAGGATGTCATCCGCACCCGATGTGATCGGACCATTCGCGGCCTCGATGATCAACGGGGCTTGGACACGGTCGGCGTTCGACAGGTTGATAACCCCCTCCAAAGCCGCAGGGATCATGATGTCGCATGGGGCTTCCAGGACGCTTGCACCATCCTCGACATAAGTGCCCTCAGGGCAGCCTTTGACACCGCCATGCTCCCCGATCCACGCGCGAACGGCTTCGACGTTTAGACCGTTGTCATTGGTCAATGCGCCGTCCCGCTCAATGATGCCGACGATAAGTGAGCCATCCTCTTCGGACAAAAACTTCGCCGCGTGATAGCCCACGTTGCCGAGGCCTTGGACGATTATCCGCTTGCCTTCGAGTGATCCTTCAAGATTCGCAATCGCCACATCTTCGGGGTAGCGGAAGAACTCTTGCAGCGCGTATTGAACGCCGCGACCAGTGGCCTCCACACGGCCAGCGATGCCGCCGGCATTCAACGGTTTGCCTGTGACACAGGCCCGCGCGTTGATGTCGGTGGTGTTCATGCGGGCATATTGGTCCGCAATCCACGCCATCTCACGCTCGCCTGTTCCCATATCGGGGGCGGGCACGTTTTGACTGGGGCTGATCAGGTCGCGTTTGGCCAGCTCATAGGCAAACCGACGGGTGATTTGCTCCATTTCGTGCTCGTCCCAGTCGCGTGGGTCGATGCACAACCCACCTTTTGAGCCGCCGAACGGAGTTTCCACCAAGGCGCATTTGAACGTCATCAACGCGGCGAGCGCCTCAACTTCGTCCTGATGCACGTTTGGCGCGAAGCGAATTCCGCCCTTTACAGGTTCCATATGCTCGGAGTGTACGGCGCGGTACCCTGTGAATGTATGGATTTGGCCGCGCAGTCGCACGCCGAATCGAACAGTGTAGGTCGCGTTGCAAACTCTGACCTTGTTTTCCAAACCCGGCGGCAGGTCCATCAGAGCCACGGCCCTGTTGAACATTAACTCGACGGATTCACGAAAAGAAGGTTCGTTTTCTGTGCTCATGGTGTCCCCTTGTCACAGCTGATATTAATGAATCGCCTAAAATTTGGGCGATATGAGAACTTAGGTTAATGCCAGAAATTCCTTAACGTAAACGGTTTTTATTCCTTTGGCTCTGCAATGTGCGATTCTTTAGAGACCGCCTTTGATTGGCTATGTTGCGGAGACAATGCCTAACATTACTTTAAAACGTTGCTGTATTTACCTACCAAACGCCTTATTTACGCCCAATTTCGTCAAACTTCAGACACAGTAATCTAGTTAATTCGACTTTGAACAATTTACGTCAGGCAACTTCGACGCATGCCAGCGTCTAAGGCCAGCGTTAGGGAAGGTTCAGTCATGAGTGACAAGAGTATTATCAAGACCGAAGCTGAGGACAGCTTGGACGATGAGTTAGGCTTCATGGGCCAAATCAAGCAACGGCTTGTCGGCCGAACGCGCGGTTTTGCCTCCGAGCAAAGCGGATCTATGATCATTTTTGCCTTGGTCATCTTTATGATGGTTCTGCTGGCGACTGGGATGGCGATTGACTTCATGCGTCATGAGAACATGCGCACCCGTCTACAAGCCACATTGGACCGCGCCATTTTGGCGGCGGCTGACTTGGATCAAACGAATGACCCAGAAGCAGTCGTAGAGGACTATTTCGCGAAATCAGGCCTGTCGAACTATCAGCTGGACGTTGACGTTAGCGAAGGGCTGAACTTCCGAACCGTTACAGCCAACGCCACCAGCACGGTTGATAGCATGTTCCTGAATATGGCTGGCATTGAAAGCATCGATGCACCTGCGGGCGGTACCGCTGAGGAGCGGATCAACAACGTTGAGGTGTCCCTTGTTCTGGATATCTCGGGCTCGATGGACAGCAATAATAAGATCGAGAACATGCAAACGGCTGCGAATGAATTCGTGGATACAATGATCACGGCTGACACTAAGGATTTGGTGTCAATTTCGGTCGTTCCCTACACTGGCCAAACCAACGCGGGCGCAGTGTTGTTCGACTCGATAAATGTTGATCAAGTGCATAGTTATTCTCACTGCGTAGAGCTTGACGCGTCTGACTTCACGTCGGTGCCGTTCAATCCTCTTAAGCAATACAAGCAAATGCAGCATTATGAATACTCCAGCGCATTTTACGGCTCCTCGTCAAACTATGAGATCCAGAACCCATGGTGTTCGGACAAAGCGTACGAAGAAATTCAACCGTTCAAGAACGACAATGCGAGTTTGAAAAACGTGATCAATTCATATGAGCCTCGCTCGGCGACAGGCATCCACTATGCAATGAAGTGGGCTGCTGCTTTGCTGGATCCATCAATGCGCTCCACCGTGAATTCGTTGATCGACACCGGTGCAGTTGATCCGGTGTTTCGTGGCCGTCCTGCGGCCTACGACGATGAGGAAACCGTGAAGGCGATTGTTCTTATGACCGACGGTATGAATGTGGATCAGTACCGCATCAATGATTGGGCTTACAACTCTGTGTCTGAGTATGCACACTGGTCTCAGTTCACCCTGTGGTACTACCTGTATAACTATGTGCGCAGCAGCTCACGGTCCAACTACTATAATCGAGTGCACAATTCCACTGAGGCAGACGAACGTCTGGATGACATTTGCGAAGCCTCGCGTGTGAATGGGATCGTGGTATTTACCATCGGGTTTGAGATCATTAATAACGCCGCCGCCTCCGCAGTGATGAGCCGCTGCGCGACATCTTCTAGCCACTTCTACGCGGTAGAGGGTGTAGAAATCAGCGACGCCTTCGGTGCGATTGCCCGTACAATTAACCAGTTGAGGTTGATCCAATGAGTAAGCAAAACCCGTCGCGGCTGGGCCGCATGTGGAAGCGTCTTATGGGACGGGAGGATGGCAACGCAACTATCGAGTTTGCGATCATCTTCCCAGGGTTCTTCCTGATTTTCATGGTGATCTTCGAGCTGGGACTGCTCATGACACGCTACATGATGTTTGACCGGGCGTTGGATATCTCTGTGCGCGAAATGCGTCTAACAGAGAACCGCGCGTTTACCAAAGATCAGGTCAAGCAGCTGCTTTGTGCTCAGACCGTTATTCTGGCGAACCACTGCGTTGATGACGTCACCATTGAGCTTGTGCGCATTACGGATGTGATTGGGGACGATTGGGACTTTCCATCAGAAACGGCTCAATGTCGCGACTATGGTGAGGATGTAATCCCTGTGACGCGGTTCGATAGCCCGACTGAAAGTAATGATGTGGTTTTTGTCCGGGCTTGCATGTCTATGAAACCATTCTTTGAATCGGCAGGCCTAGGGGCGTTCCTGACGCGAAATACAACTCCGGACCGCCTGAATATGATCGCGGTTTCCGCGTTCTCCGTAGAACCGAACGAATAGAAAGGAACGGATCATGAAAAACTTGTTTTTGACGTCTGTTGCCCCATTTACGCGGTTCATTCGTGACACGCGTGCATCCATGACGGTCGAGGCTGTACTGATGCTGCCTTTGTTGTTTGGATGGTTCGTTGGGAGCTTTGTGTTCTTCGATGGTTTCAAGAACCGTAATATGGCGCTTAAGGCGACCTATACGATTGGCGATATCTTGTCGCGCCGTACTGAGGGTGTGACAGAAGAGTACATCGCAAATCTTCAAGCGCTCTATGATAATCTAGCGTTCACAACAGGTAGTTCTGCGTTGAGGATTACCAGTTTGGCTTGGGACGGCGAAAAACACAGCGTGATATGGTCATCCTCCAGCAAGGAAACTTTGTCGGAGCAAGACGACGACCAGGTCGAGTTGGAGGCGTTCAGAGATCGCGTTCCATTGATGGCCGATGGCGAAACGGTCATTTTGGTTGAAACGTTCACCGATTATAACCCAGCGTTCAACGTCGGTTGGAGCCACCATGTGTTTGAGAACTTTGTGGTAACTTCCCCACGATTCGCGTCCTGCCTGACTTGGGATGACGGTGTGAATGTTCCTAGCTGCTAGGTGATGGCGGCGCATTCGTCATTATAATGCAATCAATGTGGGGCAGGGTCTTTCGCTCTGCCCGTTTTGCTGTTTGTCTACCCGTAGTGACTGCGGGAGATGCTCATGGGCTACAATGCCTTCCAAATCCTCAAAGAAGGGTTAACCGGTAACAAAGGTTGGCGCCCCGTTTGGCGCGACCCCGAGCCGAAGCCCGAATATGATGTCATCATCATCGGCGGCGGCGGGCATGGCCTCGCAACGGCGTATTACCTGGCTAAAAATCACGGGCTCACCAATATCGCAGTGCTGGAACGCGGCTATATCGGTGGCGGCAATGTGGGGCGCAACACGACTATCGTGCGCGCCAACTACTTCCTGCCCGGAAATTCCGAATTCTATTCCCACTCCCTCAAACTGTGGGAGGATATGGAGCAGGACCTAAACTACAACACCATGCACTCGGGGCGCGGGCTGATTAACCTCTTTCACTCCGACGGACAGCGCGATGCCTTTGCGCGGCGCGGCAACATGATGTGCAACCAAGGCGATGACGCGATCTTGTTAGACCGCGAAGGCGTGCGCAAAGAACTGCCCTACCTCGACTTCGAGAACCACCGCTTCCCCGTCTACGGCGGGCTTTATCACCCGCGCGGCGGCACGGCGCGCCATGATGCGGTGGCATGGGGATACGCACATGCGGCCGATAAATTAGGCGTCGACATCATCCAGCAATGCGAAGTCACCGACATCGATGTGAAAGACGGGGTGGTGCAAGGCGTGCAAACCTCGCGCGGCGCCATTCGCGCCAAACGGGTGGGGATCGTGGTCGCGGGCCGCTCGTCCCAAGTCGCGGCCATGGCGGGCCTAGAGGTCCCAATCGAGAGCCATGTTTTGCAGGCCTTTGTGTCCGAGGGCCTCAAGCCCACCGTCGATCACGTCGTCAGCTTCGGGATGGGGCATTTCTACCTGAGCCAGTCCGATAAGGGCGGTTTGGTCTTTGGGGGCGATTTGGATTTCTACGCCTCCTACGCGCAACGGGGCAACCTGCCGATGATGGAACACGTGATGGAGGCAGGCATGTCCCTCGTGCCAGCGTTGGGCAAAGCCAAGGTGCTGCGCTCTTGGGGGGGGATCATGGATATGACGCCGGACGGCTCTTTTATCATCGACCGCACCAAGGTCGACGGCCTCTATATGGACTGCGGCTGGTGCTACGGCGGCTTCAAGGCGGTGCCCGCGTCAGGCTGGTGCATGGCGCATTTGATGGCCGAAGATAAGCCGCATGAGGTGGCCGAGCGTCACACATTTGATCGGTTCCGCACAGGCCACGGCCTGATGGATGAAGAGGGCACTGGCACTCAACACAACCTACACTAAGGACGAGACATGCGAATCAAATGCCCTATCTGCGGTGAACGTGACCGGCGCGAGTTTTACTACCTTGGTGCCGCCGACTACCTTGATCGCCCCGCCGAGGGCGACTTAGACGCGATCCACAAATACCTGCACATCCGTGAAAACCCCGCTGGTGTTACACGCGAGCTTTGGCATCACGAGGCTGGCTGTTCCAGCTGGTTGGTGGTGGAGCGTAACGTGACCACCCATGACATCCTAAGCGTGGAACTGGCATCCGATTTAGCATCCGAGGTGGCAAAATGAGGTTGCAAAACAAAGGCCTGATTGACCGCACGCAAACCCGCAGTTTCACTTTCAACGGCAATAGTTATTCCGGCTTCAAGGGCGACACGCTCGCCTCAACGCTCCTTGCAAATGGCGTCCACCTTGTGGGCCGCTCGTTTAAATATCACCGCCCACGCGGGCTAATGTCCGACGGCACCCAAGAGCCGAACGGGCTGGTCGAGTTGCATCAAGGCGACCAGATCACTCCGAACCTACGCCTGACAGGTCAAGAACTCGTAAACGGCCTCGATATTCGGTCGCAAAACCATCTTGGCAGTCTTGAATGGGATGTGTTGGAGCTGAACGACCTGATCTCGCCATTCCTAAGTGCTGGTTTTTACTACAAAACCTTCATGTGGCCTAAGGCGTTCTGGGAGAAAATATACGAGCCGATTATTCGCCGTGCCGCAGGGCTTGGGCGGCTATCAATGGCGCAAAACTCGGACCGCTACGACAAGGCATTCGCCTTTTGCGATGTGCTGGTGGTGGGGTCCGGTCCCGCCGGTATCATGGCGGCGATGACCGCGGCGAAGGCGGGCGCGCAGGTGATCTTGGCCGAGGAAGACTTTGAGTTTGGCGGCCGATTGAATTCCGAGACATATACAATCGGCGACAAACCCGCGCACATCTGGGCGAAAGATCAAATCGCGAAACTGGCCGAAATGGACAATGTGCGCCTGATGAAGCGCACCACCGTGACCGGCGCATATGACGGCGGCACCTACGGGGCAGTGGAGCGTGTGTCGCATCACCTTGAGCATGCAGGCGACGCTCCGTTGGAGACTTTTTGGCGTATCGTGGCCAAAGGCTGCGTCTACGCGGCGGGCGCGATGGAGCGTCCGATTGCGTTCCAAAACAACGACCGTCCCGGTGTGATGATGGCCTCCGCGCTGCGCGGTTATCTCAACCGTTTTGGGGTGGCAGCGGGCAAGCGCGTCGCGCTGTTTGGCAATAACGATGACGCCTTCCGCACGGCGAAAGACCTGTCGGACGCGGGCGTGCATATCGTGGCCTATGTGGACAGCCGCGCGGACGCCGAAATTTCCGGCAATTTCCCGATCTACAAAGGCGCGCATGTCACCAACGTCAAAGGCCGCAAACTGGTCGAGGGGGTGACGATCTCGGACGGCGTGGGCGATATCATGGCCGACTGTTTGGGCGTCTCGGGTGGTTACAACCCGACGGTGCATTTGCCCTGCCACATGAATGGCCGTCCGCAATGGAATGAAGACATTGCCGCATTTATCCCTGTGCCAAACATGGTGCCGGGGATGGAGGTCGCAGGGGCGGCTGGCGGCAGCTTTTCGACGAAGGCTTGCCTGAAGTCAGGCGTCTTTCGTGCGAAGGAAGTGTTGAAAGCACTGGGCATGGAGGCCCGCGCGCCTGCCATACCAAAAGCCGACGACACGCCGACGCAAATCAGACCGCTTTGGGCGGTGCCTGGAAAGGGGCGCGCGTGGCTGGATTTTCAAAATGATGTGACGGTGAAGGACGTGAAGCTCGCCGCGCAAGAGAACTTCAAATCCGTCGAGCACATGAAGCGCTACACCACCCAAGGTATGGCGCCGGATCAAGGAAAGAACAGCAACGTCAACGCTTTGGCCGTGCTTGCTGATGCGACGGGGCGTGGTATCCCTGAGACAGGCACAACCACCTTCCGCCCGCCTTATACGCCAGTGGCAATTGCGGCGATGGGAGCCTACGCGCAAGGCATGGGATTTGCCCCCCAACGCTTCACCACCAGCGATGAAATATCGCGTAAAAACAACGCCCCAATGATCGAGGCGGGGCTATGGTACCGCCCCAGCTACTTCCCCAAAGATGGTGAAACCCATTGGCGGCAATCTTGCGACCGTGAGGTCACCATGGTGCGCTCTGCGGTGGGGATTGCGGATGTGTCGACCTTGGGGAAAATCGACATTCAGGGGCCCGATGCAGGCGCTTTCCTCGACTTTCTTTACATAAACACGTTTTCCACCCTGAAACCCAGCAAGGTGCGCTACGGCATTATGCTGCGCGAGGATGGCTACGTCATGGATGACGGAACCACGGCCTGCATTGCGGAAAATCACTACGTTATGACTACGACAACTGCCGCCGCAGGGCAGGTGATGCGGCATTTGGATTTTGTCTCCCAATGTTTGCGCCCCGATCTTGATGTGCAGTTCATTTCGGTGACCGAAGCTTGGGCGCAATTCGCGATCGCAGGGCCGAAGTCACGTGATCTTTTGGCGCAGGTGTTGGACGGTGCGCCGGATTTGCCCTTCATGGGGTGCGGCGAGGTTTCAATCGGTGGGATCAAAGCCCGCTTGTTCCGTATCTCTTTTTCGGGCGAACACGCCTATGAGCTGGCCGTCCCCGCCCGTTATGGCGAAAGCCTTTTCAAGGGGTTGTTGGCTCAAGCTGAGGCAATGGACGGCGGTGCATATGGTATGGAGGCGCTTAATGTTATGCGCATTGAGAAGGGCTTCCTGACGCATTCCGAAATTCATGGACGTGTCACTGCTGGCGACGTGGGAATGGGCATGATGATGTCGAAGAAGAAGGACTTCATCGGCAAGACCGCCGCTATGCGCCCGGGGTTGCTAGAGGGCCGCGAAGAGCTCGTAGGCCTCAAACCCGTAGGCGCGGTGAAGGAGCTGAATGCTGGGGCGTTCTTCTTTGATCTGGAGGATGATCCGATCCGCGAAAACCAGCAAGGCTACACCACATCCGTGGGCTTCTCGCCAGAGTTGGGGATGATCGGCCTTGGGTTCCTGAAAAACGGGCGCGAACGTCACGGGGAAGTTGTGAAACTTGTCGATCATCTGCGCCATGTCACCACACGGGTGGAAATTTGCCACCCCGTGTTCCTAGACCCAGAGGGGAGCAAAGCCCGTGATTGATCTCAAATCTAAGTCCGCTGCCGAAGGATTGCTACCTGTCGTCGTTGGCGGGCTTTCGCTTGAAGAGGTGCCGCACCGCGAACTCTATTCGGTAGCGCCTTTCAAAGGTGCTGATGTCTCGCCAGAGTTGAAGAAAGCCGTTGGTGTGAAGCTGCCAGAGGCGGGTAAAGTGAGTGCAATTGACGGGGTTGAGATCGTGTGGACCGCGCGCGGTCAGTACTTCTTGATCGGGGCCAAGCCGCCCAAGTTAAATGCCGCAATCACCGATCAATCGGATGCGTGGTGCGCGGTGTCACTGATGGGGGCAGGGGTCGCTGATGTCATGGCGCGGCTGTGTCCGGTGGATGTGAATGCGATGTCTGAAGGGGATGTCGTGCGCTCGCTTATAGGCGAGATGAGCGCGATCATCGTTCAGCGAGCAGGCGGCTTCGAGATCATGGTGTTCCGCGCATTTACAAAGACTTTGGTGCACGAAATGCACGCCACAATGGTGTCGGTCAACGCGCAGATGTAGATGGGTGCCTCTCAGATACGTGATCGCTCGTGAATAGCTATTTCACCCTTGCCTGAATAGCGTTTGCGAAGCATTGCAACGGGAGAGACGGCATGACGAACACATCCAAATTCACAACATTTTGCGGAGCACTGGCACTATCAGTTGCGGGCGGTGCTTTGGCAGCCCACGCGGATGGCGCCACTGACGTCGAAAAAATGTCGTTCTTTATTACCAGTGTTGCCGGAAGTGACGGCGCGAATTTCGGCGGATTGGACGGGGCCGATGCGCATTGCACGACCCTCGCTAAAGCTGCTGGATCTTCCAAGTCTTGGGCCGCATATCTCAGCACAAGTATGGTAATTGATCGCAGCAGCGGCTCCCCTGAAGTAACAAACGGTATCAGTGCACGTGACCGCATTGGCTCGGGCCCATGGTACAATTCCAAAGGCGAAATGATCGCGGGAAATGTCGATGAATTGCACAGTGATCAAGTCAACATCAGCTTGGCTACTGGGCTTGATGAGACGGGCCATGAGGTTAACGGGCGTGGCGGCAAGCCCAACATGCATGACATCCTGACTGGATCAGATTCAAATGGTCACTTCTCGACCGCAGGCGGCGACACGACATGCAGCAACTGGACCAGCAATGGCCAAGGCTCGGCGATTGTGGGGCATCATGATCGTGTAGGGCTGAACAAATCGCGCAACATGATCTCGTGGAATTCGGCGCATGGTTCTGCTGGCTGTGGCGCTGCGGATTTCCCAAAAACAGGTGGTGCGGGTTTGCTTTACTGCTTCGCAACCAACTGATCAGTATTGCATAGCGACTGAGATTTACCCATCTCGGGACGCGGATGCGATAACGCGTGCCACTCCAGTTGGCACGCGTTTTTTATTGGGGGATAGCGTTTTTAACGCACCTAAAACGTCTTCTTGAAATTTTCCTCGCCGCATCAGAGTATTTGCCGATGAGCAGGTTAAACCTTCGTGACCCGTAGGTGCGCGTGTCGCAGAAACTAACTAAATCCGCGGGAATTCTAGGTTAGCTCACTGGACTCTGGCGTCCATGCACCCGATATTCTGGTCTATGAGCTTGCCACCCGGTTTCCTTGATGAATTGCGCGAACGGACCTCCATCTCTCAGGTGGTGGGGCGTAAGGTTGTGTGGGATCAACGAAAGTCCAACCCAGGCAAGGGCGACATGTGGGCGCCATGCCCATTTCATCAGGAAAAATCCGCCAGTTTTCACGTGGATGACCGCAAGGGCTACTACTATTGTTTCGGCTGCCAAGCCAAAGGCGACGCGCTTAAATTCATTCAAGAGACTGAGAATGTGCCGTTTATGGACGCGGTCCAGATCATGGCGCAAGAGGCTGGCATGACCATGCCCGCTCGCGATCCCAAGGCGCAAAAGCAGGCGGACCGCCGCACGCAATTGGCGGAGGTGATGGAGCAGGCCACTCAATTCTACCGCCTGCAATTGAAGTCCGGCGCAGGATCGGCTGCACGCGACTACATCAATAAACGCAAGCTGTCCCAGCAAACGCAGGATCAATTCGACATAGGATTTGCACCTGATGGCTGGCAAAACCTATGGGATCACTTGACTGGCAAGGGTGTGGCGGAGGAGCTTATCCTCGCCGCTGGTCTTGCCAAAGAATCTACCAAGGGCGGCAAGCCTTACGACACCTTCCGCAACCGCATTATTTTCCCGATCCGCGATCCTCGTAAACGCTGCATTGCGTTCGGTGGCCGGGCGATGGACCCGAATGACAACGCGAAGTATCTGAACTCGCCGGAAACTGAATTATTCGACAAGGGGCGCAGCCTCTACAACCATGGCCCCGCCCGCGAGGCCGCGGGTAAGGGCGAGCCGTTGATCGTGGCCGAAGGCTACATGGACGTGATTGCGCTGTCGGCGGCAGGGTTGAAATCCACCGTGGCCCCCTTGGGTACTGCTGTGACGGAAACGCAGTTGCAGCTTTTGTGGCGCATCTCGCCAGAGCCGATCATCGCACTTGATGGTGACACTGCGGGGATCAGGGCCGCGATGCGGTTGATTGATCTGGCGATGCCAATGCTATCGGCGGGGCAGTCTTTGCGCTTTTGCGTGTTGCCGGACGGCTTGGACCCTGATGACCTGATAAAGGCTCAAGGGGTGGATGCCATGCGCGCGCTGGTCGAGAACTCCAAACCCTTGGTACATTTGCTGTGGCAGCGCGAAACCGAAGGCAAGGTCTTTGATAGCCCAGAGCGTCGTGCGGCCTTGGATCAATCCTTGCGGGCTGCCTTGAAGAAAATCAGCGATGGCAATCTACGCAGCCACTACGGGCACGAGATCAAGCGCCTGCGTGCGGAGCTGTTTGATCTGAACCCGACCCCACGAAATGGCGGCGGGGAATGGCAACCCAATCGCGACCGTGGGTCATGGCAAGGCAAAGGGAAGGGCAAAGGTAAATTCCCTGATAAGGGCGTGGCGGTGGCCTCGACCAAGAACTCCTTGCTGGCGCAGAGCACTGATGTGGAAGAGCGCGTGCGCGAGGCCGTAATTCTTGCCATCCTCATGGCGCATCCGGTGTTGCTGGTGGATTTCTTGTCGGAGCTAGAGGTGCTGGACCTGCACGGCAATGACCACCGTATGATGCTGTCGGCCTTACTGCGTCACAGCGACGAGACCGACGCGGAGCACCTGAAGAACATTCTTGTGACCGAGATTGGCCAAGCCCCCCTTGAAAAGCTTTGGTCGCTTAGCCATGTGCAGATTGCGCCTGCTGTTAGGGCAGGGGCCGACCTAAAACTCACCCGTATGACCATGGCCGAAGAGCTCGCCAAACTAGAGGCACGTCGCGGTGTTCAACGCGAGATTGAAGATGCTGTGGAAGACCTTGATGGCGTGGCCGACGAGGCGCTGACATGGCGTGTTGGGCAGGCGGCGGAGGCCCGCAATAATGCTATGCGCAGCAAGGGGATATCGGACGGGGGCGTTGGGGAAGATCGCGGGTCCATGTCTGACTATTTACAGTCGCTTATCGATGGTGAGATTTGGGTGAAGAAGGGGCAATAAGCCCGATGTAGAAACCGACGTGCGAATCACTCCGATTCGCGGTATTGATTCGCAGTGATTCGCACGAATCACCTCTAGGCGCTTTTTGGGAGGCACTCATGGCCAAAGACACCGACGATCAGACGCAAGCGCGCGAGGATGCCGCAGCGGGCCTCGATATGAGCCAAGCCGCCGTCAAAAAGATGATCGCCGAAGCGCGTGTGCGCGGCTACATCACCTATGACCAGCTCAACCAAGTGTTGCCGCCGGAGCAGGTTGCCTCTGAGCAAATTGAAGACGTGATGTCGATGTTGTCCGAGATGGGCATCAACATCATTGAGGAAGAAGAGGCTGAAGACGACAGCACCAAAGATTTGGTCGAAGTCGATAGCTCTGCCAAAGAAGTCGTCCTTTCGACCTCTACGACAGAAGTTTTGGACCGCACTGACGATCCCGTTCGCATGTACCTGCGCGAAATGGGCTCTGTTGAGTTGCTGTCGCGCGAGGGCGAAATCGCCATCGCCAAACGTATTGAAGCCGGCCGCAACACCATGATCGCTGGTTTGTGTGAAAGCCCGCTGACCTTCCAAGCGATTACCATCTGGCGTGACGAGCTTTTGTCAGAAGACATTTTGCTGCGCGATGTGATCGATCTTGAGACCACATTTGGCAACACGCTAGAGGAAGAAAGCGACGAGACCGAGGCCGTTGTGGCCCCCGTCGCGGGTGGCGAAGCAAAGCCGGCTGAGGCCGCGCAAGAGCTGGACGCCGATGGCAATCCAATCGCCAAAGACGACGATGAGGATGACGAGGACGAGCAAGCCAACATGTCCTTGGCCGCGATGGAGGCCGCGCTGAAGCCGCGCGTGCTGGAAACTCTCGACCTAATTGCGAATGACTACGAGAAGTTGGCGGCGATGCAGGATTTGCGCATCTCGGCGACGATTAATCATGACGACACCTTCTCGAAGAAAGAAGAGAAGGCGTACCAAGGCCTGCGCTCTGAGATCGTCGAGATGGTGAACTCGCTTCACCTGCACAACAACCGTATTGAGGCGCTGATTGACCAGCTCTACGGCATCAACCGCCGCATCATGTCGATTGACTCCAGCATGGTGAAACTGGCCGACCAAGCCCGCATCAACCGCCGCGAATTCATTGATGAGTACCGTGGCTACGAGTTGGACCCTGGTTGGGTAGACCGCATTGTCGCCAAAACTGGACGTGGCTGGAATGCGTTGATGGAGCGGTCCCGCGAGAAGGTTGAAG
This sequence comes from Litoreibacter sp., assembly GCF_039974535.1. Taxonomy (GTDB): domain Bacteria; phylum Pseudomonadota; class Alphaproteobacteria; order Rhodobacterales; family Rhodobacteraceae; genus Litoreibacter. The sequence goes on along the minus strand of NZ_JBDWIU010000011.1, from coordinate 277,899 downwards.
ACCTGCGCGCCGAGATGGCGCAAGTGGGGCAATATGTCGGTGTCGACATCACCGAATTCCGCCGCATCGTGCAGCAAGTTCAAAAAGGTGAAAAAGAGGCCCGTCAGGCCAAGAAGGAAATGGTCGAGGCCAACCTGCGCCTCGTGATCTCCATCGCCAAGAAATACACGAACCGCGGCCTGCAATTCCTAGACCTCATCCAAGAGGGCAACATCGGTCTGATGAAGGCCGTTGATAAGTTCGAATACCGCCGTGGTTATAAGTTCTCGACCTATGCGACATGGTGGATCCGTCAGGCGATCACGCGCTCGATTGCCGACCAAGCCCGCACCATCCGTATTCCGGTCCACATGATCGAGACGATCAACAAGTTGGTCCGAACCGGTCGCCAAATGCTTCACGAGATTGGTCGTGAGCCAACACCGGAAGAGTTGGCCGAGAAGCTGCAAATGCCGCTTGAGAAAGTGCGCAAGGTTATGAAGATCGCGAAAGAGCCGATCTCCTTGGAGACGCCAATTGGTGACGAGGAAGATTCGCAACTTGGCGATTTCATCGAGGACAAGAACGCCGTGCTGCCTTTGGACAGCGCCATTCAAGAAAACCTCAAGGAAACCACAACCCGCGTGCTGTCGTCCTTGACCCCGCGCGAGGAGCGTGTGCTTCGGATGCGGTTTGGTATCGGCATGAACACCGACCACACGTTGGAAGAAGTTGGCCAGCAGTTCAGTGTTACACGCGAACGTATTCGCCAAATCGAGGCGAAGGCGCTTCGAAAGCTCAAGCATCCGTCGCGGTCGCGCAAGCTGCGCAGTTTCTTGGATCAGTAATATATGAAAGCGCCCTTCGGGGCGCTTTTTTCTTGCGAGTTCAACGGGGTGCGACACCAACTCACTTGCGACCTCGTGGCAGTGCTCTATCTTGCAGAACATGGCACAGTTTGATCCCGACCCGCAGGTGACGGCCCTAACGCAAGGCAATGATGTGGTCGTCTTCGACGGGGTTTGCGTCCTGTGCTCCGGCTTTCTTAAGTTTATGTTAAAGCACGATAAGCGGCAGCAGTTTCGCTTCATCGTCGCGCAGTCGGATTTGGGCGAGGCGATTTATGCGCATTTGGGCCTGAAGTCTACGGATTACGACACCAATATTGTCATCGTTGACGGGCAGATTTTCACCAAGCTTGACGCTTTCGCCGCCGCCATGGGGGCGTTGGGCGGGATATGGGGTGCGGGGCGTATCGTTCGCATCCTGCCGCGCCCGATTTCGGATTTTTTGTATCACCGTATGGCCCGCAATCGCTACGCACTCTTTGGCAAAACCGAAAACTGCCTCGTCCCCACAGCAGACATAAAGGACCGATTCCTTGCCTAAGTCGGTTCTTCTTTTGGGCGCAACGGGCCTCTTTGGGGGGCATTTGGCACGGCAATTGGCAGCGCGCGATGATATTGCCCTAACCATATCCGGTCGCAGGCTTGAGACCTTAACGCCGCTTGCGGCAGAGATCGGGGCTCAGGCCTTGGCGTTTGAGCGCACCGACCCTTTTGCGGTGCAGGCAGCTTTGGACGAGCTGGCGCCGTTCGCGGTGATTGACTGCTCCGGTCCGTTTCAAGATTACGGCGATACCCCTTATGACTTCGCACGCGCGGTTGTGCGGGCGGGAGCGCATTATCTGGACATCGCGGATGGGGCGTCCTTTGTGGCTGGCATCACGGAGTTGGACGCATTGGCCAAGGAGCAGGGCGTTTGCGCGTGGTCGGGTGCCTCCACGACACCTGCGTTGTCATCGGCCATTGCGGCGGACTTGATTGACGGTCTCGACAAGGTGGAGCTGATTGAAACGACAATCGTGCCCGGCAATAAAACCCCACGTGGTCTGTCGGTGATGCAAGCCATATTGGGGCAGGTGGGCAAACCGTTCCCTCGCCAACTTGGCGGGCGGAAGGAGGTCGCATACGGTTGGGGTGATGGCACACGCGTCGCGCCACAGGTAGGGGAGGAGCGCTTGAAGCCGCGCCTTGCCTCTCTGGTGAACACGCCTGATGCGGCACTTTTTCCCAAATATTTCGGCGCAGGCAGCGTGATCGCGCGTGCAGGGCTGGAATTGGGGCTGTTCCACCGCTCCTTAAGTGTGCTTCGCTATATTGTACCAGCGCTTAAAATCACCTCTCTCACAGGTCTTTCGACACCATTGCTCAAGCTTTCCAACCAGTTTCTAAGCTTTGGCTCGGATGCAGGGGGGATGCGCGTACGGGTACAAGGGACTGTTGCTGGCGAAAGGCAGGAGCGCCTGTGGGATATGATCATCCCAGACGGTCACGGGCCCAAAACCCCAGTGCAACCTGTCGTTATCTTGCTAAATCAACTCATCGCGGGGAAGGTTGTGTCTGGAGCACGCCCCGCATTGGCTGCCTTCACACGCGCGCAAGCGGAGGCGCAACTGAGCACCATCCACGCCAAGTTTGAACGTCGTGATCGCCAGTTGACCCCAATTTTCACCCAAAGCCTAGGAGAGGATTTTAAGGAATTGCCTGCCCCTGTCCGAGACCTTCACAGCCCCGCATATGTTGCGCGGTTCTCAGGCATGGCGGACGTCAGCACCGCGACCACGTTGCTTGGTAAAATTGCCGCCCTGATTGGGCGCTTTCCGCTAAAGGGTGGGCATGTCCCTGCAAAGGTGGACATTTTGGCGGACGGTCAGTCAGAGGTCTGGACCCGCACCATGGACGAAAAGGTCTTTCGCTCCGTTCTGCGGTATGATCCCAAGCGTGGCATGACCGAACGCTTTGGGCCGCTGACCTTTGGGCTTGACCTGATCGTAAAAGATGGCGTTCTGCATTTTCCCGTCGGCAAGGGGCGCGCCTTTGGATTTATACCGATCCCCAAATTTTTGACGCCCGTTAGCAGAACCACGGAAAGCCTTGATGCGCAGGGACGGTTTCAGTTTGATGTGCGCCTAAGCCTGCCAACGGGCGGCTTGATCGTGCATTATAAAGGGTATTTGGAGCCGCAATGACGACATTCAACATCTCGACCCGTGGCCAAGGCCTGTATGAATTCACCCGCGATGTGCGGGCTTGGCTCGCAGTTCAGGGCGATGGGGACGGCTTGCTGACATTGTTCGTGCGCCACACCTCGTGCTCATTGCTGATCCAAGAGAACGCGGACCCCGAGGTGCAAACCGATCTGCGGAACTTTTTTGCGCGGTTGGTGCCGCCCACAACGGACCCTAGCATGTCCTATCTGACGCATACTTATGAAGGCCCTGACGATATGCCCGCCCATATCAAGGCGGCGATGATGCCAGTCTCATTGAGTATCCCCGTGCAGCAAGGGGAATTGGCTCTGGGCACGTGGCAGGGCATCTACCTGTTTGAGCACCGCGACCAGCCGCATCAACGTCAGGTCGTGGCGTATCTGTCTCACTAGGCTTAGGGGAAGGAATTCGCCCCTACCCAAAGTATAGGGCGCACCCTATAGTGCCTGTGGATAACTGGGGGAAAACACCCAGACAGAGGATAGAGGGAAAAAAGCGATGCGCTGTCCATTTTGCGGAAATGTAGATACTCAGGTGAAGGACTCTCGTCCTGCCGAAGACCACGTGGCGATCCGGCGTCGGCGGTTTTGCCCCTCCTGTGGTGGCCGCTTCACAACATATGAACGCGTACAGCTGCGCGATCTGGTGGTTATTAAATCTTCCGGCAAACGCGAAGACTTTGACCGTGATAAACTAGAACGCTCCATCCGCATCTCCATGCAAAAACGCCCTGTTGATCCAGAGCGTATCGATCAAATGATTTCGGGCATCGTGCGCCGTTTGGAGAGCATGGGCGAGACTGACATCCAGTCCCCAGCTATTGGTGAGATCGTGATGGAAGCCTTGGCCCGTATCGACACGGTTGCCTATGTGCGCTTTGCGTCTGTTTACAAGAACTTCCAAGCGGCTGATGACTTCGAGGACTTCGTCTCCGAGTTGCGCCCACCTATCTTGAACGACGACTAACGATATGAATAAGCCTGATGACCAGCGGTGGATGGCCTTGGCCCTGTCGCTGGGTACGCGGGGGCTGGGGCAAACTTGGCCCAACCCTGCGGTGGGTTGTGTCTTGGTTAAAGACGGCCGTCTGCTGGCACGGGGTTGGACCCAAGCGGGGGGTCGACCCCATGCTGAGCGGCACGCCTTATCTCAACTCCCAACAGGGGCCGCACGCGGGGCCACAGCCTACGTAACGCTAGAGCCGTGTTCGCACACAGGCCAAACCCCGCCATGTGCCTTGGCATTGATCGAAGCGGGGCTTGCGCGTGTGGTGGTGGCAACGGGCGACCCTGATCCGCGCGTGTCGGGCAGGGGGCTGGTGATGCTGCGAGACGCGGGCATTGAGGTGGTCGCCGACGTTTTAGCCGAGGAAGCCATATTTGCGCAGCAAGGTTTCCTGCAACGCATCAACCTTGGCCGCCCCATGTTGACCCTAAAGCTGGCCTCTTCTTTTGATGGGCGCATCGCGACCGCAACAGGGGAGAGCCAGTGGATCACCGGCCCCCAAGCCCGCCAGCAGGTACAAGCGCTACGTGCCAGCCATGACGCGGTTATGGTGGGCGGTAGCACTGCGCGCGAAGATTTGCCGTCCCTGACCTTGCGCGGAATGGGAGAGCGCCGCCAACCCGTGCGCGTGGTGGTGAGTTCGCGGCTCGATATCCCGACGCACGGTCCCTTGGCTGAAGATGACAGCGGTGCGCCGGTATGGCTGCTGCACGGCGAGGCGGCTCCACAAGACGCGCGTAAGTTCTGGACGGACCGTGGCGCTACACTGTTGCAGGTGTCTGATACGCCATCCGGGCTTGATATGGCCGAGGCGATGGGGGCCTTGGCGAAAGCTGGCTTAACCCGAGTGCTGTGCGAAGGCGGGGGCTCACTGGCCGCGTCCTTGTTGACGGCAGAAGTTGTGGATCATGTTGTGGGTTTCACCGCTGGCGTGATGCTTGGACGGGATGGGCTTCCGAGCCTTGGAGCTCTGGATTACCCATCACTGGCGGATACGCCACGCTTTGATCTGTGCGAGACCCGCCGAATTGGCGAAGACACGATGCATATCTGGCGCCGGGCCACATCCTGATCAGGTCTTCTGATCTAAAAACCCATGTATTTCAACGATCTCACAGTTCGTGAGCATGTTTTCACGCGCCCGTTATGGTATGGGCTCTAGCGAAGGCTTTATGTGCGTAAGCGAACGTAAATGCATAAGATTTACGAAAATATCGCATTGATGAACCTTTGTGCGGGCCTCATATTGATCTCAACAGACGGCAACACGCCGCCGCAGAGAAACGAAAGAGATCAAAATGAAAACTGTAATCGCAACTATCATCGCCCTGTCCGCAACTGCTCCTGCCTTCGCTCAGGTAACAGATGCCGCCTCATATTTCGCATTGGACAACAACTCCGCCGCTGAGCGTGTTGTTGGGAATACGTCCCGTGGCGACGTGTTCAGATCGCAACAAGCTGGAGCATTGGCCAACGGGTCCGCTGCCGAAAACCAGATCCAGTTTACGGCTAGCCCAGCCACTCGTGCAGATGTCGACCTGCTGTCCTTCTTCGCACTAGGCAACGACTCCGCTGCTGAGCGCCGCGTGACCCGCTAAACTTCCCCGAAAGTCTTTCCTCCCGAGACGGAAGAGGCCCTCCGCATCACGCGGGGGGCTTTCTTTATTTTAAGGTGGATTAGCTAATGAATGGCCTAATTTTACCTCCACTTTCGACATAATTTCGCCCGCGACCGCTGGCACAACTGCGTTGACTGCTAAGCGCGACGGCGGTTGTTTGAGGAGTAGTTAGTTGGCTATTTTTACGGTATTTACTTTGGAAGCGTCGGAGATCTCGATCTCGGGCGGCGCAGTGTTGTCTGGGTTCTCCCAAGGCGACGGTTCTCATCTGGTTGGCGAAACGATCACGTTGAACTCTAACGCTTGGGTTCAGGTTGATATTACCGACAACGATGCGAACTTTAACGACAGTGAAAACGGCCAAAACCTTGATGGCACAACAAGTTACGGGACGCTGTCCGGCCTGTCAGGCAACGAGCGCGTGGAAGCCGAATACACGCTGACCGTTGAAGATCCTGATGGCAACAGTTACACTATCATCGGGTTCAATATTAATGAGCCAGGCGTCACCAGCTTTTCTACCGTTGAAGGGATTGCCTTCATTGGGGAATTTCCCCCGCAAGGTGTTCTGCTCACCGTTGTTGCGGCCAGTGAAGGTCCTTCAGACTCCTCAACGCCGTATTCGGCCTATGCCACGCCGCCTTGTTTCACGTCAGGCACTATGATCGAGACCCCATCAGGTATGCGCCGTATCGAGGATATCGCCGTGGGGGACGTTGTGTGTACGCTTGATAGCGGCGCCAAACCTGTAAACTGGGTTGGTCGCACTGAATTAAGCGCGCTGGATTTGGCCGATCAACCTCGTCTACGCCCAGTGTTTATTGCCAAGGACGCCATTGCACCGGGTGAGCCGGCGCGTGATATGTTGGTCTCACCCCAACACCGCATTTTGCTTGGGGGCGTGGACGTTGAATTGATGTTTGCCCGTGATGAAGTCCTTGTTGCGGCCATTCATTTGGTGAACGGTCATAGCATTCGTCAAATCGACGGTCAGGACGGGGTCGACTATATGCATCTTGCGTTCGACCAGCATGAGGTGGTGATGTCGGACGGGCTACCTACCGAGAGCTTTTTCCCAGGTGCCACGGTGTTAAACGGGTTTGATGCTGCGGTGCGTGCTGAGTTGGAAACGCTGTTTCCAGGATGTTCTAAAGACAAAGGGTCAGAGGCTGCCCGAACATGTCTGACAGGGCGCGAAGCGCAGGTCCTACTGGCGGTAGCCTAGCCGCGGGTGAGCGCACGCATACCGGCCTCGATCCCTTGCAGAGTCATTGGCACCATCCGGTCTGCCCCGAATATTTGTTGGATCATGCCCACCGATTGCGTGTAGCGCCAAAAGCGTTCCTCCAGCGGGTTGATCCAAAGGTGGCTGCCCCATTGATCACGCGCACGTTCCAGCCAAACCTGACCGGCCTCCGCGTTCATATGCTCATTGGCGCCACCGGGGTAGGCGATCTCGTAGGGGGACATAGACGCGTCGCCGACGAAGATGCATTTGTAGTCTGGCCCGTATGTGCGCAGGACGTCATGGGTTGGGATTTGCGCGTTCCACCGGCGCGAATTGTCTTTCCAAACCCCCTCATAGAGACAGTTATGGAAGTAGAAATGCTCCATGTGTTTGAATTCGGTGCGCGCGGCGCTGAACAGCTCTTCCACGACTTTGATGTGCGGGTCCATTGAGCCGCCAACATCCAAGAACAGCAGCACTTTGACGGCGTTGCGCCGCTCTGGGCGGGTTTTCACGTCGAGGTAGCCGTTCTCGGCGGTGGCTTGGATGGTGCCGTTTAGGTCCAACTCGTCCGCCGCACCATCGCGGGCCCATTTGCGCAGGCGTTTTAGGGCGACTTTGATGTTGCGCGTGCCCAGCTCGATCGTGTCGTCGAGGTTGCGGAACTCGCGTTTGTCCCAGACCTTCACCGCGCGTTGGTGACGGGATTGATCTTGCCCGATGCGGATGCCTTCAGGGTTGTAGCCATATGCGCCAAAGGGGGAGGTGCCAGCGGTGCCCACCCATTTGTTGCCTCCTTGGTGGCGGCCTTTTTGTTCTTCGAGCCGCTTCTTGAGCGTCTCCATCAACTTGTCGAACCCGCCCAAGGCTTCGATCTCGGCGCGCTCTTCTTCCGACAGGTGCTTCTCTGCCATCTTGCGCAGCCACTCTTCGGGCAGATCCATCGCCTCCACCACATCGTTAGCAGTGATCTGTTCAAGGCCTTGGAATGTATGCGCAAAAGCGCGGTCAAAGCGGTCCAGATGTCGCTCGTCCTTCACCATGATGGTGCGAGCGAGGTAATAAAACCCGTCGATGTCATAGGTGACAAGATCGGCCTGCATGCCCTCAAGGAAGGCCAGATATTCGCGTAAACTTACGGGGACGCTGGCCTTCCGTAGGTTGTCGAAAAAGGGCAGGAACATTTAGGCCCCAGCGGCTGCACGGGCCAGATAGATGGCGACAAATAGGCCCAAAAGCCCGAAGATGATGGCGAAACCGCCGCCATATTGCGCCATGTCGAGGCGGTTACCGCCTTTGCGTTTGGCCACAACCGCTCCCAAGAGAGCGCCGAAAACCATACCGATTAGAGGGGCCATTAGTGCCTAGCTCCGTACCCGGCGGGGGGCCAATGCTTTGATCTCATTCAACCGCGCCCGCACATTTTTCTCTGAGCCAAAGCCATAGCGGCCCCAACCCAAGCTGTCGAGCCTTACGCGGCGTGCCTCATCGTCGCGGCCAACGGCTTGAAGCGCCTCGGCTTTGATCATTAAGAGCGTCGCTAATAGGGCGGCGTTGGAAGAATTTCGTGCGGCTGGAATGCCTTCGTCTGTAAGGCGAATTGCCACGTCGACTTGACCCGATGATAGCGCAAATGCCGCCATCTGGGTGTTTACATGTGCAGCATGAACGGAGGCGCCATATAGCCGTTTGTAGATATTGCCCGACTGCATAAAGGCGGCAATTGCGGTCTCTGGTTTGGATGCCAAGGACACGCGCCCTTGCACGAACAAGGAAAACGCGAGGCGATTGTCAGTCCAACCTTGGGACTTGGCGATACTCACAGCTTGCGCGGCCTTCAGGACACGATTGGATTGCGGCGTGCGCAGGGCCAGAGCGGTCGTAATCGCGTCATTCCATTGCTTCGGAGTGCGATTGGCGCCGGTTTTAGCGGCACGATTGCCACGTGGGTTCAAACTGCTCAGCAAACCGGGCAATACGCGTGCTGTCTGCCCACGGGTCATGCCGTTTCTGAGCTGCGGCGAGTAGTAGGCCCGCAGGATCAGCATATCGAAACCGGTCAGAACCGTGTGGAAGTTATCATCGTTGAAGATACTGTCAGGCAAGCGGTAAAGGTCGTTTAGTGGACCCAAGGCTTGCGAAATTTCCTCGTGCAAACAATCGCGTACCTCTTGCGGGGACACATCGTTTGGAATGATTACCGTGGCCTTGGTGCGGTTGGAAAGACGTGTCCAATCGGTTGTGCCATTGCCGCGGTTGCGCTTGAATTCGGACCAACCAGAAACATTGGGAACTACAAAGCAAGCGGCTTGGGGCACGGCTTTTTGGAGTGTTTTGCGTGGAATTGCTTCGACCACGATCTGCGGAGCTTCGCCAGATTGGGCGCGCGAGATGTTGATGCCAGCCTCGGACCGCAATCGCGATAGCAGGCGCGCAAGATCGCCCTCTAGTGACGCGGGAGCATCTCCTTGAACCGAAACTTTGATGGGGCCTTCAAACTTTGTAAGCCAAGGAAGCGGGCGGCCGCTTTCCATCTGGAACGTAAGATCAAGAAAATCCTGAGCAATTTGTGAATTTGGCCGGTTCACACCACCACCACGTTGCGTGGCGAATGTCTTCATTGGTGGCAGGGACGTGGCTACGGGAGCATTACGGCCAGGAACCTCATTTTTAGTAGAGGGAACACAGGCAGCCATAAGGCAAACAACAGGTAGAATTAAACAGCGCATCACAGCGTTATACCTACGTTTTTCAATTCTAGTGCGAAAAATCTGCGAAGTAATGCGATCGTGGCACGGGGGACACAATTTATCTCAGGATAACCTATTGATGCCATATAGCATTCAATGGATTTGGCCTGTTTTGGTCGTACTGGTCGTGTGTTCACGGTGTTGTCCCGCCCATTGCTCGATTTACGGCCTATTAACCGATGTATTGGGGCGTGAATTTGTGGCGAATTGGGCAATTTGCGGGCGATTGTTTCTAAAAACCGGTTCCTCAACGCTGCCCGCGCGCCAGAAAGGCCAAACGCTCAAACAGGTGAACATCTTGCTCGTTCTTAAGAAGTGCACCGTGAAGGCGAGGGAGGGCGGACGCGCCGTTGGCTTTCAGGTCCTCTGCGCTGAGGTCTTCGGCCAACAACAGCTTCAGCCAATCCAGCACCTCAGAGGTAGACGGCTTTTTCTTCAACCCGTTGGTTTCACGCACTTCATAGAACTGGGTGAGGGCCGCAGTTAGCAATGCAGGCTTCAGGCCGGGGAAGTGGACTTCGACGATTGCCCGCATTGTGTCGAGGTCTGGAAAGCGAATGTAGTGAAAGAAGCATCGACGCAAGAACGCGTCAGGCAGCTCTTTCTCGTTGTTAGAGGTGATGATCACGATAGGCCGCTGTCGTGCCTTCACCGTCTCCCCCGTCTCGTAGACGTGGAACTCCATGCGGTCGAGCTCTTGAAGCAGGTCATTGGGAAACTCGATGTCAGCCTTGTCGATCTCGTCGATCAGCAGAACGCACTTGTCGTCGCGGGAAAACGCCTGCCAGAGCTTTCCGCGTTTGATGTAGTTAGCGACGTCATGAACTTTTTCATCACCAAGCTGGCTGTCGCGCAGGCGGGACACGGCGTCATACTCGTAAAGGCCTTGTTGCGCCTTAGTGGTCGACTTGATGTGCCATTCGATCATCTCCAGACCAAGGGCAGAGGAAACCTGTCGCGCAAGCTCTGTTTTGCCGGTTCCAGGCTCTCCTTTAACCAACAAGGGGCGCTCTAACGTCACGGCAGCATTGACGGCGACGGTTAAGTCGTCGGTGGCCACATAGCTGTCTGTCCCAGTGAACTTAAGCGGGCGGGTTTGAGTGTGTGTAGAATCCATATGCAAAACAAGCCTCTGTGGCGCGGAGTTGACTGATCAAAAATTGATCACGTTAGGTACTTTTAACCCTCCTTATCTGCGTGACAAGGGGGGGAGCTTGAGGTACGAGGACGCAGGGAAAATTGAGGCGTGGACGCGTGTTTGAGTCGGACTTGAATATCTGCCTACGTAAATTAGTGAGGGAAATGGTATGAAAGCCGAAGTATTTCTACCCGACGATTATCGCCCGGCTGAGGACGAGCCGTTCATGAACGAGCGCCAGACCGAGTACTTCCGTCGTAAACTTCTGGACTGGAAATCATCCATCATGGATGAAAGTGCCCAGACCATCGAAGGTATGAAGGATGGCACCCGCAACATTCCGGATGTCGCGGACCGAGCGTCTGAAGAAACCGACATGGCTTTGGAACTGCGGACGCGTGACCGTGAACGCAAGCTGATCTCTAAGATCGACGCAGCGTTGCGCCGAATTGATGAAGGTGAGTACGGATATTGTGATGAGACCGGCGAGCCGATTTCGTTGAAACGTCTGGATGCACGCCCTGTGGCGACAATGAGCCTTGAGGCGCAAGAGCGCCACGAGCGCCGCGAAAAGGTCCACCGCGATACCTAAGAGAATTTGAGTATCGGTTCAGAATCTAAGCCGCTAGTGCAGGGATGCGCTGGCGGCTTTTTTGTTTCGCGAAGCGGGACTAGGCCGCGAGTTCAACCCAAACCGGTACGTGATCTGACGGTTTTTCGCGGCCTCGGTACTCCTTGTCGATTTGGCAATCTTGAAGCAAATCCGCTGCCTGTGGCGTGAGCAACAGGTGGTCAATGCGAATACCGTCATTCTTGTTCCATGCGCCCGCTTGGTAATCCCAGAAGCTGTATTGCTCGGGCGCGGGGTTGCGGCTGCGGAAGGCTTCAGTGAAGCCAAGGTTCAGAATGCGGCGGTATGCGGCGCGGCTTTCAGGGTAGAACAATGCGTCCTCGCGCCAAGCGTCGGGGCGGGCGGCGTCGACGGATTGTGGGATGATATTGTAGTCACCAGCCATCATCGCGGGCATCTCATCTGCCATGAGTTGCCGGGCGCGGGCGTACATGCGCTCCATCCAAGCGAGTTTGTAATCGTACTTTGGGCCTGGGCGGGGGTTGCCATTTGGAAGGTACAACCCACACAGGCGTAGGGCTTGGTGCTCGCCAACGACTGTGGCCTCGATCCAGCGAGCTTGCTCATCGGTGTCATCGCCGGGCAGGCCACGGGTGACGTCTTCAAGTGGGAGCTTTGAAAGAATAGCCACCCCGTTGAAGCTTTTCATACCGTGGGTCTCAACGTTGTAGCCCATGTCCTCAAAATGCTCGCGGGGGAAGTTTTCATCGACGGATTTGATTTCTTGTAGCAAGGCGACATCGGGATGTGCCTCGTTCAGCCAGTCGGTCAGCGCGTTGATGCGGGCTTTAATTCCGTTGATGTTGAACGTGGCTATTTTCATGATGCGGCCCCTTTGTTTGCACAAGGTATCAATCATGCTGTGCGCGGGGGCAAGGGCGACAGAGGGCATTGGCGCCAGTGCGGTTGTTCAGAAAATAAGCACGGGTCGGAAAGTCTCGTCACTTTTGCATCATCAGTCGAAGTTTTCCCCGCTGTAGGGCCGTTGATAGCGCAATATAAAGAAGACGGAATCAGTGACAGCACTCAAGGATGACATGATGTTCAAATTTCTTTTTAGAGGCCGCGGGAAAGACGCTGTCGTGGAAACTCAACGCCAAAGCTTCGAGCGTATTGTATCTGAGCTGAACGCAGCGATCGACGGATTGCCGGTTAAGCCGCGCGTCACTTTGGACCCTGCGACGGGCCATGTGGGCTTGCAGCTTCCAGAGCAAATGCCGGATGAAGCTTTGGCACTGCCCGCACCTGAGGAAAAGGATGCCGCGGTGGAGGATGTCGACACGAACACAGAAGATAAAGCGCTAGAAAACGACGTGCCGGAGGAGTTAACTCCGGAAGCATTGTCGGAAGAAGCGCAAAAGAAAGTCGCCTGAACTTTAAGGTGAAGGCGATACTTAAACGGCTACGCTAGGGTGCACCGGCGTGGCCGTTTTTGTGTGAATTTGGACCACCGGTGTCTTAAAAGGTGCCCGAAATTAACAATTCTGGGCCGTAATCGTGCCCGAATTATTAAGCAAATGTATCGCCAACCGAACGAAAGGTGGACGATATGAAACGCTTAATACCCCTCGCAGTAGCGGCCTCATTGGCGCTTGTTGGTGCCGTGAACGCCAAGACCGTGACATATGTTGAGACCGTAACGCGCGCCGATGGCTCTTTGCTGATTACGAAAACGACAGTGGTTCTTCCGACCAAAGCTGTCGTGACGCAAGCATCCCTTAAGAAGTCATTGCTGCGTTCCAATTTTCGGTAAGTAGCGGAAACGCATAGCCTTTCCGCCTTGCTTAGTGGCGAAAAGGACACAGTGATCAAACTGATTCGGGGCGCAGTGACAAATTAGCGCCCCATTTCCACGTCGATTTTCTACACTCATGAAATAACAAATAAAAAAACAAAACTGCATGAGGCAGACAATGAGAGTAGTAATGGTACTGGGCGCTTTGTTCGCGCTGACAGCCTGTGGAGTCCCCGAATCCGATGATGTGCAAGCGTCTCGCGGGGCCATTCAAGGGTTGTACTTTATCCCGTTTGAACCAGAAATTCTGGACAATTCACCCGCGTGGGAAGCCGCGCTGGAGGAATATAAACGCGAGTTTTAATTCATACTGGGATAGCAAAAACCAAAAGGGCGCGCCAAAAGCAGCGCCCTTTTTGCTGTCTGCTACATTGAGAACGAGGTCCCGCAGCCGCACGAAGACGTCGCGTTGGGGTTCTCAATGATAAAGCGTGCGCCAATCAGCTCTTCGGAAAAATCGATCACAGCATTGGTCAAAAAGGGCAGGGAGACGGAATCCACAACAACCGTCTCGCCGTCTTTTGACAGCACCAAGTCATCGTCAGCCGGAGTGTCCAGTTTGATGTCGTATTGAAAGCCGGAGCAGCCGCCGCCATCTACCGCCACACGCAACGCCTGACCTTGGTCGGAGGCTCCGATTTCAGCGAGCCGTTCAAACGCGCGGTCGGTCACTTTTGGGGGCAGATTCAATTCCATCGCTCACATCCTTCATGAGTGCGCTATCAGAGCAAACTTAATGCGCCACTTGGGTGATCTCAAGGCAAAGGCGGGTATAGTCTGGTAAATTTTTGGTAACGGCATCTTTGCCTTTGGGACCTGTCGCCTTACCGGGCGGGATAGTATAGGAAAATAAGGAAAATAAGAATAACAAGGATACCCTCATGCTGGCTCCCTTTGCATGTCATCCCGATGATAGCCGTGGGCGGCTATTTCCGGAGAATGAAGCCACCTTTCGATCTTGTTTCCAACGGGATCGGGATCGGATCATCCACGCCAGCGCCTTCCGGCGTCTCAAGCATAAAACCCAAGTTTTTATCGAGCACGAGGGGGATTATTTCCGCACACGTTTGACGCACTCGATTGAAGTGGCGCAAGTGGCGCGAACGATTGCGGGCGTTTTGGGGTTAAATGAGGAGCTTACCGAGGCCGTAGCACTGGCGCATGATCTTGGGCACACGCCGTTCGGGCACACCGGCGAGGAAGCTCTGGACGCCTTGATGGCCCCCTATGGCGGGTTCGACCACAATGCGCAGGCGCTGAAGATTGTGACGTCTCTAGAGCGTCATTATGCGGATTGGGATGGGCTAAATCTGACTTGGGAAACCTTGGAAGGGATCGCCAAGCACAATGGTCCTGTGATTGGGAAGCTGCCGTTTGTGTTGTCCGAGTATTCGGCGCGCCACGATTTAGAACTTGGCACCTATGCGAGCGCTGAAGCGCAAGTCGCGGCACTTGCTGATGATATCGCCTATAATAACCATGATTTGCATGACGGTTTGCGGGCGGAGTTGTTCTCAACTGATGAACTGGCGGAGCTGCCGTTGCTGGGGCCATGCTTCGCGCGTGTGGATGAGTTGCACCCGAATTTGAACTACTACCGCCGGCGACACGAAGCTTTACGCCGCTTTTTCGGGGTTTTGGTTGAGGATGTGATCGAGGTTGCTCAACAGCGTTTGGCGAATCTGAATCCTGCCTCTGTGACGGATATTCGGGGAGCAGGGCGTGCGATGGTGCAATTTTCGCCTGAAATATGGTCGCAGTTGAAGGTTATTCGCGAGTTTTTGTTCACGCGCATGTACCGCGCCCCCGCCGTGGTTGAGATGCGAGTGCAAGTGACCCAAGTGGTCAACGAGCTGTTTCCTTTGTTTATGACGCAAACGGACCTGTTGCCGAAGCAATGGCGCAAGGATGTGGAGGATGCAGAAGACGAGACTGCATTAGCGCGGATCGTGTCCGATTATATTGCGGGCATGACCGATCGGTTTGCGCTGCAAGAACATGAGCGGCTCATCGGTGGGGTCGCTGCGGACAGCTATGTCGTGGAGCGCGGGTGATTGATTTGGGTGGCCTGACATCAAGCCATGGGGGCGCTGCCCCCAAACCCTCGAGGTATTTTTGAAGCAATGATGGGGGTGGACCGCGCATTCAGGCGTGGTAAACCGCGCGCAACTTATGAGGTAAGACGATGAACCTGTTTTCTGATATTCGCGCAGTTGTAATCACATCGCTTGAAGCGATGGTCGCCGAGGGCGTCCTGCCTGAGGGCTTGGATTTTGCGAACGTAGCGGTTGAGCCTCCACGTGACGCGGCTCATGGCGACATGGCGACCAATGCAGCCATGGTCTTGGCTAAGCCTGCCAAAATGAAGCCCCGCGACATTGCAGACGCCTTGGCCGTCAAGCTGATGGCCGACGCGCGGGTGGCTTTGGCAGAGGTGGCTGGACCTGGCTTTTTGAACTTGCGCCTAGAGGCCAACGTTTGGGCGGGCGCCGTATCGGCTGCGCTGGCGGGTGGCACGTCATTTGGACGCTCGGCCATGGGGGCGGGGCGTAAGGTGAATGTAGAGTATGTATCTGCCAACCCGACTGGACCTTTGCACGTAGGTCACACGCGTGGGGCGGTGTTTGGGGACGCCTTGGCGTCCTTGCTGGATTACACCGGTTATGACGTAACCCGTGAATACTACATCAATGATGGGGGGGCTCAGGTCGACGTTTTGGCGCGGTCTGTTTACTTGCGCTACCTTGAGGCGCATGGCCAAGACGTGGCCTTTGAAGATGGTACCTACCCTGGCGACTATTTGGTTGCCGTGGGGGAGGCGTTAAAGGCGAAGGTCGGTGACACATACCTCGACAAGGGCGAAGACGTTTGGCTGGAAGATGTTCGCGAGTTCTCGACCGAAGCTATGATGGATTTGATCCGTGCTGATTTGGCCTCATTGGGGGTCGAAATGGACAAGTTCTACTCCGAGAAATCCCTATATGGTACCGGCCAGATCGAGGCGGCGATTGCCGACCTTGAGGGGAAGGGGCTGATCTACCGTGGCACGTTGGAGCCGCCAAAAGGCAAGGTGCCTGAGGATTGGGAGCCGCGCGAGCAGCTGCTGTTCCGCTCAACCGCCCATGGCGATGATGTGGACCGGCCCATCCAGAAATCTGATGGGGCATGGACCTATTTTGCACCTGACATTGCCTATCACTACGACAAGGTAACACGCGGATTTGACGAGCTTATTGACGTCTTTGGTGCGGATCATGGTGGGTATGTGAAGCGGATGAAGGCTGCGGTGTCTGCACTGTCTGACGGCCGCGTGTCTCTGGATATCAAGCTTACGCAACTGGTACGTCTGTTTAAGGATGGCGAGCCGTTCAAAATGTCCAAGCGGGCAGGGACCTTCGTGACCTTGCGCGATGTTGTGGACCTCGTGGGCCCCGATGTGACGCGGTTCGTGATGCTGACCCGCAAGCAGGATGCGCCGTTGGATTTTGACTTCTCCAAGGTGCTGGAGCAATCCAAGGACAACCCGGTGTTCTACGTGCAATACGCCCATGCGCGGGTGTGCTCGGTTCTGCGTAAGGCGCAAGCGGAGGGCTGGGACATGTCTGATGCGGTTCTTGCCGAGGCAGATTTGTCTGGCAACACCCATGAGGCAGAGCTGGCGTTGGCGTCCAAACTGGCAGAATGGCCACGTTTGGTCGAAATTGCTGGGCGTACCAATGAGCCGCACCGCGTTGCTTTCTACCTGTATGAGCTGGCCGGAGAGCTGCATGCGCTGTGGAATAGGGGCAATGATGTAACGGAATTGCGCTTCATGCAGGCCAATGAGAGCGCGAGTTTGCCAAAAATTGCCCTCGCACGTGCCACGGCGATTGTTATTTCCGCAGGTCTTGGTATTCTAGGGGTAGCTCCTGCCGAAGAGATGCGCTGACGTTTAATGATCTGCGCCCGGTTCTGGAGCTACGAGCAGGCTTAAAGACAGACCACCCGAAACGAATTCGGGGGCGGAGAGGCGAGTATGGCAGATCTGGAATTCGGCGCATTTAGTGCGCCTGCGGCCCCGCAGCAGGGCCGCTTTTCACGCATGATGAACTTTGTGGGCGCAGGCAGCTCTGTGGTGTTGGTGCTTGGCTTGGCCTTTTGGGGGTATCAACTTAGCGTGCGCGATGTCACGAACGTGCCGGTTATTCGCGCACTTGAGGGACCTGCTCGTGTGCAGCCCGCTGACCCAGGTGGTCAACTGGCGCAACATACTGGTTTAGCTGTAAATTCCGTGCAGTCCGAAGGGGAGGCCGAAGGCCCGACGGGGCAAGTTATTTTAGCACCTGAGCCGATTGATTTGACCCAAGAGGATGCCATCGTGGCCCCGCCCAATGAAGTTGAGGTCGAGGCTGAGGGCGTTGTCGAGGAATCCGTTGGCACACTCGTGTCTTTGAACGATGCGGCCGATCCTGCAACAACTCAAGCGCTGGTTGACCGTTTGGCGGCGGGCGCCACTCCGTTGGAAAACACGGCTCCTGCACAAGAAGAGGTTGAGGTGGAACTTGCGCGCCCAATTCTTGATCCGAAGGTTCCGGGCGTAAATCGTTCTCCTGTCCCGACACGTAAACCCAATGTCGATTTGGCTGCATTGCAGGCACAAGCGGCGGTAGCGTCCGCAGTGGTTGCCGTTGCCGGTGAGAGCACCGCTTCTGCTGAAGTGGAGGCAAGTAGCATCGAGTCCGGCACGCGTTTGGTGCAACTGGGTGCCTTTGATGATGCCGCGACGGCCCGCAACGAGTGGGACAAGATCGCTGCACGCTTCGAGGATTACATCGACGGTAAGTCGCGGGTCATTCAGGAAGCCACGTCTGGTGGTCGCAAATTCTATCGCCTTCGCGCGGTTGGGTTTGCTGATTTGAACGCCTCACGCCGCTTTTGTGCGGTTCTTGTCGCGGGCAAAGCCGCTTGTATCCCCGTTCTGGCCCGCTAATTGGGCTAATGTTCGCTGAGTGCAAGCGCACCGACAACATTTTGGTTTAAGAGGTTATAGCAATGTCCTCAGGTGCATATATTTTTGGCTGCGAGGGGCTGAAGCTCTCGGAGGGGGAACGTCGCTTTTTCACAAGCGCAAATCCTTGGGGTTTCATTCTTTTTGCCAGAAATGTCGCAAATCGCGCTCAATTATCGGCTTTGACGGCTGATCTGCGGGCTTGTGTTGGCTGGAATGCCCCGATCCTGATCGACCAAGAAGGCGGGCGTGTTCAACGCATGCGTGCCCCGGAGTGGCGCGAATATCCGCCAGCTTTGGATCAGATGACTATGGCCGGAGATCGCTCGGCGCGGGCCATGTATCTGCGCAACCGACTGATCGCCGAGGAACTGTTCGAGGTCGGCATCGACGTCAACTGCGCCCCATTAGCGGATGTGATCTGGCCAGAAAGCCACCCTGTTTTACGCAACCGCTGCTACGGCTCGGACGTGGATACGGTCGTCGACATGTGTTTGGCGACAGAGCAAGGCCTGCTGGACGGTGGCGTTTTACCCGTGTTGAAACACATTCCCGGATATGGCCGCGCGGTGGTAGATGGACACAAGGACCTGCCAACTGTCGATGTGCCACGCGCCGAATTGGACGCCTTAGACTTCGCCCCCTTCAAACGCCTCACGCATATGGCGATGGGCATGACGGCGCATATCGTTTTCCCATGCATCGATGACTTACCGGCAACGACTTCGCCAAAGGCGATGGAGATGATCCGCACCGATATTGGCTTCGACAACTTGATCATGACGGATGACATCTCGATGGAAGCGTTGTCAGGCACCGTGCCGGAACGCGCGCGGGCCTCGTTGGATGCGGGCTGCGATATCGCACTGCATTGCAACGGCGACATGACCGAGATGGCGGGCGTGGCTGATGTTTGTGGCGAGATGACATCTGCAATGGCTGCGCGGGCGACACGGGCGCTAACCCACCGCAAAACCCCAACAGATGTTGACATTTCGGCGCTTGAAGCGGAGTTTCGCACCCTAGTTGCAGGGTAGCGCATGAGCGAGAACGAACAGACCGAGATCGACTGGGACGAGGGCACCGTAGAGGCGCGTTTGGCTGCGGAAGCGTTGATCGTCGATGTTGACGGCTTTGAAGGCCCACTTGATCTGTTGTTGACCCTTTCGCGCACCCAAAAAGTGGACCTGCGCAAAGTCTCGATCCTGCAATTGGCCGAGCAATATTTGATCTTTATCGAGCGCGCCAAAGAGCTGCGTTTGGA
The DNA here is from genome assembly GCF_039974535.1 of Litoreibacter sp. Classification (GTDB taxonomy): domain Bacteria; phylum Pseudomonadota; class Alphaproteobacteria; order Rhodobacterales; family Rhodobacteraceae; genus Litoreibacter. The sequence continues at coordinate 258,451 of NZ_JBDWIU010000011.1, read as the reverse complement.
GTTGGCGGCGGACTATCTGGTGATGGCGGCATGGCTGGCCTTCCTGAAATCCCGCCTATTGCTCCCCCCTGATCCAACAGAAGAGGGGCCGAGCGGCGAAGAACTTGCCGCGCATTTGGCCTTTCAGTTGGAGCGCTTGAGCGCGATGCGCGAGGCCTCTGCCAAGTTGATGGCGCGGGATCAGTTGGGGCGCGACTTCTTTGCCCGTGGCTTGCCTGAAGACGTCACGCGGGTGCGCAAGGTAACCTATACCGCAACCTTGCTGGACCTGATGCAGGGTTACGCGCGGATCAAAACCAAGGACGAATTCCGCCCCTTTGTGATGGACCGCGAAAAGGTCTACACGATGGAGCAAGCTTTGGACCGCATGCGCAGCCTGATCGGCTTTGCGGGCGACTGGTCGGACCTGAACACTTGGCTGCCGGAGGGCTGGGAGATGGACCCTGTTAAGCGCCGCTCTGCCACTGCCGCGACCTTTGCCGCGTCCCTAGAGATGGTTAAGCAGGGGCAGATTGAGTTGCGCCAAGGCGATGTCTTCACCCCCATACAAATTCGTAAAAAGGACAACTAAATGTCTGAGGAACAAGAAGAGTCCCTGTTCGAGGCCCCACCCATAGCGGAGCAAGAACGCATGGTGGAGGCGGTCCTGTTCGCCTCGGTGGAGCCCGTGACGGTTAAGGAATTGACGGACCGGATGCCCCACGGCTCGGACCCGGCAGAGGCGCTGGTCTACCTCAAGAAGCGCTACGAGGGACGCGGCGTGCATCTGGTCAAAGTGGGCGACGCTTGGGCGATGCGCACGGCGGGAGATCTTGGCTTCTTGATGCAAAAAGAAACCGTCGAGACCCGCAAACTGTCGCGCGCGGCCATTGAGACCTTGGCGATTGTCGCCTACCACCAGCCTGTGACCCGCGCCGAGATCGAAGAAATTCGCGGCGTATCCGTGTCGCGTGGCACAGTTGATCAGTTGATCGAGATGGAATGGATCCGCTTTGGCCGTCGCCGCATGACGCCGGGCCGTCCTGTGACCTTCGTGGTGACGCAAGAATTCCTTGACCATTTCGGTCTAGAAAACGCACGCGACTTGCCGGGCTTGAAAGAACTTCGCTCTGCCGGTTTGCTGGACAACCGCCCAAGACCGGGCAGCGATGCGGTCAACGAGAATGACGAAGACGAGAGCCCAGAAGGTCAGAACGAGCTTTTCGAAGATTAACCCCTATACTGATCTCAATAGGAGAACGAAAATGAATCAGATGATAAATATGGTGATCCGTATGGTCACACGCCGCTTGGTCAATATGGGGATTAGCAAAGGCATCGACGTCGCGGCCAAACGCGGCCAACGCGGCGAGGATTTGACCTCAGAGCAACGCCAAAAGGCGGGCGAGAACTCCAAGAGGGCCAAGCAAGCAGTGAAGATGAGCAGGCGGATTGGGCGGTTTTAGAAGAAGGGGAATGTCGGCTTCGAGCCATAGTCGCAAATGCTGCGATCTGCATGAACGTCAGCTATTGTCTCGTCGAGACAAACTTACTGCGGAAAACTGGCGAACTCGTTTCAAATCACACGACGCACATTTTTTTGTGCTAGTCCCATGTTGAGTCAAGAACCTCAAATGCCGCTTTGACGTTTGGATCTTTGGCGCGGGATTTCAGAGCAATAAAGCGGAGCGATGTTTGGATCGACACCTGATCGGCGACAACAAGACCGCGCGTTTGCATTTCATCTAGCGCAATAGATTCCCGACAAAGGCTTAGTCCAACCCCAGAGCGCACCATCGCTAACATGGACGGTTCTTGGTCCACCGAACAGACGTAGTTTGGCGTGATACCGTCCTCGGACAGCTCGGCATCCAAAAGCCGGCAATGGACCGAGTCTTGAGGCGTGCCGATCCATGGCAGATCGGCCAGCGCCTGCCAGTCTTTGCCAATAACGCGATCCTCCCATCCTTTCGGAGCCAGCACTTGATAGGTGAATGTTGTCAGCTCTCGTTCATGGAAAAGGGACGCTCCGTCGAGTTGGTCGGGATCAATCGCGGGTTCGTAAGGGGCCAGACTTCCAAGATAGAAACCAACATCGATGTGGTCAGTAATGATACGGTTGATCACCTCGCCGCTCATGCCGTGCGTAAGTTTCGTCCGCAAATCAGGGAACCCTTCCACCAATAACGACAAAAACTGGCCCAAGCGGATGAATCCTGGATCGACAATGGTGCCAATACGCAAAGTGCCGCGCACATCGCCGCTGACCCTGCGCGCGGTTTGGCCGAATTCGGTCAATGCGGCGCGCACCTTTTCAGCCTTCGCGATCAGTGCTGTTCCGTCCCGTGTCAGTTCCAGCCCCTTGGACGTGCGTGTGAACAACGTCAGGCCTGTGTCTTGCGCCAAGCGCTTCAGTTGCAGGCTGACAGCGGGCTGTGTCAGGTGCAATTTTTCGGCTGCTCGCGACACGTTTCCTTCGCGGGCCACAGTGATGAACGCATCAAGCACGCGGATGTCTTGAACGGATCGCAATATAATTATTCCTTATAATGTAGGGTGCCAATACTCATTGGATTGTGGCGTTCAAAGTCGACATGTTGCCAAAGAACTCAATATCGGAGCATTCTATGACTATTCACCCGATCGGGCATTATATCAACGGCAAATCATACGCTGGTACGAATGCTGCAACCCAAGCGGTGTTTAACCCGGCAACAGGTGCCCAAACTGGGATCGTTGACCTTGCACAGGTCGAGGATGTGGACATGGCTGTTGCCGCGGCTCAAAAGGCGTTTCCGGTGTGGGCCGATATGCCACCGATCCGGCGCGCAAGGTTGATGAACCGCTTTCTGAACCTGCTGAATGAGAACAAGGATGACCTGGCCCGCGCGATCACGCTCGAGCATGGCAAGGTTTTCACCGATGCTCGTGGCGAGGTTGAGCGCGGCATTGATATTGTTGAATTTGCCTGCGGAATCCCGCAACTGCTCAAGGGTGATTTCACCGACCAGGTGTCTACGGGTATCGACAACTGGACCCTGCGCCAACCGCTGGGCGTTGTTTCTGGTGTGACCCCGTTCAACTTTCCGGTCATGGTGCCGATGTGGATGTTCCCTGTCGCAATCGCCGCTGGGAATACCTTTGTTCTAAAGCCGTCGCCCACTGATCCGACGCCTGCCTTGATGTATGCGGAGTTGATGAAAGAGGCAGGCTTCCCCGATGGCGTTTTTAATGTGGTGCAGGGCGATAAAGTCGCTGTTGACGCCCTATTGGATCATGACGACGTAAAGGCCGTGTCCTTCGTTGGCTCTACGCCAATTGCAAATTACATCTATGAGACTGGTGCGCGCAACGGCAAGCGGGTGCAGGCCTTGGGTGGCGCAAAAAACCACATGTTGGTGATGCCTGATGCGGACTTGGAAAAGGCCGTCGATGCGCTGGTCGGCGCGGCCTACGGATCGGCAGGAGAGCGCTGCATGGCGATTTCCGTCGCAACCCTTGTGGGGGATGTTGCCGACAAGATTGTGCCAATGCTGGCCGAGAGGGCCCGTGATCTAAAGATCATGAACGGGCTGGAGCTGGATGCAGAGATGGGTCCGGTCGTGACCAAAGAAGCCCATGACCGCATAAAAGGTTACATCGAAAAAGGGGCCGCTGAAGGCGCCAACCTCGTTGTGGACGGGCGCGATTTCACGATCGAGGGCCATGAGGACGGCTATTGGCTGGGCGGCACATTGTTCGACAATGTGACCCCCGATATGACCATCTACCGCGAAGAGATTTTTGGCCCCGTGCTGGCCTGCGTTCGCGTCAAGGATTTCGCGGAAGGTGTCGATCTGATCAATGCCCATGAATTTGGCAACGGTGTCAGCCTGTTCACCCGCGATGGCAATGCTGCGCGCGAATTTGGCCGCAAGATCCAAGTTGGCATGGTGGGCATCAACGTGCCGATCCCGGTGCCAATGGCGTGGCATGGGTTTGGCGGCTGGAAGAAAAGCCTGTTCGGCGACACCCATGCCTACGGCGAAGAAGGCATGCGGTTCTATACAAAACAGAAATCGATCATGCAGCGCTGGCCGGAAAGCATTTCGAAGGGTGCTGAGTTCGCGATGCCGGTCGCCCAGTAACCGCGTCGCTTTGGGAGGAAGCAGACCATGCAAAATTCAAAAGACGAAAAGCTTGATGGCGGCCCGCTCAGCGGGATCACAGTCCTTGATTTTTCGCGGGTTCTGGCAGGGCCATATTGTACCATGGTGCTGGCCGATTTAGGCGCGCGGGTCATCAAGGTCGAAAAGTTCGGCACTGGCGATGACACGCGGGCCTTCCCGCCGTTCGTTGACGCTGAAAGCGCATATTTCATGTGCTTCAATCGCGGCAAAGAAAGCATCGTTTTGGACATCAAGTCGCCCCGCGATCGGGAATTGCTGGAACGGCTGTTGGACACATCAGACGTGTTGGTCGAGAATTTCCGCCCCGGCGTGATGGACCGCCTCGGATATGGCTCTGAGCGTTTGGCCAAGACCCATCCGCATCTGATTTATTCTTCAATCTCGGGCTTTGGTCATTCTGGCCCGATGTCTGATCTGCCGGGGTATGACATGGTTGTCCAAGCCATGGGGGGCGTAATGAGCTTGACCGGCTGGCCCGGTGAACGCCCGGCCCGTGTCGGCACCAGTTTTGGTGATCTGGGCGCGGCTTTGTTCGGCGTTATCGGCATTTTGGCTGCTCTTTATAGGCGCACACAGAACGCGCAAGGCGAACGCGTTGATATCGGCATGCTCGATTGTCAGGCCGCTTTGATGGAAACCGCTCTTGCCCGGTTTGACGTAGAAGGCAAGGTGCCCACCCGCACGGGTGATTGCCACCCGTCATTGGCTCCGTTTGAGACGTTTCAGGCCAAAGACGAACGCTTTGTGATCGCGGCAGGCAACGACCAGTTGTTCCTGCTGATGGCCGACGCTATTGGTGCGCCGGATTTGGCGATGGACCCTGATTTTTCGTCCAATGATCTGCGGGTGCGCAACCGGCCCAAGATGGTCGCAGCCATCGATGCGGTGACGTCCAAAATGCCGGTGCAGCACTGGTTGGATGAGTTGAACGAGGTCGGCGTGCCCTGCGGCCCGATCAATACGATCGACCGGATCCTCGATCATCCGCAGCTCTTGTCGCGCAACATGATCGTGCAGGTCGAAGGCAAAAGCGCCAAACCCTTCCGCACTGCGGGCAATCCGGTGAAGTTGTCAGCCTATAAAGACATAGATCCGGCAACCGCACAGGTGGCTCCGGCGCTGAACCAGCACCGCGAGGACATCCTTGCCGAAGTTATGGCCGACGCAGAGGCCTATGATCGAAATCAAACAGCCAAGAAACACGCACAAACCGATGCCGAAGATTTTGGCTGGGCGTCTTTCGGGCTAAAGCGCTGACATCAGACGTGGGAGAAAAACCAATGACAGCCAAGACACCAAAATCAAAAGCCGAAAAAGGCATCGAACGTACAACGCTTGAGGAAATCATTGTCGAGCGGCGCGAACATGTCGGTTTGATCACGTTGAACCGCCCCAAGCAGTTGAACGCCTTGAACCTGCAATTGGCGGCCGAGGTCATGGCCACGTTAAAGGCTTTCGATGCGGATGACCGTATCGGCGCTGTCGTCATCACCGGCAGCCCGCGCGCCTTTGCTGCGGGGGCCGACATCGAAGAAATGGCGGAAAAGACGTTGGTAGAATTGTTGGGCAACGATATTTTTGCCGATTGGGACCAGATGCGTTTCATCCAGAAGCCCGTGATTGCTGCCGTCAGCGGCTTTGCCCTTGGTGGCGGGTTTGAGCTGGCGATGCTGTGCGATCTCATCATCGCGTCAGAAGATGCGCAATTTGGTTTACCCGAGATTAAACTCGGGATCTTGCCCGGCATTGGCGGGTCGCAGCGGCTGTCGAAATCCATCGGGAAATCGCTGGCGATGGACATGATCCTGACGGGCCGCACGGTGGACGCGGTCGAGGCCAAAGCCTCTGGCATCGTGGCACGTGTAGTCCCGGGCCACGAGCTTTTGCAAACCGCCCTTGAGGCCGCCCATCAGATCGCCGGGCTAAACGCCCCCGCCGTCGCGATGGCCAAAGAGGCTGTGAATTATGCCTTCCAATCCAACCTATCCGAGGGTGTGATGCACGAACGCCGGTTGTTTCAGGCAGCCTTTGCCACTGACGGCCAAAAAGAAGGCATGGCTGCCTTTGTCGCAAAACGTGCGCCTGTGTTCCGCAACCGATAGCAAGTAGGGACGCATCGTACATCATGTCGCACCAATCGCATATCACAGTGGCGCAAGCTGGACGGGTAGGGATCATTGGCCTTGACCGCCCGCAGGCCATAAATGCGCTTACGCTCGACATGGTGCGCGACATTGATCGGGCATTGGACCAGTTTGAGGACGACCCGACCATTGATCGCGTGCTTCTGAGATCCGACACGGATCGCGCGTTTTGTGCGGGTGGCGATATGCGCCGGATCCGCACCCTATCATTGGCGCAGAATTTCGCAGATGCCGAACAGTTCTTCCAAGAAGAATACAGCCTGATCCAACGCATGTCTGGCTATGCTAAAACCATCATCGCTTTGGTTGACGGGGTCTGCATGGGCGGGGGCTTAGGTCTTGTCATGCAATGCGATGTCCGCGTTGCGACGGATCGTGCCTGGTTTGCCATGCCCGAAACCGCAATTGGTTTTTTCCCCGACGTCGGCGGCAGCTATTTCCTGCCCCGCATGCCGCATTTTGGCGGCTTTTGGATGGGCCTGACCGGCGCAAACGTTGCGGGCTTTGAGGCACAAACGTTGGGCCTTTCAACCCACATGTTGCCCCAGGGCGATGTGAATGGATTTGAGAGCGCGCTTGGCGTGCCTGAGGCAGCGCTGGACACTGTCCTAGACAGTTTTTGCGCGGCCCCCGGCTATCAAAGCAGCATGTTAAGCCTTGCAGCCAATACCATGTGTTTTGATCAATCGACACTTTGCAGCATCAAAGACTGTTTGTCGAAACGCACTGCGGTGGGATCAGAATCCGCGCGTAGGACGCTTGATAAAGTCTCACCACGCAGCCTGCAAGAAACCATGCGGTTGCTGCGACGCGGGCGGGACGCGTCGCTCAAAGATTGCCTGGCGCGTGAATTTGAAGCCATGCAGCGCTCCATCCGCCATCCCGATCTGGCCGAAGGAGTCCGGGCTGTTTTGGTCGACAAAGACCACGCACCCTGTTGGCAATCAACACCTGCCTTAACGCAAACATGAAAGTCGCATCATGACCGGAAATTCTCAAGAGTTTGACTATATCATCGTGGGTGGCGGATCGGCAGGTTGCGTTCTTGCCAATCGCCTATCTGAGGATCCCAAGAACCGTGTTCTGCTATTAGAAGCAGGCGGCAAAGACAATTATATCTGGATCCATATCCCTGTCGGATACCTTTATTGTATGGGCAACCCACGGACGGATTGGGGGTTTAAGACCAAGGATCAACACGGGCTGAATGGCCGTGCGCTGAACTATCCGCGCGGGCGCGTGCTGGGGGGGTGTTCGTCGATCAATGGCATGATCTATATGCGCGGCCAGGCGCGTGACTATGATGGCTGGCGCCAGATGGGGAACCCTGGCTGGGGCTGGGACGATGTGTTGCCCTACTTCAAAAAATCCGAGGATTACTATGCCGGCGAAGACGAAATGCATGGCGAAGGTGGCGAATGGCGAGTTGAGGAACAACGCCTGACATGGGAGATTTTGGACGCCTACCGTGATGCCGCCGAACAGGCCGGGATTGCGAAGGTTGAGGATTTCAATCGCGGCGACAACGAAGGTTCGGCCTACTTTCGGGTCAACCAGCGGGGTGGCTGGCGCTGGAACACATCCAAAGGTTTCCTGCGCCCTGTGAAGTCTCGTGAGAACCTCAAGGTCGTCACCCAAGCGCAAGTCCAGAAGGTCTTGTTTGAGGGCAAACGCGCGACGGGTTTGGACGTGGATGTGCGTGGCGTGAATACCACCTACAAAGCGCGCGGCGAGGTGATCTTGTCTGCAGGTGCAATCGGGTCGCCGCAATTGCTGGAGCTGTCGGGAATTGGCAATCCAGAGATTCTTGGCGCGCAGGGGATTGAAGTCGTTCATCAAATCGACGCGGTTGGTGAGAACCTGCAAGATCATCTGCAACTGCGTACGGCGTTCCGCGTGGAAGGCGTTAAAACGTTGAACCAACGCGCAGGCTCGCTTTGGGGACGCATGGGGATTGGGCTTGAATATGCCTTGAAACGGTCAGGGCCGATGTCGATGGCCCCAAGCCAGTTGGGTATCTTTGCAAAGTCCGGGCCCGAGGTCGAAACCGCCGACCTCGAATTTCACGTCCAGCCATTGTCGCTTGATAAATTCGGCGATCCTTTGCATCCGTTCCCGGCCTTTACGGCCAGTGTCGTGCCTGTACGTCCGCAAAGCCGAGGTTCGGTGCATATCACGTCTAAAGACCCGAAGTCTCATCCATCCATCGACCCCAATTACTTGAGCACCGAAGGGGATCGTCAGGTTGCGGTGCGTGCCATCCGCCTTGCCCGTAAAATCGCAGATCAGGCTGTGATGGCCAAATACAGGCCCTCCGAAATCAGCCCCGGTGCGGCGTATCAATCGGATGCGGATTTGGCTCATATGGCTGGCGACATCGGCACCACGATTTTCCACCCTGTCGGCACCTGCCGTATGGGGCCGGATGATGCCGCTGTCGTTGGGCCAGACTTGCGCGTGAACGGGATCGAGAACCTCCGGGTGGTTGACGCCTCTGTCATGCCGACAATTACGTCGGGCAACACAAATTCACCCACAATCATGATTGCGGAAAAGGCGGCTGATATGATCTTGGGCCTATAGAAATCTAGAACACCTTTCAAAGAGACCGCGTTTTCGGCCGATATCCCAGTTGATCCTACAGGTCTGCAAGATTGCCCGAGTTGGAAGTACCTGTTGCAGGAATTCGATGCGTTGTATCGCATGGGGTTCTCTGGTGGCAGCGCCATCGTCCGCAGCCATCCCAAACGCGTGCGCGACCGATTATTCAATGCAGTCAAACCCAACCCGGTTATTCTTGAAAAACCTGCAACATCTTTGCCGGTGTCGGCCCACTTACCGCGCGCTTTGGACCTTGGGGAACGTGGCGCAATGCAGGGCATGGCGCGTGCCTTGCGCGAAGTGTCGACCCATCTTGAATAGGAATATGGGTATGACAAACTGCCAAAAGCACTGATCAAAAAGTACGCCTACTGCGAAGTTCTGGGACCGCGTGGTTCGGTTCAAACAGGCGACCTCATCATCGGATTTGTGATGTTTGCCCCTTCAACAACTTACCCCAAGCACAGCCATTCCGAGATCGAAGAAAGCTATATTTCAATTGCGGGATCCTGGTCTGAAAATAACTCTGCAGTGTTTTCCCCCGGATCACTGATCCTGAACACTTCCGGCTCCAAACACGCATCACCACCGGCGACATTGATCCATGCCTTCTGGCCTATGCTTGGATCGGACCAAAAGAACGACTGCTGTCACCTGACATGAACTTCTCGCAGAACTCGAAGAAATAGGGTCGTGCCACTATCAAGAGCAGCCATCGCTCAGTTTCCGAAACCGGACGTTGGAGCAGCCGCAGCGAATTGGCGCTTTGTCCGAATAGCGGACCTTAAGTAAGGCTAAGCTTAACCCTACACCTTAAAATGCTTCGACAGCTTCAACCCTTGCCCTTGGTAGTTGGACTTGATGTCTATGCCGTATAGCTGCGTCGGGACTTCGGACATGTGCTCATAGACCAAGCGACCCACGGTTTGCCCGTGCTCCAACACAAACGGGGCCTCGTGACAGCGGACTTCCAGCACCCCGCGTGAGCCTGTTCCGCCAGCGCCTGAATAGCCGAATCCGGGATCGAAGAAGCCAGCGTAATGGACGCGGAATTCGCCGACCATGGCCAGATAGGGCGCCATTTCGGCGGCGCAATGTGGTGGAATAACAATGCTTTGCTGGCTCACAAGGATATAGAACGCGCCTGGATCCAGGATCAAGCGTCCCTCGGACGTGCGCAGTTCTTCCCAGTATTCGGAGGGGTCGTAATGGCCCAGCTTGTCCAAATCGATCACGCCCGTATGGGGTTTGGCACGGTAGCCCACCAGATCGCCGGTTTCGGGCTTCAGATCGACCGAAAACCCCAACCCATCCGAGATCACCGGATCGCCCGACACGATGGGGCTGTCTGCATGCAGCGCGCGCAGTTCGTCGTCGTCCATCACGGTTTTTCCAGTGCGGAAGATGATCTGGTTCAACATCTGCCCCGTGCGGGCGACAACTGAGAAGGAGCGGGGGCAAATTTCCGCAAATAGAGGGCCGACGTAGCCCGCAGGCACGCGGTCAAACTCTACGCCGTAGTCGGTAATGACCCGCGTCAGCAGGTCCAACCGCCCGATGGAGGACTTGGCGGAGGCCGCAGCACTCATATCGTCAGGTAGGGCGAGATGTTCCAGCAAAGGCACCACATAGACGCAGCCCTTTTCCAGTACAGCGCCCTTGGTCAGGTCGACCTTATGCATGGTGAAGTCTTGTAAACGGCGCTCTACCGGATGGTCGCGGCCAGTCAGGAAGGAAGCGCGGACGCGGTAAGCATGAGTGCCAAGGCGAAGATCAAGGGAGGCGGGTTGGATTTGACCGTCAGAGACGGGTTCCTCTGCAGTGATTGCACCACTGTCGAGCATCGCCCGCATTTGGTGATCAGCAAGTATGCCTTGATTGAATTCAGCCATCATCATCCCCCTAGATACACGAAACGCCCGGCGCATCTGCACACGGGCGTTTTGTTATTGGTCGGGCTAGCAGGACTCGAACCTGCGACCTTCCGTCCCCCAGACGGACGCGCTACCAGGCTGCGCCATAGCCCGACTAATGGCGTCAGTTCATAGCCAAATTCCAAGCGGTGGCAAGGGCTTTGGCCAGAATAATGCGGGGCCATGACAAACATTGCTTTACGAAGCAGCCTACTGGCCCAACTGGTTCGCCAGCTTATCGCGCAGGGCTTGCAGGCGGGCCACATGGGGGGCTATCCCGTCGGCATTAAGCCCTGCAGCATCCGTGCCGCGCAACTTGCGCTTGAGGGCGAGGGCAGCCAGTTGAGCGTCTGAGGGCTGGTATCCCTCTTGCTCCGTCTCTGGTGCGTCGGTTCGTGCTTGCGTCACGGGCTCATGAGGCGTTTTGATCTCAGCCTCAGCCTCAGCCTCAGCCTCAGCCTCTGGCCCCAGATTAAGCTCAGGCGCTAGGTCTACCTCTTCGGTAGGTTGCTCCGTAGTCTCAGGCTCTACCGCCTCAATATCCTCTGCGACGGCCTCTAACGACGCCTCGGGTTCCTGATCATTGCGCGAGGGCAGTTCTACGACATTGTCGCCACCGAGCTGAGGCTCTTCCTCCTCCACTTCTATGAAGGGAGCTTCAGGTACATCATCTACTGCATCGTCAGTTTCGGTCGCATCGTCGTCTTGCATTGGGTCTTCCGCGGGCTCTGGTTCGGCGTCTTCACCGGTTACAGCCTCTTCTTGTTTTTCTTCATGGGTTTCCGGAGCAGCCTCAGAACTTGAAGCCGCTTCAACTTCGGGCTCAGGTTCTTCCGCGCTCGTCAGCTCGGGGTTATCCAGAGTAGCTTGCTCAGGGGCAGGGGCCTCGTCTTCCTTGGCGTCGGCTTCCCACGCATCAACTGCGGTTTGGTCATCGGCTAAAACCGCATCATCAATTGCAGTGTCAGCGGTTTGATCAACCGCGTCCTCAGTATCAGGTGTCTCGTCCTTACGGCGCAGGGTGCGTGGTGAAGATGCTTCTTCAACGCCATCAAGAGATTTCGACAAGCCGCTGATCGCTTTGACGCCTTCTTCTTTAAGCATCTTTTGCACACCACGAATGGTCATGCCGTCATCGTGGAGCAGTTTCTTGATGCCGCCGATCAGCAGCATGTCCTGCGGGCGATAGTATCTGCGCCCGCCGGCCCGTTTCACGGGTTTGATCTGGGTGAACTTGCTTTCCCAAAAGCGCAGCACATGCGCAGGCACATCTAGCCAGTCGGCCACTTCGGAGATGGTGCGGAATGCGTCGCGCGCTTTGGATGCCATGTTTCAGTCCTACCTAATCGCAGGGTTAGGATTTGTTGCCAGAGGCGACACGGTCTTTCATCAGATGCGACGGGCGGAAGGTCAACACGCGGCGTGGGTGAATTGGAACCTCTTCGCCGGTTTTAGGGTTGCGGCCAACGCGCGCGGACTTCTCGCGAACGGAAAATGTGCCGAAGGAAGAGATCTTTACCTGCTGGCCAGTGACCAGTGCATCGGACATGTGTTTGAGAACACTTTCAACGAGATCCGCGCTTTCATTGCGTGACAAGCCAACCTCTCGAAATACGGCTTCGCTTAAATCCATGCGGGTCAATGTTTTGGCAGTCATGTCGTCCCCCTTATTTTAAAAACTTTTGCGACGATAGGCTTGGGGGAATTTCCGAGTCAATATCAAGGACTTGGATTGCGCACTTTATACGTGGATTGAGCGAATTTTCACGCCTCAAAGACGCAAAACGACCGAGCCCCAAGCCAAACCACCACCAATGGCCTCCATTACCAGCAGTTGGCCGGGGGCAAATTTGCCCTCTGATTTGGCCACAGACAGCGCAAGGGGAATCGATGCGGCGGAGGTGTTGCCATGATCTTGGACGGTGACCACGACACGATCCATGGGGATATTCATCTTGGTTGCGGTGGCCTTAATGATGCGAAGATTTGCCTGATGGGGCACGACCCAATCCACGTCATCGTCTCCCAAGCCAGCCTTCTCAAGTGCGGCTTCGGCGGTCTTGGCAAGCTTTTCAACCGCGTGGCGGAAAACCTCTTTGCCTTGCATGACCAGGACGCCCGTAGTCTGGGTCTTGGACACACCACCATCCACATAAAGCAGATCGCGGTAGCTACCGTCGGAGTTCAAATCAGTCGCGAGGATGCCCGCGTCTTGCGACGTGCCTTTGCCCTCGGCGGCCTCAAGGACAACCGCACCAGCGCCGTCGCCGAACAGCACGCAGGTCGTACGGTCTTCCCAGTTCATGATGCGCGAGAAGGTTTCGGCACCAATGACGAGAACGCGTTTGGCCTGACCGGATTTGATCAGCGCATCGGCGTTGGACATAGCGAAAACAAAGCCTGCACAAACGGCCTGCACATCAAAGGCAAAGCTGTTCTTCATGCCAAGGTTGCCCTGCACCATAGTCGCGACGGAGGGGAAGGTCGTATCCGGTGTTGAGGTCGCCACCACGATCGCGTCGACCGCGTCGGCATCCATGCCCGCATCTTTGAGGGCGGCGCGCGCGGCGCCTGTAGCCAAATCAGAGGTGGTCTGCCCCTCTGCTGCGAAATGACGGCGTTCAATGCCTGATCGGGATTTGATCCAAGCGTCGGTGGTGTCCACCATTGTTTCAAGCTCGGCGTTTTCCACCACGCGTTCGGGAAGGGCGTGGCCTACGCCACGCAAAACGGAACGGATCATTGTCATGTGCTGGATGTTTCCTTTGCCGCATCTGGCGTCTTGCTCTTTGGTGCGTCAACCTGACCCGCATCGGTTACGGATGCAACCCGCGCAGCCAGCTTCTCACCAAAACCTGATTGATCTAGCTGTACGGCCAACCGAATGGCCGCAGAGACGCCCGTGGCATCAGCCGAGCCGTGGGATTTAACAACCGTCCCATTGAGGCCCAAAAAGACCCCTCCATTGACGCGGCGCGGGTCAATGCGTGTTCTCAGGCGCTGCAACGAGGTGTAGGCCAACAAGGCGGCAATGCGCGACAGGGGCGAGAATTTAAAGGCCTCGCGCAATCGCTCAGAAATGAAGCTCGCGGTGCCCTCGGCGGTTTTCAAGGCGACATTTCCCGTAAACCCGTCGGTCACGATAACATCGACGCGGTCAGAGGGGATATCGCCGCCCTCTACGAAGCCGACAAAGTCGAAATCATTCGCTGTGGCTGCGGCTTCGATCATCTCATGGGCAACTTTAAGTTCAGCGCGGCCTTTGTGTTCTTCGGTGCCAACATTCAGCAGGCCGATGCGAGGACGTTCTAGCCCAAAACCGTTGCGCGCGTAGCTGAGGCCCATCAAGGCGTATTGCAGCAAATCATCCTGATCGGCGCGAATGTCTGCGCCTACATCTAACATCACGTTGAAACCCGAAGGATTGCGCGAGGGCCAGAGACAGGCAATGGCGGGGCGGTTCACACCTGGCACTTTGCGCAGCCGGATCATGGAGACCGCCATTAAGGCGCCGGTGTTGCCGCAGCTGACGCAGACGCTGGCGTCCCCGTCGCGCACGGCTTCAATGGCGGACCACATGGAGGTGCCCTTGCCGTGGCGCATCACATGCGACGGCTTCTCGTGCATGGTTACGACGTCATCGGCGTGGCGAATTTCGCAGCGGTCCGCAATTCCGCGTTTTTCGACGAGTTTCTCTAGCTCGGCCTTGTCGCCGTGCACGATGAAACGCAGATCGGAATTTATCTTGGCGGATTTTGCCATACCAGAAACGACAGCGGCGGGGCCCAAGTCCCCGCCCATAGCGTCAATTGATATGACTGTGTCAGATGAAGTCACCGGAAAGCCTGCCTGTTGTTCGCATTATTGTTTGCGAGGCAGCCTAAGCTTATGCGGCGTCTTCGTCCAGATCGACTTCGTTCGCCATGGCGATGACTTCGCGCTCTGCGTAGTGACCGCAAGATGGGCAAACGTGGTGTGGACGTTTCAATTCACCACAGTTCGGGCACTCGTCAGGGTTCGCAGCGACCAGCGCATCGTGTGCACGGCGGTTGTTGCGGCGTGACTTGGAAACTTTATTCTGCTGGACGGCCATGTCTCAACCTTTGGTGTTTAAGGGGCCATAAGTCGGGCCCGTGTGTCAGTGTTAGCGTCTGTGTGACGGTGTTGTGTGGGCGTCTAACGCCTCTCACGCGGCCCGTCCAGAGCCATAATCTCAAGAAGCGCGGAAAATAGCTATTCCGTAGCGTTTGGCAAGACGATTCGGGGCTGTTGGCCACGCGATTAGTCCTTGTCGGGGTTTTCCAGCTTCATTTTGAGTGCGGCAAGCCCTGCAAATGGCTTCACATCATCGTCGGTCATGGGGGCTTGCCCCGGTTCCGTGAAGTCAGTTTGCGTCAATTTCGCACCCTCGGAGCGCGGATAGCGGGGCACTGTCAGGGCCAAGGCTTCCGATATGACTTCATTGAGGTCCAGCTCTTCGGGCAGGGGCTCGGAGATGTCGTCGCCGTCCATTTCCGCCTCTGAGTCAGTGGGGTCCACCCAATTTGCGATGTATTGGCGTAACAGCGTCTCATCGATGCGTGTCGTCACTGGGTCCAATGATACAACGCAGGATTGGACGACGGTTGCCCCAAAACGGGCTTCCAACTGCCAGTCTCGGTTGCCCATCGGCTTCAACGTCCCTTCAAGGCGAACCTTGCGCAGGGCGTTAAGATCCATCTCGCTCGACAATTGCTTCAATGCGTCGGCATCGGGGGTGTAATTTATGTGAGTGGGTTTGCGATTTGGCAGGTCAGCCAGTCGCAGCACGGTTGTGTGAGCCATTGTGGAGCTATCTTTCTTGATCACTTGCGCGTCCTTCTGTAAGTCCTTCTCTAAGCCCTAGGGCCCGAGTAGAGCAAGACACGAACAAAAAACGGGGGTCGCGCATGCGGCACGGTACGAAGAAGCAGGCGTCGCGTCTGGTTAAGCTGGTTGCAGTAACAACGTTGCTAATCGTGGCTGGTTGCTCGGAAGTCATCCGGAATCACGGGTATATTCCAATTGAAGACGACCTACAGTCTTTGACTGTTGGTGTTGATACTCGCGGATCGGTTGAAGATTTGGTGGGCAAGCCCTCGTCTTCTGGTGTTCTGCGCGGCGGCGACTGGTTCTATGTCGGCAGCAAGGTGCGCCATTACGCTTACAAAAAACCAACTGAGATTGATCGCCAAGTTGTTGCATTGCGCTTCGATGAGGATGAGGTGCTGCAAAATGTGGAGCGCTTCGGCTTGCAAGATGGCCGCGTAGTTGCGTTGTCGCGTCGTGTGACCGAGACCACGATCCGCGATGTGACCTTCATTCGCCAGATCATACGCAACTTCGGCCGGATTGACCTTGGTGAGGCTGTGGGCGGCTAAACACCGCTTTATCCATCAGTACACTTGCGCAATGCCTAAGATGATACTTAGGTAATTGTGACGGTATTGCCTTTGCCATTATGGGCCAAGCACGTTGGAGGGCGCAGATATGTCACTGCTATCAAAAGGCAGGTATGAGGTTCGTTTCGCAAATTGCGAGGCGGATGTGCAGGCTGCTCAATGCCTTCGTGCTTTGGCCTTTCGGGATGCGCCATCTGATCTGGATGTGGACGCCTATGACGCGCGCTGCCTTCATATGCTGGTGGAAGAGGTGGATAGCAGGGCCCTCGTTTGTTGTTTCCGGCTGCTGCCCCTCGATAGCGGCCGCGCGATTGAGCAAAGCTATTCTGCGCAGCACTATGAGTTGTCCTCGCTGGCGAACTATGAAGGCGCAATGGTCGAGATGGGCCGTTTTTGCGTTCACCCAGATCATTCTGACCCCGATATTTTGCGCGTCGCTTGGGGCGCTTTGACCAGCTACATTGATGAGGCAGGGGTGGAGATGCTGTTCGGTTGTTCCTCCTTCAAAGGCACGTCGGAAGAGGACTACCTTGATAGTTTCTCCTTGCTAAAGGACCGCCATTTGGCCCCAAAACGCTGGCTGCCACGAGTTAAGGCACCATCGATTTTTCCCTTCGCGCGAAAGTTACAATTGCGCGCCCCTGACCTAAAGGCCGCGATGAAGGAGATGCCCCCATTGTTGCGCACCTATCTGATGATGGGGGGATGGGTCAGCGACCATGCAGTTGTGGACCGCGACCTGAATACTTTGCATGTCTTCACGGGGCTGGAGATCGGGGCAATTCCACCGGCGCGAAAGAAGCTTTTGCGCGCCGTGGCCGGCTGATGAGTTGACGCCGTAGCGCTGAGGCCGTAGCGGGTGGTCCCATGGCACGTACACCGCATTTACAACTGACCGACATCTCGCTGACTTTTGGCGGCGATCCCTTGTTTTCTGACCTTGGACTTGTGGTCCAACCCGGCGACCGTGTGGCCCTTGTAGGGCGCAATGGCTCGGGCAAATCGACCCTGATGAAAGTCATGGGCGGGTTGATCGAACCAGACACTGGCCAGCGGTTCCTAGCCCCGGGTGTGACCACCGGTTACATGCAGCAAGACCCTGATTTGACGGGCTTTGACACGCTTGGCGAGTTCGCGTTGAGCGAGATGGACCCAAGCGAAGAATACAAGCTGCTAAGTGCCGCTGAGGGTCTGAAGTTGAACCTAGAGGCAAAGGTCGACGCGGCTTCCGGCGGGGAGCGCCGCCGCGCGGCCTTGGCAAAGCTTTTGGCCGAAGCGCCTGAGCTGATGTTGCTCGACGAGCCGACCAACCACCTTGATATCGAGGCCATCGCGTGGCTGGAGGGGCATTTGGCCTCGACCCGCGCGGCCTACATTTTGATTTCGCACGATAGGGCGTTCTTGCGCGCGCTCACCCGTGCCACGCTTTGGGTCGATCGCGGCCAAGTGCGCCGCCAAGAGCAGGGATTCGACCGCTTTGAGGAATGGCGCGACAAGCTGTGGGAAGAAGAAGACCAGCAACGCCACAAGCTGAACCGCAAGATCAAGGCCGAGGCCCGCTGGGCCGTCGAAGGCATCTCTGCACGCCGCAAACGCAACCAAGGCCGCGTGCGTGCGTTGCAAGATCTACGCGCGGAAAAAGCCAGCCAAATCAAACGCCAAGGCTCCGCCGCGATGGCGCTAGAGGCGGGGCCAAAGTCCGGCAAGCAGGTCTTCGTGATGGAAGATGTCTCGCTGGCGTTCGGTGATAAGGCTATCGTTAAGAATTTCTCATTGAAGGTGAACCGCGGCGACCGCATCGCGCTCGTGGGGCCGAACGGGGCGGGGAAGACCTCGCTTTTGAAGTTGATGACGGGCGAGGTGGCACCTGACAGCGGGACGGTGAAAATCGGCACCAATCTGGAAATGGCGATCTTCGACCAGAACCGCGCCGCGTTGAACCCTGAAGACACGCTTTGGTCTACGATGACCGAAGACCCCGCCACCCGCGTGCGCGGGCAGGGCGACCATGTCATGGTGCGCGGCATGCCGAAGCATGTTGTGGGCTACCTCAAGGAGTTCTTGTTCGACGAGGCGCAAGCCCGCGCGCCGGTTAAGTCCTTGTCAGGTGGCGAAAAAGCACGACTTCTTCTGGCGCGGATTATGGCGCGGGAAAGCAACTTGTTGATCCTCGATGAGCCGACTAATGACCTTGATATCGAGACGCTGGATTTGATGCAGGAGCTGATCTCTGACTACGACGGCACGGTGATCCTTGTTAGCCACGACCGTGACTTCTTGGACCGCGTGGCCTCGACCACGGTGGCGTTGAAGGACGGCAAGGCGACGATCTACGCGGGCGGCTGGTCAGACTACAAAGCGCAGGCTGCGGAAGCAGGTGATGCGGCGGTTCTGTCCGAGAAGCCAGCCAAGTCCCGTCGCGAAAAAGGGCGAGAGGCGGCGGAGGACAAGAAAACGGAGACGGGTTTGTCCTTTACCGAGAAACACCGGCTGGAAGCGTTGCCAACCGAGATGGAGCGCTTAGAAGCAGAGATTGCCAAACTGGTAGAGTTCCTATCTGATCCAAACTTGTTCACCGACCATCCGGCCAAATTCCAAAAGGCCACGGATGCTTTAGTGGAACGGCAGGCGGTTTTGGACGCAGCCGAAGAAGAATGGATGAAACTCGAAGAAAAGGCAGAATAAATCATGGCCACAGTGACACTTGATGAGATCGAAACCCTAAGTGTTGCGGCCCTGACCCGCCACGGTGCCGCCCCTTGGGTAGCCCTAGAAGTTGCTCGCGCCGTGCGACGCGCCGAGGAAACCGGCAACGTCATTTGTGGTTTGTACTATCTTGAAAGCTATTGCCTGCAACTGGCCTCAGGCCGCGTGAAGGGGGATGTGGAACCCGTTGTGACCCGCCCCAAGCCCGGATCGGTCAAGGCGGATGCTAAGTTTGGCTTCGCTCAGGCCGCTTTTGCCCGTGCATTGCCCGATGCCATCGCGGCGGCCAAGGAAATTGGCACAGCCTCATTGGCGGTGGCCCACGCGCATACATGCACATCGCTGGGCTTCTTTACCGAACAAATTGCGGCGGCGGGTCTTGTAGCGATCGGTTTTACCAATGCGTCGCCTGTCGTGGCGCCTCCGGGCGGGAACAAGGCAATCATTGGGACAAATCCCATTGCCATGACCGTTCCTGGGCAAGGTGCGCCCGCGATGCATTTTGACTTCTCGACCTCCGCCGTCGCTTTGGGAAAAATCACCATGGCCAAGGCCGCTGGCGAGGCGATCCCCTTGGGCTGGGCCGTGGACGATAAAGGGCAACCGACGACGGATCCAGAGGCGGCGCTGAAAGGCGCTTTGGTCTCTGCAGGTGGTTACAAAGGCTGGGGGTTTGGCTTGATGGGCGAGGTGATGGCCGCGGCTTTAACTGGCTCGGTCAACTCGCTTGACGTGGGCGGCTTGAAGCTGCCGGATGGCGCGCCGCATGGGCTGGGTCAATTCTACATGCTGATGGATCCGGGGACTTATACGGATGAATTTGACGCGCGGATTGCGCGGGTCGTTGATGCAGTATCGGAGCAACCCGATGCCCGTATTCCTGGTGCGTCGAGGTCGTTGAAGAGCGACGTGCAAGTCTCTGATGATCTATGGGAAAAGCTCTCCACGCTGACCTAGGATCGCCCCGTTATTTGGGTTAGAAACACACCCCCTGCCATAACGGCGATACCTGTGGCGCGGATCAACGTCAGTGGTGTTTGGTTTGCTCCGAACAGGCCGAAGTGATCGATCATGGCCGCTGAAATGAGTTGCCCTAGCAGTACGAAAAACACGGCATTCCCAACACCAAAATGCGGCGCGATATAGGTGATGGTTAAGACGTAAAAGGCGATGAGCACGCCTGCGAACAACAAATGCTTGGGCGCGTCTGCAACTTTAGCGATCGCTGCCGGACCGGTGACCAAAGCCACGACCAATGCGCTGGTGAAAGCCACCGCAAACAACACCACCGAGGCCGCAGCAGGTGCGCCTATGTGGCGTCCCAAGCTGGCGTTCAATGCGGCTAAGATCGGAATGCCGATGCCCGCCGCAAGCATGATCAGGGCGTAGGATGAATTGCTCATGGGTGGTGCCTCGTGGGGTTATGGCGTGGTTGCATAGAAGTGATGCATAGAGTGATGGCAAAGGGCAAGTGCGGGGCTAGTATAGGGCAATCTCAATGGAGCCCACCGATGCCAAACGCATACCACGAAATTGCCTTCACCTCAGCCGTCAAAGCGATACAAGACGCTCAGGGCAGCCGCAAAATTTATGCCCAATACGAGGTGGATCCTACGCGTTTGGGCGAGACTTTGACTGAGCCTGAGATGGGCTACATTGCCTCACGTGATAGTTTTTACATGTCCTCGGTAGGGGAAACCGGTTGGCCCTACATGCAGCACCGCGGTGGCCCCGCTGGGTTTATTAAGCTGTTGAATTCGCAAGAAATTGGCTGGGCAGAATACCGAGGCAATCACCAATATATCACCACGGGTAATATCGGGGGTAATGATCGTGTGGCGCTGTTCTTCATTGACTACGCCAGCAAAACTCGACTGAAGCTTTACGGCCATGCGCGGGTGATTGCGCCGGATGATCCCTTGATGGTGCAGCTAGCCGAGGGCAGTGACGGCCGAGTGGTGGAGCGTGGTCTGGTTGTGCGCGTCGCCAGTTTTGAATGGAATTGCCCGCAATATCTGACCGAACGCTACACCCGTAGCGAGGTGCAACAAGCCCTTGCCCAAATGGGGGCAAGGATTGCTGACCTTGAGGCACAATTGGCCGCGAAGGGTTAGTAGGTGGCCCGACCACCGGATAGATCGAACACCGCGCCAGTGGTGAAAGAGTTCTCGGCCGATACAATCCACGCGATCATATTGGCGGCTTCTTCGACCTCCAAGAAGCGGTCTCGCGGGATTTTGGACAACATGTAACCGATGTGTTCTTCACTCATCTGGTCAAAGATTGGCGTGCGGGCGGCGGCGGGCGTGACGCAGTTAACGGCGATGTTCTGGCCCGCGTTTTCCTTGCCCGCAGACTTGGTGAAGCCGATCACACCGGCCTTGGATGCGGAGTAGGCGCAGGCGTTGGGGTTGCCCTCTTTGCCGGCAATCGACGCGATGTTTAGGATGCGGCCATAGTCGCGTGCCTGCATGCTCGGCAAGACCGCCTTGTTTGTGTTGTAGGTGCCCGTCAAGTTGATCGCCACGATCTGGGCCCATGCATCGTCATCATAGTCGGTGATCGGAGCGTTCGGACCGGCAACGCCCGCAGAATTCACGAGGATATCTACGGGGCCAAGAGCAGCCTCAGACGCTGCCAGTGCCGCCTTAACCGGCCCCATGTCGGAGATGTCGCAAGTGGTGTTGAAGTCGCCTGCCTCAGCCTGCTGCATGTCCCACACGGCGACCTTTGCTCCGGAGGCTTGCAAGCGCTCGGTCACAGCCAAGCCGATGCCTTGTGCACCGCCAGTTACCACGGCCACACGGCCCGTTAAGTCATATACATTCATTGAAAACCCCTCTCAGAATAACAGCTTAGTCGCAGATGGCTTCCAGTTCTACCCCGTCCCAAGGCAGCACCATGTTGGCGCGGTCTAGGCGCGATGTCATGCCTTTGAGGTCGAAGTAGGGGCTGAGCAGCTGTTCTAACCTTGCAGTGCGCGGGGCCTTGGGGGCGAGGACGGCGCAGCAGACGTATTCGGAGGCGATGGCGCCTTGTTGCTCGTAGCCGAAGTCTAGGAATTCCGGGTTTTCGGACAATTCGAACAGGTAAGGGTCGGGCAGGGTCTGGTGTTCGCGCGCGGCTTTGAGCGGGTGGTAGCCGGTCAATTCGCGGTTTTGCCATTGCCAGACGTGGACGAATTCATGGGCCAAAAACATGTTCACCAACAACAAAGAGGCATCTGGGTATTGGGGCAGGTAGTCCTTCGCGATGTAGTCGGGGTTGATGTTGATAGTATTGAATAAAACCGTGGCGGCGGGGGAGCCTGAGACGGTTTCGCCTTCCGGTGCGGGCAGCAGTTTTTGGGCGCAAGTGGTGCGGGGTGGGGCGGGGTAGGTGGCGCTGTAGAGCTTGAGGACGGGGGCCGCGCGGACCCTTATTTTACTGGCGTCCAAGTCTGGGCCGTGGAAATCGGCTGCAAGGCGCAACTCGCCCTCGGTCAGCGGTCTGCCGCATGCGGTAAGGCCAAGGAATACCAGAAGAAATAACAGTCTCATGGCGCTACAGTGACAAGAGAATTTGCGTAGGGCAAGGAGGTATAAGCGCCGACATGGTCGCGCCGGATCACGAGGGCTTTGATTGGCTTTGCGGGGCGCTGGTTATGCTATTTTGGCGGTCTGCAAAGTGTCTGCGAGCTGTCGGACTTTTGTCGGGCACCACATTTAGCGTGGAATCAAGGCCGCAGGCCGCCACGCATCGCCGTCACGCCCCGACGGGGCGGCGATTTTGCTGGTGTTGGGGATGGTCAGTTTTGGGGGAAGAGTTTGGCTGCCATAAAGTGGATGTCATGGACGTTAGATCGCCACCCCGCGTGACGGCGATGCGTGGCTTGGTGAAAATGATCTAGCCAGAAGCTAGAAGCCTCTCCAATAGTGGACGCATTCTCGAAAATGAAAAGAAGTTGAACCGGTTCTGTGTTGCATTTGTGAGTATTCCCGCAAAGAAACACGTCGGAGCCAAATTGTCTAAGGAGCATCCAAATACTGGACATCCACTCATTCCAGCCGGTTCAAATAGAATTTCAGGCTTAGGAACGAAAGATAGTCGCCCATCAATCACTGGTGAAGCTTCGACTCCCCAAACTGCATTAGGTGAAGCGCCATAGTGTGCTGCTTCGTAGTCGATTGAGTTGCGGTGCCCAGGGTAGCCTATTGCTACAACCAAATTGGGCTTTGGGAGGTGGTCGCGAACCCAATCCGTTTTTAGGTCATACCAACTGGTAGCAGGCAATTTTCCGGATTTTATGAGATCGGTAAACTCATAAACTGCGCAATCATATTCATCGGAAGCGTTATCCGGAAATACAGCCCTGTGTGAAGTTACAAGTGTCTTTTTATCATAATTGAGCAGGGCAATTTGGTCATGTTCGTAATTTCCTAGCGTCATCTGGTGTCGTGATACAAATACAAAGTATCTGTCATTAAATCGCGCGCGGAAGAGAGAACCGGACAATGACATATGGTATTTGCCAGCACCGTCACTGTGGAAGAGCGCAGGTTCAGAGTACTGTCTTAAGTGGGCTGCTAAGGAGTTGGATGGAACAAGTAAGTTATTTACATCGACAGCAGTCGCAGTCTTGATGCCGATAATTGTGTCTAATTCAATCAAACATCCACATCTTCAACAAACTTAGCGTTCTGTTGAATATACTCATACCGCATCTCGGGTTTTTTCCCCATCAGGCGCTCGACCAGATCGCCGGTCTCGCCCGGCTCGTCTTCTTGCACGGTGACGCGGATCAGGACGCGGGATTTGGGGTCCATCGTCGTTTCTTTCAGGTCTTTCGCGTCCATCTCGCCCAGACCCTTAAAGCGCTGCACGTCGATTTTACCTTTACCGCCTAGGCCCTTAGCCAGTGCTGCGTCCTTCGCGGCATCGTCTGGCACGTAGAGGCGTTTAGGGCCTTGGGTGAGGCGGTAGAGCGGCGGGCAGGCTAGATAGAGGTGGCCTTGGTCAATCAGCGGGCGCATTTGCACGAAGAAGAATGTCATCAACAGGGACGCGATATGCGCGCCGTCGACATCCGCATCGGTCATGATGATGATCTTGTCGTAGCGCAGGTCCTCGACGTTGAATTTGGTGCCCATACCGACGCCAAGCGCCTCGCAGAGATCGTTGATCTCGGAGTTGGAGTGCAGCTTACTGGAGGCGGCCCCCAGCACGTTGAGGATCTTACCTTTGAGGGGCAAAAGTGCTTGATTAACACGGCTGCGCGCGCCCTTGGCGGAGCCACCGGCCGAGTCGCCCTCCACGATGAACAGCTCTGTGCCCTCGCGGGATTTGGAGGTGCAATCGGTGAGCTTACCGGGCAGGCGCAAACGTTTGGTGGCGGACTTGCGCGAGGTTTCTTTTTCCTGCTTGCGGCGCAGGCGTTCCTCGGCCCGCAACACTAGGAAGTCGAGGATGGCGCCCGCAGATTTCGTATCCGCCGCCAGCCAGTTGTCGAAGTGGTCGCGCACGGCGCCTTCGGTCATTTTGGCCGCCGCCTCGGTCGACAGGCGGTCCTTGGTTTGGCCCACAAAGGCCGGCTCGGCGATGAAGCACGACACCAGCGCACAGCCACCGGACATAAGGTCGTCACGGGTGATTTGGCCGGCCTTTTTGTTGTTGGTCAGCTCGCCATAGGCCTTGATGCCCTTGAGGATCGCGGCCCAGAAGCCGGTGACATGGGTTCCGCCCTCGGGCGTAGGCACGGTGTTACAGTAGCTTTGGATGAAGCCGTCGCGCGCAGGGGTCCAGTTGATGGCCCATTCGACCTTGCCGGGTGCGTTGAATTTCTCGTTGAAGTCCACGGTGCCTGCGAAGGCGGCGTCGGCGTAGGTGGTTGATTTACCCAAGGTTTCAGACAGGTAATCGGCCAAGCCACCGGGGAAGTGGAAGGTGGCCGTGGCGGGGGTTTCGCCGTCGTCGATCTCGGTTTTCCAGCGGATTTCCACGCCTGAGAACAGGTAGGCCTTGGAGCGGATGGATTTGAACAGGCGGGCGGGCTTGAAGCGGTGCTTGCCGAAGATTTGCTCGTCCGCGTGGAAGGTGACCGTGGTGCCGCGGCGGTTCTGGGTTTGGCCGACTTTCTCCACCGGACCCAAGGGGATGCCGCGTGAGAAGCGTTGCTCGAACAGTTCTTTGTTGCGGGCGACCTGCACGACCATGCTATCGGAGAGCGCGTTGACCACCGAGGCCCCAACCCCGTGCAGACCGCCGGAGGTTTGGTAGGCCTTGCCGGAGAACTTGCCGCCTGCGTGCAGGGTACACAAGATGACCTCGAGGGCGGATTTGTCGGGGAACTTTGGATGCGGGTCGATCGGGATGCCGCGCCCGTTGTCGGAGATGGTGATGGAGTAGTCAGCGTTCAGCGCAACCTCGATGCGGTTGGCGTGACCGGCGACGGCCTCATCCATGGAGTTGTCGAGGACCTCGGCCACCAGATGGTGCAGGGCGCGCTCGTCGGTGCCGCCGATATACATGCCGGGGCGTTTGCGCACGGGCTCCAGCCCCTCGAGAACCTCGATGGAGGAGGCGTTGTAGTCGTCTTCGCCTTGACTAAGAAAGTCGCTCATACCGCTGCTCATTTTTTTGTTATTTGAGCGCGACTATGGCAGAGCGTTGGCACAGGTGGAAGGGCCGTTTTGTTAACAGGGCAGGGGTCGGAGAGCGTTTAGAGCCGACCGCAATTGCGCTGCGCACGTTTCAAACGCCAGTTGTGGCTTCTTTGCTCGCTAACGCGGGTCGTTTGGTTCCCAACGATTTTTAGACATCTAGCAGACTTCGCGGCATTGGCATCAAGGCCTGACGACACCGCAGCAGCGACAGAGATGCTGATGCCAACAATAGCGGCCGTTAGGATGACCCAGTCGACGACGATTGCACCTGAAGTGTCTTGAAGGAAAAGGGTGAATGGACCCTGAGCCAACTTAGGTTTCGAACCACTCATAATATCACCGGCAGATTGAATTATCCTTTGAAACCCCGAAAATTTTTCGAGAATTTTACTTTACCCAGGGTAAGCTATTGCTGGAATGAAGCTGCAAAATGACCCAATCTTGACGATGTTGAGGCGTGCTTGTTGGTGGGGATTTGGTTTGCTTCCACGCGGCCATGCTCCTATGGCTGGGGCATGACTTTCACTCAGCATCTTCGCGCGGTTTTGGTTCTTGGCCTGCCGTTGGTTGGATCGCATCTTGCGCAGTTTTCGGTGCATGTGGTCGATACCATTATGCTGGGACGCTATGACGTGACGGCCTTGGCGGCGAGCGTCTTGGCGACATCGTTCTTTTTTGTCATCTTTATCATGGGGGCGGGGTTCTCATTCGCGGTGATGCCGATGGTGGCCGAAGCGGCCGCGTCCGATGATAGCACCCGCATCCGCCGTGTGACCCGTATGGGGCTGTGGTTGTCTGCGTTATATGCCTTGGTGTTCTTGCCGCTTATGATTTGGTCCGAGCCTGTGCTTCTGGCCTTTGGACAAGATCCGGAACTGGCAAGTTTGGCACAAGATTACCTAAGAATTGCGGGCTTCGGGATGTTCCCCGCCTTGCTGGTGATGGTGGTCAAAAGCTATTTGGCTGCGTTGGAGCGCACGGCCATCGTTCTATGGGTCACGGTCTTGGCCTTGGTGGTGAACTCCGGCCTGAATTACGTTCTGATTTTCGGCGAGTTTGGAGCGCCGGAGTTGGGAGTGAAAGGGGCAGCACTTGCGTCCGTTCTTGCTCAGATCATGACGCTTTTGGCCTTGGGGGCATATGTGGTGCGTTCCGACGCCACCCGTGACCATGTGCTTTTCCAGAACATCTGGCGCCCCGATCCTGAAGCCTTTCGGGAGGTGTTTAAGCTGGGATGGCCTATCGGGCTGACCAACCTTGCCGAGAGCGGGATGTTTTCTGCCTCGGCGTTGATCATCGGGCTGATCGGGAAATTGCCCTTAGCGGCGCATGGGATTGCGCTACAGATCACTGCCGCGACCTTTATGGTTCATGTGGGGCTTAGCCAAGCGGCCACCGTGCGCGCCGGTCGTGCGCTAGGGCGACGTGATTGGGATGGCTTGGCGATGGGGGCGCGTGCTGCGGTTGCTTTGTCCTTGGGGGCAGTGGTCATGACGACGATTGCGTTTTTAAGCGTGCCAGAGCTGTTGATGACGGGCTTCTTGGGGGCCGATGACCCTGATCGCGGAGCGATCCTAGCCATTGGAGCCAGCCTATTGGCGGTGGCAGCACTGTTCCAACTGGTGGACGCGGGGCAGGTGATGGCCCTCGGCCTGCTGCGCGGGATGCAAGACACCCGTTGGCCGATGTATGCGGCGGCGATTAGTTACTGGGGCTTGGGCATTCCGGCCAGCTATGTGCTGGGCATTACATTTGGCCTTGGCGGCGTGGGCGTCTGGATCGGCCTTGTGGTGGGGTTATTGTTTGCGGCTGCGGCCTTGTGGTGGCGGTATGTTCAGGTGCTGGGGGCTTTGCGCGAGAGGCCAGCTTAGGCGTTGATTCCAGCCCATGTTGTGAGGGGGGCATCAAGGCGTTGCGCTAGGTTCTCGGAAATCTCGTCCAAACCTGCCGTGGACAGGCTTGATGCAATTTCCTGGCTACGTTTGCGCGGTCCTTCACGGGTTTTGCTTGTTGTCTCAACCGTCAGATAACTGCCAGCGCCTCCGCGCCCCGCTGTGATGCGTTCCAGCTTTAAGCCAGTGATCGCGTCGCATGGATAGATGTCCACCACCCCAGCCGGTTTAACTTGGAGCAAGGCATCATTCGAAGAGAGTGCCAGCCCTTGTTGCAATGTCGTTACCGCAATTGGCCAATCCCTGCTTCTTGCTGTGAGCAGGGGGGTGTCGGTGGGATTTGGCGTGCTCCAAACCTGAATGGCTGTGGCACATGCTGAGTGCTC
The DNA here is from genome assembly GCF_039974535.1 of Litoreibacter sp. Lineage (GTDB taxonomy): Bacteria > Pseudomonadota > Alphaproteobacteria > Rhodobacterales > Rhodobacteraceae > Litoreibacter. The sequence goes on along the minus strand of NZ_JBDWIU010000011.1, from coordinate 230,600 downwards.
AGATTTGCCCAAAGGAGTGCGCCAAGCCGGATGGATGGCGACTAAGGCCTCTTGTTCAGTTTCAGGGAACATTTGGTGGCGTGTATTCGAGCCTAGTCGTTGCTTATCTGGTGGCGAGACGGAGCAAGTGACCCGCGCCAAGCCAAAGCGCCATTCGCGCGATATTGTGTTGGTGCTGCTGGTCTCGATGCCTTTGCCAAACAGCGCGGACAATTGCGCGATGCCTTTTGCGTAATTGAGGCGGAGATCATTGACCCCTTGGAGTGCGCCCCACAGATAGTCGGGCGGCGCGTCATAATCCGTGTATTCGCTGACTTGCGCACGTATCGGGAAATCCAGCCCGTCGATCAGGGGTGTTTGCGTGGGGGGGATGCAGTAGTCCAACCCGTCGCTCCAACCCGAATGGGTCAGATGCATCTGGTCCACCCAATCTTTGATGGGCGCACGAAAGGGGATGCCGCATGCATCGAGAAATGACCAAAGCGGGGCTTCAGGACTTGGGGATTTGCGCCGGAGTGGCCAGATCACCCTTGGCCTTTCATCAAGCGATCCGCCTTCTTGCGCACCAGCACCGAACGCAGATCGTGCATGGCCAGCAATAGCGCGTCGGTGACCTCGTCTAGCTGGTCTTCCTCCGCGCGGGTTTGTGCCCAATGGGTGGTGAGGTTGAGGTAGTCAATCGCGCGGTAGATGTCATCAATATCGCGGGTCGCGATGACGGACATGCGCTCTTCCATCCAATCTTGGATAATTTCAAGTTCTTCCTGACTAAGCTCATGATCGCCATGTGGCTTAATTTGACCGTTGCGGATGTTTGCCATCGCAATTTCGGACATCTCTATGCGACGTTGCCTGTTCTCGGTGTCGACCCGAAACACGGTGGCCCCGTTTTCACGCACGCGGAAGTAAAACTCTGGAAGCTCTGCTGACATTTACTCGGATTGACCCGTTATTATTCGTATATCCGTCGACGCTACCACAATATTACGAGGTTCGGAATATTGTTTTTCACCCTAGCGCGCGGTGCGGATAGTAAGGGTTGTCCGCGCTCAAGCGCCCAGATGTTCCGCGTAGGCCTGCCATTTTTGCGAGGAATGGGGGGTGATGGGCTGCCTGACGGCCACCGCGCTGAGCGTTTGCACCGCGCGGTCATTGTCTTGGGGACGCAAACAGGCGTCGTTCCATTCCAAAGCTGCCATGTCGAGCAGGCTGCGCGTGGTCTGCTCGGGCGTGCTGACAAGATCCTCGAATTGAACCACATGAACCTTGTCGGGGAGGCTCTCTTGCCAGAAGGACACCATGTCATCAAAGCCTTGTTGGTAGCTGCGAATGTCATCGAGGTTGTAGCTGAAGCTTTGTTTTCCGGGCAGGAAGACCTGACGCAACAAGGACAGCGCGTTGCCGTTGGGGTTGCGGCGCACCACGATGATCCGCGCGTTGGGGAGGGCGGCTGTGACTGCGCCAATGTAGGAGGCAGTTTGGATGGATTTATCCGTTATGCGTTTAGCCTTGGGGTGCCGCGCAGAGGCGGCCTTGGCGTAGGCATGGCCGAGCTTTGATAAGGCCTCGGGCGTCGCCTTGAGGGGCGCGGATGACGCTGGGTCGCCTAATGATTTGCGCATCAAGCCGCCGAAAAGCGCCATCTCGCCGCCGCCTGCGACATCTGGGTGGGCGGACAGGATTTGCTCCACCAATGTGGTGCCGGAACGGGGCAAGCCGGTTACAAAAATCGGGGCAGCATCGCTCGCGCTAGGTGCATCGGGGAGGTTGGCCAAGGCGACCTTATAGTGATCCAGTTGGGTTTGGCGGGCATTGGCGTCGTAAGGGAAGGCCAAACGCATCGCCGCGTTGGCCTGCAAAAGCAGCTTGAACGACTTGTCAGTGTCACCCAGATCATCAAACGCCTTTGACAGCGCGAAATCCATATGTGCGCCAGACAGGGAGTTCTTCTTCAACTTAGGTCGGGTTTTTTCCATTCTTGCCAACAAAGGATCGGATGCTTGGAACCGGTGCATGGCGCTGAGAAGGCGGAAGAGTTCTCCGTCGGCAGGTGTCAGCCTGATTGCTTCGATTAGATCGTCTTTGGCTTTGGCGAATTGACCCAAGGATTGGTAGAGCACCGCGCGCTTCGCAAGAAGGGGAGAGGGGGTCTTGGTCGCTGGAAGGGCATGGGTCAGCGCGGTGATCGCAGTCTTTAGGTCCCCCGCGTTTTCAGCAACTTCGGCGCGAAAGGACGCCAGTTGGGGGCTTGGTCCTGTTGCCGACAGCCCAGACAAATCGGCCAAAGCCTCGCGGTGACGGCCAAGCGCGTGAAGAAGTCGGGCGCGGAACAGCTTGAGATTTCCGTCGCGAGGCTTTTCAAGCAGAGCGAATGAGGTCGATTGCAGCGCTCCGGTCAGGTTTCCGGCGGCAGCTTGCTTGCGGGCTTCTTGAACGTTTCTATCGAATTGTCCCATTGGGTCGTATCCAAATGCCTGAGGTAACCCTGCGAATGACCGCACAGGATTGTTGCGTAACCAATTGAAGTTACGATCTATTTAATTGTGGAAGTTGGTCCGTGGCCGAAAATGACCGCAGAAATGTTGACGTGAAACTACACTGAGCAGTTCAGTTCATATTTGACCTAAGGGGAGGGCATTGTCACGCGCTATTTCTGCAGAAATCTTGCTTAGATAGCGCTAGGGTGACTGATCCCGTTTAAAACAAGAGATTTCGCGAGGATATCAAGTTTTTGTGAGTGATCGGTAGGCGAAAAATCGCCCACCGATCAGTGTATTAGCTGAGTGCTGCACAGAATGTTTGGATGCGCGTGCAGGCCTCTTTGAGGTTCTCATCCGACGTCGCGTAGCTGACGCGGAAGTTCGGAGACAGACCGAAGGCCGCGCCAAACACCACGGCGACGCCGTGCTCTTCCAACAAAGCGGTGGCGAAGGTTTCGTCACTGTCGATCTTGGTGCCCGCTGGCGTGGTCTTGCCGATGCACCCCGCAATGGAGGGGTAGACGTAGAACGCGCCTTCGGGTGTTGGGCAGGCGATGCCCTCGGCGGCGTTCAACATCTCGACGACCAAGTTCCGGCGGCGCACAAACGTCTCGTTGTTCGGCGTAAGGAAGTCTTGGGGCCCATTCAGCGCCTCCACGGCGGCCCATTGCGAGATGGTGCAAGGGTTCGACGTGGATTGCGACTGGATCTTGCGCATAGCCGCGATCAGTTTTTCCGGACCTGCGGCATACCCAATCCGCCAGCCTGTCATCGCATAGGCCTTGGAGACCCCGTTGCAGGTCAAAGTGCGCTCGTACAAAGCGGGCTCAACCTCCGCGGGGGTGCAGAACTCAAAGCCATCGTAGGCGAGGTGCTCATACATGTCGTCCGTCATCACCCAAACATGGGGGTGACGCATCAACACGTCCGTTAGCTCTTTGAGCTCTTGGCGTGTGTAGCCCGCGCCTGTCGGGTTGGACGGCGAGTTGAAGATAAACCATTTTGTTTTCGGCGTAATGGCAGCCTCAAGCTGGTCTGCGGTCAGTTTGAAGTTGGTTTGGATCGATGCCTCGGCCACAACGGGTGTGCCGCCAGCCAGCAGCACCATGTCAGGGTAGGAGACCCAATAGGGGGCAGGGATCACGACCTCGTCGCCCTCGTTCATCGTGGCCATTAGCGCGTTGTACAAGATCTGCTTGCCGCCGGTGCCAACGGACACTTGGGACGGGGTGTACTCCAACCCGTTGTCGCGTTTCATCTTGGCGCAGATGGCTTCCTTCAGCTCTGGGATGCCGTCTGGAGCAGTGTATTTGGTCTTACCTGCAGCGATAGCGGCCACGGCCGCGTCTTTGATGTTTTGCGGCGTGTCAAAGTCCGGCTCACCTGCGCCAAGGCCGATGACGTCCTTGCCTGCGCGCTTCAGTTCCGCAGCTTTTTGGGTGACCGCGATAGTCGGGGACGGTTTTACGCGGGAAAGAGTGTCGGAGAGGAAAGACATGTGACGCCTCGTCAGGTTGAATAATGGACATGAGGGTCTTACGGATAGCAACCGACGCATTCAAGCGATAATGCCCCAAAGGCCAGGAGTTCACGATGGACGACGAAGACACCTACTTTAGCAACGACAATGCCACTTTCGGGGATCGGGTCGCAGCTGCGCGGGATGCTCAGGGATTGAATCAAGAAGAGCTGGCCAAAAAGCTGGGCGTGAAGCTGAAGACCATCCGTGGTTGGGAAGATGACGTGGACGAGCCGCGGGCCAACAAGCTGTCGATGCTGTCGGGAATGTTGAATGTCTCCATGCGTTGGTTGCTGACCGGCGAGGGCGACGAAATGAGCGCGCCTGAAGGCGAGCAGGAACTGTCAGGCGACGTGAAAAGCATCTTGATGGAGTTGCGCCGCACCAAAGCCGAGTTTAGCCGCCTGTCGGACCACCTTGGCCGGTTGGAAAAGCAGTTGGGTAAAATCTTAAGGACTCCGGAATGAACGAAGTAGGGCCTGCGGGCGAGGCACGCGAGATTAAGCTGCGACGCCTGAAGTTGCGCTCGATGCGGCGCGGGATCAAGGAGATGGACCTGATCTTGGGCGGCTTCGCGATACACGGGCTGGATGCGCTGTCTGATGATGATCTGTCGCTGTACGACGAGATGCTGAGCGAGAACGACCATGACATGTACCAATGGGCGTCCGGTCATTCCGCGGCCCCTGAAAAATTTGCGGGGTTGATCGCGAAGGCAGTCAAGGAATCGAAGATATTTTAGGACAGCTTTGACGAAACTTCGGCTCATTTAACCGTTTATTGGTGATTCTCCGTCTATTTCCGACATGCGAGTATTTGCAGTTGGAGAATTATAATGAGCATGCACAAACCAGTCGCCAGCCCAAAGGCGCGTGTATTTATGGCAGGCTACCTGGAAAGCCTCGCGTTGGTGGAACGGCTACACCGGTTGTTGCTGGATGTGATCAAGGATGAGTTTGAGCGCCTAGGAATTTTGGACATCAACTCGGTTCAGGCGCTATTGCTGTTTAACATTGGCGAGAATGAGGTCACAGCCGGTGAGCTGAAATCGCGTGGCTATTACCAAGGCTCGAATGTGTCCTACAACCTTAAGAAGCTCGTTGAGATGGGGTATATGCACCATCAGCGCTGCGAAATTGACCGCCGGTCCGTGAGGGTCCGATTGACCGAGCGTGGGCGCGAGGTTCGCAATCATGTCACCGAATTGTTCGAAAATCACGCTATAGGTCTGGAGGAGAAGGGTATCCTTGGCCATGATGGCATAGACACGATCAATCACTCTCTACACCGGATGGAGCGATATTGGTCCGATCAAATTAGGTACATCTACTAGCGTGGCGTCAGGTGGATTTCGCCGCATTGCTGCGTGCCTCGATCTCGGCGAGGCGGGCTTGCGCACGTCTGGACTGCCAGATCGACAGGGCAACCAACCCAATGAGGACGGCAATGGAGATCGCGTAGGCAGACAAGACGGTGTCGGCGTATTTTCCAAGATCAGGCATGACAATTCCCTATACGATTACGGTGTAGAACTTAGCCCAGACGCTCGCGCGAGATAAGTGCGCCCGCGCGCCGGTTGCGGATTTCAGTTCGGGTGCGCAGCAAAACAAGCGCAAGGAAAAGCAATACAAACCCGGCAATGGAGACGAGCAGCGGGAAGTAGAACACATCCGCGACATGCTCTTCCTTATCCAAGGAGAGCGACGCGCCTTGGTGCAGTCCTTGGTTCCAGAAATTCACAGCATAGCGTGATAACAGGGCAAAGACGGAGCCCACGAGGCACAACACAGAGGTCAGATCGGCGGCGGTATCTGGGTTCTCGATCGCCGCCCAAAGGGCCATATAGCCAAGATAGAACAGGAAAAGGATTAAGAAAGACGTCAAACGCGGATCCCAAGCCCAATAGGTCCCCCACATTGGTTGCCCCCAAATGGCACCTGTCACAAGGGCGATCACCGTCATGGCGATACCAACGGGCGCCGCAGCTTTTGCAGCAAGTGCAGAGACGTGATGGCGCCGGATTAGCCAAATCAGAGAGGTCACGAGCATCATTAACCAAGTATTGATCGCCATAAGCGCGCTGGGCACATGCAGATAGATGATTTTGACGGTGGAGCCTTGGCGGAAATCGTCAGGAGTAAAGAAAAACCCCCAGATCAACCCCACGATCAGGCATGCCAAAGATAACACAGTCACCACCGGCAGTAGCTTGCCAGAGGTCTGCATGAAGCGGGTCGGATTTGCGTATTCCCAGAGTGACATAAGCTACTGTTATTGTATGCCTAGGGATGGGGCAATGCATTAACCTCGGGCCATACGTCACGTCTATGTGGGCTTACGCTAACGCAGGTTCATTCGCAGCGCCGCCGCCGACGCAAAAGGAAGCAGTGCTGCGCAACCTGCGGTGATAGCTGCGAGGAACAAAAGAGCAGAAGATGTGGGCAAGCCTTCCGCGCCGCGCCGCACGGCCTCGGCCCCGAAAATCAAGGTTGGCATGTAGAGGGGCAACACCAGCAAAGACACCAGTAAGCCACCGCGTTTCAACCCTACGGTCAGCGCTGCGCCGAAGGTGCCCAGCATCGATAGGGCGGGCGTGCCGAGTGCGAGGGACGTCACGAGCCAAATAGTAGCCTCAGTTGGCATGCTTAGCAGCACCCCAAGAAAGGGCGCGGCAAGTGTGAGTGGTAAGCCCGTGGTCAGCCAGTGGGACAAGGCTTTGAGGGAGGCCGCAGCCTCTAGGGGGAGTGGGGCGGTTGCCAGCAGGTCTAGCGTTCCATCCTCATAATCGAGTTGGAAAATGCGATCTAGTGACAGCAGGCAGGACAACAATGCGCCGACCCAAAGGATGCCCGGTGCGATGCGTGACAATATTTCGGAGTTAGGGCCGACGCCGAAGGGCACCAATACAACGAGGATCAAGAAGAAGGCCAAGCCTAAACCAAAGCCGCCACCGGCGCGGATGGCTAGGATTAAATCGCGACGCAGGAGGGCAATCATGACAATGCCTCGTCCAGAAAGGGATCGTCGGACGGGGTGTCCTGTAAGATCGCACGAAATGGCGAGATGTCGAGCGTGCGTGCGGTGGGTAAGCCCAGATCGATGTGCGTGGCCAAGATCGCGGATCCGCCTTGCCGCAAATGTTGCGTTACGGCTGCGGCGAAGCGTGCGACATTATCGGCGTCCAAAGACACGGTAGGCTCATCCAACGCCCAGATTGCGCGGCCCGTTAGCATAAGGCGCGACAAAGAGAGGCGGCGCTTTTGCCCCGCGGACAAGTCTTGTGCACGGCGCGATAGAAGGTCTTGGAGCTCAAAGGTTTCTACAGCAGGAGAGATGGTTTTGGTGCCGAAGATGTCAGCCCAAAACTGCAGGTTTTCCTCAACGCTGAGTTGCGCTTTTAAGCCATCGGCATGTGCGGCATAGGCGACGTCCTCGGTTGAAAATTTCAAGCGTCCGGCAACCGGCGGAGTGAGGCCTGCAAGGCATCGCAACAGGGTGGTTTTGCCCGCACCGTTTGGGGCGCGAAGGATCAATGCCTCCCCAGCGGCGACGTCAAAGTTTACGCCTGCAAGCACCGTTACCTCGCCGCGACGGCAGGTCAAATTTTCCACGCCAAAATTCATGGATTTACGAGTAGCGCATCACTTGGGCGGCGAAAACAGGTAAATAGGCGCGCGAACCATTATGAAATTACCGTTATGAGCATAGGTTTGATCCAAGTTTCGCAGTAACATTCGGATAATCACCTACACAGACATCAGTTTTCAAACGAATTAGGGAGCCAAAGCAATGCCAATCGTCGTCGGACATGACACAGCCAAAACCCGCCGCACTTTGAGTGCGGGTGGTAAATCATTTGCCTATTACTCGATCAAAGCGGCGCAAGAGGCCGGTTTGGGTGACTTCTCCAAACTGCCTGCAGCTCTGAAGGTGGTGCTTGAAAACATGCTGCGTTTTGAGGATGGGAAAACCGTACATGTTGAGGACATCAAAGCCTTCGCTGAGTGGGCCAAGAATGGTGGCAAAAATCCCAAGGAGATTGCCTACCGGCCTGCGCGCATCTTGCTGCAGGACTTCACGGGTGTTCCTGCGGTGGTTGACTTGGCCGCGATGCGCGATGGGTTGAAAAACCTTGGCGGCGACCCCGAAAAGATTAACCCGCTGAACCCCGTTGATTTGGTGATCGACCACTCGGTGATGATCGATGAGTTTGGCAACCCGCGGGCCTTCCAGATGAATGTGGACCGCGAATATGAACGTAATTTAGAGCGCTATACCTTCCTGAAATGGGGGCAATCCGCGTTCAATAACTTCCGCGTGGTGCCGCCGGGCACGGGCATCTGTCACCAAGTGAACCTTGAGTATTTGGCCAAGACGGTTTGGTCAGACACGGATCAATCCGGCGAAATGGTGGCCTATCCTGACACATTGGTTGGCACCGATAGCCACACCACGATGGTGAACGGCGCGGCTGTTTTGGGCTGGGGCGTGGGTGGCATCGAGGCGGAGGCTGCGATGCTGGGCCAGCCGATTTCCATGTTGATCCCCGAAGTGATCGGCTTTGAGCTGACGGGCGCGATGTTGGAGGGCACGACGGGCACTGACCTTGTGTTGAAAGTCGTGGAAATGCTGCGGGCCAAGGGCGTTGTGGGCAAATTCGTAGAGTTCTACGGCGCGGGCCTAGACACGCTGCCGCTGGCGGATCGCGCGACCATCGCGAATATGGCGCCGGAATATGGGGCGACCTGCGGCTTCTTCCCGATTGACAATGAGACCTTACGCTACCTGAACAACACGGGCCGCGAGGAAGAAACAGTTGCGCTGGTTGAGGCCTACGCCAAGGAGAACGGCTTCTGGCGTGATGCGGATTATGCGCCGATTTATACGGACACGCTGAGCCTTGATATGGGCACCATCGTGCCTGCGATCTCTGGCCCAAAGCGCCCGCAAGACTATGTGGCGTTGACCGAAGGACAAAATGCCTTCCGCCGCGAGATGGAGGAGACATTCAAGCGCCCGATGGGCAAGGAAGTCGCCGTCGCGGGCGAGGATTACACGCTGGAATCCGGCAAGGTTGTGATCGCGTCGATCACGTCGTGCACCAACACATCTAACCCCTATGTGATGATCGGCGCGGGCATTGTTGCGCGTAAAGCGCGAGCCTTGGGCTTGAACCGAAAGCCTTGGGTGAAGACGTCGTTGGCACCGGGGTCACAGGTGGTGACGGCTTATCTGGAAGCGGCCGAGCTGCAAGACGATCTGGACGCGATTGGCTTCAACCTTGTGGGGTACGGCTGCACGACCTGCATCGGCAACTCCGGCCCTATCCAAAAGGAGTTGTCAGAAGCGATTGCTGAGGGCGATTTGGTGGCGACATCTGTGCTGTCGGGGAACCGCAATTTTGAGGGGCGGATCAGCCCTGATGTGCGTGCCAACTATTTGGCGTCACCCCCCTTGGTTGTGGCTTATGCGCTGGCCGGTACGTTGGACATTAACTTGGCCACGGACGCGATCGGGCAGGATCAGGACGGCAATGACGTCTACCTGAAGGATATCTGGCCCTCGACGCAAGAAATCGCGGAAATGGTGGAGCGGACGGTCACACGTGCGTCCTTCCAAGAGAAATACGCGGATGTGTTTAAAGGCGACGAGAAATGGCGCGGCGTGGAGACCACGGACAGCCTGACATACGATTGGCCTGCGTCCTCTACCTATGTGCAAAACCCGCCGTATTTCCAGGGGATGGGGGCGGAGCCGGGTGTGATCTCTAACGTTGAGGGGGCCAAGGTCTTGGCCGTTCTGGGCAACATGATCACCACCGACCACATCTCTCCTGCGGGGGCGTTTGCGCAAAGCAGCCCTGCGGGCAAGTACCTGATCGATCGCCAAGTTGCCCCGCGCGAATTCAATTCCTACGGGTCGCGTCGTGGTAACCACGAGATCATGATGCGCGGCACCTTTGCGAACATCCGTATCAAGAACGAGATGCTGGACGGGGTTGAGGGCGGCTACACCAAAGGGCCGGACGGCGAACAGGCCTCGATCTTCGACGCGGCCATGGCGCACCAAGAGCAAGGCACGCCGTTGGTGATTTTCGGGGGCGAGCAATACGGCGCTGGATCTTCGCGAGATTGGGCGGCGAAAGGCACCGCACTTCTGGGCGTGAAGGCCGTGATTGCGGAGAGCTTTGAGCGCATTCACCGCTCCAACCTTGTGGGCATGGGCGTGATCCCGTTTGAGTTCACGAATGGCGACAGCCGTAAAACGCTGGGTCTGACGGGGGATGAGACCGTGAGTATCACGGGGCTGGAGGGTGACTTGCAGCCACTGTCACAAGTGCCGTGCTCGATCACGATGGCCGATGGCACAGTTAAGAATGTCTCTTTGAAATGCCGTATCGATACGGCAATCGAGAAGGAATACATCGAGCACGGCGGTGTCTTGCATTACGTTTTGCGTGACTTGGCCGCGTCGTAAACTCGCACCACATCGTAAATGTGACCCGCTGTGACACATACACGGCGGGTCTTTTTTATAAGGTTTCACCCTGTTTTTCCGTTTTAGGTCAGGGCAGGAGCGTGGCGGGACGAGCCATTTTTGCATGGAATGTCAGCTTGTTTATGACGGCTGCTCGCAAAGGCTTGATTGGCATACGGCAAGCTGACAGCCTAGAGAGGTATCAACGCAGCACGAATTCCGAGTATAGCATGATCAAATCCTTAACCGCCGCCGCCATCACCGCCCTGTCTATGGCTACAGCCGCTCCTGCCGTCGCAGGTGGTCCGGTTGTTGTAGAACTGTTTACCTCGCAGGGGTGTTCATCTTGCCCTCCCGCAGATGAGTTGTTGGGTGAAATTGCCAAGCGCAACGACATTATCGCGCTGAGCATGCACGTGGATTACTGGGATTATTTGGGCTGGGTCGATGAGTTCGCAAGCCCTGAGAACACGACGCGCCAACGTGGGTATGCCCGACAGGCGCAAAGCACTATGATCTATACCCCTCAAATGGTCGTTGCTGGGCAAGATCATATTATCGGCACAAAGGGTATGGAGCTGGCCAGCAAAATTGATGTCCACAAGAGCAAGGCCGACAGCGTATCGCTGAAGGTTAAGCGCGATGCGTCGGGCAAGCTTTCAATCGCAGCACACAGAACGGGTGACGTTCCTAGCAAGATGCAGGTCCAAGTTATTCGGTACATAGCGGAGCAAAAGGTGGATATTCGCCGTGGTGAGAATGCCGGCAGAACGATTACCTATCACAATGTGGTTGAGAGCGTGACGCCGATTGGCACATGGAATGGCGATGCCGACCTGAAGGTCAAAGCGGATGCCCCGGGCGATTATCCTGCAGTGGTTCTCATTCAGGATGGGCCTTTTGGCGCCATCTTGGCCGCCGCACGGGTGGAGTGACGCATCGCCGCCTGCTCGGGTTTCCAGCGGCGGTGAATCCAAAACCACTGATCCATATTTTCACGAACGAGCGCCTCTAACGAGTCGTTGAGGGCTTGTGTCATCTCGATCGGGTTTGTGTGCTCGATCGGGGCCTCACAGATCACCTTGAAGTCCAGCCCGTTGGCTTGGCGAATACCGTAGATGGGCACGACGAGGGCGTTGTATTTCAACGCCAATTCCGCTGCGGAAAGCGCTGTTGGGGCGGGCTTGCCGAAGAAGGTTAAATCCTCGCCGTCCCACATGTACTGGTCCATCAAGAACCCAGCCATGCCGCCTGCACGCAGGAACTTGATCAAACGGACCAAGCCCTGTCGCCCGCGTGGGAAGACTGGCGTGCCAACTTGGCTTATCGCGGCGACATAATGGGGGTTGAAGTACCCGTTGTTCATTTCGCGGTAGAGAGCTCCGACGTTAAAGCCCGCAGCGATTAGCGCTGCGCGTGGGGCGTCGTAGTTCCCAAAATGACCGGTGACCAAGACCACCGGGCGGCCCTCTGCGTGGGCTTGGCGCAATGCCTCGACGCCGTCCCCTGTGAGGGGGGCGTGTTTGAAGCGGTCCGTGAAATCCTTGCCAGAATAGATTTCAATCAAGGTTCGCCCCGCGTTGTCTGGAACTGCGCGCGCTAAGCGGTCTACTTCGGATTGAGAGAGGTCAGGGCGGACATAGGCAAGGTTTTCGCGCACACGCTTGGAGTATCCGGCCAAAGGGGCCACGACCCTTGAGACGATCCAACCCGCCAATGGCACGCGCCACTTGTAAGGTACGGCCAAAGCCAGCCCAATGATGCCGCGAATGGCAATGTAGGAGGCGAACTCGCCAAATCCGCGACGCCCTTTTGCTGTGTTACCGAGTGCCATGTGCTAGCTAATTTTTATCCGAGTTTCTCGGTGCCAGACATAAAGCCCCGCCCCGACGATAACAAGCGCCCCAATGTAGACAGGGCCGTCGGGGAAATTGCTGAAGAATACAATGCCCCAAATGCTGGAGAATATCAGCGCAACATACGTGAAAGGCGCAAGCACCGAGGCGGGCGCCATGGAGAGGGCCCGAATGAGAAGCAGCTGCCCCATGGTGCCAAATAAGCCTACGCCCAGAAGGTGGGGCACATCTGACATCTCTAAAGGCTGCCAAAAGAAGGGCACCATCACGCATAAGACCAAGGCCGCGACCGATCCAGTATAGAACAAAGAGGTCCAGACGTCCTCGTCACGGCCCACGTAGCGGGTGGCCAATGCGTAGGTCGAATAGCAAATGGTGCCGCAAAGAGTTAGCAGCGCGTAGGGGGTGAAGGCCTCTGTTCCCGGACGCAGGATGATCATCGCGCCGATTAATGCGACGACAGCCGCGAGGGCGCGTCGAACCCCAAACCTTTCGCCAAGGAAGACAGCCGCGCCCACCATGATAAAGATCGGGCTGATCTGCATCAGCGCCGTCGTCTCAATCAGGGACATCTTCTTGAAGCCAAAGAAAAAAAAGCCTGTCGTGGCCAGCAAAACAATCGCACGAAAGATCTGCAACCCAAGATGCCGCGTATGGACAACGCGGCGCAGGCGCGGGGAGACGATGAGCGTAACGGCGATCATCTGCACAAGGTAGCGGGCCCATAACGTCTGCACGGTATCGACGCGCGTGGAGAGGGCCTTGGCGAAGACGTCCATGAGAGTAAACATCAGCGTGGCCGCGACCATCAACGCGATACCGCGAGCGATGTTGTTTTCGGCCACTAAGGTGCCTTTGCCAGACCGGTGCCAATCATGCTGTCGCGCGTGACCAAGGCCGCCAATTCGTCGGGGGTGAGGGCGTCGGTGTTTGCGGGACGGGCAGGGATCACGATGTAGCGCATGTCGGCGGTGCTGTCGTGGACACGCAGGGTTGTGTCCTCGGGCAAGTCCACGCCGAATTCGCGCAAGACCGCACGAGGTTCGCGCACCGCGCGGGAGCGGTATTCGCGGGTTTTGTACCAATCGGGCGGCAGGCCCAGCAGGTTGCGCGGATAGCACGAGCACAGGGTGCAGACGATCATGTTATGCGTGTCTTGCGTGTTCTCGACGGCGACCAAATGCATAGGGCCGATGTCGAAGCCCATTTCACGCGCGGCGTCGGAGCCGTTGGCCATCAGGCGGGTCTTGAATTCGGGGTCGGTCCAAGCACGTGCCACCACCGCCGCACCGTTCGCAGGGGACCGCGCGTCCATCGCGTCGATCTGCGTTTGGATTTGGGCGGGCGTCAGCTCGCCTTTCTCGATCATCAGCTCACGGATCGCGACTTCCATTGTTTGCCAATAGCTTAGAGCCTGATCGTTATCCTTGCGGTACGGGTGGCCCGAAGGGGAAAGGTGGTCGTGGTCGTGATGATCATGGGGCATCTTGGTCGATCCAATGCTCGTAAATTTCTGCGTCCAACGTGTCTTGCGGGGCCTCGGCGTCGGGCCATATGTGACCCATCTCAAAGCGCACACGGTACAGCGTGCGGGGGGAGGCGGGGACCATATAGGCAAGCTGTTCGGGGTTGTTGAAGGGGCCAAGCACCCGCTCCACGACACCGGTTTTGCCGCGCAGGTAATGCGGCGTGCGGATATGGCCCAAGGGGGCCATGGATTTGATGCGCACGGTTGCCCCTACCGCAAGGCTCATGATTGCACCGCGCCGTAGGTGTCGCCGCGGGCTTTGATCTCTTCCATCTTCGCGCCAAGCTCTTCGAGCGAGTAGACGCCTGCCTCGACCAGATTTTGGTTCAGGGACGCGATCCAACGCTCATAGTAGGTCATTTCGTTGAATGCGGCCTCGCCCATGTCCTCTAGGGCGCGGCGTAACCCGTCGACGGTAAAATGCCCGCGTTGTTGACCAAGGATAACCAGCGCATCAACGCGTTTTTCCCAGATTGCGAAGTCGTGCCCGTCCATAGGGACGGGGCCAGCGGCGTCGCCGCCCATATCGTGCCAACGGTGTTCTGGATCGTCCATGGGTTATCCTTTTGCGAGTGCGTCGACTTGCGGTCCCAGCTGCGGCATCGGGAAGCCTGCGGCGTCCAATGCCGCCAGAATTTCCTTGGTGGGCTGGGTGCCCGCGACTGATAGAGCCCAAACTATGGCCGAACGTGTGCCCGACGCGCAATAGGCCAAGACCTTACCCTCGACTTTTTGACCGGTGACATTGTCCATGTTGAGCTGCCCCATCACGACGGGGTTGTTTGAGAAGCCCAATCCCGCAGCCTTTGCGGCGGCCTCAATGTCTTGCGGCTTGTCGCCGGGCATGCTTTCGCCTTCGGGGCGGTTGCATAGAATGTGGGTGAAGCCCTCGGCCAAGATGGCGTCCATGTCAGCGGCATGAATTTGAGGCGTTACGGCGAAGTCGGGGGAGAGTGTGCGAATGTCCATGACTACCAATTACTGCGAGAAGGGGGATGCGTCTAGCTTTGTGCGAAGCGTTCCTTGAGGAAAGCCAGCATGGCGGCGAAGGCGCGGTCATTGGCGCGTTGGTCGTATGCCATATGTGTCGCGTGGTCTTGGGCTGCTGGGTTGGTGAAGGAGTGGCCTGTGTTACCAAAGGCCAGCATCTGCCAGTCGTCACAATGCGCGGTCAGCTCCGCCGCCAAATCTACGGCCTGTTGCGGTGTGGCAAGCGGGTCGTCCCAGCCATGCAGGAGCAGAACGGAGGTGTTCATTGTCTCGCTGCCTTCGGGTGGGGCGTCGAACACGCCGTGAAAGCCAATGACACCGGAAAGTGTGGCGCCAGAGCGCGCCAAATCCAAAACGGCCTTCCCGCCCATACAAAAGCCGATGGCCGCGATGCGGGTAGGGTCGGCGTTCGGCAATGCTCGCGCCGTCACAAGTGCTGCGAGCATGCGGGCGCGTAGGCTGGGGCGGTCATTATTGAGCGCTTGCATCATGGCGCTGGCTTCATCCATGTCACTGGCGAGGCGACCGTTGCCGTAGTAATCCACCGCGAAGCCGATGTACCCCAAGGTTGCCAGCCAATCTGCTTTCTCTTTCACAAAGTCACCTAAGCCGGCAAAAGCGGGGGCGACCATGACCACTGGATGCGGGCCGTCACCTTTGGGCTGGGCGAGGTAGCCGATGCATTCCGTGTCTCCGGCGGTGTAGCGAATTTCGGTCATCTAGATTTTCTCCTGCGTGTATTTGCGCAGCTCTGCGCGGGCCACTTGGCGGCGGTGCACGGCGTCGGGGCCGTCGGCCAGCCGTAGCGTGCGAAGATGTGCCCATTGGCGGGCGAGCGGCGTGTCTTGGGAAATGCCTTGCGCGCCGAACATTTGCACCGCTTGGTCGGTGATCTCAAGGGCGATGCGCGGGGCCTCGACCTTGACCTGACTGATCCACGGTGCGGCGGCGCGTGCGTCGCCTTGATCCATCATCCACGCGGCCTTGAGACAAAGCAGGCGGGCCTGTTCAATCTGCATCCGCGCGTTGGCGATGTAGTCGAAGTTGCCGCCCAGTTGCGCCAGCGGTTTGCCAAACGCCTCGCGGGCAAGGGAGCGGCGGGTCATCAGCTCCAGCGCTTTTTCGGCCATGCCGATGGCCCGCATACAGTGATGGATGCGGCCAGGCCCAAGGCGGCCTTGGGATATCTCAAAGCCACGTCCTTCCCCAAGGAGCAGATTTTCAGCGGGGACACGGACATCTGTGAAGCGGATGTGCATATGGCCATGCGGGGCCTCGTCATCGCCGTAGACCTGCATTGCGCGTAGCTTCTCGATGCCTTTCGTGTCTGAGGGCAGAACGATCATCGAATGCTGCTGGTGCTTGGGGCCGTCCGTGGGCGTGCGCACCATGACGATGTAGACCGCACAGCGCGGATCGCCCGCACCGGTTGCCCACCATTTTTCACCGTTCAGCACGTAGTCGTCGCCGTCGCGCACGCAGGTTAGCGCGATGTTCGTGGCATCGGATGAGGCCACATCAGGTTCCGTCATAAGATAAGCGGAACGGATTTCGCCCGCGAGCAGGGGGGCGAGCCATTGCTGTTTCATGGCGTCGGTGCCGTATTTCTCGAACACCTCCATGTTGCCAGTGTCAGGCGCGTTACAGTTGAAGGTTTCGGGTGCCAGATGGGCCTTGCCCATTTCCTCGGCCAGATAGGCGTATTCGACGGTGGACAGAGCGTGTCCGGTGACCGAGGACCAGAGGTTCCACAGGCCTGCGGCCTTTGCTTGGGATTTAAGCCCCTCAACGATGTCGCGTTGGCGGGGGGTGAATTCCCAACGATCGCCCACCTCAACTTCGGCAAAATACTCGGCGTCCAAAGGTGCAATCTCGTCGCGCACCATCGCGGCAACGATCTCGCGAATGGGCTGCAAGCGGGGGCTGATCCCTAGGTCCATGATGTTCCTCCCTTTGTGGTTGTGGGAGGGTCACGTCCCCAGCGGTGCTTGTCAATTACGCAAAGCGGGGTAATGTCGGGATATGGGCGGTACCTCGGATTTAATGATTGCCAGTTTGAACCCTTACCTCGCGACGCATGCGCCGGAGCTGGGGGCTATCACACGTCTTGATAAGTTTGGAACCGGCCAATCCAACCCCACCTATAAGATGACCACCGAGAGGGGCTGCTTTGTGCTGCGGGCCAAGCCGCCGGGAGTGTTGCTAAAGTCCGCGCATCTGGTGGAACGGGAGTTTGCGGTGATGTCAGGGCTGGCGGATACATCCGTAGCGGTGCCCAAGATGCTGCATTTGTCGCGAGACGAGATATCGCCGCTAGGGCGAGCATTCTTCATTATGGAGCATATGGAGGGTCGCATTTTCTGGGACCCTAGTTTGCCCGAATTGGAAGGTGAGGAGCGTGGTGCAATCTACGAGGCCATGGCAGACACTTTGGCAGCACTGCATAGCGTTGATGTGTCCGCGGCTGGCTTGGCTGAGTTTGGCAAGCCAGGCGATTACTTCGCCAGACAGATAGACCTTTGGTCACGGCAATATATGGCTTCAGTTGATGCGCCTGATCGCGCGATGACAGGGGTAATGGATTGGCTGGGACTTCATTTGCCGCAGGATGATGGGCAGGTGGCCTTGGTGCATGGAGACTACCGTCTCGACAACATGATGTTCGCTGCTGACACGCCTGAGGTTGTGGCCCTGCTGGATTGGGAGTTGTCGACCTTGGGGCATCCTTTGGCGGATTTGGCCTATCAGTGTATGCAATGGCGGTTGCCCCATGATGGAGGCATGCGAGGGCTGGGCGGCTTGGATCGTGCGGCGCTGGGGCTGCCGAGTGAGCAAGACTATGTGGCCCGCTACTGTGCCGCGCGGGGTATAGATACACCGAAAAACTGGGCGTTCTACCTCGTATTCAGTACCTTCCGGCTGGCTGCAATTCTGCAAGGGGTGGTTGCGCGGGCGCAAGGCGGGAACGCTTCAAACCCTGAAACGGCGCAAAAATACGCGGCTGCCATTCCGGTATTGATCAAACAGGCTGTGGACATAGCCAATGATCCAAGCGAAAAAGCCTTATGAAACAGGCCCAAAAACATCCCGTCAGGCTTGAGCGCCAAGGCAACATAGCGCTCATCGTGATTGAAAACCCTCCGGTGAACGCGCTGGGCGCGGCTGTGCGCCGTGGGATTGCTGCTGCGCTGAACGCGGCTGTGGCTCATGAGAAGACGGATGCAATCATCATTGCCGCCAACGGGCGCACCTTCCCCGCGGGCGCGGACATCCGTGAATTCGACATGGAGCCACAAGAGCCTTCGCTGGGTCAGCTGTGTTCCTTGGTTGAGAACGCCTCGAAGCCCGTTATAGCGGCGATCCATGGCACCACGTTGGGTGGCGGCTTGGAGCTGGCGATGGCGTCGCACTACCGTATCGCCACGCAAAACACGCGGATGGGGCTTCCTGAAATACATTTGGGAATTCTTCCTGGTGCGGGGGGGACGCAGCGCTTGCCGCGTTTGATCGGGCCTGAGTTGGCGTTGGATATAATGCTGTCCGGTAACCAGATTAGCGCGCCTATCGCGTTGGAAATCGGTCTTGTTGACCAGATTTGCGAAGAGGATCTGCGAGGGGAAGCTGTGACCTACGCGCGTGCCTTGAATGCAGCGCGCCCGACCTCGCTCAACCGGAGCAATCTGGTGGACGGCGCGACATATATGGCCAGTGTCAATGCGCGACGCGAGAAAATTAAGCTGGAGTTGGGGGCGAACGCCTTGGCCCCTTTGAAGATTGTGGACTGCGTTGAGGCGGCGTTATTGCTGCCGATTGACGGCGGGCTGGATCTTGAACGCGCGGCGTTTGAGGACTGCCTTGCCTCGCGCGAAAGCGCTGGATTGCGTCACGCATTCTTTGCCGAGCGGGCCGCAGCTAAATTTCCGGAGGCGGCGGAGGTCAAGCCGGCCCAAGTGGACCGCGTTGCGATTGTTGGCGGCGGGCTGATGGGATCGGGGATCGCTATCGCCGCGCTGCAAAGCGGGTTTGCGGTGACGCTGGTCGAGCAGGGCGAAAGTGGTGTGAATGAAGCACTAGAGCGGATTGGGGAGTTCTACGAGCGCTCCATTGCCAAAGGACGTTTGTCGGAGGCACAGGGTGCCGCCGCTTTGACCCATCTGCAGTTGACCAACAAACTTGATACCTTGAATGAAGCCGACCTGATCATTGAGGCCGTGGCCGAAGATTTTGACCTGAAGGCAAGTATGTTGGCGGAAATAGGGGCCGTGGCTAAGGCGGGCGCGGTGATCGCGACGAACACATCTTACTTGGATTTGGATGCTTTGGCGGGCTCCACAGGCCGACCATCTGACACCATTGGGCTGCATTTTTTCGCACCAGCACAGGTTAACAAACTGGTCGAGGTAGGGGTGCATGACGCGGCAAGCGCGCAATCCGTAGTGACCGGGTTGGGTTTTGTGAAAGCCTTGGGAAAAGTTGCGGTTCGCGCGCGCGTGTCGGGCGGGTTCGGGGCTGGCTACATTGGAAACGCCATTTTGACGGCCTACCGCCAAGCGGCAGACATCATGCTGGAAGATGGCGCTACGCCGCCACAAATCGATGGCGCAATGCGGGCCTTCGGGTTCCAGCTTGGGCCATATCAGGTCGCGGATATGTCCGGCCTAGATATTGCCTATGCGCGCCGTCAATCTACGCCGCGCGATGGCAATTCTCGGTATGTTGAAATTGCGGACAACATGGTCGCTCAAGGGTGGCTTGGGCAAAAGACCAACCGAGGTTACTACATCTACACCGATGGGCACCGTCATGGGGTGCCCAATGGCGATGTGCTGAAGATGATTGCGGAATACCGCGCGCAAAAGGGGATCACCCCACGTAAGTTCTCGGATCGTGATATCCGGGATCGAATTTTGCTGGCTATCGTGAACGCTGGTGCGCGCTTGTTAGGGGAGGGCGTCGCGGCCCGTCCAAGCGATATCGATACCGTGATGATCCATGGCTTTGGCTACCCGCGTGGCCGAGGCGGCCCGATGATGGATGCCGATGCCACGACTCCGTCAATCATTGCGTCTCGCATGTCAGTTCTAGCCCATGAGGACGCGAATATTTGGGGTGCCGCGCCGGTATTGACGATGTTGGCACAAGAACGCCAAAGGTTCGCGGACCTCAATAAGGCCTAAGCCTTAGCCGAGGATTATACCCAACACGACCATCATCAACCCGATGGCTGATAGGAACAATGCGCCTAGATTTAATCCAACGGTGGTTTGCATCACTGCGCGCAGCTCCTCGTCGTTGAGACCTTGTTTGCGGGCGCGCGCCACCTTGATGATGCACCACATTAAACCGGCCAGCCCCATCAAGGTGATGACGGCGCCTAGGGGGATAAGGTTGGACATGATGCAGGCTCCTTCGGGGTTATCAGGCGGTGCGTAGCTCAGTCAGTCGCCTGTCGCAACCGTTTCGACCTTGAAGGCGGGGGCTTGGCTTAGTATCCCGTGGGTTCTGATCCATCCAAGCGCTAAGGAACCGCCCCCATGTCTGACAACGATGTCGATAGCAGCTACCGTGTTACCGCAGATGAGCTGCGCCAATTCGTAGAGCGCCTAGAGCGCCTTGATCAGGAAAAGAAAGACATCGCTGAGGCTGCCAAAGAGGTCATGTCCGAGGCCAAAGGCCGTGGCTATGACACCAAGGTGCTTCGCAAGGTTATGGCGTTGCGCAAGCGCGACCCTCAGGATATTTCCGAGGAAGAAGCGGTGTTGGAACTCTACAAAGAAGCGCTTGGCATGTGATTTGCCGAGGCGAGGTGCTTACGGCGTCAGGAACGTGATGCCGGGCATCTTCTCCAGCAGGTCCAAATCCCGATCATATAGCTCGGTCAGTTGGTCGACGTAGGCATCGGTCCAGCCGGGCAGGTCGATCTCTTGCTCCATCGCCTCCGAGGCAAACTTGTCAAGGAAGGCCGCCGTGATGCGTTGACGTTGGCTTTCCGACTGCGGCGGGTGCGTTTTTAGGTAGGAGTTTAAGCGGTTTAGGCCGCCTTGCCCCATGATGACGCCCAGAAAGTCGTTTACCCCCTCAAATTGGAACCCGTCATCGGTGCGCGCCATGGCTTGCAGGATGTGAGGCCAAAGGAGAGGGGTGTCTTCATTGCTCCAGACCGTAATGGGGGCGTCGGGAACCATTGTCTTGATGCGGTTAACCAATTCGGACCAGCGCAGGACCATTGGATCTGCCCCATCAAGGAAGGTCTCGAAGTTCGGCTCCTTTGCACGCTCAAAGATGGCAGGAATGAAGGTCGCAGGGTTGCGCACCCCGATACAAAAGCGAACGTCTTGCTTTGAGAACAGGTTGCGTAATCTGGCGGCCTTGAAGCTGGCACCTGGATAGAGTTCCGAATTGTGGATGCTGCGACCGGGCACACAGAAGAAACTCTCGTGCCCCAATACAACCCGTTCGGCGTGATCATGGTCGATGATGCTATCGAGCAACGCTTCTTGTGTCTCGACCGGTGCTTGATCGCCAGACAGCGATTGCAAAGTCTCACGGATGGCGGGGCGATAGCGGGATGGTTCTGGAATGAGAATTCCTTGGGCTTCCAACGCATCTTTGTTTTTGTATAGGCATTTCAGAAGGTTATCTTCATCCGTGCTATGAGCACCAACGTGTAGAACGATTTCCATGCGTGCAGGGCCTTACGTCAATATAAGAATTTCCATCTATTTACCCAGCGATATGCGCCCAATCAAAGGGGAAAGATAACTGATGTTGAATTTGTTGCATTTCCGGTCTTGCGAAGCATGAGATTCTGAGATTATAAGCCCCGCAGTGCCCCTATAGCTCAGCTGGTAGAGCAACTGATTTGTAATCAGTAGGTCCGCGGTTCGAGTCCGTGTGGGGGCACCATTTTACACAATGAAAACAACGATTTGTGCGTCGCGTAGCCGATCAATTGGCGTGTGGCATTCGTCGAGTACAGAATAAGCACAGAAACTATGCCGAACACTGCGCCTGATGGGGAAACTTCTGGGTCACAGTTTTGGACGACGTGATATTCCGTTCGAACTAAGCCTTTGAAACATCGAGAACAAATACATCGATAACGGGGATCAATTCAGTTGGCATTTGCTTCTGAATACTCTCTTTGAGACCTTGCGCACTCGTAATCTCGGTATTCTTCAGTGCTGCTACCTTTTCGTCCGGCCCGAACCATAGGGCAAGGTAAATGCCTTGGTTTGCAGCATCTGGGTGAATCGAGTAGCGCTCATGGAGCTGCGCAGCGGCGGCGGTGTAAAGTTCTTTATGCCATTGACCTTTTACTTCGACCACTAGCAGCTTTCGAACATTGTCGATTATCTTTGTGAAAGTTATGTCGCATCTCGTGGCCGCTTGCATCTGTTTTTCAGGCTCAACAACAATACCTTGCCCCTTTAGGAGTAGCCGAAACCTGTCCAACGGGTGCTGACGTCAGACATGTTGGTACTTCCTTGAGCGGACATGCGCATCGTTCAAAGTGGTTGTCTGCTTTGCGGACTTTTCGCTCATTGGGTTCGTCGACATGAATGGCCGGTTTGAATGTTAGGAGAACTGCGATACGCCTTGAGTGATCGTATAGCTTGAGGGAATGTCAAATGGATGGTTTTGTGCTCCACCACTACAATATTATTGATAGATCTCGTATCGACGAACTCGGTCCAATGTCACTTCCTATTGTGGAAAAGTACAAAGGTGAATTGATCGTAGCGAGTCCCGTCAAAACGGTCATTGGGTCAACCTCTTACTCAAGTATGGTAGTGTACAAATTCGATAGTTCGAAGCGGCTTTGAAATTCTATCACTCACCTGAAATGACCGAGTTAGCAAAGTTCAGAGACCAAGTGATCGAAGGTTTTGCAACGGTTCTACCCGGTCATTCCGAGACTGAAAGCGTGGTGAGATCTGGTTACTTTACGACTGGTGGTACGGCAGCCTAAGCACCACAAAGCCGCCGTTTGTGATCTGCGCAGTATCCGGGGTCGCTTACGTGTGTTGCATTTTGGGGTGGCCCTTTGTTTGGAAACACCCGAAATAAACACGTCCAACGGTTGTGCTACGCTTCGCATGCTGTATCCTACGCGGATTATATTTCGTAGCATTCCCTAGGCGACAGCATTGAACACGAGTACCGATTTAGACGACTACTGGACCCAGCAATATAGCCCCCCAGAAACGCCGTCAGAGCCGCATCTGAACATTGAGACCATCGAAGGTGTTGAGCCGCTAGATGCGCAGTTTGGCGTCGTGGAGCCAAAGACCGTGCCAGATGCGCTCTACGGGCCGTTGTTCGGGCAGCCAGAGCCGAGAGAGGCCGAGCTGGAGCAGGCCGGGGGCGACCCCGCAGCGGTGCCGCCGATGCACACCTACGCCATCCTAGATGCCGCAAAGGTGGGGGGGCTGCCGGAACTGCTGGCCGCGTCAGGGCTGGAGCACAGCTGTTTGTTCAAGGGGGAGGCGTTCGAGGAACTCGCAGAGGTGGCCCCGTGGATCGTCCAGCTGGAGGATGGGAATAGCTTCACCCGCAATCTGTTCACCCGCTCAGATGCGCCTTGGCATCTGTGCGACAAGGAGCCGGGGATCTATCTGAGGTCACGCGGGACATTGGATGAAACGTGGAGACACTTCAGGAAGTTCACCAAGGTGAAGTCTAGTGACGAAACGCGGGCGATCTTCAGGTTTTGGGATGCGGTGACGGCGCGGGTGTATTTCTCGGGAATACGCGCCAACCAAGCGCGGATCGAGCAGTTCTTTAGGTTGCCTTCCGGCACTTCAATTGAGCTCATAGTCGTTGACCCTTTTCATAATACGTTACACTTAACGCCACCACACTCGGACGCATCGAACAGACAGCGTAGACCCCTCATCTTCGAAGAGCATGATCATCATTTAATGAAAAATGTCAGCTATTATGCGCTCTCGAACGAGATCGCGCACTGGCTAAACGCCGCCTACCCATCTGAATTCGAACGGTTTTCCAGGGTTGATATGGATGCCATAGCGAAACACGTTGTGTCGGTTGGGCGCACGTTCAATTTACCAATGAAGGAAGACTTTTCATATTTGGCTCAGATGATGATGGCGATGGGGGGCTGGTTCTTGCAGGACGCCAATCACGTCGCGCTCTTGCATATCTTACGGGATTCCGAGCCGAAGAAGGCAAAACGCCTTGAGGACACGTGTCTTGGTCATCACGAAACAACGCCGCAAGCAGAGCTGATGCGTCAGTGGCCTCAGGTGCGCGAGTATCTTGCAGCACTTCCCGCAGCAGAACGCATCACGGCTGAGCGCTTTGGCACGTTTCGGACGGAATTCTTGAAGGATCAAGCACCGGACCTGTCTGGCACCTTCAGCGCAACGATCACGCGATTGCGCGACATCGGGCTTTCGGGCGAGCAACAAGAGGGCAGAGCGATTGTGCTCTCTCTTATGCTAGGGCCACGCTTTTTTGAAGACCCGTTCAAGCCATGGTCCCACCTTCCCCCCGAGCAGGCCGTTGATACCGCTTGGAATTCTACGATAGGATTAAGCTAGTATGGTTAAGCCTGTAACGCCCCAAGTTCTACCTGTTGTCCAGCCTCAGACACTTTCTGCGACGGCGCCCAGCGGCCCTGTGCTCACCGCCGCTCCGTGCTGCTGGTGCAGGGTCTTTAATACCGATGTAAACGCCCACGGATCGACTTACGTCCTGTCGACCCAACACCCTAATTTTAATCTGTCTTACAAGCTGAAAATTGATTTCATCGCAAATCAGGTCGTTGTCTCACGCATCCTTGGATGGGGTAGCGTCGATCCTGGCATATCTCAGGCCGACAAAGACGCTGTGCAACAGGCGCTTGCGTCTGCGGTGCCCACTTTTTTGTCTAACAACTATAAACTGAAAGTAACTGATCCAAGTTGCGCCCCGGGCTTTAAGGAGTTGCCAATCCGCTTTGAGATTTCTTGGTCGGGAACGCCTTCTATAAGGGTCAATCTATTGCCTGGGCCGTCTCGGTCTACCGCGAGCGGAACCGTGATGAACCTCGATACTCACGACACTCAGGAAAACAATTTCACCCTGACGCACGAGCTGATGCACACGTTCGGGCAAGTCGACGAGTACATGTATGGCAGCGGAACATCGGCCAGCGCTGAATATCATCGAGCCGATGGAACCTCCGTAACAATCACATACCCGCACACCAATCCAAATCTCATGTCGGCGCGCAGCCATAACCTTGAGGCGCGTCTTTTCTGGTTCGTCGAGATTGAGGCCCAGAAGTTCTTGCGCTCAGCAACAGGTTTGGGAAGGACGGGGGTCACATGCGAGGTCGTTTAACTGCGATTGCGTTGCTGACCGCAACGTTCGCTTGCGTCTACCAGGTCTCAGCAAATGAAGAAGAAAGGGATAATATGACACTCACCGTCGCACTTGAGGCCCCCATGACGGCGCCCCTCATGGCAATCACCCCCGATAGCCCGGATTATAACCCGGTAAAATACAATGTTCGCCTCAGCTTTTCGAACCCCACTTCAATGCCCAAAACGTTTCCAGGCCTTGCTATCGTTCGCAGTACTGTACGTGAGTATCGCAACACCCGCTCGGGGAATGTTCAAAGCTTCACAATCGGCGAACCGCCCTCGCTCAAGCCAGAGTTGATCACGCTCGCGCCCGGAAAAAGTTGGAGCTATGGTATCGGTCTTGAATACCCCGCCGAGCTTTTACAATCAGACCGCATTCCGATTATCCTTCAGCTCTGTGCCTCTTGGTCACGTTCGCAATTGGACAGTCGTATCTATGGCGATGTCGCTTTCGATTGGGCGAAAGACTTCAGGGTTTGCCAGCAAATCGAAGTTGTCCCCTAGGGTGCCGATTGATGTCAGCAAACCGTTTCTTTGATGCACAATATGCCCACGCTAAAAAACAAGACATTCAGGAAGGCCTTATTCTGTATCATGGCTTCCAAGGTGAACAACCAAGCCTAAACGACAATCAAGCTCTCTGGGTTAGTCTCAACGAGGACGAAGCTGAAGGATATAGTCGGCTTGGCAACCGGATAGGCCGCGGAGGCGTGCTTATGCTAGCCTTGAAGGCTGATCAGCAAGCGCTGGTAGGCTGCCCAAATGGTATAAGGTACTTGGCCTTGATCGACTCAGTGCATCACGCAGTGTTTGCCAAAGATCTACACAGATGGGCAGTCCAGCATGGGGTCTGCCTGGTAAAAGAAAATCAAGACTGTTTCATTTCCTTTCGCGCAAGAAGCGACTTCCACATACTAAGTGTCACCAATTGGTCCAACAAAGGTGCGTAGCCTAACTGGTCAGGCGCTAGGCGCTGAATAAGTAGACTTCGTTTATAGCACAGTATTGGTGCATAAGTATTCGCTCCCATCATTCGCTGTATTCTACGCCAATGGTCGCGCTCGGTTCAGACGATTCAAAAGGCAATCCTATGAGTCGCAAAAGGCAAAAATGGTGCGTCAGCCAAGATCAAGCTGAAACAAAATCAATGCCTTGGCCTTTGGGGAAAGGCAAACCTATGTGTCGCCCCACAAGTGCGGCTCCCGCTTAGCTTCTACCCAACTGATATTCAATCAGATGGCCTGAGTCCCTCAAAGCTCTGAAATCAAACATGTCTTCCAAGTATGGACTTACAAAACACCGTATCTAAAACTGTTTTGCGAGCCTCGGGACTAAGAAATGCCCCATCCAGATGATAGCTGAACGGGGCATTTGCCTTTTATGCTGCTTGAGCTTCCCTTAGCGAGGATCAGAACGGTTGTGTTCGTGGCAGACACGGGCAACACAGTCGCCAATCAGCTCGCCTGAGCCCGTTGGACGACGGATAAGATCGACAAGTGCCTTGGGTGCAGCATCAGCACCGAGAGCATCAAGTTCAGGATACAGGAAATCCCATAAATACGTTCGCTTTGTGTCAGGATGGATGGAACCTGCGGATACGACTTGGCGGCCAAACGACTTGAACTCGACGCCCGGATATTGGTCGTTGATACTGTCTCGCGTTGAGACGTCTTCTGGCTTGCTCATGTAGATGTGCAATCCCCCGGAGCCGGTTTCGACCCTTGGGTACTTATAGACGTCCAAGCCAACATCTACACAGAGGCGTTTGAACGGGTTGTCAGTTGAAAGCGTTTCGCCTTCTGGGAATGCGCGAGGGTCAATGTCCAACACTAGGTCACCATGCCCAAGACGCACGCCGACGTTATAGCCGTCTTTCATGTAGGGAACTTGCAGGTCTGAGCGATAGACCTTTTTCATCCACGCGTTATCGATAGGGGATTTACCGCGCTTCCGGATTTTGCCTTTGAACTGATCTTCTTTGGTGAAGTGGTGCAGGGGAAGAAGCTGGTATCCGCTGGCCAGCAGGGGCGCCAGTTGTGACGCATCAGTTTGTGCAGTCATTTCAGGTCCCCGCGCGATTGGCGACATATGTCTCAAGGACCGAACGCTCGTAAAACACGGCAGTGCCAAGTTTCACGTAATCAGGTCCTGCGTTCTTGTATTTGGTATTCTTCCGTCGATTGCGGAAATTCATTAGCGTGGTTGGTGGATGGCCTGTTAAAGCCGCAGCTTCCCGTGTGGTCAGAAGGTCATTCAATGGCGTGCTGCTCGCAGCGGGTGTGTTACTTTCAGTCATGGTCATGTAGGCCTCTTGAGTGTTGAAATGAGGGCCGGACTGTCATTGCCAGACAGTCCGGTTAGTCTCTCAGACCAAATATATCGCGCCCAAATTTGCCTGTAACCTAACGTTTGGCCTCCGCGCGACAAACGCTGGCACTAGAAAGGTTCGACCCTCAACCCATTGAAATTTTGGTAAGTTATTGGCCTTGATAGGGTCGAAGACCCGGGCGCCTTCCGGTCGGTCGCATTGGAATGCCGGGGGCATCGCCGCGATTTAGGGCAAGTGCAACTAGGTCCACGTCATTCCAGAACAAATCGATTGCCGAAGTTTGTAACGCCACATTGGGGCATGCAAAGATCAATTTACCTTCGTATCGGTAGAAATCAGGCGCAGTTCTGTGGGTCGGAAACACATTTGCGTAAAGTGCCACAGTCCATAGTGCCATTGGGTGATCGTGTCCCCACCCAATATTCTCGCAAGCTGCGCTGAGGTCTCGTTGGAAAATCTCTATTGAACTGTCCGAACATGCCAATAAAACTGCTTGCTCAATCATTGCGGCATGTTCGACCGAAACCTTCTTGCCGTGCCAATTTTTAGCGGCTGAAAGAGCCTTCTCGATACGGTAACTCATGCTGCGCCCGACATCAAAAAGACATCAAGGTCGTCGCGGTGATAGCGGACGATGCGACCAGCAGTTCTATAAGTCGGCCGACGCCTTTGCTACGCCAATTGTGCATCGTCCCAGGTGAGACGGTGAGATAACTGGCTGCAGCCTCTGTTGTCATCCAAGGGGTGTCATTTCCTAAGCTTGTCATAATGATAACTCCATAATTCAGGTGCGCCCAAGTGGGCAGCGATGAAATCAGATTATCAGTTTGCAAGGCCTTGATATGCCAACGAGTTAGGGCTTCGTGCCATCACTTTGTGAATGCCAGAATGTGATCTTCTAACGCTTGAGCGTGCGGTCTCAGAGCTTCAACAAGGTGAGATTGGTGGACGTACCCACCAGATGCCCCGGGAAGCCTTTGGCCTAAAAGCAAGGCTCCCTCGGCGTACGTAACACCAGCAGCAATCAGAAAGGTTCTTGCATGGTGACGAAGCGCATGAGGGGAGGGGATGCCTTGTCGTTTTGGTTCGGCAATCCGTCCAGTGGCAGAAGTTGGCGATGGCCACAGCCATTCAGACGCCAAAGACTCGTCATCATCCATTCGGGCCTTCAGGGTTTCGGTCAACCAACGCCCTGTTGGGAATGACCAACTGCCACCGACCTTCATATGTGTAAATGTGAGAATGCCACGATCAGGATCAAAGTCTGCTCGTTTTACGCCCAACAAAGAACTACGACGTGCACCCGTCAGCAAGAAGGTCCGATGCAAATCACGCATCACGTTGGATGATGTTGCGGCCTGCTTCCAGAACGCAGAAACGTCCAACTCATCAACCTGCCGTCTGGCTGTTGCCGGCACACGAATTGCATCGACGGGATTGCCCTCAATAGTTTCATCGTGCCTGCGAGCTGTGTTGACGATTGCTCGAACTGTTCGCATAACTGAGCCGCCCGTTGTGCGTCCGTGTCGCTTCGTCAGCGTGTCCAAGAGTTCTCGGCAGTCTTGGCGTGATATGTCAGCCACGGCACGACGCCGAAGACGACTAAGATATTGATCCATGTGATATTGATAGTTTTTCACCGACGCAGGGGACAGGTCTCGTTCGTTCAGGTGCGTGGCCAAGGCCTGTTCTAACGTCATACCAGTTGCTTCGGGTCCAGCCGTAGGGTCGATACCAGATTGGATCGTGGCCATCAGTTTTCTGGCCTCGATGCGGGCTTCCCCCAAGCGAACCAAATCTGTTCGACCGATTTTCATCCGAACAGTGCGGACATGGCGTTTTTGACGCCTTACATCTCCCTGAACGGCAAAGGTCTTTGTCGTCTTGTGGCAGATACATAGTAGGCCTTTGACGTCCGTATCTCGGTGGATGCCTGAACCCAATTCGAGGTCACGCACGCGTGCCTCTGTGAACTTGAATATTGTCATTGATAAATACCGTCCTGAGTACTGTTTCTGGGCTTAACTCGGATGATGCTGAGTGAGCCGTAGGAGGTATTTTGCCTTGTCTATATGGGTTCGTACGCCCTGAATTGGCGAGAATTGACCATGATTATAGCGCTCGTCTCGATTTGTAATCAGTAGGTCCGCGGTTCGAGTCCGTGTGGGGGTACCATTCAATATTGAAATCACTGTATTTTCATGGAGTTGGTGGTCAAACCACTACACAAACGCTACACAATTCATGGTGGCGAGCATGAGGATTGCCGTGAACTTACCGCACTTGAAACCCGCCACATCTACCGTAAACGCAAAGTATAGACGGCGTGTGCCCGATGATTTGAGGGCGGTGTTCGGCAGTAAGGTTGTCGAATGGTCTTTGAAAACGAAAGACCCCGCCAAAATAATTGAGGCTTGGAACATTGCTCATGCAAGGTTTGAGGCGATGGCGGCGCGGCGATCAAAAGTCTCAAATGATCAAGCCAAGTGGGAGATGGCGCAGAAAATTGTCATCGAACATGGACTAGCGACGCCGAGAGATACGAAAATTGGCCCAGTAGACTTTGAACAAGAGCAGGGACGCTATCAGGCGTTCACAGATGCAGCTAAGCACCACAAACAACATTGCTGAAATGGTGGCCGCCATTGACGCCCTAAAGGCAGCCCCTGAGGGCGCATCTGTGATGATTTACCTTGTTAGCGCATACGTTAAAGATGGCTTTGAAAAGTATCTGACAGGATGGGTTAGCCGTGGGTGGCGCAAGTCCAACGGCAAAGGGGTTGCCAACGTCGATCAGTGGAAACAGATCATTGCCTTTGGGCCGTTCGCGTTGATGGACACCAAGGGCAGAAACCGAACTTTAGCTGCTACTGCGAGTGAATTTCGATGCAGAAGTGGAATTGGACGTTCACTGCGATCGAGCGGTGCAACGCAGATTGAGCGCGAGCTAATGGACGTGACTATCTGTGGAAACGGGATGTCTGCCTTATTTTAAGGCTAAGCCTATAAAACAATCAATCAGGCAAAGGTAGATGAGGGTTACATATCTAAAAACCGGAAATTTTTCTTGACCAATTGATCAAAAAATCAGTTACTTTCTTCAAAACTCTGTTAGGGAAAATCTGATGATGAAAACAATAAATGTTAACCGTCGGCACTTCATGGCGACGACCGCAGCAACTTCGCTGATACTTGGAGCCGGGCGGGTCATGGCTGCAGAACCTATAAAAACGGCGGGTATCTATACCGTACCTGTCGAACAGCAGTGGGTCAGCCGCATTCATAAAGCGGCACTTGCGGCGCAGGATCGCGGCGACATTGACTATTCGTTCTCGGAAAACGTCAGCAATACTGATTATGCACGTGTGATGCGAGAATATGCTGAGGCAGGTAATACACTGATCATCGGCGAAGTCTTCGGCGCGGAACAGGAAGCACGTGAAGTCGCCGCTGAATATCCAAACGTGGCGTTCTTGATGGGCTCAAGCTTTAAAGAAGAGGCATCACTGCCGAATTTCTCGGTTTTTGACAACTATATTCAAGACGCCTCTTATCTTTCAGGCATCATTGCAGGTGCGATGACTAAGTCTGGAAATATCGGCATGGTTGGTGGGTTCCCAATTCCCGAAGTCAATCGCCTGATGCATGCTTTCATGGCCGGTGCACTTGAGATGAACCCAGATATCAAGTTCCAAGTCAGCTTTATCGGCAGCTGGTTCGACCCACCCAAGGCAAAGGAAACTGCGTTTGCAATGATCGAAAACGGTGCGGATGTACTTTATGCGGAACGGTTTGGTGTTTCTGACGCAGCGCAGGAAAAAGGTATTTTAGCCATCGGTAACGTCATTGATACGCAAGCCGATTATCCTGACACGGTTGTTGCTTCTGCGATTTGGCATTTTGAACCGACGTTAGACAAAGCAATCGCTGAAGTTCAAGCGGGTAGCTTTTCGGCTGCGGACTACGGTGCTTATTCGTTTATGAACGAAGGCGGTACAAGTCTTGCGCCTTTGGGTACATTTGGCGGCAAAGTTCCGGCAGCGGCACTTGCTTTGGTTGCCCAGCGTGAGGCTGAGATCAAATCAGGCACGTTCTCGGTCGCGATCAACGACAACGAACCATCGTCGTCTTAATCGAACATGTCCAAGGACGCCGTTGAGGCACTTTCCCTTAGTGCCATAACCAAACGATTTGGAGAGCTGACCGCAAATGATGCGGTCAGCCTTTCTGTGAGAGTTGGTGAAGTTGTCGCTCTTTTGGGAGAGAACGGGGCGGGGAAAACCACTCTCATGAATATTCTGTTCGGCCAATACACGGCCGATAGCGGAACTGTGCGCGTATTCGGCGATACATTGCCACCTGGCAATTCGCGAGCAGCCCTAGATGCCGGTGTTGGAATGGTGCACCAGCATTTTACGCTAGCCGATAATCTGACCGTCCAAGAGAACATTACGTTGGGCGTCCATTCTCTGATGAAGCCAAGCTTGGGGCGGGCAGCGGCAAAGGCGCGGATTGCGGCTTTGTCAAAGAAGTTCCACCTCGCGGTTGCGCCAGATGCGCGTGTCGGAACCTTGTCTGTGGGAGAGCGTCAGAGGGTCGAAATACTTAAGGCTCTCTACCGCGATGTACGGATTCTAATCCTTGATGAACCGACAGCCGTTTTGACGCCCCAAGAGACGGATGACCTGTTCGCAACGCTGAGACTTGCAATCGAAGAAGGGCTTTCGATCATCTTCATATCGCATAAATTGCATGAGGTTATGGCTATCTCGGATCGGGTTGTTGTGTTGCGCCACGGGAAGGTAGCAGGCGGCGTGGATACAAAAGATACCGATAAAAACGCATTGGCCGCGATGATGATGGGGACTGACGCCACAGCGCCGGAAGTCTCGCCAGCGAAACCCGGTGCGCCTTTGCTTGCGTTGCACAATGTTACGACTGTTGATGTTGGCAGCGTTCCCGGTCTGAAGTCAGTTTCATTGACCCTGAAGGCAGGTCAGGTCGTCGGTCTTGCGGGTGTGTCTGGAAACGGACAGGCCGCGATGGCCGACGTCGTTGGTGGGTTGCTCTACCCAAAGGACGGGCAAGTGGTTATGGGCGGCGAAACGGTTCAGAGCTGGACGCCCCGTATCGCGGTGCAAAGCGGTATCGCGCGTATCCCTGAGGACCGACACAAGACCGGCACCATTGCTGACTTTGATCTTGTTGAGAACGCCATATTAGAACGATATAAATCCCCAGAATTTAGCAATGGCGGTTGGCTGAACTGGCGTAAGTCAAGGGCCTTTGCGGACGGCATTATCGATAAGTACGATGTGCGTTGCCCAGGATCAGACACACCGATCCGGCTTCTGTCTGGCGGCAACATGCAAAAGCTGATCCTCGGGCGTGTGATTGAGGCTAATCCACAGATCATTCTAGCAAACCAACCGGTGCGCGGGCTTGATATCGGCGCGGTTAACTATGTGCACAGCCAATTGCTGGCGGCACGGGACCGCGGTGCTGCGGTGCTATTGATTTCTGAAGATTTGGATGAGGTTATGGCGCTTTCTGATGTGATCTATGTCATATCAGATGGGCGACTTTCGCCGGAATTTAAGCGAGGCGAAATGACACCTGCCCAACTGGGGCTTTGGATGGCTGGTCAAGGATTTGAAACGGACAGTGTCCATGCGTCTTGAACCTATCAAGAACCCGACACTGGCCCGCAAATTGGTCCCACCCGCTATTGCTCTTATCTCGACGATAGTGATCGCATCGCTTTTGGCGATGGTCGCAGGTGCAAACCCGTTTTCTATCATTGGATTGATCCTTAAAGGTTCGTTTGGGTCGCAGTTCGCAATCCTTGAAACGTTAAACCGCGCAACACCTTTGATTTTCACCGGCCTCGCAGTTGCGGTCGCGTTCCGTGCAAAGTTCTGGAACATCGGTGCAGAGGCACAGCTATATGCAGGTGCCCTTATGACAGTGCTACTGGGGACCGGAGTTTTGCCTTGGCCCAGCTTCGCGATCCTACCGTTGATCATTGTCGTATCCATCTTAGCTGGGGCCATTGTCCTATTGGTTCCCGCGCTCCTTAAAACCCGCTTTGGCGTTGATGAAGTCGTCACGACATTGCTGTTTAACTTCATTTTCCTGCTGTTTGTCTCAATGTTGCTTGAAGGAGTGCTCAAAGACCCGATGGGCATGGGGTGGCCGAAATCTGCCCGTCTCATACCAGAGGCCCGATTGCCGCGAATTGTGGATGGGCTGCGCCTGCACTGGGGTTTCGGCCTTGCGATCTTCTCGGCTGTTTGTATTTGGATAATCCAAACACGCAGTACTTTAGGCTACGAAATGCGCGCGGTTGGTTTAAACAAGGATGCGGCTGCCTTCGCTGGCATTCCAGTCAATGTGGTGATTGTGAAAACCGCGCTACTTTCAGGCGGACTTGCTGCGCTTGCTGGGTTCTCAGAAGTTGCAGGACTAAAGGGAAGTCTTACGCTCGATCTGTCGCCGGGGTTTGGCTACACAGGGATCATCGTGGCGATGTTGGCTTTGCTCAACCCGCTTGGCGTGATCGTCGCTGCGTTGTTTGTCGCTGGCGTTTTTGTGGGTGCTGACAGTATGAGCCGTGCTGCTGATGTGCCGACGTACCTAGCGGACATCATGCTTGCGACAGCACTCCTTCTGATGGTGCTGGCCATCATGCTAACGCGGTTTCGTGTAGTGAGGGATTAACGTCATGGAAATTATCGAAATCCTCTTCACCGCAAGTTTTTGGGCCGCAGCAATTCGCATCGCTAGCCCGTTGATCTTTGCCACATTGGGAGAGTTGATCTGCGAACGCGCGGGCGTGTTGAACCTTGGTATCGAGGGCATCATGGTAGCGGGTGCATTTGCAGGTTGGATGGCGGTTTATTCTGGCACAGGACTTTGGACTGGTGTGTGCGTCGCGATGCTGGTGGGGATGCTATTTGGTTTGCTCCACAGCACGCTCACGGTGCCGTTCGGGCTGTCTCAGCATGTTGTGGGCCTTGGCGTTACGTTGCTGGCGACGTCATCCACCTATTACGCTTATCGGTTGGCGTTACCCGAAGTAACAAGTCCACCAAAAATCGAAGCATTCCAGCCATATGAAATTCCGATCTTATCGGACATCCCGTTACTTGGACCCGCATTGTTTTCACAAACACCACTGACGTATCTCGCCTTCATACTTGTTGGGGGCGTTGGCGTGGTCCTTTACCGCACACCCCTTGGTCTCGCTGTACGCGCCGCTGGTGAGAACCCCGCTGCAGTCGCAGCACAAGGTCTATCTGTCACTGCGATCCGCATGGGGGCCGTTGTGGTTGGCAGCGGTCTGATGGCAGTCGGCGGTGCGTTCTTAACCATGTCGGCATTCGACAGCTTCTTCTTTGAGATGGTCAATGGCCGTGGCTGGATTTGTATTGCATTGGTTGTCTTTGGGTCGTGGCGACCTGGTAAGGCCTTGCTGGGTGCGGTTCTTTTCGCAGCCTTTGACGCGCTCCAAATTCGTGTACAACAAACAAGTTTAGGCACACACATCCCTTACCAAATCTTTCTTATGATGCCCTATTTCCTATCGATATTCGCGCTTATTTTGATGTCGCGGCGCGCTGAAGTGCCTGCAGCTCTCATGGTTCCGTTCAATAAAGGAGAACGCTGATGTTTGATCTGATCGTCAAAGGTGGCACGCTGCCAGATGGGCAAGTCTCAGACATTGGAATTGTGGGAAATAAGATTACTGCAATCGGTTCACTTGATACGGCGCAAGCGGGTCAAGTGTTTGACGCGTCTGGCGACTTGGTTAGCCCACCTTTTGTCGATCCGCATTTTCACATGGATGCAACACTTTCTTACGGCCTGCCGCGGATCAACGCATCAGGCACGCTGCTTGAAGGGATTGGGCTTTGGGGTGAGCTCAAGCAGGTCATGACCCAAGACGATATCATCGCGCGCGCGCTGACTTATTGCGATTGGGCAGCAAGCATGGGGCTGTTGGCAATCCGCAGCCACGTCGATACCTGTGACGACCGGCTGTTGGGGGTCGAAGCGCTGCTTGAAGTACAAGAGCAGGTCAAAGACTACATCGACCTACAGCTTGTTGCCTTCCCCCAAGACGGTTTTTACCGCGATCCCACTGCGCGTGAAAACACCATTCGTGCCCTAGACATGGGGGTCGGTGTTGTAGGAGGCATCCCGCATTTTGAACGCACAATGTCGGACGGTGCAGCGTCGGTGAAAGAACTCTGCGAAATAGCAGCTGCGCGTGGTTTGCAAGTGGATATGCATTGCGACGAATCTGACGATCCACATTCACGCCACATCGAAACGCTCGCATTTGAGACACAGCGGTTAGGCCTCAATGGCAGAGTCGCAGGATCGCATCTGACCTCGATGCATTCGATGGACAACTACTATGTGTCGAAACTACTTCCGCTGATTGCCGAAGCTGAAATCAACGTGATCCCAAACCCCTTGATTAACATTGTCCTGCAAGGGCGGCATGATACCTTTCCAAAACGTCGCGGTTTGACACGCGTTAAAGAAATGTTGGCCATGGGGATCAATGTCGGGTGGGGTCAAGATTGCGTGCTCGACCCGTGGTATTCGCTGGGCACCGCCGACATGCTTGACGTGGCCTTCATGGGGCTGCATGTCGCACAAATGACCAGCCCAGCCGAGATGCGGACATGCTTCGATATGGTTACGGTAAACAACGCTAAAACGATGGGTTTGAAAGACTACGGACTTCATGTCGGCGCTAAGGCTTCTTTGGTGGTTCTTGATGCCAACGATCCAATCGAAGCTCTAAGACTTCGCGCCACCCGATTATGTGTTATCGCAAATGGCCGTATCATCAGTCAAACACCGCGGGCTGACGCATCGCTATCTTTGCCAGAACGCCCAAACTCATCGCGAAGAAGACATGTTCTAAACACCGCATGATTTAGCATTGATCTCGCGCACTGTAACAAGCCCAGTATCGCGCTTCTGGAAACTTTCGAAATGCTGCGTTCCATTGCCAATTTCCACTTCGGGGTACCTGCGTCGCAAAACCCGACCAATTGGTGAAGGTCCGGTTTGAGCCGTCCCTGTTCAGGCTGACAAGGTGTGCAATCACCAAGCCAGCCCTAACCGACACCTGAGCAGCATACCCAGGAATGGCTAAGACCCGGCTAACATGCAGTGAGCGGGTCGTGCAACCGCGCACAGAGAGCCGCTTTTTGGATGGAAAATTGGAAGACCAGTTTAATGTCTGCTTCCGGGAAGTTGCAGCGCGGCATGCGATGGCAGGTCAAGGTCTGCTTCGGGCCGGTTACGGACATTGCAATGATTTTAAGATGACTACTTCGTGAAATCGGGCTGCTACGTTTCAGCCTCAGATATCCGCGGTGGATCGCCTAATTCACTTCACTCAGATGGTTTTGGGGGTATTTCACATATGATACTATTTCAAATCAAATATTATCAATATGGTACCGACCAAATGTGGGTCCGTGTGGGTCATTGATTTGTAAGATCTGTAATATTTACAAGAAGTTGGCGTGCTTGACTTGTTTTCAATCCACCTCTGAAACCTCTTTTGGTTGCTGGTAGATGAGCTGTCGTCCGTCAAAACAAATCAGCCAAGATTCTTTAGAAAGACTATCGAAGAAGAGTTTCGGCCTGACTGTCGGTCGCTTCAGCGCACCAAGTGCGAAAACTACTCCGAAAGAAGCCATTGCTGATGTCGGGCCAAGCCGTCCAAGACGATGCGGATCTTCTCTTCAGATGAATAATGCATGCGGGTCGCCCGTTTGATATCTTTGACGATCTTCTCGCCGGGGCTCTTGCGTGTTCCAGTTGCCTGTCTCATCTTCCACCCCACAGTGGTTACGATGAACCAAGAATACTCTCTTATCAAATAATGCTATTTGGACCCATAAGCGCTGACGTCATACAGACGTCCACCGAAATTTTAACGAAGGCGTCCCAATGGACAAAAAATCGAAGTTACACCCCCGCAATCAACACGCCGACGGTTACGACTTTGTGCGCTTAGTCGCGCAGACACCTGAGCTTGAGAGCTTCACAACTCGTAATCCATCGGGGCAAACGACGATTGATTTCCGAAACGTAGACGCAGTCCGCATGCTCAATCGGGCGTTGCTGAAGGCGCATTACGGCATCGAGCATTGGGACATCCCCGCGGGGTACTTGTGCCCGCCAATTCCTGGTCGTGTCGACTATATCCATTACCTCGCGGATTTGCTCGCAGGCAGCAATTCCCTAGACATCCCACGTGGGGACAGCATCAAGGTTTTGGACATCGGCACTGGTGCAAGCTTGGTCTACCCTCTTGTGGGCCAAAGTGAATACGGTTGGCATTTCACAGGCTCTGATATCGACGCAGGTGCGATGAAATCAGCGGGTCAGATTTGTGAAGCGAACGACTTGGCAGTCACGCTTAGGCCGCAGGGCAGGCGTGAGGATACCTTTCGCGGTGTGATCCAACCCAACGATCTTTTTCACACAACCATGTGCAATCCGCCTTTTCATAGGTCTGGTGAGGACGCAAACAAGGGGACGCAACGGAAGTGGGCGAACCTTGGTAAGGGGCGATCAACGAAGCTAAATTTTGGCGGTCAGAATGCTGAGCTATGGTGCCCGGGGGGCGAGGTGAAGTTCATCGCGGGCATGGTTGAGCAAAGCAAGGAATTCGCCGAGCAGTGTTTGTGGTTCACCTCGCTGGTGTCGAAGAAGGATAACTTACAGCCGCTATCTCGGGTTCTGGGAAAAGCAAAGGTAGCGGACTATAAAGTCGTCGAAATGGCGCAAGGGCAGAAAGTTAGTCGTTTTATTGCTTGGACTTACCAGAAGAAAAAGCAGCGCTCTTCATTTGCGACTAAAGCTTTGGGATAAGGGGCCTGCCGTGTCGCCCGCTCGCATTGAGGCGGTGTGACCCGACTGTAGAAGCGTGCTCGTAGTGTTCCCTAGAGAAGAATTCTGCTCCAATTGTTAATAACTGCGAGACGGTCTTTTTCATTGCTGCACCGCCGCTTTTCCAACCCATCCGCATTGTGGAAGACTTCTGAGATGTATCTGCGAAACTTTGCCCTATTCTTAAGGCTGCGGAAGGCGAATCCATATTGTTGCCAAGGCCAATCGATGTTGCCTTCTGGCAGTTCAGGTCTATTTTTCCCAAGGTTTTTCCAAGGGCGCGTTGCCAGCTGCCAAGCCCTGATGTGTTCCGGAGGATCAAGCCAAACCAGCGCGTCAGCTCTCTCGACGGCCTTAGGCAAAAGACTTGGGCCGCCTTCAAGTATCCATTCTTCTTTCCCTAACTGCCTCGACAACTCTGCATCGATCTCAGGGCGTGGGTGCTGCTGCCAACCTGTCCGAAGCTTGATTGCATCAAACGAAATCACAGGAATTTCTGGCCGAGCCAACGCCAGCCTTTTCGCGAAATGGCTTTTCCCAACGCCGTTCGCTCCGGTGATGATTATCTTTTTCAACTAGGCCTCGCGGTCACATGGCCCTCTGGCGGACCTTTGAAAGTGGTTTCCTCATTAATTCCAAGACTCATCGCAAAGTCGAGGCTAGTCTACCTTGAGGAGCGAGCCCTCGTCCCCGTGAGCAAGGAGCAGACATTACTATGAAGCTAGACGATAATCGAGAGATTAACGCTGATGTGGCAACCGTTTGGGCGGCATTGCTGGACCCACAGGTTCTGAAGTCCTGCGTTCCGGGGTGCCAAGAGATGGCCGGCTCTGCTGATGAGGGCTTTGAGGCCACTGTGGTTCAAAAGGTAGGGCCCGTGAAGGCGACCTTCAAAGGCACAGTGCAAATGAGCGAGATGGTGGAGCCATCCAGCATGACCATTTCGGGCGAGGGCAAGGGAGGTGCTGCTGGCTTTGCCAAAGGCGGCGCGAATGTTCGCCTAGAGCCGCAAGGCGACAAAACCGTTCTGCATTACGAGGTGGAGGCCAAGGTTGGGGGGAAGTTGGCGCAGCTTGGATCACGGATAATTGATGGGTTTGCGAAGAAAATGGCTGA
Organism: Litoreibacter sp.; assembly: GCF_039974535.1. Classification (GTDB taxonomy): domain Bacteria; phylum Pseudomonadota; class Alphaproteobacteria; order Rhodobacterales; family Rhodobacteraceae; genus Litoreibacter. The sequence goes on along the minus strand of NZ_JBDWIU010000011.1, from coordinate 191,006 downwards.
CCAGTTCTTCAATAACTTTCAAGATGCTGTTGGTATACCGGAGGTCGGGGACGAAGACGCTACAGCCGGTGGCAACGACGAGACCAAGAAAAAGGGATGGTTCAAGCGACTTGTCAGCTGAGGCCTAAAACCCTTACGATCAAGATATCCATGGGAGGATACCAATGACCAAAGTTACGATGACCATAAACGGCAAGGCTGTTTCGGGTGAGGTGGAGGGGCGAACGCTGCTTGCCACTTTCTTACGCGAAGACCTGCGCCTGACCGGCACTCATATCGGGTGTGATACATCTCAGTGTGGCGCTTGCGTCGTGCATGTGGATGGCAAAGCGGTCAAGTCTTGCACAATGTTTGCCGCCGAAGCTGACGGCGCAGATGTGGCCACGATCGAAGGGCAGGTCAATGAGGATGGCTCGCTCAGCACGATCCAAGCGGCGTTCCAAGAACATCACGGCCTGCAATGCGGATTCTGCACGCCGGGTATGGTGATGTCTGCTGCGGCATTGTTGAAAGACAACCCCAAGCCCTCCGAGGCTGAAATTCGCGAATACCTTGAGGGAAATATCTGCCGCTGCACCGGCTACCACAATATCATCAAATCAATCATGGCAGCATCCGGTCAGGATCTCCCAGCAGTAGCGGCGGAATAACTTATGCGTTTAGTTTTGGTACTTTTGGTGGCGATGGCGTCACCTATGGCGGCACATGCAAGCAAAGAAGATAGCGTGGTGAATGCCACCTTGATGTGTAAGTGGCTGGATTCTCTCGATCTGTTGTCGGGGAAATGTGTCGTTGCTCACAAGACGTCAGCTGTGGATGTGAGAATGGACACGAGCAAAAGTGATGCCAACGACATCTGCAAGACCATTGTAAGCACGCTGCGTGGTGACGGTGTCAAGTTTGACAAAGGCTGGAAGCTACGAATTGCGGCCGCCAAAGGCGGTGGAGGCCGACTGGCCCAATGTAATCTGTAGGACCGGCCCGATAATCGGGCCGAGTACCAATGATACTTTTTGAACGACGGGAGAGATGACATGCCAAAAGATGGAGGCATCGGCGCGCCAACACGGCGCCGCGAAGACGTCCGCTTTTTGACCGGAACCGGTCAGTACACAGACGATATGAATGTATTTGGTCAGGCCTATGCGGTGTTCGCCCGCTCAACGGTCGCCAACGGTACAATCAAAAGCATCGACACATCAGCAGCACTAGCTATGCCAGGTGTTCTGGCCATTTTTACTGGCGAGGACTTTGTCGAAGTCGGCGGCAACCCAGCAGGCTGGTTGATCAATTCGCGCGACGGCGAGCCGATGAAGGAGCCGAAGCGACCGGTTCTGGCACATGGCAAAGTCCGTCACGTAGGCGACGCCTATGCTGCGGTGATCGCCGAGACAGTTGAGCAAGCCAAAGACGCGGTGGAGGCCATCGAGGCCGATATCGAGGAGCTGCCGGCCGTTGTAAACATGAAGGACGCGCTGGCGTCATCCAACTTCGTGCACGACGAGATTGGCACCAACCAGTGTTTTGACTGGGGTTGGATAGAAGACAACCGCGCCGCCACGGATGCCGCCATCAAGGGGGCGCATCACGTCACGACCTTGGAGCTGGTGAACAACCGTTTGGTTCCCAACGCGATGGAGCCGCGCTGCTCGATGGCGCAGTACAACCGTGCCAATGACGAATACACGTTGCACACGACGTCGCAGAACCCGCACCTCACGCGCCTGCTGATTTCGGCGTTCGTGTTGGGCATTCCCGAAAACAAGCTAACTGTGATTGCCCCTGATGTGGGCGGTGGTTTTGGCTCCAAGATTTATCACTACGGTGAGGAAGCTTTGGTTCTGGCGGCGGCCAAGAAGCTGGCGCGTCCGGTGAAATGGACGGCTGATCGCTCGGAGGCGTTCCTGACGGATGCGCATGGTCGTGACCACGTCACCACGATTGAGCTGGCCTTGGATGCTGAGGGCAACTTCCTCGCGTTCCGTACCGAAACCATGGCCAATGTTGGGGCGTATCTGTCGAATTTCTCGACCGCGACGCCGACGTTCCTGCACGGCACATTGATGGCGGGCAACTACACGGTGCCCAATGTCTATGTGAACGTGAAGGCGGTCTTCACCAACACGGCACCGGTTGACGCGTATCGCGGGGCAGGGCGTCCAGAGGCGACCTTCTCGCTGGAGCGCGTCATCGACAAAGCGGCCCGCGAAATTGGCATGGACCCGATTGCGCTGCGCCGTAAAAACTTCATCAAACCGGACCAATACCCCTTCGCCAGTGCGGCGGGGCTGGAATATGACAGCGGCAACTATGACGCGCTGATGGACCAGATGGAAAAGGTCGCCGATGTGGCTGGCTTCGAGGCGCGCCGCAAGGCGTCCGAGAAGGAAGGCAAGCTGCGCGGCTTCGGCGTGAACGCCTATATCGAGGCTTGCGGCATCGCGCCGTCGAACCTTGTGGGCGTGCTTGGATCCCGCGTGGGTCTGTATGACGCCGCGACGGTTCGGGTGAACGCGACTGGCAATCTGTCGGTCATGGTGGGTGCGCACTCTCACGGTCAAGGCCACGAGACGGCCTTCCCGCAAGTGGTGGCCGAAATGCTGGGTATTGATGCGCAAAGCATTGACATCGTACATGGCGATACGTCCAAAATCCCGTTTGGGATGGGGACGTATGGATCGCGTTCTTTGGCGGTTTGTGGCTCTGCGGTGGTGCGTGCCACCGAGAAGATCATCAACAAAGCCAAGAAGATCGCGGCCCACATGTTGGAAGCCTCCGATGGGGACATCGAGCTGAACGACGGTGTGTTCTCGGTTGCGGGCACGGATAAGTCGGTGACTTTCGGTGAGGTGGCACTGAAGGCCTACATCCCGCATGAGTTCCCGCTTGAGGACATCGAGCCGGGCTTGGAGGAGACCGCGTTCTACGATCCGGCCAACTTCACCTACCCATCTGGGGCCTACTGCTGCGAGGTCGAAGTTGACCCCGACACCGGCAAAGTCTCGGTGGAGCGCATGACGGCGGTCGATGATTTCGGCAACGTTATCAACCCGATGATCGTGACAGGTCAGGTGCATGGCGGTTTGGGCCAGGGCATCGGTCAGGCGCTGTTGGAAAACACCACCTACGACGAGAACGGCCAGCTGCTAAGCGCGTCCTACATGGACTACGTGATGCCACGCGCGGATGATCTGCCGTTCTATACGGTCGATCACTCTCAGGGGAATGCGTGTACGCACAACCCATTGGGTGTGAAGGGCTGCGGCGAGGCGGGGGCTATTGGCTCTCCTCCCACGGTGGTGAACGCGGTGATAGATGCGCTGCAATCGGGCGGCAAAAACGTCACCCATATCGACATGCCAATGACCCCACATCGCGTGTGGTCGGCCATGCAGAACGTTTGAGGGAGAGAAGCACATGTATGCATTTGACATAGAACGTCCAGCAACCGTGGCCGAGGCAGCGGCCGCCCTTGGCGGGGACGAGGCACAGGCACTGGGGGGCGGGCAAACCCTGATCCCCACGCTAAAGCAGCGTCTGGCAAGCCCTGAAAAACTGGTCTCGCTATCTGGCGTGTCCGAGATGAAGGGCATCACCTCGGCGGGCGGGGTCCTCAGCATTGGCGGGGCGACAGTCCACGGCGATGTGGCTGGGGACGGCAGCTATAAGGCGCTGTCGGAACTGGCGTCTCACATTGGGGATCCTGCGGTGCGCAATCGCGGCACCATTGGTGGCTCATTGGCCAACAACGACCCGTCGGCGTGCTATCCGGCGGCGGCGCTGGCCTCCGGTGCGACGATCGTGACCAACACACGCGAGATCGCGGCGGACGACTACTTCGTCGATCTATTTGAGACCGCATTGGACGAAGGCGAGATCATCACTGCCGTCAAATTCCCGATCCCAGAGAAGGCGAGCTACCAAAAGTTCGTGCAACCCGCGTCCCGTTTTGCGCTTGTGGGTGTGTTCGTGGCGAAAGCATCTGGTGGCGTTCGGGTGGCCGTGACAGGTGCCTCCAACGGTGGGGTTTATCGCTGGACGGCGGCGGAGGATGCCTTGAACGGCAACTTCTCGCCTAGCGCCTTGGATGGGGTGAACGTCAGTGCGGATGACATGATTTCCGATCTGCACGGCTCTGCCGAGTACCGCGCGCATTTGGTTTCCGTCATGACGAAACGTGCGGTCGACGCGGCGTCCTAAGCCTGATTTAAATTCGAGAGGGGCTCTGCCATTTTGGTGGGGCCTTTTTCGTTTGATGTGCGCTGCGGGGGATCGGGCGGAGAGCATTTGCCTAGAGGCGCGTTAACCCAAGTTCGCGAATGAAGCCGATTAACAAGGCCCCTACTTTTTGACGGTGCGCGCGGTGCAGGTCGCGGGCGCGTTGTGCGTCACCCTGTTCAATGGCCAAAAGCACGGCACGGTGGTCTTCGTTCGATTGGCTCGGCAAAGGGCGCAGAGGCAACGTCATCATCCGCGCACGCCTGACTTGGTCGGTGTAGCGGTTTACGACCTCGATTACTTGCTTATTGCCGCCTAAGTGCACTAATTCATTGTGAAAACCTTCATCAGCCTTGGCCCAGGTATGGCGATCATTTTTGCCCACCGCCGCGTCCATGTTGCTAAGGTGGGTTTCGGCTGCGCGTAAGTCATTCTTGGTGTGGCCTTGCTTGGCAGCACGACCTGCGGCGAGGCTCTCCAACTCGCCCAACATCTCATAGATGTCGGCCATGTCGTCAGCGGACAGGGGTAATATGCGGATGCCACGACGGGGCTGAACTTGCACCAACCCTTGGGCCTGCATGGTCAAAGCGGCTTCACGAACAGGGGTTCGTGACATTCCTAGGGTCTGCGCTAAGTCCGCTTCAAAGTGGTTCGATCCCGGAGGCAATTCGCCTGAGAAAACCATGCAACGCATTTTGCACAATGCTTGCTCTGTCTGGGACTTTGGTATTGTCAAACTTCCACCCGCGCACCGGTCGCATTTGAGCGGTATATAGCGTCCTCGATTTCACGAACAAGCAGGTAGTCGGCGGCAGGGTTGGTGAAGGCCTGTCCGCTTTCTAAACACATCAAGGCGTGCTTTTGGAGCGCATAGACGCAATCTCCTGCGAAGCCTTGGTACGAGGTTGCGGGAAGCACACATGCCGCATCCGTTTCGCCAAACCTGCGCAAATACAGCTCCCCATTTCCGGTCAGCAACAAAGAGCCTTCGGCCCCTTCAAACAGGCCTTCGCCCAAGGTCAGCCGAGGGTTATCCCCTGCGTGATCCAAATGCCGGTTGCCGTCAAACAGTGCGCGCCTTCCATCGGGAAATTCGAACAAGATATGGCCTGCATCTTCACCGGCTATATCGGGGTTGAGCTGGCGAAGATCCGCATAGACCGCAGTAGGGCGCCCGAAGAAATACATGAAAGTATCGATCCAATGCACCGCGGTCTCATGCACCAATAGCCGTTCCATATTTTGGAAATAAGGTTGGCGATCCAGGTAGGCCTCGGGCCCTTGACCGTCCCCTGTGCGCAGCCGGAATGTAAGCTGCATCGGGGTGCCGATCTTGCCGTCGTCTATGAGCGACTTTGCCGTACGGTACCAAGGTTGAAAGCGAAAATTCTCATGTATGATCAAAGGAATACCTGCCTCTGACGCGCGCGTAGTCATGCGGCGGGCTTCTGTCAGGGAGGCACAGAAAGGCTTTTGACAAATGATCAACTTCACCCCTGCGGCAATGCCCGCCTCGATGGCCGCTGCATGCGTCTGGGGCGGGGTGATAATGTCCAAGATGTCAGGGGAGGCACTCCGCAGCATGTCCCCAAGATCTGCGAATGCCGGAGCACCGGTCGCTACGGCTTTGCCTCGATCAGTGTCGCAAGAGCCGACGAGTTCGACATTTTTCATCCGCCTCCACGCGTCATAATGGAATTGGGCGAAGTATCCGGCCCCTAGGCATGCAACCTTCAAAGCAGGCGCCTTGCGATGGCCGCTGCGGCCTCGCTGGTGCTGGCGGTGCCACCTAGATCAGGGGTGACGTCTTGGCGCTCATCAATCGCGGCTTCAACGGCTTCGCGCAGCCTTATGCCATCGCTCATCATCTCATCGAGGCCAAAGGCTTCCCCCAACCAGTCGAGCATCATCGCCGCCGACAAGATCATCGCAAATGGATTGGCGACGCCTTGTCCTGCAATGTCTGGTGCGGAGCCGTGGCAAGGTTGAAAGACCGCATTCTCGTCCCCGATGTCTGCGGAAGGGGCAAGGCCAAGACCGCCCATCAATCCCGCCCCTAGGTCGGACAGAATGTCGCCGAACATATTTTCGGTGACCATGACGTCAAACACCCACGGCTTCTCCACCATCCATAGGGCTGTCGCGTCCACATAGGCATGATTGGTTTGGATTTCGGGATGCTTCATCGCGACTTCATCGAAAATCTTGCGAAAGAAGGCGAAGGCGGCGAAAACATTGGCCTTATCAACGCAAGTGACAGCCCCCGCGCCGCGGCCCGCACGCTTGCGAGACTGCGCCAGCTTGAAGGCGAAGTTAAACAGCTTTTCCGAGGTGTCCCGTGTGATCTTTAAAGTCTCGTAAGCTTCGGTGTCATTGCGCACATCGCGGGTTCCTTGCGAGTGGAACAGGCCCTCGGTGCTTTCACGGATTAAAACAAAATCAACGGGTTGCCCTTCGCTTAACGCCAGCGGCGTGGGTTGTCCGGGGGCGAGGCGGACGGGGCGAACACCTGCGTATAGATGTAGTGCTTTGCGAATTTCGATTTGCGGGGAAATCTCCGTCCCATCGGGGTACCTGACGGACGGAAGCCCCATGGCTGATAGTAATATAGCGTCCGAGGCGCGGGCTGCCTCCAAGGAAGTTTCGGGCAGGCTTTCACCATGCTCAGCATAGTGCGCGGCACCAGCGGGCAGGGTGTTAAATGCGAAATCAAAGGACTTCGATTTGGCTGAGATCGCTTTTAGAAGGGCCACCGTGGGGTGCATGATTTCGGGGCCGATGCCGTCGCCGTCGAATACGGCGATTTTAAAAGTCTTTGTCATAAGGATCAGTTTAAGCCTAAATGGTTGGGTCCTGTGCGTATACTTTAATGTATACGTTGTTTTTTGCAATCGCACCTAGGAGCAGATCATGTTTGCCGTCACGGTAACCGTCGAAATTAATCCCGCACATATCGAGACCTTTAAATCTGCCATTGTGCAAAACGCACAAACCTCATTGTCGCATGAGGACGGGTGCCGTCAATTTGATGTCTGCAGTGACCCAAATCACCCAAGCGTGGTGTTCTTATATGAACTCTACACCGACGAGGCCGCGTTCAAGGTGCATATGGAAAGCCCTCACTACGCGAGCTTTCAGGAGACGATTGAAGGCATGGTCATAGACAAATCCGTCAGAGTTTTTTCGGAGGTTCATCAATGAGCAATTGGCAAGTTCACGCCCTAAAATACGCTGATCGGAACAGCCGTACCCGCGCCGATAGCTTTATCTTTGACGACAATCATGATGCACCGCACGCGATGGATTACTTTATCTGGGTGCTGCGCCGCGAAGGAGAGGTGATCCTTGTCGACACCGGCTACGATGAGGCAGAGGCTGCGTCACGAGATCGCCCGATTTTGCGCGACCCAAGGGAGGCTCTGGCGGGGATTGGCTTGCGGGCTGAGGATATTACGCAGCTGATCGTAACCCACCTGCATTATGATCACGCAGGCGGCTTGCACCTGTTTCCCAACGCGACGATTCACTTGCAAGAGGCTGAAATGGCTTACGCCACGGGCCCATGCATGTGCCATGAGGCATTAAAAATGCCCTTCTCTGCGGATCATATTTGCGAGGCCGTGAAGCGGGTTTATCAAGGCAGATGCGTATTTTATGACGGAGACGGTGAAGTGTCCGATGGGGTCACTGTGCATTGTATCGGAGGACACTCCAGAGGTTTGCAGGCGGTCCGTGTGCGCACAGATGCGGGCTGGCTGTGCCTTGCGTCAGACGCCACGCATTATTACGAAAATGTGTTTGAAAATAAGCCATTCCCAATCGTTGTTGATCTACAGAATATGCTTGATGGTTTCGCGCGTTTGCATGAACTTGCCTCCGAGCGCAGCCTGATCATACCGGGGCATGACCCCCTGGTGACCAAGTTGTTTCCGGTTGATGGCCCCGAGTATTGTTGGCGATTGGACCTTGGCCCGGATCAACCGATTAAGGTGTAATAGTTCTCAAACTGCTGAAATTTTACCAGTTGATAAAATTTTGAAACGTGCCACTCTGGGCGCAAATGTAGACGCAGCCCGGAGAGACCATGCCCGAAGCCACGCCACTGACACCCGGTATTACATCCGGTCGTTTGAGCGCTGACACTTTGTCAGAGAACTTTGATGATCTGCACCCAGCCTACGCGCCCCACGAGGCGGCGGTGGCTTCTGACAGATGTTACTTTTGCCATGACGCGCCCTGCATGACGGCCTGTCCGACGGATATCGACATCCCGTTGTTCATTCGCCAAATTCAAACTGGCACGCCGGAAGCGGCGGCAAAGACCATCCTTGGGCAAAACATCCTTGGCGGCATGTGCGCGCGGGTTTGCCCGACGGAGACCCTTTGCGAAGAGGTCTGCGTGCGGGAAGTCGCAGAGGGTAAACCGGTAGAGATCGGCCGCCTGCAGCGTTTCGCCACGGATACATTGATGGGGGCAGGCAAGCACCCGTTCACTCGTGCGGCCAGCACCGGAAAATCAGTTGCAGTCGTGGGGGCAGGACCTGCGGGGCTGTCTTGCGCGCACCGCTTGGCAATGCATGGCCATGACGTGACGCTGTTTGACGCGCGCGCCAAAGCGGGCGGGCTGAATGAGTTTGGCATCGCAGCCTATAAATCCACCGACAATTTCGCGGCCCAAGAAATCGATTGGCTGCTGAAGATTGGCGGGATCACTGTTGAGACTGGCCAAAAGCTTGGGGGGAGCCTGAGTTTAGATAAGCTGAAAAGCGACCATGACGCGGTGTTCTTGGGCATTGGGCTGTCCGGCGTGAACTCCCTGCGCGCCGACGGCGAAGAAAGAGACGGCGTATCCGACGCAGTTTCGTTCATCGCTGACCTGCGCCAAGCGAGTGATCTGAACGCCCTTCCTGTGGGCCGCAATGTGGTGGTGATTGGTGGCGGCATGACGGCTGTTGATGCCGCCGTGCAGTCCAAGCTTCTGGGCGCGCAGAACGTGACGATTGTGTACCGCCGTGGGCTGGACCAAATGGGCGCGTCGAAGTTTGAGCAAGACCTTGCAAGCTCCAAAGGTGTGCACATCGTGCCAAACGCGCAACCCGTTGCGGTGCATGGCAATGGGGCCGTCAAAGAGGTGGAGTTTGAATATACGACCACTTCTGATGGCAAGCTTGCCGGCACCGGCGAGACTTTCCGCATCTCAGCGGATCAACTGTTCAAAGCCATCGGTCAGTCGCTTGAGGGCGCACCAGAGGGCTTGACGCTTGAGGGCCGCAAAATCGCGGTTTCAGATACAGGTGCCACGTCGTTGGGCGGCGTTTGGGCAGGGGGCGATTGCGCCTCAGGCGGGGATGACCTGACGGTGACGGCAGTGGCCGAAGGGCGCGACGCAGCCGAAGATATTCATGCGACATTGATGGGGGGCAAGTAACTCATGGCCGATCTCACGACAGATTTCTTGGGCATTAAAAGCCCCAACCCGTTTTGGCTGGCCTCTGCGCCGCCCACTGACAAAGAATACAACGTCCGCCGCGCCTTTGAGGCCGGATGGGGCGGGGTGGTGTGGAAGACGCTCGGCATGGAAGGACCACCTGTGGTCAACGTCAACGGGCCGCGCTACGGCGCGATCTATGGCGCGGATCGCCGCCTGTTGGGATTGAACAACATTGAGCTGATCACCGACCGCCCGCTGCAAACCAACCTTGAGGAAATCAAGCGGGTCAAAGCCGATTATCCTGACCGCGCCATCATCGTGTCCTTGATGGTGCCTTGTGAGGAGCAGGCGTGGAAGGACATCCTGCCGCTGGTTGAGGACACAGGCGCGGATGGGATCGAGCTGAACTTCGGCTGCCCGCACGGCATGTCAGAGCGCGGTATGGGCGCGGCGGTGGGCCAAGTGCCTGAATACATTGAGATGGTGACGCGTTGGTGTAAGCAATATTACTCCAAGCCGGTCATCGTGAAGCTGACCCCAAACATCACCGATGTGCGCAAGCCTGCGGCCGCCGCGATGCGCGGTGGGGCGGATGCGGTGTCGCTGATCAACACGATCAATTCGATCACATCCGTGAACCTCGACAGCATGAGCCCCGAGCCAAGCATCGATGGCAAAGGCTCTCATGGCGGCTATTGCGGCCCAGCGGTGAAGCCGATTGCGATGTCGATGGTGTCCGAAATTGCCCGTAACCCAGAGACCCACGGTCTGCCGATCTCGGGCATTGGGGGGGTAACAACATGGCGCGATGCGGCGGAGTTTATGGCGCTTGGATGCGGCAATGTGCAGGTCTGCACAGCGGCAATGACCTACGGCTTCAAAGTGGTGCAGGAGATGATTTCTGGCCTGTCCGAATGGATGGACGAGAAGGGCTACACCTCCACACAAGACTTCATCGGTATGGCAATTCCGAACGTCACCGATTGGCAATATCTGAACCTTAACTACATCGCCAAGGCCAAGATCGACCAAGACGCCTGCATCAAATGCGGTCGCTGCTACGCGGCTTGCGAGGACACATCGCACCAAGCGATTTCCATGTCGGCGGAGCGTGTGTTTGAGGTGATCGACGCGGAATGCGTGGCGTGTAACCTCTGCGTGGATGTTTGTCCCATCGAGGATTGTATCTCGATGTTGCCAATGACACCGGGCGAGGTTGATCCGCGAACCGGCAAGGTCGTCGAGGAAGAATACGCCAATTGGACCACGCATCCCAACAATCCGGGAAGCTGTGCGGCGGAATAGCTTAGGGCGTTAAGATTTTTACGAAGACATCGCGAAGGTAGGCGGGGGCTTGATCGAACGGCTCTTCGTCGCCCAGAACCGCACGCACCTGCACGTCGAAATCGGCGTAATGTTGCGTCAACGACCAGATCGAGAACAGTAAATGATAGGGGTGCACGTCGGCGATTTTACCCTGTGCACTCCAGTCACGAATGATGATGACCTTCTCATCAACAAGGTTCTTCAAATCGCCCTTCAAGGCGTCCAGCATTCGCGGCGCACCTTGCACGATTTCATTTGCGAACAGACGGCTTTCGCGCGGATAAAGGCGGCTCATCTCCAGCTTTCGCTCCACGTAAGCTAACAGTTCAGGAATCGATTCGCCGTCCGGATTCAGGGTGCGTAGCGGGTCCAACCAAGTGTCCATCAGACCCGACAAAAGTTCTTCGTGAATGGCGTCTTTGGAGGCAAAATAGTACAAAAGGTTGGGCTTCGAGAGCCCGGCTTGATTTGAAATTTGATCTAGCGTGGAACCTCGGAAGCCGTTGTTTGAAAACACTTCAAGGGCGGCCTCAAGGATCAGGTCACGGTTGCGCTGCTGAATGCGTGTACGTGGGCGATCGGGCTCATTTATTTTTGGCATAAAAAATGCCTCTTTCATTAGCAATTGCCACGATGCATGGCGGAAATTCAAAGGGGAATCCTTGACAGCCCCTAGACCACTGTTAGCCTTCCTTTGACCGACTGGTCAAATACTGGGGGATTTTATAATGGCAGCACCTGGCGAAAACCTGAAAGTAGACGGCGCTCGGCTGTGGGACAGCCTGATGGAGATGGCCAAGATTGGACCCGGTGTGGCGGGCGGCAACAACCGTCAAACGCTGACCGATGAGGACGGCGAAGGGCGCGCGTTGTTCCAGAGCTGGTGCGAGGCGGCAGGGTGTAGCATGGGCCTTGATCAGATGGGCAACATGTTCGCGCGTCGCGAGGGCACGGACCCGGATGCGCTGCCCGTCTACGTCGGCTCCCACCTTGATACGCAACCCACGGGCGGCAAGTATGACGGCGTGTTGGGGGTGCTCGGTGGTTTGGAAATTATTCGCACTCTCAATGACTTAAACATCAAGACGAAGCACCCTATTGTGGCTACGAACTTCACCAACGAGGAGGGCACGCGCTACGCGCCCGCCATGTTGTCGTCTGGGGTTTTCGCGGGGATTCACACGCAGGATTGGGCGTATGAACGCGAGGATGCAGACGGCAAAGCCTTTGGCGATGAGCTGAAGCGCATCGGCTGGCGCGGTGACGAAGAGGTGGGCGCGCGCAAAATGCATGCCTTCTTCGAGCTGCATATCGAGCAAGGCCCAATTTTGGAGGCCGAGGAGAAAGAAATCGGCGTCGTCACCCATGGCCAAGGTCTAAGTTGGACGCAGGTGACCATTACCGGCAAGGACAGCCACACAGGCTCGACCCCTATGCCGATGCGCAAAAATGCGGGCCTTGGCATGGCCAAAGTGCTGGAGCTGGTGGACGAAATTGCGTGGTCTCACGCCCCCCATGCGGTGGGTGCGGCGGGTCACATTGATGTGTATCCGAATTCGCGAAATGTGATCCCAGGTAAGGTGGTGTTTACCGTAGATTTCCGGTCCCCTGAACTGTCAGTGATTGAAGACATGGAGAAACGTCTGGCTGAAGGCGCAAAAGTAATTTGTGACGAAATGGGCTTGGGCCTTGAGTTGGAAAAAGTCGGCGGGTTTGATCCGGTGGCTTTTGACGAAGGATGCGTCGGTGCGGTGCGGGATGCGGCGGACCGCTTGGGGTATTCCCATATCAACTTGATCTCTGGGGCGGGTCATGATGCCTGTTGGATCAATCGAGTGGCACCAACTGCGATGGTTATGTGCCCCTGCGTGGATGGCTTGAGCCACAATGAAGCAGAAGAAATTAGCCCTCAGTGGGCGGAGGCGGGCGCGAATGTTTTGTTCCACGCCGTAGTAGAGAAAGCGGAGATCGTTGGGTGAGTAAATTCAAAGCCACATTAATATTGGTGGCAGGCCTTGCCCTTGCAGGCTGTGCAACAACAACTGCGCCGATTGAGATACGTCCGGGCATTGGCTCGGATGTTGATCTGGACGCGCTGCGCCCCCCAACGGGTGTGACGTATAACTTTATTTTGGAGAATGCAGGCGCGCCAGTGCCGATCGAGATGAGGCTGACGTCGCGCAGACGCGGGGCGAATAATTACACCTATAATGGCCAGATGGTTGTCTCGTTGCCCCAAGCAGAAAACCTTGAGGAGATCACGAAGGTTTTGAAAGGGATCTTGGGGAAAAGCAGCATTCGTGTGCAGGGCAACCAGCTGTTCATTCCGGTTGGGCTGACCGCTGACAACCGGTTCCGCTCAACCAAGTCCGACATTACCGGAGATGTTACGCGATACACCCCGCACGACTGTTTCGCGGTTCTGGGAACCTGCCGGTATAAGGCAATCGACAGCAGTGGCGTTGCGGTATCACTGATCTCTGAGACAACCGAGGAAAACGGTGTCTGGCGCTCACGAACCAAGCTGGATCCAAGGGCGAAGAACCCTGACTTGCCGAATGAAACCCGACGCTCGGTTTTCTCAATCGACAAAAACGGGGTGCTGATCGACATGTATATCCTGCGCAACTCGGGCGCGGGACGCAGCGAATTTGCGATAAAGAGGAAGTAAGTAGAATGGCTTACCCAATGTCATTTCTCAGCTTGCCGATGGCCCTGTTTGTCATCGGTGGAGAGCAACCGACATATTGGGATTGGCAATTGACCGAGCCGTTGGACCTGTCCATCCGTGCCACTTTGTTGGTGACGGATATGGACGGCGTCACATCGGAGCAAATCGCCGAGCTCGCGGCGCGGGGCGTTCGTAGTGTTTGCTATGTGAGCGTCGGCACGCGTGAGGATTACCGCGATGATGTGGATGCGTTCCCCGCACATGTGCTTGGCAAGCAATTGGGGGACTGGCCCGACGAAGTCTACATCGACATCCGCGCCCCTGAAATTCTGAGCATTATGAAAGCCCGCATCGACCGCTGTGCCTCCATGGGGTTTGCGGGGGTTGAGCCTGACAATATCGACCTGTTTGAGAACGACAGTGGCTTCGATCTCACGAAAGCCGATGGCCTCACATACATCCGCGCTCTGGCCGGATATGCGCAGGACCAAGGGCTGCTCGTAGCCCAGAAAAATGCGCCCCAGCTGATCCCCGATCTGGTGGGGGAGATGGATTTGCTGATGTTGGAGCAATGCTTTGCTTATGACTTCTGCGAAGAAGCGCAGCCTTATTTGGATGCGGGCAAGGACGTGTTGGCAGTGGAATACACCGAGACGGGCCTCGATTGGGATACCATCTGCACAAAAGCGAATGAGCTGGGGATGCACCTTTTGCTCAAGGACTACGATATTTCGGCAGGCGGCAAGGCGTGCAACGTCAATTAGACATCAAGGGAGACGCACATGAGTAAAGTCATCAAAGGCGGCACAATCGTTACCGCAGATCGCAGCTGGAAGGCTGATGTCTTGATTGAAGGTGAGAAGATCGCCGAGATTGGCGAGAACCTAAAAGGTGACGAAACCATTGACGCGTCGGGGGCCTATGTGATCCCGGGCGGCATTGACCCGCACACCCACTTGGAAATGCCCTTCATGGGTACCACTGCGGCGGAAACCTTCGAAAGTGGGACCTTCGCGGCGGCGGCAGGTGGCACTACGATGTTGGTGGACTTCTGCCTACCTGGAGAAGACGGGTCGCTGCTGAATGCAATTGACGAGTGGGACCGAAAGTCGCGCGACCAGATTTGCACGGATATCTCGTACCACATGGCCATCACCGGCTGGAATGAGAATATTTTCAATGAGATGGAAGCCGTCGTTAAAGAGCGTGGCATCAACACCTTTAAGCACTTCATGGCCTACAAAGGCGCGCTGATGATCGAGGACGACGAGATGTTCGCCTCCTTCAAACGTTGCGGCGAGCTGGGCGCGTTGCCCTTGGTTCACGCCGAGAACGGCGACATCGTGCAGGAGTTGCAGCAAAAATATCTGGCCGAAGGCATCACTGGCCCCGAAGGCCACGCGTACTCGCGCCCCCCTGAAGTGGAGGGAGAGGCCGCCAACCGCGCGATCATGATCGCGGATGCAGCTGGCACGCCGCTATATATCGTTCACGTGTCTTGCGAGCAGGCCCATGAGGCCATTCGCCGCGCGCGCCAAAAAGGAATGCGGGTTTACGGCGAGCCACTGATCCAACATTTGACGCTGGATGAGACCGAATACTTCAACAAGGATTGGCAATACGCCGCGCGCCGTGTGATGTCGCCGCCGTTCCGCTCCAAGGAGCATCAGGCCTCGCTTTGGGCGGGTCTGTCGTCGGGGTCGTTGCAGGTCGTTGCCACTGATCATGCGGCCTTCTCCGACAAGCAAAAGCAAATGGGCCTCGACAATTTCACCACAATTCCCAATGGAACCGGCGGCTTGGAAGAACGCATGGCGATGCTTTGGACCACAGGGGTGGAAACCGGACGCCTAACACCGGAGGAGTTCGTTGCGGCCACCTCTACCAATATTGCCAAGATTTTGAATATCTACCCAATGAAGGGCGGGATTGCGGTTGGCGGTGACGCCGATGTGGTGGTGTGGGACCCAACGATTAGCCGCGAAATCGCGGTAAGCACGCAAAAGTCGATCATCGATTACAACGTGTTTGAGGGGATGACTGTCACCGCGCAGGCTCGCTACACGCTGTCGCGTGGTGATGTGGTTTGGGCTTATGGTCAGAACTCCCAGCCCCAGCCAGGGCGCGGTAAATTCGTGCGTCGACCGGCCTTTGCCAGCGCGAACCAAGCGCTCACCAAATGGAAATCACTTAATACGCCACGCAAGATTAAGCGTGACCCACTCAATATTCCTGCTGGGATCTAAGGCGCTAAAATATGGTTAATAAAGATGGAATTGCCCGGATCATGTCACAGAATTGCCGGATTGCCCTGAAAAACCTCTTCTCGAGAACGGGAATGGTACAGGGGTTAACTCATGCAAGTTTTTTTAACGAAGGTTCTATTGGTCGTGGCACTAGGGTTGCTGGCCGTCGGAACATGGATCAACGATATAGCCATCGCGGATGCTATGTTCATCTTCGCGGCCTTCTCAATTGGCGGCGTCTGGTCCAAATACAGCTCGGCCGCAGAGACCAACGAAGTTGCCTCGCCGGATCTGGCAGAGGAATTGCCCGCGGGCTAAGCTGTGCAGCGAGGCCATTCTGAATGGCCTCATCTACTGTGACACACCCACCGGTCATCAGCGCTTCGGCGCTGGATTTGACGTTTCAAACCAATGATGCGCCGATCCATGCCCTCAAAGACGTCTCTCTGGATATCAATCAGGGGGATTTCGTTAGTTTTATTGGGCCGTCAGGGTGCGGAAAAACAACGTTTTTGCGTTGTATTGCAGGTCTAGAGACCCCCACAGGCGGCTCCTTAAGCGTCAATGGAATGAGCGCGGATGATGCGCGGCGTGCACGTGCATATGGGTATGTTTTCCAAGCGGCAGGCCTCTATCCATGGCGCACTATCGCTGGAAACATCAAGCTTCCCCTAGAAATCATGGGCTACTCGAAAGCCGATCAGAATGAGCGTGTCGCGCGGGTGCTGGACTTGGTTGAGCTGTCCGATTTCGGCGCGAAGTTCCCGTGGCAGCTGTCGGGCGGTATGCAGCAGCGCGCATCCATTGCGCGGGCTTTGGCGTTTGATGCAGATATTTTGCTGATGGACGAGCCTTTTGGGGCATTGGACGAAATCGTGCGCGATCATCTCAATGAGCAACTGCTGGAGCTTTGGGCGCGAACCAACAAGACCATCGGTTTTGTGACGCATTCAATCCCCGAGGCGGTTTACCTGTCGACGAAGATCGTGGTGATGAGCCCGCGCCCGGGTCGGATTACAGATGTCATCGACAGCCCTTTGCCAAAAGAGCGCCCGCTCGACATTCGCGATACGCCGGAATTCATTGAGATCGCCCACCGTGTACGTGAAGGATTGCGAGCGGGGCATGCGGATGAATGAATTGCGCGACAAGGCTGCAACAAACGCGTCTCGGCCCAATGAACCGAGACGCTGGAGAGATGATACAGATGTATCTTATCACCGCTTACGGCCATCGGCTCCTCAGCCTGTTCCGCAAACCGAAACTACATCTGATTGGGTAAACAACCCGTTAGCATCACTGCTTTATAAATACCTAATGACTACCGTCTCCCCGTTCGTGCGGGTTGAAAGTTCTGGACGCTCCGCGGGAGGTATTTTTGAAGCAATGATGGGGGAGGGCGTGCTGCATGTCTAAACTCATTCCTGTTCTTACTGTTATCGCAACGATTTTCGCCTTCTGGTACGCGGCTGTTCCCTTCATGAACGTGAAGGAAACACTGACAGGTTTGGAGCGAGCAGGGGCGGTGGTGGTGCCTGACAATCCAATTGAGCGCCGAGACGCCTCCAACATTGGTTTGGTGTTGGGCAATAGTTTTGCGATCCCCGCGACCTATTCTCAAGACCGCCCCCGGTTGCCTGCGCCCCATCAAGTAGCGCATGATTTGTGGGACACGGCCGTGATGAAGAAGGTCACCTCCAAACGCTCGTTGGTTTATCATGGATGGATAACTTTGAGTGCGACCTTGCTTGGCTTTGTCATTGGCACAGGGGCGGGAATTTTGCTTGCTGTTGGTATCGTACATAGTCGCGCCATGGATATGAGCGTCATGCCTTGGGCAATCGCATCTCAGACAATTCCAATCCTCGCGATTGCGCCGATGATCATTGTTGTTTTGAATTCGATTGGTGTTCAAGGATTGATCCCCAAGGCTATCATCTCGGCCTATCTTAGTTTCTTTCCCGTGGTTGTTGGGATGGTCAAAGGCCTCCGTGCGCCGGACGCGATGCAGACGGATTTACTGAAAACCTACAATGCCTCCCAAGGGCAGGGGTTTTGGAAGTTACGTCTACCGGCCTCCATGCCTTATCTGTTTGCCTCGCTTAAGATCGGCGTGGCCGCAGCTTTGGTTGGAGCAATCGTGGCGGAACTGCCAGCTGGCGGTGCCCGAGGTTTGGGCGGCAGAATGCTAACAGGTAGCTACTATGGGCAAATGGTGCAGATTTGGTCCGCGTTGGTGTTGGCCGCGATATTGGCCGCGTCACTGGTCCTGATTATTGGGTTTATACAAGGTAAAGCGCTGAAGCGGATGGGGCTGTCATGATCCTTGTCGTGCTGGCATTTGTTATCTGGGCATCCATGTGGGCGCTGAATGCGCGGCTCGCCAACGGGCGCGGTGCTAAGACGCGGATCATTCAGCTTCTGGTTCCTGCCATATTTGGGTTAACAATCGTGGTTGTCTGGGAGCTGTTGGTGCGCGGTCTCAATGTGCCGCTGGTGATCCTTCCGGCTCCCAGTCAGGTGATCGCGACGTTCTTCTCTGAAATTCCCACGCTTTGGCTCGATTTCCAGCAAACCTTCCTGAAAGGGGCGCTTAGCGGCTACATTATCGGCTGTGGTGCGGCGTTGATGATGGCCGTATTGGTAGATCGCTACGATTTCTTGAAACGCGGGTTGCTACCTGTTGGCAATTTCGTGGCGGCCTTGCCGATTGTGGGCACAGCGCCGATTTTGGTGATGTGGTTTGGATTTGACTGGCACTCCAAGGCGGCCGTGGTCGTGGTCATGGTGTTCTTCCCCATGCTGGTGAACGCGGTGGCGGGCTTACAGGAAACCACCTCAATGCAGCGCGATCTGATGCGCACTTACGGGGCAGGGTATTGGCCGAGCCTGACCAAGTTGCGCTTGCCAGCAGCCATGCCGTTCATTTTCAATGGGCTTAAAATTTCAACAACGCTGGCGCTGATTGGCGCGATTGTGGCCGAGTTCTTCGGCTCGCCCACCATGGGCATGGGCTTTCGCATTTCCACCTCGGTGGGGCAGTTGGCGCTTGATATGGTTTGGGCAGAGATCGTGGTCGCGGCCCTTGCGGGATCCGCCTTCTACGGCGTGGTTGCCATGGCGGAAAAACGCCTGACGTTCTGGCATCCATCACAACGAAAGTAACAACAAGAAACTAAATAAAATCAACCTGGAGGACGACATAATGAAAAAGCTACTACTTAGCGCCGCAGCCCTTGCTATGGCCACGGCAGCGAACGCCGCCGACGAGGTTAAACTGCAATTGCAGTGGGTCACCCAAGCGCAATTTGCGGGCTACTATGTGGCCAAGGACAAGGGGTTCTACGAGGAAGAGGACCTCGACGTGACCGTATTGTCGGGCGGCCCTGACATTGCCCCGCCACAAGTGCTGGCAGGCGGTGGTGCGGACGTCATGTTGAACTGGATGCCTTCCGCATTGGCGGCTCGTGAAAAAGGTCTGCCAGTTGTGAACATCGCCCAGCCGTTCAAAACGTCTGGCCTGATGCTGACTTGTTGGAAAGACACGGGCATCACCAGCCCGCAAGACTTCAAGGGCAAGACCATCGGCGTCTGGTTCTTTGGCAATGAGTACCCGTTCCTGAGCTGGATGAGCCAAGAAGGCATTTCCACCGATGGGGGCGAGGATGGCGTGACCGTTTTGAAGCAAGGCTTCAACGTCGACCCGCTGCTGCAACGCCAAGCTGACTGCATCTCGACCATGACCTACAACGAATTTGGCCAAGTTTTGGATGCGGGGGTCTCTGAGGATGAATTGATCACCTTCAAATATGAGGACCAAGGCGTCGCGACGTTGGAAGACGGCATCTACGCGCTGGAAGACAACCTCAAAGACCCTGCCTTCAAGGACAAGATGGTCCGTTTTGTGCGCGCTTCCATGAAGGGCTGGAAATACGCCGAGGCGCATCCTGATGAAGCGGCCGATATTGTGCTAGAGAACGACGAATCCGGTGCACAAACCGAGGCACATCAAAAACGCATGATGGGTGAGATCGCCAAGCTGACAGCCGGCTCCAACGGGGCGTTGGACGAGGCGGACTTCAAGCGCACAGTGGCAACCCTGCTTGCGGGTGGGTCTGATCCTGTGATTTCCAAAGAACCGGTAGGCGCTTGGACATCCGAGATCACGGACGCGGCGTTGAAATAGAAACAAATTGGGGTGGGCGTTGATGCGCCCGCCCGACACTATTCTTCCCCCCTTTGAATTGCGTCTTGCTGCCGCTGCGTGAGACAAATAGCGTGTGCCCATGACCCCATTGGTATTTCTCGCCGTTATTGCTGCGGCCATGTTGCATGCGATTTGGAACGCTTTGGTGAAAGGTGGGGCCGACAAGCGGTTGAATATGGCAGGTGTGGTCATCGGCCATATCCCGTTGGCATTGGTGGCTTTGGTGCTTTCACCTTCACCGGATCCGGCGTCCTACCCCTACATTGTCGCAGGAACATTGCTGCATTTTGGCTACCAGTGGTTCTTGTTGGAGTCCTATAAAATTGGCGATCTAACTCAAGTCTACCCGATTGCGCGCGGGGTTGCGCCATTGCTGGTGGCTGGCGGGTCGGTGCTGCTTCTCGGGGTAGATTTATCAGGGCTGGAGCTGATCGCGATTGGCACCATCGCGGCGGGTATCCTTAGCATTTCGCTCGTGCGTGGGGCGGATGGGCTTCGCAACGGTAAGGCCACATGGATGGCATTAACCACAGGGTGCTTCATTGCCACATACTCTTTGGTCGATGGGACTGGGGCGCGGATCAGTGGCTCGGCGCTCGGTTATTATGCGTGGCTGGGGATTGCGAATGCGGTGATCTTTGCGGCCTTCATGGGGGCCACCACGCCGCAGGTCCTGCGCGATTTGCCCACAAAGGGGCTACGGGTCTTCTTGATCGGGGGCGGGGCGTCCTTTGTCGCCTACAGCCTTGTGATGTGGTCCTTCACGCAGGCTCCGATTGCGTTGGTGACCGCGCTGCGGGAGACGTCGATCATCTTTGCGCTGCTTATCGGCGTGATGCTGATGGGGGAGCGGCTTAGCCTTGGCAAAGTGGTCTCAACCATGATCACCTTAGTTGGTGTGATATTGCTGCGATTTACGCGCTCATAGACACAAACATAGCCGGATTGTGATCGGACTGGTCATTGGGTCGCGGGACGTTTGCTTGACCTTGGTGTATGCTTGGCCCCATCTAGGATAACTCTACAGATACAGGCTGCCACATGATCCCCGAACTTGGACAATTTGCCCTTTCCCTGGCCCTTATCGCCGCCGTTGTGCAAAGCGTTTTACCGATGCTTGGGGCGGCGCGTGGAAATGCGCTTTGGATGCAGTCGGCGCAAGCCAGCGCTTTGGCCCAATTCGTATTGATCGCCTTCGCCTTTGGGGCGTTGATGCGCAGCTACGTCGTGTCGGACTTCACGGTCGAGAATGTGGTGAACAATTCCCATTCCCTGAAGCCGATGCTCTATAAAATTGCGGGCACATGGGGCAACCACGAGGGGTCCTTGCTGCTTTGGGTGTTCATCCTCGCGGGTTTTGGCGCGGCGGTGGCGTTCTACGGGCGCAACATTCCAATGGCCCTCAAGGCGCGGACCTTGTCGGTGCAGGCGTGGATATCCGTGGGCTTCATCAGCTTCATGCTGTTCACTTCGAACCCGTTTACCCGCGTTTTTCCGCCGCCCTTGGATGGCAATGACCTGAACCCGTTGCTGCAAGACGTGGGCCTCGCGATACATCCGCCACTGCTTTACGTCGGCTATGTTGGCTTCTCTATCGTCTTCTCCTTCGCGGTTGCCGCGCTGATTGAAGGGCGCGTAGACCCCGCATGGGCGCGTTGGGTGCGCCCTTGGACGTTGGCGGCGTGGACATCGCTGACGGCGGGCATCGGCCTTGGGTCTTGGTGGGCGTATTATGAGCTGGGCTGGGGGGGCTGGTGGTTCTGGGATCCTGTGGAGAACGTGTCCTTCATGCCGTGGCTGGTAGGCACCGCATTGCTGCACTCCGCCATCGTGACCGAGAAGCGCGACACCTTCAAAAGCTGGACCATCCTGCTGGCTATTTTAACGTTCTCCTTGTCATTGCTGGGGACGTTCATCGTGCGCTCTGGCTTGCTGACATCGGTGCATGCTTTTGCGGTGGATCCAGAGCGGGGTATTTACATCCTTGGTCTGTTGATTTTGTCGATTGGCGGCTCGCTGGCGTTGTTTGCGTGGCGCGCCCCCTCGATGGAGGGCGGCGGGTTGTTCGCACCGGTGTCGCGTGAAGCCGGTCTGCTGATAAACAACCTGCTGTTGACCACGGCCACGGCCACCGTTCTGTTCGGCACGCTCTACCCATTGTTCTTAGAGGCCATCACCGGCGACAAAATATCCGTCGGGCCACCGTTCTTTAACGCGGGCTTCATCCCGATCATGATGCCGTTGTTGCTGGTCATGGGGGTAGGTCCCTTCATGTCGTGGAAGCGGGCGGACCTACAGGGCGTGTTGTCGCGGTTGAAAGTAGCGTTGGCCGCTGCAGTCGTCACGTCGCTGATCGTTTGGTATGTGACCACTGGTGGGCCCGTGTTGGCGATCATCATGATGGGCATCGGTGTTTGGGTGCTGGTCGCCTCGGTCCAAGAATGGGGGCGACGCGTCAAGCTGTTTCAGGACGGCGCGTGGGCGCGTATCCGGCGTCAGCCGCGGGCCTCTCATGGCATGACATTGGCGCATATTGGCGTGGCGTTGCTGGTGTTGGGGGCGACAGGCTCCTCGGCGTGGAAGGAAGATCTTGTGGCCTTTGCGGACCCCGGCGCGAAGATCGACATTGCGGGGTTTGAGCTGACGTTTGAAAGCGTCGAGCGTCAACGTGGCCCCAACTACATCGCGGATGTCGCCACCTTGAGCGTGACCCGCGACGGCGAGTTCGTCACCACCCTTTACCCAGAGCGCCGTTTCTACCCCACCGCAGGCTCTACCACGACGGAAAGCTCGATCCGGCAGACCTTGGCGGGTGATCTTTATGCCTCCATCGCGGAGCCGGCGGCTGAGGGTGCCAAAAGCGACTGGCTTTTGCGGGTGCTATACGAGCCATTGGTGAACTTCCTATGGATCGGCACCATGTTCTTGGTGCTTGGGGGCAGCTTGTCCTTGACCGACCGAAGGTTGCGCGTTGGCGCACCTCGGAAATCGAAATCCAAAGCCGCGCCCATCGGCGCCACTCCGGCGGAATGAACCTATGAAACGATTGCTATTCGCGCTGCCCTTGGTGGTGGCAATGATCATTGGCGGCTTTGCAATTTGGGGGCTGTCGGGGGGGCGTGATCCATCGTCCTTGCCGTCGGAATTCATCTCGAAGCCGGTGCCGCAAATCGACTTGGCCGCGATTGAGGGTGTGGAGCGCCCCGGTCTGAGCACCGCCGACATCAACGATATGGACGGCATCAAGCTGCTGAACTTCTTTGCCTCGTGGTGCGGTCCGTGCCGCGCGGAGCATCCCAACCTGACCCGTTTGGGGCAGGAGGAGGGCGTGACCCTCATCGGGATCAACTACAAAGATAAACCCGAGGCGGCTGCCAAATGGCTCGAAGAGCTGGGCAACCCATATGTGGCCCTTGGCTCTGATTATTCAGGACGCGGGGGGATCGAGTTGGGGATATCTGGCGTGCCGGAGACATTCATCATCGACGCGGACGGCATCATTCGTCACCGCTTCGCAGGCCCTGTGGTCGGCGATGGTTTGCGCCGCTTCCTTGAGGCCTTGGACGAGGTGCGCCAATGATACGTGCGGCGGCGCTCGCGCTTGCCTTGCTCGCCAGCCCCGCATGGGCGGTGGAGCCGGACGAGATTTTGGACGATCCGGTTTTGGAGGAACGGGCCCGCGCGATTTCGGCCAATGTGCGCTGCGTCGTTTGCCAGAACGAGCCGATTGACAGCTCCGACGCTGGCGTGGCCCGTGACTTGCGGATTTTGATCCGCGAGCGCTTGGTCGCAGGCGATAGCGATCAAGAAATTTTTGACTTCCTTGTGGTGCGTTACGGCGACTTCGTCCTGTTCAAGCCGCCCTTCAAGCCGTCCACCTACGCCTTGTGGTTTGGCCCGTTCATAATTCTGTTCATCGGGGGCGCGGCGGTGGCCGTCTCATTGGCGCGCCGCCCGCGCGCACCGGTTAAAAATGACCTTCAGTTGAGTGCCGAAGAGGAGGCCGATTTGGCCAAGCTGATGAAAGAGGACACTTCCCTATGATCTTTTGGGTACTTGCCGCGGCCTTCGCCGTGCTTACGGCCTTGGCATTCCTATGGCCATTGGTGCGGCGGGAAGAGGACACTGTGGACCGTGCGGACGGGGCCATTGCGATCTTCCGTGACCAGCTCGGCGAAGTCGACCGCGACGCAGAACGCGGCATTATCTCAGGCGTGGAGGCTGACGCCGCCCGCACCGAGATCAAGCGACGGATGATCTCCGCCGATAAATCGCGCAGCTCGATTGATGCCTCGAAGGTGGCTGGTCGCGGGGTCCTTATCGCCTTTGCCTTGGCCACTCCGATTGCGGGGGCGGCGGTTTATTCGCTGCTTGGTGTGCCGGGCACTCCGTCTGTTCCCTATGCAGAGCGCGGCGAAGAGATAGGCGAAGCCCAGAACCTGCAAAAGTTAACCACTCAGCTGCGGTTGAAATTGGAAAGTGAGCCGGACGGCGGCGAGACGCGCGGCTGGCAGTTACTTGCCACGACCTACGGCAACATGGGGCGTTACGCGGATGCGGCTTACGCCTATTCGCGTATTGTGGAGCGCGAGGACGCAACGTCCTCCACGTGGTCGCAATATGCGGAGGCATTGATCACCGCCGAGAACGGGCTAGTCACGAAACCTGCACTGGACGCGATTGACCGCGCGGTGCAGATGGACCCGTCAAACCCCGCAGGCACCTACTACCGTGCGGTGGCCATGGCCCAAGACGGGCGCGGCCAAGAGGCGCGCCAAGCGCTGCTGGACCGTGTCGCTCAAGAGGCAACGCCCGCCCCGTGGATGCCGTTCTTCATGGAGGAGGTGAACCGTTTGGGTGGCCTTCTGGGCTTTGAGCCTGCGTCGCTGCCTGACTTCCCTGATGCCCCGCGTGGCCCGTCCGTCGAAGATGTGGACGCCGCCGCCGAGATGACGGAGGAAGAGCGCCAAGAGTTCGTGCGCACTATGGTCAGCAATCTTGCGCAGCGTATGGAAGAGGAGCCGGACAACCTCGAAGGCTGGCTGCAACTGGCCCGTGCATATGGCGTATTGGGCGAGCTTGATAACGCCCGCTCCGCCTTCGAGAGCGCCAAGGAGATCACCGATACGTTGCCTCAAGACGACCCACGCCGCGCAGCGGTGGAGCAAGGGTTGGCCGCACTCAAGAATTAGGATGTGGAGCGTGGCGCAGCTTTGCCCCGATACGGTAACCCTCTTGAGGCAAGCCAATGAGCCGCGCCACGCAATCCTGTCCCAAACGTCAGGTATTTCTGACCCAGACCGGACCTTCGCCGCGAGCTGGGCCAAAGTTGATCGCGTGGGACGTAACGGACCTTGAGGGCCAGAGGATCAATACCCGCTTTCGATCGGCGGCCCCCCCAGTGAAAAGAACCAAGGGCGCGTAATCAATAAATTGGTGTGACTGAGTTAGGAGCTGGCCGTCATTTTGCACGGCCTGCAATCGCAAACAGTGCGCAGTGAAAAACTGCGCACTGTATTGTCAAAGATAAGTCGGATTAAAAGTTGCCGATGGACCAAAAGAAGGTCTCGCCTGAACTGTCATCGACGCCGTCGTTGTCCGTACTGGCCCAGGCTGCGCCATCTGCAAAAATTGCCAGACCTTCGACTTTGTCCACGACATACCCGTTGCCAGCTTGCAAGTCAGGGATAAGATTGCGCACCGCTTCTTTGGTAACGATCGGCAGATCACCACCGAGTGCCGCTGGCACCATTTGATCGCCGGAAATGCGGTAGACCATCTTGATCACGGCATTCTCGCCGATTTGGTTATCACGCTCGATGACATAGACGTCGCCATCATGTGCCACGATTTCTGACAGCCCGACCCAGCCTGTGCTGGCCGATGCTTTTGGATAAAGAACCGCGCCCCATTCGCCGGTTTCTATATTGTAAGCGACCAGTTTTACGTGATTGGCAGGGTCGTCTGCCCATTCACGCTGAACTGCCATCCAAAGCGTCCCGTCGATCAATGTGATGCCTTCAAATCCGAAACGCCGTTCAACAGCAAGAAGGTCTGCTGGCAGGCTGATCTCTTTTTCAATCTCACCGTCACTGTTTACGTGGTAAATGCCATGTGGGATCATTCGGTTTGTCCGACCCTCCGACGCGAGCCAGAACCCGCCCTTGCCATCCAGCGTGATACCTTCGAGATCAAGCTTTTGCGCGGGAGAACCACCGCGCGTGATCGGCAAAGCATCGGTGATTTGTGCGGGCGTTACGGTTGTGTCGATGGTGAAGATAGTGGGTTGGTAGCTGTAAAAGCTGTCGTTCACGGCGTAAACCATACCACTCTCACCGGCGACCATGCCCGAGATTGCACCCCATCCGATCAATTCATCCGCACCTGCAGAGGTAAGCTGTGGATACGTGGCGCGTGCGTCTTGGTATTCATAGATCATCACGTGGCTGCGGATGCCTCCATCCTCGATTAAATCAGCTTCGTTTGCAGTGACAAACAGACCACGCGATGGGATCGCGATGGCACCTTCTGGCGCGATACCTGACGGGAGCAACTGCTTGAGAATTGGGGCATTGGGGTCGGTTACGTCATATACGCCAACAACAGAGGCCCGCTCGGCCAGTATGAAGGCGTAGGGTGTGCCATTGAAAATGGCGAATTCCATACCCTCAGGTTCTGCACCTTTGGCGTCCGAGCGTTTGTCAGGGTAATGGCCAAGCTGGACAATGGCATGTTCAAAACTGTTGCCCGCTTCAAAAACTTCGGTGCCGTCTTTGTGGAAAATGGTCCAACCCCGTGCGCCGCCGTCCATGTCGCCTTCATTGGCGATCGCGAAGTGATCGTTGTCGATCCATTGAACGCCGTCTGGTTCACGCAAGCGGCTTTCTTGGGATTCAGTGAAGAGTAGCGCGCCGCGCTCGTCTGTTGTGTCGATTTCTGTGAGATCAACAGAACCGGCTGAAAAGTGGCTTAAAATCTCGCCCGTTTGGGACATCACAACGATGTGGTTGTTTTCCTGCATCGTTACGACGATTTCGCCCGCGTTGTTTACGTCCACGAACTCGGGCTCGGGATCGTCGGCGCCGATGTCGGCCAACCCATTAACATTTATCTGCACCATGCTGTCACAGGCCGGGGCACCGTTTTCGATGCCGATGGTCACAACAAATCCGCCAGGCAGTTGACCAAGGCCACCTTCATCCAAATCTTCATCGCGTTCATTTTCAATCGCGACAACGACAAAGCTGCCATCGGGTGCAATTGCGGTGCTGTCGGGCTGACCGCCTAAATCACAGGCAGCAACTTCTTGCATTGTTGTTAGATCGAACGCCTTCAATACGCCCGAAGGCGCTGTGTAGCTTTGTGATGTGTTCACACCCGTCATGGCGATGTTGCCTAAAACGGACACGGCTGTCGGTTCGCCGCCAACGTCGATGTTGCCCTTTGCCACCGGCGCAGTTGGATCCGTGATATCGATCAGTCCGATCGCGCCGAGGGGGCTGTCAGAATAAACCAGTGTCATGCCATCACCCGATGCGCTGATGATCTCAGCGGAGGATTCCGCCGACGCGTCTTGGTTATTGGCAAAGGTTGCGAAGCTGCTGATGCGGTTGAAGTTCATTTCGGCCGCAGCGCCTGTCGCGGTGATCGCAACGGCTGACGACATTCCGAGTAGTTTTAGTAACATTTTGGATTCCCCAATGTGAACGGTCTCGCGCGCATCATTGGTTTGTTTCATAACGTTGGAATGACGGTTTTGTAACGGTCAGGTGAAAATTTCCCACTCAGAAACTCTGTACAAAAAGCTGGCAGCGACGTCACCAACCACAAGAGCGGACGCTCCTGTTTTCTGCAGTACCGGTCGAAGTGGGCTCCATTTCCGCCATTCGCCGCTGTTACGATTTGGCTGCGGCCATTTCCAGCGCTTCTAGGACCGCGTCATTGGTCAAGAACTCGGGCAATGCGATGCCTTCCGGCGCGTTTGGTCCGTAGACGATGTTGAACGGGATGCCAAAGCGCCCGTTTGCTTTTAGGTAAGCTAGGATCAACGGATCAGGCTGCGTCCAATCCCCTTGCATGGAGATCACGCCGTCCGCTGACAGTGCAGTCGCCACCTGATCCCGGTCCAGCACACGGGCCTTGTTGGCCTTGCAGGTCAGGCACCAGGAGGCAGTGATGTCGACAAAGACGATCTCGCCGTTGGCCACATGGCTTTCGATGGCTGCTTGATCGAATGATTGCCAATTGGCGCTGCGCTCCAACGCTTGTGGGGCGGAGGCGATCAGCACTGGGGTCAGGACCGCAGCGATCATGAGCACTACGGGGAGTGCTCTGGTAAGCGGCTGGCGTTTTGGCAGCAACATCGCGGCGATAGACAGCACGATCAGGCCAAGCAGCACAAAGGTGACAACCCAGCCCGCGACCAAGGCCAAAACCGACGCCAGCCATAGGGCGGTTAGCGCGAGCAGGGCCGCCATGACCCATTTGACCCGCACCATCCAAACGCCGGGTTTGGGCAGTGCCTTCACCCAACTTGGGCGCAGGGCAATGGCAAGGTAGGGCAGGGCCAAGCCTAGCCCAAGGGCGGTGAAAATCACGAAGGCCTCAAACCCGCTGCCCGCTAAGGCGAAGGTTACGGCAGTGCCCAAGAACGGGGCGGAGCAGGGGGTGGCCAGAACGGCTGCCAAGGCACCCGTCGCGAAGTCGCCCCATAGGCCACCGCCGCTTTCGGCTTGCACCATTTTGCTGTTCAGCCGCTGGGGTAGGGTGATCTCGAACAGACCCGCCATGTTGGCGGCGAAGGCCGCGATTAAGGTGATCATCACCCCAAGGAAGATCGGGTTCTGGAACTGCACGCCCCAGCCGATTTGACCGCCGCCTGCGCGGATCGCCAGCAAGATGGCCACCAAGGCCCACATGAACGCGAGCACGCCCAAAGCCGAGACCAAGAAGCCCGCACGGATGCGTCCAAGGCTTTGATCGTGGGATTTCAGGGCGGAGGCAAACTTGATCGTCAGCACCGGCAAGACGCAGGGCATGATGTTCAGGATCAACCCGCCGATCAACGCGATGACGGCGATCCACCACAGGCTGGTGGCCTCGCTATCCGCACTTAAGGCGACTGCATTGGGGGTGACGGCGTCGAATGTTACCGCGCGCTCACCATCGCGGACCGTGATTTTGGCCGATTTGATCGTTGGCGGGGCGGTGAGTAAAGGGAGGCTGGCCACCACAGAGGTCCGGTCGCCAGAGAAAGCAAAGCTGGGCGCGCCAAACGAGGCGTCGGACCCCATGTTGGGGAAGATTTGCAGATTTTGCCCGAATGGCGCGCCACTGTCCAAGGCGACTTGCAACTCGGCTTTGTCAGGCGAAATCCAGTAGCGGGCGTTGCTCATGCCTGCGGCGTCCAAGGTCGTGGGAACTTTGGCGGCAGCATTGGCAATGGTGTTTGCGGAGGCCGTATCGATGCCGCCTTCGCCAGCCAAGACCGTCAGCGATAATTCGAAGAACTCGGGGATGCACAGCTCCTCGCAGACAAGCACATTGGCCGACATGTTCATCACCGTGGTGCCGCCTGTCTGATCCAGCTCCAACTGGATTGGGAAGGTGACCTGTTTCTCGTAGCCGTAGTTCTCAATGTCGAAGGCGACAAACCGCGTGGGGGCGGGATAAAGGATTGTGCCTTGCGCGACATTTGCCGAGCCGTCCCAGTTCAATTCGGGCGCGTAGCCTACTGATCCCGGGGCCTCCCAATAGGTTTTCCATCCATCGGCCAGCTCTATTTGCAAGGCGGCCGAAATGGTTCCTGCGTTGGGGGTGATGGCGTTTTCTGCGGTGATCAGACGTGCGGTGATCCGCTCGCTTTGATACGCAAGGGAGGATGCGGCCATTGCGGGGGATAAGGCCACAAGCAGCCAAGCGAGGAAAAGTGAGGCAAGTGTTTTCATAGAGCTTTGGTCCCCCGTGCGCCCCCCAAACGCAAGGGGTTTTGCGGTGTTTCACCGCCTCGTGATGGTCAAGTGTTTGACAATCCGCTCGCAGCAGATCACGGTCCTGTCAAATCTTTCAAGTTTCCAAGGAACCTGCCCAATGATCCGTTTAGCCATGTCGACTGCTCTTGCTTTGTGTCTTGCTGCTCCGGCGGTGACTGCGCAAGAATTGTCCAAAGCGCAAATGCAAGAATTGGTTCTTCAAACTATCCGCGACAACCCTGAAATCGTTATGGAAGCTATTCAGGTATTGCAGTCGCGCGAAGAGCAAGCTCAGGCAGATCAGGCGCAGGCCATGTTGACCGCCAACCGCGCGGCACTTGATAATGATCCAAACGCGCCGGTGCTGGGCAATCCGGACGGGGATGTGGTTGTGGTTGAGTTCTTCGATTACAACTGTGGCTACTGCCGACGCAGCTTTGACGACGTGCATGCATTGGTGGCGTCCGACAGCAATGTGAAGGTTGTTATGCGTGAGTGGCCGATTTTGGGTGAAGAGAGCGTCTATGCTGCACGCGCTGCCTTGGCGTCCCGCGCACAGGGTAAATATGAAGAATTTCACAATGCCATGATGAGCTTTGAGGGCCGCGCCAATGAGACCAGCGTTGGCATTATTGCGGTGGAGCTCGGCATTGATATTGACCAGCTGAAGCGCGACATGGAAGCGCCAGAAGTTGTGGCTCATATCCAGACCAGCATGCAATTGACGCAAGCACTGAACCTGAACGGCACGCCTGCCTTCATCTTCGGCTCGCAATTGGTTCCGGGTGCGATTGAGCTGGAGCAAATGCAAGCACTAGTGGCGCAAAGCCGCGACGCGGGCTAACAATACCTTAACATATGGCCAAGAGGTGGGCTCATGGCGAAAATTGCCATCAATGGTTTGGGGCGCATCGGGCGCTCGATATTGCGTTTATTGACCACGACCCCTGCGGGTGAGGGGTTGGAGATTGTGGCACTCAACGACATCGCGAAGCCGGAACTGTGCGCGTATTTGCTAAAGCATGACAGCGTATTTGGACCCTTCAATGGCGATGTGAGCTATGATGACGCCTCCCTCACGATCAATGGCGTTCGCTACCCTTTGACGGGCACGCCTGATCTGTCCTCGCTTGATCTAAGCGGGGTTGAGCTTGTGCTGGAATGTACCGGCAAAGCCAACACGCGCGACTTTGCGGAGCGCGGGTTGAGAGCAGGGGCGTCGAAGGTTTTGATCTCGGGGCCGTGCCCGTCAGCGGATCAAACAATCGTGCTGGGTGCGAATGATGAGGCGCTAGGTGAGCACTCCATCGTGTCTTGCGCGTCTTGCACGACCAACGCATTGGCCCCCTTGGCGCGGGTGATTGATGATGCTTTTGGTCTGATGACTGCACATATGACAACAATTCACTGCTACACAGGGTCACAGCCAACAGTCGATGCGCCACGCGGTGATTTGGTGCGCTCAAGGGCGGCGGCACTGTCTATGGTGCCCACAACGACCTCTGCGGGGAAGCTGACGGATTTGGTCCTGCCTGATCTGGCGGGGCGAATTTTTGCAACATCGGTACGGGTTCCAACGGCGTCAGTGTCGGCCATCGACATGAGCTTTCAGGCGCAACGGCCTTTTACAGAAGAAAAAATCAACGATGTCCTGATGGGCGCGCGAAATGAGATTATCGGAACAACGGACGAGCCATTGGTGTCGTCTGATCTACGTGCCCGTCCAGAAAGTATCGTGATGGCGCTGCCCGAGACGCATGTGACGCAGTCGGGGGGCATGGCGCGGGTTTTTGGTTGGTATGACAATGAATGGGGTTTCTCAAACCGGATGATCAATCTGGCAGGGCGAATGACATAGATGTGAGTTTGCGCAGCTCGCATGAAGTGTTAACTCACCGGTGATACTCAACGCAGTCAAAGGCCATAAACCTATGAGCAATAAACAATCACGCCGTCTGTTTTTGACATCGGCCACCGCAGCTTTGGCGACGCCAACATTGTTGCGTGCGCAAAGCATCGAAACTCCGGTTGACGAAATCGGTGCGCCGCAAGCCTCATCTGGGGTGACGCGCAACGCATCCAGTTTCCAATACCAGCAATGGCAAGACCACTTCGACACGCTTGGTGTTGCGACCGTTGTGGCTGACACGACATCCCGTGCGCTCCACTTCTGGAACGCAGACGGCAGCGATTACCGCGTTTTCGCGACATCCGTTCCGCGCCGAGAAGACCTGACCAAACGTGGCTACACCAAGATCGTACGCAAGCGTATCGGGCCGGATTGGACACCAACCGCCTCGATGATCGCTGAAGACCCTGATCTTGCCTATATGCCTCCTGGTCCGGGCAACCCGCTTGGTACTCACGCGATGTATCTGTCGTGGCCTGCGTATCTGATCCACGGCACTCATGACACGCGCAAGATCGGGCGTCGGTCATCCTCGGGCTGCATCGGGCTGTATAACGAGCAGATTGCGGTATTGTTCGACCTTTGCCCCGTTGGGACGCAGGTCCGTGTTATCTAGGCACTTTCAATGAAGTGAGTAATCAGGCGCCTCAAGTTGAGGCGCCTTTTGTGCTTTCAAACAAAGATCAGGTAAAAATGCGGGTTTTACGGTTCATCATGAAAGACGGTGGGCTGGATTAATTGGAACCCATTGATATCAATTAGTTATTGATATATCCTCACCTCCAACGTCTGCTTTTAAGTAAGCAGAAGATCAGCGATAGAGCCCCTCCGGTCCCACCATGCCAGTATTTATTTCACCATCCAGCTCTGATCTGTTTGACTCGACATTTTGGGCCGGATTGAATGTTAGTAATAATAGCACCTTTGATGCCAGAGGTGTCGATGATGCCTTTGAAATTACACTGACTGCTTCTGGGGTCTCCATTCTGGACACGGATACAGGGACAGTTACCAGCTTTACGGATGCCGATCTTGGCAGCGGATCGTTCAGCAACTTTGTTGGGTACCGCGCGAATGATGCGGGCAACAATATCAGCGGAAGCGTTGGGCTAAACAGCTTTGGCTACGTCGGCGGGGACGGCGATGACACGCTCACAGATAGCGGGGCAATCGGGGGGACTATCCGCGGTGGAGGCGGGGATGACACCCTAACTGGTGGCACTGGGAATAATAATATTTCCGGCGACGCTGGTAACGACACCTTGATTGGTGGCGGGGGGAACGACAACCTCAACGGCGGGGATGGCGATGACATCCTAATCGGTGGCACCAGCTCGGGAAATTTGAACGGTGGCAACGGTGACGACACTATTTTTGTCGGTGAGAACACCACTTTCGTCAATGCGGGTAACGGCAATGACTCGCTTGTTCTTCCTCCTGGTGCCACATTCGCCCCCTTTAGTCCGGGAA
Organism: Litoreibacter sp.; assembly: GCF_039974535.1. GTDB lineage: Bacteria > Pseudomonadota > Alphaproteobacteria > Rhodobacterales > Rhodobacteraceae > Litoreibacter. The sequence goes on along the minus strand of NZ_JBDWIU010000011.1, from coordinate 157,554 downwards.
GCTCCAACGGGCTTATAACGCTCGCTAACGGAAATACCCTAACCTACCTCGGGGTGCCTGCGGCTGGCATCTCTGTCGCGTGCTTTGCGGCTGGCACGTGTATCCGCACGCCCACGGGGGATGTTGCGGTTGAAGATTTGGTTGCGGGTCAGCTGATTGATACAGTTGATGATGGCCCCCAACCACTGCGTTGGGTCGGTGCGCATTCGGTGCCGGGGGAGGGTCAGTATTCCCCCATATGTTTCGAGACGGGGACGGTTGGCAATGATGCCCCGCTTTATGTCTCTCCTCAGCACCGCATGTTGATCGATGGCTGGCATTGCGATCTGTTGCTGGGGGAAGCGGAGGTTCTTTGCGCCGCAACTCATTTGTGTGACGGCATGACCATCTACCGTGCCCCTTGCTCGCGCGTGATCTACTATCACATCATGTTTGATCGCCATCAGATCGTGTATTCAAACGGGGCTCGCACCGAGAGCTTCTTTGTTGGTGACCAGCACTGTGAAGCCGATAGAGACACGTATGAAGAGCTCTCAAACCTGTTTCCGGATTTGATGGATGTAGATCATCCCGTACACCAACCTGCGCGCCGTTTCTTGCGCAAGTTTGAAGCGGTGGCATTGATCGCACCGCTTTAATTCGCGGGGCGACCGTTGGTTTATTTTTAGGCGGGCGTTGTCTTACGCTTGTGTGATCAACGCGCTGATCTCAGCGACTTTCTCAGCCAACAATGCACGATCGCCGCGCGCCTCTACGTTCAAGCGCAGCACGGGTTCCGTGTTAGATTGGCGCAGGTTCACTCGCCAGTCCCCGTAGTCCAGTGACAGCCCGTCCAGACGGTCCACGGCCTTAGCGCCGCCCAGATATGCCGCCTCGAAGGCATCTATTGCGGGTTGCTTGTCCGCCAACTTGAAGTTGATCTCGCCTGACGACGGGAAGCGGGCCTGCATGTCGGCGACCAGCTCCGACAGCTTCTTGCCTGACGCACTCATATGCTCAATCAGCAGCAACCAAGGGATCATGCCGCTGTCGCAATACATGAAGTCGCGGAAGTAGTGGTGCGCGGACATCTCGCCGCCGTAGACCGCATCGACGTCGCGCATCTTTGCCTTGATGTGGCTGTGGCCGGATTGGGAGGCCACGGCCTCGCCGCCGCTTGTCTTGACCAGATCAAGTAGCGCCCAGATCACGCGGGGGTCGTGGATGATCTTGGCCCCTTCGTTCTTCCCAAGGAAGGCACCAGCCAAAAGGCCCACGACATATTCACCGTCAATGAAAGCACCTGTTTCGTCAAAGAAGAAGCAGCGATCAAAGTCGCCGTCCCATGCAACGCCCAAATCAGCGCCTTCGGCCAGCACCAAATCGGCGGTCTGCGCACGGTTTTCTTCGAGCAGCGGGTTAGGGATGCCGTTCGGAAATGTCTCGTCGGGATCCAGATGTTGACGGATGAACTCGATGGGGGCGTCCAGCTCTTTGGCGATGACCTCAAAGGCGGGGCCAGCCACGCCGTTGCCCGCGTTGACCACGACTTTCATGGGCCGCCATGTGGAGGTATCCGCGAAGCTGACCACTCGCTCGGCATAGGCTTGACGGGGGTTTTCTTGCTTCAAGGAGCCGCGGGTTTTCGCGGGGCCGAAATCATTGGCCTCCGCCAAGGCTTGGATTTCGCCCAACCCGTCCGCTAAGGAGATTGGCCGCGATCCAGCCTTCACCATTTTGATGCCGTTGTAGTCAATCGGGTTGTGGGAGGCGGTGACCATCAGGCCGCCGTCGCTGACAAAGCGGGTGGTGGCGAAATAGACTTCCTCGGTGCCGCAGAGGCCAAGGTCGATCACATCCACCCCTTCGTCGCGCAGCCCTTCGGCCAGCTGATGCGCCAGCGCCTTGGAGGTCGGGCGGATGTCATAGCCGATCACCACTGATACAGGGTCGATGGACCGCGCAAACCCGCGCCCGATGCGGTAGCAAATGTCTTCGTTCAATTCGTCGCCCAAACGGCCGCGTACGTCGTAGCTTTTGAAACAGGTCAGTTTTTCCATAATCTCGCCTCGTGTTGTTACCACAACGTCTACAGCGAACTGCGCGGGCGTCCAAGGGGGCGTTGTGCCTGGTAGATTGGTTGGATGTTCGCACTGTTGGGCGAAATTATCTTTCGGTTCGGCTCCGCCAATGGCTCCATTCGGATTTCTGCGGTCGCGCAAAGGCGACACGTCAGCTCTTAACCCTTGAAACCTTGTTCCCGTGCTTGTGCAATAATTGGCAGTTGATTGCCTCCGTGCTGTTGCTTCGCGTAAGCCATGGCTCGTCTTATTACTCTGTTATCAACATCGGGGTCGGACCATGGTTCAAATAAGCTAGACGAAATGCGGTTCGCAGTTTCAGGAGAGTCCGCTCCGCCACTCTCTAAGGATTCGAGGTAGTAATATGCTCTGACATAGGTTCTCCCGCGCTCCGCATTTTCGTTCAAATGCCCTAGTGTCGCAGAAGATACATTGGAAAATAGTTGACTTATTATTTTAAAAATTGCGGCCGCAAGGAGATAGATCAGTTGGAACGTCCAAATAATCAGGCCAAAAATTAGCTTCATTGTTCTGCCTCGTCGTTTTTGGATTTTCAATTAGCCGAAAATTTGAGGTTGGTCGATGGTTTGCTAGTAGAATGTTGTTGTGGGGGCATTGGAATGAAGCGAAGCATCGTTTGCTTTGGTCTCATAGCCAACACCTACACAAACAAAAACAGGCCCCATGTCATACACGGGGCCTGTCATTTTTATTCCAAAACCTTTTAGCCTTCTTCTGGCAGCACCAAGTTCAGCACGATCGCGATGATCGCTGTTGGGGCAACGGCGGAGGTCATCAGTGTCTTCATCACACCCGGCACGTATTGCACGGCCTCAGGCACCAAGTTCAGGCCAAGGCCTGCGGCCAAAGATACCGCGATGATGATCATGTTGCGGCGGTTCATGTTCACTTCTGTCAACATGTTCAAACCGGCTGATGCCACCATGCCGAACATCACGATCACGCCGCCGCCCAGCACTGGCAAAGGCATGGAGGCAATGACCGCGCCCACCTTAGGGATCAAGCCGCACAGGATCATGATGATACCTGCAACTGTCACCACGTGACGGCTCATCACGCCGGTCATGCCGACGATGCCCACGTTTTGGCTGAAGGATGTGTTTGGCAAGCCGCCAAAGACGCCCGCAATCGCAGTGCCCAAGCCGTCAGCGTAGGTCGCACCGGCGATCTCTTCGTCGGTGGCTTCACGCCCAGCACCCGCCTTGGTGGTGGCAGAGGCGTCGCCCACGGTTTCAATCGCAGACACGATGGACACCAAGGTCACGGCGATGACGGCCCCCAGCGAGAACTCGAACCCGTAAGGCAGCGGCTTGATCGCGGTGATCCAAGAGGCTTTACCGACAGCGCCGAAGTTGACCATGCCAAGCGCGAAAGCCAGCGCGTAGCCCGCCAGCAGGCCGATCAGGATCGCGGCGTTGGACAAGAAACCCTTGGTGAAGAACTTCACGGCCAAGGACACAATCACAACGGTTAAAGCCACGGACCAGTGCATCAAGGAGCCGAAGCTTTCGGCCTCCATCTGGAACTTCGCGGCACCACCAGCGGCGTATTTGATCGCCACTGGGATCAGGTACAGACCGATAGCAAGGATCACCAAGCCAGTGACTAGCGGCGGGAACAAGAAGCGCAGCTTCTGGATGACGGAGCCCAGCAAGAAGTGGATCGTACCGCCGATGATACAGGCGGTCAGTGCCACGCCCAGACCTTGGGTTGCCGCGACGCCAGCAAGAACCCCAACGAAGGCAAAGGATGTGCCCTGCATGATCGGCAAGCGCGCGCCAACAGGGCCCATGCCTACGGTTTGGAACAGGGTGGCGATGCCTGCAAACAGCATGGCCATTTGGATTAGGTAAACTTGCTCAGCCGAGCCAAAGGCAAGGCCGGCGGCACCTGCGACGATAATGGAAGGCGTTACGTTGGAGGCGAACATCGCCAAGACGTGTTGCAGCCCCAGCGGGACGGTCTGCCCCATGGGGGGCGTGCTATTGGGATCCGAATAGGTCCCTAGGTTGGTATCTGTCATTTGGTTTTTCCCCGTTTCTACTATCCTACTGACCGATCATTGAAGGGTCAGGTTTGTTGGCGCGTTAGCCACGCTCGATCATGACTGGTTTATCCAGCCTGAATTCTTCTAGGTTCGCGCCATCCCCGATGCGGTCGACAACCGCAAATAGGCCTGGTGCCGCGAGGGGTGTTAGAACCCCATGCCATGTCCCTTTGTGAAAGTTGATGGCTTGTCCTGGCGCGGACAAAAATGCCGTAACCTTACCGGGCTTATTGCCTAAATCTTGGGCAACGATGACCAAAAACGGATCAAAACTCATCGGAATGAAAGTTTGCGAGCCGAGCGGGTGCCGCTCTAGTAATGTCAGATCATAGGGCAGGGCGCGGGGGACTGCGTGGAAGATGCTGACCCCTGCGCGGCCATCTTCAAAATCTAATTCGGCACGGTCATGGAAGCGGCTGCACATCCCCTCGTTTATCAGCTTGTCAGGGGAGCCTGCGCAATCAAGCACGTCGCCATAAGGCGCGAAAGCTTTGACGGTCAGAGGTTGGGTGCGGATCACCATGGCAGCTTCGCGTGACGGTTCACGTCCTTATAAAGCAAGTATCTAAACGGCCCATCACCCGTGGCGCGGCAGGCTTGCGGGCAAAAGGCGCGCAGCCACATGAAGTCACCGGGGCCAACGGAAACCCAATCGCGGTTCAGAAGGTACTCCGCAGTGCCTTCAATCACATAGAGGCCATGCTCCATCACATGGGTTTCCTCAAACGGGATCAAACCACCGGGCTGGAAGGTCACGATGTTGACGTGCATGTCATGGCGCAGATCGCTTGGTTCCACAAAGCGGGTGGTGGCCCATTTGCCTTGCGTGTCTGGCATCGCAATCGGCGTGTTCTCCGCATCCGAGGTCACGAAGGCCTCAGGCGCGGGGATGCCGTCCACGGGCTCGTAGCGTTTGCGGACCCAATGGAAGGTTGCCTGCTTGTCGCGGCGGTTATGCAGGGTCCAGCCTTCGCCCGCTGGTAAGTAGGCGTAGCCACCTTCTCCAAGCGTGTAGGTGCCCATGCTATTGCGCAGCTCAACCTCGCCTTCGACCACGAATAACACCGCCTCGGCTTCAGGGTTGTCCTCAGGGCGATCCGAGCCACCTCCCGCACTTATTTCCACGATGTATTGCGAAAAGGTTTCCGCGAAGCCCGACAATGGACGCGCGATGATCCACGCGCGGGTTTGCGCCCAATGCGGCAAGAAGCTGGTCACGATATCGCGCATCACGCCGGCGGGCATGAAGGCGTAGGCCTCGGTAAAGACGGATGTCCCCGTTAGCTTGTCTGACTGCGATGGAAGGCCCGCAGGGGGGAGGGCGTAACTCATGGCAAAAGCTCCTGAAGGCGCAATTGCGCGATGCGTTCTACTTGGTGGCAGGCCTCAACAAATTCGGTCTCGCTGTCGTTGCGGATACGGTGATTGAAGGCCTTAAGGATGCTGGGTTTGTCGTTATCCCGAACGGCAATAATGAAGGGAAATCCGTGCTTTGCAGTGTATTCCTCGTTCAACTCAATAAAGGACTGGCGTTCATCATCTGTCAAAGAATCCAACCCTGCGCTGGCTTGCTCGGTGGTACTTTCCGCCGTCAACCGCTTCGCCGCGGCAAGCTTGCCTGCGAGGTCAGGGTGGGCATCGAGAACTTCCAGTCGTTCGGTTGGGCTTGCAGCGCGAAAGACCCGTGCCATTGCATTCCATAGGCCTTCGGCGCTGTCGTGTGCTGGGCCCAGTTCCAGATCCCAAGCGCGCTCCGCGACCCAAGGGGAATGCTCGAAGATGCCGCCGTAGGCATTCACAAACATGTCTTTATCCATCGCCGTGGGGCGGGCGGAGACAACGGGCGGATGTTGCGTCAACCAGTGGTGTGCTATTTGCTCACGAGTGGCGAACCAAACATCGTCATGGCCTTGTACGTACTTCAAGAAACGCTTCAGCGCCTGAATACGACCCGGACGTCCAATAAGGCGGCAGTGCAGGCCAATCGATAACATCTTAGGTGCACCGTCACCGCCTTCTTCATAGAGCGCATCAAAGCTGTCGCGCAGATAGGCCTCGAATTGGTCACCAGAATTGAACCCTTGCGGGGTGGCAAAGCGCATGTCGTTGCAATCCAGCGTATAAGGGACGACCAACTGGTCACGTCCGTCATGGCGCACGTAGTAGGGCAGGTCGTCGGCGTAGCTGTCGGCGACATAGTCAAAGCCACCATGTTCCGCGATCAGACGAACGGTGTTTTCCGAGCAGCGTCCCGTGTACCAGCCTTTGGGAGGCTGTCCGACAACCTCGGTGTGCAGCTTTACGGCTGCTTCCATATCGGCGCGCTCATCCTCGGCGGCGCAATCTTTGTACTCAACCCATTTTAATCCGTGGGAGGCGATTTCCCAACCCGCGCTTTTCATGGCGGCGACTTGTTCGGGCGAGCGGGCCAAAGAAGTGGCGACGCCATAAACCGTGACCGGAATGTCCTTTAGAAGACGATGTAGGCGCCAAAACCCTGCGCGCGCGCCGTATTCATAGATTGATTCCATGTTCCAATGGCGTTGGCCTTGCCACGCGGCAGCCCCTACGATTTCGGACAAGAAGGCCTCGGAGGCCGGGTCACCATGTAGGACGCAATTCTCGCCACCTTCTTCATAATTAACGACAATTTGGACAGCAATCTTAGCGCCGCCTGGCCAATTGGCTTCCGGCGGGGTGGCTCCGTATCCGCGCATATCACGTGCGTAGCGTTGCATCGGTAGTCTCCTTGAGCTTATGGCTACATCATTTAAACGGTGCAGTGTTTCAAAATTAATTTGAAAGAGTTTCGGCCTTTGACTGTGGCAGCAGGGGATGGTCATTCTAGCGAGCAGTGAGGTGTAAGGTGCAACCACACTTTGGCATGAAAAAATCTGAAGTGGCAGCGTGTTGTTTTGAGAGAGTTCCGGATGTTCGAGCCACGCTAGCCGAAGCATAAGCTGCAGGGTTTAGAGCCCAAGAACACGCCTGTCAGAGGCTTAGTTAATCTTCATTCGATCTTGGGGTTGCCGCACAGTTGATAGAAGGCAAGAAGAGCTGCGTCGACATGCGCGTAGACAATCTTGCGCGTTGGTTGGGGCAAGGTCCCGATAATGCGGCGCGTTTGCAGGTCCCCAACAAGTAGATACAAAAACCACTGGGCCGCTTGTTCATCGCTTGGTGGATTGATTTGGCCATTCTCTCGAAGCCGTCCCATCAACGAGACGATTTTAGGGAAAACGCGCTCTCTGCCGCCACGCGCAATTGCAGCTCCAAGGGTCCCCGAGCCGTCCGAGGCCGCCGCACGGTTTAATGAGACTGACCGCTCGCCCATAAGTAGCCCCAAAAGCAACCGCCCGACCTCACGCAAGATGTCTTCTGGGGGATTGGATTCTTGCAGAGCTTTGTCCAAAACCATATCCGTTTCCGAAGCGGTTGACTTGACGATTTCGAGAAACAAACGCTGTTTGTCCCCATACCAACGGTACATGGTTTCATTAGAGGCTTTGGCTGCCTTGGCGATGTTGAGCATGGATGCGCCCTCATAACCTCGCTGACGCATGACCTCTAAGGCAATGTTTTCTATCTCTAATCGACGTTTATCTTTTCTGTCTGAGCGCACAATGTCCTCAATAAAAATATTGCGGAGTATCGAACACATCTGTAAAGCCATGTAAACCCGTACATATATGTACACTAATTGGAGGTGCGATTTGCAACAAATTATAAAGCCAGCGGCCATCGGCGCGACGGTGGTGTCAGGTGCAATATTCGGTTTTTTCTATGCTTGGGTTTGCTCAACCATGTGGGGCTTGGATCGGTTGGACCCACGTATTGCGATTGAGGCCATGAATGCCATGAACGGCTCTGTTCGCAACGCAGTCTTTGCGCCCGCTTTCTTTGGGACGCCTCTCGTTCTGGGGTTAGCGGCAATATTGTTGGTAAAGTCTAACAGGCGAGGGGCGGGCGTTTGGTTTGCAACCGCCGCGTTGACATACTTGGTGCTGGGAATGGGACTAACCATGGCCGTGAACGTCCCGATGAATGAAGCCTTGGCGTTGGTGAGCATCCCGAGTGACAGTGCACAAGCTCAGGTGATCTGGGACACATATTCCACCAAGTGGCAGTTCTGGAACCAGACCCGCACGGTCGCCAGTGGAGTGGCCATGTTGCTGGCTTGCATCGGCCTAACCAAGGTCGCTTAAAGTGTGACTTGGCGCTGTTTTACCGAAGCGCGGATGAAGGCGGCGATGAAGGCTATGGTCATCAGTAGAACGATCGTGGGGGCGGGCGCGCTGTCTAGGAAGAAGCTGGCGTAGACCCCGATGAATGAGCAGGCGGCGGCGATGCCCATCGACAGCCACAGCATGACCCCGAAGCGTTTGGTCAGCAGAAAGGCAATCGCCCCTGGTGCCACAAGGAAGGCAATCGCAAGGATGATGCCCACCGCTTGCAACGCGGCGACCACCGTGAGCGAAATCGCGGCCAAGGTGCCAAAATGCAGCAGGCGCACGGGCAGGCCTTGGGCGCGGGCTTGCTGTTCGTCAAAGGCTTGCAGCAGCAAGTCGCGCCAGAAGACCGCGATCAATCCGGTGACCAACACGGCAATGACGCCCGTGGTCCATAGATCCTCTGGCCCGACGCCCAGCATGTTGCCAAACAGGATGTGGTCGAGATGCACGTCGCTCTCGATCTTGGTGTACATCACCACCCCAAGCCCGAACATGCCTGAGAAGACGACGCCCATAACTGTGTCGCGCTTCACGCGGGAATTCTCGTCAATCCAGCCGGTCAGCCCCGCGCAGGCCATACCCGCCGCGAATGCGCCAATCCCCAGCGGCAGGCCCAGCACATAGGCCAGCACCACACCGGGCAGGACGGCGTGCGATATGGCGTCGCCCATCAGTGACCACCCCTTGAGAACCAAGAAGCATGACAGCAAACCCGCAGGCACCGACAGCATGACTGAGATGATCAACGCATTGACCATAAACGGGAATTGGAAGGGGAGGAGCCACTCCATTATGGCGCCTGCCTTGCACGCGCGCGCGCGGCGAGCATTCCGTGCTTGGGGGCAAAGATGAACGCGCATAAGAACAGTAGCGTTTGCAAGCAGACGATCACGCCGCCCGTCGCCCCGTCCAAAAAGTAGCTCGCATAGGCCCCGAAGAACGAGGTCAGCGTGCCAATGGCCACCGAGATCATCAACAGCGAGGGAAAGCGGTCGGTCAGCAGGTAGGCAGTCGCCCCAGGGGTGACGACCATGGCGATCACCAAGAAGGCACCCACGGTTTGCATCGCGGCCACGGTGCAGGCGGACAGCAGGGTAAAGAAGATTACCTTCAACAGCTCGGGGCGCAACCCGATGGAGCGCGCATGGCTCTCGTCAAAGAAGGTCACCATTAGGTCGCGCCACTTGGCCAGCAGCACGATAAGGGATACGCCGCCGATCAGCGCGAGTTGTAAGATGTCCGCAGGCGAGATGGCCAAGACGTTGCCCATGATGATGGTCTGGATGTTCACCGAGGCGGGCGACAGCGAAATCATGAACAGCCCAAGCCCAAAGAAGGAGGTGAAGATCAGTCCGATAATGGCGTCCTCCTTCAATCCCGTGCGTTGGTTCAGGAACAACATTGACGCCCCCGCCAACCCGCCCGCGAAAAACGCACCAAGGGCGAAGGGCAGCCCCAACATGTAGGCGGCGGCGACACCGGGCACGATGGAATGGCTCAGCGCGTCGCCGATCAATGACCAGCCTTTGAGCATCAGGTAGGACGACAGGAACGCGCAGACCGCGCCGACCAAGGCAGACACCCACATGGCGTTGAGCATGTAGGTATAGGTGAAAGGTTCCCACATGGCCTCGATCATGGGGCGTCGGCCTTTGCGTCTTCTTCGTCGTCCTCGTCGTGGTGGTCGTAGATGACGAAGGGGCGCTCGTCGTCGGAAATAACCGTGAGGCGGCGTTTGTCTTCCTCGTCATCATGCAGGTCAGAGCCTTGCATCACGAAGTGGCGCAGCACGCCGCCGAATGCCAGCTCCAGATTTTTGCGAGTGAAGATGTCTTGCGTTGGCCCATGCGCCAGCACGGTGCCTTTGATCAGGATCGTGCGGTCGCAGAACTCCGGCACGGAGCCAAGGTTGTGGGTGGAGACCAGCATCACACGGCCCTCGTCGCGCATTTCGCGCAGAAGGGCGATGATCGCGTCCTCGGTTTGCACGTCGACGCCGGTGAACGGCTCGTCCAGAAGCACCACGCGGCTGTCTTGGGCCAATGCGCGCGCAAGGAAGACGCGCTTCTTTTGGCCGCCAGACAGCTCGCCGATTTGGCGGTGGCGGAAGTCGAGCATGTTGACCCGCTCCAGCGCCTTCTCGACCATCTTGTGGTCTTCCGCGCGGGGGATGCGGAAGAAGCCCATGTGGCCGTAGCGGCCCATCATCACCACGTCTTCGACCAAGACGGGGAAGGTCCAGTCGACCTCCTCGGCTTGTGGGACGTAGGCGACGGTGTTGGCGCGCAGGGCGTCGCGCACGGTGCCGCCAAGGATTGAGATGTCGCCAGATGAGGCGGGCACAAACCCCATCAATGCTTTGAACAGCGTAGATTTTCCCGAGCCGTTCACCCCCACCAAGGCCGCAATCGTGCCTTTGGGAAGGGAGAAGGACGCATCGCGCAAGGCGGTGTGCCCATTGCGGTAGGTGACGGTTATCCCCTCGGCGCGAATGCCGGCGGTGGTGTCGTCAGGTTGGGGGCCAAAGCTCACTTATCAAGACCTTCGGCGATGGTTTCTACGGTGACGCGCAGCAGGTCCAAGTAGGTCGGCACAGGGCCATCCTCTGCACTTAGGCTGTCCACATAAAGGACCCCGCCATAAGCCGCTCCGGTTTCGCGGGAAATTTGCTCGGCGGGGGCGGCAGACACGGTGCTTTCGGAAAAGACGACGCCAATGTCATTGGCACGCACGTCGTCGATCAGGTCGCGCACTTGCTTAGGCGTGCCTTGGGCGTCGGCGTTGATGGGCCACAGATACAGCTCTTTGAGGCCAAGATCACGCGCAAGGTAGGAGAACGCGCCCTCCGAAGTTACCAGCCAGCGTTTGTCTTCCGGCACCGCGTTGATGCGGGCTTTCAAGGGTCCAAGGGCGGCCAAAAGCTCGGCCTTATAGGCGTCTGCGTTGGCGCGGTAGGCGTCTGCGTTATCTGCGTCATGCTCAATGAAGGCGGCGGCGATGTTGTCGACGTATATCAATGCGGCGTCCACCGACATCCAGGCGTGGGGGTTCGGCTTGCCGGAGTAGGGACCTTTGGCGATGCCCATAGGCTCCACCCCGTCAGAGACCACGGCGGAGGGCACATCAGACAGGTTGCGGAAGAATTGCTCGAACCACAGCTCCAAGTTTAGCCCGTTCCACAGCACCAGATCGGCGTTTTGTGCGCGAACGATATCGCGCGGGGTCGGCTCGTAGTTGTGAATTTCCGCACCCGGCTTGGTGATGCTTTCCACCACTGCCGCGTCGCCCGCCACACGTGATGCCATATCGGCGATGACGGTGAAGGTGGTGACGGCCTTGAACTTGTCGGCAGCGGACGCTGGCAACACATTGAGTGCAATCGCAATTAGGGCTGTTAGGGCAATGCGCATGAGCAAGGGTCCTGTCATTTAAGGCTGGTTGCGCCCTATATGCGAGTCGTTTGCAAAAGAGTCAACCCAGTTGCGACTTAATCGCAAAAAGGTGAGGCGAGGGTTTTCATCGCCAGTCAAATTGCAGCCCCGCCGTAGTTTGTATCGTTTATGCAGATGTTCAATTCCGGCGAACTCATGGGTATCTGCTGGATCGCACCTAACCCACCACCGGCAATCAAGGAAAACCGACAAGGCTTATCAACCTCAATCGACCTCGGTTTTCAAACGAACGCCAGAGCGGGCGTCGGCAACAAATGCAGGGAGGGTCTGCTGAGAGCCCGAATTACCGATGCTGCGTTGCGCACGAAGGTCTGCTTCACTAAGTTTGGATTTGATCACACTCTTTGAAACGCTACCAATTGGGTCACAGAAATGCAGAACTCTTCCATGGAAATTGGTGGCTTCGAAGCATCAGAAGCAGATCAGCTCGGTGTCATATTCTTCGATGCCGTGCGCGATGGAGCGACTGAATTCTACAGCTTAGAGCAGCGACAGGCTTGGGTGCCAGAGACACCTTCGGGGCCGAGTTGGCTATCAAGGCTGGCCGCCAAAAAAACCGTAGTTGCACGCAAGGCAGGCCTACCGGTTGGCTTCATGACGCTAGATGGCGATGGCTATATTGACCTTGCTTTCGTCGCACCTGGACACCAACGGCAGGGTATCGGAGGGAAGCTTTGCGCCCAGATCGAGGCGTTGGCGCGTGAGGCAAATATCGTGCGCCTTCATTCGCAAGCGAGCTATCTCGTTCGAGGTCTCTTTGAGCAACAGGGTTGGAAGGTCGTTCGTGAGCAACGGATCAAAAGAGCTAGCGTTACACTGACGAACTTTCTGATGGAGAAGCGCCTCGATGATCCAATCAAGCGCACTGACGTTGCCGCAAATTCAAAGCAAAGCTGACCTTCGGACCCGACCAGCGATCGGAAGCTTTGCCCCACATTGCCTTCATGACGGCTACCAAAGTTGGATGTCGGGTTTGGTGTCGACGTTCAATGCTGCAGCAGGATCAAATTTGAGGATCAAGCGTGTTGGTTTATGAGATTGCCAGCATATTCGGCAATTCGCTGTACTCGGTGGAGGGCAGGTAGCCATGGCAAAGGGTGTCCCCCTGAAGCCTCGCTAACTCTTGGCCATTGATCCTCTGGCGTGAGGTGAATGGCGCGGTTCCAAGAATGATCCCCCGCGTTTTGGATTAAGTCCCCAGCAAAGGGAAGCCCCGTGCCACACCCAAGATCCAGCACCGCTGATTTGCCATTCGCAATTAGTACAACTGCCGCCGCTGCTGAAGCTGGCGCAGGGTGTACTGCGTGTTGATCAAGCCCCAGTCGCCCTGCTGGAAATGACGGTCTTGGGGCAGGCACCTGATGCCGCAGACTTGGCGGCTGATGGCTTGGTCGGGAAGGTTCACCCAAAAGCGCCCGCCCGGGGTGGCGACGAAACCGATTAGGCCTTCATCAATATCTGCCGATAAGTCCGAGAAGGATGGCACTTCGCTGTCGGCGTCGTGGTCATAGGATCCGTGGGTATGGTAGGAGGCAAGGGCCACAATCCCGCGCCCGCGAAACTCATGTGGACGGCAGCTGTCGGCATTCCCTTTGCGCGGGCGAGTGGAGACAATCGCCCCATCCTCGTTGCGCCCAAGCAGCCCACAATACTCTCGGCCGGTGTTGAAGCTGCGGCTTTGCAGTCCAGTTAAAACCTGCCGTGCAGCGGCCCTCAATCTTGCGTCTTCACCAAGGCGAAGAGTGTCAGCATCGCCGATGCCGGTAAGGGACAGGAGTATGGTCGCGCAAAGTGCCAAATGTCTCATGCAATGAGGCTAGCGTAAGGTGTTGCTACGTGTCCATTAAAACCGAGGTGGGGCGTTAAAGCAGGATGTCTTCCACCAATTGGGAGAATAGCTGGCTTTTGCCCGACACGCCCGCCTTCTTGTAGATTGCGGTGCATTGAGCTTTCACGGTCCCGATGCGTGTCGATCTCAGGTCGGCGATCTCGGACAGTGACATGCCCTTTAGGACGAACCACGCCACTTCGGTCTCGGCAGCCGTTAGGGTTAGGCCCGCAAAGTAGCGATCCACCACTTGATTGAACTCGCCAGAGGTCAACTGCCGCGCGGTTTCTGCTCGCGTCGTGGCTTTCTGGGCGATGAGGGCCAAACGGACGCCAAGAATGGCACCTAGGATCAAGCCGATGCTGGCACCGGCTTCCAAGAGCTCGCGCATGTCCCAACGCAGTGGCAATGGTGGCAAGCCGAGGATGGAGGACAATATCTCCCATAGGAAATATGCCCCGCACAGGCATTGAATGGCGACTAGCACCCAAACCAGCCAAATACGTTTCAGCACGTTTTGCCCCATGAAAAGAGTAGGGGTGTAGGAGGTGAAGGCCATTTACCCATCTTAGGGTTTCCCGCCGGAGGGTCCGGAGTTGCCTGCCCCACCGGAATTACCCGGTCCGCCAGGATTTCCTGCACCTCCTGAACTGTCTGGCCCTTGTGGACCACCAGCCCCTTCGCTGAGGGAAGGAGGCGGTGACGCCTCTTCGTTGTTGTTTTTAACCCGATGCTTGAACTCTTGATCGCGAAGGATATCCCCCGAAGTGCGGTTCAAAACGATTTCACGCAATATGTCTCCGCTTGTGGCGGTAATAACAATGCGCCCAAACCATGACTTCCGGATATCCGATATCGTGAAACCTTGCGCTTCGATTTGGGCGACGATTTCATCGGTTCGTGTGACTTGCGCATGGGCAGGGGAGTGCCACAGCAAAAGTGACATCAAGCCAGCGGTCATGAGTTTGGAGCGCATTTAGGGTACAATCCTTAAATTATGCAGGATGGTTAGAATGCCCGCGCACCGTGGTCAACTACGGCGCGAAGACGAGAGAGGTTGGGAGCTTATTCGCGTCCGCGACCGCCGCCACCACGGTTGCCGCCTTGGCCCGATCCTTCGGGTGCTGGGTTGCTGCCATGACCAACGCCTTGTTCAGCCAATTCGTCGCCAAGTTCTTGGCGCTCAACGCTGGACAGGCTCGACACGTCTACAGTGTCGAGAGTAGTGCTCTCGCCGGTGCTTGGGTCGGTGACCGTGACCTCGGATGTGTCAATCTCCACGGCCTCCGAGGAAGAGCGTGCGCTGTAACCTTGCTCCGCCAGTTGGCCGCCAACTTCGCGACGCTCGTCATCGGTTAGATCGCTAAATGCCAACGCGTTGACAGAGACATATTCGCCGGTGGTCGGGTCTATCACAACTGGATCGTCCGCGTTTGCGGCACCAACTGTGCCAAACATAATCACGGCAGCCAGAAGGAGAGGCGCTTTAGGAAGTTGAAAAGATGTCATGTCGAATTTTCTTTCTAATTCGTAAGGTTATGCGGCGTTAAGTTATCGTCGCACCGTGGACATGACGCCTTTTCTTGGTGGGATATATTGGGCGGAGGGCTTGTTTGTGCACTCGTAAGCTAAAGTCATATGCGAGCCAGTTGGCGTCATGCACCTTGCCCAACCGCGTTGCCCGCGGTTATGTCATGGGTGACCATTTCTTTATCCCCCAAGCTTACCCGCTGAGGTCCTTCATGAGCTACGTCATTCCCCCCGCGCCTCAGGCGTCTCTCGCGGTACAAGGCAGTGATGATCGCTTCCCTGTTCGACGCATTTTTTGCGTCGGCCGCAACTACGCCGAGCACATTCGCGAGATGGGCAATGATGAGCGTGATCCGCCATTCTATTTTACCAAACCCGCAGATGCGATTGTTCCTAGCGGGGAGGAAATGCCCTACCCAAAGGCCACGGAGGATTTGCACCACGAGGTGGAGTTGGTTTTGGCCGTTGGGGCAGGCGGCTCCAACATCGCCCTTAAGGACGCGATGGACCACGTGTGGGGGGTGGCCGTGGGGATCGATCTGACACGCAGAGATTTGCAATCGGTGGCCAAGAAGGCGGGGCGTCCGTGGGATATGGCCAAGGGCTTTGATCAATCCGCGCCGATGGGGGCATTGCTGCCATTGGCCGACGCTGGCGCGCTGACGTCAGGCGCGATTACCATGAAGGTGAACGGGGAGACGCGCCAAACTGGTGACTTGTCAGAGATGATCTGGTCCGCCGCCGACTGCGTGGCGCATCTGTCGACATTGGTGGAGCTGAAGCCGGGTGATTTGATCATGACGGGTACCCCCGCAGGGGTGTCCGCAGTGGGCAAAGGTGACCTCATGGCCGCTCACATCGATGGTTTGCCCGAGCTGATGGTTCGTATAGCGCCCTAGACGGCAGGTGGCATTTGACGTGATGGGGCTTAGTTTATAGCAGGTGTTCATGCGGTAAGGAATCGCAGGGCGCCAGTTGGCAAGAAGTCGGAGCAGATCATTGACATATGCGGTGACATCACAAGCGACCCAATGCGCACGGTTCTCCGTCGCACCTATGATGGGTTGGACGAAGGGATCATCATTACTTTTTAAAATCAATAATTTAATCGAAATAAGGTTCAAGAGTTCATGCGAAAGTCATACTGCTAAAGCGAAGCATGCAGCCGATTTTGACGGTTTGTTGTGCGGTATCTCGAGACTTTTGTTTGCGTTCGTAGTCAGCTTTGCAAATGCTGTGTCAGCCGAAGAAGCACGAACACATATCTTTACCAGCACCGACTATTTTGAAAGATACATAAGAAACGGTGAATGGGAGATTGAGGTTTCAGACACCCGTGTGGACTATACCTGCATAACGTGTGGAGGCGGTCTTGTTGCGCGATTGGAAGTAATTGCGCCATACAATCTTGGCAATTTCCCTTCGCGACAAGAACGGTATTTGGCTGAGCGGAGGCAACTTTGCTTTGAGTTGACCAGCAACCGCTTGGGCCGCTGTGTTGATACTCAAAGAGCTTCTGTTCGGCCTGCTTTGCGCGGCTTTCAATCTGAAACAGAGTTGGGGGCAATCCGCGAAATTGAGATTGTCTTTTTCTACCATGATCCATATTGGCCCGGCCCAGAACTGTTGAGGACTACGATCACAATTTCTGAAGGTGCTACATTGCCAAGGAAAAGCGTGGACAGGTTCATGTGGGACATGGCCCGCCTAACTCTGTTTTGGTAACAATGATGCAAGTGGATGTTTTACAATCGATGCCAAATTCAAACCCTCAAAAGAATGCGCGTCTGAGCGTCGCCCCTATGATGGACTGGACGGATCGGCACTGCCGCTATTTCCATCGCCTGATTTCCCAGAACGCCTTGCTCTACACCGAGATGGTGACGGCCCCTGCGTTGGTGCGTGGTGGTGCGGTGCATTTGTTGAACTATTCCGAGGCGGAGCATCCGGTGGCTGTGCAGCTTGGGGGCTCCGATCCCGACGAGTTGGCCGAGGCGTCGCGTATGTGCGCGGAGCGGGGCTACGATGAAATTAACCTGAACGTTGGCTGCCCCTCGGACCGCGTGCAATCCGGGTTCTTTGGCGCTGTCCTCATGGAGAACGCGCCCTTGGTGGCGAAATGCGTCGCGGCCATGATCAAAGCACAACCGGTTGAGGTAACAGTGAAATGCCGCATCGGCGTGGATGACCAAGACCCGAAGGTGATCTTGCCGGACTTCCTGAGCCGCGTCCGCGATGCAGGTGTGTCCCGCGTGACCATCCATGCGCGCAAGGCTTGGCTTCAAGGGCTTAGCCCCAAGGAGAACCGCGATATTCCGCCGCTGGATTACGACATCGTGCATCAGATGAAAGCGGCATTCCCTGACATACATATTTCGCTGAATGGCGGTTTGGATACGTTGGAGGCGGGGTTGCCGCACCTCGATAAGCTTGATGGCCTGATGTATGGGCGCGCGGCCTATCACCAGCCTTGGGATATCTTGCGCGACGTGGACGAATTGGTCTTCGGCGCGGCCCCGCAAGCGAAAACCCGTGTGGATGTGGTCCACGAGATGCTGCCCTACATCGAGGCGCATGTGGAGGGGGGCGGCAAGCTTGGCCAAGTCGCGCGTCATATGTTGGGTATTTTCGCGGGCCAACCGGGTGCAAGGGGTTGGCGACGCACATTGTCCGATGGCGCACACCGCGAGGGTGCGGGTAGGGCGTTGGTACTGCAAGCCTTGGAAGCTGTGCAGCACGTCCCAGAGACGACTTGAGACTTGACCTGCCGCCCTCGTAGATGGCTGATTAAGTGACACATTTCATAACACAGACGTGCATTTTGAATTTGAAAGGCTTCACCTAGCCTATCACCTGTTAAATCAGGGGAGAGTGCCATGTGCCGTTGGGCCGCATACCTAGGTGAGCCGTTGTTTATGTCGGAGATTGTCACCTCTCCGGTGAATTCCCTCATTCAGCAGGCGCAGGCCGCCCGCGAGAGCATTACCGAAACCAACGCCGATGGCTTTGGGCTGGCGTGGTACGATCAACGCGCGGAGCCGGGCATCTACAAGGATGTGCATCCGGCTTGGGCGGACGCAAACCTGCACTCGGTCACTGATCAAGTCTCTTCACGGTTGTTCATGGCGCATGTTCGCGCCTCCACCGGCACGGCGACCAGCCGCGATAATTGCCACCCG
This sequence comes from Litoreibacter sp., assembly GCF_039974535.1. Classification (GTDB taxonomy): domain Bacteria; phylum Pseudomonadota; class Alphaproteobacteria; order Rhodobacterales; family Rhodobacteraceae; genus Litoreibacter. The sequence goes on along the minus strand of NZ_JBDWIU010000011.1, from coordinate 139,205 downwards.
TTTGTCAGCGGGAAGATGTCTTTCATGCATAATGGTCAGGTGGGTGGATTTGAGACAATCCGCAAATCGGCTGACATGTTGATCCCTGAGGAGATTTTCTCGCGCCGCCGTGGCTCCACCGACAGTGAATCCCTGTTTTTGGTCGCGATGGGGTATGGGCTGGAAGACAATCCCAAAGCCGCGTTGGAACGCACCGTCGGGCAGTTCGAGGCAATGTCCAAGGAGAGAGGCAGCGCACCGCATATCCGAATGACCGCCGCCATATCAGACGGCGAGAAACTATACGCTGTGCGCTACGCCTCCGATGATCAGGCTCCATCGCTGTATTACCGCAAAAGCATCGTCGGGCAGGGCTGGACGGTGGTGTCCGAGCCCTATGCCGAATGCGGGAACTGGAAGAAGATCGACAGCGGCACCTTCTTGACCTTTAGCGGCGATGACGCTGTTGCCGAGAGCTTCGAGCCATCCGCCTAAGTGTGAAATGCCAGATAAATTTGACCTTTACGTCAACAACTGACCCAGTTTCATTGAAACGGCATAGTCGGCCTTCGTGCTGATCGCGGCGAATGTCGGCATTGAGCCCAATATGTCGGATGTTGCGCTAAGTGCGAACGTCTGATTTTAGCGTGTCGGCCAAAAACCCGCCAACATCAAACAGAGTTTGACCAAGGATTTGTGACAAGGGGTCAATCGCCGCCATAACGGTCTTCTTTGAAAACCTCCAAAGCGACATTGAGCGCGTTGATTGCCGCTGGAAACCCGCCATACAGAGACATTTGCCAGATCGCTTCGGCGATCTCGGTTTCGGTAAGACCAGCCTTCAGTCCACCAGCGATGTGTATGCGAAGTTGCGGGGCTGTCTGCCCACCCATGGCTGTGAGTGCTGCAATTGTTGCGAGGCTACGATCTCGCAAGGATAACCCTGACCGGTCGTAGTGTTGGCCATAGACGAAGCTGATCAGATCCTGTGGCATCCCTGGCAGAAGCGCGCCGTAACGCGCTTCCAATGTCTCTTCCAGCCCGGGGTTATGTCTTTCCGAAAGAGCTTTGCCACGCTCGTATGCATTTTCCATGTTTTGATCCTTTCGTTAAATGTCAGGGATAGGACTGAGCTGATACGGTGCCGTTGAGCATGGAAGGAAGCAGCAGCGTATTCCCATATGCAGCGATGTCGGCAAGTCCAGCATCATATTCTGCGACCACGCTTGCCGTGCCATTCTCGCTCACTTCAAAGAGCTGACCAGTGATCCAGTCGTTGACCAAAAGCGCCGCTCCGATCCGCACAACACCATCGAGATTACCTAGATCCGGTGCAAGGATACTCACTTCTTGATCGTCAAGATTAACCGCGAGCAGCGAGCCTGGCTGATCAGTCGAGAAATCGTCTCTTAGGCCTTGGCCCCAGGACCCAACCACAAGTCGATTTCCGTCTATAAGGAGGCCGTTGGGGTGCGCAAGTGCATCATCTTCAAGCCAAAGGGTCATTTCCCCCGCCGCATAGCGCCAGATGCGATTGGTCATGAAGTCGCTGACAAAAGCTTGCTCACCATCCGAAGTAACATCATTGAGAAAAGCCGCGCTCTCGACGGCAACGCTTCGCAAAAGGACCCCTGTTGTGAGATCGATCTCATGCAACCGGGTGAGGTCGGCGACAAGTAGCGTATTGTCGATGATGGCCATGCCTTTCGGCGCATCCAGTCCCGTGACCCAGGCCGCATCCAGTACGGTGCCTTCGGGTGAGAGCAAGGCCAAGGCTCCTTTTCCATCCGCTTCACCGGGATGCCCACCGATGACGCTCAGAAGGATGCGATCATGCGTCGGGTCAAAAATTGCACTTTCAGGCATATCGAACGGACCCGCTGTCCAGTCTGCCGGATCAGCGGATGCAGATCCTGCTAGACCTGCCAAAACAGTCATGATTGATGCGATAGAATTTTTCATGGTCTTCTCCTTTGTTGCAATAACCGCTATTTTTGAAATACCAGGTTTGCAAAAGGTCGATCTTTAGTATCAAATTATGATACCGAATTATCATTTCAGTATTCCGAGGTGGGTATGCAAGCTGAACTCTTTGAGATTTTGAAAACCGTTCTGAAAGCCCGCAGCATGACCTATGCTGCGCTGGCTGATCGGTTGGGTTTGTCCGAGCCCACGATCAAACGCATCTTTGCAGAGCGTGATTGCAAGCTCAGCCGCATGACTGAGATTTGCTCTGTACTCGATTTGACTCTTGATGATTTGGTGTCCGAGGCAAACCGCGTCGACGTGCGCCCTTCCGAACTCGGGGACAGGCTAGAATCGCAACTTGCCGATGATTGGCCCGCGTTTCACTTCTTGCTCCTGCTGCTTGACGGCATGACAGAAGCAGAGATTCAAAAGCAGTATCAGATACAGGCCAATAGGCTTTTCCAGTTGGGTTTGAGGCTCGAAAAGCTGGGGCTTGCGGTGGTGATGCCAGACAATCGCGTCCGGTTGACCGTGCAAGCGCCCGTTCTCTTTCGCCGTGATGGTCCACTGCACCAAAGACTACTCAAGTTGAACATGGATTTTCTGCGCGCCGTATATCTCGCGCCGGAAACAGAACACTCGGCCTATTTGACCCAAACACGCCGGATGACGCAAAAAACAGCACAACACATTCTGGCGCGTTTGCGCGATGTTCAGGTCGAACTGTCAAACTTGGCCCGTCGAGATCAGCTCACCCAGCCGGACGACGCGCTGAGAAGCTACAAGATCGGGATCGCGCTTGCCCCTGTCGTGTTCTCCAAACTGTTGTCTTTGAGCAAAGATTGATGGCTTACGCTAAAACTCAACCGTCTGCGCTGCTCTCAGTTACGTCGAAGCGGACCTTGGCGCGGCCGCCGCGAAAGGGCGGTTTAGGTCAGAAATGCTTGATGTTGGGGGCAGTGTTACGTGATGCGGCCCCATGGAAGGACTCAGTACATCCGCCGCATTGCGTCAAAGATCAGTGACGTTCCAAAGGCGAATGGCCTTCGCATCTATCAAGCGCCATCGGGCTCGGCGATTGCGTCTAACACGAGCAGAAGTCGAGTTTCACCGTTGCCCTCAATCGGGGGGGAGCGGTGGAGTAGACCAGACGCAGGTTCTTCGGGCCACAAAGAGCCCCGCAACAATATAGGTGCGCCGGTGGGAACGGTGAAAACGCGGGCTGGGTCGGCGTCATCGGTCGAGTTACCATATTGAGTGCCGGTTCCGCGGTAGGTGCAAACCAAGCGCCCCGTGAGCGCATCTACATGGAACTTGCGGCAGGCGTTGTTGTCCACCACCAGAAGTTTCAAACGTAGAAAGGACGTCTTCATCAACTCTGCAAAGGAGTTGGCGAGTTGAACAATGTCGTCCTCAAACTGGTCGCGCTCTGGGCAGTCGGGCGTGTTCGCGATTTCGAAAAGTTCGGCCACGGCCGATCTTACGGCGGAGGGCTGCAAGACAACACGGCCTTGCGGCAACTCGTTCACCGGAAGTTTGTCTAACCAACTTAGAAGGTCGCGATCAGCTTGCCTTTGCCAAATCGCAGCAGCGCAGTCGGGGTGTAGGAAGGCCGAAAGGCCCTCCACTTGATCTGTGATGGCAACGCCGGCCACTGTCTCTTGGACGATTTCCTGTATTGCGTTCACGCCGCTTCCTCCGCTCGACGCCAATTCGGGAACGGGTCAGGGAAGTCCGGCAGATTGTCAGGGCCTGAAGCGGCAAGTGCGGGGACAAGGCATTTGTCCAAGCGCGCCTTGAGGGTGTCCCAATCGATGCCTGCGCCGATGAAGACGATCTCTTGGCGACGGTCACCCCAAGGCTCTTGCCAGTGCTGTTTCATGTAGGCTTGTGCGCTTTCATGTGTTGGTTGGCGTTCTTTGGGGACGGAGGCCCACCATGTGCCAAGCGGCTTCACACTGGACAATGATCCGGCCAGCGAAAATTCGGCAACCCATTCAGGGCGCGTGGAAATCCAGAAGTGCCCCTTGGCGCGAATGACGCCCGGCAATTCGCCCTCCAAGAACTCCATGATGCGCTCAGGTACGAATGGCAGCCGCGCGCGGTACACATACGAGGCCACGCCGTATTCTTCGGTTTCGGGCACGTGGTCAGCAAAGCCGTAAAGCTCTTTCGCCCACATCGGGTGCTGATGCGCCTTCTCGAAGTCGAACAGTCCGGTGTCGAGGATCTTGTCCGAGGGCACGACCGACTGGTTTGTCTCAACGATCTCGGTGTCAGCATTCAGGCTGCGAATGATTTTACGGGCGGCGTCGACTTTTTCGGGGCCTGCGTCGTCTGTTTTGTTCAGGATAACCACATCGGCAAACTCGATTTGCTCGGTCAGCAGGTCAACCAAGGTGCGCTCGTCTTCCTCGCCCATCGTCTCGCCGCGGTCGCGCAGGAAATCGTGGGACGAGAAGTCATTGAGCAGGTTCGCCGCATCCACCACGGTAACCATTGTGTCTAGGCGCGCCACGTCTGACAGGCTTTCGCCATCCTCATCGCGAAAGTCGAAGGTCGCAGCCACTGGCAACGGCTCGGAGATGCCGGTGCTTTCGATCAACAGGTAGTCAAAGCGCCCTTCATCGGAAAGCCTGCGCACCTCTTCGAGCAGGTCGTCACGCAAGGTGCAGCATATGCAGCCGTTTGACATCTCAACCAGTGTTTCATCCGTGCGGCTAAGCTCGGTGTCCGCGCGTACAAGATCCGCGTCGATGTTCACTTCGGACATATCGTTCACGATAACCGCAACCTTGCGACCTTCGCGGTTGTTTAGCACGCGGTTGAGGAGGGTTGTTTTACCTGCTCCTAAAAAGCCGGAAAGGACGGTGACGGGAAGGCGGGTATCTGGCATAGCTGGCTCCATATTGGCTGGTTGGGCAATGTAACTGAACTAGTTACTAGATAAATGCAACAAGTAAAGTTACAGATGAACTGCACCTTGGAGGAATTTCGCCTATGAAACGTAAATCGCGGCTATCGTTGGCCCTACATACGCTTGCTCACATGGCAGCGGACCCCCAGAAAGTTCAAACCTCTGCCCAGATCGCGGGACACGCTGGCACCAATCCAGTTGTGGTGCGGCGCGTGTTGGGAAAACTGCGAGACGCAGGGCTGCTCACCGCCGAGAAGGGCCATGCGGGGGGATGGCGCCTTGCGCGCAAACCTGAGCTGGTGTCGCTCGCGGATGTCTATGTCGCGCTAGAGGAAAGTTTGGTTGCGGCAAGCAAGAAGGAAGACGTGCCAACCTGTTCTTTGGAGCATGGGCTGCACACCAAGGTGACCTCGATCTTGGAGGACGTGGAGCAAAGCTTGATCGCACGCCTAGCGGAGACATCATTGTCCGAGATTAACCCTGTTTAATTTACTGGCATCGCAGTGTTGCGCCATGAAGGGCGCAAACCCGTGCTCGTAACGTTCGCGTGAGACTGAAACTGCTGCTATGCCCAAGATATAGGACGCAGTAGGCTTTGGGCATCACCAAAGGCTAACGGACGCGAACATGATCCACCGAATTCTTTTCTCTAGCCTTCTGTGCGCCCTTACCAGCGTCGGGAACGCGACGGTCATTGACGGGAAAATCTTGCGCCAATCGGGGCAGGGGCAGTTTGTCATATTGGACACGGACCAACCCTTTTCCGTCGGCTTCGACACGTTCGATGATGACAACCTCTACGCCTTTGACGAGGACCAGAACATCGAACTTGAGGAAGACATCAACGTCGATATCGGAGGGATAGACGGGCAGATACCGTCGGGCACCGTTATCGCCAGCCACTATGTATTCTTTGATAGCCTGAATGGTATCCACCTAGGGTATGTAGATTTCGATGCCCCGATATTGGGCATAGCGGCCTTGCCGCAGTCGATGAACGACACGGATTACCTTGCAAACACGTCGATCAATTACATCAGCACCGATCTGCGGGGGTTGGAGCCGGGGGATCAGATATCGATCGATCCTGATGATCCGAACCGCCTGTGGGTCTATTGGGCGGGGTCATCGCCGGGCGACTACATCCGCGTCTTTACTGAGCATTCGGCAGGTGCATTGTTGATGTAGCTGTTAGGCTTTCTGCACGGTTATGAATGGTGTTAACACTTCTAGATCAGTGGGTTAAGGTCGCGCAAGAGACCCGCGCATGACAATGGAGACGTTCAGTTGCCGCCGCACTGAAGTGGTCCTCCCGTCGATAAGTTTGATCAATTCTTCTGCCGCAGTTCGTCCCATTTCACCATGTGGAACATGAACAGTCGTCAACGGAGGGTGCAGATGTTTAGCCAGCTCAATGTCGTCAAATCCGGTTACGGACACGTCGCTTGGGACATCATATCCGAGTTCTTTGGCGCGTGATATCGCGCCTGTAGCTAGGACGTCGTTGCCGCACATGATGACAGTGGGTTTTTGCGGCGCTGCCATGAGGTCGGCGAAGGCGGCGCCGCCGCTTTCGATCTCGTAGGGTGTTTGAATGATTGGTAAATCATCCAAATTGAACCCATTGGCGGCCCAGCTGTCTTTGATGCCGTTTAAGCGTTCTTCTGCACGATCATTGCCATCAGTAATGCCCGAAATTACTGCAATGCGGCGATGGCCCATAGAGATCACGCGATCTGCAAGCATGCGCATGGAGGCGCGGTTATCAAACCCGATCGAGGGATGCGTTTTATTCGACTGATAAGCCCATGCCAGTATGGTGGGGGTGCCACGTTTCTCGAGGTAGTCGTAGACGGACTGCTCTCGCTCATACCCGATTAGCAAAAGCCCATCGGCACCGCGCGCGACAAGTGCTCGTATCTGTTCTGCCTCAAGTTCGGGGCGGTAGGCGCTGCTTGAGACCAGTAGGTTGTAACCTTGCTCGTGTAGGGTTTCTTGAAAGGCTTGAAGGCCGCGCGCAAAGATCGCGTTTTCCATGGTGGGTATGATGGCCCCGATCGTATAGGTCCGCTTTGCGGCCATGGCGCGCGCGCTGAAGTTCGGGACGTAGCCCAACGCGTCCACAGCCTTCATTACTTTTTCGCGGGTATTCTCCGAGACCTTTTTTTCAGCATTCAAACACCTCGAAACTGTGGCGGTGGATACGCCAGCTGCACGTGCGACGTCGTCGAGTGTTGGTATTGAAAGCGACTTGGGCATTAGCGAAGGGCACCTGTTTGAACGGAAGCCAATATCACAATTCTGAAAAATTGAAATATGGTGGCTTGGTAAATGTAAGCGCTTGCATGGGTGGAATGCAAGCGCTTACACTCGGCATCGAATCATAAGCTGCGAAACTCCCTTGGTGTTTCCAATTCAGCTCACTCCACGCCAGGTTCTTTACGGGCACAGCGTCGTGGGCTCATGCGGACGCATCAATCCTTTGGGGGTGCTGGCTCTGTTTTCGCGTCAGCGCTAATCGCTCTGGGAGGGGGCACATATGGACAATGAAAACCGCAAAGAACTTGCTAGGCTAGAGTGTCGCAACTCTCCAAATCTTGTGCGCGCACGTGGGTTTGTTGGCGCATCGCTCGCTCCTCCTAAAGGCACGCTTTCGCGCTTGAATTGAACTTGCTTTTTACCGCGCTGGTTGCAGCCAAATTGCCAGCGGTTTCGACGACACCTCTACACTAAACTTACAATTAGGACCGTTTCCTTATGACCCGCGAATACCTCAAGAAAGCAACGCTAACATCCGCTTCCGGCGCGTCCGATGTTCATGACACTGTGGTGGAGATCCTGTCTGACATCGAGCAGGGCGGGGACGCCAAAGCTATGGAATACGCGGTCAAATTCGACCGCTATGATGGCAACATCCTGCTCAACGCCGATGAAATCGAGGCGGCTTGCGCCTTGGTGCCGGAAAAGCTGAAAGCAGACATCCGATTTGCCCATGACAACGTTAAACGGTTCGCGGAGCTGCAAAAGGGCACAGTTGCGGATGTGGAGATGGAGCTCTCCCCTGGCTATATTGCGGGCCAAAAGAGCATCCCCGTTGATGCCGCCGGCTGCTATGTTCCAGGAGGGCGTTATAGCCATATTGCCAGCGCTATCATGACCGTGACGACAGCGAAGGTTGCGGGTTGTAAACACATCACGGCGTGCTCTCCACCTCGCCCCGATGTTGGGGTGGCTCCAGCGATTGTCTATGCGGCGCATATCTGTGGTGCGGACAAAATACTGGCAATGGGCGGGGTGCAGGGTGTGGCTGCGATGACCTACGGCCTGTTCGGACTGCCCGAGGCAAACATTCTTGTGGGGCCGGGCAATCAGTTCGTCGCGGAAGCCAAGCGTATCCTGTTTGGGCGCATTGGCATCGACATGATTGCAGGGCCGACTGATAGTCTGATCCTCGCAGATAAAGACGCGGACGCTCATATCGTTGCCACAGATTTGGTGTCGCAAGCGGAGCACGGCTACAACAGCCCCGTTTGGTTGGTCACTGACGATCGCTCTTTGGCCGAAAAGGTATTGGATATCGTTCCTAGGCTGATCGAAGACTTGCCTGACCTAAACCGGGAAAATGCATTCGCGGCATGGCGCGACTACGCCGAGGTGATCCTTTGCGAAGATCGTGAAGACATGGCGAAATGCAGCGATGAATACGCGCCCGAACACTTGACCGTGCAAGCGGATGATCTGGATTGGTGGCTTGAAAACCTGACGTGCTATGGCTCCTTGTTCCTGGGAGAAGAAACCACAGTGTCCTACGGCGACAAAGCTTCGGGCACGAACCACGTGCTGCCCACGTCGGGTGCTGCGGGCTACACGGGCGGTCTGTCGGTTCACAAATACATGAAAATCGTTACGTGGCAGCGCACGACCCAAGAGGCATCAAAGGATGTGGCAATTGCAACAGCGCGGATTTCGCGTCTTGAAGGTATGGAAGGTCACGCACGCGCAGCCGACGTCCGGCTTGCAAAGTACTTTCCCGATGAAACCTTTGATTTGACCGCCAATGGTTGACCCGCGCCCCTCCTTTGATCTGCGAGGCAAGGTCGCCTGCGTGACAGGCGCCAGTTCCGGCTTGGGCCGAAGGGCGGCGTTGGTTCTTGCTGCGGCGGGGGCTAAGGTTGTCGGCGTGGCACGCAGGCAAGACGCGCTTGATAGCCTTTGCGCAGATATTGGCGAGCGGGCGGCAGCGGTAACCACTGATGTGGCGGATCGCGCGCAGCTATCCCAACTGGTCGCGGACATCTCGATGCCGTTTGGCGCGCCGGATATTTTGGTGCATGCGGCAGGTGTGAACACCCGAGAAGCCGCAGATGACGTGACACCGCAAGGATGGGATCAAACGCTGGCCCTGAACCTTAGCGCGCCGTTCTTTTTGTCTCAAAAACTGGTGCCCGCCATGAAGGAAAAGGGGTGGGGGCGGATCGTGAATTTTGCCTCACTACAGACTACGCGGGCCTTTCCCGGAGGTATTGCCTATGGGGCGACCAAAGGCGGTATCGCTCAGTTGACCCGCGCGATGGCGGAAGCATGGTCCCCTCATGGAATTACAGCCAACGCCATCGGGCCGGGCTTCTTCCCGACTGAGTTGACCGCAGCGGTCTTTGATGACGAAGAGCGGGCAGCACGTAATGCGGCCCAAACCTGTGCGGGCCGAAATGGCCGCCTAGAGGACATTGACGGGCCGGTGTTGTTCCTGTGCTCGGACGCATCCTCATATGTGACGGGGCAGGTTTTAATGGTTGATGGGGGGTTCACTGCGAAATGAAGGCTGTAGTCTACGAGGGCGATGAAACGCTGACTTACCGCGATGTGCCGGACGCTGTGCCAAACGCGGGCGAGCATTTGATTAAGGTCGAGGCTGTGGGTATTTGCGGCAGCGACATGCATGCCTACCTAGGCCATGACGCCCGGCGTCCAGCCCCGCTCATACTTGGGCATGAGGCCGCTGGCACGGTCGTTGGTGGCCCACTTGATGGGACACGCGTGACGGTTAACCCACTTGTGGCATGTGGAAGCTGCCGTGCTTGCAACGCGGGCCGCGAGAACCTTTGCCCAACGCGCCAAATCATTTCGATGCTCCCACGCGAAGGGGCTTTCGCGCAGTATATTTCAATGCCCGCGCGCAACTTGGTCGAGGTTCCCGCGAATGTGTCCATGGCCAAGGCGGCGTTGACGGAGCCTTTGGCCGTAAGTTGGCATGCCGCTCGTTTGGCGACGCAAGCCTTGCATCCATCGATGGAGCGCACGGCCTTGGTCGTCGGTGGAGGTGCCATCGGCTTGGCAGGGGCATTGGCTCTGAAAGCGATGGGGATCGACGCGGTCACAATTGTGGAGCCCAACGACACGCGGCGTGCCTATCTCGCGGAGACCTGTATGCAAAATGCTGTTGCCAAGGCCGAAGGGCAGTTCTCCATTGTGATTGACGCTGTTGGCTATGCTGCAACCCGTGCCGTTGCCAGTGCTTGCGCAGCACCGGGCGGCGTCATTGCGCATGTGGGTTTGGGCGAGGATTCTGGCGGCATCGATGTGCGCCGCGTCACACTGCAAGAAATCACGTTCATTGGCACATACACCTATACGGCTCAAGATTTTCGCGACACGGCGGCGGCGATTTTCGACGGCCGTCTTGGCGCGCTTGATTGGACCGAAACCCGCGATCTTGCGGAGGGCGGGGGTGCCTTCAAGGACATCCTGAATGGGGTTGTTGCAGCGCCAAAAATCATACTGAACCCATGGCCATGAAGACGGGGTCGCGGAATGCGGGCGAGGTGGCTCTAGGGGTTATCACGACCAGAACTGCGGTGCGCTTGGTCACCATAATGTAATACATGCGTTAACACTGAAAGGCCTTCTTCCTATGAATATCGACAAGAAGATCACGGACGATCTTGTCGCCAATGGCGTCTCTTTTGTGACCACCGTTCCTTGCAAGCAGCTGGCCGGTGTCATCGATGAGGTTGAGCGGCGCGACGAAATCTTTCACATCCCATCCAACAAAGAAGACGAAGGCATGGGGCTATGTGCGGGGGCATTCATGGGGGGGAAGCGGTCCGCCATTATCATGCAGAACACCGCCATTGGGGTGACCATCAATACGCTCGCCACTTTGACGCAATTCTACCGCATGCCCTTGCCGATGATCATCTCGTATCGTGGTGAGCTGCGCGAGCCGGTGGCCTGTCAGGTGGAGATGGCCGTGCACACCAAGGCACTTCTGGCCCAAATGAACATCCCAACCTACCACTTTCATTGGCAAAAGGACGTCGAGGAATTCGACAACATCCTGAAATACACATTCATGTGCAACAAACCTGTGGCGATCCTGACGGACGCCAATTTTTGGGGAGGCTATGGGGACCAATGATCCGTTCAGAAATCTTAAAAGAAATCGCGCCGATCATTCGTGATCACCTTGTTGTTTGCAACATCGGGCTCCCCAGCCAAGAGCTGCATATGATCGATGATCAGCCAACAAATTTCTATATGCTTGGCACCATGGGCTTGTCGTCTTCCATCGGCTTCGGTTTGGCATTGTCGCAGCCCAAGCCGGTTATTTCGATCGACGGGGACGGCTCCGTTTTAACAAACCTTGGCACATTGCCCACCATCGCGAACAACGCGACGGGCAATTACACTTTGTTGATTATCGACAATGGCTCTTATGGATCTACCGGCGACCAGCCGACCTACGCGGGTAAGAAAACCAATCTGACGGATGTTGCGCGGGCGTGTGGTTGTGACACGGTGATCGAGGTCCAAGACAAGGACCTTGCCCCTGTTTTACAAGCGGCGATCGAGAGCGATGAGATGACGATCATCGTGTGCAAATGTGACAGCGGCAATATCAAGCTGCCGGTGATCACGCTTGACCCTGTCGTGATCAGACATCGCTTCATGGAGGCGGTGAAGGCCTAAGAATGTTGTCAGCCGCTGCGCATATCCACTCTAGCGATGACGCGCGGCGGCTGGCCAAGCGGCGACTGCCTTGGATGGTGTTCGATTACATTGACGGGTCCGCGGGGGGAGAAGCGGGGGCGCGACGCAATCGAGCCGCCTTTGAGGCGCTGACGTTGGAGCCGCGCATCCTAAGAGATGTGTCGAGCCGCAACCTTTCGGCTGATGTGTTTGGCACCACTGCGCAGCGGCCCTTTGGCATCGCCCCCATGGGGATGTGCAACTTGAGTGCGCCGGGTGCAGACCTGATGCTGGCGCGCTTGGCGGCAGAGTTTAGCGTGCCCCATGGGGTCAGCACTGTCGCCTCAACCCCTTTGGAGAGGATCATTGAGGTGGCGGGCGGTCATGCGTGGTTCCAGCTCTATTTTTCAGGGGATGGGGCAGGGGCGTTCAAGCTGGCGACAAGGGCCAAGGTGGCGGGGTATAAGACCCTCGTGATGACTGTGGATGTGCCGGAAGTGGGACGCAGGCCACGCGAGTTGCGGCATGGCTTCAAGATGCCGTTCTCCATTGGTCCGCGCCAATTTGTGGACTTCGCTTTGCACCCGCGGTGGTCGTTATCCCAACTGGCGGCGGGCAAGCCGGATATGGCCAATTTCGATATGGACGGCTTTGATTTTGACCGGACGGAAAGCCGTGCGCGTGCGACATGGGATACGCTTTCGCGTCTTCGGGATATGTGGCCCGGAAATTTGGTCGTAAAGGGCGTGCTTAATGTAGATGATGCGCTCGCCTTGAAGGGGGCGGGGGTGGATGCCATTCAGGTGTCTAGCCATGGGTCACGTCAGCTGGAAAGCGCACCGGCCCCAATTGACGCCTTGCCGTTGATCCGAAGTGCGGTCGGCAAGGACTTTCCGGTGTTCTTTGATACCGGTCTGCGCTCGGGGGAGGATGTGTTGAAAGCCGTCCGAGCAGGAGCAGATTTCACGTTCTTCGGGCGCTCATTGCTTTTTGCAATTGCCGCTGGAGGCGAGGAAGGTCTGCGCAACCTCTGGGATGTCTTTAGTGAGGAGCTATCCAGCGCCTTGGCTCAAACAGGGCGGGTGAGTGTAAAGTGATGTGGACCGTCGCGGACCTCTGACCCGATGGGGCGGATTTTCTGAATTATTTCAAGGAGCCGAACCGCGCAATGTCGACCCAACCCAGACCTTCGAAGCGTCACACCAAAGGTCTTCTACGCGAACCTAGCCTAGCTTCACGGTGGTTGCGCTAATGGCTACGTTTTGCAGCCTGATCAGTTTGGAGTCATTTTCGCAGTACAACAACTGTCTGGATACCGTGTCCATTGGGGATTATATCCTCGATCGTCATAAACCGGCCCCACACCTTTTCGATATGATCCGTGGAATGAAATGAAATGCCCCGATACGGGCCGACCTGTAAATGTCGAAAGTCGCTACGACCAGATGAAAGAGGGTGCTTTAGCGCCGTTGCGAAATCAGGAACTGAACCTAATAGACGTTTCGCCAGATTTTTGGCCGGATTATCCGACGGGCCTCGCATAGCGTCCCATGTATTTTCGTTTGTAATAGTCAGATAAGCCATCCCACCTGGTTTAAGCGCGCGTCGGATTTCGGCGATATGGGACGTTTCAAACGTGTCGATGTGGGTGAAAACAGAAAATGCGGTGATTAGGTCAAAATAGTTGTCCTCTACCGGAAGGCTGGGAAGTGTCGGAACTGCCATCGGACGGACGTGTGCTGGCATATGGTCGATCAGCCAGCGCACGTGACGGTGGTTAATATCTGTTCCCCAAATTTCTGGAATGCTCGACTGAACAGCAAAATGGCGTAGCACGCGTCCTGTTGCGCACCCCATTTCCAACATACGATCGACGCTGATCTTATGGGTGTCCAATTGAGTTAGGACGTTTTGATAGTCTCTTAACCCCGTCAGCCAGAACTGTTCATCATAGCCAGGGTTGTAACCCTCGCGGTCTTTGCCGCTCGGAATTGGCAATGTGTCGCGCTTGGCCAGTTTACATACGTCCATTTCTTTCACTTCAGCGGGGGCTCTTCCGCTGTTAAATTGGACAAATTCTTCTTTTGTCCAATTGCACGGAGGTCCAGCATTTTCAAACGGCGCAGTATCTGCTGCATTCGAAGAAATATCATCTTCCCAAAGCAATGGACGGCCGGCAGCCTGAACGGTTTTGACCTGTTGGGTGGTTTTTGCGGGCGTTTTTTGCGGTGTCATCGTGGTTGGGGCTGTCAGTTCCGTCATAGCATCTAAACGACCCGCTTGGCGTGCGGCAATCATCCCGATGCGCCCCCCCATTTCATTGTTGTTGGGGTTTGACACATTAGACCAGAAGAATACTTTAACTTCGGAGAACCCCATCCAGTTCAACAGATTTTTTAAAACCTTAGGGCCCGACGGCAACCAACTGGGCCCGTCGATACCCGACATCAATTGTTTGGTGCCCTCTTGGCGGTAAGACAATGCGGGTTCTTCGTCCTTGTCGGGATTGTGGGGCAGGCAGGCCGTATTGAGGATCAACAATTCATTTGTGCGATCCGCCGCAAGCTTCAAGCTCGCAACAGGGTCGGGTAAATGATAGAAAATTCCACTAAACCAAGTGACATCGAACTTGTCATCCAAGTTGGCAAGATGATCTACCGTGGCCACGTTGAACGTCATGTTCGAACTGTCGGCTACTCTGTGTTCTGCCACGAAACGCGCCTGATTGATCCAGTGTTCGCGCGCATCAAACGCATAGACGCGCCCTGCGCCCAAGTCCTTGGCAACAAAGCTGTAACCGGCAGAATTGCAGGCGCAATCAAGAAATGATCTGCCTTCTAGGCCATTTGGAAACAACCCTGCGGTACTGTGCTCAAACACCTTTTCCACATCAACGACAGAAACAGGTTGTCCGGTCTTGTCGGCCCCGGTCGCTGATTTCGTCGTGATGCCATCGCGCAAGAGCAAATTGTGATGCCACGGCGCAAGTGCGTCAATCTCTTCGATCAGTTGTGCATTGGTTTTCATGCCGTTCTTCACTTTCACGTAAATGCAATCGACGGTCTGGCCTCATTAGGAGTGTCGTTGTCCGTTCATATTAATTCAACCTTTGAAGTTGATGCGGGGTTGGCGGCGAAAAGCGCCCGCGCGAGATTATTGTTGGCAAGGTGTAAGCGGTTCAAATATGGGATGCGTGCGTATAGCTGCTGTAGCTCCAAAGCCTCAGCGGTCACTATAGCTTCTGTTGGGATCGACATGACCTGCAACCGGTCGGCATCAAGATAAGACAACGTGTTGATCAACGTCAGGCGATAGGGTTTAGGATTGTGTAAATGGTCTAAAAGTTGCGTGCTACGGGCCGCTTCGGTGTCTTCCATGGGCTGACAAACACGAAATACAACATCTTGTTCGCGCAAGGTTTCGACAACAGCGTCCACGTCTTGTCCAAAACGACCATCTATTAACATGACTTCACATCCCGGCGCATTCAGCTCGATATCCAAAGCGTTCAGAATATCCAGGTCACGTTGCAGGCCGTTCATCACCACCAAATGCTCGACGGGTTGCGGGGGATCAGCCTTGGGCCAACCGCCATCAGGCGTAGTGCCTGCGCACTCCTTAATCATCGTATAAATATCGCGCTGATACGCTAGGTAATCCCAGTTCTCGGCAATCTTTGCTTTGGCTTTCTGACCTTGCTGAATGCTCAAGTCTGGATCGTCAACGTAGTTCTGAATGATGCGTGACGCCTGCGCGAGGTCGTTCATCTCGACAGTCGCGCCGCAGTCATCACCGATTAACTCGGGCGCTCCACCGCCGTTGTTAAACGCAACCACAGGCAAGGCGCACGCCATTGCTTCGTGGATGACACAGGGAAACGGGTCTGCGCGGGCCGTGAGCAGGAATAGATCCCCCCCCATAAAGACCTGTTCGATCTGGGATGTTCCAGGCATCATCCGTACCCGACCTTGTAGACCGTGACGCGCAATGAATGCGGCTGGGTAGCCGAAGGTTTTATCCGGATTCCCAAACCAGACAAAATAGACAGGCCGTTGGTTTTCATTCTGATCTAGAAATAATTTCGCCAGATCAACGAATAAATCGGCCCCTTTGCGAATGTCGCGGGTCCCTACGTTCAAAACAATAAATGCATCTTCGGGGAGGTCCAATGCATCACGAAGTAGGGTGCGACAGGTTTCGCGATCAAGTTCGCCAAAACCATCCTCAAGTAACCCCTGACCACGCACCGTGGTTTTCGTCATGTCCGGCTTACAGTGACGTTCAGCGGCATCGCTGACAAACTGCGATGGGAAAACCGTTTTTTTAGAAAACTCCGAAAACTGTTCAAACACGTTTGTAGGATAATACGCTGCAATTTCATGCAGAAGCGAAATGATGGGGATTCCGACTGAGGACAGGGCTTGTCCGATACGAATGGACTCCGCGGAATTGACCAACGCGCAAACAGGTTTGTTATCTTCAAAAATCCCCTCTGCCCCGAAAAAAGCTGAGATTTCAGCTATTGCCTGCGCATCACTAAAGCCTCTGTCACGTCTCGAACGCGACATGACATATGTATGTGAAAGCGCTTCAAACTCCGGCAACCGTTCGCCGCCTTGATCTAGAATAGTGAAACATTCGAACGCGCCGCTTTTGCTGAACATGTCCAGAAGGCGCAAAATTATGGCCGGCGCACCGGTGCGTGTTGCGTCATGGCTTACGAAAATCAACCGTGGTTTTTGTGACAGGTTTGACCGCAAATAAGTCAACTTTTCTGGCACGTTTTTGTGGGTGTCTTGGTGCAGTGCAGATCGTATGTAGCTCAAAGAAGTCCATGGATTTGATGCGCGCCCCTCACGAATTCCATAGCGGATATAGTGTGTTGGAACATCAATTCCCGCTTTCACGACATCGGGATTTCTTGCGCGATAAAATGCTTGGTCCAGAACGGTCTTTGTTGAGTCGCGTAAAGACAGGCCATCCTCACCCTTTGAGGGGGCGATGCGTGAAGCAGGCAGTAATTTTCGAAAAACCTTTTTCATGTCTGCTTCCAGTTTAAGACGGCACAAGCATCTGCAAGTTTTGGGTTCATTCGAGCGAGATCATCAGACAGACCTGCCTTTGCCAGATAGATGTCATTGAAAAATTGACCCTTCAGATACAGATCGTTCAATTCGCCTCTATCACCCTTTGCCAACCAGATCGCGTAGTCAAAGTTTAAAACCGTTTCGAGGGTAACGTGTTTGGCAGAACGGAGAACAGTCAACTTGGCGCATTGGGTCTTGTGAATGATTTCCAAGACGGAATCCGGTAAGATGTCCGCGTCAAGATGATCCCAATCCAGCGTCACCTGATCGCACTCCTCAGGGTTCTTTTGATCAAGGGTGGCAAGGATGCCGAACATGGCCTCATCAGTAAGAACCAACAAGATTTCACCGTGCCTGACCTCAATTGGTTCGTTTAGTTTGACCTTGGCTCCCACGTCGCTGATGGCTGTATTCACGCGCTGCACGAATGCCATCAGATCGGACCCCGTCTGCACCGCACCCCGACCGTTAGTCCCCAACACGGTACGTTTTTCAGGATGATCGACAAGATCATTCAGGGCTGCGTTTGCCGCACTAAGATCAAAAGCCTCAACAAGACTAACACCGCCAGCCTGTGCCAAAACCTTGGCGCTGTGATGATTGCTAGACAGGATCACTGGGACACCCGCCGACTGTGCTGCGATTACATCGTCAAGATCGCTGCCATCGCGGCAAATTTTGACGTAGATATCTGCGGCATTTAGTAGGGTTTCAAGCTGCATATTGTCCGTCATCAATAGCCGGTCCGGTTCTGACACTGTGCGGACAAAGTGCTGAGCGTAGAATGTTGGAGTATTTCTGTATTGAACTCCTTGACCATGCCAAAGAAAGAAAACGTCACCATTAAAATCCGGTTGTGCAAGATAGCGTGCGGCTAAGGATCCAAATAGATCGGACCCTGCTTCAATATGTTGGGTCCCACTCGCGACGACCAAAGTTGCACTTTCGGGCAATCCCAGCATCAGACGAACCTGCATACTGCGCACGCCACTTTTTGCGGCATGTTGAACACGCGTGTGGAACCCAGCTCGAACGAGTGGAGCAGGGGGCGTTATCGCGCTTTGAATGATCTCCATGCGATCCTTTGACTGGCATAAGATCAAGTCTACACGTCGCGCGAAAGCGTCAATGTCGTCGGGGTCCATGTCTGCCAATGCGTCCGCACCAAAAGCTATCTTTGGCACATCGAGCCCACTCAGGGCTGTCACAAGTTGCACCCCTGAATTGGCGTCCAGCAGTGCAACATCACCTGGCCGCGGTTTCAAAACCCGATTCAATTCACCGGTCGACCCCATCAGCTTTTTCGTGTCCGTCTGCATCGACGGATCTTGTGACAGGTCCCACACATGGGCCACCTCGCAAAACGCAGATGACAACACACCCGCTTGCCCCGCGATCAAAACAATCTCTATGTTCGAATTGGTCAATTGGCTTCTACACAAAGCAAGCCAAGCGCGGTTCGCCGCACAATCGTCAAGGTGCGTGAGGGCAAGGATAACGCGCGTACGTTGGTGCCAGCCTTGAGTGAAGTAACATCGAACTGATGTCTCGTCGTCATGCGCTATGCCCAATGCACGCGCCTGCGCTTTGATATAAGGAATGGACAGCAAATCGTTCGGTCGCTGACCTTCAAGAAACCCTCGGGTGAAATAGTCAGCACGCAATTGTTCTGCAGTGGCGGTTTTGTTCAGATTCGACTCACTGTGAAACCTCGGCGAAAACTCCGGGGTCAATGCCATTGGGACAGTGTCGGGTATCACTGCCAAGCGTTCAGCGACAGACAAACCAGTTGATTGTATGGTGCGTTCAATCATCATCATGTCGCGCTGCGCGATCATCGGGTGGGGTGGGGTGCGTCGATGGCCATCTGACAGATAATGTTGCACTGCGTCCACGCCACATCCCGATTGTTCCCTATAAAATGAGACGTCAAAAAACGGAGACGGGGACAATCCCAGTGCCTGACCGGTAGCGATGAAATGCTCCAGCGGGCGTGAAGGTATGCGGCCTGTTTGAGCCACCACCTGTTCGCAATAAAATTCGTCATCAAAAAGGCCATGCGGCGAGACTGGATTCGGTGTCATCAAGTAGTGAAACACGGAAAAGATCAGGTCGGTTTGCGTCGGTTGGGCTTGCTTGTAATGAGACACATTAAACAGAATGTGTGTCGCGAGGTCGGTTCCACAGGTCCAGTAGTAGTTCACCGCGTCCCTTAGGTTTTCGATTTCACGCGACGCCCGTGCGCGAATGAAAGCCACATCAAACAAAGGGTGCGGTTGGTCCACATTTAACGCACCGCTCAGCAGCAGTTTTGCCAGTTTTGCTCTTTCGACTTTGGGATGGGTTGCCGCAATAAAATCAAGATCAACAAAGGGCGAAAAGGGCCCCAACGACCCGTTCAGATGCGCCAGAACACCTTCGACAGGAGACGGGTAATTTGTAAGATCCAGATCACTATAGTGGTGGAAATATGAAAGATCGAAAAGCGGGTTGAACGAGATATCCTCGGAAGAGCCGACCTCAAGGTAGTGCAAGATCGGATTGATCGATCCCTCAGACGCAACCGCTGCTCGCATCATTGTATAATGCTCAGGATCAAACACGGAATTTGGAGGAAACGGTTTTACCTCGTCCGGATTCATCAAAGCTTGGAGCAGCTCTTTGTCAGACAATTTGACAGCTTGAAGGTTGTTTTGACGCACATAGTCGAGATCAAAAAAACTGCGGTGCCGGTTAAGTAGCTTGGCCAAGGTCATAGGAATACCGCCATTTTCAGAAACCGTTTTTTTCGAGCATTGGTGCAATGCGGTGCCATGCCACGGCGCTGCTTACGATGTTGTCGAGGCTCGAATGCACCGTCTCAAACCCTAGTATTTCGCGGATCTTGGCTGCATCGGCTACCAATTTGGGCGGATCCCCTGCACGTCGTGCTTCGATGGTATGAGGCACAGGTCCATCCAGATGGCGCTCTACGGCCTCTACAACCTCGAATACAGAATACCCCTGTCCAACGCCAACGTTGAACTGTTCTGTTGCCCCCCCATCCAGCAAATACCGACAAGCCGCTACATGCGCGCGGGCAAGGTCGGTAACATGAATGTAGTCGCGCACCGCTGATCCGTCTGGCGTGTCGTAGTCGCTGCCAAATACGCTGAAGTCGTCGATAAGCCCTAACCCGGCGAGTATCGCGCGCGGGATCAAATGTGTTTCTTCCCGATGTGCTTCGCCCGTTTCCAGAGCTGCATCGTCACCCGCTGCGTTGAAATACCGCAAGGCTACGGATTTCAAACCATATGCTGTCGAAAAATCTTGCAAGATCTGTTCGACCATCAGTTTTGTCCGCCCATACGGATTGATTGGGGCCTTCGGTAAGTTTTCGGAAATTATAGGCAACGTTGGTGACCCATAGATCGCGCAGGTCGAAGAAAAGACAATCGGGATGTTTCCAGCTGCACGCAATGCCTGCAGGACGCATAGCGAGCCCACTACATTATTCTCATAGTACTTGGCGGGGTCCGTTACAGAATGACCTACATAGGCATGGGCGGCGAAATGGATGGCTGCCACCGGTTTGACGCGCTCGATTGCCGCCGCAACGGCTGCTGGGTCGCAGATATCCCCTTGGATCAAATCCCCCCATTTGACAAACTCGGCGTGACCCTCGCTTAGATTGTCAAAGGTGACGGGATCAAAGCCGTTGGCCTTCAGCTCTTTACATGTGTGGCTGCCAATGTATCCAGCCCCCCCGAAGACAATAACTTTGCTCATCCCGTCGCGCTCGTTTCGCAAAGCGTATTGAGGCCTGCCGCCTTAGCATTGTAGGCGATCGTTTCCGCCAAACCATCGCGCAATGATACCGTTGGGTTCCAACCAAGAATTTTTTGCGCCTTGGTGATATCCGGTCTGCGCCGCTTCGGATCATCAATTGGCAAAGGTTGCATCTCCAACTCGGCGCTCGAACCAGTCAATGCAATGATCTGTTGCGCCAGTTCCAGCATTGTCACTTCGCTCGGATTACCCAGATTGATCGGCCCCAAGATGCCGTCTGTCTCCATCATCCGCATCAGTCCGTTCACCAAGTCAGAATAAAAACAAAACGACCGCGTTTGCTGACCATTCCCAAAAATCGTGATGTTACGACCGTAAATCGCCTGATCGATGAAGCTGGAAACCACACGCCCATCGTTAGGGTTCATGCGTGGTCCATAGGTGTTGAAGATGCGTACCACTCGGATATCGACATTGTGCTGGCGGTGAAAATCAAACGCCAATGTCTCTGAAATACGTTTGCCTTCGTCGTAGCAAGCGCGTGGCCCAATTTGGTTAACATTACCCCAATAGTCTTCGGTTTGCGGGTGCACAGCTGGATCCCCGTATGTCTCGGATGTGGAGGCGAGTAGAAAACGTGCGCCTGTGCTGTGCGCTAGATCCAGAGCGTTCAGAGTGCCAAGGAAGTTTATCTTGGCTGTCTCGATGGGCTCAAGTTGGTACATAGGTGGGGATGCAGGCGATGCCAAATGGAAGATGCGGTCGTAGGACCCCGAAAACGGCAGCTGCACATCGTGTTCTATAAACTCGAAGTTCGGGTTGGTATTGGCCAGTTCCAGGTTTTCAGCGTACCCGGTCCGAAAATTGTCCAAACCGGTAACTCGGTGGCCCTGACCCAATAGCGAGTCGCATAAATGTGACCCCAGAAACCCTGCCGCTCCCGTCACTAAAATTTTCACCTAGCACCTAACTTTTAACTTTGAGAACGCCGCGCTGAACGGTCAGGAAACAAGCGTTAACGTGTTACGTCAACACCTATTTCTTCTATCTCCATTGAATCTTCATCTTGCAGATGATCATCAGCACGCTACGGTCAACCACATCGCTATTTGGAAATGCCCGCGCATGTACAACAAAGTCATTGTCATCCATATTCCCAAGACGGCCGGTTCGTCATTGCAGGCCAACCTATCGTGGGCAAGAGGCGCCATCCATGGGAACGATAAGGGCACAATAAGTATTGATTTCCCTATTGCCAACTTGCCCTACTTTGAGGGCCTCGCACGACATGCCGAACAACGTCTACCCGAACTTCTTTCGCCAGGTTTTCAGGTCATGAATGGGCATTTTAGATATCGTGATATTGCACCCGTTCTCGGAGCTTTACGGCCTCAAGTCTCGCTGGTGACATTCCTGCGCGATCCGATCAAGCGAACAATATCAGATTACCTTTACAGTTCATCGCCGCGTCATAAGGGGCGTGATGCATTTGTTGCAAGCTACCCATCGTTCGAAAGTTATTGCAAAAACACGGGTGAGATGAACAAGCAGTTTGATTATATGCGCCCATTTACGAACGCACCCTTAGATGTGACCATCGAAAGCGCTCGGCGAAACATTGATTTTATCGGACGAACGGAACAATTCGACCAAGACTACACAGTACTAGTTGACGCATTGGGTGTTCCTGACCTGCGGACTGAATCCCAAAATGTAAGTCCCCGTCAGGACGCGGCCCGCGACACCTTCGAAAAATACAGCGATATGCTGCACGACATTCTGTCAGACGACATCGCACTGTGTGATGCGTTGTCAGAAGATGCTCGGGATCGAGCAGGATCAACCTCTATTCGCGCGTAGGTGTTGTCCGTAAAAGCAATCAGCGGCTACTTCAGCGGCGGGGTTTGAAAGAGCCACACCTTCAAGCCCCCATGAGGAACGGCAGGCCCTTGCGATAGCGGCAGGCCCGTGGCCTTCGCCAGCCCAGGCTCGGAGGTGACAAAAGCCACCCGCCAGCCTTTGAAGCGTTCCTTCAGAACCTTGCCCATGGTCCCGTACAGTGCGAACAGCTGCTTCTTGTCGCCGATGCGTCCGCCATAAGGGGGGTTCACGATGATCAGCCCCGCAGGCCCGTCGGGGCGAGTAAGTTCCGCCAAGGGTTTGCACTGGAAATCGCACAAAGCTGAAATCCCCGCGCGCGCCGCGTTCGAGGTGGCTCCTTTGATAGCGCCTTGATCACGGTCAGAGCCATATAAGCGGGCAGGGCCCTTAACCACACTGACGGAGCGGTGTAGCGCCTTGTAGTCTTGCTCGTCGAAGCTTGCCAAAACCTCAAACGCAAAGCTGCGCGAGCGGCCTGCCTGCAAGTTTTGCGCAATCTCGGCGGCCTCAATGATGAATGTGCCAGAGCCACACATAGGGTCCAGCACCGGCTCGGCCCCGTCATAGCCCGCTTGCTGCAAGAAAAGGGCTGCCATGTTTTCGCGTATGGGCGCCTTGCCAACCGCTTCCTTGTGGCCGCGCTTGTGCAGGCTCTCGCCAGAGGTGTCGACGCTGAGGGTGACGATGTTTTGCTCGATGCGGACCTTAAGGGTGACCTCGCCGTCTGCCGCAGGCTTCATCCCGTGTTTCTTCAGCGCACGCTCCACCCGCTCAATCGCGGCACCTGCGTGGTAGATTTTGGAGCGCTTGCATGTGGCCTCCACCCGTACGGTGGTGCCAGAATAGAAGGTCTCATCCCAAGGGAATTCATCGGCGCGGTGGTCCAGCCCCGCAAGGCTCATGGTGCGGAAGGAGCCGATGCGGGCCAAAATCTTGGTGGCCCCGCGCAGCTCCAGATTAAGCCGCCAGACATCTGCCCAACTGCCCAACATGGTGACGCCACCAGGACCATAACGGGCGTCCTTATAGCCCAAGGCGCGGAACTCCGGCAGCAAGGCAGGCTCTAAGCCCGGGGGGGCAACGGCGAATATCTCTAAAGGTGTATCAGTCATGGCCCCGTCCATAGGGGCAGTTGCGCGCGGGCGCTAGCCTATACGCGATTTTCGCCCGCCACGGCGTTTCTTCAAGCGGCTCGCGCGTGAAGGGAGTTCTTCTAGCAATTCTGCGCGTTCCTCATTGGACATGCGCCCCCAAGCCCCGATTTCCTCAATGCTACGCAGGCAGCCGGTGCAGATGCGCTCGGCCGGGTGGACGACGCATATGTTGATGCATGGGCTTTGCACCTCGTCGCGTTTCCAGATGTCGTCGCTCATGAGTTTGCCTTTATATGCCGGATGCGGTCCAGTGCTCCTTGCAAGATAAACCCTGCGGCGACGTGATCAATAACCTCTGAGCGACGTTTTCGTGATGTATCCGCCTCCAGTAAGGCCCGCTCGGCGGCGACGGTGGATAGGCGCTCGTCCCAAAAGGTGATCGGCGCGTCGGTCAGGCGTGACAGGTTGCGGGCAAAGGCACGGGTGGATTGCACACGCGGCCCCTCGGAGCCGTCCATGTTCAACGGCAGCCCCAGCACAATGCCGGCAATGGCGCGTTTTTCCATGATTGCCAGCAGGGCCGCCGCATCAACGCCAAACTTCTTGCGCTTGATGGTCTCTAGGGGGGTGGCCACGGACATAAAGCTGTCAGACACCGCCACACCCAATGTCACTGTCCCAAGATCCAGCCCGACAACCGGCTGCATAGGGGGCAGGGCGCTTACAAACTCGGTGATATCGTCGAAAATCTCGCCCATGTGGATATTGCCTGTGCAGCCTGCCTGTTTCCTAGCCACAGATAGGGGGAGAGGCACCATAAAGTCCACCGTTTGGCCTGCGCTTTTCACACACCCTTTTGCTTGCGTGTCGCAACTAGGCCAAGATATGCCGAAACCGACGGGACGCTGCACGCCAACCTGTCGCAAAACAGAAGGCAATACTGCCGCCCAAAGGGACCATTCGCTATGAAACGCTATTCCGCCTTTGCCATCGCCCGCGAGGCCGCTCGCTTTCATGCGGGCTGGGAACGCGCGTGGCGCTCGCCTACGCCTAAGAAGAAGTACAAAGTCATCGTGATCGGGGCAGGTGGGCACGGGCTGGCGACGGCTTACCACCTTGGCAAGAACCACGGCATCACCGATGTGGCGGTCATCGAGAAGGGCTGGCTTGGGGGCGGCAACACAGGGCGCAACACCACGATCATTCGCTCCAACTACCTGCAAGACCCGTCGGCGGCGATCTATGAGAAGGCGCGCTCCCTCTATGAGACCATGTCGCAGGATTTAAACTACAACGTCATGTTCTCCCCGCGCGGGGTGCTGATGCTGGCCCAAACCCACCACGAGGTGCGCGGCTACCAACGCACGGCCTATGCCAATGCGCTGCAAGGGGTGAAGACGGAATTCATCGGCCCTCAAAAGGTCAAGGAAATTTGCCCGATCATGAATATCGATGGCCCACGCTATCCCGTCATGGGGGGGCTGTGGCAGGAACGCGGCGGCACCGCGCGCCATGATGCTGTGGCATGGGGCTATGCGAGGGCGTGCTCTGACATGGGGATGGACATCATCCAGCAATGTGAGGTCACGGGCGTCCGACGAGACGGGGGCGAGGTCAAAGGTGTGACAACCACCAAGGGCGAGATCGACTGCGACAAGCTTTGCATCGTGGTCGCGGGCAACTCTAGTCATCTGGCCGAAATGGCGGGCTTCCGGCTGCCCATTGAATCCGTGGCCCTGCAAGCGCTGGTGTCCGAGCCGATCAAGCCGTGCATGGACATCGTGGTCATGGCCAATACCGTGCATGGCTACCTCTCCCAATCCGATAAGGGCGAGATGGTCATAGGCGGCGGCACGGACAGCCATAACAACTACACCCAACGCGGCTCCTTCCACCATGTGGAGGAAACGGTGCGCGCGCTCAATGAGACCTTCCCGATCTTGTCGCGCCTCAAGATGCTGCGCCAGTGGGGGGGGATTGTAGATGTCACAGGCGACCGCTCTCCCATCCTGTCCAAAACGCCGCTTGGCAACTGCTTCATTAATGCGGGCTGGGGGACGGGGGGCTTTAAGGCGATCCCGGGATCTGGTTGGGCCATGGCCGAATTGGTGGCGACTGGCCATTCCCCCCTCACGGCCGAGTTCGGGCTGGACCGCTTCAAAGAGGGCCGCTTCATCGACGAAAGCGTCGCCGCAGGGGTGGCGCACTAGTATGAATACGGCACTCTCAGCACAAACTGGCGCAAGCTGGGCCCGCATTTCGGCCAGCACTCGCCGAACTCCAGTGGGTAAATCAACCTATGTTGAACCGTATGAGGGTTCCGTCAACATGAAGGCCTCACCAAAGGAGGTACTACCATGTCTGACTATACCACTCAAAACGAAGGTCTCAGTACAACGGGCCTCGTGGTCGTTGTTGTTCTCATCGGCCTGTTTGTCATCGTGCTGGCTATGCTTAGCTCCGGCACAGTTGATGAGGGCGCTACAATGGCCGTCCCAGAACCCCTTGATGCGCCTATCGTCGTGCCTGCTGAGGACGATCGCTAACACGACCAATACAATCTCCTCCCATAAAGCTGAGCGGGTGTCTTTTATGGCGCCCGCTCTTTTTGCGTTTGACCAAAGGAATGCCCCATGCTGATCCTAGAATGCCCTTATTGCGGCGTGAAGGCTGAAGAGACTGAACTGCAGGCAGGCGGGCAAGCCCATGTGACGCGCGAAACCGTAGGCTCGGACGATGATGCCTTCGAGCAATACCTTTTCACCCGCGCAAACCCGCGCGGGGTTCATTTGGAGCGGTGGCGCCACGCAAACGGATGCGGCAAGTGGTTCCATGCGGCGCGTAGCACAACAACGCTCGAAGTCTACGGCACTTACTCCGCGCAAACCACCGAGCCACCCAAAGTCATTCTAGACGCCATAACGGCCAAACACCCCAATTGGCGCTATGAAGATTGGCTGGGCACGTCATGAGCTTATCATTGCTTCCTAAATACCTCCCCCGGAGGGTCCAACCCATCCGCGCAGACCAAGGCCTGAATACATGAGCACAAGACTATCCTCAGGCGGCCGCTTGCTGAATAAATCCAAGCAGGTCACCTTCCAGTTCAATGGCAAGACCCTCAAAGGCTTTGAGGGCGACACGCTCGCTTCCGCGTTGCTGGCCAATGACCAAATGCTCATGGGGCGCTCGTTCAAGTATCACCGCCCGCGTGGGGTGGTGGCCTCGGGGGCGGAAGAGCCCAATGGTTTGGTGAACCTCGGCCAAGGGGGTCAGTTCGAGCCCAACGCCCGCGTCACGACCACCGAGCTGTTCGAGGGTCTCACGGCGGAAAGCCAAAACCACTGGCCGTCGCTGGAATTCGACGTGGGCGTGCTCAACAACTACGCCTCTCGGATGATGCCCGCTGGTTTCTACTATAAAACCTTCATGGCTCCGGCTCCCGCATGGAAGCATGTCTTCGAGCCGCTCATTCGCCGCGCGGCCGGTTTGGGTAAGGCCCCAAAAGAGCGCGACGCGGATCGCTACGAGCATTTCTACGCCTTTGTTGATGTCCTCATCACCGGTGGCGGCATCGCGGGGCTTCAGGCGGCCAAGTCTGCGGGCGAGGCTGGGTTGAAAGTTCTATTGGTGGAGCAAACCGCCCATTGGGGCGGACGTGCGCCAGTCGATGGGGTTCAAATTGACGGCATTCCAGCGGAAGACTGGATCACCAACACGCTGCAAGCACTTGAGGGTATGGACAATGTCTCCATCCGCGCACGCACAATGGGCGCTGGGATATATGACCACGGCTATGCGCTGGCGTATGAGCGCCTTACCGATCACGCCCCGACCCAAGACCTGCCGCGTCACCGCCTGTGGCGCATTCGCGCTGGGCAAATCATCACCGCTACTGGCGCAATAGAGCGCCCGTTGGCCTTCGCCGGCAACGATATTCCGGGCGTGATGCTGGCCTCGGCCGTTCGCGATTATGCCACCAACTTCGGCGTCAGCGCTGGGGACCGCACGGTGGTGGTTACCAACAATGATGATGCCTACCGCACTGCCATCACGGTGAAGCAAGCGGGCCTAGACGTCCCCGTCATCCTAGATGCCCGTCCGCAAGGCGGCGGCGCTTTGGCGGATGAGGCGCGTGCGCTGGGCATTCGGGTCGAGACCGGCAAAGCCATCGCCAAGGTCAAAGGCTCCAAGCGCGTCACGGCCGTGGAAATCTGCGACCACGCGGGCGAGGGGAGCACGCTTGAGACCATTGAATGTGACGCGGTCGCCATGTCAGGCGGCTGGTCGCCGGTGGTGCATCTGTGGTCCCATTGCGGCGGCAAGCTGGTCTGGGACGACGCACAAGCGCACTTCAGGCCAGATCATGAGCGGCCTCCTCTGGGCGCAGATGGGACTGGCTTCGTGTCAGTCGTCGGCACCGCGGACGGCGAATTGAGCACAGGCGCATGCCTGAGCAACGCCGTGAAGCGCACGAATGAGGTCATCACAAAGCTCGGGAGCTTGCCCAAGCGCACCGCCGCACCAAATGCCACTGATGACGCGATGGCCCCCCTGATGCCGGTTTGGAAAATGCCGCAAGGGGCGGGCTACAAGTTGCGCTCCAAAATGTGGCTGGATTATCAGAACGACGTGAAGGTTTCAGACGTACAGCTCGCAGCCCAAGAGGGCTACGAGAGCGTCGAGCACGCCAAGCGCTACACCACCATCGGCATGGCGACGGATCAGGGGAAGTTGAGCAATATCAACGGGCTCGCGATCCTTGCTGATAGTTTAAACTCCCCAATCCCAGCGGTTGGCACAACGACCTTCCGCCCGCCTTACACGCCCATTTCCATGGGCTCTATCGGTGGCGAGGCCTCAGGCGAGTTGTTCCAGCCGATCAACAAAACCCCGCTGCATGCATGGGGCGAAGACAACGGCGCCGAGTGGGAACCCGTAGGCCATTGGCGCCGCGCCTATTGCTACCTGCGTGGCGATGAGAGCGTTGAGCAAGCGGTCCACCGCGAGGTCTTGGCCGTGCGCAACAGCCTTGGGCTGTTGGATGCCTCGACCCTTGGAAAGATCATCGTGAAGGGGCCTGATGCGGGCAAGTTCCTCGACATGATGTACACCAACATGATGTCCAACCTGAAGCCGGGCAAATGCCGTTACGGGTTAATGTGCACGGAAAACGGCTTCCTCACAGATGACGGCGTTGTGGCGCGGATTGATGACGACACATGGCTTTGCCACACCACCACCGGCGGGGCGTCGCGCATCCACGGGCATATGGAGGAGTGGCTGCAAACCGAATGGTGGGACTGGAAGGTCTACACCGTCAACGCCACCGAGCAATACGGCCAAATCGCCGTGGTTGGCCCCAATGCGCGCAAGGTGTTGGAGAAGTTGGGCGGCATGGATGTCTCCAAAGACGCGCTTGGCTTTATGGAGTGGAAGGAGGGCAAGATCGGCGAATTTGACGCGCGGGTCTTCCGTATTTCCTTCTCGGGGGAGCTGTCCTACGAGATCGCCGTGCCCGCCAGCCAAACCCGCGCCTTCTGGGATGCGCTACACGAGGCAGGGGCGGAGTTTGACGCCACCGCTTATGGCACCGAGGCGCTGCACATCCTGCGGGCCGAGAAGGGCTTTATCATGATCGGGGACGAGACGGATGGCACCATCATCCCGCAAGACCTTGGCCTGAACTGGGCCTTGTCCAAGAAGAAGGACGACTACTTAGGTAAGCGCGCACAGCAGCGTATCCACATGACCGACCCGAACCGTTGGCAATTGGTGGGCTTGGAGACCACCGATGGCTCAACCCTGCCGGATGGGGCCTACGCGGTGGCCGAGGGCGAGAACGCCAACGGGCAGCGCAACACACAAGGGCGGGTGACCTCCACCTACCATTCGCCAACGCTGAACAAGGGCATCGCGATGGGGCTGATCCTGAACGGGCCGGCGCGCATGGGCGAGCTGGTCGAATTCCCGATGCTTGATGGGACCAGCAAACATGCCAAAATCGTCAGCCCAGTATTCTATGATGCCGAAGGGGAGAAGCAAAATGTCTAATGCAGTCAGCGTCTTGAAGGGCGTATCTTCAGTAGGTTTTGCCACGGTCACAGAGATGGGATTGCGCGGTATGATCACGCTGCGTGGGGATTTGTCCTCGGCCAAGGTCGCGGGTGCGGTGAAGGCCGCCGTCGGCGCGGATGTCCCCGCGCCACGCATGTGCAATGGCGATGTCGCATGGATGTCACCGGATGAGTTGCTCATTATGTTGCCCTATGAGGAGGCGGTTAAGGTCACCTCAAACATCGCACAGGCACTGGCCGCAGAGCACGCCCTGGCGGTCAACGTCTCCGACGCCCGTGCTGTTTTCGCCATTGAAGGTGAGGGTGCGCGCGAGGTGCTCGCCAAGCTATCGCCAGTTGATCTGTCGCAGGAGGTTTTCACCATCGGCATGTTCCGCCGCACCCGATTGGCGCAGGCCGCAGTGGCGTTCTGGGCGCGGGGTGAGACGCGTTTCGAGTTGATTTGCTTCCGCTCGGAGGCGCAATATGTGTTCGATGTGCTGAGCATGTCGGCAAGCTCTGGATCCGAGGTGGATTTCTTTAAGCACTGAGGGATGATGTGACATAGTTTTCAATGCAGCCTTGACCCCGAGCCGCTGTGCGCTCACTTATGGCGCATAGATTTCTCACGTCCAAAAGGGGGCCCACATAATGGCTTTTGAACTTCCAGCTCTTCCGTACGCTCATGACGCATTGGCCGACAACGGCATGTCTAAAGAGACGTTGGAATACCACCACGACCTGCACCATAACGCCTATGTGACCAATGGCAACGCCGCCATCGCGGGCACCGAGTGGGAGGGCAAATCCCTCGAAGAGATCATCACCGGCACATATGATGCTTCGTCCGTTGCGCAAAATGGCATCTTCAACAACATCTCCCAGCTGTGGAACCACAACCAGTTTTGGGAAATGATGAGCCCGGGTAAATCCTCCATGCCATCCGAGCTGGAAGCGGCGTTGAAAGACAGCTTTGGTTCCGTTGAAGAGTTCAACAAGCAATTCTCCGCTGCGGGTGCTGGTCAATTCGGCTCCGGCTGGTGCTGGTTGGTGAAAGACACAGACGGCGGCTTGAAAGTGACGAAGACCGAGAACGGCGTGAACCCGCTGTGCTTTGGTCAAACTGCATTGCTGGGCTGTGACGTCTGGGAGCACTCCTACTACATCGACTTCCGCAACAAACGCCCTGTGTACCTGACCAACTTCCTGGACAACCTGGTGAACTGGGAAAACGTCGCCTCGCGCATGTAAGTGAACGTGATCTCAATGTGCGCAGGCGATGCCTGCGCGCGTGATGATTTAAAAGGGCCTACAAGCTGACGCTTGGAGGCCCTTTGGCTTTGTTGCAAATGTTGGCGAAGACGTGATTGGTGGAGTGGGTTGGTCTCTGGCATGAGTTTTTTGAGTATTTGTAACCAAATGGAGATTGACCATGCGCGTTTTGTTGAGTGCTGTTTTGAGCCTGTGGGCTGGAGTTGTGCAGGCGGATGTTGTTGCCCGCGAAGGCTGGGTCGTGGTGGAGACGTCAAAGTCCTATGATCAGCTGGTGAGTGACGTTAAGGCCTCCGTGAAAGCGAACAAGATGGGCGTGGTGACGCAAGCAGGTCCAACGGGGGCTGCACGGAGCCGTGGGATCACCATTCCGGGCAACCGAGTGATTGGCGTATTTAACAACGTCTATGCTGTGCGCGTTTTGGGGCTGTCTACCGCGGCGATGATTGAAGCACCGATCCGCATTTATGTGACCGAAACCGACGCCGGTGCGACTTTGAGCTACAAAACACCCTCCTTTGTCTTTGCACCCTATATGGAAGAAGCCGGTCCTGATTTGGGCGTGGCCGCGCAAGAATTGGACGTGGTGTTCAAAGCCATTGCCGACGCGGCCGCTGGTTGATAGCAGCTTAACTACGCCTCAAGGAGACATTTATGACGAGCCCAAAACGCGCCGCCGACTTACTTGCCGAGCGGCTTTATGAGGCCGGATGCCGTCATGCCTTTGGTATGCCGGGTGGTGAAGTTCTGACGATTGTAGATGCGTTGGAGAAGGCAGGGATCGAGTTTGTTTTGTGCAAACATGAGAACGCCGCGGGCTTCATGGCGGAAGGCGTGCACCACATGAATGGTGCGCCAGCTATCTTGGTCGCAACTGTTGGGCCCGGGGCGATGAACGGGATAAATTCGGTCGCCAACGCGCATCAAGAGCGTGTGCCGATGATTGTTCTGACCGGTTGCGTCGACCCAGATGAGGCTTTGACCTACACGCATCAAGTTTTGGATCATCGCCGTGTGTTTGATGAAATTACTAAGGCCACGTTTACCCTCACCGCCGAGGGCGCGGATATTGTGGCGGATAAGGCTGTGGGGATTGCCTGCGAAGGTCGCGGCGGGCCGGTGCATATTGACGTGCCGATTTCGGTTGCTGATACCATGGCCGCACCCAAGCTGCGCCGCCGTGTGCCAGCTAGCAAAACAGCACCTTCGGACGGAGATCTGGCATTGGCGCAGAGTTGGCTTGAGGCGGCGGAGCGGCCAGTTATCATCGCGGGATTGGACGTTATTTACGACGAAAGTGAAGGCGCACTTCTGCATTTCGCGCAGACCTATGGCGCGCCGGTAATTACGACCTACAAAGCCAAGGGCGTGATACCTGAGGCCCACGAGTTGTCTCTTGGTGGCGCGGGGCTGTCGCCCTTGGCGGACAAGCATCTTTTGCCGTTGGTGCGCCAAGCTGATTTGATCATTTGCGTAGGCTACGACCCGATTGAGATGCGCCCGGGCTGGCGCGAAGTTTGGTGCCCTGATGAGGTACGGGTGATAGACATCACGTCAGAGCCGAACCACCACTACATGCATCAAGCAGGCTTGAGCTTTATCTGTGACACAGGCGCGGCTTTGCAGGCCTTGACGGTGCAAGGTGTGGCGCAAGGTGTGGCGCGGAGCAGTTGGGTGGATGGTGAAGTGGAGGCGGTGAAAGCCGCACTTGGGAAGGCATTCCCGACAGATGACGAATGGGGTCCTGCAGCGGTGATCTCTGAGTGTCGTGATATGCTGCCTGCGGATACTGTTGCCACGGTGGACAGTGGCGCGCATCGGATTTTGCTGTCCCAGATGTGGACATGTGGCAGTGCGCGCAGTTTGTTGCAATCATCCGCCCTATGCACGATGGGCTGCGCCATGCCTTTGGCGATGGGGGCCAAATATGCCTCGCCTGAGCGCACGGTGGTTAGCTTTTCAGGCGACGCAGGCGCGCTGATGGTCGCGGGCGAGTGGTCCACGGCGAAGGAGCATGGGCTGAACACAATTTTTGTCGTGTTTGTTGACCGCTCCTTGGCGTTGATTGAGTTGAAGCAACGCCAACGACAGATGAAAAATGCGGGCGTGGATTTTATGGATCACGACTTTGCGGCAATCGGTCAGGCGTTTGGCGGGCAGGGGCACACCGTGACGACGCGCGCGGAGTTGCGTGCCGCGTTGACGGCGGCGCAAAGGGCCGACACGTTTACTGTGATCGCAGCAGTGATTGACCGAAAGGCCTATGACGGGCGCATTTAGGACCGAAGAATTTAGATTTTAATGCCTCCGGCGGAGGTATTTGTGAAGCAATGATGAGGGATCCTATGGCAGGTGCATTGGACGGGGTGAAGGTTTTGGACCTGAGCCGGATTTTGGCAGGACCGACCTGTTCGCAGCTATTGGGTGACTTAGGGGCTGAGGTTTGGAAGATCGAAAACCCCAGCTCTGACGGGGATGACACGCGCAAATGGGGACCTCCGTTTGCCGAGGATGCCGATGGCGCGCGCACAGATTTGTCGGCATATTTTATGTGCGCTAACCGCAACAAACTGTCTGTGGGGATAGACATCTCTACGCCGGAAGGGCAGGCGACCATTCATGAGCTGGCAGCGCAAGCCGATGTTGTTGTTGAAAATTTCAAGCCGGATGGGTTGAAGAAGTACGGGCTTGATCATGACAGCCTGCTAAAAGCGCATCCTCATTTGGTCTACTGCTCGATCACGGGATATGGCCAAACGGGGCCGAACCGCGACAAGCCGGGGTATGATCTGATGGCGCAAGGGTTTGGCGGCATTATGTCCCTAACAGGAGAGCCTGAAGGGCGCCCGATGAAGGTGGCCGTGGGCATCGCGGACGTGATGTGCGGCATGTATGCAACCGTCGGGATTTTGGCCGCGTTAAAGCATCGCGATGCGACGGGCGAGGGGCAGCATGTGGATTTGGCTTTGGTCGACAGCTCCATCGCTTGGACGATCAATGAAGGGGTGGCGTATCTAACCACTGGACAAGAGCGCAAGCGTCAAGGCAACGAGCATGCGACGATCGTACCTTACCAAACGGTTGAGACCGCGGACGGCCATGTGCTGATCGCGGTGGGCAATGACAGTCAGTATGAGCGGTTCTGCGAGTTCCTTGGTCGCCCTGATTTGGCGCAGAACCCCGATTTCGCAACCAATCCCGCGCGGATCACCAACCGTGTTAAATTGCTGAAGATCATCGAAGGTCTGATGGTTGAACGCACAACGCAAGAGATCGTTGACGGGTTGGAGGCGCGTAAAGTGCCTGTAGGGCCGGTGAATACGTTAGGGCAGATGTTTGCCTCGGATCAGGTGAAGGCCCGCGAGATGAAGATTGAGATGTCGCGTGATGATGTCGCGAATGATGCGGTGACGTTGATCGGGAACCCATTGAAGCTGTCGAAGACGCCAGTGACCTATCGACGCCCACCCCCGCATTTTGGCGAAGACACAGAGGCCGTATTGGGATGGCTAATGCGCCAGTCTAAAGATCAATAAGCGACATAAATATCTCGAGAATAGCAACCGTCGCCAAGCTCAGGCCCAAACCGCCTAAGCTTCCTTTGTCTTTGACGAAGACGCGCCAGCCGTACCACAAAAGGTAGCCTGCGCTTATGGCGGTGAGTGTCCATGGGCCAAACATGTTGCTGAAATATCCCTGTATTTTTGAGCTAAGTTTCGCCGAAAAAAGATGGCTCTTCGATCCATGCGGGTTTTCGTGATGAGAGCGTAGTGTATACTTAGGGATCATGAATCAAGTGGTTAATTAACCTACCGTAATATAGCGAGATTTCGCCTATTTTCCCCTTGAATGATGCTTTTCTGTTCACCTATGACCCACGTGCGCTCACGTATGCGTTATTGTGTGGATGGAACCGTTTACGGGTGGCATCTAATCGCTATCACGGAAGCTACGGGTAAATTCCCGCGTGGCAGAATCAAAGAAGGTATCCGCATGTATCAAGACGTATTCGGGCAAGACACCACCATCAACTCCCGTGACGCACTTGGGGCGTGGAACAATACGCTGATGGCGTTCATGTCGCATGGTGCCTCAACGCCCACCCATTTGGGCGAAACGCTGACGCTTGACCCAAACTTTGCCTTGGGCCACGCAGTGAAGGGGATGTTCTACCTTCTGCTAGGGCGTCGCGAACTGACCGACACCGCGCGCGAAGCACTGGGGCTGGCAGAAGCCGCAGCGCTGTCCAATGCGGTTACAGCCCGTGAGCAATCTTTTATAAACGCCTTGAAGGCTTTTTATGAAGGTACACTAACCCAAGCTATTCGGCATCTGGAAGATATTCTAGCGGTGCATCCCGCCGATACGTTGGCGATGAAGTTAAGCCATGCAATCCGGTTCGTCCTAGGGGACGGCGAAGGCATGCGCGCATCTGTTGAGGCCGTCATGGGCGCCTATGGCCCAGATCACCCCGGACGCGGCTACTTGATGGGCTGCCACGCCTTTTCCTTGGAGGAGACAGGTGAGTACGCCCGTGCCGAGACTGTTGGGCGCATGGGTTTGGTTGTTAGTCCTGACGATGCATGGGGCCTGCATGCCGTGGCCCACGTCTATGATATGACCTGCGACGCAGAAGGTGGATTGAAGTGGCTTGAGGGGCGCGACGCCGCTTGGGCGCATTGCAACAACTTCCGCTACCACGTGTGGTGGCACAAAGCCCTGATGCATTTGGACATGGGGCAGAACAAAGAAGTTCTGGCGCTCTATGATACGGAAATTCGCGCGGATAAAACCGACGATTACCGCGATATCTCCAACGCCACATCCTTGCTGTCTAGGTTGGAGCTGAACGGCGTGAATGTGGGCGACCGCTGGGAAGAGCTGGCGGACATCTCAACCAACAGAACCGAGGATGGCTGTCTGATCTTTGCCGACCTGCACTATTTGTTGGCGCTGATCGGCGGGTCGCGCAAGCAAGCGATTACAACCTTGATGGGGCGCATGCACCGTGATGCCAAGTCTTGCCGCAGCCAGATGGATCGGATCATGGCCTCTCCGGGGCTTAATGCGGCCGCTGGACTGGAAGCCTTTGGCGAGGCAGATTTTAAATCTGCATTCGTGAATTTGGCGCGAGCACGGAACTCCATGCAAAGCGCTGGCGGCTCGCACGCCCAACGTGATGTGTTTGAGCGCCTGACAATTGACGCTGGGATTCGTGCAGGCTTCTTGGACGAGGCCGAGACCATTTTGAAAGACCGGATGGGCAAGCGGGCAGGGCGGGAAGACAGCTATGCTGCTGCTCGTTTCTCGCTGATTTCGCAAGGTCGCGACGCTAGCTCTTGCGTGACAAGCGTCCCTGCGGAATAAGCGCGCATTAGAACTGGCGCAAAGAATATGACTATGGACTCAACCTCCCCTTTATCGCAGGCCTCACAAAGCTATGCCGCAAGCCCTGCGGCGTCTGGCACGTCTGGGGTCACGACGCGTGATCCGCGCTTGGACTTCTATCGCGGCATTGCCATGTTCATCATCTTGTTTGCCCACACGCCGGGCAACTTCTTTACCAGCTGGATTCCGGCGCGGTGGGGGTTCTCTGACGCGACGGAAATTTTTGTGTTCTGCTCTGGCATGGCCTCGGCTATTGCCTTTGGGCGGACATTCGATCGGGCCGGTTGGGTGCTTGGCACTGCACGGGTGTTCTACCGCGTCTGGCAGGTCTATTGGGCGCATATTTGCATGTTCTTCACCATCGCCATGATGATGGCATGGTGGGATAGCTTCGGCATTTTTGAGAAAACCTACATCAACTCCCTGAATCTTGTGCCGCTCTTTGAGGGGCGCACTGGCAACGCTACGGGCATCGTGACCACCACGGCAGACAATTTGGTCGGCCTGTTCTCGCTGCGCTACGTGCCGAACTATTTCGACATTTTGCCTATGTATATGGTGATCTTGGTGATGATGCCTGCGGTCATGGCGCTGAGCCGTATTAACCTGTGGTTGATGGCGGTTGTGATTGCCACCGTTTGGTTCTTCGCGCAACGCGGGGTGCTAGGTTGGATGGGCGTGGAACATCTGTGGCTAAGCCTTCCGGCGGAGCCATGGTCGGAGCGTCACTGGTTCTTCAACCCTTTTGGCTGGCAATTGGTCTTCTTTACCGGCTTTGCCTTCATGCGCGGCTGGATACCGGCCCCGCCGGTTAAGGTGTGGCTCATTGCGGTGGCCGTCGTGATTGTGTTGGCGAATGTGCCGTTGTCGAGCATCGGCATTCGGGCCGTCAACCGTGAATGGTTCGGAGCCTTCGACGGCAATCCAGTGATTCAATGGCGGGTGGCGAATAAGCCGTTCATCGATAAATCGTCGTTCGGGTTGCTGCGCTATGTGCACTTCTTGGCGGTGGCCTATCTGGCATGGGTCGCGGCGGGTGTCGGTGGGCACCGTCTTATCGCATCAGGAGGCTCCGCGCTGTCGAACGCATGGGGCATGCTGGTCAAGATCATTATGCGGGTAGGGCAGCAAAGCCTTGCAGTCTTTGTGTTCTCTATGGTGTTCGCACGCATCTCCGGCTTTGTGATGGACCAGATTGGACGTGAAACCGCTACTGTAGTATTGGTTAACTTTGTTGGCGTCGGAGCATTGATCACGGTTGCTTACTTTGTAGGCTGGATCAAAGGGGCACCTTGGAAACCTAAGAAAGGTGCCGTTAAATGAGCCTGTCTCGCCGCTCCTTTCTAACGATGCTCGGCGCAGCTGCGATTGCTGGTCCTGCCTCTGCATTGCCGGTGTTCAAAAGCGAGGCCGTGCCGTTCTCGGTCGATTGGTTCAAATCAGAGGCCAAACGGCTGGCCGCAGAGACCTATGCACCAATGGCCGAAGTGCCCGAGTCATGGAAAAACCTCAGCTACGACCAATACAAAGCGTTGGTCTTCGATACTGGCAAGGCATTGTGGTCCGACACAGATCGCGCGTTTCAGATGGATTTCTTCCATCCGGGGCTCTACTTTCCACGCCCGATTGAAATCAACATCGTCGAGGGTGATAGCGCCCGCACCTTAGGGTTCGATCTGTCGTTGTTTACCCGGTTTGAGCAGTTCCCCGCAGAGCTGGTGGATGGGGCCGATGATCGCGCCCTTGGCTATTCCGGCCTACGTTTGCGTCATGAGTTGACCAAGCCTGGGAAATTCGAAGAGTTCATGGTTTTCCAAGGTGCGAGCTATTTTCGCGCTATTGGTACGGGGCAAAACTACGGCTTGTCTGCGCGTGGTTTGGCGCTGAATACGGCTGATGCTGATGGGGAGGAGTTCCCCGAGTTTACAAGGTTCTGGGTCGAAACCCCGACGGACGACGCCACAACAATCATTGTGCATGCATTGCTCGATAGCCCCTCGACCACTGGGGCCTACAGCTTCTATATCACGCCGGGCCTGCCTGCTGAGGTAAGGGTTGAAGCAACGCTGTACCCACGCACCGAGTTGGATCACGTGGGCATTGCGCCACTGACATCGATGTTTTTGTTCGACCAGACCAACCGCAGCCGCTTCGACGACTTTCGCGATGCCGTGCATGACAGCGAAGGTTTGCTGGTCTGGAACGGCGCGGGAGAGATGCTGTGGCGGCCATTGGCCAATCCGGCTGAATTGCAAGTGTCGAGCTTTGTTGACGAAAACCCACGCGGCTTCGGTCTGATGCAACGCGCCCGCCACGGCGAAGACTTCGCAGACCTAGAGGCATTTTACCACAACCGCCCGTCGCTTTGGATTATGCCGAAGGAAGGCTGGGGCAAAGGCGCTGTCACCTTGGTGGAGATCCCGTCTGACAAGGAAATTTACGACAACATCGTGGCCTATTGGCGCCCACGCGAGCCGATGGCCGCAGGCTCCGAGCATAGTTTTAACTATGACATGAGATGGGGCGGTGAGCCTGAAGATAAGCGCTCTGTGTCGCGGGTTCTCAACAGCCGTATCGGTAAAGGTTACGACAAAAAGACAGCCTATGTGATCATGGCGATTGATTTTGCCGACCACGAGGTGTTCAACGGAAACCTAGACGACATTACCCGCTTTATCAGCGCCAACCGTGGCACGGTGAGTGAGGGCGTGTTGCAACGCAACCCGGGCACTGGCGGGGTGCGCTTGGCGTTCAGGTTCACGCCCGGTGATGTGGGCTCCGCGGAGCTGCGCGTGCAACTGGTCAAAGACGGGAAGTCGCTAACCGAAGTGTGGCTGTACAGGTGGACTGCTTGACCGCTCATGGAAACATAGCGCTCATGCCGCCGCAGCAACCTTTGGCGTTTCCTGTGCAGGATTTGTCGTCGAAATACCTTGATGGTTCAGCGCCGGAATTGGTCTCCAACCCCAAAACACGGATGTGGCGTCTGGCCACGTTTTTACCCGCGCTGATCACAACCGGAGGGCTGATCGCGGCCTTCACTGATTGGTTCGCTATGGGGGGGTTGTCTATTTTCGAGGGGCTTTTGATTGCCTTGATTGCCTGCACATTCTTCTGGATTTCGCTGTCAGTTTCGACCGTGACGGTGGGTTTGTTTAACATGATGCGCCCGCGCGCCGTCAGCTCCAATGAGCCCGCGCCGCGCCAGAACGTGGCTTTGGTCGCACCGATTTATAACGAGGTTCCTTGGGATGTGTTCGGCAACGCCCACGCCATGTTGGAGCAGTTGGACGGCGCAGATCACCCACACAGCTATACATTGTTTGTGCTGTCAGACACCCGATCCGACGAGATCGCGGAGCAAGAATTGCGCGCCTTCGCCAACTTGCGCGACAACCTGCCGGATCACATCCACATTCACTACCGAAGACGCCTTGAGAACACGGATCGAAAGGTCGGCAATCTTGCCGATTGGGTAGAGCGTTGGGGTGGGGGCTATGATGCGATGTTGGTGCTGGACGCCGACAGCTTGATGTCCGCCAAGGCGATCATCAGCTTGACGGACGAATTGGCGCATGACCCCTCCGCTGGGTTGATCCAAAGCTTCCCGCAACTGTTCGGTGCGGAGACATTGTTTGGCCGTGTGCAGCAGTTTTCCAACACGATTTACGGTGCCGCTTTGGCGGAAGGTTTGGCAAGGTGGGTTGACCATGATGGCAACTACTGGGGCCACAATGCGATCATCCGCACGGCTGCATTTGCCAGCTGCGCAGGGTTGCCGCGGTTGGATGGCTTCCGCTCCAAAGGGGCGCTGATCCTGAGCCATGATTTTGTTGAGGCCGGCCTTTTGCGTCGTGCCGGTTGGGGCGTGCGGTTTGTGCCGCAAGTCA
The DNA here is from genome assembly GCF_039974535.1 of Litoreibacter sp. Lineage (GTDB taxonomy): Bacteria > Pseudomonadota > Alphaproteobacteria > Rhodobacterales > Rhodobacteraceae > Litoreibacter. The sequence goes on along the minus strand of NZ_JBDWIU010000011.1, from coordinate 98,936 downwards.
AAGGCAGCTACGAGGAGGTCCCCGCGACCTTGATCGACTATGTGCTGCGGGACCGTCGCTGGTGTCAGGGCAACTTGCAGCATTTGAAAATTCTGGGCTCTAAGGGCTTTCATCCGGTGACGCGCTTTCATCTGTTTCATGGGGCTATGGGGTATTTGTTGTCGCCCGCATGGTTCGCGCTTCTGACAGTATGGGCGCTGATCGGTAAGGGGGAGGAAGCCAACGTCATCCGCTACTTCACCGGTGAAAATCCGCAGGTTTCTTGGCCGGAAATGAGCCATGTTAGCAACGTCGCGATCCTTGTTTTCATGTATGGGATGTTGCTGGCACCCAAGGTCTTGGGGGCGGTTGCACTGTTAAGTTCAGGTCCGTCCTTGCGCGACTTGGGCGGGGCGGCGCAGTTTGCTTTATCATTTGTGACTGAGATCATCGTCTCGGTGCTCTATGCCCCCATTTTGATGGTGCAGCAGAGCATCGCCGTGGCGCGAACTTGGATTGGCTATACGGAAAGCTGGACCCCGCAAGCGCGACAAGGGGGCCACTACTCGTTTTGGACGGTCATGAAGTTCCACGCGGTGGAAACAACCGTTGGCCTGTTGTTGATGGCGGGTGCTTATGAGGGGCTGATCACGCTTTGGCTGATGCCGATCACCATATCCTTGCTCTTTGCGGTGCCGTTGTCGTTGATCAGCGGGGCGAAGCTCACGCGGTTCAAATGGACCTCTCGACAGCTCGGAACTGCCGAAGTGTTCAACGCCCCTGAGATCATTACCAACGCCAAGCGTGAGCGCTCCCGTATGCGCGCGGCTTTGGAAGATGCTGAAAGCATGCCAGCGGAGTAGGTACTACTCGAGGCTCTCGAACCAATCCATTGCCATCGTTGACCACCCTTTAGGAATGCCGTGCGCACCTTGGTGCAGAACGAATTCTAGGCTGCCGTTCTCGCAGGTTTCCCATTTACGCCGCCAAAAGTCGCCGGACGTCTCAAAAGTGTCCGCGCGCATGCCAGCACAATTGTTGGTTTCGCGCCATATTTGCATGCCTTGGAACACGTCACCTTGATGGATCACGCCGTTGCGCAAGGGCCGGCCCTCTAGGGGCACAGTTTTGTCGCGCCAGCCGTGGGTGTGCAGCAGGTCAACGGGACCTTCGCAGGAATCCATCGCAGGGTGGGGGCGCCAGAAGCTGCCAGCAACAGGCGCGTAGGCACGGGCCACATCAGGCGCGTCGCAGGCAAGATAGGACGCCATGGAGCCGCCGATGGAGAAGCCGCCCAGAAGGATGCGGTCGCGGTCAATGCCGTGGTTTTCCACCGCGTCATCGATCACCGCGCGAATGAATTCGATTTCGTCTCGTTGTTGTGGGCGGTCGGGGTGGAAGGACCAGCCTGTGCCAAACCGGCCGGGCCGATCCATGCCGTTGGGACCAATTACCGCGTAGCCGCGCTCCAGCATTGGGCCACCCATTCGCAAGATGCCAGTGCCTTTGCCGCCAGCGCCATGCAAGAACAGCACGGCCGGAACAGGGCCTTCGGCATTGTCTGGGGTGTTGATGTGGTAGCTTCCCTGATCAATTTCGCAGGGGGTTTCAGCATCCCCGCAAGCCAATGCGGGGGATGTCAGAGCGCAAAGCGCAGCGGCAATGTACTTCATTTTACGACAGGTAAACCTCGTTTCAACCAACCAGGGCCGGCTGCGGAGCCAAGCATGCCTTCTGGGACATCGATGATATTGGTGAAGCCCGCTTTTTGCAGCTGATTGCTCACTCGAGCGGAGCGTACGCCGCGCGCACAAATCAATGCGACGGGAACGTCCGTTTTGCCGCCGGTGATTTTCAGCAATGCGTCGGTGAAGTCCTTGCGACGCAAATCTAAGCGTTGTGCACCTTCACCAGACCCGGTCTTTTTCCACTCATCAGGGCGACGAATGTCGATCAACGTGATGTCGCCAGCCACAGCTTGGTTGTGCGCCGTTGGTGCATCGAGGGCGGTCGCCGCAGACGCCTCGGTGATGATCGAATAAAAGACGTTCTGACCACCAGCGGCATAGAGTGCGCCGCCGCCGCCGACAACGATTGCGCCGCCTGTCAGAAACTTACGTCTGGATAATTTGGCCATTAACTTTCTCCTAGGGCATATTTAGCGACGATTTCGGCCGCAACCTCGGGTGAGACAATCGGGGGCACCAAGGTCAACAGCTTGCCGTTCTCGTCCAGCAGGTACAAAAAACTGCCGTGGGAATAGACGGGGCCATATTCGGGGTCAAAGAAGACCTCTTCGGTTTCGACCTGATAGGCGTCATAGGCAACTTGCAACTGCTCAGCGGAGCCTGTCAGCCCGATGAAATCTTCGTGGTGCTTAACCAACGCAGGGCCAATGGTGTCGACCGTATCGCGGACCGGATCGACGGTGATCATGACCGGCGTTACCGCGACCCCTTGATCTGCCACCGCATCGGCGACCTGCGCCATCAAGGGCAGGACCGCAGAGCAGATTTCTTGGCAGTTTGCGTAGCCAAAGAACAGCAGTTGTGGCTGCCCTTTGGGGTCTGCTTGCGTGCGAAGCTCGCCGGTCTGATTGACCAGTTCAAAGTCGCCGCCCAAGTTAAAGGGCAGCGGTAATTGTTGCGCGAGAGCAGGAACGCAAAACGCCGTCGCCAGAGCGGCTAGGGCATAACGCATCATTCGTAAGCCTGCTTAATGGCCACGGCGTCGGTCTCAAGCCCAAGGCCGAAGTAGCCGGATTCCGCGATAATCGCGTTAACCCGTGGATCGCGGCGGAACCACGGGCCCTTACCCTTGGCTTCAGGATACTTTACCGCCCAATCCTTGCTCCATGTATTGGCCTTCACCCATTCCTCGGCGCCGGCTTCACGGATCTTTTGGACTTGGTAAATGTTTGTCGCACCTTTGATGTCTTCGTCTTCAATCAACAGGCCGTCCACCTCGACGGCTTTCCCGCAGTAGGGCAGCAGGTCAATCGACGCGCCTTGGAAGCCGCCTTGGGTGTTCTTGTTCGGGAAGATCAGAACGTCATCCTTGGCGCGCAGCAGGCCAAGTTGGCGGTGGCCGTTTCCGCAGTTGTCAGCGCAATCGCCGGTGATTTCGCAGGTTATGTCGACCACCTTGGCCTCGAAAAACGCGGGGCTTTCGGCATATAGGTTCCAGCTTTTGGCGGTGGAGCCTTCAGAGAAGTCGGCGGCGGCGGCAGGGCTGGCGGCCATCAGGGCCATTGCAATAATGCGTTTCATCTATCCGGCTCCTATCGTGCAGCTTTTGGAACAGCGAAGTTTGGCACGACGCCATAATCTTCGTGGTTCAGGTTGGTGATGCCGTGATCTGTGATCACCTCTTCCACGACCAGGTAGTTCAACCCGTCGCGCTTGTAGAGCATGCCGTCGGCAGTGATCTCGTGAGAGGCAAGGCTCAGGTTGGTGTTGCCGGACGCATTTTGGTCATCGCCATTGATCTTGAGGACCATATAGACCTCACCGTCTTCGCCCAGAAGCCCCACAGGGATGCCACCGGCCGAGCACCAGAGCGCGCAGGTGTGATGTGCAGATCCCGTTACCGCGTCTGGCCCACCCATGACGCCGGAGAAGTAGCACCAAGTGTCGATGATTTCGCCGGTGATCTGGATGCGTTCGCCTTCAGACGCGCTGGCGGGTGCTGCCAAACCTAACGCGATCAGCGGCGCCGAGAGTAATGTGGTGAGCTTCATGAGACCTGTCCTGTGATGATTCCTTAGTCTCAGCCTAGCAAAAATGGACCAAGTGAGGGCATCACATCTTGTTCAGATGTCAAATTATGAGGGAGGGCAGGGGATTTAGGTATTTATGAAGCAGTGATGGGATTACCGAAACGCGCCACTTAAGTGTTGGGTAAGCTCCGTGACGGTGGGAGCGACGGTCACGAAATCAAGCAGACTTTGGTCTGCAAATCCCTGATCCACGACATGCGTATTTAACGTCACCAAAGGGTCCCAATAGCCGTTTGTGTTCAGCAGGTAGATAGGTTTGTCGTGCAGTCCAAGTTGCCGCCATGTCAGGACCTCGTAGAATTCGTCCAACGAGCCCGCACCGCCTGGCATCACCACAATGGCGTCGGAATTCATATACATAACCTTTTTACGCTCATGCATCGTCTCGGTGATGATGAAGGTATCGAGGTCGCGCTTGCCAACCTCGCGCTCGAACAGGTGAGTGGGGATGACGCCAAAGGTCTCGCCGCCGGCCTCTTGCGTCGCTTGTGCCACAGCGCCCATCAAGCCGACGTCGCCGGCACCGTATACAAGTCTCCAATGGTTCTTGGCCAAGGACGTCCCTAAGTCTAGAGCTGCCTGCTTATAGGCCGGATCTGTTCCGAAGCGGGATCCGCAGTAGACGCAGACGGATTTGGTGGAGGACATTGTAAGCTCCTAACGGATATGTGGCTTTGCCTTGTTCTATGGCTGCTGCTACGTTGCGACAACGCCTTTTTAGCGAGGCTGGGGGAGAAGGAATTCTAAGACATGGCCATTTGGTCTAAAATGGGGCTCAGTGGCCCCGCTGCCGCGGCTGGAACCGCAGCCGTTATCGTCATAATTGGCGGGACATATTTGATTACGCAGCAAGGCGCACCAGAACCTGACGCTGCCAATGAAGCCGCAAACGAAAGCGTCGCGGTAGGTGTTGCGACGCCATCCCCGCAAGAGGGCGCGGTGGATGAGGGTGCTGTGGTTGAGGCTGAGCAATTGGCCGAGGCTGAGCAAGTGGCTGAACCCGAGCCAGAGCCAGAGGCTGTAGCGGAAGCCGCGATTGAGTCCGAAGTTGAAGTGGTGCCAGATCAAGAACCAGCTTCCAAAGCCGAAGCCGAAGCCGAAGCCGAAGCCGAAGCCGAACCGGAGGAGGTTGAAACCGCGGAGGTCGCGCCTGAACCTGATACACCTGATACACCTGATACACCTGATGTGCCATCCGTGACACCTCCGGCGTTTGATGTCGTTCAGGTCGCCCCCGATGGCGGCGGTGTCATCGCAGGAACCGCTGAGCCAGGTCATGATGTCGTGTTCTTGCTCGATGGCTCCGAGATTGCGCGTGGGAAGGCCGACGCGTCCGGTAAATTTGGCATTTTGCTGGATTTCCCTGCATCTGACACCCCGCGCGCATTATCCATCGTTGCTGAGGCTGCGGATGGAACTCAAGTTGCCTCTGAAGCGACGGTTTTGATTTCTCCGGTTAGGGTTCCCGAACCTGAGCCTGAGCCAGAGGCTGTAGCGGAAGCCGTGATTGAGCCCGAAGTAGAAGCGACGCCAGATCAAGAATCTGCTTCCGAGGCTGAAGCCGAACCGGTGTCCGAGGCTGAAGCCGAACCGGTGGAAGTCGAAACTGCGGAGGTCGCGCCTGAACCCGAGGCTGAGCCCGAACGCGCCCCCGATGCCCCAGCCGTTGTTTTAGCAGACAACACTGGTGTTTCGGTGTTGCAGCCTGCGCCGCGCCCCTCTGCGCCTCAGCTAGAAGAAGGCGCGCCGGTTGTGGAGAATGTGGTGATCGACACGATCACCTATGATGCAATTGGCGATGTCGCCCTGGCGGGACGCGGGGCCTCGCAAGGCTTTGTGCGGGTCTATTTGAACGACCAACCGGTGAAGACAAGCCGCATCGAGGATGATGGGGCTTGGGAGGCTCCATTGCCGAACGTCGACGCCGGCGTCTACCGGTTGCGCGTGGATGAAGTCGATGCGGATGGTGTTGTAACCAGCCGCGTGGAGACACCGTTCCAACGGGAAGCGCCGGAGGTGGCGACGGCCAACCCGCAAACTGCGACTGCGGTCACTGTTCAGCCGGGCTTCACGCTTTGGGCGATCGCCCGTGATCGCTTTGGGTCCGGTGAGCAATATGTGCGGGTCTATGAGGCCAACCGTGACCTGATCCGTGACCCCGACTTGATCTATCCGGGTCAGGTCTTCGCGTTGCCTGAAGGCTGAATAAGCGGCATGGGGAGGGGCGGTGCTTCTATCGCCCCATCCCAGACATTAGGTTTGGGTCATGTAATCGCGCGTCAGCGGGACGCCGTCGCGTTTGTGGGCCAGTTGAAAGTGGTAGACCGCTTGCATCTGGTGCTCAAATGCGAGGATGCACACCGTCAGATAGTACTCATACATGCGAACGAACCGCTCGTCATAGGTGGCGCGGATCTCGTCGATATTTGCCTCAAACCGATCCCGCCAGTGCCGAATGGTCTTGGCATAATGTAGCCGCCAAACCTCGATGTCTGTTTGCCAAAGGCCGGAGCGTTCCATCGCAGGGGCCAACTCGGACAATGAGGGCACGTAGCCGCCTGGAAATATGTATTTATTGATCCAAGAGGAATGCGCCATCGGCGGCGCTGATCGTCCAATCGAGTGGATCAATGCCACGCCGTCAGGGTCCAGCAGCTCGGCCACGCGCCCAAAGTAGGTGTCAAAGTTGGGAACGCCGACATGTTCCAACATCCCCACGGATACGATCCGGTCAAATGTTCCCTTGGTGTGCCGATAGTCTTCGAGGTGGAATTGCGCTGACCCTGAAAGCCCTTCGGCCTCTGCACGCCTTTTGGCTGTGGCCAGTTGGTTTTCACTTAATGTAATGCCTGTGACCTCGCAGCCGTAATCGCGGGCCAAGGTCAGGGCCATGCCGCCCCAGCCGCAGCCGATATCAAGGACGCGCATTCCTGGCTCCAACCGCAGCTTGGCGGCAATATGCGCTTTCTTGGCGGCTTGCGCCTGTTCCAGCGTCATGTCGGGTTCGCGAAAGTAGGCGCAGGAGTACTGCATGTCATCGTCGAGAAACATCGCGTAAAGCTTGTCGGACAGGTCGTAGTGATGGGCCACGTTTTTGCGCGAAGCTTGTGGGGCGTTGCGTTGTATGAACCGGCGAAGGTGAAACCGCGCGCGGTTGGCCGTTAGCATCCATGAGGGCAAGCTGCCCATGAAGCGGTTGCGAATGATGATCTCCAACACCTCGTCCAAGGTGCAGTCTTTTGGCACTATCCGCTGATCCATGTAGCCTTCGCCGAGTCCCAGATCGGGGTTCAGGATGAGGGTACGCATGATTTCTGGGTCAGAGATGACGAGATGCGCATGGGCGCCAGTGTCTGGTCCATAGTCGCAGGTGTCGCCGTCAGGGTAGGTGACGCTCAACCGATCAGCCACCATCATTTCGGTTAGAAACCTGTCGAGAAGATTACGCCACATATTCACGTCCTATCGTTGCATTCTAAGACGTAGCTGAGCGCCAAATTGAGGAGCGGTCAACCTCTCGTATCTGTTTGTGAACTTATGTCAGTGTTTGGGACGATGGCTGGCTGATTGGTCGCGGTGATGCAGCTGAAAGCTTGGGCGTTTTTCCAGGGGATTGCGCTTCAAATTGGGGCATAGCCATCTCGATAGGGCCACCAGCGCGCATTGTGCGCCAGAAAACGGTGTTTATGCGTTTAGGGTACTGGTTCTTCCGCAGGCTGCTCTCTAAGTTGTGATCCTAGCCTGAGAAGAAAGCCCTCCATCAATGGTTACCGAAGTATCCGACGCCCGAATGCAGCAAGACCTACGCAAAGATGGCTTCCATGTTGTGCGCAAAGTCGTGCCCTACCTTTGGCCCGAGGATCAGTCATGGGTGAAGCGACGCGTGGTGATTGCGGTGATGTTCCTTGTAGCGTCCAAGATCATCGCGGTGGGAACGCCCGTGTTCTACAAGGGTGCGGTGGATGCGCTATCCGGCGATGCAAGTGACGCGGGCTGGATGCTGGCCTTGGGCGCAGTGGGGCTAACCGTGGCCTACGGCGTCGCTCGGGTTATGAATATCGGGTTCCAGCAGATGCGCGATGTGGTCTTTGCCCTTGTGGGCCAGCGGGCGTTGCGGATGCTGGCGCTTGAGACCTTCGTGCATATTCACCGCCTGTCCATGCGCTACCATATCACCCGCAAAACTGGCGGCCTTAGCCGCATTGTGGAGCGCGGGGTGAAGGGTGTCGAATTCCTGCTACGTTTCTTGCTGTTCTCAATTGGGCCGCTGATCTTAGAGCTGTTGATGATCGCAGTGGTTTTGGCTTTTGTGTTTAGTATCTGGTACTTGGTCGCCGTAGTTGTCACGATAGCTTTGTATTCGTGGTTCACATTCGCGGTCACCGAATGGCGGGTGAAAATCCGCAAGCAGATGAATGATCAAGACACGGACGCCAACCAGAAGGCCATCGACAGCCTGCTGAACTTCGAGACGGTCAAATACTTTGGCGCGGAAAAGCGCGAGGCGGCGCGCTACGACGGCGCGATGGAGGGCTATGTGGCGGCGGCGCTGAAGACCTCCTATTCGCTGGCGTTTCTGAACTTCGGGCAAGCGGTGCTGATCACCGCAGGCTTGGTCACGGTGATGGTGCTGGCGGCCATGGGGGTGCAAGACGGCACCCTGACGGTGGGCGACTTTGTGATGGTGAACGCCTATATGATCCAGATTACCATGCCGCTGAACTTCCTTGGCACGGTCTACCGCGAAATTCGCCAATCCTTGGTCGACATGGCTGAAATGTTTGACCTGCTGGAGCAGCCCGCCGAAGTAAACGACAGCCACGACGCCAAGCCTTTGAAAGTCACTGACGGGGCGGTGCGTCTAGACGGCGTCCATTTTGGCTATGACGCGGAACGCCCCATTTTGAAAGGCGTGTCGCTGGAGGTCCAAGCGGGGCAAACTGTTGCCATTGTCGGGCCGTCCGGCTCGGGGAAATCCACCATCGGGCGCCTGTTGTTCCGCTTTTATGACGTGAACGGCGGCGGCTTGTCGATTGACGGGCAAGATGTGCGCGACGTGACCCAAGAAAGCCTGCATGACGCCATCGGCGTGGTGCCTCAAGACACGGTGCTGTTCAACGACACGATCCTCTACAACATCGCCTACGGCAAAGCAGGGGCCACCCGCGCCGAGATCGAAGGGGCGGCCAAGGCGGCCAAAATCCACGACTTCATCATGGAGCTGCCCGAAGGCTATGAGACCGCCGTGGGCGAGCGTGGCCTGAAGCTATCGGGGGGCGAGAAGCAGCGCGTGGGCATCGCACGCACCTTGCTCAAAAATCCGCCGATATTGCTGCTGGACGAGGCCACATCTGCCTTGGACACGGAGACCGAGGCCGACATCCAAGCCTCATTGCAAGAGATGTCGCAAGGCCGCACGACGATCACCATCGCGCACCGTTTGTCTACGATTGCTGACGCGGACTTGATTGTGGTTTTGGAAAACGGGGTGGTGGCGGAGCAGGGGACGCATGAGGAGTTGTTAGCACGCGATGGGCGCTACGCGTCGCTTTGGCACCGCCAACTCGCAGAGGATGCTGACGCGGCCTAGATAGTCGCGCGGAGCTGAGGACGCCATGTCGATCAAAATATGCGCTCTCGCGAACGTGTCTTGAACCTAAACCTATGTGGGCGCCTAAACGGGGCACAAGTTATAAAGCCGCAAGTAGGGACCAGTAGAACTATGACGAAGACAGTTAAAACCAGCGCAATCACCTTCACGCTTGCGCTGTCGTCATTTGCGTTCGAGGCCAAGGCCGACACGTGCGGCGCGGCGGATAATCCTTGCGAGATTGAGAGTGGGACTTACCACATGTCACTGCCCGAGGGGGAACCTCGGGGGGCAGTGGTGTTGCTGCATGGTGGAGGTGGGCGTGGTCGCGGTTTGCTCAAGACGAATATGGCCCGTAGGGCTTTGGCGCGGGGCTTCGTATTTGTTGCACCGAACGGTGAACATCCTACGGCGCGCTTTCCCAACAATTGGGCCGTGCGCGCGGATAACTTTGGTCATGAGAAAGACGACATCGCGTTTCTGAATGACGTGATGGATCACGTCGCGCAGACCCAAGGTGTGGACCGATCACGGATGCTACTTTCAGGGTTCTCCCGAGGGGGATCCATGGTCTGGGACGTCGCCTGTTTCGCCCCAAAAATCGCGCGTGCATATGCGCCATCTGCTGGCGCGTTCTGGGATACATTGCCCGCATCTTGTGAAGGCCCTGTGGACCTATTTCATACGCACGGCTGGAACGATCGCACGGTCCCCTTAGAGGGCAGGCCGTTATGGGACGGGGCGGTGGCGCAAGGTGATGTGTGGCAAAGTATGCAAATCCTGCGCGAGGCAAACGGATGCACGAGCCGTCAGCCGTCACGCTCCGCAGTTGAAGGTGAGCGGTGGTTCAAGCATTGGGAAGACTGCACCTCTGGTCGCATTGATTTGATGCTGCATTCGGGTGGTCACGGCTCGCCCTCTGATTGGGCCCCGAGGGTGCTTGACTGGTTTGATGCCCGCCTTGAGGAGCCAGAGCCAAACTGAGCAGTGTTCAATGCCTGCTTGGTTTGCCCCTGAACTCATAGGCTGATGGCGTATCAGTCGAAAATGACTGTTGGAAAGCCAACGACAATCTTGCCGCCATGTGCCGTGCCATCGCCCATCCGCGCGGCGGGTTTGTTGTTGATCATGACCTTACCGGAGCCTTGCGTGATCGTGTCAGGTGGACCGACGCAGACGCACATGTCGCCAACCACCGCAGCGGGCGAGCCGCCGATCAGGACATTTGGGGCACAAGGGCCGGAGATTGGACCGCCGACATGCGGCTTCGGGCCAGGATCGACCATAGGGCAGACGTGGTTGTCGCCAAGGCGGGCTGCGGGGGGCATATCAACGCCTCCTTAATTGATGCGGATCATCGCGCCGCGCACGATGGTTTCGCCGTCTGAGATCAATGTCGATTCCTCGCTGCTGGAACCGGTGAATGTCTTGGTCGCGTCCGCAGAAATGTCGGTCGCGTTCAAGGTCAGGGTCTCGGCTGCTGCGGCGGTCACATTGTTGTCGGCCACCAATGTGACGTCGCCACCGCTGTTGATGGTCACGCCCTCTTGGCCCGATAGGTTCAAATGGCCCATGGAGTTCAGCGACAAGGACTGCGAGGCGTTGATGCGCAGGCTGTCTTGGTCGGGGGTGATCACCAGATCAGGGGTGTCGGAGGGCGCTTTGGCCTCTCGCGGGTCCTCGATATGCACAACCAGACCGCCTGGTGTCGTGATGACAAGGCGTCCCTCGGATTGGTCGTAACTGATGTCGAGCGGTGATTTCGTGTTCAAATCGGTCATAATGCGTCTCCTACAATGAGCACATCAAAGCAGAAAATGGCGCGGGTATAAAGAGGAAAGCGCTAATTCGTAATTTGCGGTAAGCGGGAGGTGACGACGCCAGTTGCACGTGCTGAATTGCCAACGGTTACGAATTTGGAGGTCGGGTTGGATGTTTGAAGCTGCCTTACCAGACGGTCCACTGACGGCCCCATCGCGGCGCCAAGTGCGATGTCGTTGCTGCCTCTTGTTCCAACCGATGACATCACGGACGCGATCTGCGGGCCTTGGTCTGTTGCCACAAAAACGGGCGAGCCGGAGGCTCCAAAGTCGATGTCGCATGTGTAATGCAAAACCTCGCGCGCGGCGTGGGTCATTTTGCAACCGTCCTCAAGAGCGGGGACTTCCGAGCGACCCCGCGCGTAGGAGACCACAGTTACAGGATCATTGGCCGTGGGTTGACGGTGTGTGCGAAACGGCTGAATGGCTGCGTTGTTGATGGGGTGCGACAGCTCAATCACGGCCACATCATTCGAGATTTCGGAGTAAGTGCTGGTGCCGCCACCGTAGGTGTAATCAGGATGCACTGCGATCCGCTTGCCTTTGCGCTCTGCCGCGGCGCGGCCATTGCGGTAGCCGGCCCTGAATAAGATTTCTTCAGCGTCGCGTAACTCGCCTGTGCCCTTGTCGTAGACGCAATGCGCCGCGGTCAGCACCAGCTTTTGAGAGATCATCGCCCCTGTGCAAAAGCCCGAACGCCCCAAGTCCAAACGGCCAACAGCCTGCCAAGGCAAAACCTCTGAGGCCGTATCCAATGGTTGATGAGGAGAGGCGGCGTTTTGCGCCTGCAACGGGGTTTGCGCCGAGGCGCAAATGAACAATAGGGAAAAGAGAACTCGTTTCATGGAGGCGAGAGTTACGCACCCATTTTGGCAGGAATAGGGCGCTCAGAGGGGCAATTGATCAAGAAGGCGTGTGGCCTCCTCGTGGCAATCGGCCAGCTTGCTGCGATCCTCGCCTGGATAAAAGCGCCCGCGGGTGGCAGTGGGCATTGGGGCGGGGGTCAGCATGTGGATGCTAAGACCGGATTTGGCGACTTCGTCCCGCCAGCTGGTTGCCATGCGCATTTGTGCCGCTTTGGTCAGCCCGTAGGCGCCGTGGAATTTGTCGCTTTGCTCTGGGTCGTCAAACAGCACCGCATGGCCAGCCTCAGCGGCTTTCAGCAAAGGCGTGGTGTTCAAGATCAACCGCGCGGTGGCGCGAATGTTGGTTGCCAGCGTTTTGTCGAGGTCTTTGGCGTCGACATGCTCCATCGGTGACAAGGGCGGGGCGTGAACCGCCGCGTGGATCAGCAGATCAACATGGCCCCACCGCTGGTGAATGGAGTGGCAAATCTGCGCCATCGCGTCGTCGTCGTTGATATCAACAGGCACCAAGGTCGTGCTGCCACCTTTGGCGGTGATACGGTCGTCCAGCTCTTCCAGCCCGCCCACGGTGCGGGCGAGGGCTATGACGTGGTAGCCACGCGCGCCCAAGTTTTCAGCCATTGCAGCCCCAAGGCCGCGCGACGCGCCAGTGACCAGCGCAATTTTGGTAGGTTGATTTGTCATGGGGCCTCTGGTGTCATTCCGGTGCTCGGGGATCAAGAGGGGATTGCACCTCCGCGTCACGCAGCCGCGCCACGGCGGCCTCGCACATGCCGTATTCCAGCCATGCGCAGTCTTTGCAGATGCGATGAAGGTCTGGCGGAGTGATGCGCGATTTTATGCGCTCCAATGCCTCGCCCCATGTGATCACGTCGCCCTCGGACAACCCCAAGGCTTTGGCATGGGCGGCGTCTAGGGTATCAATTTTGGCTTGTTCGGAGCACCCCGTTCCACGTCGTTTGGGGCAGGGGGCGCAAATGTCGTCGGCTTGGAAGGTGATTTTTAGTTTTTTGTCTTCCCCCGAAGGCGCACGCAGTTGTCCTTCAACGATGCTCGCCATGTTAGCGATAAAGGCGTCGGAGTAGCCTTTGTTCTCAAAGCCTAGCGAGCAAAGGAAGTGGTGGGGGCGGTAGTGAATAGGGTGGCTCATATGCTAGTGTCTTTCACCGCAGCCCTTATTTTTCAAGCGCAGATTGCTTGACAAACCTCGCCGCGCTGCCGAAAACGGCACAAAGTTTTAACGCTGAAGGAACAGCCATGACACTGACACAAGCCGCATTCGGCACCGACACACTTCTTAAGAAGGCCTTGCTGGTTTTGGGCGGCTCCGCTCTGATCGCAGTTGCGGCGCAAATCTCCGTGCCTTTCTTCCCTGTGCCTTTGACCATGCAGACGCTGGCCATTTTGTTTGTTGGCCTGTCTTTTGGTTCGCGCCTAGGGGCAGCAACCGTGATTGCATACCTCGTTGAGGGTGCTGCTGGTCTGCCAGTTTTCGCAAATGGCAGCTTTGGTTTGTTGCCGTTGGTTGGCCCAACCGCTGGTTTCCTCTTCGGCTTCATCGCAATGGCTTATGTGGCTGGTTTGGCTGCTGAGCGTTCCAAGAGCGTCGTTGTCATGGCTGGCGGCGCGCTGCTGGCGTCCGCATTGTTGTACATCCCAGGCGTTGCTTGGCCGATGTTCGGCGCAGAGCTGTTTGCAATCGAAGGCAAATGGGTTGGCTCCTCGGCATCCTCCATCTGGACGTACTGGGTTAGCCCGTTCCTGCTGGGCGACGCTGTTAAAGCGGTTATCGCGGCCCTGCTGGTTGCTGGCGGCATGAAGGCTTTCTCCAAGGAAGCCTAAGCCCTGCTAACAACGACGAATTTTAGCGCCGCTCCCTTAACTGGGGGCGGCGTTTTCCGTTTGTCTCTACGTGATTAAAAGAGGCGGCCGCCTTGAAAAGCGATGTGGCCCACGACGCCAAGACGACACTTGGCGCATCTTGCAAGGGGGTCACCCTTGCGCTTCATATCACCGGTGACGCATCGATACTTGGGCGGGGTGTAGGGCCGCTCAAGCGTGAGGTCACTGTTTTCAGTTTGGATCCGAGGACAGGTTTTACGGCCCAGTGGTTAAGGCCACGTAGCGGCACCGTTCGCAGAAAGACAAAGGGACAGGCGATGAAGCCCGTCCCTTGTAAAGATACTGTCCGTGTGAGTGTGGCGCTACTCTGCGGCTGTTTTCATCTTGAAGCCTTTGGCGATCATGTCTTTCGGGGGGATTGGGTAATCGCCCGTGAAGACCGCATCATAGTAGGCAGGCTGCTTGGGGTCGCGGCCATTTGGCTGGCCACATGCACGGTAGAGGCCGTCAATGGAGATGAACTTCAAGGAGGAGACGCCGATGTACTCGCGCATCTCTTCTTCGCTCATGTTCGCGGCCAGAAGTTCCGTGCGTGTGGGTGTGTCTATGCCGTAAAAACAGGGCCAAACAGTGGGTGGGGAGGCGATGCGGAAGTGCACTTCGGCTGCACCGGCTTCCAAAACCATGTCCTTGATCTTGCGTGAGGTGGTGCCGCGCACAACGCTGTCGTCGACGAGAATGACCCGCTTGCCCTTCATCAAGGAGCGGTTGACGTTCAACTTCAAGCGCACACCCATGTTGCGGATCTGCTCGGAGGGCTCGATGAATGTGCGACCAACATATTGGTTGCGCACGATGCCCATCTCGAAGGGAATACCAGATTCTTGAGCATACCCAATGGCGGCAGGGGTGCCACTATCGGGGACAGGGCAAACCATGTCGGCCTCAATCGGGTTTTCGCGAGCCATTTCGCGGCCAATCTCGCGGCGCACTTCATAGACGGAGCGATCACCAACCATGCTGTCAGGGCGAGAGAAGTAGACCAGTTCAAAGATGCAAGGCTGCGGACGTACCTTTTCAAACGGGTTGTAGCTTTTGACGCCGTCTTGCTCAGTAATGACGACCATCTCACCAGGTTCGATCTCGCGAACGAACTCAGCGCCCATGATATCAAGCGCGCAGGTCTCCGAGGCCAAAACATGGCCGTTGTCGCCAACCTTGCCCAACACAAGAGGGCGAATGCCGCGCGGGTCACGTACACCGATAAGTTTGGTGCGGGTCATCGCCACAATAGAAAACGCGCCTTCGATCTGGCGCAGGGCTTCTTTCATGCGGTCAGGGATGTTGCGCCCCATCGAGCGGGCAATCAGATGAATGATGCACTCGGAATCCGATGAGCTTTGAAAAATGGAGCCGCGCTCAACAAGCTCTTTGCGCAGGGCATCGGCATTGGTGATATTGCCGTTATGCGCGATGGCTGCGCCCCCCAAGGAGAAATCCCCAAAGAAGGGCTGCACGTCGCGAATGGCCGTCTGACCTTTGCTGCCGGCAGTGGAGTAGCGCACATGCCCGATGCCAAGGCTACCGGGAAGCGTTTCCATCATTTTCTTGGAGGTGAAGTTGTCGCGGACATATCCAAAGCGGCGGGCTTGTTGGAAGCCTGCGTCTGTGTCGTAGGTGACGATGCCACCTGCCTCTTGGCCGCGGTGCTGCAAAGCGTGCAGGCCGAGGGCCACGAAGTTTGCTGCCTCTGGCGCGCCGATCACGCCAAATACACCGCATTCTTCTTTGAGTTTGTCATCATCTAATGGGTTTTCGAGCCAAGGCTCAGGACATTGGTCAAGGTCCGCTTGCGACATTTGGGCAGCTCCGTATCCGCGTGACAGGTATCTGCCACCTGTTACGGGGTTTACTTGGGGAAGTCACGGGACATTGCCCCGTTGCGACGAGAAGTTGAACGTGGCATGTCGTGTGCTATGTCTCGCATCCTACTTTTCAACAAACCGCATGGGGTATTGTCGCAGTTTACTGACGGTGAATCTCGTGCGACGCTCTCGGATTACATAAATGTGCCAAAGGTTTACGCCGCTGGCCGGTTGGATCGAGACAGCGAGGGTCTGCTGGTTTTGACCGATGACGGGAAATTACAGGCCAAGATTGCGCACCCGAAATTTAAAGCTGCCAAGACCTATATGGTGCAGGTCGAAGGCGTGCCTGAAGTCGGCACGCTTGATCAATTGCGCGAAGGTGTGGTGTTGAAGGATGGCAAGACGCGCCCTGCAAAGGTGGGGGCTGTGCCCGAGCCGGATTGGCTTTGGCCGCGTGATCCGCCCGTGCGTGTGCGAAAAACAGTGGCCGACAGCTGGCTTCAAATGACCATCAATGAGGGGAAGAACCGCCAGGTCCGCCGCATGTGCGCAGCGGTGGGGCACCCATGTCTTCGGCTGATCCGTGTGCAGGTAGGAGAGTGGTCCCTCGCGGGGATTGAGCAGGGGCAGTGGCGGGACGCTTGAAGCGGCGCTGAAACCGTTTCGGTGTTTCGTGTCAGCAATCCAAGTGTGCTTAGCCCGTGGGTGCCAATCTCGAACGATGGAGTTTTGACGCGGCTAGAGCGCGGTCTACCGGTTATAGGCGGATGCCGCGTTAAAGCAGATGCATCCGCCGTTGTCGCTTATTTCGCAGTTGAGAACATCTTGTGCACGTCACGGAATGACATCAAGCGACGACTTTTTTCATCCCACAATTGCAGGCCAACGGTCTTGATGCTTTCGCGGATAGACAGCTGGTTGGATTCTGCCAGCTGCTGATGATCCTTTAGGACCTCTGGCAAGCGGTAGAAGGGGATGCGTGAATAAAGATGATGCACATGGTGGATGCCGATGTTGGCGGAAAACCAAGCCAAAACTGGTGGCAACACATAGTGCGAGGAGCCGTGAAGAGCCGCCTCATGTACCTGCCAGTCGTCTTGGTGGTCCCAGTGCGTTTCCTCGAATTGGTGCTGCACATAGAACAACCACACACCCAAAACTGCGGCCATCATGGTGGAGGGGATGAACACGAGCAGCAGGGGCATGATGCCGCCAAACCAAACGATTAGGCCTAATATAATGGCGATGCCGACGTTGGTGCCCATGGCGGACAGCCAGTACTTGGCACCTTGCGTCATGTAGCCCAAGGGCAAGCGCTGCTCGAAGAAGAACACGTAAGCTGGCCCGACTAGGAACAATGTCACAGGGTTGCGGTACAGACGGTATTTGAAGCGGCCCCAAGGAGAGCGGGCCTCGTATTCGGCCACAGTCAGCGTATCGATGTCGCCAAAGCCGCGCGCGTCCAGGTTGCCAGCAGCACCGTGGTGGGTGGCGTGGCTTTTGCGCCAGACGTCATAGGGGGTGATGGTCAGGATGCCCAACGCACGACCAACCCAGTCGGATAGGGTGGAGTTCGAGAAGAAGGATCCGTGCCCGCAATCATGCTGGATGCAGAAGATACGAACGAGGAACAACCCGTTGACCAAGGCCAATGCCACAGCGAGCCAGTAGCTGACGGACAGCATGGCCCATGCTGCGGCCCAGATGCCGATAAAGGGAAGAAGCGTCGCAACCAATTCGAAGCCCGAGCGGGCGGAGCTTGGGTCGCGGTACTTTGCCAAATGGCGAATCCACTCTTTTGCGGGGGCGTCGGCTGACAAGGTAAGCGCTTCTGGCGCTACGCGATCTTGGAACATACTGCTCTGTCCGTCTTCTGTATGTGGCGGTTCCCACTAGCGATATAGCACTGGTGGGTTAACGCAAGTTTATTGAGGTAAAACTGTCGTTATGCGTCAGACTGAGTAGGGGCTTCGGTGCAATGGCCGATCAAATCTTCGTATGTGCCAACGATCCAGCCGGGTGCATCTGTCGGAATGACGTCATCAACCGAGCCTGACATCTGCGCCACAACCTTGGCTGTGCGCGAATCGTCTACCATCGGAATCGCCTGATCAGCGACAACGCGGTCGTAGATCACGAAGGCAACCACAACCAGCAAGGCCCCACGCGCCACCCCAAACAGGAAGCCAAGACCTTGGTCCAAGCCGCCCAAAACAGAGCGCTGAACCGCGCCGGACAGGATCGGGCTGAAAATCGAGACAACGACAAGTGCGACGGCAAAAACCAGCGCGAAGGCGGTGATCGTCGCGGGCTCGCAGCCTTCGATCAATGTGTTGAGGTATGGGATTTCTTTTGCAAGTGGAACGGCTTGCGGGGCGAAGATGAACGCCACAACCGCTGCCGCGACCCAGCCCACAATGGACAGGATTTCGCGAACAACCCCACGCGAGTAGGCAAGAATTGCCGAGATTACGATAATCCCAGCCGCTACGCCGTCTACAATGGTGAAACCTTCCATACTCGTCTCTCTCCTAGGGCGCCGGATCGGTGCCGAATAATTCATGCACGAAGGTCGCCAAGTCTGGCATCGTGCGCAGTGTCATACCATCAACCCTAGGCAGCTTCTTCTGCTCGGGACCGATGGCGGAGGTAAACCCCAGTTTGGAGGCCTCTTTCAACCGGTTTTCGGCCTGTGTAACCTGCCTTAGCGCACCTGAGAGACTAATTTCACCAAAAACCACTGATTCAGGGGGCAAAGAGACGTCCTCGCGAGCCGAAAGTAGCGCGGCGGCAACAGCCAGATCGGCGGCAGGTTCGTTCACACGCATGCCGCCTGCCACGTTTAGGTACACATCCAGCCCCGCAAAAGGCACCCCGCAGCGCGATTCCAACACCGCCAGAATGGTCGCCAGTCGTTGGCTGTCCAGCCCCACCACCGTGCGCCGGGCCTGCGGGTTGGGCGAGGGGGAGACCAGCGCTTGGATTTCGGTCAGCACGGGGCGCGAGCCCTCAATGCCGGAAAACACCACCGATCCTGATGCGGGCTTGTCGCGGTCGCTTAGGAACAGGGCGGAGGGGTTGGTCACCTCGGCCAAGCCGCGCCCCGTCATCTCGAACACCCCGATCTCATCGGCGGGGCCAAAGCGGTTCTTCACCGCACGCAGCACACGGAACTGGTGGCCACGGTCGCCCTCAAAGTAGAGGACAGTGTCGACCATATGCTCCACAACCCGAGGCCCCGCGAGGGCACCTTCCTTGGTGACATGCCCCACAAGGATGATCGCGGTGCCGGTGCGTTTGGCGAAGGTGACCAGCTCGTGAGACGCGGCGCGAACCTGAGAGACGGAGCCCGGCGCGCTGTCGACCTGATCGGACCACATGGTTTGGATGGAATCGATGATGACCAGCTTGGGGCGCTCTTTGTCCAAGGTGGTGAGGATGTCGCGCAAATTGGTCTCGGCGGCGAGGCGCACTGGCGATTCTGATAGCTTCAGACGGGCGGCGCGCATGCGGATTTGCTCGGCAGATTCCTCGCCCGAGACGTAGATCACATCCATCCCGTTGCGCGCGAACCGTGCGGCGGCTTGCAGCAACAGCGTGGACTTCCCGATGCCCGGATCACCGCCCACAAGGATGGCGGAAGCCTCGACCAAGCCGCCGCCCAACACGCGGTCCAACTCGGCCACGCCAGAGGGCGTGCGGGCAGGTGGGTCGTCTTTGGCGTTAAGGTCGGAAAGCTCTAGCGTTTTGCCGCGCATGGCGCCCAAGGACTTCTTGCCGGGGCCGGTGGTAAGGGGGGACTCTTCGACGATGGAGTTCCACGCCTTGCAGGATTCACATTGGCCCGACCACTTAAACGAGGTCGCGCCGCACTCGGTGCATTTATGGGTGGGTTGCTTGGCCATAGACGGTGTTGTGGCTTAGGTGACAGCAACGGGCAAGTTGGAACTGAAAAATAGTAGATATATAATGATCAAAGCCATGGCGAGCTGGACCAGTGGCAGCAGTTTGGACCATCTTGGATCCTTGATGGTCGCGAGCGGAGAACACAGCAGGTTCAGGCCGGTTCCAATAAGGAACAAAAAATCGTTTTTCAAAGGTACGGCTGCCATAAAGGCCAATGTGCCAATGCAAAGCCCGACTGCATTCCACCGGATCATGCCTGTTGTCGTCACGGCGCGGTAGATCTGCCAAAGTAATGCGCAAAATATCAGGGCGGAGACTGCGATGCTTAGCAAGATCAATGTGTAGGGCATTCAGGCGATCTCAAATAGTGGCCAAAGCGAATGCAGATAGAGCCACGCCAGCTGCGATCAAGAAGGCCAAGGACAGCAGTTTCCAATAGCCAGGGTCGGCAAACAATGTGACCAAGCACAGCGGGAAGAGCAGCAACGTCGCGATGATGGCGCGGTCAAGATAGGCGTATTCATAGGGTGGGGCGGCGATCACAAGGGTGGTCAGAATGATAAAGAAGGCCACGGGCTTTATCATCGGCGGGCCGGAGTAAATGCGGTAGGCTTGCCACCCCATTTGACCCAAAACGACGGCTGTAAATAGGATGAGTGAGCCAACACCCATGACGAGTTGCAAGGTGTCGGTCATTTTCGCGCACTCATGAAGGAGACGCCGAGCGAGGCGATGACGCAGGCGGTGAACATATATAGGCCCCATCCGGTTTCTAACCGCCCAATACCGACACCTTTGGCCAGCACAATGTAGAGAGCGATCAAGAAGATGTCGGCCATGGCCAGCTTGCCCATCAACGTGATGGCAGGCAGCAAGCGCGGGGAGGCGAGGCGGAAGTGGATCAATGCCAAGCCGATGGTTTTCAGGTAGGGGGCGACCAACGCAAAGAAGGTCACCACCAAGGCTAGAAACACGTCTTTTTCCCAAAGCGATTGAACGCCAGTTAGCACGGAGATTTCGGACAGCGCGAAGAAGGGAAGCAGCCCCGCCTTCAAAAGCGGCGCCACCCACGCGATGGGGAACAGCACCAAAAGGGACAGGTTTATTAATTTCAAAAACATAGGCGCAGTCAACTCCGCCAAAGCGAAAAGCTCAAGCGGAGTTTGAGGTTACCCTGTGGTTTTCTCTGTCGGCTTTTGGGGCAATGCCACGACGTTTTCCGGCTCTACTTGCTCGGCAATTTCGTAGCCGATCAACGGCAGAACCTCGGCCAAGTCGGCCTCTAGACGTTGCATCTGCGCAGAAACAACGCTGTCCTCAACGCTAACTTGCTGGGACCAGCGCTTCAGGTCGGCGCATGTCTGTTGAGCCAAGGAAATTTGTTCGCGGTAGTCTTCGATCTCGCGCTGACGTTGGCGCAAGAAGGTGCGCGCACGGTCGACTTTTTCTTCGGAGTATACGGATGCCAAGTCGCGGGATTCGTGGCTCATCTGGGACGCGACCTCTAGTACGGACGGCTCCAGCGTGTGCAGGTCAGGATGGTCGCGCAAATGCATGATCCGCTCGCGCACAGCGTCAAACTCGGAAGATAGCGAGAACAACTCTTCCTTATCTGCCTTATGGGCGGTGACATAGGCGCGGGTGACGTCTTCCATCGACATGTGGAAGCTGCGGTGCGATTTTTCCAGCTCCAGAATGCGGCGGTTGGAGGGCAGGTAGAAAATCAGCGACACGGCGAGCGCTGCAAGGAACAACTGAGTGATCATACCGGCGTAAGGCACGACGGTTTCGCCGTAACTGGCAGTAAAGCTCAACCACGGTGCAACACCTATGACCGCGGCAAGCGTGGCGCCGACGACAACGATTGAAAACAAGACAACCGCGACAAGAGCAATGCGTTGAAAAAACTGCTGCACTTGCAGCCAGCTTTGGTTTGCACCAGTCATTTGGACACCCTCCAATTAGGTACCGTTTACAAAATCTTTATACACATTAGCGGAATTCCGCCGACACTACACGGGGAATTTTTCTGTAAAGTTTGCGTGATTTACTCCAAATCCATTCTGTTTCGGTCGACAAAATTGAGATTGTTCAGTGGATGGAAACAATGAGGCACCATCGCCTCCAAAAAATGATAAGGACACGGGCGTTTCTTGTCTGGGGGAGACACTACCAGCTGTTTATGCGGGTGAATCATCTCTGGAGACGGTCTGAAGGGTGGACCTTGGTCATTGCCAACACGTGCTCCGGTTAAGGGAAACTAACGCACGGCCTCAATTGGCCCTTCAGCGCTGCCCGAGATGAATTGCGCCACATAAGGATCGCCGGAGGCATCCAAGTCGGCCACAGGGCCGGTCCATTGGATCACCCCATCATGCAACATCGCCACCTTGTCGGCGATGGCGCGCACCGAGGACATGTCGTGCGTGATGGTCATGGCCGTGGCGCCCATCTCTACAACAATTTCGCGGATAAGGTCGTTGATAACCCCTGACATAATCGGGTCGAGGCCGGTGGTTGGCTCATCAAAGAAGATGATTTCCGGCTCGGCGGCAATGGCGCGGGCGAGGCCCACGCGCTTTTGCATGCCGCCCGATAGCTCGGCGGGAAAGCGGTCCGCGACGTCTTCTTTCAAGCCGACGCGCCGCAGCTTGTCGACGGCGATGGCGCGGGCCTCCTCGGCGGGGCGTTTCAGCGAGCCGCGCATCAGGCGGAAGGCCACGTTTTGCCACACGGGCAGGCTGTCAAACAGCGCCGCCCCTTGGAACAGCATCCCAAAGCGCGCAAGGAACGCGTCGCGGTCCCCAAGGCTGGCATCCTTGCCGTCCACCAGAATTGTGCCGCTATCGGGCGTCACCAGCCCAAGCACCGACTTGAGTGCCACGGATTTACCAGTGCCAGAGCCGCCGATGATGACCATGCTCTCGCCCTTGGGGATATGCAGGTCAACACCGCGCAAAACTTGGTTGCTGCCGAAGGACTTATGTACGTTGTCAAAGCGGATCATGATGTGAAGAAGATCCCTGTGAGAATAAAGTTAGCCGCCAAGATCAGCACCGCCGCCGCCTCGACCGAGCCTTTGGTGGCCTTGCCCACGCCCATCGCGCCGCGCCCAGAATTCATTCCGTAGTAGCAGCCCATCAACGTGGCGATGCCGCCGTTTACTGCGCCTTTGGCCAGCGAGGACATGATGTCCGAGGCCTCTAGGAAGTTAGACGTGTTCTGCAAGTAGCTGGCGGAGTTGAAATCCAGCGTGCCCACAGCCACCACATAGCCGCCCATGATGCCAATGATATTGCCCACAGCCACGAGGATTGGCACGACGATGATGCCCGCCAATACACGCGGCACGGTGAGGTATTTCATCGGGTGGGTGGACAGGGTCACAAGGGCGTCGATCTGCTCGGTCACCTTCATGGTCGCGATTTCCGCCGCGATGGAGGAGGTCACGCGCGCGGCGATCATCAGGCCCACCATGACAGGACCCAATTCGCGCACGATGCCGATGGCTACGATTTGGGGGACCACGGCTTCGGCATTAAAGCGCGCGCCGCCTGCGTAGATTTGCAACGCCAATGCGCCGCCGGTGAACAGCGTGGTCAGCCCGATCACGGGCAAGGAGAAGTAGCCGACGTTCATCAATGCCGCGCCGAACTCCTTGAGGTAGAACGGCGGGCGCAGCATATGCGAAAACGTCTGGCCTGCGAAAATGGCGATACGGCCCAATGCCGCAAGGGCTGACAGGGTTAAGGCACCAATAAGCGCGATTGGGGCAAGGGCACGGTTCATGCGTAGCTCCGTTTGTAGCGATGGGCCAGCGAGGTCAGGATCTCATAGCCGATCGTGCCAGCCGCATCCGCCAATTGGTCAACGCTTTGATGCGCACCGAGAATGGTCAGGTGGTCGGGGACCTCATCCAAATGGGTCACGTCTACCGTGAGCAAATCCATGGAGACGCGACCTACCAAGGGGCAGGGCGTGTCGCCTGCATAAAGCATGGCTGTGCTGGACATGGCGCGGATCAGGCCGTCGGCGTAGCCCCCCGATAGGGTGGCGATCACGCGCGGGGTGTCCGCGATGAAGGCATGGCCGTAGCCCACGGCCTCACCAGCGTTTACTTTGCGGGTTTGGATGACCGGCAGGTCCAGATGGGCCACAGGTTTCGCGCCCTTAAAGGGCAGCCCGCCGTAAAGGCCGATGCCGGGGCGGGTCATGTCGAAGTGGTACTCCGGCCCAAGCAAAATACCCCCCGTCGCCGCAAGTGAGCGGGGGGCCAAAATGCCTGCGGTCATGTCGAGGAAGGCTTTGAGTTGCGCCTTGTTGCCCGCGTGCTCCGGTTCATCCGCGCAAGCGAGATGGGACATCACCAAAGAGGCATCTTGGCTCATCTCGGGGGACCAGTCGTAGGCCTCGATGCCGAGGCGGTTCATGCCGGTATCTAATTGTAAACCAAACGGATGGTCGGGCAGCGCGGCGCTATGGCGCGCGACCTGCTCGGGGGAGTTCAGCAAAGGGACAGCCCCGAGATCGGACAAGGTTTGCGTGTCGCCCGCCATATGGCCGGAAAAGACATAAATTACGGGGTCGGGTCCAAGCGAGGCCCGCAAGGCCGTCGCTTCTTCGACAGCCGCGACAAAGAAGGTGCGCACACCCGCCGTGGCCAGTGCTTTCGAGACGCGGCCCGCACCAAGCCCGTAGCCGTCAGCTTTGACAACCGCGCCGGTGTTCGTGGCGGATTGGCGGTCCAGCGCTTGCCAGTTTTCCACCAGCGCACTTAGGTCGATATGTAGGTTTCCAGTTCCCATAAGTTACGGGTGAAACATGGGGGCGGGGAGGTCAAGGGGTTTCACGCCCCCTTGATCTGCCAAGCCCTATTCCGCTGCCCTGAGTTGACCGGGTTTGGGGCCGTCCTTTGGCTCATCCTTTGTCACGTTATCTTGGGCATTCACGTCGTCTTCAGCCTTGCCTAAAGTTTCCGTCAATGCGGACTTTGCAGCCTTTAGGGTTTTCTTGGCGTCGTCGATGACACTTTGGGTGCCCAACTCCTCGGACTGGTCTGGGTCCGACCACAAGATCAGCGGGTCACGAACCTTACGCGCTGTGCGGCTGAGCGCCAAATCGCGCGCTGTTTGAGAACGGCGTCCAGCTAATGCCCGTAACTGGCGCACGGAAGCATAGGCCCCTGTTGAAATCCAAACACGAAGCGCCAGCAGCGCAGGGGTCAAAACCAGTGTCAGCACGGTCGCTACACCTAGCCCGAAGACCACGGCCGTTGCCAATTGCTTCCACCAAAGCGCGGTTGGGCTGTCGATGGAATAGCCGCCGCCAAAGAAGTCTAGGCTCAGGCCGTACATCATCGGTGCAAGGCCCGCCATGGTGGTGATTGTGGTCAGTAGCACAGGGCGGATGCGCGCCTCGGCGGTGCGCGCGATGGCTTCTAGGCGAGGCATATAGCGCGAGTATTCTTGGTAGGTATCGATCAACACAATGTTGTTGTTCACCACGATCCCCGCCAGTGCCACAACACCTGTGCCTGTCATGATGATCGAGAAGGCTTGATCCATGACCAGCATACCGATCAGCACACCGGTGGTGGACAAGACCACCGCCAGAAGCACCAATACGGAGTTGTAGAAGGAATTGAACTGCGCCAGCAAAATCACGAACATCAGCCCAAGTGCGGCCAGAAAGGCGTTGCCTAGGAAGGCTTGGGATTCTGCTTCTTCCTCGGTGTCGCCAGCCCATTCAAAGGACACGGATGAGGGCAGCTCGGCCTCGGTCTCTAGCCAGTTGGTGAGGAACAAGATGCGCTCGTTGGCGTTCATAACCTCGCCGTCTTCGTTCATGAGGTCCGGAGCGACGTCCGCCTTTACATCGAAGTAGCGTTGTTGATCAATTCGGTCGATCTGACCCAGCTTTGAGACGGGTTTGCGGGAGATGAAATTCGACAGCGGGATCAACCCGTCAGGGGTGCGGACCTTGAGGTTGTCCAATGTCGACAACACGCGGCTTTCTTCGGGCAGGCGCACGCGAATTTCGATTTCCTCGTCGGAGCTGTCAACCCGCATAGTATCCAGCAACAGCCCACGGGTCACCAGTTGCACCATGGCCCCAACCGTGGCCACATCGGCGTTGAAGCGGCCAGCGGCTTCGACGTCAACGTCGATTTGCCAGTCGATGCCGGGCAGGGGCAGGGTGTCCTCGATGGTAATGAGGCCTTGGGTTTCGTCAAATTTGGCCCGTGCAATGCGCGTGGCTTCTTGCAGATCGGCCCAATTGTCCCCTTTGAGGCGCAAATTGACCGGTTTGCCACCTGATGGACCACGATCTTGGCTCAAGATTTCGGTGTAGATACCCGGGATGGCATCCATCTTGGCCTGCATCTCTTCCAAGATCACCGTGTCATCGCGGCGATGCCCCCATTCTGCCAGCTCGATCTGGATTTGTCCGATGGTGTCTAGGGGGCCGGTTGCGCCGCCGTTGTTGGTGTCCAACCCGCCTTCGCCCGCAAAGGCAAAGATGGATACGATGCCGTCAACGGACGCAATCTGAGTTTCGACTTTGCGAACCAATTCGTCTTTCTCAGACAGGCTGAGGTTACCGCGCGCACGGACGTAGACGATGGCCTGCTCGGTTTCGGACTCGACGAAGAACTCTACGCCGTTGTTGTTGGCCGAGAAGATGAAGAACGTCGAAGATACGAACAGAACCACAGCCGCAATGACAGCCAGCGGCATAACGGGGTTCCCTGCGATCAAGGCGATGAATTTGCCAAAGAGGGAACGGCGATACCCTGATTTGACTTTTTTGCGCGCTTCATATGCTTCACGCCCCGTGATCCGCGCCCAGAACGCCAATACGCGGTACTTGAAGCCAATGATCGAGCACATGAAGAAAATGAGCCCCGCCACTGCCAGCCCGACGCCCATCAAACCAACCGCGATGACGGCCAATGCCATCAGCATCGTGGGTACCACCGAGCCAAGTATGGAGGAGCCGTCTAGATTTGCGAATACACTGGGTAAGCTGCCAAATAGCATAGATGCGGTCACGAAACCCGCGCCCAACAAAAGCGCCAGAAGCACAACGCTAACCGCATGCCAGAGTAGGTGCATTTTGGCGAAAAACAGGGCCTGAACTTCAATGAACCCTGCCAGTCGACCTGCGACGCCACCCATGACGGGTAGGTAGATAAGTGCGACCACTAAGGATGCGGTTAGGACGAAAATCAACGTAACCGGCAACATTCCCATGAATTCACCAGGAACCCCGGGCCAAAACAACATGGGCAGGAAGGCACAAAGCGTTGTGGCTGTGGACGACACGATGGGCCAAAACATGCGCTTTGCCGCGCCAGTATAGGCGGTCATCGGACCGTCGCCTTTCTCGATTTGGCTTTCGGCGTATTCGACCACAACAATGGCACCGTCCACGAGCATGCCGACCGCTAGGATCAGGCCGAACATCACGATGTTGGAGATTGAGATCCCCATCAACCCCAGCAAAATGAAGCACAGCAAGAACGACGTGGGAATGGCGAAGCCCACCAGAAGGGCGGAGCGGGTGCCAAGCGACGCCAAGACCACGATCATAACCAGTGCAATCGCAGTCAGGACCGAGCCTTCAAGCTGCTGCACCATGTTGCCCACTGTTCTGGATTGATCCAAGGTCACGTCGACGCGGATGGAGTCTTGCAACTCGTCTGGCCATTTCGTTTGAGCCTCCGCCACGGTGTCGCGCACCAATTGGGCGGTGTCGATGATGTTGAAGCCTTTGCGCTTCACGACTTGCAGCGCCACGGTGTCATTGCCGTTGTAGCGCGCGGTGCCGGTGCGATCCTCAAATGTCAGGCGGATGTCGGCCAACTCGCCCAAGGTCACAACGCGGTCGCCGTTGACCTTGATAGGCAGTTCGAAGACATCCAATGGCTCGTCGAAGGAGGAGGGGATTTTAACCGAAAACGCCCCTTGCTCCGTCTCCACTTCGCCCGCCGCGATCAGCAGGTTGTTGTTGGTCACAACGCTGATCAGTTCACCCGCCGAGACGTTGTAAGCCTCCAGCGCCAATGGGTCGATGATCACTTCGAGCATTTCGTCGCGGTGGCCAGCGAGGCCCGCCTCTAGGACGGGGGGCAGGCCTTCAAGGACGTCTTGCAAGTCTTTGGCGACCTTGGTGAGGGTGCGTTCAGGCAGGTCGCCAGAGAGGGACACGATCACGATCGGGAACTCGGAAAAGTTAATTTCCACGAGGTTGTACTGCTCGGCCCCGTCGGGGAATTCGGCCTGAGCTTGACCCATCTTGTCACGCACGTCGGCCAGAATTTTGGTCTTGTCCCAACCGAATTCGAATTCCATCGCCACACCGGCGTAATTTTCTGAGGCGGTGCCCGACAGGGTTTTCAGCCCGTCGAGGTCTTGCAGCTTGTTCTCCATCACCTTCACAAGCAGCTTCTCGCTGTCCTCGGCAGAGATGCCGGGGAAGGGGACGGATACGAATAGCGCCGGTATCTCGATGTCAGGCTCACCTTCCTTAGGAAGGCCCGTGTAGGCGAAGGCCCCGATCACCACCGACATCACGATGAAAGCGATGATCATGCGGGCGTGATTACTTGCCCAATCCACCATGCCAGTCATGATTTCGACTCCGCATAGGTGGTTTCGATCGCTACCCCGTCGGTGACATATTCTTGTCCGGTGATGATGACCGCGGCTTCTTTCGGCAAGCCGGATACCCACATGCCCTCTGCCGTGTCGCGCAAGATTGTGATGGCATTGAACTTGGCCCGATTGTCGGAGGTGGCCAATTGGACCCCTAGGGTGCCGTGATCGTCCAGAGTAAGCGACGAGGCTGGGATCAGGTGGGCTTTCTCGCCCTCGGCCCCGATCAGGATTTCGGCGGTTTGGCCGTCGCGCAATTCTAGGTCATCGTTGTTCACGGTGATTTCTACGCGGAAGGTGCGGGTTTCAGGGTCGGAGGAGCGCGACAGGAAGGTCACACGGCCTTCAACGGTTTGATTGGCTGTTGTGCGACCGCCGGCTCGTGCGCCGACTTTAACCTTAGCGACGTCGGTCTCAGGCACGAATGCCACCAGTTTGATCGGGTTGAGTTGTATGATCGTGGCACATAGCCCACCCGGTTGCATCAAAGCCCCGACCTCAGCCGCGTCTGTTTCAAGGAGGCCGCCAAACGGGGCCTTTATCTGTAGATAGCCGATCTCATTTTCAGCGGCAGCGATTGCGGCCTCGGCACCGATGATGCCAGCACGAGCACTTTCAACGCCCGCACGGGCAGTTTCTACGGCGGCGAGGGCGGATTGTACCGTCGCTTGAGTGCCTGCAACCCGAATGTCGGACGCAAAACCGTCCGCTGAGAGCTGTTTGGCGGCGTTGTCGTTAATGGTTGCTTCTTTCAGGCGTGCTTCGGCCTCTAGGACGCGACCTTCGGCTTCAGGTAGGCGGGCTTTGGCTTCGGGTAAGTGGGCTTTGGCTTCAGCCAATAAGGTCTCACGTGTGCCGGGTTGGATTTCGCACAAAAGCTGGCCCTTCTCGACATAGGCCCCTTTGCGCAAAGGTTCTGTCTGAACAAGGCCGGAGGTCTCGGCGCGGACATCAACTTGTCGGGCTGCTTGGGTTCGCCCGCGCAGCAGCACCGCGTTGTCAATTGCTTGCTCGGTGGAGCGCATGGCGACGATGGATACCACACGTTCGGCATCAGCATCTGCGGCTTGTGCGGAAGCGGGGGCTTGAGGCTCTGCGGGTTCGGATTCGATCGCGGCTTCAGTGTTTGGCGTCTCTCCAGAGGCGAAGGACAACAAGCGGTCGCGTTCAAACACGATAAGGTAAAGGGCGAGTGTCACCACGATTGCGGTGATGATCGAAAAAAAGCGCATTATTGTATTCCCTGTGCCGTCATCGGCCAAACTAGTCGTGTTGTAGTTTAGAATTACTAAACCGACCAGTTCAATTTACAACTTAAAACAGACACTGCAAGTGGCACGACGTCACAGATATGCGCATCAATTGTGCGCAAGTTGTGGTGATGGGTTGTGATGCGGTAAAATTTGCCATGTGCCTTTGCTCTTGGCAAGGTTTAGCCCTTCGGGGTATGCCTCGCGCAACAGATACACGGAGAGACCCTGTGAGCCAAACTGACAGCTTCATCGAAGAAGTAACCGAAGAGGTCCAACGCGACCGCCTGTTCGCAGTTATTAAGAAATGGGGTTGGGTGGCCATATTGGCCGTTCTGCTGATTGTGGGCGGAGCTGCCTTCAACGAATATCGCAAGGCCAACATACGTGCCGAGGCCGAGAGCTTTGGCGATTCCCTACTTGCGGGTATCGACGCCGATGACGATGGTGCCTCCTTGGCTCAGATCGCAGCTGTTGGGCCGCAACAAGCTGCAATCGTTGGCCATTTGGCCGCCGCAGATGCGCTGGCTGGGGACAATACGGAATTTGGCATCGAGCAATTGGACAAAGTTATCGCCTCGCAAGATGCGCCTGAGATTTACACCGAGTTGGCCCAATTGAAGCGAGCTTTGGCATTGCCACCGGAGACCGCAATCGCGGAGCGCCGTGCTGCCTTTGACGCATTGGCCGTCTCCGGTGCCCCATTCCAGCTTTTGGCGGAAGAGCAGCTTGCCTTGATTTCCATCGAGGAAGGTGATTCCGAAGCGGCCATTGCAACCCTTCAAGGGGTGCTGGCATCGTCGAAGATCACTGCAGGGTTGCAACGTCGCGCCTCAGAGTTGATTGTGGCACTGGGTGGCGAGCTTGCCGACGCGCAATAATCACCTTTGATTTGAACGACGACAAGAAGACAAGATGATCGGACGACTAACAGTTCGGCATTGCAGGACAAAAGAGGATCAGCAGAGGCTATGGGCATGAAATTTTCCAAGACTTCACTGACGGGTGCCGCACTATGCGCCTTGCTCGCCTTATCGGCATGCGGCGAAGAAGAGCTGGTGCTGGACGGCGAACGCTTTGACGTTCGTGGGGGCTTGCCCGGATCCGAAGGCGTTGCCGGCGTAGACGGCGCGGTTGTGAACCAGTCCAAGGAGTTCCGCGCACCGGCCCAACAAAACCACACCAGCTGGACCCACCGTGGTGGCAGCACGACCCATAAGACAACGCATCCCGCGCTTAATGCGACGCTAACGCCGATCTGGAGCTCTGCTATCGGCAAGGGCAACAGCCGCAAGTCGCGGATTACCGCTGACCCGATTGTGGCGGGTGGCCGCGTGTTTACTATGGACAGCGCCTCCAACGTGGTGGCCACCGGTTCTGATGGCACCACGCTATGGAGCCGCGCGCTAATTCCCGCGACAGACAAGGACGGCGATGCCAGTGGCGGCGGGTTGGCCTTCGCGGATGGCAAAATTTTCGCAACCACGGGCTTTGGTGAGCTGTTTGCCATTGAGGCAACTTCAGGCACGGTTGAGTGGCGTCAAAAACTAGACGCACCGCTGACGTCGGCCCCGACTATTGATGACGGTATGGTCTACGTGGTTAGCCGCGACAGCCAAGCATGGGCGCTTGATACCAAGTTGGGCCGCATTCAGTGGCAACTGCCCGGCACGCCGTCTAATTCGGTCATTTCTGGGGGGGCAGGGCCCGCGATCTCGTCGCGTTTGGTGGTGTTCCCATTCAGCTCGGGAGAGTTGTCAGGGGCGTTAAAGAAATCGGGCATCCGCGTTTGGGGGTCTTCCGTTGCTGGGCGACGCCAAGGGGTTGCCTATTCAAACGTGTCTGACGTCACTGGCGATCCGGTGATCATGGACGGCGTTATCTATGCGGGCAACCAATCGGGCCGTGTGGTGGCGTTGCAGGCCTCCTCTGGTCAGCGGTTGTGGACGGCACGCGAAGGCACGTACTCGCCTGTATGGCCATCTGCGGACAGCGTGTTCCTTGTCTCGGACCAGAATGAGCTGCTGCGTCTTGACCGCGAAACCGGAGAGCGTATCTGGGGCATAGAGCTGCCCTATTACACCAAACGTAAGCTGGCGAAGCGGGACGAGATTTATTCCCACTTCGGGCCGATCTTGGCAGGGGGCCGCCTTGTGGTGGCATCCGGCGATGGGCTGATCCGCAGCTATGATCCGGCCTCTGGCGCACTTGTCGGGACCACCGAATTGAAGGGTGGCGCGGCCACCGCACCGGTGGTTGTGAACGGGACGATGTACGTTGTGACGAACAAAGGGCAACTCGCCGCTTTCCGTTGACGGCTTTTGCCTGTATGACGCGCCTCTGACCGACCTTCGGAGCAATAGTCATGTCTTTCACCCTCGCCATTGTGGGCCGCCCTAATGTGGGTAAATCCACGCTGTTCAACCGTCTGGTGGGCAAGCGTCTCGCGCTGGTCGACGACCAACCCGGCGTGACCCGTGACTTGCGCGAAGGGGCTGCGCGGCTGGGGGACCTGAAGTTCACCATTATCGACACCGCTGGTCTGGAAATGGCCACCGATGAGTCGCTGCAAGGCCGTATGCGAATGCTGACGGAACGCGCAGTGGAAATGGCCGACGCTTGCTTGTTCGTCGTTGACGCGCGCTCGGGCGTGTTACCCGCCGATGAGATCTTCGCCGACATCCTGCGCAAGAAGAACGCGCATGTGATCCTTGCTGCCAATAAGGCGGAAGGCAAAGCGGGCGAGGCGGGCTTGTTCGAGGCCTATTCATTGGGTCTGGGAGAACCACTTGGCCTGTCCGCAGAGCACGGCGAAGGCATGGCCGACTTGGCCGCAGCCTTGCGCCCGTTGATCGATCTGGCCGAGCAGACAACCGAGGACCACACCCCAGAGATTGACGTCGACCTGACAGACGAAGACGACGAGCTGGGGGAGGATGAGGTACCTGAATACATCGCGCCAACCTCTTCAAAACCTTTACAAATTGCCGTTGTCGGTCGCCCGAATGCGGGCAAGTCCACGTTGATCAATAAGATCCTTGGCGAGGAGCGTTTGCTTACCGGCCCAGAGGCTGGCATCACCCGCGACGCGATCTCGGTGAAGACCGAATGGTCCGGCACACCGATGCGAATCTTCGATACCGCGGGCATGCGCAAGAAGGCCAAGGTGCAAGAAAAACTGGAGAAGCTGTCGGTATCCGACGGGCTTCGTGCGGTGAAATTTGCCGAAGTTGTTGTGGTGCTTTTGGACGTGGATATCCCGTTCGAGCAGCAAGACTTGCGCATCGCCGACTTGGCCGAGCGCGAAGGCCGCGCGGTGGTTTTGGCGGTGAACAAATGGGATTTGGAAGGCGAGAAGCAGGACAAGCTGAAGCAGCTCAAAGAGCAATTTGGCCGCCTGTTGCCGCAGCTTCGCGGCGCGCCGCTGATCACCGTGTCCGCGCTGACGGGCAGGGGCTTAGAGCGCCTGCATGACGCCATTCTAGAGGCGCACCAAGTGTGGAACACCCGCGTCAGCACCTCCGCGCTGAACCGCTGGCTTGTTGGCATGTTGGAGCAACATCCGCCGCCCGCGCCCCAAGGCAAACGCATCAAGCTGCGCTACATGACGCAAGTGAAGGCCCGCCCACCGGGATTCGTTGTGATGGCGTCGCACCCCGATTTGCTGCCCGCGAGCTACTCGCGCTATCTGGTAAATGGACTGCGTGAAGATTTCGACATGCCCGGCACGCCGATCCGTTTGTTCATGCGCTCTCAAAGCGAGGCGAATCCGTTTAAGGGGCGTAAGAAGCCTGGACGCTCCAAGCTGCGCAAACATATCGACGGGCGCAAGGACTAGGTTTTATATAGCAGAACCGCCGCTGGGTTCGCGGCGGTTCATGGAAACCTCACACCTGCTGTATGTTAAGAGGGTTTTCCTGGAATTAGAGCAGGACGGACCGGTCTCTGGGATCATCATAACACATTTTGGCTAGATTCGCGCCCTCGAATTGAGGATGCTTGCATGACCCATGCAAGGAACCCCGCGATGAGCTGGATCAAAACCATCCCCTACGGCGAGGCTGATGCCCGCCTAAAACCCCTATATGATCGCGTGACGGGGCCGGATGGCAACGTCGACAACATCATGATGTCCCACTCCCTGCGGCCGCATTCGATGGAGGGGCATATGCTTCTCTATAAGAACTGCATCCACCATGCGTCGAACACCGTGCCGAAGTGGTTTTTGGAGACGATTGGGGTGTACATCAGTTCATTGAACGGGTGCGACTACTGTGTGGAGCATCATTTCACAGGGCTGCGACGCCTGTTGGCTGACGATTTGCATGCCAATGAAATTCGCGCTGCGCTGGAGGCACGCGCACCTCAAGACACACCTTTGAAGGAGGTTCACCATCACGCTTTGGCCTACGCACAGAAGTTGACGCAAGCCCCAGCGGATTTGATCGAGGCGGATGTGTCCGCATTGCGAAAGGCGGGGTGGGATGATGGGCAGATATTGGAGATCAACCAAGTGACGGCCTATTTCAACTACGCCAACCGGACTGTTTTGGGATTGGGCTGCTCATTAAAGGGCGATGTGCTGGGGCTTTCGCCTAACAACTCGGATGATCCGGAGGATTGGGGACACAAGTGAGTGAGGGCTTTGTGGGACGAAGCGCGCCTCCCATAAGGCCGTTTTAGTGTTCGCTTAGGCCTCTTCTGGATGCCCGTGGTTCTGGGGCGCATCGTCACAGATCGTATACCATGAAGGTTTTTCACCAACGAACTCATGGGATTGGTTCGTGAGACCGATATCTCCATCAAGGGCATTTGCCGCGATTGGGAAACTGTCTTCAGTGGATAGTATCTCGCCAAGTGACGAGCCACAAACTTTGCAAAAACATCGTGCATAAATGTACGGAGCGGTCGGCTCAAAAACCTGAACGCAGTCTTTACCTGCAATCCACCTGAGGTCTTCCTTTTTCACAAATGCGATGGTGCTTGCGCCAACCTTGCGACACCTTGAGCAGTGACACGTACCAACAAATGAGGGCTCATTCGTTAACTCAAATTGGACAGCTTTGCAGCAGCAACTTCCCTTTATCATAGTCGTTCCTCTCTTGTTTCAACGACCTTACTCACACGTTTGCGTGGAGATATTAATATGGCATGCTGACAGCATTATGGCAGCATTCAACATGAGGTATTGTTTTTGCGCAAAGCCGAGCGATTATTCGAAATTGTCCAACTTCTCCGTCTTGCGCGAGAACCGATTTCTGCACAGCATATCGCAAATGAGCTGGGGTCATCTAAACGGTCCGTATATCGTGATATCGCAGCATTAAAAGCACAAGACGTCCCCATCCGAGGAGAGGCTGGCGTCGGCTACGTCCTTGAAAAGGGATTTGATATGCCGCCGTTGATGTTGACGTCCGATGAACTGGATGCCGCTGTTTTGGGTGCGCATTGGGTTGCAAGTCGAGGCGAGCCAGATTTGGCAAAAGCCGCTCTTAACTTACTTGCTAAGATCGAAGTTGTCGTACCCGAACGCCTACGGGCACACGTGTTGGAACCCGCGACGAGTATCGCACCTGTTGTTCCAGCCTTTGAGGTTGTAAATTCCTCATCCCTTAGAAATGCAATCCGTAGGCATCGAAAGATAACGTTGGTATACGAAGGCGGTTCAGGAATACGCACGGAGCGCGTCGTCTGGCCAATTCTACTTGGTTATCGGGATGCAGGCCGCATTCTGGCGGCTTGGTGTGAACTTCGAAATGGCTTTCGTTACTTTCGCACCGACCGTATGATTTCTGCGGATACTCTTGAGCAAGGGATACCAGAAACTGCGCTGACTTTACGCACACGTTGGCGTTCCGCAATGGATCAAGAAAGGGCTGGCTACGTTAGCCAAGCCCGAGAGGACTGATGACTTTTCTCATCCGCTCGGTACTCTGAAGCCACCGCCTGCGCAGCGCGCAGCATCCATCGGGTTGGGCCCAAATCTGCCATTCGCAGCGATAACATAAGAACAACTGCACGTCACTTATGAAGTATATGGCCTGATGGTGTTAAGGGGCCACATATGATGATCGAGCATACAGATCGGTGCAGGAGTATTTTGGCCGTGCTTTCCCCCTAGTTTCTACCTTCCTTTCGGCTCTGTTCGATGGCAGGTTCAGCTCTGAGATAAACTTAGAACTTAACAGAAAGAGAAAAACTATGGGAATTGGTGACATGCTTGGCGGTGCGCTTGGCTCTATGGGCGGTGCGGATGATATCGTCTCGAAAATCTCGGAAAGCGGCATTGATCTGTCCGCGTTGACATCCTTGGATGCCGAGGGCGTGACGTCGATGTTGGCCGAGAAGGGCATCGATCTGTCTATGCTGGAAGGCTTGGGCATTTCCGTTGAAGATGTGATCGCGAAGGTTAAAGAGCACATCGGCTAAGCAATAAATCCTATGGGCAGCAGGTTTGTTGCCCATAGGCTCTGGCCCAGACTCTGGCTCCGGCGTCGGGTTAACTTGATAGACAACGCCTATCTCACCGCGAATTAAAACTCGCCACCACCGCCGCCTTCGCCTTCTTGCCAAGGTTTGATTAGGTTGCCGAAGCGGGTGAAGCGGCCTTCAAACGATAGCTCTACAGAACCAATAGGCCCGTGACGCGCCTTGCCGATGATGACTTCGGCCTTGCCGTGGCAGTGGGACATCTCGTTTTGCCAGTTCGCCATTTTCTCCAGCTCGTGGTCGGCAGGCTTTTCGCGTTCTTTGTAGTACTCCTCGCGGTACACGAACATCACGACGTCCGCATCTTGCTCAATCGAGCCGGATTCGCGAAGGTCTGACAGCTGCGGGCGTTTGTCTTCGCGGCTCTCCACGTTACGCGACAGCTGGGATAGCGCGATCACCGGAATGTTTAGCTCCTTGGCGATGGCTTTCAGGCCTTGGGTGATTTCCGACACCTCGTTCACGCGGCTGTCTTTGGCGGTCGCGGGGCGCACCAGCTGCAAATAGTCGATGATTAGCACGTCCAACCCGTGGCTACGCTTCAGGCGACGCGCGCGGGCAGCGAGTTGCGAGATGGGCAGGGCGGGGGTGTCATCAATGAACAGCGGGCAGGATTCCAAGGCCTTTGCGGCCTCCACAAAACGGCGGAACTCGGTTTCGTTCATATCGCCTTTGCGGATCTGCTCGGACGGGACCTCGGCGGCCTCGGACAACACACGTGCGGCCAACTGCTCGGCGCTCATCTCAAGGGAGAAAAACCCGACCGAGCCACCTTCAACAGCGCCTTCGGTGCCGTCATGGGTTTGGCCTTTCTTATAGGCCTTGGCCACGTTGAACGCGATGTTGGTCGCGAGCGAGGTCTTCCCCATGGACGGGCGACCAGCGAGAATCAAAAGGTCAGAGCGGTGCAAGCCCCCCAGCTTCTTGTCCATATCCATGAGACCGGTGGAGATGCCCGCCAGCCCGCCCTCACGTTGGTAAGCGGCGTTGGCGACCTCCACGGCCTCGGTCACGGCTTTAAGGAAGCTTTGGAACCCGCTTTCGGCCTGACCAGCCTCCGCCAGCGCATAGAGGCGTTGCTCCGCATCGACGATCTGGCTGGCAGGGTCGCTGTCGGTTTCGACCTTACCGGCTTTCAGGGCGATTTCTTGACCCAGCTCGATCAACTCACGGCGG
The DNA here is from genome assembly GCF_039974535.1 of Litoreibacter sp. GTDB lineage: Bacteria > Pseudomonadota > Alphaproteobacteria > Rhodobacterales > Rhodobacteraceae > Litoreibacter. The sequence goes on along the minus strand of NZ_JBDWIU010000011.1, from coordinate 61,715 downwards.
ATGGCGAGGTCGTAGATCATTTGCGCGTAGTCACGCGCCGCAAAAGCCGAGATCGACGCGCCTTGCAGGCGGACCAGATAGGCGGCTCCGCCCAGTTCTTGCAGACCTTCGTCTTCCTCAAAGTAGGGCTTCAAGGTGACGGGAGAGACTAGCAGGTTTTTGTGAATACGGGTGGCGGAGGTCTCGTAGATCCGGCGGTGAACGGGGTCGTAGAAATGTTCGGCGGTGATCACGGAGGCCACGCGGTCAAACACGTCGTTGTTGGTCAAGATCGCGCCCAAAAGCTGCTGTTCTGCCTCGATGTTATGGGGAAGAGCGCTGGCCGTGTCGACGTAGACAGAGGCACCCGGACCTGAGTGGGGCCCGGAGTGTGGACCGCGATCGGGCTCCGCATCTGGCCCGCCATATGGTGCCGCGCTCAAATCATTCATAGCAATCCCCTTGTTCCAGCCTTTGTCCCCGTCCAAGATCAATGACGGATCACGCGAGGCGGATCAATCTGGATATCCTGTGGGTAACTTCTGGTTGGCTAAATGTTGGCTTATATTGTGGTTTGGTTAAGGCCTAGGTCAATATTTAGATAAAAAATCTTGGCTCAGTGAAAACAGTTTACGCCACGACAACGTAATGAACGCGGGTAAGTTGAAATCTGGCGCGCGGACGGAATTTCGCGCACCAGATTTGATTCTTTAGCTATTCTTGGCTTGCCAACCGGCAGGGTCGCGTAGAAATTTTTCCACCTCGTCGAGGGTTTCTGCATCGAAGGTCTGCTGCTCTTTAGCCACGGCCAAAACGTCCCACCAAGTACATAGTGAGTGCAGCTGGATGCCGTGCCCGCCCAAGACGTCACGGGTGTCTGGGAAGATGTCATAGAAGAAGATCACAGCCGTGTGGCCACATGTGGCGCCGGTTTCGCGGATCGCCTCGACGAAGCTAATTTTGGAACCGCCGTCGGTGGTCATATCCTCGACCAAAAGCACGCGTTGGCCTTCGGTCATCACGCCCTCGATGCGGGCATTGCGACCGTAGCCTTTGGGCTTCTTGCGCACATAGGTCATGGGCAACTCTAGGCGTTCTGCCACCAGCGCGCCGAAAGGAATGCCTGCGGTCTCTCCGCCGGCGATATTGTCGAAAGCCTCAAAGCCCGCGTCCCGCATGACGGTGCAGGCGAGGAAATCCATCAAGGTCGTGCGGATGCGCGGGAAAGAGATGAGCTTGCGGCAGTCCACATAAGTAGGGGCCTTCTTGCCAGAGGCATGAGTGAACGGCTCGCGGGCGTTGAAGTGGATCGCGCCAACCTCCAGCAGCATCGAGGCGGACAGGCGGGCGATTTCTTCGCGGCTGGGGTAGGTGGTCGGGATCATGATACGGTCCTTGTGGCCAGTGTCGGATCCTCCGGAGGAGGTATTTTGGAAGCAATGATAAGGTTTACGTCACGCGCCAATGCAGCGGGAACTGCGGATCGAACATGGTGACATCGCCTTGCGCGGTCTCGATACGGTCGGGGTAGGTGACAGGATCGCCCTTGGTGAGTGTGATCGTGTCTTTGTTGGGCTCCAAGCGGTAGAACGCGGGGCCGTGTAGGGAGGCAAAACCTTCGAGCTTGTCGAGCGCGTTTTCCTTCTCGAACACCTCGGCGAGGATGGACATTGTGTTGGTTGCGGTAAAGCAGCCGGCGCATCCGCAGGGGAGGAGCTTGTTCTCGTCGGTGTGCGGCGCGCTGTCGGTTCCAAGGAAGTAGGTTTTATCGCCGGATGTCGCGGCTTCGAGCAGCGCTAGGCGGTGTTCTTCGCGTTTGGCCACAGGCAGGCAGTAGTAATGCGGCTTGATACCACCGGCGAGGATGTGGTTGCGGTTGATCACCAGATGGTGCGTGGTGATGGTGGCCGCGAGGTTGTCGCCGCCGCTGCGTGCATAGTCCGCACCTTGCTTGGTGGTGATATGTTCCATGATGACGCGCAGCTCTGGGACGGCACGGCGAATGGGGTCGAGGACTCTGTCGATGAACACCGCTTCGCGGTCAAAGATGTCGACGTCGGCGTCCGTGACCTCGCCGTGCACGCAAAGTGGCAGGCCGATTTGCGCCATGTTCTCTAGCACGCGCTGGACCTTGGAGAAGTCTGCGACGCCGGAGGCAGAGTTCGTCGTGGCCCCTGCGGGGTAGAGCTTGATCGCGTGGATCAACCCGATCTCGGCGGCGGCGCGCAGGTCTTTCACTTCGGTGTCTTCGGTCAGGTAGAGCGTCATCAGCGGTTGGAATTTGGAGTTGTCCGGCTTGGCCGACATGATCCGGTCGCGGTATTCGGCGGCGTCCTTAGCGGTGATCACTGGAGGGATCAGGTTTGGCATGATGATTGCGCGGCCAAAGTGGCGGGCCGTCTCGGGCAGCACGGCCTTCATCATGTCACCATCGCGCAAATGTAGGTGCCAATCGTCGGGTCGTGTGATGGTCAAACTGGTCATGGGAGCCCTTCTCGGTGTCTGCGGGGTTGATTAGCGCTTTGGCGCGGGCATGGCCAGAGGGGGGGCGCGCGTTTTGTGCAATTAGCAGGCGGGTTTTAGCGCGACATCTGCTTTCACGAGAAAACCCAAGCGACTTGCGTGGTGTTGTGCTAGAGCGCGAACAAACAACTTAGAATAAGAAGTATGAGGTAATTCATGAGAGTAGCAATCCTTGGTCTCGCCGTTTTAACGGCCTGTACCCCCGCTATTTATGAAGTTCCAGGCGTGGTGGAGCGCAATGCGACGGAAGTGGCAGGATGCACCGATTTAGGGCGCGTTCACGGCATCCCCGGGGTCTTTGGCGCCTTGAAGGACATTGGCTTGAAGGACGCGCGGCGTGCGGCGAAAGAAAGGGCCAAGGAGGTGGGGGGCAACACAGTGGTCTTTGATCCGGTGCCAGATGCAGAAGTCATCACAGATCTGCCCGCACAGGTTTATTCCTGCTGATACAGAGGGTTGCGTTTGCTGCATTGCGGCAATGCGCAATTGAGGACTGCTCATATAGGTCAGCATGACTTATGTTTATTTCATAGCGAGCCAGAGGGCATCGCACCCAGATGGAGACATATCATGGCCTATGTTACTCAAACTCAAGTTCAGACACATTCCATTCTCGAGCGCGTCGGTGACTTTTTCGTTTCGATGTTTGGTAAGATTGATCTGTCCGCCAGCGTGAACGCGCGTGTGGCGCAAATGGATAAACTTAACGCTAAATCCGACGAGGAGCTGAAAGCGATCGGCCTTCGCCGCGAAGACATCGCGCGCTACGTTTTCCGCGATATTTACCACATTTAAAAAATGGTTGGCTGAAAACGCCTTTCCATTATCCAACATAAAAGGGCGCTTACCGCGCCCTTTTTCGTGTTTGCCAGCATATCTTGCTACATTGTCAGGCGGATTGCAGTCTGCGGCGCTTTTTGAATGCATTTCCGAAACGCTCGGCTCGTTTTTCTTTACCGCGCTCGGTTAGGTAGCCTTCCATGGCTTGGCGATAGAGGTAGATGTCCTTGCGGGCGCGGATGGCGCGATAGAAATCCAGCTCTTTCAACGTGCCAGCGATTGCGCCTTCCATAACTTCCTTGAGGACATTCATGCGGCTGAGCACCAAGGCGGACTTATGTCCCAAGCCGGCTCCCTTGAGGCGTATGATGTTTTCGCCATTTAGGCGGTCAACATGCTTGCGGTCGCCTTCATGGAATTGATCGTAGACTACATAGACCTTGGAGGCCTCTTTGGTCTGCTCGGCTGCATCCGAATAGGGCAGGGACCAATCGGCGGCGCGGCCCTTGCCGAAGCGGTTTTCCCACTGAACCTTCGATGCGTCCAATGTGGATTGCGGAGAGAATGCAACCACAGTTGCCCCAGGGGCGAGAGATGAGAAGGTTAGCGCCCCAAATGCCCCCATGGATGTGCCCACAAAGGCCACCCGCTTGAAGCCTTTGAAGAAGCCATCGTCGCGCAGCTGCTCCAGATGAGCAATTAGGTCTGCGTCGCGGAACCATGTTGGCTTTTGAGCATAGATGCCGAGTTGCGAGTAGTTGCGATCTGCACAGAATTTCTGGGCCCATGGTTCGCGGGCATAGGCGTCATTGCCTGCTTGGGACAGGTTGTCGAAAGATACGACCAGTTGGTCGGTATCGCGCTCCACGAAGGATGCGGCGTAGCTGCCGTGAGAGTGGAACCAACCGCGTTTATCGCCGCCTGGATAAATTTCGCGGTACCACGTTGGGGGTGCCAGCGTTTCCTCTAGTGCATCGTTGGCAGGGCTTGGCGCGGGAATTTCTTCCGCAGCGGTGGCCAGTTCGGCCTCTTGTTTGCGACGGTTTTGTAGGTTGCCCATTGCGATCATCAGGGCTTCGGTTGCGGCTGCGCGGTCCGCAAGCTGGGTGCATAACCGATCTTCATAGCTTTCCGATGTGTCTTCGCCTTCTAGGTCGGGGGTTTGGAAAAACTCTTTGTATTCAGGCATGAAGCGCTTCACGAGACGGCGGTTCTCGCGGTTGACTTGGTTCATTAGACCCAAGCGTTCAGAGCGGGAAAAGACATCGCGGGACTTAATCGTTCCGGGATGATTGATCGCAATTAGCTCGCGAATAACTTCTCGGGTATTGAAATCTGTAAGATCGCCCATCTGGGACAGCAACTCTGACATCTCGGCCGAGAATGTCTTGTTCGAGAACCCCTCCACCACGCGCAGGTCACGGGTGATGGGCATGCCAAGATAATGCGCAAAGTCACGTACGACGTCGCCATCTACCAGCCATTTGGGGCCGAAGGGGCGCACGATAACGTTTTCCTCACCAAACATGTCTGCATAGGTGTTGAACGTGTTGAGATAGTGCAGGCGGCGCTTGGCATCATCCAAGAAGGCTTGGCGATCTGGCGGGATGCGGCTGTTCTTAAGCAGTTGTTTATACAAGGCCTCTAGATAGCTGTCTTGGCGGCGGATGTAGCAGATGACCTTGATACGTTGCTTGAATTCTTCGGGCGCGGCATTTGAGAGCTTGCGAGCCGTATGCAGATTAAACAGCATCTCGGATGAGGCGACTTGTGTCATATCGGGCGTTTTATCCGCCTCGCGCAGCATCTCCTCCATCAGTTTGGTGGCGTTGCCGGTGCGTGCCGAAGCCGCAAGCTGGTTGTGCGCAATATGCGCACGCCCAGTTGTCATGAAGTTCAGCCGACCAGAATTGCGCAACGTGTCAGCGTTGTCGTTCAGGAAGTTCTGAAGCGATGTGGTTCCTGTCTTAGGTGAACCGATATGAAGCCAAATCTGTCCCATGTGTGCTGCTCGCCTTGCCTTGATTTATCATTTGTGGCCCCCTCGTTTGCCGGGAGGCGTTATGCCACGCTTCTCTAGAAGCGTGTTTGCCGCGTTTAATCTGCGACGAAACACTGGGCCATTACCAGTGCTTAGTACCCGCTCGGCCAGAAAGGCGATGAGCAGGGGATGTTTCTTTTCGGGAATGCGGAGGATTAGCTCACGCAAATAGCGCCGGAACTGGCGTCGCGCCCGTAGCATTTTGTAAAAGCTGGTGCGTGTCAGTGTGCCATCAACGCAAGCACCGACTACGGGCTTCAAAAGGCCCATTTGAATCAAGCCGGATGCGATGCGGTGTCCTTGGAAGCGGCATTTCAGCTTAGTGATGTTATCGCCGCGAAATAACGCTGCGTGCATAGCGTCCGCAGGTTCCAGCGGGTCATAGAAAATGAAGGCCTCACGGGCCTTGGCCACCATATCGGGGGCGTAGCCGTAATCGTTGTTGAAGTTCCGCTTCCAAGCCTTTTGGTAGCGTTTTTCCCATGAGGTCACGTCGCGGTCCAGCGTTGCCTGCGGGGAGATTGCAACCACCGTGGCTTTGGGGCAGGCGGCGGAGAAAGCGCAAGCGGCATAGGCCCCCATAGAGGCGCCATAGAAGACAACCGTGTCAAACTGTGCGAAAAAATCTTCATCTTTCAGGCGGTTGAAGAATTTGATGACATCCCCGTCGCGGTACCATGTCCAGTCATGCGCCATCAGGCCAAGGATCGACCAGCCTTGCTTTTGCACGAAGTCAAAGCCCCAAGGCAAACGGTTGCCGTGCTCAAAGACGTGGTCGAGGTTCTCGAAGGTGACGATCAAGGTCTTTCCGGATTTGACGAATAGGGCGGTGTGATCCTTCCCCAACTCCTCGAAAAACCCATGTTCCTTGCCCATGGCACGCAACTCGGCATTCCAGGCTTTGCGGCCCATCTTGTCTGTCGGGGCCTTCAGGTCGATTTCGCTGCTCATGCTGCGATCCTTTTGCGTAAGCCCGGGAATAGGTCTAGTTTTGGCGAGATTGCATCGAGCAAGGCGCGGCCTGTTTCGGTCTCGATCAGCGCCTGAATTTGGTCGCGGTGCCATTGCACCGCTCGGTCATGCAAACGCCCCAACTTAGGGTCGCAAATCAGCTCGTCGTAGATGTCTTTCATCGCGTTAAGCTTGGGCTGGATTGAGGCATCATATTCCTCGTTCCGGTTCATATCGGCCCAGTAATCCGCTCCGCGCATCGCTTCGTCAATGGCGCAACCTCGGGCAGATTTTAGCAAGAAGCTTTCCCGCGTGCGTACGGCGTAGTGATTGATTTGGCCCAATTCGTAACTGATTGTTGCGCGGTTCAAACGCCAGCTTCCCTTGTGGTAGCTATCGGGCATTTGGGTGCCGGCCGGACCCGCCCAGTTGAGCGCGTTCCAATCATCGTTGGGGACAGATTTCGGGCGATGACAGCCCACAACATCAACCGCATCCGTGCGGTGAATGGACTTGATGCCCCAGGCCTGTGCAGGGCTTGGGCAATGTTGAGGGGCCGCACGGCGCATCGTTTCCGTCAAAAAGCCGTCGTGGAAGGATGTTACATCCGCGCTGCCAAAGAGGCGCCACGCCAGCGAGATGCATTTCGCGTCGGGGGCGGCAGCGGTCAGATCGGTGATCTTGCCCGCACCGGTGTGAATGTTCACAAATTCATCTGCGTCAATGACGGCAACCCAATCGTGGTCTTTGTAGACCTGCTCCTTGGTGGCTTTGCGAAATGCGCGAACGTGATGAGCCGCACGTGCGCCAACACGTGCAGGGTTCCGGCGGTGGGTGACGATCCCCATGTTTTCAAGACGGCGCAGGATCTTGTCGGTGCCGTCTTCGCAGTCATTGGTGTAGACCAGAAAGTGGTTGAACCCGATCGCCATGTGGTAGGCTACCCACTCAAGGATGTAGGGGCCTTCATTCTTCATACATGTCAGGATCAGGTGTTTCTGGGTCATCGTTTTTGCACCACCAATACTTGGTCGCGCTTATCTTTGTGCCATTTGGCTTGGAATATGAAGCAGCCGGAAAAGTCAGCCCGCATTTCGTTCAGCGCATCTTGGATTTCTTTTTCAGGATGAGCAAATCCACCTTCGCGTAGATACGCTTGGAAGAGAAAGGCGGTACGCGGATACCCAAATTTCTCCAAATGTTTGGGTTGGAAACGGAGGTCCTCAATTATGTAGAGCCCGCCGGACTTCAGCTTCGGAAAGAGCGCTGTGAAGGCATGTTGCTGGTGATGAGACGCATGTGAGGCGTCATCGAGAATGACATCAAAAGCCTCGGAGTTGGCGGCCACCCGTTCCAACGTCGAGACACTATCTGACGTCGCGCGGATGGTTTTCAACCGCTCATGGGTGTCGCCCGAATAGGCGTCTGCGTCGATCCCTGTCAGCTTGGCCTTAGACATGTACTCCAACCACATATCAACGCTGGCTGGTTCACTTAACCCTAGAAGGCCCATGTGAATGGCGCGGCTACGAAAGGGGTTGAACAGCATTTGGTACAGCTCGGTAAAGCGGTGCTTTCCCGTGCCTTGATCCAAGCCACGATCATCGGCCAGATCGGTCAAATTGACGATGCCGCGACCCTTGCGGTCTGCATTGGTGACCTCGGGGATCGAGGTGCCGGGGATCATAGTCGGTTCTTTAGGCTTATGCGGGTTCGACTTTGGCAACGGCGCATCTGAGGGCACGATCTTGTGCTTCTTCAGCAGCTTACCGATCAGACTGTCTGGATGCGGCTCGCCGTTCTCACGCTCGATGATGCGCATGCGCATGCGGCGGCCCCAGAAGTGGATCGAGAGCGTGTTGTCTGTGATGTAATGGCTCAGGTCCATGTTCGGCTTCAGCATCATGCGACGCTTCTTGAAACTCACGGGAAACAGGGACTCAATTGGCATGGCGTATTTCTGCTCGCCGGTTTTGTGCAAGAAGTGGGTCAGGGCTTGCGGGCCCCAAACCCCCCAAGACTGCTCGCCCACGTGCACGGGATCGCCTGCGGCCTTCTTCTGGCGCATCTCTTCTTTTAGCTCCTCGGAGAACCAATCGGGGATGGCGTATTCATCGGATGTGAAGTCGATCAATCCGGCCAATGTGTCGCTGTCTGCGGGCAGACCTACGACGCCGTTGTTGATATGGCGATCACTTTCCCAGCCGTGAAAATGTCCGTTGGAGGAGGTGAAACGTTTCACACAATAAGCATCCGTGTCGGCCCAAATCTGGTCATCGGTCTTGGCCAGCATGTTGTAGCGCCACTTATCCGCCTGCGGGGCGGGGGAGCCGGTGCGCTTGTGTGCAATCACATTGCCAAGGGGCATGATCTCATTGGCGTCGCAAATCTCGATCCCGTCGGGGATATTGCCCACGTCGCCGTAGGTGTACATTTTGACATGATGGCCCGCATCGCGGAATGACACGGCGCACAGTTGCTCCATGTAGGATAGATTGCCGCCGATCCACAGCTGGGCAATGGCATAGTCTTTGGACACGTTATTTGCCTCTCATGAGCGAGTTCAATCTCCGCTCGTTTTTATGATTGTTTCGATTCTCGCAAAGGAGGGGTTAAAACGCAAGGAAAACCGATTCGTTTCACGGGGAAAATGTGCGGTAAGGGCATAAGGCGTCATATGAACATCACACTCGTCACCACCATGCGCAACGAAGGGCCGCATTTGCTGGAATGGATCGCTCATCACCGCGCAGCTGGGATTACCGACTTTCTTGTCTACACCAATGATTGCGAAGACGGCACGGAAGCGCTGTTGGAGCTGTTGCCCGATGTGGTGCATGTGCCGCTGGATGAGGGCAAAAAGCCACCGCAATGGCGTGCGCTAAAGGCGGCTTGGGAGCACCCGTTGGTCGTTGATGCGGATTGGGTGATGTGTTCGGATTGTGATGAATTTTTAAACCTATCCAATGGCTTGTCATCCATTGTTGACCTGATTTCTAGAGCTGACGCGGATTTGATCCTTCTTCCGTGGCGGCTGTTTGGCCATAGCGGACAGGCGTCGCTGTCGGGTGATCCCACAACAGAGCGCTTTACCAAGGCGGCCCCCGAAAACCTGCTGTACCCAGCAATCGGCAGCTACTTCAAATCCCTATTTCGCCGCGACGGCCCGTTCCGTCAGTTGGGGGTTCATCGGCCTAAGCAGAAGAACGTGGAACGCCACGGTGTGCCGCGTGTCGTCGATGGCTCGGGCATGTCGGTGCCGCAGGCTGTGGCGGAAAATGACGGGCAGATCATGCTTTGGGGCAAGCCCATCGCGCGTGATTTGGTGCAATTGAACCATTACTCGGTGCGCTCTGCTGCGGATTTCATGCTGAAACGCGGGCGCGGTCTGCCAAACCACCAGCAAAAACAAATCGACCTGACCTATTGGGTGGAGCGGAATTTTAACACGGTGGAGGAGCGCTCCATCGCGCATATGTCCGCCGCAACGCAGACGGTTTTGCAGGGCTATCTAGCGCTGGATGGGGTGGCGCAAGCGCAGACGACGTGCCGTGATTGGCACCGTGCGCGGTTTGGTGAATTGATGCGTGAACCTGATGCATTGAAGCTATACGGGCGATTATTGTTGGCCGAAGGATCGGCGCAATTGCCGGATGCGGTGGCATTGGAGCTGGTCAAGCGTTATGGACAGGTCCATGGCTCAAACTGACATCTACCTAAAGCGCGAATTGAATGTTGTTGAAGATCAAGGGCTTGTGGCGCTTGACTGTATCGGATGGGAAGATCCTATCGGGGGCATGGGCTTGCGGGTGTTCTTCAAGACCGGCACCTCCTACGATCCGTTCGACCCCAAGGCGCGCCAGGGCCGCGCCAAGTTCTCCGAGGCGCGGATGATTAATGGCGGGCCGATGTTTGTCGGCACTGCAGAGCAGCCTTCGGGCCATATCAAAATGGCGCTGAAAGAGGGCGAGTTGAAGCTGCCCGTGCAGCAACCAGAGACGGACTTGTTCGAGGACATGAACGTCTGCATGCTGGAGCGAAACGGCGAAAGCATCGAGGTGATTGAGGAGTGGCTGCGTTACCATGTGGTTGGGCATGGATTGCAGGCTGTCTTGATGATTGACCGCGAAAAACCCAATAATGAGAAAGGGTTTGAGCGAAAACTTAAAGCCCTAAGCGCCGAAGTTGGTCTGCGACGTCTGGTGCATGTGAAGTCTAAAGTGCCTCTTGGTGACGTGACCCTGCCGCCGGCGGACCATCCCTATAACGCGCCGGATGCGCCGGGCAAGGATCGCATGGATGACCTGCCCACAGACCCGCAAGTGTCCCCGTTGGCGGAGTTGTCGCTTTACGAATGGGCGAAGTGGCGGTTCTTGGGTCGTGCGCGGGCGGTGATGAACATTGATCTGACCGATTTGGTCGCACTAGACGCCAATCCGTTTGAGGCAGTGCATAACTCGTCGGTCGGGGTCATCCCGCTGGTGGGGCAACGCATCTACCCTTGGCGGGTGCGCCCGAAGAAGAAGCCTCGTTATGGCGATCACATTTGCCGCCAATTTGAAAATCCGCGTGCGAACCGCCGTTGGTGCGTGGCCCCTTCGCGGGTTGGCAGCGACAAGGTTTGGCGGTTTGTGCGGATCATCGATGCGGAGCCGAAGCCAGAGGAGGCGATGCCTTTCCTGCGCGCAATGGCGATCCGGCACCCGAAAAACTCTGCGGCGGAGCTGGTGCCGAAAACCTCGTTGATCGAGGATGAACACCTGCTGGCCATGGCGCGTGACGTCTGGGATCACAAGCCGGTGCGCCCCCCTGAAAGTAAGATGGAGGAGCCGTCGGGCAAGGCCATTGACGGCGGACGCACGGCCATTGTGACCTGCATGAAAAACGAGGGGCCGTTCATTCTGGAATGGATCGCCTACCACCGGGCCATCGGCGTAGACGACTTCCTTGTCTACACCAACGACTGCAACGACGGCACGGACGAGCTGCTGGACTTGCTGCAAGATCGCGGCATCCTGCAACGCCGCGACAACAAGTTTGCGGGCACCGATTTGAAGCCGCAACACTGGGCGCTGGACGCCGCAGGGCGCGAAGACGTGTTCAAGAACGCGGGCTGGGCGATTTCGATGGATGTGGACGAATTCATCAACATCCACGTGGGCGAGGGTAAGCTGGACGACCTTTATAAGGCGGTGGGCGACGCGAATATGATCTCCCTGACGTGGCGGCTCTATGGTAATGGGGATGTGCATGAATATGCGGATGATTTCCTTGTCACGCAATTCACCCAGTGCGCGCCCGAGCTGTGCCGCAAGCCGCATCAGGCGTGGGGCTTCAAAACGCTGTTCCGCAACATTGGCATCTACAAAAAGATGGGGGTTCACCGCCCTAAAGGTTTGAAGCCGGACCTGTGGGATAAGATCAAATGGGTCAACGGGTCGGGCAAGCCGATGCCGAAGAAGCTGATCCGCAACGGTTGGCGCTCAACCACGGATAGCTATGGTTACGATTTGGTATCGCTGAACCATTACGCCGTGCGCTCCGCCGAAAGCTTCCTTGTGAAGCGCGACCGGGGGCGGGTGAACCACGTGGACCGCGATCAGGGGCTAAGCTATTGGTTCCGCATGAACAACAACTGGGAGCATAACGATTCCGCACAAACGAAGTTGCCGATGTTGCAGGCTGAGTTTGACCGCTTGATGTCTGATCCTGAATTGCGTGCGGCCCATGAATATTCCGTGGGCAAGCACCGCGAGAAGATCGAGGAGCTGAAGGCCACGGAGAACTACTCCAACTTCTACCGCGATCTCACTGGCCCGCGGATGGAGCGCTTGGCGCGTATGCACAACCACTTCGGCGCGAATGTGTTTTTGGCAGGCCCAGACGTGGTGCCTGACGAGGTGGCCCTGCAAGAGGACATCCCGGAGGACTTCTTCTTCACCGTTGAGAAAGTAAAAACCACCCACTGACAGCCACGTTATTGGTGAGTGTTTTTGTCGGCCATGCCTTCCCATCAGCGGGCGGCCCTTGTAGAGACAGGGAAATGTCGAAATTAGTCATCCCTCCGGCCGCGAAAGGCCCCAAAACCCTGCGCATAGCGGCGGTTGTCTTGGCCGCCATCTGCTTGCTGCCGATGGTTGCCGTGGCGATTGCGGCACTGACGGGGGGCGGCGACACGTTGGTGCATCTCGCCGAGACGGTCCTGAGCCGCTACACCAAGACCACTGTGCTGTTGGTGTTGTTGGTGTCAGTCGGCACGTTGATGATCGGAACGGGGGCCGCGTGGCTGGTCACGATGGCCCAATTCCCCGGGCGCAAGCTGCTAGAGATCGCATTGGTGATCCCCTTGGCATTCCCAGCCTATGTGCTGGCCTACGCCTACACCCATCTGCTGGATCACCCCGGCATAGTTCAGTCGACCCTGCGCGATGTGACGGGGTGGGGCGCGCGCGACTACTGGTTCCCCGAGATACGCTCCGTCGGTGGTGCGGCGGCGATGCTGATCTTGGTGCTATACCCCTATGTCTACCTGTTGGCGCGCGCGGCCTTCTTGCAGCAAAGTGCCACGTCGTTCTTGGCGGCGCGGGCCTTGGGCAAAACCCCGTGGCAAGCGTTTTTGCGGGTCTCGATCCCGATGGCACGCCCAGCGATTGCCTCGGGCGTGTTGCTGGCGGTGATGGAGACCATCGCCGACTTTGGCACAGTCGCTTACTTCGGTGTGCAAACCTTCGCGACGGGCATCTACACCAGCTGGTTCTCGCTTGGGGATCGGGCAGGGGCGGCGCAATTGGCATCGGGCATTTTGATGGTCGCCTTGGTGTTGGCGGTGTTGGAGCGCACGAGCCGTGGGCGGGCAAAATACCACGACAGCTCCAAACGCCAAGAGCCGATGGCCGCGATAGAGCTGAAAGGCTGGGCCAAATGGGGGGCGACAACGCTGTGCGTCATTCCGGTGCTTTTGGGCGGGGTCCTTCCCGCGCTGGCCTTGCTGATCATGAGCTTTGGCAGTGAGCAAAACCTGTTCTCGTCACGTTATATCTCCTTCGCCGTGAATTCGGTCACTCTGGCGGCGGTGGCCGCGATGGTGACCCTCGCGGCTGCGGTGGTGTTGGGGTACTTGCAACGGCTCGACGACGGGCCATTATCGCAGATTTCCACCTCCATCGCCCGCTTGGGCTACGCGGTTCCAGGTGGCGTGATCGCGGTGGGGCTGATGGTGCCCTTCGCCAATTTCGACAATGCGCTGGACGCATGGATGCGCGAGACGTTCGATGTGTCCACGGGACTGCTGGTCACCGGTTCTATCTGGCTGCTGGTCGCGGCCTATATGATCCGCTTCTTGGCAGCCGCTTTGGGCGCATATGAAGGCGGGCAGGTGGCGGTAAACGCGAATATGGATATGGCGTCGCGGGCTTTGGGGCAAACCGCCTTAGGCACCCTGCGCCGCGTGCATTTCCCCATTCTGCGGCCAAGCTTGCTAACGGCTTTGCTGATCGTCTTTGTTGACGTGATGAAGGAGCTGCCCGCGACGCTTATCTTGCGCCCCTTCAACTATGACACATTGGCGGTGCAGGCCTACCGCCTCGCCTCGGACGAGCGGTTAGAGGGGGCGGCGGTGCCCTCCTTGGTGATCGTGGCCATTGGCCTGCTGCCCGTGGTCCTGATTTGCCGACAGGTGCGCCGGCGTTAAGTTGCAGGCTATCGCCCGCGATTTGATTTCTACATATTTTGACGGGAGGGGAGCTGTATCATGGCAGAAATTCCAATACGCGCATTTATAGTGTCGCTTGTGGCTTTGCGCAAAACGGAAACGCGACACGAGGTTCTTTTGCTTAAAAGAACGCAAACCCTAGTAGGGGAATGGTGTCAGGTCGCGGGTAAAGTCGAGGAAGGGGAGACGGCTTGGCAAGCCGCCTTGCGTGAGCTTCAAGAAGAGACGGGCTTAATGCCGGAAGCGTTGTATTCTGCGGATATTTGCGAGCAATTCTATGAAGAAGATCGCGATGCTATTACGATCGCACCTGTCTTTGTTGCCTTCGTCAAAGCCACAGCTGAGGTGTCGTTGAATCATGAGCACAGCGATTATCACTGGGTAAGTTTTGATAAAGCTGCCGAGATGGTTGCATTCGGCGGCCAGCGACGTGTTCTGAGTTGGATCGAGGATGAGTTTATTGAGCGCAGCCCAAGCAAACACCTGCGAATTAAGGGTCTATAAAGTCGTTAAGTTTCTTTTGAAACATTTGAAGTTCTAGAATATCCAAAAGAAAAGACGCAGAGGTTGCCCACTGCGCCTTTCCCGTCGTTGCTGGAAACTCGTCGGGAGACCTGTTTTCAGCAAAGCTCTCTTATTCTTACTGTTTTAGTTTGATAAAGTAATTTATGAGAGATGCAAGTATATCTGACTAAAAAAATCAGAAAACATGGGGCACCACTAACCGCTACGAAAAAGGGCGACCAAATGGCCGCCCGACTTCAGAACAGATATGTGGATTTCCTCAGAAAAACGCCTGCAAACCCGTCACTGCCCGCCCAAGAATAAGCGCATGCACATCATGCGTTCCCTCATAGGTGTTCACCGTCTCAAGGTTCACCATGTGGCGCATGACTTGGTAGTCCTCTTGGATACCATTGCCGCCATGCATGTCCCGCGACACCCGCGCCATGTCTAACGCCTTGCCGCAATTGTTGCGTTTAACTATCGAAATCATCTCAGGCGCGGCGCGGCCCTCATCCATCAAGCGGCCAACCCGCAAGGATGCCTGCAATCCCAATGATATCTCGGTCAACATATCCGCCAGCTTCTTTTGATACAGCTGGGTTTGCGCCAAGGGTTTGTTGAACTGCTTGCGGTCCAGCCCGTATTGGCGCGCGGCGTGCATGCAGAACTCTGCCGCCCCCAAAACGCCCCACGAGATGCCGTAGCGCGCACGGTTAAGGCAGCCGAACGGTCCCTTCAGACCCTCTACGTTGGGCAGCAGCGCGTCGTCACCCACCGCCACATCCTTCATAACGATCTCGCCGGTGGTCGAGGCGCGCAACGACAGCTTGCCGCCAATCTTGGGCGCAGACAGCCCCTCCATGCCTTTCTCCAGAACGAAGCCGCGAATTTTACCGCCATGGGCGTCGGATTTGGCCCAAACCACAAAGACATCTGCGAAGGGCGAGTTTGAAATCCACATCTTCGAGCCGTTGAGCACATAGCCCGTGTCCGTTTTTACCGCGACCGTCTTCATACCCGCAGGGTCGGAGCCCGCGTCAGGCTCCGTCAGGCCAAAGCAGCCGATCAAGTCACCTGAGGCCAAGCCGGGCAGGTACTTTTGCCGTTGCTCCTCGGAGCCATAGGCATAGATCGGGTACATCACCAGCGACGATTGCACCGACATCATGGAGCGATACCCCGAATCCACACGCTCAATCTCGCGCGCCACCAATCCGTAGGTTACATAGGACGCACCCAAGCCGCCGTATTGCTCCGGCACGGTCAGACCCAACAATCCCGCCGATCCCATTGCTTTGAACATGTCGGGGTCCACGGTTTCCTCGCGGTAGGCGTCGATGACTTTCGGCGCCAACGTGGTTTCAGCAAAGCTGCGGGCCGCGTCGCGCAACATGCGCTCGTCCTCGCTAAGCTGATCCTCAAGACGGAAGGGGTCTTCCCAGTCAAAGCGGGCCATGTCTGGCGCGTCTTTGGCGGAAATCGGGGTGGTCACGTTCATAGGTAGGCTCCAAATGCAGGATTCGCATTTGACTATAGTCGCGCTTTGTTTGTGGGCAATGCTTGACGACGCGCGGTGTAGATGCAGCTATGGGCCACAGAGGAGACCTTAATGCCAAAACTGCCCCAGTCCATTGACGAGACCATCGCGCTACTTGCCCAAGAAAACTACATCTGTGGGCGGTCTTTGGCGACGGTGGTTTACCTGTCGCTTAAGCTGGGGCGCCCGATGTTTTTGGAAGGCGAGGCAGGCACTGGGAAAACCGAGATAGCCAAAGCCATTGCGGCCGCACTTGGTCGCCGTCTGATCCGGTTGCAATGCTATGAGGGGCTGGACGCGTCCTCTGCGGTCTATGAATGGAACTTCCCCGCTCAAATGGTTGCCATCCGCACGGCGGAGGCCACAGGCGCCACCGACCGCGCGGCGCTGCAATCGGAGTTATTTAGCGACGAATACCTCACCGCGCGCCCCTTGCTGGAGGCGATGCAGCCCCAAGACGGCGGGCCGCCAGTCTTGCTGATCGACGAATTGGACCGCACCGACGCGCCCTTCGAAGCTTACCTCATGGAGGCCCTGTCGGACTTCCAAGTCACGATCCCAGAGCTGGGCACGATAAAAGCACCAGAACCCCCAATTGTCATTCTGACCTCTAACCGAACCCGCGAAGTCCATGACGCGCTCAAGCGGCGCTGCCTCTATCACTGGGTCGACTACCCTGATTTCGACCGCGAAATGGCAATCCTGCAAGCCCGCGCCCCCGAGGCGCAAAACGCCCTCAGCCGCGAAGTCGTAGGCTTCGTACAACGTCTACGCAAAGAAGATCTGTTCAAAGCCCCCGGTGTGGCGGAGACCATCGATTGGGCCAAATGTTTGCTTGCGCTCGATGCAATCACCATGAGCCCAGAGGTGATCGCAGACACACTTGGTGCCATCTTAAAATACCAAGACGACATCCAAAAAATCCAAGGCTCGGAGGCAAAACGTATCCTCGAAGAGGTCCGCGCAGAACTCGCATGATCCGTCTGTCCCCATCATTGCTTCAAAAATACCTCGGGGGCTTGGGGGCTGGCCCCCAATCAACGGACCTATGGTAGAACTCCCCCCCTTAGAAATCCCCGAAGACGGCAAGCTCGCCGACAATATCACATGGTTCGCGCGGGCGTTGCGCACCGCGGGTCTGCCAGTCGGCTCGGGGCGGGTGATCGACGCCATCCGCGCGGTGGAGACTGTCGGGTTCACCCACAAACCAGATTTCTTTTACGTTCTGCAAGCCTGCTTTGTTTCACGCCCAGAGCACCGCATTATATTTGCGCAAACTTTCAAGCTGTTCTGGCGCGATCCGCAGTATTTGGAACATATGATTGCAGCGCTCAGCCCAATGATCCGCGGCGTGCAAGACGAGCAAAAGGCCAAGCCAGCCCAAAAGCGTGCCGCCGAAGCCCTTTTAGACGGGGTGGAGCGGGATGTGCCGGAGGTGGAGGAAAGCGAAGGCGAGACCGAAATCGAAATCGATGCCTCGCGCACGATGTCGCGCGAAGAGCGCCTTCGCTCATTGGACTTTGAGTTGATGAGCAATGCGGAAATGGCCGCCGCCAAACGGATGCTGACCAAACTGAGCTTGCCGATCAAGCCGCTGAAATCGCGCCGTACGCATCTCACTGCCAACGGGCGCATGATTGACGGTCCCGAAACCCTACGCGCGGCCATGCGCCAAGGTGGGGAGATACAAAAATTCGCGCCCAAAGCTCGCCGCGAGCGCTGGCCTAATCTGGTGGCGCTTTGCGATATTTCCGGCTCCATGTCGCAATACTCCCGCGCGGTGCTGCATTTCTTACATGCGGTCAGTAACGAGAAGGGCGCGGGTTGGGCTAAGGTTCATGCGTTCACCTTTGGCACGCAGTTGACCAACATTACCCGCCATCTGGCGACCCGTGATGTGGACGCCGCGTTGGCCGCCGCAGGGGCGCAGGCGCAAGACTGGGAGGGCGGGACGCAGATTGGCACTTGCCTGCATCAATTCAACCGCGATTGGTCGCGCCGCGTGATGGGGGGCGGGGCGGTGGTGCTTCTTATTACGGATGGTTTGGACCGTGATGATCCTGACGCACTAGTGGCCGAGATGCGTCGTCTGCAATTGACGGCCAAAAAGGTGATCTGGCTTAATCCTTTGCTGCGTTGGGAGGAATTCGCGCCCAAAGCCCGTGGCATCAAAGCGATGTTGCCCCATGTCGACAGCTTTCGCGCGGGCCATAATATCGCGGCACTTGAAGCTTTGGCCGATGCGATCTCACAACCAGATGATGCGGGCGAGAAGGCACGCCTGATGGCGCTAATTTGATGGAATGGGTCATGTTCTTTGACTGGGTCGCTGCTACCATTGAAAAGTTGGTTCCGCCAAACATGCCTGCGTTTTAATAAGGATATATCCGTGACGACTGACCATAATGATATCCCCTCCATCGCCCTTGAATGGCACCGAAACGGGAGGGGTGCTGCCTTGGCCACAGTGGTGGAGACATGGGGCTCCGCACCTCGCCCCGTCGGATCACTTTTGGCCATATCGGGGCAGGGGGACATCATGGGGTCCGTCTCGGGCGGCTGCGTTGAAGGCGCGGTCGTGGTCGAGGCGATGGACGCCTTGGACGACGGCCAACCGCGCCTGTTGGAATACGGCGTCTCCGATGATGAGGCCTTCGCGGTTGGGCTGGCTTGCGGCGGCACCATCCGCGTGTTGGTGGAACCTGTCGGTGCCGCGATACCAGAGAGCATGTTGGCAGATTTGGTCGCGGCACGCTCGGCTAGCACCCCCATTGCCTATACGGTGGATATTGAAAATTGGCGGAGGGATTTATCAGGGGTTGAGGCGCATCTTGCCCGTTTCCGCTCTGATAAATCCGGATTTGAGGGCAACACATTCGTTGGCATCCATAATCCGCCCCTGCGTATGGCGGTGATCGGCGGCGTTCACATTGCGCAAAGCCTGATCCCTATGGCGCGTGCGGCGGGCTTTGCGCCGGTGTTGATTGACCCGCGCGAAGCCTTCGCCAGTGCCGCGCGGTTTCCCGACACCGCATTGGTGCATGAATGGCCAGATGCGGCGTTGGACAGTTTCGGCATTGACGCACGCACGGCGGTCGTGACCTTGACGCATGACCCCAAGCTGGACGATCCGGCGATACAAGCAGCACTGAGGTCGGACTGCTTCTATCTTGGCAGCCTTGGGTCCACTCGCACCCACGCCAAACGGGTCGCGCGGCTGGAAGAGGCTGGGTTCAGCACCGACCACATTGCCCGTATTCAAGCACCGGTGGGCCTAAACATTGGCGCGAAGTCGCCGGCCGAAATTGCCATCAGTATCATGGCGCAAATCGTTCAGGCATTGCGGGGGGCTTAACGGAGTTCGGCCCGACCGAACAACGAGAATTAAACAAAAAGCCCCGACGGCCAAACGGCTATCGGGGCAATGTATTCGGAGCAGTAAGACTGCGTGACTTTAGGTCTTGAGCGGGCCGATCAGCATGATCATCTGGCGGCCTTCCATTTTGGGGAAGTTCTCGACCTTGCCGGAGCCTTCGATGTCGGCTGCAACACGTTCCAGCAGCTCGCGACCCAAGTTCAGGTGGGCCATTTCGCGGCCACGGAAGCGCAGGGTGACTTTCACCTTGTCGCCGTTTTCCAAGAACTTGAAGACGTTGCGCATTTTCACATCGTAATCATTGGTGTCAGTGTTCGGGCGGAACTTGACCTCTTTGATCTCGATGATCTTTTGCTTCTTGCGGGCCTCGGCCTCTTTCTTCTGGGTCTCGTACTTGTACTTGCCGAAATCCATGATTTTGCAAACAGGCGGGTTGGCGTTTGGCGAGATCTCTACCAGATCAAGCCCGGCTTCATCAGCCATGGCCATCGCACGGGCAGGCGTCACAACGCCTACGTTTTCACCTTCTGCGCCAATGAGGCGAATTTCGTCTGAGCGGATGCGGTCGTTGACGCGCGGTCCGGTTTCGCGCACGGGTGGCGCATTATGTGGTCTGCGGGCTATGGCCTGAAGTCCTTCTTTGGTTTCAACAGTATCAGGACGCTAAACTAAAGGGCGGAGCGGCGTCCTACAAGTCGGTTTTCCGCCTGTTTTCTATAGACGGGGAAAATGAATAACGAAACCCCGTTGTAACTGCTAATTCTTTGTCATAGCTCATCGCCATCAGCAGGGAAGATCTTTCCTGCATAATCATAGGGACTAGATGAATTATGAAACCTGGTATTATAGCAGTCGCCGTGATCGCACTGATTGGTGTCGGTGGGTATGTTTGGAAGAACAATGGCAGCGACGTCATGGAAGCTGCTAAGGAAGTATCCAGCGAAGCCGCTTCTGCAGTTGAAGGCGCAGCTGAAGCGACCGCTGAGGCCGCAGCCGATGCAGCAAGCACCGCGACAGACGCAGTAACCGAAACTGTTGAAGGTGCAGTCGACACAGCAACTGAAGCTGCATCCACTGCGGTTGAAGCTGCGACTGACACGGCTGCTGCAGTTGCCGATACAGCAACTGAAGCTGCATCCACTGCGGTTGAAGCTGCGACTGACACGACTGCTGCAGTTGCTGACACAGCAGCCGAAGCTGCATCCACTGCGGTTGAGACTGCGACTGACACGACTGCTGCAGTTGCCGCCACAGCAACTGAAGCTGCATCCACTGCGGTTGACGCTGCGACTGACACGGCTGCTGCAGTTGCCGATACAGCAACTGAAGCTGCATCCACTGCGGTTGAAGCTGCGACTGACACGACTGCTGCAGTTGCTGACACAGCAGCCGAAGCTGCATCCACTGCGGTTGAGACTGCGACCGAGGCTGTAACCGAAACTGCGACTGAGACAGCTACAGAAGCAGCATCTACCGCTGTTGAAGCTGCGACTGACACAGCCGTTGAAGCTGCGACAGACACAGCCGTTGAAGCTGCGACAGACACAGCCGTTGAAGCTGCGACAGATACAGCCGTTGAAGCTGCGACAGACACAGCCGTTGAAGCTGCGACAGATACAGCCGTTGAAGCTGCGACAGATACAGCTGTTGAAGCTGCGACTGACACGGCAACATCCGGTATCAGCGATCTGCTGTCGGTTGATGGTTTCAACTACGATCAGGTTGTTGAGATGGTTGACGGCTCCGAGATGGGCGCGATCACCAAGACCACGTTGAAGGCTGGCCTGAGCAAAGCTCAAGAAAACCCAGAGCTTCTGTCTGGCGTACTTGACCAAATCAAATCGGCTATGGGTCTGTAAGACTTAAGCAAGTGGCTTGGGCCCAACCGGCCCAAGCATTGCACGAAAAAGTAAACGCCGCGTCGGGATCATCCGACGCGGCGTTTTTAATTTGTCAGTTGGGGGAGGGGCTTAACCCACAAACGCCTTCTCAACCACATAGTGTTTAGGGTCGCTGTTAGCGCCTTCCTCTAGGCCGAAGCCCTCGAAGATTTCTTTAAGGTCAGTGTTCAAGCCCATGGAGCCGCACACCATCGCGCGGTCTGTCTCGGCGCTCATTGGTGGGATGCCCAGATCCTCGAAGATATCGCCGGAGCGCAGCTTGTCTGTAACGCGGCCCATCTTGGGGCTCTCTTCACGGGTGGTCGTCGGGTAGTACACCAGCTTCTTAAGGTTCTCTTCGCCCAACAGCTCAACCAGCATTTCGTCGGTGCGGATGTCTTCGATCAGCTTGCGGCCATACTCCAGCTCCGCCACTTCGCGGCAGGTGTGGGTGATGATGATTTCGTCGTAATCCTCAAACGTCTGCGGGTCGCGCAGCAGGGAGGCGAAGGGCGCGAAGCCCGTGCCAGTGGCGAAGAACCACAAGCGTTTGCCCGGCAGCAGCGCGTCGTGAACCAAGGTGCCAACAGGTTTTGGGCGAAGGATGACCTCGTCGCCGACCTTGATGTGTTGCAACTTGGAGGTCAGCGGGCCGTCTTGCACCTTGATCGAGTAGAACTCCAACTCTTCGTCCCACGATGGGGACGCGATGGAATAGGCGCGCAGCAGTGGCTTTTGCTTGCCTGTCTCGGGGTGTGGGTCGCCCATAAGGCCGATCATCACGAACTCGCCCGAGCGGAACCGCAAGGAGGCGGGGCGCGTGACGCGGAAAGAGAATAGGCGATCTGTCCAGTGCTTCACTTCCGTGACGGTTTGCGCGTCAGGCAGAGTGGGGACAGCTTTAACGGGAGCGTTCATGTTGGTTACTTCATTCATTGCAATTGTCCGGCGAGGGGTGTCCCTCACCGGCCTTTCTAATGATCTTAGATCGTTTGTTAAATAGGACGTTCAGCCGCGCAGTCGGGCTTGATAGTCGTTTGCTTTCCAATCCGCGCGGGCCAACCATTGGTCTTCTGGCTGGCGGGCGGCTAGCGCATCATCGATTTCAACTTCGTCAAAGCCGGACCGACGCGCCATGGCGTATTGGTCGGCCAAAACATGGCCCTTGGCGCGCAATTGTCCTGCGAACCCCATCAAGCGCAAACGACGCGCGATGGTGAAGCCGCGACCGTCAGCGGAGCTGGGGAAGTCGATGCGGATCATCTCGATGTCGCTCAGGCGGTTCGACAGGCCTGCTGGATCAGCGTCCGAGGGTACGTCCACACAGCAAGGCGTGTCGTTCGCCGGCAATTCGGCTAGATCGGTAAAGCCACGGTCCCAAGTGTCGGGCGCGAAGCCTGTGTCGGTTACGATAACGCTCATGCTGCGTTCCTTTGTCTAACGACTTTGCCATCCACGATGTGGATGCCGCATTCGGATTTGTCCTGACCGCGCCAACGGCCTGCACGTGGATCTTCGCCGGGTTTTGTCTTGGTTGTGCACGGTGCGCAACCAAGAGATTGAAACCCACGCTCAACCAGCGGGTGTTTGGGCAGTTTGTGCTCTTTGATGTAGGCGGCCAGCTTCGACGCGTCCCAACCGGCAAGCGGATTGATTTTGATCTTCCCGTCGGCCATCTCGTAGACCGGCAGGCTGGCGCGTTGGCCGTTTTGGAAACGTTTGCGCCCAGTGATCCAGCCGTCGTAATCTTTCAACGCATTATCAAGGGGCTGCGTCTTGCGCAGGTTACAGCACGCGTCTGTGTCAATGGTGTGCAAGATGCTGTCGACGTCGTTCTCTAGCAACTTCTCACGGGATGGCTTGATCACCTGCACGTTGGTCAGCCCAAGGTGCTTGGCCACATCTTTTTGATATTGCAGCGTTTCTGGGAATAGCATCTCGGTGTCGATGAACAAGATCGGCGCGTCAGGATCGATCTGAGAGATCATGTGCAGCAACACGACGCTTTCCGCGCCAAAGCTGCTGACCATGGCAACCTTGCCAATCTGTACATCGTCCAACGCATGCTTGATGACCGTTTGCGGGTCACTCTTGCCGTGCAAAATAGCGCGGCGTTCGGCCAGTTCCTTAAGCGGCATTTGCTTTAGCCTCCGGGTAAAGAGCCGCTTTGAACGGTGCCAAGCCAAGACGGCGGTAGGCATCGATAAAGCGTTCATTTTCGTCGTTGCGGACCTCAAGGTAGGCCCCGATCAGGCGCTCGATTGCAGGCACGATTTCGTCATAGGCAAAGCCCGGACCTGCGCGCTTGCCAACTTCGGCCGTCTCGGTGTGATCGCCGCCAAGAGTGATCTGGTAGTTCTCCACGCCCGCGCGGTCCAAACCAAGGATGCCGATGTGGCCCACGTGGTGGTGACCACAGGCGTTGATACAGCCCGAGATTTTGATCTTTAGGTCGCCGATGTCGTGCTCAAGCTTCAGCTCGTCAAAGCGGATCGCAATCTGCTGCGCAACTGGGATTGAGCGTGCTGTTGCCAAGGCGCAGTAGTCCATGCCGGGGCAGGCGATGATGTCGGAGATCTTACCGATGTTTGCCGTCGCCAAGTCAGCCGCTTTCAGGCGCGCGTGGATCGCTGGCAGGTGCGATTTGTGCACATGCGGCAGGATCACGTTTTGCTCGTGGCTGATGCGAAGCTCATTGTGGCCGAACTCGCGGGCAATCGCTGCCATCTCGCGCATTTGCGCAGATGTCGCGTCACCTGGTGTTTCGCCGTGCTTTTTGATCGAGATCGACACGATGGAATAGTCATCGTTCTTATGCGCGGTCAGGTTGGTGTCGACCCAAGAGCGGAACACTGGATCAGCATCATAGGCAGCGGTGAAGCTGTCAGTTGCGCCGGTTGTGAACTCGGGCAGGGCGAATTGCGCCTCGATGCCTGTTAGCATCTCCTGATCAACGCCGCCGAACTGAGGTTTAAGCAGCGCAAAGCGCTCTTCCACCAAGTCGCGGATGGTCTCGATGCCGTTCTCATGCACGGTGATCTTGATGCGGGCTTTGTATTTGTTGTCGCGGCGGCCCAGCAGGTTGTAGACGCTGACGATGGCTTCGCAGTAGGGAAGTAGGTCCGCTTTTGGCAGGAACTCACGCAGCACTTTGCCGATCATTGGCGTGCGGCCCAAGCCACCACCCACAACGATCTCGTAGCCTTCTTCGCCGTCGCGCGACAGCAAGCGGATGCCAATGTCATGTGCCTTGATTACGGCACGGTCGTTGGCGGAGCCTGTGACCGCCAGCTTGAACTTGCGGGGCAAGAACTGGAACTCAGGGTGATCCGTGGACCATTGGCGCAACAGCTCGGCCGTTGGGCGCGGGTCTGCGATCTCATCCTTGGCGGCACCGGCGAAGTGGTCGGCGGTGACGTTGCGGATGGTGTTGCCCGAGGTCTGGATGGCGTGCATGCCAACTTCGCCCAAAGCGTCCAACATGTCAGGCACGTCTTTCAGCTTTGGCCAGTTGTACTGAATGTTTTGACGTGTGGTGAAGTGGCCGTAGCCCTTGTCCCATTTGTCGGCAATGTCTGCCAGCACATCCATTTGCCCGCCATTGAGCGTGCCGTAAGGAATAGCCACACGCAGCATGTAGGCGTGCAATTGCAGGTACAACCCGTTCATCAGGCGCAAAGGCTTGAACTCGTCCTCGGTCAGGGAGCCGTCAATGCGGCGCTCTACTTGGGCGCGGAATTGTGCGTTGCGTTCCGCGAGGAAGTCGCGGTCGAAGTCATTATACTGATACATTAAACCAGCTCCGCCTGTTTGCCGTGGTTGTAGTTGGATGGGCCGCGTGTGCGGAACTCTTCGCGAAAGTGCGTGGGCTGCGGCTTGCCGTCTACGATCGCCACATCGGCGAGGTAGACACCAACAACGAGGTCAGGCTCGGAGTTGCCTTGTAGAACGCGCAGGTCGCCGTGGGCCTCGTCTTCGATGACTTCGGCCTCGCTCAGGTGGCGCGACCATTGGTCGTTGGCCATCAGGTAAACAACGTCGCCTTCCAGCAAAGCATTTGCCGTTACGACTTTTGGGGTGAATGGCTTGCTCATATCGCAGCCTCCATTTCTTCTTGTTGTTGTGCGGCGTTCAGGGCCGCTCGTGGGGCAAGGCCAAGGAAGACCAGCGCGGGGCCGGACAGGTTGGCTTGTGTCAATGTTGGCTCCAGCTCGCCTAGTGTCGTGGCGAGGATGCGTTGCTCGGGGCGGGAGGCGTTTTCAATCACCGTCACCTGTGTCAGCGGGTCGGCGCCATGCATCAGCAGGCGGCCTTGGATGAAGCGGGCGGATTTCTTGCCCATATAGATCGCAGCGACCTCGCCCTCGCGGGCTAGGGTTTTCCAATCATGGTCGGCAAAGCCCTTGGTGTCGTGGCCGGTCAGGAACCGAACGCCAGAGTTGCGTCCGCGTTTGGTGAAGCTTTGACCCAAAGCCGCCACCGCAGCAGAGGCCGAAGTGATGCCCGGCACGATGTTCCAAGTGATGCCGGACGCGTCGCAGGCCTCGATTTCCTCGTCGAGGCGACCAAAGACGGTTGGATCACCAGACTTGAGGCGCACAACATGCGCACCTGAGCGGGCGTGGCTGACGATCATTTCGTTGATCGTGTCTTGTGTGACGGAGGGGCCGAAGCCTTCCTTGCCAGCGGACAACATGATGGCTTCGCGGCGCGCCAGCTCCAAGATTTCAGGGGCGACGAGGCGGTCGTAAATGACCACATCGGCAGCGTCCAACGCCTTGCGCGCCTTTAAGGTCAGCAATTCCGGATCACCGGGGCCTGCGCCGACGAGGTCCACGCGGCCTTCCTTGGCGTGTGCCGACAGGTGTTGGTCGAGCAAAGTGTCCAATGTCGCGGAGGCCTCAGCTTCAGAGCCTACGTCTTGTGCGTAGTAGTCGGCCCAAAATTCGCGACGCTTCACGCCGAAGGGCAGGGCGTCGGCTTTAGCGCGGAAGGCTTTGCCGATACGTGCCATCAGGCCAAGGCGGGGCGACAGGCGCTCCTCGATGTCTTTCTTGATGGCGCGCGCCAGCACAGGTGCCGCCCCTTCGGTGCCAATGGCCACAACCACCGGATCGCGGTCGACCATGGCGGGGGTGATGAATTGGCTGTCAGCAAGGTTGTCGACGATGTTGACCAAGGCGCCTTCACGGTTGGCGATCGCGGCGACGCGTGCGTCCTCGACGTCGTCCTCATTGGCGGCGTAGAATAGGCTTGTGCAGATTGCGTCGCCAGTTTCCATCGCGCGCTCAATCAGCGCCACGCGGCCCTCGGCGGCCCAAGATACGATCTCGGCGGCGGGGTCGGCGGCAACGACTGTAAGGTTCGCTTCGGTCTTCAGAAGCAGGCGCAATTTCGCAAGCGCTGCCTCGCCTCCACCGGAGACGACAACGCGGCGGCCTTCTAGGGCCATAAAGATCGGAAAGTGCTTCATAAGAGGCGTCCTTCGTTTGCTTGCAACAATATATAGGAAAATTTCCCAATTTTGCCTATCCATTTGGACAGATAAGGAATATTGTTCTATCTGAGCGTGAATTCAGAACGGACGTTTTGAAATGGAAGGAATATAGGAATGGAAGTTCAGATAGATGCGATGGACCGGAACATCCTCGCGCAGCTGCAAGAGGACGCCTCACAGAGTCTTGATGAAATTGCTAGAAAAACAGGCAGTTCCAAGACGCCAGTATGGAACAGAATCAAGAAATTACGCGCCTCTGGGGTTATCAAGCAGGACACGGTTGTGCTTGATCCTGAAAAGCTGGGTTTGGAAGCGTGTTTCTTCGTTTTGGTGCGCACGTCGGAGCACGAAAGCGATTGGCAGGACAAGTTCTTGCACGCGTTGCGTGCGCGTCCAGAAGTGTTGGAGGCCCATAGGTTGGCGGGCGACATCGACTACATCTTGAAGGTGCGCGTGGCCAATGCGCGTGCGTATGATGTGTTCTACCAAGCGTTGATCACTGAGGTGCGGATCTTCAACGTGACGGCCTTGCTGTCCATGGAGGAGATCAAATCCACCACGTCCTTGCCGCTGTAGAATGCGGAGTGCCCGCTCGATCAACATGGGGCTACGGGCGAAGCCATCAGGGATGATCGTTTGACGCCAGCAAGTGCTATATTTCGTAAACAACGCGCAGGCGTTCTGCCTGCTGAAGTCGGGGCGAATGAAGGCTTCGAGCTCAAAGTGACCGATGCTGCGCGGCCCGTTAACAGTCACAAGTTGCGCGAAGCTGCCATCCAGTCGACGTGAGAAAACACTATACTCCCTAGTTTCTATTCACGAAATTGCTAAAGCGAACTTCGATAATGTCCTTCCAGCCTGAGACATAGTTTTCCCGGATTGCAGTAGCTTCATCACCACGAGCGCTCCAACCCTTGTGGATTAAAGTAACAAGAGTTTTCCGATTATCTATTGCCTGAAACTCAACCGTAACCTGAGTAGCAAGTGCTTCGTCCATTCCTGGATGCCATGAGAACGATAGCTTTGTACCTTCCTTGAATTCATGAATTACCCCCCAAAGTCGGTGCTCTCCAGCAGGAGATACCTCAAAGATTCGGCCTCCCTCATGTCGCTCTATTACGACCTCCTCGGGCACTGGTTCCCCAAGATGAGGGCCAATGGAGTGGCTTTCCAGCGGCCACCAATCGGTGGCGTTTGACATGAACGCTTCGAAAACCTCCGCAGGAGAACGGTTAATAACCGCTTCAACTTTGATTGGTTCAAGTGACATGGTGCTAATCCTTTGAGTTGTTGAGCGATGCGAGCAAGTTCGCCCAATGCGCGGTCCAGTGCGCGCGCAATTCTTCAAGTTTCTCGCCCTCTAGACCGTAGATATTGCTTGCGCCAACAGATGTGGCCGCAACCAATCCAACCTCTTTCAACACCTTGAGGTGCTGCGACATAACAGGCTGCGACACGTTGGTTGCATCGGTTAGCTCGCGCACAGACATCGAACGCAATGCGAGGTGAGTCAGAATTTGTTGACGTAATGGATGCGAGAAGGCGCTCAGTTGCTTATCATAAGACATGCCTTATGATAAGCAACTCGCTATAAATGGCAATCCACAAAAAGATGAATTGCATTTGAGATGCCCGTTCACGCTGCAAAGTGCAGAAATCGGCCGTTCTCGCAGTCGCAGTGAATGGCAATTAAATCCGTGTAGCTGACTTCCATGATGGTTGAAAAACCGTCGGTGACGACGGTTTTTTGTCGTAGATGGAAAACTCTGATGTTGTACGCAGTAAGAATAAGCGGCGGCTTAGATAGCCGCCGCCCATTGGTTACTTGGACATGGCGTCAAGCACGCGCACCCAAGAGCGGATGCCCTTGTGGAAGCTCGACAGGTCGTATTTCTCATTCGGCGAATGGATCTGGTCGTCGTCTTTGCCAAAGCCCACCAACATGGCGTCCATGCCCAAGATGTCCTTGAAGTGGCCCGCAATCGGGATGGAGCCGCCGCAGCCAACGAAAGCTGCGGGGTTGGGCCATTCGTCGGACAGGGCGGCGCGGGCTTGCTCGAACGCTGGGTGCTGGGTCGACATCTCGGATGCCGAGGATGCCCCGTGCGCCTTGAACTCAACCGTGCAATCCTCAGGCAATTGCGCTTGGACGAAGGCACGGAAGCTCTCGCGGAGTTTGAGCGGGTCTTGTCCTGGGACCAAGCGGAAGGAGATTTTGGCGCTCGCAACGGACGGCAAGACAGTTTTGAAGCCGTCGCCTTGGTAGCCACCAGAGATGCCGTTGACCTCGCAGGTGGGGCGCGACCAGATCATTTCTAGCCCCGTGCGCCCGTCCTCGCCAGCAGGGACACCTAAGCCAACTTCGCCAAGGAATTCAGCGTCCTCGAAGCCCAAATCATTCCATTGCTGCGCGATATTCGTGGGCAGTTCTTCGACGCCGTCGTAGAAGTTTGGCACCATAATCTTGCCCGTGGCGTCATGCAGGCTGGCGATGATCTTGGACAGAACGCGAACCGGGTTGCGTGCAATCCCGCCATACATGCCGGAATGGAGGTCTTTGTTGGGGCCAGTGATGGTCAATTCCTCGCCCAACAAGCCGCGCAGGCGGGTCACAATGGCGGGCGTGCTTTCGCCAAATAGGCCCGTGTCGCAGATCAACGCGATGTCGGCTTTCAGCTCATCCGCATTGTCTTGCATGAAGGGCACCAACGATGGCGAGCCGCTTTCTTCTTCACCCTCAAAGAACAAGGAGATCTTGGCGGGCAGTGATCCATGAACGGTTTTCCACGCGCGGCAGGCCTCAACGAAGGTCATCAGCTGCCCCTTGTCGTCGGACGAGCCGCGGCCACGGATCACTGGACCTTTGTCGGTGTCTTCCAAGCGTGGCTCAAACGGCGGGTTATCCCATAGGGAAAGCGGGTCCACAGGTTGCACATCATAATGGCCATAGAACAGGACGTGAGGGCCTTCGCCCTCGGCATGGGCCACAACCATCGGATGACCCGTGGTCGGGCGTTTCGAGACGTCAAACCCAATGCTTTGCAGGTCATCCACCAGCCATTCAGCGGCTGTGTCGCAATCCCCTTTATAGGCGGGATCGGTGGAGATTGATGGGATGCGGAGAAGCTCCAACAGGCGGGCGACGGATGATTCCAAATCTCCATCTACCTGATCCAATACTGCGTTCAGTGTCATTCTGTGTCAGCCCCCATGCTGAGTTATGTGGGCACTAAGTTAACAGGCGGGCAGGCACTGTCTAGCGTCAAGCGCCCGCTTTCGCCGGTATCGAAACAATGATATTTCCCCCTTGAGACTGAGGCCGATTTGACGCGTAATGTCGGTGAACAATCATCTGTATATTGGGGTAATTTGCATGAATTACACTATGCGTAGCAGCGTACTCGCAATTTTAGTCGCATCTTTTGGGGGAATCGCCAGCGCCGAGTCGCTGACTTTCAAAGAGGTTCGCAAGATTTTGCCCAAAGGTTCACGTGTCGTGGCCGAGCTGCCCGACACCTCGTTTCTTGATGAAAAGCAGCAAGCCATTGTGTTGTCGCTGAAGGACACTATCCCATTTTACGGCGCGTTGGCTTTGACGGCTGATGAGGGGCTGTTCGTGGACTGGTTAAGCGCCTCTGGGCAGCACCATTCGTTGGATGCGGCACGAACCGCAGCGCTCGACTATTGTAACGCGAACCGCAAAGCGGAATCGGCAGGCTGTGTGGTGGTTTTGGAAGTTTCGCCGAAAGGCCACGATGCAGATGCCATCTTAAGCCTGTCAGCCGACGCGACGGACACCTTTCGAAAAGAGTACCGTAAACTCGGAAGCCCAAAAGCTTTCGCTATATCTAAGAGCCAAGGTACATTTGGTTTTGCAGGCGGTGATGGGGCGAGAGCGTTAGATGCCTGCGCGAAAGCGGGCGAGGGCGCATCTGATTGCACAGTTGTCGTTGCGGATTAACACAGCTTAAACATCATTGTTTCTGATGAGAGGCATGCTTGACCGACGGTCGTCTAACAATTTCGTGGGGCGTCAATTTGTAACCTATTCTGGTTGGCACAAACGCGTTACATGCGATAGAACTGTTCTAATGCCCCGCAATAAAGGCTGTTAAACCTGTGACTTACGAATCTGCACTTGATATCGCCCTTCAACGCCTCCACGACGAAGGACGCTACAGAACCTTCATTGATGTTGAACGCGCACGTGGCAATTTCCCTAACGCGGTTTGGACGAAAACTGACGGTAGCCAGCAGGACGTAACTATTTGGTGTGGCAACGATTATTTGGGAATGGGGCAGCATCCGGTTGTCTTGGCTGCCATGCATGAAGCGATTGACGCAACAGGGGCAGGCTCCGGCGGGACGCGCAACATTTCCGGCACGACAGTGTATCATAAGCGCCTGGAGGCCGAGCTGGCCGACCTGCACCACAAGGACACGGCGCTGCTGTTTACATCTGCGTATATCGCCAATGACGCGACTCTGTCGACTTTGCCTAAACTTTTCCCTGGATTGGTGATCCTGAGCGATAGCCTGAACCATGCCTCCATGATCGAAGGCATTCGCCGCAACGGCGGAGCGAAAGGCATCTTCAAACACAATGATTTGGATGACCTGCGTGCCCAACTCGAAGCGGTGCCTGCGAATGTTCCAAAGCTGATTGCTTTTGAGAGCATCTATTCGATGGATGGCGATTTTGCCCCCATCAAGGAGATCTTGGACATCGCGGACGAGTATAACGCGCTGACCTACATCGACGAAGTTCACGCGGTTGGCATGTACGGCCCTCGCGGCGCAGGCGTGGCCGAGCGTGATGGCTTGATGGACCGCATCGACATTATCAATGGCACGTTGGCAAAAGCCTACGGCGTGATGGGCGGTTACATCGCCGCATCTGAGAAAATGTGTGATGCTATAAGATCTTACGCGCCGGGCTTTATCTTTACGACGTCGCTTCCCCCCGCCGTTGCGGCAGGGGGCGCGGCCTCTGTTGCGCATCTGAAAACCGACACTGAATTGCGCAAGAAACATCAAGAAGGTGCTGCGGCATTGAAGCTGCGCTTGAAGGGGCTTGGGCTGCCGTTGATTGATCACGGCTCTCATATTGTGCCGGTTCACGTTGGGGATCCGGTGAAGTGCAAAATGATCTCAGACCGGCTGCTTGATGATCATGGCATCTATGTCCAGCCGATCAATTTCCCGACTGTTCCGCGCGGCACGGAGCGATTGCGCTTTACGCCATCTCCCGTGCACGGCCCCAAACAGGTTGATGCGTTGGTAGATGCTTTAGACGGGCTGTGGTCCCATTGTGCGCTGAATCGTGCCGACTTAGCGGGTTAACCGTTTTTCGGCGCTGCATTACTTTGTCGTGATGTGTTAGTGTGCATCCAATGCGGCGCTGTGGGGACGAATCGGCAGCGCACATTTGGGACAAATTGAACGAGCAGGCAGGCGTGTATGTTGGGGCGAAATAAACAGCCCAAATCTACAAAAACCGAGGAAACTCGGGGTTTTGACGCGTTTGAAATGCGCCTAGGCGACATGATGCGCGGCGAGCGTGCGACGCTTGGGAAGTCGCTGCTGGACGTTCAACGAGAGTTGAAGATTAAAGCCACCTATATTGCCGCTGTCGAGAATTCCGATCCATCCGTGTTTGAGACACCAGGCTTTATTGCGGGCTACGTGCGCTCCTACGCGCGTTATTTGGGGATGGACCCCGATTGGGCTTTTGAGCGGTTCTGCAACGAGAGCGGATTTTCTGGTGTTGAAGGGCTGTCCGGCGCCTCCGCTGGGACTGCCAAGGCCAACAAAGCGCGCAGCAAGCCGGCCGTAGGGGAAGAGGCGATTATACGGCCCGTTGCCCCCTATGCGCCAACTGGGGAAAGCATTTTCTCGAAGATCGAACCGGGTGCAATTGGCTCCGTCGCAGTGTTGTTCGGCCTCATTGGCCTTATAGGCTATGGCGGCTACTCCGTGTTGCAAGAAATTCAACGCGTAGAGTTCGCACCTGTAGACCAGTCGCCAAGCATATCGAGCGAAGTTGCCTCTCTTTCGACGATCGAGCAACCTTCGGGCGGGGGCGAGACCGCAACCGGTTATGTCGCACCGGCACCGGATTCGTTGGATAGATTGTATCGCCCTCAAGCTCTTGACGCGCCCGTGCTTACTGCGCGGGATGGACCTATTGCAGCGCTTGATCCCAACTCGATCGGTGCGCTTGTGAGTGAGCCGGATTATCGTCTGGCCGCGGCAGTGATTAATAGCGCAACCGATGATGCCTCGGCGCTAGATACACCTCAAGTGTTCGCCGAGAATGCGCCCGATGTCGTGCTCTTCGCAACGCGCCCCGCTTGGATCCGTATTTCCAACGCCGACGGCAGTGTGTTGTTTGAGAAGGTGCTCGACGCGGGGGAGACATATGTCTTGCCACAAACCGACGAAGTCCCCGTTTTGCGGGCAGGCAACTCTGGATCCTTGTTCTTTAATGTGAAGGGTGAAACTTACGGCCCAGCTGGACCAGGTACATCGGTTGCTAAGAACGTGGCACTGGGCGTTGATATAATTACAGAAAACTATGCGGTCGCCGATACGACAGACAGCTTGCTGTCCGAGACGTTGACCGCAATGGCCTCGGCGCCAGTCGTCGATCCTGACGCCCCTGCGACAGAGTAGGCGGCGGATTAATTCGACCCGCTCATTGCGACCCGCTTCCTTGAGGGGTATATCTCCAACCAATAGCAATGCTTCATAAGGCTTGTCGCCCATGTCCTCCCTTCATTCGATCCGTCCTTGGCGCCAAATCGAGCGCCGCAAGTCCCGCCAAATTATGGTTGGAAACGTACCTGTAGGGGGCGATGCGCCGATTACCGTGCAAACGATGACCAACACGGACAGCTCGGATGTGGCCGCGACGGTGGCGCAAGTGCAAGCCTGTGCCGAGGCGGGGGCTGACATCGTTCGTGTATCGACCCCCGACGCGAGTTCCACCAAGGCTTTGCGCGAAGTGGTTAAGGAAAGCCCCGTACCTATCGTGGCTGACATTCACTTCCACT
Source organism: Litoreibacter sp. (assembly GCF_039974535.1). GTDB lineage: Bacteria > Pseudomonadota > Alphaproteobacteria > Rhodobacterales > Rhodobacteraceae > Litoreibacter. Next base: position 27,878 of record NZ_JBDWIU010000011.1, on the reverse strand, counting down.
ATAAGCGTGCCATTGAGGCTGCCGAAGCGGGGGCCGCTTGCCTACGGATCAATCCGGGCAACATCGGTGACGCCTCAAGGGTGCGCGAAGTGATCAAGGCCGCGAAAGATCACGGCTGTTCCATTCGGATTGGCGTGAATGCTGGCTCTTTAGAGAAGCACCTCCTTGATAAATATGCAGAACCTTGCCCCGATGCGATGATCGAAAGCGGCTTGGATCACATCCGTATTCTGCAAGACAACGACTTCCACGAGTTCAAGATCAGCTGCAAAGCCTCTGACGTTTTCCTTGCCGCCGCCGCCTACCAAGGTTTGGCCGAAGCCACGGACGCACCGATCCATCTTGGCATCACTGAGGCGGGCGCGCTGACCGCAGGCACGATTAAATCTGCCATCGGTTTGGGCAATCTGCTGTGGAGCGGCATCGGCGACACCATTCGCGTGTCCCTATCTGCCGATCCAGTGGAAGAAGTGAAGGTCGGCTATGAAATCCTAAAGTCACTTGGCCTTCGCCACCGCGGCGTGAACATCATCTCTTGCCCATCTTGTGCGCGCCAAGGATTTGACGTGATCAAAACCGTGGAAGCACTGGAAAAACGCCTCGAGCACATCAAAACCCCCATGAGCCTGAGCATCATTGGTTGCGTGGTGAACGGCCCCGGCGAAGCCTTGATGACAGATGTTGGTTTCACCGGCGGCGGGGCGGGGTCCGGCATGGTGTATCTGGCGGGCAAGCAAAGCCATAAGCTGAGCAATGATCAGATGGTCGATCACATCGTCGAGCAAGTTGAAGAACGCGCCAGCGCCATTGAGGCTGAAATGGCAACCGAGGCCGCTGAGTAAATGGGTAAAGCCATCGGCTTGATCCTGCTGGCATTGGTGATTTGCATTGCTGCCATCGTGCGGTTGCGGCCTTTGGCAGCGGACACCCACCACATCAATCTACGCGAGCTGGTGAGGGCTGATGACTTCAGCGCCGGTGTCTCGGGGCATTATGAGACCCTGTCACTTGCAGTAAATGCAGGGGACATTGCGAAAAATATTGCTGATGTGGTCGAGGGAACCCCGCGCACGACGCGCCTTTCAGGATCGCTTGTTGAGGGGGGCAACCCGCTGGTGAGCCATGCGACCTATGTGACCCGTTCAGCGTTGTGGGGCTTTCCGGATGTGACCACGATTGAGGTCGAGACAACCAACATGGGCGCATATGTGCGTATTTATGGACGGTTAATCTATGGCAAGTCGGATATGGGGGTGAACAAGGCGCGTATTGAGGACTGGATTGACCAACTTTATGCGCTGCCCATGAAGGATAGCTTCGGCAACCCGATCAAGCGACCTTCGTGAATAGTGCTAACCGGTTACGCAGCCACCTTCGGCCTCGCGCCACATCGGCACATTTTGCGACATCTCGCAGCGGGCCATAAAGACACGCCCGCCGACGTTCAGACATCGGTTTTCGCCCAACTCAACGCGGCCGCCAGCCTTATCAGTACAGTAACATTCGACAGTCTTTACCGACGCCGATGTCGCGTCCGCGCTAATTGGTAGGGCCAGCACGGTAAAAGCCGCTGCATATTTCCACATGCCGCGAGCTTAGCACACTTGACCCCAATGCACCAAATGTCCATCAACACCGCATGGTTCCATTAGACAGACTACAACAAATCACCGAGCGCTTTGAGTATCTTGAGGCACGGCTTGCATCTGGCGACACGGAAGACTTCGCGGGCATCTCGCGCGAGTACTCCGAGTTGAAACCCGTGGCGGATGAGGTCACGGCCTATGTCCAGCTTATAGCGGATGTAGATGAAGCCCGCGCCATGATGGACGACCCTGAGCTGCGCGAGTTGGCGGTGGACGAGTTGCCCCTCTTGGAGGCACGCCTGCCTGACGCTGAGGCCTCGATCAAGTTGGCCTTGCTGCCGCGCGACGCGGCTGACGCCAAACCTGCGATGTTGGAAATACGCCCGGGTACTGGCGGGGACGAAGCCGCGCTGTTTGCAGGCGATTTGCTGAACATGTACCGCCGCTACGCCGAGGGGCGTGGCTGGACCTTTGATCTGATTGAATATCAGGAAAGCGAGCTGGGCGGCGTGAAGGCCGTGACGGCCCATATCAAGGGGCAAAACGTATTTGCCCGTATGAAGTTTGAAAGCGGCGTGCACCGTGTGCAACGTGTGCCTGTGACCGAAAGTGGCGGACGGGTTCACACCTCGGCTGCAACAGTTGCGGTGTTGCCCGAAGCGGAAGAGGTCGACATCGACATTCCCGCAAGCGATCTACGCCTCGACACGATGCGTGCGTCAGGGGCGGGCGGGCAGCACGTTAACACCACGGATTCCGCCGTGCGTATCACCCACATTCCAACCGGCATCATCGTTGTCAGCGCCGAGAAATCCCAACACCGCAACCGCGAGATCGCGATGCAAGTCATGCGCGCGCGTTTGTATGATTTGGAGCGCCAAAAGCTTGACGATGAACGCTCTGCTGACCGCAAAAGCCAAATCGGCAGCGGGGACCGCTCGGAGCGTATTCGCACCTATAATTTCCCACAGGGCCGCATGTCGGACCACCGGATCAACCTGACGCTCTACAAGCTTGATCAGGTGATGCAGGGCGACTTGGACGAAACTATCGATGCGCTTACGGCTGATGCACAGGCTCAGATGCTGGCCGAACAAGGCCTATGAGCGACCCGCTGTCGTCTGCTGTCGTTCGGTTGCATGAAGCGGGCATTCCCGACCCAAGCAACGAGGCAAGGCGGCTGGAGGCCTTGGCCATCGAGCAGGGCCGCGACTTTGAGGAGCTTGTGGCGCGGCGTGCCACCCATGAGCCGTTCTCGCACATCAAGGGACGTCGGGCCTTTTGGAACCATGACTTCGTGGTAACGGCGGACGTCTTGGACCCGCGCCCTGACACGGAAACCTTGGTTGAGGCGGCGTTGAGCCTGCCGTTCGACACGGTGTTGGATTTGGGCACTGGATCTGGCTGCATCATCTGCTCGCTATTGGCGGAGCGCACAACGACGCGCGGGGTAGGGGCAGACATCTCGCCCGAGGCTTTGAGCGTCGCTGCGCGCAATGCTGTTGTCACCGAAACGCTGGATCGCCTTGAGTTGGTTGAAAGCGATTGGTTTGGCGCAATTGAGGGGCGGTTCGACCTGATTACCTCTAACCCGCCCTATATAACTGAAGAGGCCTACAACGAGCTGGACCCCACGGTTCAGCGGTTTGAGCCACGCATCGCCTTAACGCCCGGTGGGGATGGCTTAGCGCCCTACCGTTTGATCGCGCGCGATGGGGCGGCGTATTTGGCCGATGACGGCTACGTCTTGCTTGAAATAGGCTTCGATCAGGGGGACAGCGTGCAACAAATATTCAAAGCGACGGGCTGGAGGGATGTGGCCTGCATCCCAGACTTGAATGGCAAAGACCGTGTCATACGGGCGAAAGCGCCGAGATAGTCACTTTTTTGTGCGGCTTTTGCCGATAATTCGTAGAATCATCTTGCAAAACTGGGGCTTGGCTGCTTTTGTCATCCCCAGTAGGACGCAGGCGATAATCGCCCCCTACGCTTAAGCCCAAAATAAGGTCTCGATCCTAATGTCATGGGGACGCCGCGAGCTAAGAAGCGGTCAGGATCGAAGCAAGACCAAAGCGCTAATGGCTGGAACCCAAAACTCATGAGATCATCGAAGTCCCGCTCGCGCGGTAAGAACCGTAATAACAACAACAACCGGTCCGGCGTTAACGTCGTCAATCGAGTGTTCGACAGTTCCGGCCCAGAGGGCAAGGTGCGCGGTACCCCGCAGCAAATTATTGAGAAATACCAGCAGTTGCACCGTGATGCACAACTGGCCAATGACCGCGTTGCCGCCGAGAATTTCGCGCAACACGCAGAGCATTACGCCCGCATGTTAGGCGAGGCGATGAAAGAACAAGAAGCCCGCCGCGTGGCCCATGAGGCGCAGCAGCAAGCCCAGCGTGAGCAGCAGCAAAAGCGTGACGAGAAACGCGAGCAAAACCAAAACCGCGACCAACCTCGCGAGCGCAAGGAAGACTCACAGCCAATCGTTGCCGTGGATGACATGTCGCCCGCCGCGCTTGCAGCCGCCGCAGAAGCCCGCGCTGGCAGTGGTGAGCAACCCGACGTAATCGACCTGAACGAAGGTCGCGACAACGCTGGCAGCGATCTGGTCGAGACGGCTGAAGCCGCGCCAAAGCCTGCCCGCAAGCCACGCACGCGCAAGCCCAAGGCAAAGCCTACGGATGAGGCGCCTAAGGACGAAAAGCCAGCGGCTGAGTAATCAGTCGCGGGCCATCTCACGCGCCAACGCACAGAACGCTTCTAATGAGACTTGCTCCGCCCGCTCCGTGGGCGGAATACCTGCCGCGCGCAGGCGGTCCTCGATATCGGGGCCCATGACCTTCAGGGCAGCACGCAGCATTTTGCGGCGCTGATTGAAGGCAGCACCCACCACGCGCGACAAGATGGCGGCGTCCGCCTCGAAGCGCGGCTTTTCCAACGCAGTCAAATGCACCACGGCGGAATGCACCTTTGGGGCAGGTACGAAGGCCTCGGGCGGCAATTCCATAACAATCCGCGCCTCGGCTCGCCATTGCGCCAGCAAAGCCAAGCGCCCGTATTTTTTGGTGCCGGGGGCGGCCACGATGCGCTCCGCCACCTCGCGTTGGAACATCAAGGTCAGGCTTTGCCAGAAGGGAGGCCACTCCTTGGGGGTCAACCATCGCACCAGCAGTTCCGTGCCCACGTTGTAGGGCAGGTTGGCGGCCACGCGGATGGGGGGCGTCAAATGCTCCAGTGCGTTCACTTGCAGGGCGTCGCCTTGGATCACTTGCAAGCGGTTCGGGTAGGCGTCCGAGATTTCGGCCAAGGCGGGAAGGCAGCGCGGGTCCATTTCGACGGCCAGCACCTTGCGCGCGCCTTCGGCCAAAAGCCCACGGGTCAAGCCGCCGGGGCCGGGGCCAACCTCTAGCACGTCACATCCGGTAAGATCCCCCGCTTGCCGCGCGATCTTGGAAGTGAGGTTCAGGTCCAACAAGAAGTTCTGCCCAAGGCTTTTCTTTGCGGATAACTCATGCTTTCGGATCACATCAGAGAGCGGTGGCAGCCCGTCTATTTGTGCCATTGTTCAGTCTCCATTGTCTTGCGTGTCACGGTGAACGTCACTGGCGCTTGCCCGCCATATCCCAAGCCATGCGAAGTGCCGCGATGGTTGAGGTCGCGTCAGCGATGCCTTTGCCCGCGATGTCAAAGGCCGTTCCATGATCAGGGGAGGTTCGGATGAACGGCAACCCCAAGGTCACATTCACCCCGCCTGCGAAATCAATCGTCTTGATCGGGATTAGGGCTTGGTCGTGATACATGCAGATCGCCGCGTCATAACCTGCACGGGCTTGGGCGTGGAACATCGTGTCCGCGCTCATGGGGCCGAGGAGTTGCATACCCTCATTCGCGAGCCTTTGCAGCAATGGGGAAATCATGTCGATTTCCTCCATTCCCATGGCACCACCTTCGCCGGCGTGAGGGTTCAAACCCGCCACGGCCATGCGCGGCGCGGGTATGCCAAAGTCGCGGATCAACGCGTCCTTGGTGATGCGCAAGGTGTCTTCCAACAGCTCTGGCGTCAGTTCACGCGGGACATCCTTGATGGGGATATGGATGGTCACGGGAACCACGCGTAACTCCGGGCAGGCCAACATCATGACGACGCGCTCCACCCCTGCGAGCGCCGCTAGGTACTCCGTGTGGCCAGGGTATTGAAAGCCAGCGCCGTCTTTCAGTGCTTTCTTATGGATGGGCAGGGTGCACAGGGCCGAGGCCTGACCGCTCGTCACAAGATCGACACCACGGGCAATCACGTCGATCACCCCTTGGGCGTTTCGTGGGTCGGGCTGAGACGGAACGGCGTCGCCTGCGAATTCATGGTGCAGCAGAGGCAGGTTGGCTTCTTGGCCTGTGACCTGCGAGGGGTGGTCAACTTCGACCACGGGACCCGACACATGGCGGCGGTCCGCAAGCAGTACCATTGGGACCTCACCGCGCAACACATCATAGGCCGTATGTGCGATTTCTAGGCCAACCCCCGCAGGCTCGCCGCAGCTCATCACTACGGGGGGAAGGGGGCTCATTGCTCGATGATGATCGCGTCGGCGCGCAGTTCGTCGAGGAAGCTGTCGGCAAACGAGGAAATGCGTTGGTTGAACAGGCTATCCCGCACTCTGGCGCGTTGATCAATTTCTTCACCATTCTCGTCGAGCGGGATTTCTAGGGTGCGGCCGCACAGCATGACGTAAACCAAGAACTGCCCATTTTGTCGTGTCAGAGTGGTGGACACTTCATTGCTGTCGAGCTTGGCCAATTCCAGTGCAATGTCGGCTGGGACGTCGGCCGCTGGGAGGACCTGACGCTCAAAGTACTCGGGCGGCAGGCTTTTGGCTGTGGTGTAGAGATCGTCACAGGTGTCGTGTTCGGCTTGAAAGGCACGTGCTTGGGCAAGTGTCTCGGAGGTGCGACCGCCGGGGAACAACACAGTTGCGTAGTCCAAAGCTTGGGTTTCGGGCGATACGGCAGCACTGTCTTCCAAATCCCGGAGTTGGAAAACCGCGACGGCATTCCCTAGGTTCTGCGGCGCGCTAACCTCACCAGGGGCAAGGGTGAGCAGGGTCGCGCGAACTTGTGGCGGTACGTTGCCCAGCGGCATCCATTCCAGAAGACCGCCCCTGTTGCGCGTTGGAGAGGCCGAGTAACGGCGTGCGGCGGCACTAAATGCGCCTTCCGTGCTGATTGTATCTGATAGGCGCTGCGCCAATGCTTGGTTGCGCTCAGCGGTACGTGGGGCCAAAGGCAGGATGATCTCCGCCAGCCGAACACGTGCGCCACCGATTGATCCTTGAAGCGCAATTGCGCGATCGATCTCAGGCTCAGAGACCTGACTACGTGGGCCAAACTGCCCTTGCACGAACTCACGCCAAGCCAGACCTGCGTTGATGAAATCGCGGAAGGTTTCTGACGCTACGCCTGCTTGGCCAACAACGGTGATAAATTCCTCAGCTGACAGGTTCGCACGTGCGGCGAACTCTTCCATGCCTTGCACAATCTGGTCTTCCGACGGGGTGATGCCAGCGCGTTGAGTTGTCTGTTGACGCAGGCGGTCATCGATTAGGCCATTGCGCGCTTCGGTTTTTGGGTTCCCGGGGGCGCGAAGCAGGTTCAGGAACAATTCGCGTTGCTGCAGTTCGTAATTGGTGATCACCATATCGTTCACGGTGATCGCCGTTTGAAACAACCCTTGTTGCTGAGCGCTCGCGGAGGGGGCCGTTAAGGCAAGGGCCGCAAGTGAAAGGGCGAAAAATCGTGTCAGGCGCGCATGTATCGGCATCATATTATCTGCTCTGTTCTTATCCGTTGCACTGTCTTGCGAAGCTGTCTCCGCCAATCCCTCGCGCGCCGAAGCCCGCCAGCTGGACTGATAGATTAAGGTCCGTTGTCGCCGACACACTAGTCGAAGACGTAAAGCGGCGCGAGACCGAAAGATCCATTTTCGCGCATTCGTTTTGGTAGCTTACCCCAAGGCCCGCCTCGGTTGTACGATCATTCACGAAATCGTAAATAAGTTCACTGGAAATTGTCCAGTGGCGGGACACGCGGTATGCCCCGTCAAATCCAAACTCGGAGGTGTCTTCGTCGCGGCCCTCGCTAATATCAGCCTCCAGCCACGCATAGGTCGAGGACAGCTGGTAGGTGTCCGTGGTCCAAGCCATGCGCATCTCATTGCGTGCGAAGGAGAATTGATCGTCGAATAGCGCGCGGTTGATCAGGTCGAAGTTTTCCCCGACCTTCAGTTGCGTGGCCAAAAGCCAATCGGATTTGCTGCCTGTCAGTCCAGATGAGTTTGAGAATTGACCTAAATCCTCGGACCGTAGAATGCGCCCGACCGTCAGCCCAAGATGCCAGCCCGAGTGGCTTTCACGGGTGTAGGTAAGCCCAAGGTTCACGCGGTTGCCCAATTCACGGACGTCTGCACCGGGGGAGCGGGAGAACTCGAAGATGTTCGCCTCGTCGAACTCCACCAACTGGCTGTCCTCGTTGTCCACGTCTGCGCTGTCGCTGCTCTTGGATAGAACGACTTGAACAACAGGCTCGAGCAGGTGGTTGGCCAGCACCCCTTGGCGCAACATTGGCCAGCGCCACTCAAGTACGGCGTATGGGGTAACTTCAATTGTGTCGTCAAAGGCCAATGAGGCCGTAGGGCGGGGCTGCCGAATTTTGTAGCCGTCAATAAACAAGGCGCCTTCGGCCGCGAGAACCATGCCGTTGCGCCAAACCCAATCCCTGCGCCATTCCGCCGAAGCTGTTACACGGACCACATCGCGAGACAGCCCCTCATCAGTTGGATCCGTATCTGCGCGGCGATAATGACCGTGTACTTCTGCACTTAAAGTCGCAAGGCCGCCAATGTGGGATGGTGCAAAGCGCTTGATATATGTGGCATCCCCGACGATGGACGGAAGGGTCGAGTTGTCATCACTATCACGTAAAGAGTTGAAGTGAATAAGCTCGGCGCCGATGTATTCGTCGCGTTTGGCCCGATCCGCAGAGATTGCGCTATCAAGGATGTCCTTATCGGAATACCCATAGAGCAGCAGGTAGCCCGGGTCAGAAACTAACTCGACGTCAAACTTGCCTGTGAAGCCATGACCCAAAGCAAATGTCCCGTCCGCAAACAAGTAGCTGCGCAAGTCGGCGTCGGTTACGTTGTCGTCGGTAACTGCGCCCTCGATCTCGATCTCGCCCTTGGCGAACTTTTGGCGATACCGTGCTTCAAGCGTTTTTGCGCCTTTTGTTGTAAGCCAAGGCGTCAAGGTTAGGTCGGCATGATCGCCCAATGTGAAGAAATACGGCGTACGTATCCCGACACCAATGTCACCGTTCGACCGCAGTTCGGGAAACAGGAAGCCGCTTGCGCGCTCAACAGAGGGGTCGGGCAGGCGCAAGTAGGGGGTGTAGAATACTGGCACATTCAAGACGCGCAGGGTTGCGTGGTCAAAGTAGATCTGGCGTTCTTGTGCGTCGTGAACCACCCGTTTTGAGCGAATTTCCCAAAGTGGATTTGGATTATTTTCGCAGATGTGACAGCTGGAGGCCGTCGTTTTGTAGAACTGGGTGTAGCGGCCTTCCGTGCGTTTGATCTGAGTGGCCGCGAGTTGCAGCTGGCGTGCATAAACGACACGGGCACTTTTGAGAACACCAGTTTGCAGATCGCCCGAAAGCTCGGCGAAATCCGCCGCAATCAATGTGTCGCTGCCGTCTTTGATATAGATAGGACCAGTGACGACCAAAGTGTCGGTCGCCCCGTTGTAGGTGATGGACTGGGCTCGCAATTGGGTCCCATCTTGCAGTATCTCCACATTGCCGGAGGCGCGCAGCTCTTGCGTGCCATTGGCAAAGGTAACGTCGTCCGCGACAAGGCTAGCCGTGCCGCTCGCGTCTTGGGCAAAGCTGGGGGCCGCAAGTGTCGCCGCCAATAGTAAACCAAACAGGGCCGCACGCATGTCAGCCGTCCTCCGTATGCAACAATAGGCCCAACGATAGGAATATTCCCGCGAGCGGTGGGGCCCATGCCGCGACAAGTACCGGAATTTGATCATTCTGGCCAAGGACCTGAGCGAAGTTTCGTAAAAAGAAAATGCCAAAGCCCATCAAAACGGCAAAGAGCACCATAAGCCCCGTCCGCCCAAAGCGGGTGTGGCGCATTGTAAAGCCCGCGCCGATGAGCACCATTGCAGCCAAAAGGACCGGATTTGCGAGCTCCATATGCAGCCAAACGCGGTGCTGTAGGGCGGAAAATCCTGCGTGCTCCAACTGGCGAATGAACTTAGGAAGCTCCCAGATGGAAATTGCAGATGGGTTCCCAAAGCTGTCGCGAATTTGGTCGCGGGTCAGATCTGATGGGATGTTGAGTTGGGGATGCTCTACCGCGCCGCTCTCGGAGTTTTCTAGGTCTGAGAATGTCCAGCGCTTGGCTTTCGATAAGACCCAGTTCCCGTCCCCAAGCAGGGCCTCAGCGGCTTCGATCCGGTAATCAATCGCGCCGTTTGCACTAAAGCCGTAAAAGGTGACCCCAAAAAATCGAGTTCCGTCGAGGTTGGAGCGGTCCGCGCGAATGACAACTTGTCCTTCGGCGCTGGCTTGGCGCAGCCACAGGCCTTTGTCAGACACCGAGCTGATTGAGCCGCCGGTGTTGGCGTATTCGCTGGAAACGACTTCGAACTGCTTGGAGGTTGCGGCAACGATCGGGTTTAAAACAGCAACCCCGAATGCTCCAAACACCAACACGGTCAAAACTGGGGCCGCGAGCGAGCGCAAAGCCGAGCGGCCGGAGGCGCGTGTGACCACCAATTCCGATGTGCGGGCAAGCCCCAAAAACAAGGTGATTGTGGCCAAGACGACAAGCAGCGGCAGCATGCGGTACATGGTGTCTGGGGCGTTCAAAAGGGCAAGTTGCGCCGCCTCGGCCACCCCAACTTGCTCACTGTCGAAGCGCCGCATTTGCTCGACCAAATCAATCAGTAAAACAATGCCAAAGAATACGCCGAAGACCAGCGTGAACGACCAGATAAAGCGACGGGCGAAATAAAGGTCCAACCTCATGCGGGCACCCCTTTAGGTGTGCGCCCGCGCAAACGCTTCATAGATGTTGAATAAAGCAGGGCTGCCGCAATAACTGCGCCAAAGGCCGGTCCAGCATAGGCCAGCCAAAACAAGGTCGCGTCTTTTCGGGCGGTTTCCTCGGCGACGTTTGACACCATTTGAACCAGAATGATTAAAACCACCGCGATGATGACTTGCCGCCAGACCCCAAAGCGCGAAAATCCGCCCAACATCAAAGTCGCGAAGCCCATCAGGGGAACTACAATCGCAAGAAGTGATTTTGCAAAACGGTCATGCGCCTCAAACAAGAAATCGGGAAGCTCCCCTGATGCAGAGGCCAAATCAGCTTCGGAGGGGGCCAAGAGTGTGGTGGTGGGCAATTCGCGTAGATCGCGGTTTCGGCCATTGTCCGTTTTGATCAAGGCACCAATGTCATAGGCGAAGGTCTCGAACGCGACGGTTGAGAGCCGTCCGGTCTCGGGCTGAAAGGTTTGGGCCAAGCCGTCGTTCATCACAAGTCTGGGGCCGCCTTCGGCCCGCACTAGAAAGGCGCGTTCGGCTGTGTAGGTCACCTTTGCGCTCGGATCTCGGTTATCCTCAAGAAACATTTCCTCCAGCTCGCCCAGCTCGGTGATGTTGCGGATGTAGACGGTGACATCGGAGGTCGGATGCAGGAACTGACCCTCTTTGAGGAACTGGGCGGTGATGTCTTTTGATATTTCCTGACTGCGGTTCGCGAGCTCTGTCCGCGCTGCTGGAACAAGGAAATGTGCCAGAATGGCGACTAATAGTGCAACGAGCACGCCGAAAAATATCACAGCCCGCCCGATACGAAGGGAGGATGCGCCAGCGGTTTGTAAAACGACCATCTCCGAATCCGCGCTCAGGCGGTTGGTTACGTAAACCGCCGCCACAAAGGCCGAGATCGGCAGGACAATTAAAATGACGTAGGGCAGGGTCAGCAGCGTGAATTCCAAGAACACCAAGGCGGATTGGCCGTCACTGATCAGCTGATCAAACAGTCCAATTGCGCGATTGACCCAGTAAACCGACACCAAAACAAGGGAGAAAAAGCCGAACAGGATCAACAATTGCGACAGCATGTATCTGTCGAATCGTGCCACGCCCTGTCCTCCTTAGTTATTGCCCCGCTTTTTAACGCAAAATGTGGGGGTGGAACAGGGGGTTCTGGTCATTACCCTCGTGCCGCGCTAGCAATAGGGAAACCACATAGAACAGGCAGACACATGACCGCTTTGATCCCCGTAGACTTCGCCGCCACCGACATCGACGCCATCAAGGATTTGGAGGGGCGTTTGGCCATCTTCGTGCCACCTGCGGGCACGCTGGACACAACAGCCAAGCGCGTGAACCGTTTGACCCGTGGCTCCATCGCGCGGGCGGTGAACAGCGAGACATTTGAGAAACTGGAAGATGGCGGCACGCTTGTGTTGTCCTTCCCTGTGAACATTCCAGCCGAAGCCGTGATTATCGTGAAAGTCGCGCGTCGCCCCACCGTGTCTGAAGCACGCAAAGCTGGTGCGGCGTTGATCAAGGCTGGCGGCAAGTCAAAGATCACGGCTCTTTGCGGCAACCTTCGCCGTGCCGAAGAGGTGGCTTATGGCGCGTCATTGCGGGCCTATGAGTACACCGACCAAAAGACGGCGGAGCATACCGCGCATGACGGCTTAGGCCTTATGGTCAATGCCCCTGACGACGTAAAAGCCGCGTTCGACGGGCTTGATGCATTGGCCGAAGGCGTGTTCTTCACCCGCGATCTGGTCAACATGCCTGCGAATGTTTTGACTACTACCGAATTCGCCAAGCAATTGAGCGACCTAGAAAAACTAGGCCTAAAGGTCGAGGTTCTTGAGGAAAAAGACTTAGAGAAGCTTGGCATGGGGTCCCTGCTCTGTGTGGGCCAAGGCTCCGACAGTCCATCCAAGGTTGTGGTGATGCAATGGGAGGGCGGTGCCAAGGACGAGAAACCGTTCGCCTTTGTCGGCAAGGGCGTGGTGTTTGACACTGGCGGTATCTCGCTCAAACCTGCGGGCGGCATGGAAGACATGACCATGGACATGGGCGGCGCGGGCGTTGTCGCGGGCGTGATGAAGGCGCTGGCGATGCGCAAAGCCAAGGCCAATGTGGTGGGCCTTGTGGGGCTAGTCGAGAACATGCCATCGGGCAACGCGGTGCGCCCGGGCGACGTGGTGACGTCGATGAAGGGCGACACCATTGAGGTAATCAACACCGACGCCGAGGGCCGTTTGGTGTTGGCGGATGTGCTGTGGTACGCCCAAGAACGCTTCGAACCATTGGGCATGATCAACCTCGCAACACTGACAGGTGCCATCATCATTGGTTTGGGCCACGAGAATGCGGGTGTCTTCTCCAACAGCGATCCTTTATCCAATGCCTTCTTGAAAGCGGCGAGTGTCGAGGACGAGGGCGCGTGGCGGATGCCGATGGGCAAGGCCTATGATGACCAGCTGAAATCCCGCATTGCGGATATGAAGAACGTGGGCGGGCGTCCTGCCGGCTCCATCACAGCCGCGCAGTTCCTACAGCGCTTCGTGAAGCCTGAAACCCCGTGGATCCACCTCGATATTGCCGGTGTGGCGTCGGTGAAATCGCCCACTGACTTCGCACCCAAAGGAGCCACAGGGTGGGGCGTTCGCGCGCTTAACCGCTTGATCGCGGACAACTTCGAGGGCGAATAACCGTGGGTGCGGCCTTTTTCTACCACATGACCACGCAGCCCGTGGAGGTGACCTTGCCCATGCTATTGGGCAAGGCGCGTGGGGCTGGGTGGCGTGTGGCTGTTAGGGGCCGCGATACCGCGCGGTTGGATCATCTTGATCTGAAATTGTGGGAAGGCGACGGCTTTCTTGCCCATGGTCGCGCGGGCGGGGCGCATGATGCGGACCAACCGATCTTATTGACTGATAAGGACGCGCTGGCGAATGGGGCAAGCTGTCTTGTTAGCCTTGATGGCGCTGACATCGGCGCGGACGAGGTCAACGGTTCTGATCGCACGATGATCCTGTTTGACGGGAATGATGGCGAGGCCGTCGCGCGGGCGCGTGTGCAATGGAAGGCGCTGACCGACGCCGGATGCTCAGCGCAGTATTGGTCGCAAGAAAGCGGGCGATGGGAAAAGAAAGCTGAGAGCTGACTTAGCGTTTGAGGATCAAAAGATCCGGCGTGAGCTCTACACTGCCAAAGCGACGCAGATAGGACATGCCCAACAGGGATGTGCTCAGCTCACCCTCATTCACGAAGGCTCGTAAATCACCTTCATCTAACTCGCCTAGGCTGACATTTTCCAATGTTACCCGCGCGGTACGGACCTCGCCATTTGCGGTGCTGGCGCGTCCGCCAAAGATCAATGCGTCCGTGTCTATACCCACACGCTCGGCGTCATCCTTGGTCAGGACCACGCTTGTTGCACCGGTATCTACCACAAATTGGACAGGCACATCGTCGACGTGAAGCGTCAGGTGAAAGTGCCCGTCATTACGAAGCGGAACTTCAACGCGGCCATTCTCGAAGGCGCTTTGGGTTGGCAAAACGGTGCGTGAGATGTCGTTCCATAGCCCGTAAGCCACGATGACGCCTACAAAGATGAACCCCCACAAGGCGGCCTGACGGGTCATTTCCCCCATGCGGTCTCGGTTTGAGATTAAAAAGTACCCGCCAATGACGGAGCCAAGCAAAACGAGGTAAATGAGGCGGGCTGTATCTTCGCTATCCATAAGTCACATATAGGGGCAGGTTTAGCTCGCTGCCACCACCCCAAATTCGCGCAGGCCATCGAGAATGAATTGCACTGATAGGGCGGCAAGCAACATGCCCAAAAGTCGAGTGATCACCTTGATGCCAGTGTCGCTGACCGCCCGCTCCATCAAGCCAGCCATCAAGAAAAAGGTGAACACGACCGCAATCACTGCAAACATGACGCCGTGAATAGCCGCTACATAGGTCCAATCCGCATCCGGTGCGCCGGTCAACAAGATCATTGTGGCCATGGAGCCAGGACCCGCAATCAGCGGCATCGCGAGGGGGAATACGGAAGGGTCGTCTTCCTGCGGTCCGTCGGCTTGGTCTTCGCGGCGTTGTTGTCGGCGTTCAAACAGCATGTCGAGTGCGGTGATGAACAACAACACCCCGCCCGAGATGCGAAAAGCGGCCATCGAAATGCCGATAAAGTCCAGCAAAGCTTCGCCAGCCAAGCCAAAAAGGGTCAACAATGCTGCGGCCACGAGGCAAGACCGGATTGCGATGCGCAAACGATGTTTGAAGCTGGTGCCAGCGGTCATTGCCAAAAACAGCGGCGCCATGCCGATGGGGTCAATGATCACGAACAGGGTGACAAATGCGGTGATGGCGACGTCGAGTTCCATGCGTTAACGCTCTGCTTTTTCTAACTTTTCTTGGGCTTTGACCCACATAGACTCGGCGCGGTCCATTGCGTCCATGACCTCGGAATACTTTTTCTGCCAGACGGCGCGTTTGTCGGCCATGTGGTCTTCATAAACCTTAGGGTCACCTAAGCGTTTGGCAAGCTCATCCTGCATCTCGGACAGCTTGGCGACGCGGGCCTCGCATTTGCGAACCTCGGAGCGCATCGAAAGGATGTCATCGCGCGATACCACTTTGGCCTTGGCTTTCGGCTTGTCCTTGGCGGGCTTGTCCGGCGGGGCCAGCAACAACTTGCGGTAGCTTGGCAAGTCGCCGTCATACGGGTTTACACGCCCATCTTTGACCAACCACAAGCGGTCAGCCACCAAGGACAGAAGGTGCATATCGTGCGACACCAGTATGACCGCACCGGAATACGCGGTCAGGGCCTGCACAAGTGCTTCGCGGCTCTCAATATCAAGGTGGTTGGTCGGCTCATCGAGGATCAGCAGATGCGGCGCGGGCAGGGTGGCCAGCAGCAGCGACAGACGCGCCTTTTGACCACCAGATAGACGTCCGACTTCTGTGTCTGCTTGATCAGGCCCAAGACCAAAGCTGGCAAGGCGTGCGCGAAGCTTGGCTTGGCCTTCATGAGCGCGCTCACGAATGAGGTGCTCCAGTGGGGTCTCGTCCACGAACAGCTCGTCCACTTGGTGCTGTGCGAAGAAGCCAATACGCAGCTTGCTGGAGGTTGACATACGGCCCCCCATCACTTCAAGACGACCCGATAACATCTTGGAAAGAGTGGATTTACCCTCGCCATTTCGGCCCAGCAAAGCAATGCGGTCATCTTGGTCGATGCGCAGGTTCAGCTTGCCTAAAATCTCGGTACCATCATAGCCAACGGACGCGCTTTCGGTGCTGATAATGGGTGGCGACAGCTCTTCGGGTTTGGGAAAGGTGAAGACCACGCGGGCGGCATCTTCGGGCGCCGTGATGGTCTCCATTTTTTCCAGCATTTTGACGCGGGACTGGGCTTGCTTGGCTTTAGAGGCCTTGGCCTTGAAGCGGTCAACGAAGGATTGCAGGTGCGCACGTTGCAGGTCTTGCTTCTTGGCAGCGGCCGCTTGCACCGCACGGCGGGCGGCGCGTTGGCGGGCGAACTGGTCGTAGTTGCCGGAGTAGAAGGTAAGCTGCTTGTCCTCGAGGTGCAGGATGCCGTTGACCGAGCGGTTCAGCAATTCGCGGTCGTGCGAGATGATGATAACCGTGTGCGGGTAGCGGGTCAGGTAGTGCTCCAGCCAAAGTGCGCCTTCAAGGTCCAGATAGTTGGTCGGCTCATCGAGCAGCAGCAGGTCAGGCTCCGAGAACAGGACCGCCGCTAAAGCCACTCGCATACGCCACCCGCCCGAGAAGTCGGAGCAGGGGCGGTGGGTTTCTTCGGTGGTGAAGCCAAGGCCGACAAGGATGGAGGACGCCCGCGCCTCGGCGGACCATGCGCCGATATCGGCCAAACGGGTTTGGATGTCTGCGATGCGGTTGGGGTCGGTTGCGGTCTCAGATTCGGCCATCAGGCTTGCGCGCTCTTTGTCAGCGGCCAAAACCGTGTTCAGCAGCGACACTTCGTTGGACGGCACCTCTTGCGCGATCCCCCCAATTCGGGAGCGATCCGGCATGGTGACATTGCCGCTCTCAAGCTGCAATTCTCCACGGATCAACTTGAAAAGTGTGGTTTTTCCCGTGCCGTTGCGCCCGACAAGGCCAACCTTATGGCCAGTGGGGATATTGGCAGAAGCGCCCTCAAAGAGAGAGCGACCTTCGACGGCGTAGCGGAGTTCTGAGATACTTAACATGCGTATGCGTGTCGCCTATGCGGGCAGGGGTGTCAATTGGGCGCTTTCCATGTCGTCTAACCCATGTTAGGTGCGCCCCAAATTCACTCTAGTTTAAGGACCAGCATCATGGCTATCCAACGTACGTTCTCGATCATCAAACCAGACGCAACTAAGCGTAACCTGACAGGCAAAATCGCCGCTAAATTCGAAGAAGCTGGCCTGCGCATCGTTGCATCCAAGCGTATTCAGCTGACTTTGGCGCAAGCTCAGCAGTTCTACGGTGTGCACTCCGAGCGTCCGTTCTTTGGCGAGCTGTGCGAATTCATGATCTCCGAGCCGATTGTTGTTCAGGTTCTGGAAGGCGAAGACGCCATCGCGAAAAACCGCGAAGTTATGGGCGCAACAAACCCAGCAGACGCTGACGCGGGCACAATCCGTAAAGAGTTCGCTCTGTCGATCGGCGAAAACTCGGTACACGGCTCCGACGCTCCTGAGACCGCAGCAGAAGAAATCGCGTTCTTCTTCTCCGGTCTTGAGCTGGTAGGCTAAGTCTTTAACCAGACAATTAAAGAGCCCGCGTCGGAGTAATCCGGTGCGGGTTTTTTTGTTTCTACTCGATCTGTGTTATCTGCGCACGCCGGTGCCAATGACATCTAGCACGGTTTCCAGTGCATTCATGTCGTGATTGACATGGCGAGACTTCAACGCGTCAAAGGTGATCCTTAATGCATCTTTCTCGGCCCCTTTGCAGTCGTTCCAAGGGCGGCCCTGAAGTGCCATGACCAAAACGTAATAACCGATGAAATGCGGGCGGTCACCGGCAGCCAATAGTTTTGCGTAGGCGGCGTCTGCGCCAATTTCTCTGAGTTCATCGGCGGAGTTTATGCCAACGCGGGCAAGACTTTTCTCATAGGCGGGGCCTAGATTGCGGATAGAGGAGACGGGATCAGCCATGCCACAGTATTAGCCGCAAAGTCTTATGGTGTGGAAGCCTCTACAGGCTCGCCCAGTCGGAAAATCCGTTTGGGGGTGTTGGATGAGGAGACTTGGTGTCCTGTGGTGTAGGGGCAGGTGCTTCATAGGCCATTTTGTTGACCTCCTTTTATGGATTTGTTGCTCGTTACAGCCTCAGGCCACCACTCAATAGTGTCGGAGAGGGGACTTAATTGTGGCGAAAATATGTCGGGGATTTTGGGCAACAGCATAAAAATCGACATCGAGCAGTTTCTGCCTGCAGCGCCACTATATATAGATTTTTCCTGCAAAGGTGCTCATGTTTTGCAGATTGGTGCAGGGTTTTCCCCTCTAAAGAATGTAGTTTCAGTTTGAGCTAATCGAGGCCGTTGCCGACCCGCTCAAGCTGGCGGGGCTATTTTCTGATGCACAAGATGGCCTTGCCAATGTCCTATCAGAGGATTAATTAAACCCGATAGAAAAAGTCAGAAACTGAGCGGCGCTAGCAGCACAAGGTGTTTGAGCTGCGCCATCAGTTAGGAGCCCAAAGAATGAACGTGACCACAAAATTGGCCCTATGCGCGGCAGTATGCATTGCATCCGTTTCAAGCGCTTTTGCGGATGGGGAGGTGAACATTTACTCCTCCAGACATTACGACACCGACGAGCGGCTGTATTCGGACTTTGAAGAGCAAACCGGCATCACAGTGAACCGCATCGAAGGCAAGGGCGATGAGTTGATCGCACGCCTGCAAGCGGAAGGGCGCAATTCGCCTGCCGATATTTTCGTCACCGTCGATACGTCACGTTTGGAGCGTGCCAAGACGGCCGGAATTCTACAGAGCATTGATAGCCCAGTCCTTGAGGCCCGCGTGCCAGCGAGCTTGCAAGATTCTGAAAACCAGTGGTTCGGGTTCTCGCAGCGAGCGCGGATCATTTTCTATGATAAGGCGGATGTCACAAAACCGCCGCTGGATTACCTGAGCCTTGCGGATAGCGAATTCCAAGGGTTGGTTTGTCATCGATCCTCATCCAACGCGTATTCGCAAACATTGCTGTCGGCGATAATCGAAAACCACGGTGAGGAAGCGGCGCGTAAGTGGGCTGACGGAATGGTTATCAACTTTGCCCGAGAACCGCAGGGCGGGGATACCGACCAGCTGCGGGCTTTGGTTTCGGGCGAATGCGACATAGCGGTTGCAAACACCTACTACTTTGCGCGGGCGTTGCGTGAAGGGGTCAAAGGCATTCCTGCGGAAGCATTGCCTAACATTGGGTGGGTGTTTCCTGCTCAAAACGCGGAAGGGGCACATATGAACTTGTCCGGTGCGGGGGTGACCGCCCATGCGCCTAACCGCGAAAACGCGATCAAATTTCTGGAGTATCTTGCCAGCGATTCAGCGCAAAAGCACTTCAGCGGCGGCAATGATGAATATCCGTCCGTACCGGGTGTCGGGTTGAGCGCGTCGGTCGCTCAGTTAGGGCTGTTTCGGCCCGATGCCGTGGACTTAAGTAAGGTCGCGAAGAACGTGCCCTTGGCGCAGAAAATCTTCAACCAAGTTGGTTGGTATTAAGAACAAGGTAAGGCCCGCAACTTAGCGGGCCTTATTTTTTCAGGTTGATTGACGGTCTCAACTTGATTCCTATAAAAATTGTCAACTTTTGCGGAATGGAAAGTTGGATGGCTTGTTTGATTTTCTATATATTTGTTTATATTCCGATGATTAATGTGTTTGTTTAATGTATTTTTTTCATCACTGACGCCCTTGACAGCCCTCATAGTTATCAGTGCATATAGCGACATCAATAATTCCGATTGTTTCTATCGGAAATCAATCTTGTGAGGGTGAAAATGAAACGTTCCTTGAAACTTGGGTCAACTGTATTGGCGGCTGGCTTGCTGTCGAGCATGGCATTTGCCGACTCCTACGGTCCATTCCCGATCACTGAGAAAAGTTATTCCGGTGATAAAACCGACTCCGTTTCCTACTCTGGTCAAGTTGCACGCAACGTACTGGTCGAAAGCCTGAAGTCGCTTGCAGGCAAGGGCGATGGCGGTGGCAACGCGGCAGAGCTGAAAGCGCAGATGATGGCGTATTTCGCAGGTTCCGAAGAAGACCTGCCGATCATCGCTGTCACAGACAAAGACGGCTTTGACATCAAGCAAACCACTATCAATGAAATCTCTTCCGGCAAGAATGTTAAGGGCAAAACCTACAAAGGTTTGGTTCCTGGCTGGCCCGGCAACCTGACGGGGCCAGAGGTTCTGGAAGACATGATCACACGCGCGTCCGTCT
Organism: Litoreibacter sp.; assembly: GCF_039974535.1. Classification (GTDB taxonomy): domain Bacteria; phylum Pseudomonadota; class Alphaproteobacteria; order Rhodobacterales; family Rhodobacteraceae; genus Litoreibacter. Next base: position 7,715 of record NZ_JBDWIU010000011.1, on the reverse strand, counting down.
CCAACGGAGGCTTCGACGCTGACACTGGGATGGTATGGGGCCAGTTGATCCAAAAGTTCTCGCTGGGCGCGATGGGCTTTAATCAAGTTGTCGACAATTACCTCGACGAAAACTTGGGCGCAGACAAAAAGCCTAACAACCAACCCTATAGCGAAGGTGCGGCCTACACGGGCAAAGAGCACTCGTGGGATGAGGCATTCGGCTACTTCGGTGTCGCGGCACATGGTACTTCGTTGACGCCTGATCAAGCGTATAACATCAACAAGAAAAAAGATGGCGCAGCAGCTGACGCGAATGGCGATGGTGTAATTGATCTGAAAACCGAAATGGTTTTCGGCAACGCATACTACGCTGCCGGTGCAGACCGTAGCGGCAAAACCGACTACATGGTGACAATCACTACGGCCTTCATCGAGGGTCGTAAGTTGATCACATCCGCTGACGGCGAAGCACTGACAGACGCGCAACGGCAACAACTGCAAGCCTACGCAATGGTTATTGAAACCGAGTGGACAAAAGTTCTGGCTGAAGCGGCATTCAAATATGCGGGTTCTGTCTACAAAGACATCACCACATTGCGTGCAGACGACAGCGACGATGATGCTGAGGCTTATGCAGACTACGCAAAGCACTGGAGCGAGCTGAAAGGCTTCACGCTGGCCTTGCAAACGGGGCGGGAAAACCTTGGCGGCACAGCGGTGCGTTTGAACCGCCTGATCGGCTTTAGCCCAGTCACTATGGACGAGACAGTGGTCACTGGTGTTGATGCGGATGGCAAATTCGTAAAAGACGCTAAAATGTCGTGGAACGCGTACCAGCTGAACATGCTGAAGGTACAAGACCTGTTGATCAAAGAGTTTGAAGTCGAAGCCCGTGCAAACGACGCAACCGAGGACTTGGCCAACTTGGTTAAAGAGCTGGACACCGATAGCGGTGGCGCAGAAACTGACTAAATACTTTGGTGGCGCTCTTTTTGGGCGCCACCATTCCTGAGGAATTGAGGATTTCATGGACCTGCTAGACCAGTTTTTTGGCCTGTTCTCTGACTTCTCCAACCCGAAGAAGCGGATTTTCCTAGGCTACATCGGCATCTCAGCGCTTATTGCCTTTGGCTGGCTTGTGATCGTGCGCAGAGCCTCCATTGGATCGTCGCTTCGCCGTATTTTTGACCCCAAAATCCTGTTCTCCGGATCCGCCTTCGCGGACTACAAGATCTTCGTGATCAACCGGGTGTTCACTGGGTTCATCTCCCCACTTTTATTGACGCAAGTTACCATCGCGACCGCCGTCTATATGGCGCTGGTCCGAAGTGACATTATCCCGTGGGGAGGGATGGCAGGGGTCTCCAAGCCGGTTGTCATAGCGCTGTTCTCGGTCGCGATGTTCGTGGTTGATGATTTCACCAAATACTTGGTGCATCGCTGGATGCATAATTGGCCCATGTTGTGGTTTATCCATAAGGTCCACCACGGGGCCGAGACGATGTCGCCCATCACCGTGTACCGCGTCCATCCGTTAGAGGGCGTGCTTTACGCCATGCGCGGGGTTGTGGCGCAGGGATCGGTGATATCGCTGTTCTTCTTCCTGTTTGGCAGCAAGGTGGACCTCTACACCGTCGTAGGGGTCAATGTGATCGTGTTCATCTTCCATGTGACGGGGTCAAACCTGCGACACTCACATATCGACATCCGCTACCCGCGTTGGTTGGAGCATATATTCATCTCGCCCGCTCAACATCAAATTCACCATTCCATCGCTGCCAAACATTATGACAAAAATTTCGGGGGGGCCTTGGCCGTGTGGGATTGGATATTCGGGTCTTTGCATGTCTCGGAGGGGCAGGGGGACTTCAAGTTTGGCCTGACCAAATCTGAGGGGCATTCTGCGACAGACCTCAAGACAATTTACTTCGCGCCCTTATGGGAGATCGCAAGATTTCTGGTCCGGAAATCGGTGAAGGTCAAAGAATTCGTCGCAAGGGTGGTTAAGCGCACCCCAACTGATGAGGTCCGCGAAGACTTGCTTGAGAGTAGGGATTAAGCGTTTGCCCGTCTAAAGGTCGTTTCAGTGGGGTGAACGGTTCGCCTGACCTATTGACTGTATAACTACCCCTCCTGTATCGCGTAAAAATGACTGAAATAGTGTTTCTCACCGCTGTAGTATCTAGCCTCTGCCTTGTGTTTTATGTGTGCTGGTTGGCCTTGATACTTGGTGTTGTTCGAGGCATGGACACCAAGTCCGCAGAAGTTCGCACATCGAAATTTGCCGTCAGAGGCACTGGTTTAGCAAAAGCCTCTGTCGCAGTAATGCTTGTTTCGGGTGTTTATGTTGTCTGGACCGGTTCACTTGATGCCATTTCTTACGCTACCGCATCCGTAGGGTTTCTAATTGGAGCATTTGCATGTTGGCAGGCAGCAACCTCTTTAGGTTTACATTTTTGTCCAACTGAAACGAAGTGGCGTGACGTGAAACTCAAAGCTTACCTTCAAGCATTCGGTCTCACTCTTTTAATCGTCGCGCTGGAAAGAGGTAAAACCTTTTTTGAAAGTCTCGTGTAACACGCTTGAATGAGTGAAGTTAACTCTGTCAAAAACGGTGGTTTTTGGGAGAGAGCGGGATAGCTTCGTTTCGAACCTGAACCACTTTTTATTGCAGTGCAAACCACGGCAAATAGCTTTACATTGAAAACAAGGACCGCCTGACCACAGGTCTTTTACTGACAATTGCATTGACTGAATACGCAGAGATCGACCTTTAAAATGGAGAACCTATTAATGAAAAGGCTTTTGATGTTGGGTCTGACCCTAACCACAATCTCTGCATGTGGAGCTGCTTTAAACTCAACGTTGACAACGTTTATGGTCGAAGATGATAAGACACGAGTTCAGTCTCTACTCGAAAACCCTGAAGAGCTTTCGCGCTTTCTTTCAAATACAACAATTAAAGACTGGGATGATCGTCATGGCACTCAGATTGAATATCACAGTACAGACGGTCGAACTTGGTTGGTTTATCCAGGGAACACGCGCGCAGTTCAGGGACAATGGCAGCTTCAATCTTCAAACGGGCAGCCGCAGATGTGCTACCTATATGGTACGGGTTCGTATAACCCTGTGACACGTCGCAAAGGCGGAAACTGGGAGTGTACACCGGCTATTTTGACGTTACTTGCTGATGAAGTTGTAGATGGAGACGTTTTGCGCCTTCAGGGAAGAGGGGCGTTCCCACAGCAAATGCCACCCCGAGTAAACGTATCTATCTCAGAAGCGATGGCCGCAATTGGGCTGCAACCGCTCAGGTCACCGAATAAAGTCAATTGGGAATATACACGTTAGTTTTTGTACAAGCGTCGCAGCTTATGAAGCCTTCACAATCACTCTAAAGCTAACGGCCATTGGTATGCCTTCCAAAAACCCTCGTTTTTGGAAGGGCTGTAAAAGTCCTCGTTTGATGCTCCCACAAACCTCGTTCAAAACCCAAGTGGTTGTTAACGTTTTTGGCCATGCCTCCACACAAGGCGCTCACTGCATTGCAGAAATTCGGTCACAACGGGTTCATTGCCGCCATTCGCTGCATCCTGTGCCTAGGTTAGGTTTGCCATGTCGAGTTAATTTATAATGTGAAGGTCAAATTCGTCGGACGTTCACCGTCTAGGCAAAGCAATGGAAGCTAATTCCTATAAGCCTTGTTTTTATCACTCTGTGGTGGAAATGGCTCCGACGGTAGGGATCGAACCTACGACCAATTGATTAACAGTCAACTGCTCTACCGCTGAGCTACGTCGGAACGGTGATGGGCGTATAGCAAGCGCGATTCCGGTCGTAAAGAGGGTTTTGTGCAAATAATTCAGATAACTGAAAACCGGCTGGTGGCACTTAACATTTCCTCTGATTTTACGCGATTTCGGCCCGCAAGATCGATCAAATGGGCAATGACATTTCGCTGCGCCGCAGGCAGTAACGCGGGCGCGACGTCGGTATATATCCGCGCCGTAAGCTCTTTTGCGGTTAGGGGGCTGTTGGTCAGGGCTTTGAGGATTTGAGATTCGCGCATTCGGCGATGAGCAAGCAGCTCTTGGACCCGCACGAGGGGGGCATCGATGGGGAGCCCGTGTCCGCTGTAAAAGGTCGCATCCCCTTTACGCAGCGACAGCATCTCCAAGGAGGCCATAAAATCGGTTAAATGCCCGTCAGGAGGCGAGACCATCGATGTGGCCCATCCCATCACCAAATCCCCACTGAACAACGCATCGCCTTGATGCCAGTGAAAGCACAGATGGTTCCCCATATGTCCGGGGGTGTGTAGGGCGCTCAGGCTCCAATCCGTGCCATCCACGCGGTCACCATGGGCAAGGGTGACATCGGGCATAAAGGTTTCGTCAATGCCTTCGCCGCCGCCCAAATCCGCAAAGGAGCTCATGATCGGCGCACGACCTGAGGTGCTGGGGCCAAAGCCATGAATTTTCGCGCCGGTGACTTGCGCAAGGACCATGGCTAAAGGCGAGTGGTCTACATGGGAGTGGGTTACAAAGATGTGGCTGATGCGCTGATGGGCTTCCAAGGCCGTGATGATCGCTTCCATATGGGATTCGTCAGGCGGGCCGGGGTCAATGACGGCAATGTCGCGGGTCCCTAAAAGATAGGTATTCGTCCCTGTATAGGTCATTGGCGAGGCATTGGGCGCAAGTATGCACCGCAGTCCGGGGGCTAGGGAAATAGGCTTGCCCGTTTTGCGGGTGTCGGGCTTCTTAGGTGCCATCGCTCTTTTCCTTTTGCGCAAGCAGGGTTACGGTCTCAAACATGGCACGGTTCTCAATCAAGCGCTACCTACCACGCAGCCTCTACGGGCGGGCGGCCCTGATCTTGTTGGTGCCGATCATTACCATCCAGCTTGTGGTTTCCTTCGCCTTTATTCAACGTCTTTACGAAGACGTGACCGCGCAGATGACGCAAAACATCTCGGTGGAATTACAGTTGCTTTTGGACGTCATCGAGGAGGCCGAAGGGGAAGAGGTTGCGCGCGTTCAAGTGCTGCAAACGGCGAAGGCCTTAGACATGATCGCGACCTTGCCCGGAGGGCAGGTTGAGGCGCGTGTGGGGTTTGCCGATCTGTCGGGCAAAGCCATACGCGAAACCTTGGCGGAGCAATTTGATACGCTACTCGCAGTTGATTTGGTCAGCATCGACAAGACCGTGCAAGCCAGCTTGGGGACATCGAAGGGGGTGTTGGACGTCTCATTCTCGCGCAGGCGCGTGGCGGCGACGAACCCACATCAGCTTTTGGTTTTGATGCTGTTCACGGCCATTTTGATGACAATCATCTCGTATCTATTTTTACGCAACCAAATCCGGCCAATTCGTAGGCTCGCCCGCGCAGCTGAGGCCTTTGGTAAAGGACGCAACGAGCCGTATCACCCCAGTGGCGCTACCGAAGTGCGCTCTGCCGGCTCGGCTTTCTTGAATATGCGCGCGCGCATTGAGCGCCAAATTGAGCAACGCACGCTTATGCTATCCGGTGTAAGCCACGACTTGCGTACGCCACTGACACGCCTGAAACTGGGCCTGTCGATGCAACCTGATAGCAATGACACCCAAGATTTGATTGGTGATGTTGACGAGATGGAGCGTCTAATTGAGGCCTTCTTGGATTTTTCCAAGGCTGACGCGCTGGAAGAGTTGGAAGAAACGGATCCAGTGTCCTTGTTGAAAGACCTTGTTGCCAACGCTCAACGGGCGGGCAAGGCGGTTGAAATTGTTGGGGGGCTTCCAAAGCAAGTTACGATGAAGTTGCGCCCGTTATCCCTGCAACGCGCGATCGAGAACCTGATAAACAATGCCGTGCGCTATGGCTCAAAGGCGCAGGTGGAGGTGGCAGTTCTTGAAACGGCCCTTCGGATTAGCGTGGAAGACAACGGGCCCGGAATTCCCGCCGCGCAGCGGGAGCAGGCGGTTAAGGCATTTTCACGCTTGGACGCGTCGCGAAATCAGAACGCGGGCTCGGGCGTCGGGCTTGGGCTGGCCATAGCGGCGGATGTGGCGCGGTCGCATGGCGGGACGCTGCGATTGGGCGATAGTAAGGAGCTGGGCGGCCTAAAGGCGGAGTTGGTGCTTCCGCGATAGGGTGAGTGGTAGGCCCGGCAGGCAGAGCACAAATTCACGAGAACAATATGTTAGGCTGACGAACTGCAAAAACACGGCCTTTGATATCATTGCGATTATTCGACATGTGACGAACCTTTTTTCGCATTCGTTCGGCGGTTCAAAGCCATGAGTGGCATGGCATTGATCTGGGCCGCGAATGTCAAAGGTTTGAAACCTGCCGCGAAGATCGTGCTGATCCAACTGGCAGACTTCCACAACAAAGAGACTGGTCAGTGTAACCCAAGCGCAAAGAGGTTGGCGGACGAATGTGAGATGGGCCGCGCAACGCTGTTTCGTCACATGACGACGTTGGAGGAGTGCGGGCTTGTCACGCGCCATGCTCGTGGAGATGGTGATGGCGGGCGAGGGTCTAACCAATACGAGCTGCACCTCGATATTACCCTTGGCCCCAGTTCGCGCCCGAAGGGCGGGGCGAGCGGTCCCAATGGGGTTGTGTCTCAAAATGAGACGGGGGGAAACGTCTCAAAAAACAGGGGGAAAAGTCCCAAGGGTGAGACGGGGGTAGTCTCAAATCGGGACACGAACCTTACCATTGAACCTAAGAAAGAACCTCCTTCGCGCGAGCGCGAGGCGGCGGCGGATGAGAAGATTTTAGCGGCGTATCCACCAGACCGGGTACGCGGTAGAGCAGCCTGCTGTGCCGATATCGAAAAGGCCGTGAAGGAAGGGATCGCACCGGAGGACTTGCGGCAGGCGGTCCAAGCCTACGCGAACGAAAGCGCAGGTTTCACCCGCTCTAAGGTCTGTTTTTCGGACAACTGGTTTCAGTCGCGGCGTTGGCAGGGCTATGTCGAGAAACAGGCAGAAGACCGAGAAAAGGCGGCAGCTTTGCAAGCTGATCACCACGCGCGTCTGGCCTGCTGGATCAGTGATCGCAGCCCGATGTGCAAACACATCACGGCAAAGCAGATCGACGGATTGCTGGCGTCGAAGCTGGTGACGCAGGCCCAAATCCAAGCCGCTGGCCTCAGATCATGACCGCTACCGATCCCACTGAAGAGCAAACAGCAAGGCGACCCATGTCATACGCTGGCGCTGCTGACACGGGACCTTGCGAGGGGCGGCAAGCCTCCCCTTCGAACCCCACCGGTGCGGGTAAAGCCCGCACCAAAGAGCCGCTGACCGAGACTTTTGTCTTCCGGTGCAGCGCCGCAGAAAAGGCCCAGTTGCGCGCCAAAGCGGAGGCCGCAGGCCTGCCCGCCGCGACTCTGCTGCGCGAGGCGCTTGGCCTGACCGAAGCCCGCCGTCGCAAGCCTATCCCGCGCGTCGACCCGGCGCTGGTTCTGGCCGTCGGGCGCATCGGCGGCAACCTCAACCAGATCGCCCGCTGGCTGAACCGTGCGATGCTGGCGGGGCGCGTTGACCTCGATGCCCTCACCGTTGCCCGCCGCTTGCTGACCATCGAGCGTCAGCTTGCCCAGATCATCGAGGCGTCCCACCGATGCTGATCAAGTTCTTCCGCAACGGCAAAGGCGCGGGCGCTGGTCCGGTCGGCTACCTCGTCGCGGACAAGGTGCTGGCCTATGACGACAACCGCGACCTGATCCGCGATGC